>CAWAES010000016.1:0-117691 GCA_963781085.1 uncultured Actinomycetes bacterium
ACGCTGTACTGGTCAAGGTAGCGTAGAGGAACTTTACTTCTATGGCTGCGTCGCGGACGCCGATCGCCGTCGCTAACGGTCAACGGCGCATAGGTGAGGATCTTGCTACGTGGCGGCGCTTGCGGCGGCTGACGGCAGCCCAGGTGGCGGACCGCGCTGGAATATCCCGTTACACCGTCATGCGGCTGGAGAACGGTGAAGGTGCCACCATGGAGAACTTGCTGAGGGTGGCCCGGGCTCTCGGAGTGCTTGACCAGCTGGTGGAGGCAGTCAACCCGTACCAGACTGACGTGGGCCGTCTGCGGTCGGAGGAGGCATTGCCTCGAACGTGTCCGGCCACCCAGACCAGGATCAAGACCGTGACCAACGACATCGAGGTCTTTGTTGCGGACGGCGAGAGGAACATCCTCGCCGGGCGGATGTACCCGCACCTTCGCCGGGGCTCGGAGTCGGCCAGTTTTATCTATGACGATCAATACCTGGCCAACCCCCGCGGCTACCAGCTGGACCCGGCGCTGCCCCTGGTCACCGGCACGCTGCAGACGCCGGTGGGCCGTGCGTTGTTCGGCGGCTTCGCCGACAGTTTGCCTGACCGCTGGGGCCGGACGCTGATCCAGCGCGCCGAACGGGCGCGGGCCCAGGCCGCGGCCACGGCCCCGCGCTCGATGAGCGAGATCGACTTGCTACTCGGAGTCCGGGATGACCTACGTGAAGGGGCTCTGCGGTTTCGCTACGGCGGCCAGGAGTCTTTCCTTGCGGCTGAAGCCTCGGGCATCCCAGTTCTGACCGACCTTCCTGCGTTGCTTGATATCGCTGCCCGGGCCGAGCGGGATGCCGCCGATTACGAGGAGCTCAACGGCTACTCCAGCCGGCAGTTCCCTGGGTGGTGCTCGTCCGAAGGCGCATGTCCTGGATAGCGATGGGCGTATCGCCATCGCTAAGTTTCCCAGCGAAAGCTCGGACACCTGGAACGTGATGGCCTGGGAGAAAGTTGCTCTTGATCTGGCGCGGGACGCGGAGATAGCCGTTCCGGATTCCAGCTCCTACGGGTAGGAGACCGGCATGTGCTGGTCGTGGACCGGTTCGACCGTCGCGGGGGAGGACCCGGGTTGGATACGCCAGCGCGATGACGATGCTCGAAGCCAGCGATGGTGATCAGCGCAGCTACCTCGAGATCGCCGAGGTGATAGAGGAACGGTCCCCGGCCGCAACGGCGGAACTGCGCCAGCTGTGGCGGCGGATAGCCTTTACGATCTTGATCTCTAATACGGACGATCATCTCCGCAATCATGGATTCCTTCATGACCGGGGTGAATCCTGGATGCTTTCACCGGCGTTTGACCTCAACCCCAACCCAGGCCCGGGCCCGAAGAACCTGAGCACCCGGATCGACTACGACAGCACGCGCGCGAGCATAGATACGCTGATGAGCGTGGCTCCAGAATTCCGCCTGGATGCCGGCGCTGCACTTGAAACTCTTGCTCAAGTCACGCGGGCAGTCGCACGCTGGCGCGAAGTTGCTGTTTCCCACGGACTGCAGCAACACGACCTGGACATGATGAGGCCGGCGTTCGAGCATGCCGAAGCCAGGCGAGCCCGGGACTTGATCGAGGGCCGGACGGCTCGCGCTCGCTGAGCCAGACCGACCAGCAACTCGCTCAGTGAGCACTCCAAGCCACACGCTGCCGCGTCAGTAACCGTGCCGCGGGAATCGGCGCCGGCGGGCCAGCCCTGCTTGCGTGTCAACCGTGGCTGGAATCAGGGCTTCCGGCCACGAAGGCCGCAATGCGGTCGAGCATGTCCTCCAGGCCGGTCCCGAACTCTCGTTCCCAGCGGTCCTCGGCGAGCCCTGCCGCCAGGCGGTACACCGTCGGAAAGCGCCGGCGGTCGATCTCATCCGCCGGGTCGATCAGCTCGCGCGGGCTGTCAGCGTCCTCGACTGCTTCCCGCTGCTCAGGCGAGCGGGCTGGGCTCAGTCCGCCGGGGACCGGGTTGGCGGCGGCCTGCCCAGCCGTCCCGCTGTCCCCGTCCGGGCTAGTGTCGGCGCTGGTGAAGGACCCGTCGCCGGGTTTGGGGTCCCGCAGCGCCATGGCGCTGGTCTCCAGCAGCAGGTAGCCCAGCAGGAAACTGTTGAACGTGCGGTAGGTGAACAGCACCTGCTCGTCGGTGAACCCCTCGTCGGCCAGGCCGCTCAGCATCGACTCGACCCAGCGCAGCGACCGGAGCGGCGGATTAACCCAGGGAGCCCCCGGTGGGCGGGTGGCGACCAGCGGGAAAGCGTGCGGGTGCGCCCGGGCGTAGCGGCGTACCCCATGCGCCATCCCGGTCAGGTACGGGCGCCAGCCTTCTGCCGGGCGCAGTTGGACCTCTGGATCGTCTCCGAGTTCGTTCACGATGCGGTCCACGACCGCGTCAAGCAGTTCGTCGCGGTCCTCCACGTACCGGTACAGCGACATCGAGCGGACTCCCAGCCGGGACGCCACCGCGCGCATGGTCGCGGCCCCGATGCCCTGCTCGTCCACCAGTTCCAGCGTGGCCGTGACGATCCGGTCCAGCGACAGGCCCCGGCCGGGCCGGCTCCGGCGGCCGGGCCTGGTCTGCGCTTTTGTCACCGAAACCTCACCTCAAGACGACAGCTGTGCTCAGCGGCCAGCGCGATCGGGACCACCTGCCGGCTGCTCGCCTGCTGATCATCTTAAGGTCTGCCGGCTTTATAAATCCGCCCGTCCCTGTAGCGCGCCTGGCTCGGCCCGCACGGCGACCACAGGCGCATACGCCAACGAGAATCCCGCAATTGCCACGTTTTACGCAGAATGCAGCAGCGGCATGGGTAAGGGCAGGCATCGTACTGGCCACAGCCGTGGTGGTGCTGCGCGGCGTCCGGGCTGGCCGCCTGCCTACCGCGCCGCCTGCCTACCGCGCCGCCTGGCCGAGCGGCTGCCTTTCTCCTTCTTCCGCAGCTTCCGGTCGTCACGCAGTTCTGAAAAGGGCTCCTCCTCGATTGGATGCCCGCCCGCGACGGCGCGGCCGCGTTCGAGTTCGGCGTTGAATTCGGCGCCGAACAGGATGGCTACGTTGGAGATCCACATCCAGATCAGGAAGACGATGACGCCGGCCAGGCTGCCGTAGATCTTGTTGTAGTGGCTGAAGTTGGCGACGTAGAGGGCAAACAATGCGGAGGCGATGAGCCACAGGATGACAGCGATGAAGCCACCCGGGCTGACCCACTGGAAGCCGTGCTTGGCGTTCGGGCTCGCCCAGAACAAGATGGCCAGGATCAGCCCGATGATGACCAGCAGGACCGGCCACTTGGCGATGTCCCACACCGTGACGGCTACCGAGCCGACGCCCAGCGCGTTCCCGGCCTTCTGCGCCAGTCCCCCGGTTACCAGCACGATGACGGCCGCCGCCACCAGCAAGACCATCGTGACGATGGTGACACCCAGCCGGATCGGTGCCGTCTTCCAGATTGGGCGGCCCTCGGGAACGTCATAGATGGCGTTGGAAGCACGCATGAAGGCCGCGACATAGTTCGACGCCGACCACAGGGCGAGCGCGAGCGCCACGATACCGACGATCCCGGAGGCGGTGTGGTTCGCCTGCAGGCGGGTGACGTTGTCGCTGATGATGGTGCGAACGGAGGCAGGCGCTACCTTGCCGACGTTGGTGATGAGCGACTGGGTGACGGAGTGGCCGACCAGGCCGAGCAGGGAGACCAGGACGAGCAGGCCCGGGAAGATCGACTGGATGCCGAAATAGGTCAGCGCCGCCGCCCGGTCTTGCAGGTCGTCGTCCTTGTACTCCCGCAGCGTTCGCTTGGCCGCGTCACGCCAGGAGCCGCCGCTCAGGTCCGTCGGGTCATTTGGTGCATCCTCGCGGGCATCGCTGCCCGCACTTCGTGATCTGGCCATCGGCGATGACCCTCCTAACTAGTCGTCGCGCGGCTGGTTTCAGGTGCCCCGCGGCATGGCCGGGATTTCGGGTACGCCGCTGGCCGGACACCCAGGGCGGTGACCGGCCAGCCTTGGCCAAGCGGCGCGGCAGCCGCTGTTACTGGTGGCTGCCGGTCACGGTGCCGCGAGCTGCCTGGGCCTGGTCCTGGACGTCGTGCGCCGAGCTGGCGGTCTCGTCCTTGACGGTCGCTGCCGCGTCGGTCGCTGCGGCCTTGACCGACTCGGCTGCCTGCTGTGCGGAGTCCTGGAGGTTGGCCGCGGCATCTTTGGCGGCGCTGGTCACGGCCGGCGCGGCGGCCTCTTTGACCTTCACCGCCGCACGCTCCTCGGCCGGGCTGGCCGGCAGAAGCGAGCCCACGAGCCAGCCGACCCCGACTGCGATCAGGCCGACCGCCAGCGGGTTACCCGCCGTCTGGCGGCGCAGCTGGGCCGGGGCCGCTGACACCTTGTCCTGGGCGGCTGACATTTTCTCCCGGACCGCCGACCGCTGCTGCCCCGCGGCGGAGCGGGTGCTGGAGACGGACTCTGACGCGGTGCCCATGACCTTGTCCTTTACTCCCCGGACCGCGGAACGGGCGCTGGCTGCCTTGCGCTTTGCCGCCTGCGCCGGGTTGACCGTGTCGGCCAGGGTGTTGACGTCCTCGCTCAGGTTGGTGCGGGTTTCCTCGATCTGCTCGCGGATCTGGTCTGGATTGCTGGTCATGACGTGCCCTCGTTTCCTCGTACTGCGTTGGGGATCTGCTTGACTGTCTCCGCGGTCTGCGGGACACCCGGGACGGCGCTGATCTCGCGGCGCCCGGTCAGCCCGAGGACCGCGGCGACGATCAGCCAGATGGCCGCGACGATCAGCGCTGCCCAGCCGCGGCCAGTGGCGTCGCCGATGCCCCACCACGCGGCGACCGACGCGAACAGCAGGACCATGTGGCCGCTGATCCCAGCCCCGGCCAGCAGCCCGGCGCCCTTTCCGGCCCGGCTGGCTGACTGGCGGAGCTCGGCCTTGGCCAGCTCCACCTCCTGGCGCAGGAGCGTGCTGAGATCCTCCGCAACCTCTGAGAACAGCTCGCCGACAGACGCCCGCGAGTCAGGCGGCGGCACGGTCGGCTCGACCGGGCGGGTCACAGCGTGTTCCGATAGGCGGCCCGGTCGTCAGTGACCACCGGGACGCCCTCGCCGTACGACGGATAGCCAGCCACGTCAGCCGGGCCGGGCCGGCTGCGGGCCAAGCCCCGGCGCGGTCGCAGGTTCTGCCGTTTCCGTGGAATCGTCGGCACGTCGCGTCTTTCAGCCCCCGGGTAAGGCGCCCGGCCACCAGGCCCGCTCCTGCCGCAAGCACCAGGAACACTGCCGGCCTGCGACGTGCGAAGGACTGCACCTCATTCACCACCTGCCCGGGTTCGCGCTTCTCCAGCCAGTGCCCGGCATCACGGACCCGTGATGCTGCCTGCTGGGCCAGGTCGACCGCCACGCCCTGGTTGGAGTTCTCGGCCATGGAGCGGAGTTCGTCGCTGAGCGAAAGCAGCTTCTTCGCTATCCGCTGCTGCCCCTCGGCGGCTTGCTCATGCAGCTGGCCTTGAGCCTGCTCGAGCAGGTTCCTGCCCTGGCGCCCGGCCTCGGCCGCGACACCCGAGGCCTGCTCCCGGGCAACGTCGCCCACATGCTTTCCTGCCTGAACACCGCTGTTAGCCAGGTCAGATGCCTGATCCTTGACCAGCTGAGTCGTGTCCTGGCTCCGTCTCCGGCCATTCGCCGGCTGGCGGCGGTGTGGTTCCGGTCGGGTAGTTCTCGGTCATCCGGGCCATCTCCTCGGGGTTGAGTGAATTTCGGGCCACCGCCACGAGCTGGGCCGCGGCGGCGGGCGGGCAGTGCTGCTCACTGCAGGGCACCGGGACCTAGCGCTGCTTGTCCGCGCACCAGGCGGGCGGCCTTACCGCGCCTGAGGATGCACGGGCCACCGGCTCCGAGCCGGTGGCCCGTGCTTGCCCCCCTTGTGCCGGCTGGCTTCCACTACCCGCGCTCCGGCGGCTTACACAATAAACTTATGGCAGAAACTTATGCTGGAAGCTTACGGCGTCCTCTCAGGGGTTTGCGGGTCCGCTCAGGGTGCGGCGCCAGCCCTGGCTGGTTCAATCCCTCGCCCCCTGGCCCACCTGCTGGCCCGGCTGGCCCGCTTCGACAGCTGCCGGTGCTCGAACCTGCCTGCGGAGGGGGACGGGCGGGCGAGTTGGCTAACCGGCGCGGCGCGGGTACGGCACCCGTCCAGGTCACGTTGCACCAATTGACAGCCCATCCGATCCAGGTGGCCTGCCCGCGGGTGTTCGTGTGCGAGAACCCGGCGGTGCTGCGGCGGGCGTGCGCGCAACTGGGTGCCGCCTGCCCGCCGCTGGTCTGCACCGAGGGACGGCCATGAACGGCCTTTCACCGGCTGATGGGTCTGGTGGTCGGTGCCGGGGCTGATTCTTGGTACCACGGCCGACTTCGACTGGCCCGGTGTGGCTATCGCGGCCGACGTGATCGCCCGTTATGGCGGGCGGGCCTGGCAGATGGGCGCCTGTGACTACCTCTCAACGGTGCGCTCGGGGGTCCGCCTGGGTGGGGATCCGGTGGACACGCCCTGGGATCCCGGGTTGCGTGAGGCCATGCGCGCCGAGGGCCGGGCTGTTTATGAGGAGACCGTGGGGGACCAGCTCCTCGCGGATCTCAGACTCAGTACGCAGGCCCAGGCGAACAGGGGTGACCTTGCGGACCGGGTGCGCGCGCCCCAGGCGCACCTGATCCAGGCAAATGTCCGCACGGTTGCGTTCAGGCGGGTTAAGCCCTGATTTCCGTCAGGGTGCTTAGGTGAGTCCATGACCGTGCGCCGCCGAAAGTCAGCCAGCCGCGATCGGCCGCATCGCGGCGCAGCGTCTGGCGACGCTAGCGACAATGCGGCCGAGGGTGCCGCTGACGACACGGGCCTCACGAGATTTGCCGCGGCGACCCGGGGTGGGGTGACCAGGGCCCAGCGGTGGCTGGCCAGGTACCAGGGCATCCCCGTTGTCGATGTCGTCGTCGGCACCTTCCGGAGGGACCGGCGGGCGGCCGGATCGGTGATGAGCAGCGCGCTCGCGTTTCGGCTGTTCCTGTTCTTCCTGCCCTTGCTGCTCCTCACGATCGGAGTGATCGGCTTCACCTCCGACGTTGCCGATGCGCGTTCCGCGAACCGGGCGGCCGGGATCACCGGCGGCCTGGCCAAGCAAGTCACCATGGCATTTCACCAGCCCGGGCTCACCCGGTGGTTCGCGGTGCTGCTCGGCCTGTGGGGCGTCTTGGTCGCCGGGCGGTCTCTGAGCCGGGTGCTGTATGCGGCAAGCGCGGCCGCCTGGGGGCTGCCGCCAGGCAGCCACGCCCGGCTCCGCGCGGTGGGCGCTATTGCGGGCCTGGCCTGCACCATAGGCGTGATCGCCATTCTCATCGGCAAGATCAAGGAGTCCTTCGGCATTGGTCCCGCGAGCGTCTCTTTTCTTCCCGCGCTCCTGATCTACGCGATCGCCTGGCTGGGCATCTCGATGCTCCTCCCCGGGCTACCAAGGACCCCGGTGCGTTGTTGCCGGGCTGCCTGCTCGTCGCGCTCACCATCACCGTGATGCACGCCGTGAGCGAGCTTTACCTCCCCGATCGCCTCGATCACGCCAGCCAGCTCTACGGAGCCTTCGGCACGACAGTGGTGACACTCGGCTGGTTTTTCATCCTCGGCCGGGCCATCGTCATCGCGATGGAGGTGAACGCTGCCATCTACGACCGCTACGGGAGCATCTCGCAGGCCGCATTTCCTGGCCCGTGCTCCGGGGCCTGGCTCGCCGCTCGCCCCGGGTCCGCCGGTTTTCGACCTTACGGACGCATCTGACTTAAGCCCGTACTCGGGACCAAAGCCGAAGGGCAGTATGTGGTTATCCGTGGGTCATCGTCGGGTGTTGGCCTGCAACTCAGGAGTGCCCCGGACGCGGCGCTGCCCGGTTCAGTCCGGCCAAGCCGGCCTGAGCTGATCCTGGTCCTTGCTAACCGATGCCCGTCTGCGAGCGCCTGGCACGTCGGCCTGCGGTGGTCGAGGAAGTCCCCTGCTCAGTCCGCCACACCCGGACCGGCAACCCGGTCCGGGCCGCCATGCATTCTGACTCCCCGCCCCAGGCTGCCACTTCGCCCGTGCTTACGAACGCTCTTCGCCTGGTTTGCTCGCCGCACCGCTATCGTCCTAACCACGATGGGCGCGCGCGGGTCTCTGTTCGCTTCCCACCCGATAGAGATCCGTCATTGGCCGATGTACTTCCAGGTGGCCGTGTGCCACGACCAGCGCCAGTTGCTGAACATCGTCGCGGGCCGGAGTGCAGCCGGTTGTAGTACCGGACATGTTCACGGGTCACCGGCGAAGAGAAGACGAGCAGGACGCAGGTGTCCTTGACCGCGGGCACGTGGTTGTTGCACACGTGCTTGGCGTGGCCGAACCAGCCCAGGCCGACGGCCCGGGTCGCGGTGTAGCGGCGCCACTTGATGTCGGTGATCCGGGTGTGCCGGTAGAGCTGGAATGACCGCGGCCGGTGACTGGCACAGGCGCGGAACTTCCCGCAGTTCTGGATCACCTTGGGCGTTGAGGCTGGCACGGCCACCGCTGCGGCCGTCGTTGTGGTCAGGCCACCAGCCAGGGCCAGGGCAGCGACCATAGCTGCGGCCGGATTACGAAGATTCATTACATCCCCCTAATGAATGATCTTCTGGCCTAAGTTACCCATAGAACATGTCTCTGTACACACGGTGACACGTGCCGAGTCCGTGTTCGACGGCCACGTGGCGGCCTCAGGCGGCCGGACATGGCCGGGCCCGCTCGCGCCTGGGCCGTTTCCCCAAATACAGCCCACGCTTAGGTAAGGGCTTGACAAGATCAATGCCGTCACTCGACGCTAGCCCCCAAGGGGGCGAGGTCGATGTCTGTTGGCCTGGGAGCTGTGAGGAGGCTGCGCAGGTCAGCCGTTTTGCCGGTTTGCCCGTCAGATGGCCGCGCGCGTTCCGTACGGTGGTGCCGGTCCGGACCACGGCGGCGTTGCCCGGATCGATCCCCCCAGGGCTCAAAGAAGTAGCGCCGGGAAACCTCGCCTTTCAGGCCCGGATCTGCCTGTGAGCACGATGGGCCAGTCCCCGGCCACCTCCGGCCGCCCCGCAACACCCTTCGGCGGCCCCGGAACATCCGCCGGCCGCCCGGGAACACCCGTCGGCGGCTCCGCAGACCCGGCCAGCCCGCCAGCAGGCTTCCCAGAAAACGCCGCCCCCGTCGGCTCCGCCCGGGCCGACGACCCGGCCCGGACCGACCACCCCGCCCGGGCCGCCGACCTCCTGCCCACCGTCTCCGCCCCCAAGGGCGGCGGCGCCATCAGGGACCTAGGCGAGAAGTTCTCAGTCAGCCCGGCCACCGGCACCGCCTCGATGACGGTCCCGCTCCCCATGAGCCCCGGACGGTCCGGCTTCACACCCGGCCTGCAACTCGCCTACGACTCCGGCTCCGGCAACGGCCCATTAGGGTTCGGCTGGAGCCTGGGCACACCGGCGATCACCCGCAAGACCGACAAAGGGCTCCCGCTCTACTGTGACGGCGACGAGTCAGACGTCTTTATCCTGGCCGGCGCGGAAGACCTGGTGCCCGTCCTGGACACCGGCGGGCGGCCGGAAGACGATAACCCGGACGGTGTACGGCCAGCCGTTCCAGATCGCCCTGTACCGCCCGCGTATCGAAGGCCTCTTCTCCCGCATCGAGCGCTGGACCGCCGTCGGCACCGGCCTCAGCCACTGGCGCACGATCACGCGCGACAACGTCACCACGCTCTACGGCGCCGACCCAGCGAGCACGATCGCCAACCCCGCCGACCCCACGCA
This sequence comes from uncultured Actinomycetes bacterium, assembly GCA_963781085.1. Classification (GTDB taxonomy): domain Bacteria; phylum Actinomycetota; class Actinomycetes; order Streptosporangiales; family Streptosporangiaceae; genus RYN-230. The sequence continues at coordinate 9,852 of CAWAES010000016.1, forward strand.
GATCTTCTCCTGGCGGATCTGCCGGACCTGGGACGACCACGGCAACGCGGCGATCTACAGCTACACCGCCGAAGACGGCGCCGGGATCGACCTGACCGCGGCGCACGAAGCCAACCGCACCCCCGCGGGCCGCGCCGCGCAGACCTACCTCAAGACCGTCCAGTACGGGAACCTCCAGCCCTACGTCCCCGACTGGACCGCGCCGCAGGAGACGGCGCTCCCCACGGACTGGATGTTCTCCGTGGTCCTCGACTACGGCGACCACGCCGCGATGCCCCCGGCCCCGCAACCCGACCAGCCCTGGCCGCTGCGACCCGACCCGTTCTCCACCCATCGGGCCGGATTCGAGACCCGCACCTACCGGCGGGTCCAGCGGTTCCTGTTCTTCAACAACTTCCCGGCGGAGCCGACCGCCGGCCCGGACTGCCTCGTCCGGTCCCTCGACCTGGCCTACTCCGACCAGCAGGCCCCCGCCGATCCCCGCAACCCGATCTACACCTTCCTCACCTCGGTAACCCAGACCGGCTACCGGCCAGCCGGCGAGGGGTTCACTAGCCGGTCGATGCCGCCACTCGAGTTCCAGTACAGCCAGCCGCAAATCCAGCCGGCCGTCCTGACCATGGACCCCGGCAGCCAGGCCAATCTCCCGGAAGGGCTGAACGGCAGCAGCTACCAGTGGGCCGATCTTGACGGCGAGGGCCTGTCCGGGATCCTGAGCCCCGCCGACGGCGCCTGGTACTACAAGCGCAACCTCAGCGCCGCCAACCTGGTCGCGCAGCCCGACGGAACGGTCGCCGCCCGGGCCAGCTTCGGCCCGCTGGAGACCGTCGCCCACCTGCCGTCCAGCGCCGGGCTCACCGGAGTCCGGCTGCTCGACCTGTCCGGCAGCGGGCACCTGGACGTGGTCAACCTGGCCGGCCCGGACCCGGGATTCTTCGAGCGGACCGAGGACGCGACCTTCGAGCCGCTGCAGCGGTTCGCGGCGCTCCCGGCCCTCGACTGGTCCGATCCGAACCTCACCTTCATCGACGTCACCGGCGACGGGCTGGCCGACATCCTGCTGACCGAGGACGGCCTCTTCACCGTCTACGCCTCGCTGGGCGGCGACGCGGGGTTCGGCACCGCCCAGCAGGTAAGGCCGGGCTGGGACGAGGAAAAAGGCCCCAGCGTGGTGCTCTCCGACGGCACCCAGACCATCTTCACCGCCGACATGTCGGGGGACGGCCTCAGCGACATCGTCCGGATCCGCAACGGCGAGGCGTGCTACTGGCCCAACCAGGGCTACGGCCGGTTCGGCGCCAAGGTGACCATGGACCTCGCCCCGCGCTTCGACAACGAGGAGCGGTTCGATCCGGGCCGGATCAGGCTGGCCGACATCGACGGCTCAGGAACGGCCGACCTGCTCTACGTCGGCGAGGACGGCGTGACCACCTGGTTCAACCAGTCGGGGAACTCCTGGTCCGCGCCGACGCGCATCGCGGTGTTCCCCGCCGCGGACCGGCTCGCCACCGTCCAGGCCATCGACCTGCTGGGCACGGGAACGGCCTGCCTGGTCTGGTCCTCGCCGCTGCCCGGCGAGACCGCGGCGCCGCTGCTGTACGTCAACCTCATGGGCGGCCAGAAACCGCACCTGATGACCGGCGCCCGCAACAACCTCGGCGCGGAGACCCGGGTCAGCTACGCGCCGTCGACCCGCTTCTACGTCGCCGACGAGACCGCGGGCCACCCCTGGGTGACCCGCTGCCGTTTCCCGTCCAGGTGGTGGAGCGCACCGAGACGATCGACTGGATCGGCCGGAACCGGCTGGTCACGCGCTACGCCTACCATCACGGGTACTTCGACGGTTACGAGCGTGAGTTCCGCGGTTTCGGCCTGGTCGAGCAGCGCGACACCGAGGAGTTCCGCACCGACACCGACTTCCCCGACACCGGCTTCGCCGATGGTGCGTCCGCCGACGGCGACGGCGAGTTCGCCAACTGGGACCAGCAGTCCTGGTCGCCGCCGGTGCTCACCCGCACCTGGTTCCACACCGGCGCGTTCACCGACGCCCAGGCCGTCACCCAGCAGTACCTGAGCGAGTACTGGACCGAGCCGGACCTGCGGGCCCCGGGCCGGGAGGCCGACGCCGCCGCGATGCGGCTGCCGGACACGGTCCTCCCGGACGGCCTGGACGCCTACGAGACCCAGGAGGCCTACCGCGCGCTCAAAGGAAACGCCCTGCGGGTCGAGGTCTACGCCGAGGACGGCTCACCGGCCGCCGCCAACCCCTACACCGTCACCGAGCAGAACTTCACCATCCGGTGCCTGCAGAACCATGGGCGGCAACCGGCACGCGGTGTTCTTCGTCCATCCGCGGGAGGCGCTGTCGTTCGACTACGAGCGCACCGGGACCGACCCGCGGGTCAGCCACGAGATCACCCTCCAGGCCGACGACTACGGCAACATCGAGCGCCGCGTCTCCATCGGTTATCCCCGCCGGGCCGGCTATCCGCCTCCCGAACCCTCACTTTCCCTAACGGCTCCAATCAGTGCTCGCCTACGACCAGGCCCGGCTGCACATCCGGGGAACCCAGCAGCGGTACACCAACGCGATCGACGACCTGGCCACCTGGCCGGACGCGTACCGGGCCCCGTTGCCCTCGGCCGCCGACGACGCCGAGATCACCGGCGTCACCCCGTCGGTCAAGGGGACCGGGATCACCAGCCTGTTCACCGTTCGACGAGATAGACGGGACCGGCGGCGTCTGGCCGACCGTGTGGACCGGGGCGCACGACGTCCCGTACGAGGCGATCCCCGGCTCCGACGTGGACGGGACCGGCTCCCCGGCCACCACGCCGACCAGGCGGTTCGTCGCCAGTCACCGGGTCCTGTACCGCAGCGACGACCTCACCTCGCTGCTGCCGCCCGGCCAGGTGCAGCCCCTGGCGCTGCCCGGCCAGTCGTACACGGCCGCGCTGACGCCCGGCCTCCTGGCGGCCATCTTCGGGACCCTGGTGACGGCCGCGACCCTCGCCGAAGGCGGCTACGTCCAGCTGCCCGGGGAGACGGGCTGGTGGATGCCGTCCGGGCAGGTCTTCTACTCACCCGGGGACAGCGACACGCCCGCCCAGGAACTGGCCACCGCCCAGGCCGGGTTCTTCCTGCCCCGCCGGGCCGTCGACCCGTTCGGTGCGATCACCCGCGCCGGCTACGACGGGAACGCCCTGCTGCCGGTCACGGTGACCGATCCGGTCGGCAACACCACGACCGCCAGCCAACGACTACCGCGTCCTGCAGCCCGCCACGGTCACCGACCCCAACGGCAACCGGGTGTCGGCCGCCTTCGACGCCCTCGGCCAGGTCACCGCCATCGCGGTGCATGGGGAAGACCGACCGAGGCAGCCGGGGACCTGCTGACCGGCTTCGCCGCCGATCTCGACGACGCGACCCTGCTGGCCCAGTTCAGCGACCCGCTGGCCGGCCCGGCCGCCATCCTGGGCGACGCGACCAGCCGGTTCCTCTACGACCTCGGCGCGTACCAGCGGACCAGCACCCAGGCGCAGCCCTCGCCGCCGGCCACGTACACCCTGGCCCGCGAAACCCACGTCTCCGACCTGGCCGCGCCGCCGCCCTACCCCGGCGCTCCGCAGGCCACGAAGTACCAGTACCAGCTTCGCCTACTTCGACGGCTTCGGCCGCGACGGTCCAGCACAAGGCCCAGGCCGCGCCCGGCCCGGTCACCGACGGCGGCCCGCCGGTGTCACCGCGCTGGGCCGGGTCCGGCTGGACGATCTTCGACAACAAGGGACGGCCGGTCCGGCAGTATGAGCCGTTCTTCTCGGCGACCAGCGGCTTCGAGTTCGCCGCGCAGACCGGGGTCAGCACGGTCGCGTTCTACGACCCGCCCGGCCGCGTCGTGGCCACCCTGCACCCGGACAGCAGCTGGGCGAAGGCGGCCTTCGGCCCGTGGGCCGGGCAGCAGTGGGACGGCAACGACACCGTGCTGGTGGCCGATCCGCGCACCGACGCCGACGTGGGGAACTACTTCCAGCGGCTGCTGGGCACCGGGCCGTTCACGTCCTGGTACGAGCTCCGCATCACCGGCACCTACGGCGCGACGGCCCAGGACCGGGCCGCCGCGGCAGGACGCGGCGCAGAAGGCCGCCGCCCACGCCGCCACGCCCGCGGTCAGCCACCGCGACTCGGCCGGCCGGGTCTGCCTGGCGGTCGCGGACAACGGCGGCGGGGCGAGGTATCCGACCCGGACCGCGTACGACACCCAGGGCCGGCCGCTCGCCGTCACCGACCCGCTGGGCCGCCGGACCGAGGAATACGTCTACCGTGACCCGCAGCCGGGCGGCGGAGTGCAGTACCTGGCCGGCAGCGACCTGGCCGGCCAGGCCCTCTACCGGGTCAACGCGGACGGCGGCGCGCGGCGCGGCCTGATGAACGTCGCCGGTCAGCCGATCCGCAGCTGGGACGCGCGCGACCACGCGTTCCGCCTCGTCTACGATCCGGCCCAGCGCCCGACGCACCGCTACGTCAGCACGGCCGGCGCCGCCGAGATCCTCATCGACCTGTCGGTCTACGGCGAAGGGCAGGCCGGCGGCGAACCTGTGCGGCCGCATGTTCCGGCACTACGACATGTCCGGCTTCACCGAGAACAGCCGGTACGACTACGCGGGCAACCTGGTCTCCAGCGTCCGGCAGCTGGCCGCGGACTATCACCAGGCCGTCGACTGGACGCCGCTGGCCAGCCTGACCGCCGCCGCCCAGCTGGACGCCGCCGCGGCCGCCGCCGGGCTGGTGCCGGCCGGCGACGGCGGCCGGGACCGATTCACCGGGACGGCGGCGTTCGACGCGCTGAACCGGCCCGTCCAGATCGTCACGCCGCACAGCCCGGCGATGAAACCCGACGTCATCCAGCCCGGCTATGACGAGGCGGGCCTGCCCAGCCAGGTCGACGCCTGGCTCCAGCAGGCGGCCGCGCCCGCCGCCCTGCTGGACCCGGCCACGGCCGACCGGCACGCGGTCACCGCCATCGGCTACAACGCGCGCGGCCAGCGGGTCTCGATCAGCTACGGCAACGGGACCGGCTCGGCCTACGCCTACGACCCGCAGACCTTCCGGCTGGCGCAGCTCACCACCACCCGGCCCGGGTCGTTCGCCGCCGCCCAGCAGACCGTCCAGGACCTGGCCTACTACTTCGACCCGGCCGGAAACATCACCTGGATCGCGGACGACGCCGACACCCAGAACGTGATCTTCTTCCGCAACCAGCGGGTCGAGCCGTCGGCGGGCTACACCTACGACCCGCTGTACCGGCTCATCGCCGCCACCGGCCGCGAGCACCTCGGCCAGACCGGCGGCGGGCTCTCACCGCCGGCCCAGGTCACCAACGACGACTCGTTCCGGATGGGCCTGCCGCAGCCCGGCGACGGCAACGCGATGGGCACCTACACCGAGACGTACAGCTACGACCCCCTCGGCAACATCCTGGCCATGGCCCACCGGGTCGGCACCCAGGGCTGGACCCGCCGCTACAGCTACGCCGAGGCCTCGCAGATCGCCGCCACCGAGACCGGTAACCGGCTGACCGCCACCAGCCTGCCCGGCGACCCGGCCGCCGGCCCGTTCACCGGCACCTACGCCTACGACGCCCACGGCAACATGACGCTCATGCCGCACCTGGCCTCGCTGACCTGGGACGAGGACGACCGGCTGCGGTCCACCGCCCGCCAGGCCGCGGGCGGCGGCGGCACGCCGCAGACGGCCTACTACACCTACGACGCCAGCGGGCAGCGGGTGCGCAAGGTGACCGACCAGCAGGCCGCGGCGGGCCAGACCGCCAGCCGGAAGACCGAGCGGATCTACCTCGGCGCCGTCGAGATCTACCGCGAGTACGCGGCCGACGGCACGACGATCACCCTGGAACGCGAAACGCTGCACGTGTCCGACGGCGGGACCACTATCGCGCTCGTCGAGACCCGGACCGCCGGGACCGACAAGGCACCCGCCCAGCTCGTGCGCTACCAGCACGGCAATCATCTCGGCTCGGCCGTGCTCGAACTCGACGACCAGGTCCGGCATCATCTCCTACGAGGAGTACTTTCCCTTCGGCAGCACCTCGTACCAGGCCGTGAGCGTCCCAGACCGACCTGCCGAAACGCTACCGCTACACCGGAAAAGAGCGCGACGAGGAAAACGACCTCTATTACCACGGCGCCCGGTACTGCGCGCCCTGGCTCGGCCGATGGGCGAGCGTGCGACCCAGCCGGCCTGACCGACGGGCCTAATTCATACGCTTATGCAAGGTCGCGGCCGGTATCGCTTACCGATCCCACAGGACGTCAGGCCGCGCCCCCGGAAGCCACGCCCGACGCAAACCGCGATGAAACCATACGGAACCTTCCCCCCTTCGACCCTGACAGTTATTTGTATATAGACACTGACGGCACTGCCCACCCTGATGCTCAAACAAGGAGGCTCGGCTAAGAAATCGCCCACGACTGAACCTGGAGGGTCTGGGGCTGAGGGGGAACCCCAGGGATCCGCCGCTCCATCAGGGTCGGGGTCCGGATCGGGGCGCAGCACGATGAGCCGGGGATGGTTCACGACCATCATCGGCGGGGTCGCCCTGGCGATGGGCGTTCTCGTCCTGCTCTCAAATCCGGTGGGCTGGGCCGCCATGCTGGCGGGCACCCTTTCCCTGTCGGCCGGGATAGCCGGCACCACCGTCGGCGTCGCGGAACTGGCCATGTCCTACACCGGGGTAACCACGCCCGCGCAAGAGGCGGAGATAAATCGTGCCACCGCCGACGTGGTGGCCTTTGCCGGATCTCCCGGGGGGATCATCGGCGGGGTGGCGGGGACACTTCACTGGGGTGGCGAGGAAGGCCTCAGTAAAGGATCCCTCATCGGGGGCCTGACCGAGGGCGGACTCACGCTCACAATGGGACTTGGCCGGATGGGCATACGCGAGTTCCAATTCGGCCTGCCCGAGAGCAGCGTATGGAACGCCGTGCGAAGTGATGTTCAAGAGGTCTACGGGCTGGGCGACGCGGCCGCTCGCGCCAGGCCCAATCCCCTGTTCCCGGGCGGAGTTGAACGGATTGATCTGTCTCATTTCGTGCCGCAGCGCTCAATTGCGGGATACGAGCCAATATTCAACCGTCCGTGGAATGTCACCCCAATGTGGGCCACTGAGCATGCTCTTATAGATCCGTTCCGTTTCCAGTTCATGACGCGCGCGTTCAAGGCGGCATACGGGGCTGAGCAAGTCACTGGGGCCGCGCAGTTCCTGCAACTGCTACCACCCTGGATGCGCGAGGCAGGTTACGGCGCCTCGCGTATAGGGGCGGCTGAACTCCAGAGTCAGTCGACCGGGCCCTGATATTTCACAGCAGTCCATGCCGGGTTCAGAGGTGATACCCGGCGGGGGAGGAGATCCAGGATGGTGACAGATGATGAGCGCCACCCACGGCTGATCGTGAGCGAGCCGCCTGATCAGGTCGGCCTGGTCTTGTCGCTGTCGGCGCCGCAGATGGTGATCGGCCACTCCGACACCGCGGACCTGATCCTCGAAGACCGGTTCGTGAGCCGCCGCCATGCCCTCGTCATCACCGACGCGTCCGGGGCGGTGACGATCCTGGACCTGAACTCCACCGGCGGGACCTTCGTCAACGACGAGCGGATCGACGAGCCGCGGGTGCTGCAGCCCGCAGACGTGGTCCGGTTCGCCGACCTCAGCGCGCGCTTCGAGCCCGCCGTCAGCGCGCCGGGCGTTGCGGCGGCGAACGCCCCTACCCAGCTGCTGGACCAGCCCCCGGGTATTGGTGCCGCACCGGTGACAGGCGGGCCGCCCGAGCCTCCGGCGGCCCCACCCGTGGAGCCTCCGGTGGGGCCCGGGGAGCCGCCGGCTTCGCCGGCGATCCGCTCTACACGGTGACCGGGACCGTGACCAGCCCCGCGCTGCCTGGAGTGGCCGGCCTGACCGTCCAGCTCGTCGACAAGAACGTCGGCGGCGGCCAGGTGGCCGGCAGCCACCCAGACCGGCGGCGACCAGGTGCTCGGCACCACCCAGACCGGCAGCGGCGGCCAGTTCAGCTTCACCAGCCTGCCCATCTCCCTGAAGTACCTGCTCGGGCACCACAAGACCCAGCCTGACCTGCAGGCCCAGGTCCTGGCCGGGGGCCAGTTCCTGGCCGCCTCCCCGGTCAGCTACTCGGCCCCGCAGACCGTCGTGCTCAACGTGGTGCTGCCCGCCGGGTCCGCCGGCCTGCCCAGCGAGTACGAGACGCTGACCGCGAACCTCGGCGCGGCCTACCCGGGCTCGCTCGGCGCGCTGCAGGAGGGTAACGGCCAGAGCGACATCACCTACCTGGCCAACAAGACCGGCTGGGACGCGCGCGCCGTGGCCCTCGCCGCGCTCGCCGACCAGTTCAGCCAGATCACCGCGCCTAACGATCCCCCGGCGGCGGACCCGGCCCAGACCGCCGCCTGGCCGCTGGCGACCTCGAGCCTGCAGCCCGAGTTCTACTACGCCCTGTTCCGGGCGGGCCTCCCGGCCAGCACGGACAGCCTGTTCCAGGTCGATCCCGGGACCGTCCAGGCCATCTGGCAGCAGGCCACCGCCCAGGGCGTCATCCCGCAGTCGCTCGCCGGGGACATACCGGGCGCCGTGCAGAGCTTCCAGGTGCTGAGCGCGGCCCGGGTGCTGACCGCCGCCCCGGCGGCCGGGATATCCACGCTGCAGGAGATGCTGCAACCGACCCTGCCTGAGGCGATCCAGCAGCGGCAGTTCGCCCAGCTGTACGCGCAGCATCAGGGCGACTGGGCCAGCTTCTGGCCGGAGGCCGAGCGGCTGTTCGGGGCGGCGGCGACGCTCAGCTGCAGATGACCGGCCAGCTCTACGCCCTGACCGTGAACAACCAGCCGCTGGTGTCGGCGCTGATGACGGCCGAGGCCGCCGCCCCGCTGACCTCGGCCCAGGATCTCGCCGCCCGCGGCTACTACACGCCCGGCAAATGGGCGCCGCTCATCGGCTCGTCGATCCCGCCCGGCATCCCCGGCGCGGACGCCGACGAGCAGGCCAGCAACTACGCGCAACTGCTCGCCGCGCAGGTCCGCATCGCGTTCCCGACCGCCGTCCTGGCCGACCAGGTCGCCCAGGGCACCCTGCCCGTCACCGGCACTCGCGCAGACCGCCACCGAGGTGGCCGGTTTCCTGACCGCGAACCAGGGCCAGTTCGAGATCGGCGCCGAGCCGGTCGAGGCGTACCTTGCGCGGACCGGCCTGACCGGGACCCCCCCCACCGTGGTCACGGAAGTCAAGCGGCTGCAGCGGGCGTACCAGCTGACCCCCGACGACGCGAGCCTGGGCGTCCTGCTCCGGCACAACCTCGACTCGGCGTTCGCGGTCACCCGCTACGACGCGGAGGGCTTTACCCGCGCCTTCGCCAGCCAGCTCGGCGGCCCCGACGCCGCGGCCGCGATCCACGCGCGGGCCCGGCAGATCTTCGCCGCCACGCTGAGCGTGGCCGTCGCCTACCTCGGCGGCCGCATCGCGCCCGGCCTCGGCGGGCAGGCCCCGGTCCAGTACGGCTACCCGCCGCCACCGCCGCCGTCAGCACCGGCCGCCGCGCCGTCCTACCCGGCCGTCGCCGCTCCCACGCTCGAGGACCTGTTCGGGTCCCTCGACTACTGCAGCTGCTCGGACTGCAGCTCGATCCTGAGCCCGGCCGCCTACCTCGTCGACCTGCTGAACTACATCGACCAGCCCGCGCCCAGCGCCGGGTTCAGCAACCCGCAGGACGTCCTGCTCGGCCGCCGGCCCGACCTGCAGTACCTGCCGCTGACCTGCGCCAACACCAACACTGCGCTGCCCTACATCGACATCGTCAACGAGACGCTCGAGTACTTCGTGGCCAACGGGCTGACCCTGGACGGGTACCAGGGACACGACACCGGCGACGGGATCAGCTCCGCTGAGCTGCTGGCCAGCCCGCAGTACACCGACGACGCCGCGTACGCCATCCTCCGGGACGCCTTCTTCCCGCCGCCGCTGCCGTTCAGCCGGCCGCTCGCCCTGCTCCGGCTGCACCTGCAGCACCTGGGCCTGGCGCTGCCCGACGCCATGGCCACCCTGCGGGCCGGTGACCAGCTGATCAACCAGACGACCCCCACCAGCTTCGGCTGGTCAGACATCCTCATCGAGCAGCTGGCCATCTCCCGGGACGAGTACCGCCTGTTCACCGACCCCGCCCTCCAGCTCGGTGATCTCTACGGGCTCCCGGAGGCCAGCGCGCTCGCGGACCTGCAGGCCATGAGCCTGCAGGACCTCTCACGCCGCCTCGATGTGTCCTACGACGACCTGACCGCGATCGTCGCGACCCGGTTCATCAACCCGAACGCTGCCCTCATCCCCCGGCTGCAGCAGCTCGACGCGCCGTTCGCGACGCTGCAGGCCCTGCACGACACCCTGAACACGCCGCAGTCCATCGCGGCCAGCTTCATCAGCGCCCTGCCCGCCGGGCTCGACGCCACCCAGTACGGCGGCGCCAGCCCGGCCGACTACCAGGCGGTGGTGGACTGGGTGACCGGGCCCGCCGTCTACCCGCTGATCATGGACCTCATCACCATCAGCGAGCCCGGCGGGACCACCGGCGACTGCTCCGGGGCCAGCTTCCAGCTCCGCTACTCCAACCCCGGCAACACCGCCAACCTGCTCAGCGGGACGGACTACCTGAAGCTCATCCGCTTCATCCGCCTGTGGCGCAAGCTCGGGCCGCTGCTCGGCGACGTCAGCGGCGCGGCGTCCATCCAGCACACCGACGACGTCATCGCGGCCCTCTACCCGGCCGCCGACGTGCCCGCGGACACCAGCGACGCCACGCACGACGCGGCCAACCGGCCGCTGCTGGACGCCGGCTTCCAGGCGCTGCTCATGCGGCTCGGGTTCCTGTTCCGGGTGATGAGCCAGCTCTCCCTGACCGGGGAGTCCCAAACCGGGCTAACACTGCGCGAGCTGCTCGCCTGCTGGGCCCCGATCGGGACCGCTGGCCCCGCCTCCCTCTACCAGGCCATGTTCCTCACCCCGACGTTGCTGCAGCAAGATCCCGGCGCGCAGACCGCGACCGTCGACGCCACAGTCAACGTGGGCGACGTGCTGCACACCGCCATCAACCTGCCCAGCGACCAGCCCGGCCAGGTGGCCTACACCGTGGCGCCCGGAGACACGGCGGCCACCGCCGCCGCGGCCGTCGCCGCCGCCCTCAACGCGGCGACCACCCCGGACCCCGCGTCCGGCCTGCCGCTCAACGCCCGGTTCCACGCCACGAGCGCGGGCGGCGTCATCACGATCCAGGCCGGCTTCACGCTGGCCTGCTCGGTCTCGGCCGGGGCCACCGAGACCGCCGCGGCGGCCGCCGCCTCGCCGCTGTCGCAGACCGTCACGGTCGCCGGGACCGTGACGGCGGGGGACACGCTGACCGCGACCGTCGACGGCGTCCCGATCACCTACACCGTCGCGGCCGCGGACACCCCGGACACCATCGCGGCCGGCCTGGCCGCCATGATCAACAACACGACGGTCCCCGATCCGTTCTCCGGCCTTCCGCTCAGCAGCCTGGTCGCCGCGTCCAGCGCCGGCGCGGTGGTCACCGTCCTCACCGTGAACGCGGGCGCGCCCTTCACCCTGGCCTGCTCCCTCACCCCGGGCCACGCCGGCACCTACGCCGCCGCGCCGCCCGTCCCCGCCGCGCAGACCGCGACGGTCAGCGGCGCGGTCGCCCCGGGCGACACCCTGGTCACGACGATCAACTCGGTACCGGTCTCGTACACGGCCACCGCGGCCGATACTGACGCCGCCACGCTCGCGGCCAGCGTCGCCGCCACGATCAGCGCCGCCGTCCAGCTGGACCCGGCCACCCAGCTCCCGCTGGGCAGCGAGGTCTCGGCCACCAGCGCGGGCGGGGTCATCACGATCAGCTCCGCCGACCCGGCTGCCCCATTCACGCTGGCCTGCTCGGTCAGCGCGGGGGCGGAGAGCTACACGGCGGCCGGCCCGTTCGCGGAGACAGCGACGGCCACGGTGTCGGGCACCATCCCGGCCGGAGTCCTGCTGACCACGACGGTCAACACCCTGCCGCTGGCCTACCAGGCCGCCCCCGGCGACACCCCGGCGACCATCGCGGCCGCCATCGCAGCCCTGGTCAACGCGACCGACACGGCCGACCCGGTCACCGGCCTGCCGCTGAACTCCGTGGTCAGCGCGGCCGCGGCCGGCGGAGTGATCACCGTGACCGCCGCCAGCGCCACGACCAGCTTCACGCTGACCGCGTCCCTCACCGCCGGCGGGTACACCGCGGGCCGTCAGACGCCGCCGTTCGCCGACGACGGCTACGGCAACGTGCTCACCGACGCCGCGCAGACGCTTTTCGGCCACCAGTCCACGCTGTGCGCCGCGTTCAACCTGACCGGCGCCGAATTCGGCCAGATCACGACGGCGCTCGGCTTCGGCCCGGCGACTCCGCTGACCCTGGACACCATCAGCGAGGTGTTCCGGTACGGCTGGCTGGCCCACACCCTGGGCCTGAGCGTCCTGGAGTTCCTGCTGCTGCGCGAGTACACCGGCCTCGACCCGTTCGCGCCGCTGGACCCCGGCTCCGCGGCGCCGGCCGAACCACCCGCCGTGCGCTTCGTCCGGCTGCTGACCGACATCGCCGCGGCCGGGCTGACCAACGAGCAGGCCCTGTACCTGATGTGGAACCAGGACGTCAGCGGCACGTCGGCCCCGGCCCCAGCCCAGGTGACCGGGCTGGCCTTCGCGCTGCGCGCGGACTTCGCCGCGGTACAGGCCCAGTTCACCCTGCAGGACGATCCCGACGGGAGCATCGCCCAGAACCTGATGACCCTGGTGTACGGCAGCACCGCGAGCGCGTTCTTCTTCGGCCTGCTGAACGCCACCTTCACCACGTCGGTCCCGTACTCGGCGCCGCCCGGCCAGACGACCCTGCCGCAGCCGGTCGTCGCGGCCTCGAAGGGCCAGCTCAGCTACAACGACCTGAGCAAACAGCTCACCTTCGCCGGGGTACTCGACGCGACGGCGCAAGGCGCGATCGACGCCGCCATCACCGGCGACCCGGGCCTGACGACCGCGCTGGCCGGCCTGGAAACGGCGAGCCAGCAGGCCGTGGCGCCGTTCTTCGCCAGCTATCCGGAACTGGCGCCGCTGTACACCACGTACGTCGGCTCCACCGACCCGGTTCAGGTGAAACGGCAGACCCTGCTGGACGGCTTCCTGCCCCTCCTGACCACCAAGCGCAAGCAGGAGCAGGCCCTGGCCGCGGTGACGTCGGCCGCGGGCACCGATCCCGGCCTCGCCGCCGCGCTGCTGCAGGATCCCGCGATCATGCACGCCGACGCCGACGCGACCCAGCCCGCGGTCACCGACCTGACCGCCATCGAAGCCCAGGGGCTCTCAGCCCAGTTCTACCTGGGCAACGACCTGGCCGCCCCACCTGACCCGGCCCAGGCCGTCGACGCGGTCGCCGTGCTGTCTTACCCGCAGCCGGGCGGTAACCAGCTGCCACCCGGCTCCGGCGGCGGGCCGATCGCCGGAACCTGGAGCGGCTACCTCACCGTGCCCCAGGACGGCCTGTACGACTTCCGGGTCACCGCGGACTCTGGCGCGGCGCTCACCCTCGAGATCGCCGGTGCGCCGGTAGCGATGCAGCAAACGGGCGGCGTGTGGCAGAACCAGGCCCCGGTCTCACTCGTGGCCGGGGCGCTGGCCCCTATCACCCTGACCGCCACCTCGATCAAGACCACCCTGTCGGTGAGCTGGCAAAGCCTGGGCCTGGGCTGGCAGATCATCCCGGGTGAGTACCTCTACCCGGCCACGCTGACCGGCCGCCTGAGCCACAGCTACGTCCGGTTCCTCAAGGCCGCGAACCTGGCCACCGGGCTGTCCCTGACCCCGGCCGAGCTCGGCTACCTGGCCACCGCGAGCAGCCTGCAGGCCGGCTGGCTGAACCTCCTCGCCGCGCAGGGTGATCCCGGCCTGGGCCCGGCCGCGAGCCTGGCCGGAGTGCTGGGCGCCCTGCTGGACTTCTCGCGCGTCAAGCAGGCCCTGTCCCCGTCCGACGGCCGTCTCCTGGCCGTGCTCGCCAACCCGGCCGCCACCCTGCCCGGCGGCCAGAGCGCCCTGGCCAGCCTGACCGGATGGTCGCAGAGCTCGGTGGACGCCCTGCTCGCCCACTTCTTCGGCACCGCCGACCCGGCCAGCTTGTCCGTGGTGCAGAACTTCCGCCGGGTCTTCGACGCCTACAGTCTGGTCCAGGCTTCCCGGCTGACCGCGCCGGCGCTCATCTCAGCGATCACCAACGCGCCGTCGGCCACCACCGTCAGCGCCCTGCAGTCGGCGCTGCGGACCCGCTACGCCGAGGCGGACTGGCTGACCGTGATCCGCCCGATCAACGACGCCGCGCGGATCCAGCAGCGTGACGCGCTCGTGGCCTACATCCTGCAGAAGCTGGGTGACGGCTACGCCCAGTCCACGGTCAGCCTGACGACCACCGCCGCCGCAGCCGCCGGCGCCACCGACCTCAGCTGCGCCGCCGTCACCGGGGTCGCCGCGGGCATGCTCGTCCAGGGGGTCAGCGTCGCCCCCGGGACGATGGTGAGCGCCGTCGCCGGGACCACCGTCACGATCAGCACGGGAATCCTGGCTGGCCTGCCGGCCGGCGCCACCCTGCAGGCCGCACCGCCCGGGCCGGCCTTCGGCACGGCGGACAGCCTCTATGAGTACTTCCTGATCGACACGCAGACGCAGCCCGCGGTGCAGACGTCGCGGATCCGGCTCGCCCTGTCCGCGGTCCAGCTGTTCGTCGAGCGGATCATCCGCAACCTCGAACCGCTGACCAGCCCGTCCGACGTCGCCACGTCGCAGTGGACGTGGATGAAGCGGTACCGCGTCTGGCAGGCCAACCGTGAGGTGTTCCTCTGGCCGGAGAACTGGCTCTACCCCGAGCTGCGCGACAACCAGTCGCCGATCTTCCAGCAGATGATGAGCAGCCTGCTGCAGGGCGACATCACCGACGACGCCGCGGCCAGCGCCTACCTCGACTACCTCAGCGGCCTGGAGGAGGTCGCCAAGCTGGAGCCGTGCGGGATGTACTACCAGCCGGGCGCCGCGGACACCGACGAGACCTGCTACGTCGTGGCCAGGACGGCAGGCGCGAACCGCAAGTACTACTTCCGGGAGCTGACCTCGGGCTCCTGGACCCCGTGGAGCCAGGTGAGCGATCGACTGCGAGGACATGCCGGTCACCCCGGTGGTCTGGAACGGCCGGCTGTTCCTGTTCTGGCTCAAGGTCGTCAAGCAAGCCCAGCCGGCCCAGGCCCAGGTCACCTCGACCTCCGGCGACGGGACGCTCGCGGACATGCCGGTCAGCGATCTGGCCAGCTTCACCGCCGCGGCCGCGAGCAACGCCAGCCAGAAGTCCGTCACCGTCCAGGCCGTCTTGTGCTGGGCAGAGTTCTACAACGGGAAATGGCAGCCCACCAAGACCTCTGACGTCAACCACCCGACCACCCTGGGCCAGTTCGACACGGCCGGCCCAGGGGCGTTCGAGAACTACCGGACTTTGATCCAGATCGCGCCCGCGGAGCTGATGAGCCCGCAGCTCATGAGCATGCTCTACAACACCCAGTTCACCCTGCCGGACGGCGCGCTCATCCTGGACATATCGGTGCCCGGGCAGTCGCCGGACGGCGGGTTCGTCCTGTACAACACGCACAGCCTGCCGGTCTGTTTCGAGGACATCAAGGTCATGGGCTTTTGGCGTGGCACCTTCGGGGGCCATCCCATCGAATGGCCGATCTTCCTGACGATTTCGTCACTGCTCGGCCCGCCGGGCCCCGCCCGGTCCTTCCCCCCGGCGCAGCCGTATACCGGGGGATACGGCAGCGGCACGTTCGGGATCGGCTACCTGCCCGCCCAGGGCCGCCCGGCGATGTATGCGAGCAGCGTCCTGCAGTACAGCTGGCAGCCCCGGTACGTCCAGCCGCAGCCCTGGCTGCCCGACGCGTGGGACGCCCCCTTCCTCTACGAGGACCGGCAGCACCTGTTCTACGTGACCACCACGGAGCGCCTGGTCCCGATCCGGTGGTTCACGGGCTTCGGGATCCTGTCGGCCAGTCCCGGCGTGCTCGCCTCCGGGCTGGCGATCTCCCCGGTCGTGCTGGGCCAGCCGGTCACCGCGGCCACGCCGCCGGAAGTCCTGGCCGCCACCGCTGCGGCCGGCGACCCGGCGGCCGTCCAGCGCTTCATCTCGGCGGGCACGAACATCAAGGCCGCCCTGGCCCTGCCGCAGGCGATCACCTACCAGGGCCAGCTCATCTCGCCCATCGGGAGCCTGCCATCCGGCCCCGCGGCGACCAATGGACAAGGAGGCTGACGGTCATGCGTGAGGTTGACGGGTTGGGCGCCTTTCACAACGCCGGCGACATCGGGCTGGTCTACCAGCTGGGCACCAGCCAGGACGGCGACGGCGCCATCCTCCGCCTGCCGTACCAGGAGAAGTTCTCCTACACGTTCGGGAACTTCTTTCACCCGTTCGTGGGCAACCTCATCCAGAAGCTGAACCAGACTTCGGTGGCCGGGATGCTGGATCCGGTCTTCCTGGAATCGCTGCACTATGCCTACTCCACGGCTGACTACACGCTGCTGGACGCCGCGACCGTGTCGGTCGCGCTGGAGGACCAGGACATCGACGTCTCGATCGGCGGCCCGTACGCGAACTACAACTGGGAGCTGCTGTTCCACATCCCGGTCATGATCGCGGTCCACCTCAGCGGCAATCAGCGCTTCGCCGAAGCGCAGAAATGGTTCCATCTCGTCTTCGACCCGACCAGCACCGACACCACCGTGCCGCCCCCGGAGCGCTTCTGGAAGTCGTTCGTGTTCCGCAACGGCCAGGGCATCGAGTGACATCAACACGCTGGTCGCCCTGCTGAGCACCCCCGACTCACAGCTCAGCGCGGCGCAGATCCAGGCCAAGACGGACGTCATCACCGGCTACAACGGCATCCTGGCCAACCCGTTCGACCCGCACCTGGTGGCCCGCACCCGGCCCAGCGCCTACCAGTGGTACGTGGTGATGAAGTACCTGGACAACCTGATCGCCTGGGGAGACAGCCTGTTCCTGGCGGACACCATCGAGACGCTGAACGAGGCCACCCTCTGCTACGTCCTGGCCGCCGACATCCTGGGGCCGCGGCCCCAGGTCATGCCGCAGGCCACGGCCGCCAGCCCGAAGAACTTCCGGCAGCTCAAGCAGGCGGGCCTGGACCGCATGTCCGACGCGCTGGTCAGCCTGGAGGCCCAGTTCCCGTTCAACCTCGTGTCCGCGCCGGCGCCCGGCGGAGGCGACCCGGGCGACCAGAGCGGCGCGCTGTTCGGCATCGGGCGCTCGCTGTACTTCTGCATCCCGCAGAACCAGAACCTGCTCGGCTACTGGGACACCGTCGCCGACCGGCTGTTCAAGATCCGCAACAGCGAGAACATCCAGGGCGTGGTCCAGCAGCTCCCGCTGTTCGACCCGCCGCTCGATCCCGGCATGCTCGCGGCGGCGGCCGCGGCCGGCATCGACACCGGCAGCATCGTCAGCGGCCTGAACCAGCCGCTCGGCCCGGTCCGCTCGCTGCTGCTGATCCAGAAGGCGCTGGAGATCGCCGGCGAGGTGCGCTCGCTCGGCAGCGAGCTGCTCGGCGCCCTGGAGAAGGGCGACGCCGAGCAGCTGGCGCTGCTGCGGCAAGGACACGAGATCGCGCTGCAGCAGATGACCCAGAACGTGCGCTACCTGGAGTGGCAGCACGCCCAGGAGAACACCAACGGGCTGCTGAAAACGCGGGCCGCCACCCTCGAGCGCTACACCTACTACCTGCGGCTGCTCAACCTGGCCCCGGACCAGGCCACCGTGCCGCCCGACTTCACCCCGGACCGCCGCGAGCTGACCGAGGCGAACTTCGCCGACACCTACAGCGCGCTGGTCGGCGAGTACGACCTCGCGATCGCGACCCTGGCCTACAACCCGCTGCAGCCGGCCCAGGGCACCTCGCCGTCCACCCAGTCCGGCGCGACCGGCGCGGGCCAGCTGTACCTGGACAAGAACGAGGACGCCGAACTCAACACGCACCTGACCGCAGGCCCGGGACTACCGGCTGGCGGCGAATATCAGCAACGCCGTCGCCGCCGCCGTCTATCCGATTCCCAGCGCGGAAGCACATCTGGCTTTCTGGGGCATGGGCGTGCACTCCAAGCTGTTCGACGGGCAGACCCTGGCCGGCGTGGCCAAGATCCTAGCCGACACCGCCGAGGTGTTCGCGGGCTGGCACCAGGACCAGGCGGGCATCGCCGGGCGGACCGCCGGCTATCAGCGGCGGGCCGACGAGTGGACCCTGCAGGCCAACCTGGCCGCGCGCGAGCTGGCCCAGATCGGCCGGCAGATCATCGCCTCGCTGATCGCCGAGCAGATCGCCTACCACGACTACCAGACGGTCCAGACCCAGGTCCAGCAGGCCCAGGACGTCCAGGCCTTCCTGCAGGGCAAGTTCACCAGCGCGGTCTTCTACAGCTGGATGCAGAGCGACCTGTCCGCCCTGTACTACCAGTACTACCGGTTCGCCTGCGACACGGCCCGCCAGGCCGAGCAGACCATGAAGCAGGAGCTGATGCGGCCGGAGCTGGACGCGACCCAGTTCATCCAGTTCAACTACTGGGACTCCGGCCACCAGGGGCTGCTGTCCGGCGAGGCGCTGCATCTCGATATCAAGCGGATGGAGATGGCCTACCACGACAACAACAAGCGGGAGCTGGAGCTGACCCGGCACGTGTCGCTGCGCCAGCTCGACCCGGTCGCCCTGCTGGCCCTGCGGACCACCGGATCGTGCACGCGTCACCGTGCCCGAATGGCTCTACGACCGGGACTGCCCCGGCCACTACATGCGGCGGATCAAGAACGTCAGCCTGTCCGTCCCGTCGGTGGTCGGGCCGTACACCAGCCTCAACTGCGAGCTGAGCCTGCAAAGCAGCACCGTGCGGGTCTCGCCGCTGCTGGCCAGCGGCAAGTACGCGCGGGACACCACCCAGGCGGACGACCGCTTCGCAGACTACTTCGGGGCCACCGACACCATCGTGACCAGCGGCGGCACGAACGACGCCGGGATGTTCGAGACCAGCCTGCGGGACGAGCGGTTCCTGCCGTTCGAGGGCGCGGGCGCGATCAGCACCTGGAACCTGTCCCTGCCCGCCGCAGCTGCGCTCCTTCGACTACACCACGATCTCCGACGTCATCCTGCATATCCGGTACACCGCCCGGCAGGCGGGTGATCCGCTGGCCGCGCAGGCCACCAAAGAGCTGACCACGATGCTCGACACGGCCGGCCAGAGCAGCCAGGCCCTGCTGTTCTGCCTGCGCTATGACTTCCCGACGCAGTGGTCGGCGTTCGTGAACGGCACCGGGGACTTTAGCCTCACGCTGGACAAGCAGTTCTTCCCCTACTGGGTGCAGAGCGCCAGGAAGCTGACGGTCGACGCGCTGACCCTGTACGCGGACAGCGCGGGAGCCCTGGCGTCAGTGACGCCCGGCGGAGGATCTCGCCGGACTGTCGGCCGGGCTGAGCGGCGCCACCGGGCAGGCCACCCTCAGCCTGCCCGCCGACGCCACGGTCATGACCCGGGACCTGTCCCAGCAGGTGTTTCTCGTCCTGCAGTACCACTTCGGCGATTCCTGACCCCGGAGCTGAGATGCGCGGAGAACCGATCAGCCCGCGGGCCGCCGAGCACGTCGCGGCGTTCAACGACAGCGTCCGATCTGGCGACTGGGAAGCCTTCGCCGGCCGCTTCGCCTCGGATGCGACGATGCGCTTCGCCGGCGTACCAGCCGGCCCGTTTACCGGGCGCGAAGCGATCGCCACCGGATACGTGTCCCAGCCGCCCTCGGACACGCTCACAGTTACCCGTGCCGTTTCCTCCGGCAACGTCGACGAACTCTGGTTCACCTGGGACAACGGCGGCACAGGCACCATGACCTTGCGCTGGAGCGGCGACCTGATCGCCGAGCTCACCGTCACCTTCAGCTGAGCGCGGCCAACTCCGGTCAGGGAGCGGACTCTGGTTCCCGCACCCCGCGGGCTTCGCGGGCGGCGGTGACGTCCCCGACCGGTTCGGCGGCCAGGCGCCGGTAGGACTTGGCCATCGGCCAGCGTGCGGTCGTTGAGCACGGACGCGGCGTCGAACTGGCCGCTGCTCTGGATCAGCCTGGCGACCAGCCCGGTCCACCCGGTCTGATGTGAGGCACCGAGGCCGGCTCCGTTGTCGCCGTGGAAGTACTCGTAGAACAGGATGAGGTCCCGCCAGTGCGGGTCCTCCTGGAACATCCTGGTCCCGCCGTAGACGGGCCGCCGGCCCTCGTCGTCGCGCAGGAAGGTGGCGGCCAGACGCCGGGACAGCTCCTGCGAGACCTCGAACAGGGTCATCATCGTGCCCGAACCGGTCGGGCACTCGACCTTCAGGTCGTCGCCGTAGTAGCGGTAGTGCTGCAGCAGGGCCCGGATCAGCAGCAGGTTGATCGGGAACCAGACCGGCCCGCGCCAGTTGGAGTTGCCGCCGAACATTCCGCTGGTCGACTCGGCCGGCTCGTACTGCACCGTATGGTCGGCCCCGCCGGCGCTGAAGCTGTAGGGATGATCGAGGTGCCACCGGGAGATCGAGCGGATCCCGTGCGGGCCGAGGAAACGCTCCTCGTCCAGCATCCGCGCGAGGATACGGCGCAGCTTGTCCTCGTTCACCAGGGACAGCAGCCGCCGGCCGTGCGCGCCGGGCACGAGCGGGTCAGCGATGTTGGCCAGCAGGTCCTGGTTGCGCTCCAGGAAGGCCCCCACCTTCGCGGTGATCTGCGGGAAGCGTTCCAGCATGTCGGCCTCGATCACCGTCGTGGCGCACAGCGGCAGCAGGCCCACCAGCGACCGGACCTTGATCCGGGCGCCCGTGCCGTCGGGAAGGCGCAGCACGTCGTAGAAGAAGCCGTCCTCCTCGTCCCACATCTCGTCGGGGTGCTCACCGATCGGATCCACCGCGGCGGCGATCCAGAAGAAGTGCTCGACGAACTTGAGCGTGAACTGCTCGTAGCTCGGGTCGTGCTCGAGCAGGGCCAGGGACATTTCGAGCATGTTCTGGCTGAACAGCGCCATCCAGGCGGTGCCGTCCGCCTGCTCCAGCCGCCCGCCGCCGGGGAGGGCGGCACTGCGGTCGAAGACACCGATGTTGTCCAGGCCGAGGAAGCCGCCTTCGAACGCGTTGCGGCCCGAGGGGTCCTTGCGATTCACCCACCAGGTGAAGTTCAGCAGCAGCCGCGCGAAACCCTCCTGCAGAAAGGTCAGGTCAACCTCGCCGAGGCCCGACTCCAGGTTCTGCAGGAAGAGGGTCGCGAAGGCGTGCACCGGCGGGTTCACGTCGCCGAAGTTCCACTCGTAGGCCGGCATCTGGCCGTTGGGGTGGAGGTAGTCCTGGGACAGCATCAGGTCGATCTGGCTTTTCGCGAAGTCAGGGTCAACCATGGCCAGCGGAATGCAATGGAAAGCCAGGTCCCAGGCGGCGTACCAGGGGTACTCCCACTTGTCGGGCATCGACACGACGTCATGGTTGAACATGTGGAACCAGGACTCGTTGCGGCTTCCCCGCCAGGCGGGCGACCGCAACGGGTGCAGATGGCGCTCGCGCAGCCAGCGGTCCACGTCGAAGTAGTAGCACTGCTTCGACCAGAGCATCCCGGCCAGGGCCTGGCGCATGACCGCCTTCGCGTCATCGGGCACCGACGGCGGGGTGATGGCCTCGTAGAAGTCGTCGGCCTCGGCCCGCCGCCGCGCGATGAGCTCGCCGGCGCCGTCGAAGGGCGCGGTGAGCGTCTCCGGGCCCTCCCGGGTGAGCCGGACCAGCACCGCGGCCTGCCCGCCGGCCGGCACGGAGAGCCGGACCGCCGCCGCCACCTTGGTTCCCTCCTCGGCGGGGTTGACGGTGCCGGCGCCGTGCAGCAGGTGGTCGCCGATGCCGTCCTTGGGGAAGCGTGTCGCCGGCTCGGCGCCGAACGTGCGCGCCGTGTTCGTCTCGTTCTCACAGAACAGCAGGCTGGCCTGCGGCTCGGCGTGCAGGTAGAAGACGCCGAGTTCCTGGTGCTCGGCCCGGGCGACCGGGTTCGCGGATGCGACCCGGGCGACGCGGGGCTTGGGTTCGCCGGCTTCCCAGGACCACGTGTTGCGGAACCACAGGGTGGGCAGCACGTGCAGCGCGGCGTCCCGGTCCGAGCGGTTGTGCACGGTGATGCGGCACAGGATGTCTTCCGGCCCGCTCTTCGCGTGCTCCACCTCGACATCGAAATAACGCCCGTCCTCGAAGACACCCGTATCGAGGAGCTCGTATTCCATGTCATGCCGCGACCGGGCCCGGTTCACCGCCACCAGGTCGTTATAGGGGAATTCGGCCTGCGGGTACTTGTAGAGGTAGCGCTCGTAGCTGTGCGTCGGCAGGTTATCGACGTAGAAGTAGTACTCCTTGACGTCCTCGCCATGGTTGCCCTCGGCGTTGGTCAGGCCGAACAGGCGTTCCTTCAGGATCGGGTCCCGCTCGTTCCACAGCGCGAGAGCCAGGCACAGCCGCTGCTTGTCGTCGCTGATCCCGGCGATGCCATCCTCACCCCACCGGTACGCGCGGGACCGGGCCTGGTCGTGGCTGAAGTAGGACCAGGCGTCTCCGTCGTCGCTGTAGTCCTCCCGGACCGTGCCCCATTGCCGCTCGCTGAGGTAAGGTCCCCAGGCTCGCCACGCAACGCCCGTCCGGGCTTCCTGCAGGCGCTGTTCCTCGGCCGTCAGCGAGGCCGGGTCGGGGACGTGCTGCCCGTTGGGCGGATCCTCAGGCACGGTGTCCGTGTCCTTTCTGGGCTCTGGTCTGCGTCAAGTCTGGTCTCAGGTCTCGGTCACAAAGTCTTAGGTCCCGGTCAGAAAGCGATGACGCTCTTGATGCCGGCCGGCCTGCCGAGGATCAGGTCCGGCGCCTGCTCGGGCGGGTAGCGGCCGGCGATGAGCGTCGATACCACGGCCGGCCAGTGGCGGCGGAAGCGGTCGAGGTCGCGGAGCGCGGACGCGAAGGCGTCCGGCCCGGCGTTCACCGTGCCCAGCAGCACCTGGTTCTTCAGGACCATCTCCCGCATCTGATGGGCCGGATCCGTCTCGACGAAGGCTTGCAGGCCCGGGACGCCGGTCAGCACGAAGATGCCGTTGGTGCCCAGGACCTTGAGCGCCTGCAGGGCGAAGTGCGAGTGCCCGACCGCTTCGTAGATCAGGTCGATGTTGCCGATCTGTTCCGCCAGCTGCCCGAACGTGGCGGTCTGGGACGAGACATAGGTCGCCCCGATGGCCTCGACCAGGTCGATCCGCGGGCTGGGCGGCAGCTCGCGGGAGTAGACGTACGTGGTGAAGCCGGCCGTGACGAGCACCATCGCCCCCAGCAGCCCGACCGGCCCGATGCCGAGCACCAGCGCCGAGAGTCCCTGGCCCCGTTCCTCGCTGGGCGTTTCCGGGTCGATCCAGGGCGGTCGCTGCTGCATCATCCAGAGAATCTGCGCCAGGGCCTTCTCGGCAATGGTGAGCGGCTCGGCCAGGACGGCGATGTCCCGCAGATGCGGCGGCACGACGTTCATGTACCGCTCATGGTCAACCACGTACTCGGTCATGTAGCCGTGGGCTTCCTTGATGCCGCGTTCGCTGAAGTCCCCCGTGTAGCAGTAGTCCTGGTGCCCGGAACGGCAGGCCAGGCAGCCCGGGTGCGGACACGGGCGGCGCACCGACGGTACGACGAGGTCTCCCGGCGCCAGGCGCTCGACCGCCGTCCCCACGTCCACGACCTCGGCCAGCGACTCGTGCCCGATGACCAGGTAGTCATCTCCCGGTGGCGGGGTTCCGTACTCGAAGGAGCAGATCTCCTTGTCGGTGCCGCAGATGCCGATGTCGAGCATCCGCAGCATGACCTGGTCCGGCTGGGTGAGCCGGGGGAATTCCTGCTCGACGACCTTGACCTCTTGAGGTCCGGGGAAGACTGCGACTGCTTTCATGCTGACGCCCGCCCCCGGGGAGCGGAAGGTTGCCGTCGTCACCATGCACCCCCGGCCCCCTGGACATGCCACAAAGGCCATAATGCCCCCTGGCCGCCGCCCCAATCCGGGTCGCAGGTAAACGGCGCAAGGCCAGAAATACCGGACGGAAATCCTGTGGTTGTCGTCGTGAACAAAGTACCCGGGCCGTCCACCTGGATGGCAGATGCGGGAATAGCGGCAGACTGTGACCGCCGTTAAGAGATTTCATGGCCGGGGTAGCTACTGCTCGTCGGCTGGTCTGTGACCGATGAAGGGGTGGCAGCCTAAACTCCGCCCCACAATTATTGTCCTGCCCCGCGATGCGCTCCTCTTTCGCCCCCCCCCCCCCCTCTTGCCTCCTCTGCCCCCCCCCTGAACGCGTCCGCCTCCCCCCCCTCTCCCTCCCCCTCCCCCCCTCTCCCGGTCGTTCGATCCGCATGACGGTCTCCGATTGCGGCGATCTGGTCGCGGACGAGATGAAGCTGTCCTCGGTGGCCGGCCGGCCGCGTGACGATCCCCACCTGTCATGATGACTGCTGACCGCCAGGCCGGGACGCCATCGAACCAGCCGGGAGAGCCAATGCTGGAGCGCAGTGCCTTGATCGGCTTCGTCGGGGTATCGGACCTGACACGGCCAGGCAGTTCTACGGGGAGACACTCGGGCTGCCCATCATCGAGGGAGTCCGTTCACGCTCGTTGCAAACGCCCACGGGACGATGCTGCGGCTGACTGCCGTCGAGCAGCCGATGGCTGCTCCCTACACGATCCTGGGGTGGAGCGTAGCAGACATCACGTCGATGATTGACCAGCTCACTGCGCGAGGGGTGCACTTCACGCGGTACGAGGGAATGGGTCAAGACGAGCGCGGCGTGTGGACGGCACCAGGAGGCGCGAAGATCGCGTGGTTCCTCGACCCCGACGGCAACAACCTGTCCCTGACGGAGTTCGCGGCATCCGAGTAAGAAAACCTCGCTCACGGACACCATCTGCCCTCATGATCGAGCAGGTCGCAGGTGGCCTTGACCCCGGGCGCATGGCCGCTGCAGAAGTGCTTGGCGCAGGAAGCTCCGGCGGTCGGATCGGTAGCCGCGGGCCGGAGTCTCTACGGAGGCCTAACCGGAGCTGTTCCCGCGCTTCGAAAACAGTTCTTGGTCTTCGGTCGCTTCTTCTGCGCCGAAACCCTGTTCGGGTCCCCTCCTGCACCGGGGATATCCGACCGCCAATTCTGCAGCTCGTCCGCGGACTTCGCCAGGCCGAGCTCTTCCAGCGGGTTGCCCTGCCCCATGCGGAGGTGGCGCGGTACGGTCGCCATGAATTCGTCCAGCGCCGCCGTGGCCTTGTGCTTGTGGACGGGCTCTGGCGTGTCGTCTGTCATAGAGGTAGCTTGCCACGGCGTCACGGTCGCAAACTGCTCCTGTGGCACCCCGTATTGCCGCGCCCCGGCATCCGCCCGTCCCCCCCCTCCCCCTCCCCCCATCCTCCTCCCCCCACTCCTCTCCCTCCCCTGTCCCCCTCCCCCCACTCCCAGTCCCCCCCCTACCCCCCCTCCTCCCCCTCCCTCCCCTTCCCCCCCCTCCCCCCCCCTCCCTCTTCCTCCCTCCCTTCTCACCCCCCCTGTCCCGTACCCCCCCAACTTCCCCCCTATCCCCCCCTCCTCCGCCCACAACCCACCGCCCAGGCGTTCCTGGCCGAGACGATCCCTCCTACCCCTACTACCCCTGCGGCTCGACGTGGCCTGCAGCCGTTCCGTTCCAGCTCATGAAAGCACTGACGTCGCCTCCA
Organism: uncultured Actinomycetes bacterium; assembly: GCA_963781085.1. Classification (GTDB taxonomy): domain Bacteria; phylum Actinomycetota; class Actinomycetes; order Streptosporangiales; family Streptosporangiaceae; genus RYN-230. The sequence goes on from CAWAES010000016.1 coordinate 35,802, forward strand.
GCGCTCAGGGACCGGCCCCCAGCCCACGCGTCACCGGCGATCGGGTCAACCCAAGAAAACTTATTCGGGGGCTGGGGGTCGGGACGGCGGCCCAGCTGCACCCGGCGCGGACCCGGCCTGGATACTGCGACTCCACCCTTAGTGACCCCGATCCCGGACCCTCCCGCTCCCCAGTCCTGCCACCCTACCCCCACCCCCCCCATGACAAGGCGCAACCCAAACCAGCGACTACACACCCCAACGACCTCTCTGCACTCCCACCCTTCAATTCGCTCCACGTGAGGTGCCTGCCCCTACCGACTCGTCATCCCCCCTCCTCCAGCTGCCCCGACACCGCCAGAAAGCCCAACCCGAATAGCCGGGCGCCCCCGGACAGACCTATGACGTTCCAGGCCTCCCCCGTCCCCTCCGAGAAGCCGGAGCGGGCGGCCTCGTCGTAGACGTACTTGCCGCCGTGAGGTCGAGCACGCCCAGGCCGAACGGCGAGAACACCACCGGCCGCCGTCCGCCGGTACGTCACACCCCGGTCATCACTCGTCCCTCCCCACATCACAATCATAGCTCCCGGAAAGCCGGGACACTCCCCCATACCAGTCTTTAGCCGCCTGACCGGCTAGGTCGATGCAAACGATCAGTCCGGCCAAGGTCCCGGACCCCCCCCACCACCCCCAAACCTCACCAACTCCCCCCCCAACCATCAGGCTGCCACCCACCCGACTCCTAACTCAACCCTCCCCAAACTAAGCCGTCGCCCACCCCCCACTATCGCTACCATCCTCCATGACCCAATCTACCCTATCACCGATCACGTCACTCACGTAGTCACCGTTAGGACGTCCGGGCTTAGCCGCCGCGCGGGGAGCGGCTGAGCGGGGAGCGCTATCCGCTCCGCCGAGAGCCCGAGCAGCGGCAGGTAGCGCTCTCGCGGCATCGGCGCGGCGCCGAGCGACCGCAGGAAGGGGCTGTCCCACTGCGCGTCGACGAGCAGGCCGCCAGCCGCCCCAGGCGCGCCGCCAGGTCCGCGACCGCGATCGCCGCCGCGCCGGGATGCCGGCCGAACAGCGAGTCTCCGCTGATGGTGCGGCCGATGCCGATCCCCATCGCGCCGCCGATCAGGTCACCGTCCAGCCACACCTCGATGCTGTGCGCCCAGCCTTCCTGATGCAGTTCGATCAGGGAACCCAGCAGCGGGTCGGTCAGCCACCTCGGCTCGCGGCCCGCGCGGCACGCCTCGGCGACCTGACGGAACCTGGTGTTGGCGGTCGTCCGCTCGTCGCCGCGGCGCAGTTGCTTCCTGATGTTGCGCCCGAGGTGGACCTGGTCCACGCTGAGCACCGGCCTCGGGTCGGGTGACCACCACGCCACCCCGTACGGGTCGTCGCCCGGCCCGCCTGCCGCCGCCTCGCCGACCAGGCCGATCGTCCCCTCCGCCACCTGGTCCTCGTACCGGAATTCGTTGATGGTGCGGAAATGCTCATCGGGCGCGGGAAACGGGATGATCCCTCGCCGGTACGCGCCGAGCACGCTGGCCGGGCTCAGGTCCGCGCCGAACGCGACCGGGCTGTCGCTGGCCTCCGGGGCGATTTCGAACGACTCCCAGTCCGGATAGTGGCGGACCGGCATCAGCGGACCGGCCGGTACCTGGCTCCGCCTCGGGTGAAGGGCGGGCGGGCGGCTGGCCCGGGGCTCTCAGGTATCCCGTCGCGATCAGGCGGGCGATGTTGGGGTCGAGAAGCCGGCCGTCGATGGGCGGGAAGGCCACTCCGCTGCCCCTGAGCGCCTGCTCGGTATTCGACCGGGTGTAGTTCGGGAAGATGTGCTCCAGGTACATCTCCGCCAGGGTGAGCCCGGATTTTTTGTCAGGTCAACGAACAGCGGCAGGAACGGTGTCATCGGGTGGGACGGGTTCTGGGCGGCATAGCGCAGCAGTTCGCTCACCCAATCGTCAAACGGTATCTCGCTGACTTCGAACCCGTGGTCGCGGAGCCGCTCGACGAGGGATCCGAGCAGGGCGTATCGGGGGCTGGCGAGATGGTAGGTGCGCCCCGTCGCCTCGTCGAGCGAGGAGATGTGCCGGATGGCCGCCGCGCAGGTGTCGGCGGGGACGAAGTCGAGCGGCAGGTCGATGCCGGGAGCCAGGCCGGTGTCGGTGATGAACCTGATCAGCGCGCACATCTCGGTCGCGGTATTCCAGGCGCCGGTCCGGCGGCTCCCGATGATGTCCAGCGGGCGGTAGATCGCGACGGGCAGGCCCGCCCGCCCGGCGCTCCTGAGCAGTTCTTCCGCCACGAACTTGGTCTCCACGTAGCCGACGCCGAGGCGGTCAGGATACGCAAGGGGCGTGTCCTCGGTTACCTCGCGCACGCCCATGACGCCGAGGCCCGCGAGCACCGCGGTGCTGGACACATAGTGGACCGGAATGCCGCGGCCGAGGCTGGCCAGCCGGATCACCTCGCGGGTGCCCGCCACGTTGGCGGCCCGCAGTTCCTCGTACGGGTAGATGAAGTTCACCACCGCGCCCGCGTGGTAGATGACGTCGGTGCTCCGGGCGAGCTCGCGGAATTCGCCGGGGGACAGGCCGAGGTCGGGGCGAGGCGAGGTCGCCGGGCAGCGGCACCACGCGGTCGCCAGGCAGGTCGCCGAGTTCGTAGCGCGCGGCGGCGTCCGTGATGCGCTGCAGCGCGTGCGCGCCGTCGCGCGCCCGGACCAGGCACCAGACCCGCGCGGTGGTGGTGGCCAGCAGTTCGTGCAGCAGGTGGGCCCCGAGGAACCCGGTCGATCCGGTGAGGAGTACCTCGAGGGGCCTGCTCCAGTTCGGCTGCGGGCGCCGCGGGCCCGCGCGCAGCAGGCCGGGAACGCCGAGTTTCGCCTCGCGGGCGAAGTCAATCTGGGTCTGTTCGCCGTCGGCGGCGAGCTTGCCCGCGCGGGCGTCCTGCGTGGCCTGGGCGAACCCGCGCAGCGTCGGGTCGCGCAGCAGGCAGCGGGTGAGCGGGCGCACATCGTGCGGGCTGATCCCGAACATGACCCGGGTGTGCGCCAGCATCACCGCGGCCAGCAGCGAGTCCCCGCCGAGCGCGAAGAAGTCGTCGTCCAGGTTGACCTGCCCCGTCTTCAGCAGATCAGACCACAGGTAGGACATCCCGCCTGCATCGGCGTGCGCTGCTCTCCGTGGTCATGCCCGGCGTCGCGGGGGTCGCGGGGCGGCTGCAGGGCGCCCGGGGCCGCTGCCCGGCGGGCGTCAGCGGCATCCGGTCGAGCGCGACGAACGCGGCGGGAATCATGTAGCCGGGCAGCCGGGCCCGGAGAAAGCGCCGCAGGCTCGCGGCTGACGGCGGGCGGTGCTCCGCACCGTCCGGGATGTGCGGCGGGTGAGGGTGTAGTACGCCGCCAGGCGGGTGTCGCCGGGACCTTGCTCGGTCGCCACGACCGCGGCCCGCCCGATGTCCGGGTGCCCGGCCAGCACGCTCTCGATCTCACCGGGCTCGACGCGGAAGCCGCGCACCTTGAGCTGGCGGTCGGCGCGTCCGGTGACTTCCAGGTTGCCGTCCTCCCGCCAGCGCCCGAGGTCCCCGGTGCGGTACATGATGCTGCCGGGGGCGCCGCCGCGGTCCGGCAGGAACAGTTCCGCGGTGAGCGCGGGCTGGCCCAGGTAGCCCCGGGCGACTCCGCAGCCGCCGACGTAGACCTCGCCCACCGTTCCGGCCGGCGCCGGGGCCAGGTCCTCGTCGAGGACCATGATCCGGGCGTGCCTGATCGGCTGGCCCACCGGTACCGGGGGTGGCCGCCTGGAGGGCCTCAGGTTCAGCGCCGGCGTCGAACAGGGCCGAGGTGATGGTCGTCTCGGTCAGCCCGTAGGCGTTGAGCAGTCTGGCCCCGGGTGCGGTCCGCAACGCGTCCTGGCAGTCCGCGGGGTCCGCCATCTCACCGCCGGTGATCATCAGCCGGATACTCCGCAGCCGCTCGTCGTCCGGCTTGGTGAGCGCGAGCAACTGGTGCCAGTACGCGGGAGTCAGGTCGACGACGGTGACCCGCTGGTGCTCGAGGTAGCCGAGCAGGTCGGCCGGGGCGATCGTGCCGGCCGGCGGGAGCATCAGGGTGGCCCCGGAGGCCAGCGTGACGAGGATCTGCTCAACAGAGGTGTCAAAGGCGAGGGAGGCGAGCTGGATCACCCGGTCGGTGCCAGTGATCTGGTAGGCGCGGGATATCTCACTGATGACGCAGGCCAGGCTGGCGTAGCTGACCGCGACCGCCTTGGGCCGGCCGGTGGATCCCGAGGTGTGGATCGCGTAGCACATGGTGTCCGGGTGCAGGCTGACCTCGGGCGCCGTGACCGGCTGGCGCGCCAGGTCGGCGACCAGGCCGCTGATCATGAGCAGTCTGGTCCCGGCTCCGGAGAAGTTCCGGGGGAGTTTCGGGGGCGCGTCCCCCCGGGTCTGCGGAGCGGGCGGCCCGGCCAGGATGGCCATCGGGCGCGCTTCTTCGCATATCCGGGCCAGCCGGTTCGCCGGGAGCGACGGGTCGAGCGGCAGGTACCCGCAGCCCGCTTTCATGATCGCGAGCAGGCTGCGGATCGCCTCGACGCCGCGCTCGAGGTACACGCCGATCAGGGTCTCCGGGCCAGCGCCCAGCTCCCTGAGGTAGTGCGCGAGCCGGTTCGCCGACTGGTCGAGCTCGCGATAGGTCAGCGGCGGTCCCCCGGCGATGACGGCGGCCGAGCCGGGCCGGCGGGACGCCTGCCCGGCGAACAGGTCATGGGCAAACCGGACATCGCGGGAGTGCGGAACCGGGTGAGGGCGCTGTCCGTCCTGCCGCTTCGCCCGGTGCCGATCCGGCTGCTGATCCGGCCGGGGATGGTTGTCCCAGCGCGCCAGCGCGGACGCTGGCCGGAGTGATGTCCGGCCAGGCGCCGGTGATGGCGTCCAGGCAGGCCTGCCTGGACATGGCGGCCGACTGCCGCCGCCAGCCGGCCGGCAATTCAAGCTCTGCCTGCCACAAGGCATGCTGACCCTGGTCGTTGACGACGACGGCAAAGGCATTCCGCGTTGTCTTCCCCGGATCACTCACGGCAGCCATAAATGCTTTTTTCCTAGGAAATGTCCCGTATCGTCCGGAGTCTGAGAATGCGTCATGTCGTATTAATTCCTGCCCACTTTGAGTCCGGCTGACACCCATAGCCTGGCCGGTTTCAGGAATTAACAAAGTTGGAGACAACTCCCGGAATTTTGCAATCTTCACAGTAATCACAGTAGTGTTGATTACCATCAGCCTTCCCATAAGCCGCCGGACGGCGACCGTGGACGCGGTGTTTGCCGGCGGAAAGAAAAAGGTTCATTTTCTGGGGCCGGAGCTCAGGGGAGATGACGATGAGCATGGGGGGACTGCCGTGAGATCACGGCGGTATGTCCTGGGCGGCTACGCCGTCTGGATGACGCTGCTCGTCGCGCTGTATTCTGGCTGCCGGGGCTGCGCGTTGAGACGTGGGGCCTGATCGGCCTGAGCGGGGTGACCGCCATCGTGGCGGGCGTGATCATCAACCATCCCTCGCGCAAGGCGCCGTGGCTGCTGCTGGCCACCGCGCAAGCGAGCTTCGCCGCGGGCCAGGTCAGCTTCCTGCTGGCTCAGGCGATGGGGACCAAGCTGCCCTTTCCCTCCTACGCGGACCTGCTGTACCTGCTGACCTATCCGCTCTACGCGGCCGGGCTGCTGATCTTCATCAGGTGGCGTACTCCCGACCGGGACCGGCGGAGCCTGATCGACGCGCTGACCCTGACCGCGGGCCTGGCCCTGCTGTCGTGGATCTACCTGGTCCTGCCCTACGTGCACAGCCCGGGACTGACCTGGCTGCAGAAGAGCGTGGCCATCGCCTACCCGCTCGGCGACGTGCTGGTCCTGGCCATGATCGCCCGGCTGCTCGCGCCGGGGACCGCCCAGGCCCGATGCGTCCAGCTCCTCACCCTCGGCGTCCTCGGGCTGCTGGCCTCGGACGTGTCGTTTGGGCTGCTCCAGCTGCACGGGTTGTTCCACAACGGGACCGTGGTCAACCTCGGCTGGGCCGTCTCCTACGCCGCGTGGGGCGCCGCGGCCCTGCATCCGACCATGACGGAGCTCACCGAGCCGGTGACCCGGCAGTATGCCGAGGTCTCGCCGATGAGGCTTATCGTGCTCATGCTCGCGTCGCTGATCGCCCCGATCGTGCTGTTCACTCACGCGCTCCGCGGCGGGGGACCCTACGAGAGCGTGATCGCGGTGTTCTCCGCGATCCTCTACCTGCTCGTGCTGTCCCGGCTGTGGGACGTCGCGCGCTCGCACCGCCGGGCGCTCGGCCGGGAACGGGCGGTGCGGCAGGCCGGGGTGTCCCTGGTCGCGGCGGCCACGATGGACCAGGTCGCGGCCGCCGTGAGGTTCGCGGCGGACACCCTGCTCAGCCCCCGCCCGCATGGCGACGTGCTGCTCGCGGTCCGGACCGACGGCAGGTTCTACGCGGTGACCGAGGCCTCGGCCGATCCGGCCTCGATGAGCGAGCTGGGCGAACTAGCCGGGACCTGGCTGCCGCTGGTGACCGGCCCGGCGCCACTCCTGGCCCCGGTGACCAGGTTGCCTGAGCAGGCCAGGGCCCTGGTTCCCGGGGGGGAGTGGATGCTGCTCTGCCCGCTCACGCTCCAGGAACATCCGTCGGGCGACTCGCGCATCGGGGTGCTCGCGGTGTTCGGTGAGCAGCGAATCCTCGCGGACCTGTCCGCGACGATGGACATCCTCGCGCACCAGGTGGCTCTCGCGGCCGAGCAGATCATGCTGCGCCGGGAAGTGATGCGGCAGGGCAACGAGGCCTACTTCCGCACTCTGGTGCAGGACACCTCCGACGCCGTCCTGATCGTCAGCGACGACGGGAAGATCAGGTACGCCACGCCCTCGGCCACGAGCATCTTCGGGGAGATCTCGGTGGAAGGTGCGCACCTGCGGGACCTCGTCGCCGACGGGGAGCGCGACGACCTCGTCCGGACCCTCATGCAGCCGCGGGCCGGCGCGAGCCTTAGTTCCCGCTACGTGGACCAGCGGATCACCCGCCACGACGGCGTCAGCGTCAACGTCCAGGTCAGGTCCAGCGATCTGCGCGACGACCCGACCGTGGCCGGGCTGGTACTCACCTTCCGGGACGTGACCGAGCAGCGCCAGCTCGAGGAACAGCTGAAGCACCAGGCCTTCCACGACGCGCTGACCAGGCTCCCCAACCGGCTGCTCTTCCAGGACCGGATCTGGCAGCAGCTCGCCAGAGCCAGGCGCGACGGCATGACCGCCGGCGTGCTGTTCGTGGACCTGGACGACTTCAAGGTCGTGAACGACACGATGGGCCACGGCGTCGGCGACGAGCTGCTGGTGGCCGTCGCAGTACGGCTGTCCGGCCTGATCCGGGACTCAGACACGGCCGCCCGGCTCGGCGGGGACGAGTTCGCGCTGCTCATCGGCGACGTCGTGGACTCCGCCGCGGTCGAGGCCACCGCCGACCGCGTGGTCCGGGCGTTCAGCGAGCCGTTCGTGCTGGCCTCCGGGGCGGTGCTCACGGCGGTCACCGTCGGGGTCGCTACCACCCAGGACAGCGCCGACACCGACGAGCTGCTCCGGCACGCCGACCTGGCCCTGTACGCTGCGAAGGCGGCGGGCAAGCGGCAGTGGCGCCGCTACCAGCCGGTGCTGAGCGCCGGGCTGGTCAGGCGGCGGGAGTTGACGGCCGCACTGGAGGAGGCGGTGGCCCGCTCCGCCTTCACGCTGGCCTACCAGCCGATCGTCGCGCTGACCACGGGGGAGCTCGCCGGGTTCGAGGCCCTGGTCCGGTGGCCCCATCCGCAGTGGGGGATGCTGCAGCCCAACCAGTTCATCGCCCTGGCCGAAGAGACTGGCCAGATCATCCCGCTTGGCTCATGGGTGCTGGGCCGGGCCGCAGCCGACATGGCGCGATGGCGCCAGGCCCCAGGCCAGGGGCCGCTGGACCACGGGTCCGCGGTCCCGGTCCTGGATGGCGGTGCGTCCCCTCGCGGGCTCTATGTCAGCGTGAACGTGTCGGCCCGTCAGTTCAGCGATCCCGGGTTTGTCGACGGGGTGCGTGAGGTCCTCCGCGAGTCGGGTCTCGAGCCCTGGGCGCTCATGCTCGAGCTGACCGAGAGCGTTCTGCTGCGCCGCGACGAGCGGGTGCACGCCGACCTGATGGAGCTGAAGGCCATCGGCGTGCGGCTGGCGATCGACGACTTCGGCACCGGATACTCCTCGCTCAGCTACCTGCGGGAGCTGCCGATCGACGTGCTGAAGGTGGACAAGTCCTTCGTGGACGGGATCGCTGTCTCCGGGCAGCGCCTGGCTCTCGCCGAGGGCATCGTCCAGCTGGCCCGCACCCTCCGGCTCGAAGTCATCGCCGAGGGGATCGAGAGCGAGGTCCAACGGGACTTGCTGACCTCCATGGGGTGCCAGTTCGGGCAGGGCTACGTGCTGGCGATGCCGATGCCGGCCAGCGAGGCGGAGACGCTCGCCCGGATCGAGTCCCACCTGGTTCCCAGCCTTCCGCACCAGGTCCCTTAGCCCCCTTGAGCCCGGCCGGGTCTCAGATTGGGCCCGCCGGGTCCGCCGGCCGGGGCACGATTGCGTCAGCACGGCGATCTGTCCATGAGCCAGGGAGGCGGCCGATGTCCGGGGAAGCTGAGTCAGCAGGTCAGGTGCAGAGCTGGGACACCAACACCATGCCGTGGGAGATCCGCCATATCGACGAGCTCGACGGTGATCTCGCGGCGAAACAGCTGATCCAGGACCCGGACACGGGGATGTCGGTGATGAAGATGAAGTACTTCGCCGGGTTCACCAACGAGTGGCATACGCACAACTGCGCGCACGGCATGTATGTCCTGGACGGCGTCCTGAAGACGCACGCCGGTTCTTTCGGCCCGGGCAGCTTTGTGTGGTTCCCCGAGGGGATGGAGATGGAGCACGGCGCGACCCAGGACAACGACGTGACCTTCTTGTTCATCGCGAACAAGCCGCTCGACATTCACTACACCCAGGCCAGCCAGCCAGACTCGCCTGCCTGACCCCGCTGCGCTGAGCGCGGTGTCAGTTCTCGCTGGCCGCCGTCCCGGGCTGGCTGGCCGCCATCGTCGTTTCGCCGGCCGCCACCCCTGTCTGGCTGCTCGCCGTCCCCGGCCCCTGGACTGGTGCTGGGGGGACGGCGGCACCCCAGCGGGCTTCGACGTTGCCCCACCGCCAGTAGGCGAAGGCGGCGGCCCAGACGGCGACGAACAGTGCGGCGATGCAGAACCCGGCGACGTTGATGTTGAAGTTGGCCATCACCGACCAGAAGCCGCCGTGCAGGTGTGCTTCGGTGGTCAGGATGCCGAGGATCTCGATGGTGCCGATAATGAAGGCCGCGCCGATGGACAGCCCGGTGATGACGAGGTTGTAGTAGACCTTGCGGACCGGCCGGGCAAAGGCCCAGCCGTAGGCGAAGTTCATGAAGCAGCCGTCGAGCGTGTCGAAGAGCATCATGCCGCCGGAGAACAAGAGCGGCAGGGCGAGCACGGCGTAGTAGGGCAGGCCCTGGATCGCGGCGTAAGCGGTCGCGGACAGCAGGACGACCTCGGTGGCGGTGTCGAAGCCGACGCCGAAGACCAGGCCGACGAAGTACAGCTGCCAGGTGTGGTTGATGGACTTCATGAACCGGCCGAAGAAGCGGTACATCAGCCCGCGGGCCTGCAGCTGGGCCTCGAGTTCCTGCTCGTCGTAGGTGCCGCGGCGCATGTCGCGGAAGACCTTGAAGATGCCGGCCAGCACGATCAGGTTCAGCACGGCGATCAGATAGAGGAATCCGGCCGAGACCAGCGTCCCGGCCGCGCCACCCGCGGTCTCGTAGGTGGAACTCGGGTTGACCACCGCGCCGAACACGGCCCGGGCGGCGAAGGTGATGCCGACCCCGACCGCCACGACGACCGTGGAGTGTCCGAAGGAGAAGAAGAAGCCGCTGCCCAGCGGGCGTTTGCCGTCGGCCATCAGCTTGCGGGTGGTGTTGTCGATGCAGGAGATGTGGTCGGCGTCGAAGGCGTGCCGGAACCCCAGGAACCAGGCGGTGATGGCCACGCCGAGCCCGACGCCGAGTCCCCGGCTGCCGCCGACTCCCTGGTAGTCGAAGTGGTGCGGCATCACGCACAGCACGTAGATGCCCCAGCCTGCCGCGTTGACCGCCAGGATGAGCAGGAACATCGCCGCGAGCCGGCCCTGCTCGCGGAGCGTCAGCTCGGTGCGGATCTTGTGCCAGCGTGACGTGGGCTCTGGTGACCTGGGCACCGGTGACCTGAGCACGGGGCCAGTCATCGAGCGAACCGCCCTTCAGCCGAGGACTCGTGTTCGTCACAGGCCGGGCCAGGCGACCGGACTCATCCCCCGGAGGGGCTTCACCGTTGCGGGACAGTGCCGGATTCACACCGGACTTCGCTGGACGGGCTGCCGCCCGGGCGGGGCCCGGACAGCCAGCCAAGTTACCGTACTGGCTGATCACCCGGCTCACCCGGCTGCCCCGGAGCCAGGCCGCCGGGGCGATCAGCGGCCAGCTGGCTGCCCGGCATCCCCCTGACATTTGTCATGCCGAAGTCATGGCTGCCGGCACTGCGGGTTCAGCCTGCTGCGCGCCATCCTCCTACCATGGCCCAAGGCAACGCTTCCGCGATCTGCTGTCGTCGGGTGAAGCGCTCCCGCGGCCATCTTGCCGGGGCCGCGACATGAGCAGAAGGGGACATGGTGAGTAAGAGGTACGGGGAGACGGCGGGCCCTGGGGACCGGCGCGCTGTGGGAGGCAAAGGCACAGAACTGGCCGCTGGCCAGGGCCCATTCACCGGGCTCGGACGGGCTGTGGTGCGTCATCCGTGGCGGGTAATAGCGCTGTGGCCATCATCGTGTTCGCCCGGGCCGGCCACGGACACCTGACCAGCGCCGACTCGGCGAAGATCGCCACCCCCGCCAAGTCGCTGACCAGCCGGAACGTCCCTAACGTCGTGAGCGTCACGGCCGGCCCCCCGTCGCCGAACCGCCTGGTGCAGACGGCGCTGGTGGCGATGCCCAACAGCGTGGTCAACGGCACCGGGACCGCGGCCGGTGACGCGATCAAGACGTTGCGCGCCGACATCAAGCCGCTCGTGGCCACCGGCCTGATCAGCGACGTCAACAAGGCACTCCATCTCAACGCCGACAGCTCGGTCTCCACCATCCTCATCGTCGTCCTGTTCGGCATCGGCACCGACTACATCCTCTTCCTGATGTTCCGCTACCGGGAACGGCTCCGCGGCGGTGAGGACTCCAAGCAGGCGATGGCGAGCGCGGTCGCGAGGGTCGGCGAGGTGATCTCCTCGGCGGCCGGGGTGGTCATCGTCGCGTTTCTCGCGCTGCTGCTGTCCACGCTGAGCGTGCTGCGCTCGCTCGGCCCGACGCTGGCGATCGCCGTCGCTGTCACACTGATCGCCGGGCTGACGCTGGTTCCCGCGGTGGTTTCGCTGCTCGGACCGCGGGTCTTCTGGCCCTCGAAGGCGTGGCGGCGGGAGCCGAAGGCGGCGCGGTTCGCGGCCATCGGCCGTCCCGGCCAGCTGTCTTCGCCCTTGTGCCGCTGGCCCCTTCGGACGTCGCTGCGTACGAAGCGAAACTGAAGACCACGTACGCACTGGTCGGCGGGACGACTGCGGTGTTCGCTGACATCCAGCGGGCGGTCAACCACGACTATGCGGTGGTGTTCCCCGTCGCTGCGCTCATCATCCTGGTCATCCTCATGCTGCTGCTGCGCAGCCTGGTGGCGCCCTGGTACCTGATGCTCTCGGTGGGGCTTGGCTTCGCCGTCGCCCTCCAGCACGCCGGGCCGACGATCGGTGCGGCGGGACTGATCCTGGCGGGCACGTTCGCCTCGCTGACCCTGGCCGGAAACACGATCCTCTCCCAGCTGGGATTCGCCGTGTCCTGCGGGATCGCGCTCGCCGCCTTCGTCATGGCCATGTTCTTCTCACCCAGCCTCACCACGCTCATCGGCCGCCGCGCCTGGTGGCCAGGCCACGCGGACCAGCCCCGGGCGCCGGCTGCGGCCGGGCCCAAGAGCGCTGCGCGGTGAGCCCGGACTGCTGGGAAGAACAGGACTAGTGAACCGCCCTCAGCTGCCGGGCTGCTCGATGAGCTGCGCGAGGTACAAGGGCTCGCCGAGCTGGGTGACCAGCCCGAGCTGGGTCTCCAGGTAGTCGATGTGACCTTCCTCGTCGGCGAGAATCGCCTCGAAGATGTTCGCGCTGGTCACGTCCGACACCCCCCGCATGTGCTCGATGCCGCGGCGCAGCCGGCTGACCGCCTCCGTCTCCACGGCCATGTCTGACTGGAGCATCTGGGTCACAGTCTGGCCGATTCGCAGCGGGAACAGCCGCTGATAGTTCGGCAGCCCATCCAGGAACAGGATCCGGTCGGTGAGCAGCTCGGCGTGCCGCATCTCGTCGATCGACTCGGCACGGGTGTGCGCCGCGAGCTTCACCCAGCCGAAGTTCTCCTGCATTCTCGCGTGCAGGAAGTACTGGTTGATGGCCGTAAGCTCCGCGCTGAGCTGCTCATTGAGGAATTCAAGGACCTGATCGTCTCCTTGCATCCGCTCACCTTAGCGGGCCGCCGGCGCTGCTGCCCGGCGGGAAGCCTGGTCGCGTCCGCGCCGTCCTCGCCGGTCAGGCGGGCTGGCGGGCCAGCGGGCAGGTGCCGCAGTACGTGCCGATCAGGTCCTCGAGATGATCCTGGCAGCTCCCGCAGCCTGTGCCAGCGTCCGTCGCATTCCCCACCGCTTCGATCGTCGTCGCGCCCATGCTGACCGCGGCGGCCACCTCATCGTCGGTGACGGCGTGGCAGATACAAGCAAACACGATCCCGCCAGTCCCTTCTGCTGATCCTCTTACTGAGCTTAGGCTAACCTAACAAGAGCGCTCAAGGCTACCCCCGTCCTGCTGCCCCCGCGGCCCGCCCGCCTCCCGGGCTGGGGAGGTGGGGCCTGGCCAGGCCCGCAAGCCTGCTGCCCGCTCCAACTCAACCGTGGTAACCGCCTCGGATCCTTATGACAGCGGCGTGGGCTCATGTCCCGGATCGCCGACCCGGAGCACGCGGCCAGTGAGGCGATGGCCGCGCTCGGTGAGCAGGTACGCGACGACGTCGGCGACCTGGTGGGGTGCGCGCGGCATGTCAACCTCGAGGGAGACCGCGTTGACGGTGATGTCGCGCTCACGGAGCTCGAGTGCGAGCGCCCGGGTGAGCACGTCTGTGGCGGCTTTGGTCGCTGCGTAGAGGCCGTAGGCCGCCAGCGACGAACCATTCGCTGAGCTGGTCAGGTTGACGATGGCGCCGCCGTTGCGAAGGTGACGGGCTGCCTCCCGGTTGACGATGAAGGTAGCCCGCGTGTTGATCCGGACCAGTGCGTCCAGTACGTCGAGATCGACCTCGGCCACGGGAGTCGCGGTGACCGGGCTGCCGAGCGCGTGGACCAGGACGTCGATGCCGCCGAACACCGCGATGGTCTCGGCAAACAGCCTCTCGACGTCCAGATCGTCGGCGACGTCGGCGCGGATGGCCACGGCGTCGCTGTGGCCGGCCAGGATCGCTTCGACGGTCAACTCCGCCATCCGCCGGTCGTGAAGGTAGTTGACGACGACCGCGTAGCCCCGGGCCGCCAGCAGGTGGATCGTCGCCCGGCCAGCCCCGCGGGACCCGCCGGTGACGATGGCCACGCGACCCGCAGGCGATCCGTCCAGCGGGATGTCCATGACCCGAGGGTGGACGGCAGCACACCCCCTTCGAACCAGGGTATTCCCGTGCCATATCACCCGGCCGTATCGTAACGGCATGGCCGTACCTGGGACGCCGGCCTTCAGAGGACGTGCTCGCGAACGCGAGGTCCTCGACAGCCTGCTGGACCGGGTTCGTGCCAGTGAGAGTGCGGCGCTGGTGATCCGGGGCGAGGCGGGGATCGGCAAGACGGCTCTGATGCGCTACTGCGCGCGTCAGGCGTCGGGCTGCCGCCTGGTTCAGATCGCCGGCGTGGAGTCCGAGATGGAGTTGCCGTACGCGGCGTTGCACCAGCTCTTCGTGCCGATGCTGGGCGGCCTGGCCGCGTTGCCGGAGCCGCAGGAGCACGCGTTGGGGGTGGCGTTTGGATTGGCGGCGGGGCCTGCTGCGGACCGGTTTGTGGTGGGTCTGGCTGCCCTGAGCCTGCTGGCCGAGAACGCGGCGGCGCGGCCGCTGGTCTGCCTGGTCGATGACGCTCAGTGGCTGGATGACGCCTCGTGCCAGGTGCTCGGGTTCGTCGGACGGAGGTTGCTGGCTGAGTCTGTGCTGCTCCTGTTCGCGGTCCGGGAGACGGGCGATGAGCGGATGTTTCCCGGCCTGCCGGCGCTGACGGTCGAAGGGGTCACTGACGAGGACGCGCGGGCGTTGCTGGAAGCCGCGGTGCCAGGTCATCTGGACCAGCGGGTCTGCGACCGGATCGTGGCCGAGACGCGGGGGAACCCGTTGGTGCTGCTCGAGCTGGCCAGAGGGTTGAGTGAAGCCGAGTTGGCAGGTGGCTACGCCGGCCCGGCCGCGGCGAGCCTGCCTAGTCGTCTCCAGGACCACTATCTGCAGCGGGTGCGGGCGCTGCCTGAGCCGACCCAGCGACTCATGCTGCTGGCGGCGGCTGATCCGACGGGGGACGCCACGCTGCTGTGGCGGGCCGCACCGGCGTTGAGCCTGGGGCGTGACGCGGCGGCTGCGGCCGATGCGGAACAGCTGCTGCAGATCGGCTCCCAGGTGCGGTTCCGGCACCCCCTGGTGCGGTCAGCTGCCTATACAGCCGGGTCCCCGGAGGATCGACGCGCCGTCCACCTGACGCTGGCCGCGGCGACGGACGCCCAGACCGATCCGGATCGCCGGGTGTGGCACCTGGCTGCCGCGGCCACCGGACCGGACGAAGAAGTGGCCGCCGCGCTCGAACAAGCGGCGGTCAAGACCCAGGCCCGGGCTGGCCTGGCGGCCGCGGCCGCCTTCCTGCAACGCTCGGTCGCCTTGACCACCGAGCCGGGACGGCGCTCCGACCGGGCGCTGGCCGCCGCCCTCGCGAACGTGCAAGCGGGCGCGTTCGACGCTGCGCTCGGCCTGCTGGCCCAGGCTAGAGCCGACGCGGCCGACGATCTGCAGCGTGCCCGCGCGGAGCAGCTCCGAGGGCAGATCGAGTGGGCGTCCGTCGCCGGGCGCGAGGCACCGGTTCTGCTGCTGCAGGCCGCCAGGCGACTCGAGTCACTCGATGTCGGGCTCGCCCGGGAGACCTACCTCTACGCCTGGGTGGCATCCAGCGTCGCTGGTCCCCTGGCAGCACCCGGCGGCCGTCTTCAGGAGATTTCCCGGGCGGCACGCGCGGCTCCGCCGCCAGCGGGGGCTCCGCGGCCTTGTGACGTCCTCCTTGATGGACTGACGACGATGGTCACCCACGGGCATGCGGCAGCAGAGCCGACGGTGCGGCGAGCGGTGGACGCCTTCCTCGGTGATCAGGTGTCCGGGGAAGAGTGGCTGCAGTGGGGGATCCTCGCCCAGATGGCCACCATGGCCGTGTGGGACATCGACAGCTGGGCGGCGTTGAGCAGCCGGCATGTTGAGCTCGCCCGCGCGTCGGGCGCCCTGGCCCCCCTGTCCATCGCTTTGAACGGACGAGGATCGGTGGCCACGCACTGCGGTGACTTCGAGACAGCGACGTCGCTGGCCGCCGAAAAGGACGTCGTCAACGAGGTGACCGGAATCCGCCTGGCCTCGACTTGTGATCTGTTGCTCGCCGGGTACCGGGGGCGGCCTGCGGAAGCGGCGCCGCTGTTCTCGGCGACCATCGAGGACTCGATGGCCCGGGGGGAGGGATCCGCTGTCCAGCTCACCGGCTGGGCCGAGGCGGTCCTCCACAATGGTCTCGGGCACTATGCCGAGGCGTTGGCTGCGGCGGAACCGGCAACCGGGGAGAGCTACCAGCCCTTGGCCACGCAGCTGATCCTGCCCGAACTGATCGAGGCCGCTGTGAGAACCGGACGGGCAGAACTTGCCCGCGAAGCGCTGGAACGGCTGTCGGCCATGACGGCCATCGAGAGCTCCGACTGGGCGAAGGGCCTAGAGGTACGCTCGCGAGCGCTGCTCAGCGAAGGCCACGAGGCCGAGCACCGCTACGCCGAGGCGGTCGAGCGGCTCGGCCGCACCCAGCTGCGGCCCGAGCTCGCCCGTACCCACCTGCTCTACGGCGAGTGGCTTCGCCGCGAGCTCCGGCGGAGCGACGCGCGCCACCAGCTACGCGCCGCCTACGACCTGTTCACCCTGATGGGCGCCGAGGCCTTCGCCGAGCGCGCACGCAGGGAACTGCTCGCCACCGGCGGGACGGTCCGCAAGCGGCAAGTCGACACCTACAACGAGCTCACCCCGCAGGAGAGGCACATCGCCCGGCTGGCCCGGGACGGGCGTACCAACCCTGAGATCGCCGCGGAACTGTTCATCAGCGCGCGCACCGTGGAATGGCACCTTCGCAAGGTCTTCGCCAAACTGGGCATCACCTCCCGCATGGGCCTCCACGACGCCTTGCCCCCGCGAGGTAGGGACGCGCCGTCTGACTCTCGTCCGGCGTTATCAGGACGGGTGGGCACGAACATCGCACACGACCTGAGTGAATCAACGGGGGCTGGGCGGACCAGGGAACCGACCAGGGTATTCCCTGGTGTAGCGGACCGGCTGAGTTCGTAGCGTCGTCCCTGAGACAACACTCAGGGGAGGCGGCAATGAGCACGACCGATGACCGGGCGGCCAGCGAGCTGCGTGAGGGCTACGCCGAGGTCGGTGACCAGCGGCTGCATTACGTCGAGGCCGGGGAGGGACCGCTGGTCGTGCTGCTGCACGGGTTCCCCGAGTTCTCCTACGGCTGGCGGCTGCAGATCCAGCCGCTCGCGGCGGCGGGATTCCGGGTCGTCGCACCCGATATGCGGGGCTACAACCTGTCGTCGAAGCCAGACGGTGTCGCCGCCTACGACACCGACCAGCTGACCGCCGACATCCGCGGCCTCATCCACGAACGCGGGGCCGAGTCCGCACTGCTGGCTGGTCACGACTGGGGCGGGAGCGTGGCCTGGGCCACCGCGATGGCCTATCCGGAGGTCGTGGACCGGCTGGCCATCATGAACGCGGCCCACCCGCGGAAGCTGTCGCAGGGACTGCACCATCCTGGCCAGCTCCGCAAGTCCTGGTACTTCTTCTTCTTCGACCTCCCCGACCTGCCCGAATCCGTCGTGCACGTAGACCGGTGGCACTTCTTCCGGCACTTCCTGCGCGATGCCCGTCCGGCCTACACCCCGGAGGAGATCGACCGCTACATCGAGGCTTGGTCCCAGCCAGGTGCGTCCACCGGCATGATCAACTACTACCGGTCCTCAGTCCGGACCCCACCCAAAAAAGCCGAAGCCGCGCTCCGCCCCATCAAGGCACCCACCCTGGTCATCTGGGGCCAGCGTGACCGCTACCTCGGCGAAGAGCTAGCCGAACCCGAGCACGACGACGTACCCAATCTCGACCGCGTCGAGCGGCTGGCCGATGCCTCGCACTGGGTCCATCACGACGAGGCTGAGCGCGTCAACCAGTTGCTCATCGACTTCTTCGCCCCCGCCCAGACCACCGGAAGCTGACTACGGTCTCGACGGGCGCCGGGCGTCCCGGTCGAGCCTGAGATCGCCAGGCTGCTGGCCATGGCCTGCGTCGCACTCAGGCTCGGCCGGGTTCCCGGCCAGATGCGCGCCCCGGCGAACGCGGCAGCGTCGACGGCTCTGCCGGCATGTGAGCCCGGCCGGAGTCAAAGGCTGGCCCGGCCAGGGGACCGAGTCGGGACAGGAATGGAGTCCCGCGTCATGCCTGCCCACGCTGAGCGGGCCATTTTCCTGGCCGCGCCGCAGTGCGTAGACGGCGCACTAAGCCGGGTTTCCGGCGAGAGAGGCCTTAAAGGTGGAGGCGGCGCAGTAAAAGGCAGCGGAGGAGACGTACTGGGCGGTCTGCACCATGGTGCCAGTCAATGAAGTGGCGGCCCACGCCTGATTCTCCCCAGCGGCCTTAGTAAGGCGTATCCTGATCTTCACGGTTGCGGGGTCCGGGATCGAGCTGGCCCGCGGCCCGCACCGGCCGAGGCTGGCTCTGGCCTGTCCCTCGTATACAGCACCCGCCCGGGCCAGCTTCATTTTGAACGAGAAGCTGCCGTCCTTCACGCGGAGCATCACGTCGCATGCGCCGACCGCGCATGGCGGGCTGAGCTGCCACCTCATGTACCCGTTCCTGCCGCCGCGTGCATGGCCGATGTTCTTGGCGTAGACCTGCCATGATCCTTGCAGGCGTGCCTGGGAGATGGGTGGCGTGAGGGTGCGCATCGTCAGCACGGCGGACCCAGGAGACCGCTTCCCGTCCCGCACCGCCACCACGCGGTACTGGTAGGTGGAGGCCGGGGTAAGGCTCGCCTGCCGGTAGGACGTGGCTGTCCCGGCAACTGAGGTGGCCACCGTGCCGCTGCCGAGGATCAGGTACTTGTCCGGAAGCGGGCCTGCGGGCGGGCGCGACCAGCGGAACGAGATCGAGTTGGCGGTGGAGGGGCCGGCCACCAGCCCGCTCGGGCGCAGGACTGGCGGTGGGGTCCACGGGGCCCAGACCACCAGGCCAGCGGCCAGACCTAGCACCACCACTGCCGCGAGCAGAAACACCGCCCATCGCCGTCGCCTGCGCGGGGCCACGGGGGCCGGGGCCTGGCCGACGGCCGGGTCATGTTCGGTGACGAAGTCCCGGGAAGTGGCCGGGGTCTGGGCAGCTGACGCGTCCTGCGTGGTGCCCTCCGCGTCTGTCATCTCGTGTTCCTGTCCCCGCTGCCGACGTGGCATTCGTCACCAGCCGCCTGACGTTGAGTTCAGTTAGCGCCGCGTCCCGGCGTCATGACAATGGGTTGCCATCACGCGATCCTTCGCGCCCAGAACGGTCTGCAATGCATGCTCCCGCAGGTACGGCCGAAGCAACCGGCAGCCTATCCGACTCGGCGTTATACCGGCGATCGAAAATCACTAAATTAACGATCATGGGATAGCGGAGAATGTGCTGGAGTTCTGCCGGCGCAATGGCTGGTCACGCTCCGGGGCCGGACCGCGGATGGCCGCAGGTTCGCGAGGGTTCGGATGGTGAGCAGCCCGCCCGAACCCGCCGTGGCGGTCTCCTGGCCACGGGGTCTTCCGGGCATGGAGCACAATGTTCTGGGGCTCCTGCTTCGCTCTCGTGCTCGGGCCGGCTCCCGTCCGTATCCGTGGCGGGGCCAGACCAGGCCGGGGTCGTGGGAAGACCTCGACGCCCCGCCGGCCAAGTCCGGCACTAGGAGGGAAATCGTCGTGAACCCAGGCCAGCCAGAGGGTGCGGTAGACGAGCGGTCGGCCCAGGGCAAACTGGCTGCCCTGCGCCGCTTGCTCGGGTCGATGGACTCCGCGCTCGTGGCCTTTTCTGGGGGAGCGGACAGCGCGTTCCTCGCGTTCATGGCCAGCCAGGCCCTCGGCAGCAACGCCGTGGCCGTCACCGCGGACTCGGCCTCCCTGGCCAGGTCGGAACTACGTGACGCGGCCGCCTTCGCCGCCGAGTTCGGCTTGCGGCACCAGGTGGTGGCCACCACAGAGATGCAGCATGAGGCGTACGTCCGCAACAGCGGGGACCGCTGCTACTTCTGCAAGAACGCGCTCATGCATGCCCTCGAGGCAATCAGGGCCGAGGCGGGCGATAAGGCCGAGATTCTGGTCGGCGTCAACACCGACGACCTCGGCGACTACCGGCCCGGTCAGCAGGCCGTCAGGGAGCGCGGCGGCCGCTGGCCGATGGTGGAGGTGGGGCTGTCCAAGGCCGAGATCCGTTGGCTGTCTAAGCAACTCGGCCTGCCCACCTGGGACAAGCCCGCTGCCGCCTGCCTGTCGTCGCGCATCGTCTACGGCGTCCCCGTGACGCCTGCCGCGCTTCTGCGGATCGAGGAATCGGAGACCGCGCTCAGGAACCTCGGCCTGGGCGGCCGGGTCAGAGTCCGGGATCAGGGCCGCGACCTGGCCCGGATCGAGGTCGACCCGCCCTGCTTCGACCTGGTGATGACCCGCCGCAGTGAAATCGTCGCCGCACTCAAAGAAGCGGGCTTTGTTTTCGTCACGCTCGACCTGCAGGGATACCAGCAAGGCAGCCACAACCTGATACTTCAGCGACGGCCGTCACGCCAGCAGCACGATGACCTTGGATCGGAAAAATCGGCCCCGGGAGAACTGCACACAGGCGACAGGGGAAGGTGAAGAACGGCATGAAGATCGGTGGTATCGACTATGGCGTTGAGTCCCCCTGGGAGATCGACGTACCCGACGACGCAATCATTGTCGAGAACACTGCGGAAAGCAGGATACCTCCGGCACTCACGGACGTCCCGCAAGCGATCCGGGATGCGATCAGGAATCCGTTGGGTGCCCGGCCCCTGGCCGATCAGGTAAACAGTTCCAGCAAGGTCGCCCTGATTCTCAATGACTGGATGGGGATCAGCGTCCACGCCGTTCCCGTCGTGCTCGAGGAACTGCGCGCAGCGGGTGTTGACGAGCGGAACGTCAGAATGGTCATCGCCGGCGGGCTGCATCCCAAGGTGAGCCGGGACCAGCTCTATCTCAGCAAGGTGGGGCAGGACATCAACCCGCCCTATCCCTCGCCGTATCACATCCTTCCTCCCGACGTCATCGACCGGTTCTGGCCCAGCGGATTCGCCAGCAGCCGCATCCGGCCGCACGACGCAGCCGACCGTGAGCACCTGGTCGAGCTCGGCGTGACCGAGCTTGGGGACCTGGTCGAGATGAACGACTGCGTCGTGGAGTGCGACGTCCTGGTCTACATGAGTGGCTGGACCGGGCTGCCATCCATCTGGGGCGGCTACCTGGGTGGTGGGCAGGGTGTCACGGTCGGGATCGGCAGTGACCGCAGCATCATGACCCACCACTCGTATCGCGTCCATGAGCACCCAGACTCGATGGCGTCCGACGTGCACAAGCAGAAGTTCATGAAGCACAAGGAGGCCGTCGCCGCCTTCGTGGAGCGGGCCACCGGCAAAAAAGTCTTCTACCTCGAAGGTTCCCTCAATGCCCGCGGTGAGTTCGCCCAGGTGGTAGCCGGTGACGGCGCCGCCATCCGGCAGCCGATATTCGAGCTGGCCGACGGGGAGAAGATCGTCGATGTCCCCGAGCCAGTGGACATCTTCGTGTCCGGCGCCGCGCAGTGGGGGATCTTCTACGACACATGCAACAACCCGCTGATGTCGCTGGTGCAGATCAATAGCCGGATTCGCGAGTACGTCGGCGGGCAGCCTCCGCTGCGCCGCGGTGGCGTGGCCATTCTGGTGACTCCCTGCGACGGGACCATCGACGAGCGCTGGCGGACGTCGGACCGCGAGATGATGCAGCTATTCAACCGGCTGGGTCACGACCCGGCGAAACTGGAACCCTACGAAGAGGAGTACCTGAACCGGCAGGACCTGATCGACAAATACAGGTTCTCCAACGGCGCTCATCCGCTCCATCCGTTCCCCGTGTTCTACGAGAACTCTTTTATCCTCGACCAGGCCAGCACGATCATCTTCGCGGGTGCGCGGGACATCGAGGGCACCCAGCTCGTCGGCGCTCGTGCGGCTGCGACCTGGGAAGACGCGTGGAACTTGGCCACCAAGGTGGTCGGCAAGGACCCATCGGTGATGGTCACCCCGAAGGTGGGCTTCCGGACGCCTCTGCTGTGGAAGGTAAGCGACTAGGCCAGCCGGTTGGGTGTCCGGTGTCCTAACCGGGGTATCGAGGCCCAAGCGAGCGCCGCGACACAGGTGCTGCCCGACACTGAAGAGAGGAACTCACGTGCCACGGTTCATGGATGTCCACGAGGACTTGCGGCTGCCAGACGAGGCCATCGCGCAGATTACTGAGGACACCCGGAATATGAAAACCGACGAGTTCGGCGTACGGCAGGTGGAGCTCTACCACAATCCCGAGGGCAAGGTGTACTGCCTCCTGGAAGGGCCCGACGAGGAGTCCATCCGCCAGCACCACGAGGCCCTGGGGCTCACCTGTGGCGAGGTGACAAAGGTCGAAGGCATCACCTGACCTCAGCGGCGACACCCGGCCGCGTCCAGAGGTGATCGGCGCGTTCGGCTGCGATCAGGAACCGGTAGCCGAGCAGCACCGCGTGGAACGCCCGTTCGCCCCATGGCTGCTGAGAACCCGCAGGTGCGCATCATCGCATCATGATGAAGTGAAGTTATATTTCTGGTATGCGCACTACCCTGGACATCCCTGATGATCTTCATGCTCAGGCGGTCGCGATCGCCAGGGATACCCATCAGTCGTTGAGCCAGGCCGTCGCCGGGCTTATCCGCCGGGGACTTGGCTCTGGCCAGCCTGGTGAGATAGGGAGAAGTGCCCGTACTGGCTTGCCCGTCGCGCACCTCGGCAGGACGATCACCAGTGAGGACGTAAGGCGGCTTGAGGACGACGATCAGTGACCGTCCTGCTCGACGCGAACGTGCTCATCGCCCTGCTCGTCGATGATCACGTTCACCATGTGGCCGCTGAGAACTGGTTCGCCGG
Organism: uncultured Actinomycetes bacterium; assembly: GCA_963781085.1. GTDB lineage: Bacteria > Actinomycetota > Actinomycetes > Streptosporangiales > Streptosporangiaceae > RYN-230. The sequence goes on from CAWAES010000016.1 coordinate 58,481, forward strand.
CACCAGCGGAAACTTCGCAACCTGTCCAATTACCCAGGGCAGCCTCATGCGCCTGCTCATCCGCGAAGGCCAGTCGGCCGCCACCGCGCAAGCAGTCCTGGCCGGGGCCAGCGGCGACGCGCGGCACGAATTCTGGCCCGACGATGTCAGGTACGCTGACGTTCCCATTCAGGGGATCATCGGCCACCGTCAGGTCACCGGCGCTTACCTGGCCCAGCTCGCCCGGGCCCGGTTCCCGGCTCGCCACGTTCGACCAGGCGATGGCCAAGCTGCACAATGACGTCGCCGACCTGATCCCGGACAGCTGACGACTGTGGTCTTATCCGGAGACAAAGAAAGCAATGTGCGATCAGATCTGTGACCTGCACGCCTGTTATCAGAAGTCTCGGTCGGGATACAACTGCTCAAGCTGACCGAGGAGACCGGCGAGGCCGCGGAAGTGTTCATCAGCATCCCGCTGGGCTCACCCGGCCAGTCGCGGCACCAGACGCCGGGCGTTGTCGTAGTAGACCTGGCGCAGAAGGTCATCGTCGAGTCCCAGGCCGGAGATCTTCCAGCGCCCCATCAGCGGCGGATCCTCCAGGCCATGATCAAATACTCGTCGGAGGTCTGCAGGAAACGGAAGTAGATCGCGTACGCCCGGCTATCGAACGGGATCTCATCCGTGCCGAACAGGACCCGGCTTGGATGACGTGCTATCAGGGCAGCGGTGGCCCGCGGCTGTCTGCCCAGCTCCGCGATGCGGGCCGCCGTATCGACGTAGAAGTTCGGGTAGGTATCCAGCATCCGCCCGACCCAGGTGAGGTTCTCGGCGTAGCAGCCGACATGCACGCCGACGAAGGTTGTCGGCGGGTGCGCCGCCACGAGCGCCTCCAGGCTGTCGATGAGGCGCTGGAAGGGCGGGAACCGTGGATCGGCAAACGACCAGTCAGGCCGGGTGAGCAACTGCTCCAGCCGCTCATTGCGCTCGTCCACCGGGTCGAAGAAGGCCACCGGGTCGGCGGTATGGATGAAGATCGGCAAGCCGAGCTCGCCGGCCGCCGCCCAGACCGGGGCAAGCCGCTCGTCGTCGGGAAACACCAGCTCATCACGGTGATCGCGGACGTGCAGGCCGAGGTCTTTCCACACCTTGACCCCCGCCGCGCCCGCATCTGCGCAGGCGCGCAGGCCGGCCGCGAGGCGCTCCCCGAACCCAGGCGCAGACAGTTCGCGCCAGTCCAGGTGACAGCATGTCGCGAACCGGCCCGGATGGGCGTGATCGTAACGGGCCAGGTTGTCGGCCAGTTCCGTGCCCAGCGGCCGTCGAGGTTGACGATGCCCGCAATGTTGCACTGGTCCATCTCGGCCAGCAGCCTCGGGACGTCCGGCGCCATCCAGCACTGGTCGGGGCTGAGCCAGCGGCCCAGGTGAGCATGGGAGTCGATGGCGCGGACAGCCGCCCTGGGCACGTGATGTTCCGGCCCGACCAGCCTGGCCTGCGGCCGGTAGTCGCGAAGCAGCAGGTGCTGCAGCTGTTCGGCGTGGGGATCAGGGATCATTTCGTCGGCACTGCTCCGTTCATGCCATCGTTCCTGGGCCGCGAGCTCGCCCAGCCACGGACGCTCGGGACCGCACGACCGGCGAGCCACCCGGACCGAAACCAAAAGGACCCCGAACTTGATGAGGGTTCGGGGTCGTTCCGATGTCTTGCGACAGGACAGGGTGGAGCTGAGGGGATTCGAACCCCTGACCCCCTCGATGCGAACGAGGTGCGCTACCGGACTGCGCTACAGCCCCTGGAACAGCGGCCAGCCTAGCAAACCCTCAGGCCCGCCCGTACGATCCGCAGCTCCGAAGCAGGGGAGGTGTCCGGGGCCGAGGCCGCGGGCGCCGGAGGCCGGACGAGCGGGGTGCCGGGAGGTCAGTCGCCGACGGCGCGGTTGGCGGCGTCGGTGTACTGGTCGTAGAGCTGGTCGCCGACCCGCCCCGAGATGTCGATGATCTCGGCGGAGTAGGCGACGACCTCGATGACCGGCTCCGGCTGCTCCGCCACGTCCGGCACCACCGGCTCCGGTGCCACCGGCTTACTGGTCACGCGCTCGAAGGTCTCAGTGGTCACAGGAGCGGCCGCGCGCCCGGCCCCAACCTCGGACCGGCGACGGCGCGTCTCCTCGGCACGGGCATGCCTGCGGGCCTGCCCAGCATCGCTGCGTGCGACCTCACGCAGCAACAACACGAAGGCGCCCAGCATCACACCCGGCGGGATGATGACCCACCAGGCGGCGACCTTCAGCCCGGCGATCGCGACCGCCCCGACCGTAAGGAACACGAGCGTGCCGAGCATGCGGCGGCGGGCCCTGAGGATGTTGGCGCGTCGTCCGGCGGCGTCCTCCTCGGTCCAGGTGATCTCTTCCTCGACTGTGAACTCGCGCTCGGTCACCGCACGCTGCCGCGTGTCGTCGGCCGGGGCCTCAGACTCGTAGACCTCGGTGTGCATCTCGAAGTGCTCGGTGACCTCGTAACGGCGCCGGCGCCCGGGGCGCAACCACCGGGGCATGAGGACTCCAGCCCAGATGGCCACGATCGCGAAGTAGAGGATTGCGCTGCTCACCGGGCTGCACCCGTTGCCGGGGGGGCCAAACGCCACGAAAAGGCCCAGCACGGGGCCAGGCAGCGCCTAAAGGCACGCACGGATGGCCGCGTGGCGGGCTTGCTCACGTGACGCACGGTAAGGGCCAGCGCTGGTGATGAACAGCATTAGGCCCGGTGTGTCGTGAGATCGCGGGTCAGATCACTAGTTCCGCGCCGCCGGGCGTGCCATCAGGTCACGTAGTTCCGCGCCGCGAGGCCGGCCGTCAGGTCACGCAGTTCCGGCCCGCCGGGCCGACAACTCGTTGCGCCACCGAGGCAGCAGTCCCCCGGACACGTCCTCCACCGTCAGCGCGTAGCACAGGTGATCGCGCCACGCCCCGTCGATGTGCAGGTAGCGGCGCCGCAGCCCTTCCTCGCGGAAGCCGAGCTTCTCCACCACCCGCCGCGAGGCCTGGTTCTCCGGCCGGATACTCGCCTCGACCCGGTGCAGCCCGACCACGAAGAAACAATGGTCCAGCGCCATGGCCAGCGCCGTCGGAGTGACGTTCCGGCCCGCGTACGCCTCGTCGATCCAGTACCCGACCTGCGCCGACCGGGCCGACCCCCAGACGATGCTGCCCACGGTGAGCTGCCCGGCGAACTGGCCGCCGTAGGTGACCACCCAGGGCAGGGCCAGACCCTGGCGGGCCTCCCGGCGCATGGTGCGGGCCATGGACAGATACGGGCTGATGGTGGAGCGGTACAGCGGGGTCTCGGGGTTGGTGGGTTCCCAGGGGCGCAGCCAGTCCGCGTTCCGCACCCGGGCGTCCCGCCACGTCGTCGCGTCCCGGGCCCGCACGGGCCGCAGCCCGATCGGGGCGTCCAGCAATGCCGGTTCCACGATCGTGACTGGCCAGCCGCGTATTCGTCCCACGTGGCCCATCATTCCCCCGTTAGCGATCGGAACGCTACGCGGACACCCGATGAAAACATCGCTGTGACGTAATGTCCCAACTTCCCGCCCCCGGCGGTTATGCCCAGTGATGCCCTGCTGACCGCGGGGTCACTCACCCCGCGCGCGGGTGATCTCCGCCCCGGGCCTGGTCAACGGCGTGGGCGAGGACGGGGGTGAGTACCTGCATGCCATCTTTCACGCCGCCGCTGGACCCGGGGAGGTTAACGATGAGGACGTCGCCCGCCAGGCCCGCCAGGCCGCGGGACAGCATGGCAGACGGAATCCCGGCGGCCACGCCCGCGGCCCGGATCGATTCCGCGATGCCGGGTACCTCTCGGTCTATGACCTTCCGGGTCATTTCCGGGGTGCGGTCACTCGGCGTCAACCCCGTCCCGCCCGTGGTCACGATCACCTGGTATCCGGAGGCGACCCCGTCCAGCAGGGCCTGCTCGACCGGGTCGCCGTCCGGGACCACCAGGGTGTTGACCGCGCACCCGGCCTCGGCCAGCAGGTCGGTCAGCACCGGCCCGGACGTGTCTTCGTATACGCCGGCCGACGCCCGGTTCGAGATCGTGATGGCCAGCGCCCGGATCACCGGGCCGCTGGCCATCCCGCCGTCTGTCGCGGCACTCCACGGATCGCTCATGGCCGGCGCCCCATCCAGTCGCTCATGGCCGGCGCCACACCCCGGTCTTGCCGCCGGTCTTCTCGTCCACCCGCACGTCGGTGATCTCCGCCGCCGGGTCCACCGCCTTGATCATGTCGATCAGCGTCAGCGCGGCCACGGCTACCGACGTGAGCGCCTCCATCTCGACGCCCGTCCGGTCCGCGGTCCGCGCGGTCGCGGTGATCGCCACCCCGTCGTCCTGGACCTCGAGCTCGACCGTGACGGCGTGCAGCCCGATCGGGTGACACAGCGGGATCAGGTCCGGGGTCTTCTTCGCGCCCTGGATTCCGGCGATCCGCGCTACCGCTATCGCGTCGCCCTTCGGAACCTCACCGGCCCGAAGCGCCCGCACCGCTTCGCCGGACAGCAGCACCCGCCCTGACGCGCGAGCGTGCCGGGCGGTCACGTCCTTGCCCGACACGTCGACCATCCGGGCATGCCCGGACTGGTCGAGATGCGAGAGCCGCGGCGCGTCCGCCGCGGGCCAGCCGATCCTCGAACTGGCCACCTTCGGCGCTGGCACGGCTCATGGCAGGCACATTACGTGGACACCGTCGCCGGCCTCCAGCCGGGTGACGTCCTCCGGGACGATGATCAGCGCGTTGGCCTGGGCCAGCGCGCCAAGCTGGTGGGACGACTGGCCGGTGAGCGGCACCACGGTCTCCCGGGCCGGGTCGAGAATGCCCCGCAGATACGACCGCCGGCCCCCGGGGGACCGCACACTCATGGTGAGGGCCGCGTCGGCCAGCGGTTGTCGTTGCGGAGAAAGCTTTTTCAGGGCGTCCAGCGCGGGCTGCACGAACAGGATGAACGACACGTACGCGCTGACCGGGTTGCCGGGCAGGGTGAAGATCGGGGTGGCGTCCGGGCCGAGCACGCCGAAACCCTGCGGCATCCCGGGCTGCATGGCGACCTTGCGGAACGTGATCGTGCCCAGCTTGGACAGGGCCGCCTTGACCACGTCGTGCTCGCCGCCCATGCTGACCCCGCCGCTGGTGATCAGCAGGTCGGCGTCGCTGACCAGGCCCTCGAGGGTGCTGAGCACCACGGCCGGGTCGTCGCGCAGGCGATGCCGCCGGACGGTCGCGCCGGCCCGCCGGGCGGCCGCGGCCAGCATGAAGCTGTTCGACTCCCAGATCTGCCCGGGGATCAGGGGAGTGCCGGGCTCGACCAGCTCGTTGCCGGTCGAGATGATCGCGACCCGGGGCGGTGTGCGGGCCAGCACCTCGCCATGGCCCGACGCGGCCAGCAGGGCTATCTGCACCGGGCCGACCAGGGTGCCCTGGGGCAGCAGGACGGCGCCGTCGGCCACGTCGTCGCCGCGGTGGCGGACCGCGTTGCCCGGCTCGGGGGCCTGGCGGAAGACCGCTTCGGCGGTGCCGCCGTCGGTCCACTCCACCGGGACCACGGCGTCGGCGCCCTCGGGCAGCCGGGCGCCGGTCATGATCTGCAGGCTGCTGCCCGGCTCGACCCGGTAGTCGCCGGTGTCGCCCGCGGCGATCTCGCCGCGGACCGGCAGCGTGACCGGGGTGCCGGCGCTGGCCCCGGCCAGGTCGGCGGCGCGGACCGCGTAGCCGTCCATGGCGGAGTTGTCGAACGAGGGCAGCGGCGTGGTGGACGTGACGTGCTCGGCCAGCACGCTCCCGTCCGCATGCACCAGCGGGACCCAGACCGGGTCGGCCGGGCGGATGGCCGCCAGCACGTCGGCCAGGTGCTCCTCGACGGGGACCAGCGGCGGGTCCGCGTGCGACCCGAGCCCGGGCCCCGGGCGCCCCGTGCTGATGGGTCATTGCAGGTTGTCGAGGAACTTGCGGAGCCAGGGCACGAACTCCCCGGCCACGTCGGGCCGCTCGACCGCGAACTGGATCAGGGTGCGCAGGTAGTCCACCTTGTTGCCGGTGTCGTAGCGGCGGCCGCGGAACAGCACGCCGTACACGCCCCCGCCGTCGGCCGGGTCCATCTGGGCCAGTTCCTTGAGCGCGTCGGTGAGCTGGATCTCGCCGCCGCGGCCCGGCGGGGTGCGCTCCAGTACCTCGAAAATGGCCGGGTCGCAGACGTAGCGGCCGATGATGATCCAGTTGCTGGGCGCGTCTTCCGGGGCCGGCTTCTCGACCAGGTCGGTGATCCGGACCACGTCGTCCTCGTCGGTCGGCTCGATGGCGGCCGTGCCGTAGCTGGACACCTGGTCCCGCTCGACCTCCATCAGGGCGACGACGCTTCCGCCGCGGGTCTCCCGGACTTCCAGCATCCGCTGCAGCAGCCGGTCGTCGGGGTGGATGAAGTCGTCGCCGAGGAGCACCGCGAACGGTTCGTGGCCGACGTGCTTGGCCGCGCAGAGCACGGCGTGGCCGAGGCCCTTGGGGTCGCCCTGGCGCACGTAGTGCACGGTGGCGATGTCCGCGGAGTCGCGGATGAGGGCCAGGCCCTCCTCGTCACCCTTGGCGATGAGGGCTTCCTCGAGCTCGTAGTTGCGGTCGAAGTGGTCCTCGATAGACCGCTTGCTGCGCCCCGTGATCATCAGGACGTCGTCGAGCCCGGCGGCGGCCGCCTCCTCCACCACGTACTGGATGGCGGGCTTGTCCACCACGGGCAGCATTTCCTTGGGAGTCGCCTTGGTGGCGGGCAGGAATCGGGTTCCGAGGCCCGCGGCGGGGACGACCGCCTTGGTGACCTTCGTCGGGACGCTGTCAGGCATCTTCGTACCCTAGCCCGGCCGGGTGCCGGAATGATCCAGGCCCGCGCCTGCGCGGGCGACTATCAGCAATGTCACAGTAACCTCGCAGCGTGAACGCGCCTGAGGCTCCTCTTCCCGGGCCCGGCGGGCTTAACCGGGACAAAGCTGTGCTGCGGGACCGGCTGCTGACCGCGCGGCGCCAGCTCACCGCGGCCGAGCGGGCCGGGGCGGGCCGGGACATCCGGGACGCCGTGCTGTCCCTGCCCGAGACCCAGATGGCCGGCACGGTGGCCGCGTACTACTCGATCGGCAGCGAGCCGGAGACCCACGGGCTGCTGTTCGCGCTGTGGAAACGGGGCAGCTACGTGCTGCTGCCCATCCTGCTCCCGGACGGCGACCTGGACTGGGCCTCCTACGAGGGCCCGGACTCGCTGCGGACCGGGCCGCGGTCGCTTCGTGAGCCGGCCGAGCCGCCGCGCGGGACCGGCGCGGTCACCAGCGCGGACCTGGTACTGGTACCCGCGCTCGCGGTGGACCACTCCGGCCTGCGCCTCGGCCGCGGTGGCGGCAGCTACGATCGCGCCCTGGCCAGGGTCGGAACACAAGTGCCGACCGTGGCGTTGCTATACGACACCGAGTTCGTCCCTAATGTCCCGGCGGGACCCCATGACCAGCGGGTTCGCATGATCGCGAGGCCCGCTGCCGGGGTCACCAGGTTGACCTGAGGATGAGCTACCATTTAGCAGTCGTGGACGGGGAGTGCTAAGGACTGCCCCTCAGGCCACAAAAGGAGAGAGCGTGCCGACCTACGAGTACACCTGCACTGAATGCGGCGAGCAGGTAGAGGTCGTGCAGAAGTTCACCGACGACCCGCTGACCGTCTGCACCGCGTGCGGGGGCCGGCTGCGCAAGGTGTTCTCGCCCGTGGGCATCGTGTTCAAGGGATCCGGCTTCTACCGCACCGACAGCCGCAACGGCTCGTCCAGTGACGGCCCGGGCAACGAAGGACAAGGACAGCAAGGACAAGGAGCCGTCGGGCACCAAGGCGGATTCGAAGTCCGGGTCGTCCGCGGACGGCTCCTCGGGCTCTTCCGGCTCGGGTTCCTCGGACTCGTCGAAGTCGTCCTCCTCGTCCGACTCGGGCTCGTCCAGCTCCGGCTCGTCCTCGTCCGGGTCCTCGGGGTCCTCCGGGTCCGGCGACAAAAAGGGCGCCAAGAGTTCGGCGTCGGCCGCCTCGTCCTGAGCCGCTGGCTGCTTTCTTCTGGCTACTCTGGCCGCGTGAGCCAACCCGCAGACGTCGTGAGTCATCCTTCTGAGGTCGGCAGCGCCGGGGCGCGCCTGCCCAACCTGGCCCGCGCCGAGATCGGCGTGATCGGCGGATCCGGCTTCTATGAGTTCCTGGAGTCGGCCGACGAGGTCAGCGTGGACACCCCCTACGGCATGCCCAGCGACCCCATCGTGACCGGCGAGGTGGCGGGCCGGAAGGTCGCGTTCGTGCCCCGGCACGGCCGTGATCACCGTTTCCCGCCGCACAAGATCCCCTACCGCGCCAACCTGTGGGCGCTGCGCTCGCTGGGCGTCCGGCAGATCCTGGCCCCGACCGCGGTGGGCTCGCTCGACCCGGCGCACGGTCCCGGCCGGCTGGCCATCCCCGACCAGCTCGTGGACCGGACCACCAGCCGCACCCAGACCTTCTACGAGGAGCGGGGCGCCGTCCACGTCCCGTTCGCTGACCCCTACTGCCCGGTCGGCCGGGCCCACGCCATCGCGTCCGCCCGGGCCGCCGACTGGGATCCGGCCGACTCCGGGACGCTGGTGGTCATCGAGGGGCCGCGGTTCTCGACCCGGGCGGAGTCCCAGTGGTACGCGGGCCAGGGCTGGTCCCTGGTCGGGATGACCGGCCTCCCCGAGGCCGTGCTGGCCCGCGAGCTGGCCGTCTGCTATACGGCGATCGCGCTGGTCACCGACATCGACGCCGGGGTGGAAGAAGGCGAGGGCGTCACCCAGGACCAGGTGTTCAAGGTCTTCGCGAGCAACGTCACCCGGCTCCGTGAGCTGGTGATCGACGTCATCTCCAGCTTGCCGGCCGACCGGGACTGCCCCTGCCCGCACGCGCTGGACGGCATCAAGCTCCCCATCCAGCTGCCCTGATCCCGCCTCCGGGCCTGCGGGCCCGGCGCCGCTGCGTAATCTGATCGGGTTGTGTCTTCGAGCGCGCTAAATCCGGGCCGATAACGCCTGGCGGGGGCGTCAGTCGAGATCCCCATGCTCGATCCGCGCCAGGCGCCGCTCGCGGACCAATTGATCGAACTCATGCTCCACGGTCACGTCGTCCGGGCTGAGCGCCGCGAAGATGCCGGTGATGTCGCGCATGCTGATCACCCCGAGCAGTTCGCCGTCCTGGACGACGGGCAGGTGCCGGATCCAGCGGGCCGCCATCTCCCGGGCCGCCTCGTGCAGTGGCATGTCCGGCGGGACCGTGAAGACCTCCGTCAACATCGCCTCGTCCACCGTGCTGGTCTCCAGGTCGGCGCCCAGCGCCACCGCCCGCAGCAGGTCGCGCTCGGTGATGATCCCGGCCAGGCGCCCGCGCTCGGAGATCAGCAGCGACCCGGTCTGCTGGCGCCACATCCGGGTCGCCGCGGCCCGCAGCGTGTCGGAGGCGGTCTCCGTGATGGTGGCCTGGGTCATGACGTCTCGTACCTGCACGGCGTGGGCTCCTTGGTCGCGTGCACGTTGGTCGCGGGCACGACTGTCAGGGGTTGCGTTCCACCCTACGGTCCTGCCGGGACGATCCCGCGCCGGCTGGCGGAGCTGCCGGGCCCGGCTGGCTGCCGGGGCGGCCAGGTCTGGCCGCCGACCGGTTACGCTAGATCGCGCCTGTGCTGTGCTGGCCGCGTTGGCTGGCCGTCACAGCCCGGCTGGCCCCGATAGCTCAGCGGATAGAGCAACTGCCTCCTAAGCAGTAGGTCGCGCGTTCGAGTCGCGCTCGGGGCGCCCAGCTTCCCTTGCAGGTCAGCTGGGCTGAGCGTTCCGCGATGGCCTGCTGGCGCTTGTCGCTGCCGTGCAGGTAGATCATCGCCGCGCGCTCGCTGTCATGGCCCATACGATCCATGAGAGTTGCGCAGTCTCGTCCTCACCGCCGCCGACCAGCTCGCCGGTACCGCGTCAATGCCGTTCGGCTGGCCGGATCCACACCGACACGTGGGCTGGTTCCAGTGCGCGGGATGCCACTTGGGCTAGGTCGTCGGCGACCGAGTCCAGGTCAACCGCGTCCTTCAGCCGGGCCTCGAACGCCATCACGGTCTGGTCGGCGTCATACCGGACTCGGTTGAACCGGCGGTCCACCGCCCGCTGCACTCGGCGGCGCAGCGGGTTAAACAGCGCGGCTACCGCCAGCGTGGAGGCCGCCACTGCAACCGTGCTGTGGAACCTGAACACCTCGGTGGCCAGCAGCACCAGGCCTGCATACAGGCCGACCAGCAGGCCGGTGACGATGGCGTAGGCCAGGGTGCGGCTGATGATGCGGTCGATGTCGTACAGCCGGTACTTGAGGACGGCGACCGCGACCGCGACCGGCATGGTCAAAACGGCGATCATCAGCCCGCCCTCAGTGACACGACCAGCAATCCCGGCGCTCAGCGGGAGTATCTCCGACACGATCGTCAACGACACCAGCGTCAGCGCCACCAGGCAGCCCGAATAGGCCAGCCACTTAATCTGCAGCCGCTCCACGGCTGGCCCGTGTCGGCTGCGCGAAAATAGCGACCACGCTGCCAGGACGACACAGCCGAGCAACCCGATGAGCCCGGGACCGATCGCAGTCAACGGCACCCAGGCTGGGGAAACCCCGAACGGATTCCGCACCACTGGCAGGCTGGCCACTGTTCCGGGAGTCAGAGCAAGCCCGGTGACCTCGATGACTACAAACCCCCCGGCCAGCCAGCCGACCCGCCTCCAGCTGGGTCTGGGCGGCCGCCCGTCCGGGAACAGCAGGAACAGGTAGACCGTGATCAGCGCGATGAACGGCACCCAGATCCACAGCTGCACCCAGCCCACGTACTCACCGGCTGGCAAGCCGCGGTGGCCCACGACGGCGGCCAGCGCGTACTCGAAGGTGGCAAAATCCACCGCAGCCACCAACCCCGCGGCCGCGAAGATCCAGCCAACCGGGTGGCCGGGTCGGCGGCGGGTCAGCAGGGCGCCCATACCGCCAAAGCCCACCGCCCACAGGCCACTGAACCCACGGACGCCGAACGAACCTCTCGGCACCGGGGTTGGCCAATCCCAGACCAGCAGCGCCAGGCCAACCGCGGCGATGATAAGCGTGGCAGCCCACAGCAACCATCCTGACCTGCGTACCCACCGCATCGCGCTCACGTCACCTTCGACGGCGGCCAGGCTTTCGCCGCTACCGGTGCCTGCCGGGGCTACTGGCCGCGCCTCACCCATGGGCGTCACGCTACGCGCGGATGGTTCCGGGAACGTTACCGCTCAGCGCCAAGGTGCGGCATCGGGGCGTTTTCGGTGCATCACATTTATCCGTCTCATTCGGCCGGTGGATCCGGGGGATGAGAGCTAGATCGGCAGCTGGTATCATATGTGATACCATGGTGTTATGGCTATGACGTTGCGGCTTGATGAGGCCGAGGCTGAGGCGCTGAGACGGCGCGCGGAGCGGGAGCAGCGATCCATGCAGGACGTGGCCCGGCAGGCGATCCGGGAGTACATCGAGGAGCACAGCCGCGCCGAACTGCTGGACCGGGTGCTCGACGAGGAGCTGCCCCGGTACGCCGAGGCGCTGGAGCGGCTCGGTCAGTGATCTACCTGACGCTCGCCGAGCTCGTCTACATCGCTGAGCGTGCCACGGGCGGTCAGGTCACTATCCGCGATGCTGGCTTGCTGGAGGCCGCGGCGGCCAGGCCGCAGGCCACGGCCTTCGGGGCGGACGCATACCCCGATCTTCACTCCAAGGCGGCAGCGCTGGCGCATTCGCTGGCCAGGAACCACGCGCTTGTGGACGGGAACAAGCGGCTGGCGCTGGGCGCTCTGGTCGCGTTCTACGGGGTCAACGGCCGCCGGCTTACTCTCACCAACGACGCCGCCTATGAGTTGATCATGCAGGTAGCCGTCGGGGAGCTGGATTCGGTCGATGAGATCGCTGCCATCCTCGAAAAATCGGTCGGTCCCCGGCCGTGAGGCAGGCTTCCAGCGCGGGGCGCAGGTCATGGGCCTGTAGCAGCCTTCCAGGCCTTGCAGGGGAGCCAAAGCGTCGCCGAGGGTCATGGCGTCAACGCGGTCGCCTGGTGATGGTCGGCCCGGTGTCGGCCCAGCACGTCGAGGCCGAAGTCAGACTCTGGGTTCCGCCAGACCGAGTGGGCGTGATTTGCGCCGCGCTGGGTGTTGTCCCACTCGACGAGCAGCCGCGGCCCCTGCAGCCGGTAGTAGTGCGGCGCGCCCGGCTCGAGCGGGCCGGCCCACGCGATATGCACGGCGTCGAGCGCGGCATCGTCGTACGCCGCCATCGGTGACACGCTCTCGGGCACGCGGCCGAAGTAGGTGCCGAGCAGCGCCCGCAGCAGGTCGCGCTGGCCGCCGTTGAGCTCGCTCCCGGGAACGCCCCTGGGTGCGGCGGAGTACGCCACCACCTCGTGGTCCTCGTCGGTGTATCCCGCCGCGTCATCGATGGAGTCGCTCAGCGCCTGGAGCTTGTCCTGCTCGGTGTCGTCGGGGAACCGCTCGTCCCGCCAGATGCCTGTGAGCGGAATCACCCGGTCCCCTCCGCCGATAGTGGTGCGGTTGGCCGTGACGAAATCGGACGGCGCCTTCGGCAGCAGCACCGCTCGTTGCCCGAGCTCAGGCGAGAGTGACCGCACGAGCTCGCGGGCCAGATCCTCGACCCGGGCCAGCGGCCGGTTCAGCGCGCCGCCGAGAAGCGGTGAGACGGCCGGGTCGGCACCCATGAAGCACGGTGTGGTGGCGACCAGCTCGCCATCGACCACGAGGTTGTTGAGCGATACGTGGTGGCCGCCGAACCGGTAGCCCCAGGCGCCGGTGTCGCCCGGGGTGCCGAAGACGCGCAGATAGTAGAGGCCAGGGTCGCGGCCGCGCTCGCGGTCGAACCGGGTGACAAAGCCCTCGGCCCGGTCCAGGACGTTCTCGAGCCCGATGGTCGTGGCGACCGTGACGTACCCGGCCTCGGAAAGCCCGGCGGCGACGAGCGTCATCGCCGCTCGCTGCTGCGCCGGCCGCTGCTGGTGCCCGGTGAGCCCGCCGTGATCCGTCGGCGTGTAGAACCACCGCCGGCGCTCGGCCTCGCTGGCGTCGTCGGTCGGACCCGTCCACTGCCCGACCGACCGCTGCTCATCGTCCAACCGCTCGAGCCAGGCCCGCGCGGCCTCGGCCATCTTCGTCGCGGTCAGGCGGGGTGTGGTCATATCCCCTAGCCTCGCCGATACAACCACTTCCGTCCACGACGTGTCCCCGGAGGACCCGTGCCCACGCCCACCGACGACAAGCGCGAGCTGCTGACCGTCATCGCCTTCATGCGCGCCGCCGTCGGCAAGCGCGAGGAACTGAAGGCGGCGCTCGAGGCTCTGATCGAGTCGGCCAAGCAAGAGGACGGATGCGTCAACTACGACCTGCATCAGGGCGTGGAGGACCCGACTTCTTCACCTTCTACGAGAACTGGGTCTCAGGCGAGAAGCTCGACGCGCACCTCGCCGCTCCGCACCTCGTCGACTTCGCCGCCAAGATGGGCGGCCTCCTCGACGACCAAGGGCCCAGCATCAACCGGGTCCGCCGCATCGCCTGAGACCTGTGCAGCCGCCCGCCGGCCAAGAGCGCCGGACGGGCCGCGATCATGCCGCCGCCCGGAACCGCTCCGCTATCAGCGGAAACGTCGTCCCGCATCGCGTGCTCAGCGCTAATGAGCAGTTGCGGGCAATGACGAGTCCACCCGTGGCCCAAAGTCACTTCCCGGTCCGTACATCTCCCGACGCCAGGTCCAACGTCAGCCTGCAGACCCGGTTTCGCGCACAGTCTTCGTCGCCCCGGCCGTCCGGCCGTGGTGCACTATGTATTCGAAATCAGTCAGGAAAAATCAAACCATACGTACCGCGCCCCTCTGGGGGGCGCGCGTACTCGAAAATAGCCGGTCATTCCATAGCGTGATGCTTCGCGCTATCAACCGATGCCCCAGGTCAAACTCTCCCACGTCGATATCGAACGAATACTTGACCGAGCCGGGAAGCTCCGGGTCTGCAGTCCGCACGCTCTTCACGCTGAGCATGATCGCATTGAGACCGTCCTGCGCGCACCCATTATCCGCGGCCCTATCCGCCGAGCCACTGGATTTGGACGACGAGCACGAGGTCATCCGGTGGGTATACCAGGAACGTGACGAGTCCTTCGTGGTGCTGGCCGAAATGCAGCGTGCGCAATAACTTGGTTGGGTTGGTGGGCTCGCCAGGATGACGTTGATATTCGAGGGGATCGACCAGGACGGCCGCGTTCATGAAAGCTGCAAACTCTTCCTGCCCTGCTGAGCTCAGGCTGGCGAAGTCCTGCCGCGCAGGGTCGTCGAAGTCCCAGCGGTACACGCGTCAGAGACCGTACTGCGCTCGGATTTCCTGCCAGCTTGTGCGTTCCGAAGGGGGTGGGGGCCCTTCACGCCGGTAGCGCTCGACCCGGGCCAGGAACTCGCGCTGGGCGTCGGGGTCGCGCCAGGCGTCGGCCTCGAACCACCAGCGCCGGATGGTCTCCACCAGGGGTGTCACGTCGTTGCGCTCGCGGGCCTGCTCGAACGCGGTGTCCAGGTCTTCGTCGTAGCGCCGCAGCACGTCGGCGTCGGCGTTAGCGGCCAGTACAGCGCGGATCGCAGCCGGGGTGCAGGCGGGACGGGCCCTGACCTCAGAATGCGCGGGAGGCGGAGCCACTGGTCACTCCCATCGGGTTGGAGTCTGGCCCAAGCATAGGCGCGGGGGCCGACAGGCAGCCGTGGACGCGCAAGAGACCTTGAGGGCACTCGCGCTCCTGGCCCGAGCAAGATCGCTTGGACAGCAACTGCCTGTGGCGGGTTCGCTCGCTGGTGACGTGCGTTGTTGCTGGTCTGCACAGCGCTGGGGCCGCTGTGCCTCCTAAGCAGTAGGTCGCGCGTTCGAGTCGCGCCCGGGGCGCCACCAGTGAAAACGTCCTTCTGGATCGCGTGTACAGCGCTGATTGAGCGACTGACCGTGCCACGGCGTGATTCGCGGCTGTGAATGTCACAGGATCTCGGTACGGTGTTGCCATGACCGCATACCCAGCGAGCGATCCGGGCTCCTACGAGGTGATCCACCTGGGCGGCGAAGCGGCTGCGATCGTCCCGCTTGGGGAGTTGCGACAGCTCCAGGCGGTTCAGCGTCATGCGTCACCGGAGCTTCTCGAGGAAGCTGAGGTCGAAACCACGCTGGCGGAGCACCGGCAGTGGGTGGCGGCCGGGCGGCCCGGGGCGGTCTCGCACGAGGAGGCGATGGCCGAGCTGCTCCCCGGGCAGTGAGGATCGAGTGGTCTCCCGCGGCGCGGGTTTCGGCGCGGCGTTTCATGGGGGATCAGGACGGGATCCGCGCGATCGGCGCAGCGGTGGCGGCGCTCGCCTTAGATCCCTACCCACCCAACGGTTTTCACCGGGGCCGAGTATCACCGGCTGCGCGTGGGCCGGTTCAGGCTCATTTATGTGGTTGAGGATGACGTGATCACTGTGGAGCGGGTCGATCGGGCCGTATGACCCGGAGGAATTGGCGGGAATGGGCCAGGCGCTTCTGGACTGGAAGCGATCAATGATCGGACCCTCATATGCATGACGACATCGTTCGCTGGCCGGACCGCCCGGTCACACCCGACCGGGTCGCGGTCATCACGGTCTCGTTCAACACGCGTGAGCTCACCGCGCTCTTGTTGTGGTCACTGCGACGGGTTCTGATGTGGGAGTCGCTCGAGGTAATCGTCGTCGACAACGCATCGAAAGACGGATCGGCGGAGCTCTTGGCGAGGATCGCAACTGCCGGTGGGTGCCGCCTCGTCGCGAATGCGACCAACCGCATGCACGGCCCTGCGCTCACCCAGGCCATGTCCTGCCTTGCCTCGCGCGAGTCAGACCTCCCGCAGTGGGTTTGGGTCCTCGATTCCGATGTCGTAATCAGCCGACCCGATGCTCTCGAGAAGGCGCTTGAGAGAGCCGGCGAATCGACGGCTGCGATCGTGGGCGAATCGTGGTGGGACCAGTGGCACGAGACGGACCGTTTCCTCGCGTACTCCCTTCTGATCGATCCCGTCCGTGTCTGGCGCGACGGAATCGAGCCCTTCGTCAATGGGGGTGATCCGGCGTTCGATCTGCTCGAGTCAGCCAACGCCGCTGGCGAGACGCTCGCCGGGTTCTCCTTCGTGAGAGACCGCTATGTGATCCACCGAGGCCGAAGCAGCCTCATGGGAGTCTGGGAATCGTGCGATACCACGCACCCCGACTATGAGTGGACGCTCGAACATCACGAGCCGCACTTCGGTCTTGTGGACGGTGCCGCCACCGACCACGAGGAACTGCTGAGGAGGTTTCGCGCCGAAGTTGGATCACTTGATGACCCCAAGGCGATCGCAGCTCTTTCTGGTCGTGCTTGACGGCTGCCGAAGCCCGGCAGAGTCCTTCGTGATGCCGGCCGAAATGCAGCATGCGCAATAGCCTGGTTGGGTCCGCCGTGGCCTTGCAGGCGTCGGCCTCGAACCGCCAGCGCCGGACGGTCTCCACCAGGGGTGTCACGTCGTTGCGCTCGCGGGCCTGCTCGAACGCGGTGTCCAGGTCGTCGTCGTAGCGCCGCAGCACGTCGGCGTCGGCGTTAGCGGCCAGTACGGCGCGGATCGCAGCCGGGGTGCAGGCGGGACGGGCCATGACCTAGGCCAGGCGGCTGCGTTCCGAATCGATCGCGCCCGTAATTCCCAGCTCCGAAGCGCACCTCGCCCGGCCGCACGAGCGTAGTGTCAACAACACAGCACCGAGCCGGGTGCAGGAGGTCGCGATGAGACGGCGAGCGCATCGGCGGAATCTGGCGGTATGGAGTTCTTCTGACGGGACCGCGGGCTCTTGGCTCACGCGTCCCACCCAGAACAGGCGGGTCCGCAGGTTTATCCGCACTAGCGTGCTGCTGACCGTCCTAGGTTTGATGCGGTTCGCGAGCGGTGCATGGCCCCGCGGCCGGCTCGTTCTGGCCGGGGTGTTGCTCACGGTGACTGGCATTGTGCTGCGCAGCCAACCTGCTGGCGTGGTTCTTCTCCCCGGACTGCTGCTTATCTTCTCCGCCCCGCTGATTCCTGCCGTCCCAAAGGCGGACCGCAAGCGGAACTCCGAGCTGACGCGCGAGCTGGCCGCATACTCGACCCCGGCCCAGCGGTCCGATCTTGAAGCGACTCTTGACCAGTATCCAGCCGAGGACACCTCCGAGCTGCGCGCCATCCTCGCGCATCAAGCTCTGGTCGGCGCCTCCCCGAAGATTGCTGGCGGGGGCCGGTACTGAGCCAGCGAACCTCTGGCCGGGCTACGGGCACTCTTGCACACCCTGTGATAGAGGCAAACCGTCATGAACACGGCAACGGGCTTTGACCGCAAGCATCCGCGTAGCGTGATACTCATCCGTGTACTAGTCACGGCCTGGCTGCTCGCCCTGACCGGCATCCTGCTGGCCTACGGCAACTGGGGCTGGGCGTTGCTGACGCTCGCAGGCGCGGTGGCGAACATCGTCTGGGCCTATCGCGTCTGGCGAACGACAATGCGTTAGACCTGCACCGGCAGTCCTGGAGACCTATGTCGACTCCAGGACTGCGGGATCGTTCCGAGAGCAACTGCCTTTGGCTTACTGGGCCAGTATCGCCACCGGCCCAAGCTGTCCTAGCAGGCCGGTGTCGTCTTCGTCGTGCATGGTGGCATCGGTCGCCGTCAAGGTGGTGGCGTCGATGACGACAACCAGGCACCCGGCACGGACGGGCAGCCTGACCTGGCGGTGGCGCGAGCCCACGCGATAGCTGGCGAAGTGGCCGGTCATCACCACCGCGTAGGACGGCGCCTCGTAACTGGCTGGGACCGCTCATCCGCATCACCCCTGGTCCCGGCTGGTTAACCGTAATCGGAGGCCTCTGGCCGCACATCAAGCGGAACCGGGCACAAACGCCCTAGCGTGCCGGGTGTTCTTGTGGTCCTGTCAGCTACGAAGCTCGCCGAAAGGGATCCTGACGGGGAAAGGATCCTTGAGGGTTAGCTCGTCCATGTGGGTGCAGGCCAGCTGGTAGGTCCGGCTGGGCCAGTCAAGCCGGTACTCCTGGATCATCTTCAGGTAGGGATCGCCTCCCAGGAACGCCAGCAGGTAAAGGGGTATCCCCTCGTAGGCGTATTCCGCGAGCTTGTTGACGGTGTCGGTGTAGCCAGAGGCTGGTGTGGCGACCTCCACGACCATGAGTGCGTCCCGTGCGAAGAGTTTGACGTCCTTGTCCGTGCACCGGGACACCGAGATGTCCGGGCGACGGAAGGAGAGCGTGCCGTCGCTGCGGCTGCGCTTGGTGAAATGCACGGCCGCGCCGGTGCGGACCCGGGTGCACGGCTCGGCTGGCCGGGCTGCGCCCAGCCAGCTGGCCAGCGTGCGGGTCACGTCAGCGTGTTCAGGCGTGCCGCTCGGGCAGAAGATGACGTTCCCGTCGATGACCTCGATCAGCTTGCGCACCCGATCGGGGAAGGCGTCGTATTGCGCTTCGGTGAGGGTCAGCGAGCCCGGGTCCGCTGCCCAGGGTGGCAGGGAGGTCATAGTTCTCATCTTACGGACGGGCCGCCTGTCGACGGCCGTGGCGCTGGCTGATGCGCGCTCGTCCTGGCAGGCGTAGCGCTGTCACGCCGCCATGGCTGGAGCGGCGGGCACCGGCTCAGCCCGGCCAGGGCGTTTATGCCGTGGCACACGCGCGACGATTGGCCGCACCTTTACCTTGAATTAACTGTGCAGTTCCTTGACGATTGTCACTGTCCAGCCAGATTCTTGAACCTAGGCGAAGGGCCGCTCCAGACCCCGGCGGTATCCGAACGACAGACCGGGGGGTCCTATGACGCCTGCAGCGCCCCGTACCGCCAGCGGCACACCGCTACCTGAACGTACCGATCCTGTCGCCGCACTGGACGGCCCGCACGACTCCCGTGATCCGTGGCTGCGGCCCGGTAGTCCAGGTTTCCACGCCTCGCCGCAGGCTGGCCAGCCGGGTCATGGCTGCACCGCGGTCCTGCGCAGCCAGCCGGTCCAGGTGGTGGACGGCCAGGTGGAAGGCGGCGCGTTCGAACTCATCTGCTGCGAGTGCGGCGACAACCCCCGCCTGGACTACTCTCAGGTCTCGCCTCGCCTGCAGCAGATACGCGGCCCGTACCCGATCGCCGAAGGCCTGGCCGCCTACGAGCAGCACCTCGGACTGAGCATCTGCGACTGCCCAAGATAAGTCCCAGCACGCGGTTGTTGCCCTGCCCGGCTACACGCGCAGCGCAGGCGACCGGCTCGCGGACGCCTGCGCTGTCCCCTGCCTGGGCAGTTTCTGACGGCGCCTCTTCGTGCCGCTGATTATCCATGACTATCCTCATTTCGAAGGAAATGCACAAGGCGCGGTAGCCGCGTTTGACCAGGAATGCCTGCGTTGATGCCGTCGGTGGTCAGTAATCTCAGCGATCGACGCGACGACGACTGGAATCTATTGCTAGCGAAGTTAGACAAAAGGCGAGCAAAAGGTGGGGGAAGGGCGCCCGCAGGCGTGGCTGGATTCGCGAATATATCATTCTATGACGGGGTGCATGGCGGCACCGTCGGCCTTGACCATGTGTCCACATTATCCAGCGAAAATCACCCGCAGCGGATGAATCGGGGGCGGCCCGACGTACCTACCATTCACCTGATGAGCCGGAACAGCAGCGCCACGTTCGGCGGTTTCATGACCGGGCAAAGACGCTCGCCGAGAGATCAGAGGTCCGTGATGGCAGGTCAGCGCAGGGAGAACGGGCTGTGACCGCGGGGCAAGCGCCACCTGTGCCGGACCCTCTCGGCCCGATCGCTCACTACGAGCGGAGCGTCATCGACCGGATCAACGACTTCAACGACCCGCGCCAGGAGTGGCGGCGCTTGTTCTCCGAGCTGCTCGGTACCTTCTTCCTGGTGCTGGCGGCCGCTGGCGGGGGCATGATGGGCCACGCATTCCCCGGCGTGATCAGCCACGGCGCCGCGGTGGTGGCCCCTGCGCTGACGGTCATGGCCATCATCTTGTTCATGGGGAAGATCTCCGGCGCGCACCTGAACCCGGCGGTCAGCATCGCCTTCGCGCTGCGCCGCGACTTCCCCTGGTGGCGGGTACCGGGCTACATCATCGTGCAGCTCGCCGGGGCCACCCTCGCTGCCCTGGTCCTGCACGCGATCATCAACGTCTCGGCCATGTACGGATCCAACTATCCCGCGCCGGGCTATTCCAGCCTGTCCGCGTTCTGGATGGAGCTGATCCTGACCACTGGGCTGGTCAGCGTGATCCTCGGCACCGCGTCAGGCGCCCAGAACGTCGGCATCATCGGCGCCTTCGCGGTCGGCGCCTATATCGCCCTGGCCGGCCTGTGGGGCAGTCCCATCTCCGGCGCCTCGATGAACCCGGCCCGCACCTTCGGGCCCGACCTGGCCAGCACGACCTTCACCGGCTACTGGGTCTACATCGCCGGGCCAATCGCCGGAGCCGCGATCGCCGTAGTGATCGCCTTCGTCCTGCGCGGCCGGGGCGGCGACAAGGCTGCGATCGGGGCGGCGCAAGGCGACCTGTTCACCGAAGGCTACGAGAGCGGCAAGTCCTGACAGTCTTGGCCACGACGGCCTTGACCTGGCCGATATCGCTACGAGCCCGGGTGCCCGGTCAGGAACGAGCTGACGAGGGAAGCGAAGCGCGTTCCGTCCTGGAACAGGAAGCCATGCCCGGCGTCGGGGTAGAGCACCAGTCTCGCCCCGGGGATGAGGCGGGCCAGAGTGTGGTCGTTGGCGACCGGGTCGAGCCGGTCGTCGGTGCCGTCGGCGACGAGCGTGGGCACCGAGATCCTGGTGGTCTTGCGTCCTGTCGGGTCGGAGCCGTCCCACCAATTGGCCACGGCGCCTGACTGAGCCGTCTTCGCCGCGATCGGCGCCGGGGGAGCGGCTGGGTATTCCGCGATCGCCGCTTTGAACGCGTCGTAGGCATTGACCTGGTTAGCAGGAAAGCCGCTGCCCGTCCGGAGCGCCGCCAGCGAGGGCGGCGCGATCGCTCCCGTCCCGGGGTAGGTGGCGCACAGCACCAGGCGGCGCACCTGCGCGGGGTGCAGGACCGCCAGGGCCTGGGCGACCATGCCGCCCATCGACCAGCCCAGTACGTCCGGCCTGCCGAGGCCGAGGGTGTCGATGAGCGCACTGGTCTGGTCGGCCATGGCGTCGGCGGTGAGTGTCCCGGTCTGTTCGCCGGGCATGGGCTGGGTACGGCCAACTCCGGAGTTGTCGAACATCACCACCCGGTTGTGCCGGGCCAGGGCGTGAATCAGCCGCGGGTCCCAGCCCTCCATCGTCCAGTCGTAGCCCATGATCAAGACCAGCGGGGGGCCGCTGCCGACGACCCGGTAGCCGACGGTGCCGAGCTTGGTGTGAGCGACTCGCGCTGGCGCCGACACGACGGAGGCCGTTCCCGGTGCCACCGCCGGCGGTGCGGAGCCGCACGCGCTCAGCGTGGCGGCGGCCACCACCAGGCCTAAGGCGGCACCCCCGGGTAGCGCCCGCGAGCCGCAGGCCGCCCGCGTCCGCGCCGTCGCGTTGACGGCGATGCGGCCAGATGCCGCGTCGGTGCCAGCGGTCCGGGACCGCTGAGGAAGACATCTCATGCGGCTCATCTCCCGCTTCGCCGGAGACCAGGCTGGGCGCTCGAAGGTCCGGTCTGGGATGGTTCCGGGACTCAGCGAGGGCTGCCTCCCAATCTAAGGGCTGGCTGCGCCGGATGACCTGGCCAGATTTCGCTCGCCTACCGTAGGCATCCCAGTGCATAGCGTAGCTATTACGGTGAACTCCTGGTGAAACCTGTTCGCGGGGCCCGTGGAGTGGTGAAGTTGACGCCGATGCTTCGGGTAGGAGCGCAGCGTAGATGGGACTGGTATGAGTGACGGGCAGGAAGGCGGCGCGAGTTACTTGCGCAGGGATGACCCAGACCGCAGGAGTGTGGTGCCGCCGGGCGTGTGGGTGGACGACTCAGACGAGGACGACCCAGTGCTCCGTAACGCAGACGGAAGCATGGTGGACACCTGGCAGGAGGACTATCCCTACGCCGAACGGCTGAGCCGCGAGGAATACGACCACGCGAAACGGGTGCTCCAGGTCGAACTGCTCAAGCTGCAGTATTGGATGCAGGATTCTGGCCGCCGCTTTGTGGTTATCTTCGAAGGCCGGGACGCCGCTGGTAAGGGCAGTACGATCAAGCGTTTTATGGAGCACCTGAATCCCCGGTCGGCTCGGGTCGTCGCGCTTGATATCCCCACCGAGCGCGAGCGTGGGCAATGGTATTTCCAGCGTTACATATCGCACCTGCCGACCTCCGGGGAGATCTCGCTGTTCGACCGCTCGTGGTACAACCGGGCCGGCGTCGAGAAAGTCATGGGCTTCTGCACCGACGAGCAGCACGAGACCTTCCTCAGGCAGGTGCCCCAGTTCGAGCGGCTGCTGGTGGACGACGGCGTCTCGCTGACGAAGTTCTGGTTCTCGGTCACCCCCGGCGAGCAGCACACCCGGTTCGCCATCCGCCAGATCGACCCGGTGCGGCAGTGGAAGCTCAGCCCCACCGACATCGCGTTGCTGGACAAGTGGGATGCCTACACCGCAGCCAAGGTCACGATGTTCGCCCGGACGCACACGCCCGACGCACCCTGGACCGTGATCAAGAGCAACGACAAGAAGCGCGCGCGGCTGGAAGCCATGCGCAGCCTGCTGGCCGGCGTCAACTACGACGGCAAGGACCACGACGCCGTCGGCCGCCCGGATCCGCTGATCGTCGGCGCGCCAGCGGACATGCGGGAAATAGGGCCCGGGCACCAATCGCCAACGCCGATCGCCGGGTACCGGCTATGACGTAAGCCCGGCGGGTTTGCACGACGAGCACGACGAGCACGCCGCTACCGCCGTCTGCTTCGGACTTGCCGGGTCCTAGACCGCTTCCATGCCGAACCGGGCCATCAGCGCCCGCTCCTCGTCGGGGGTCGGCGGCTCGGGACGGTTCCACAGCTCGTGCAGGCCGGCGAAGTACGCGTCCATTGCGGGAGCGTGGATCACCAGAAGCCGGGCCTCGTCGTCCCCGGCGTTGCCGAAGGTATGGGCGGTCCCGCGGGGCACCAGCACGAACCCTTCGGGGCCGACGGTAATCTCCTCCCCCTCGACCACCACAGACACCAGGCCGTCCAGCACGAAATACGCTTCTGAGCAGTTCGTGTGACGGTGGGGCGGCGGGCGGCGGCCACCCGGGGGCAGGGTGCGCTCCATCAAAGACAGGTCGCCGTCGTCCTGCTCCGCCAGCGCCTTGAAGAACATCACGCTGCCGCGAGCGGTGTACCGTTTTCGTCCCTCACCAGGTCCGATCAGACCAGCGCTCATCCGCCGACCTCCTCGGCTGCCATGCTAGGCCGGCCGCGGCGGCGGGCCAGTCGTACCCAGGCCTGAACCTCGCGCGCTGCGCGCCTCTCGTCCAGAGGACGGACCAGGCCGGACCGGGCGGCGGCCGCCGCCCGGTCCCGGGCGCCTGCCTCAGTACCCGGCCGGCTGGTTGAAGATGACGACCAGGCTGACGATCTTGCCGTCGCGGACGCTGAAGTAGTTCGACAGGACGAGCTCGTCGGGCAGGTTCGTCTTGTCGAACTCGCCGCTGTAGGACCCGCGCACGATCGTGTCGCCGTAGTGGTCGAGCACCTCGCGGACCTCGATCTGGACCTTGTCGCCGACCATCTCCTTCTCCACCCAGCGGCGGATCGCGTCGGTGCCGGTGAACTCACGGCGGGCGTCGTTGACGTACGCGTCGTCGGCGAAGGTGGCCATGATGGCGTCGGTGTCCAGGGCGTTGACCCCGGCGACGTGGGCGGCGACGACCCCGGTCAGCTCGGTAGCGTGCATGGTGTTCTCCTCCTCCGGTGGCCCGGCCCTCGCGGCCGGACATCAACCACCCTCGCGGCTGCCGCCAGGGGATGGTCAACACCGCAAACGGGGCGTGACTCTCCCCCCAGGGGAGGATGCAGACTCGTGTCATGCAGAACTGCCTGGCGATCGGGGACTTCGCCCGCGCGACGCATATGAGCGTGAAGACGCTGCGCTACTACCACCGGGTCGGCCTGCTGGAGCCCGCCGACGTGGATCGCGGACACGGGCTACCGCCGGTACACCACCGACCAGATACCGGCCGCGCAGATCATCCGGCGGTTCCGGGACCTGGACATGCCGGTCGAGGAGGTCAAGCAGGTCCTGGCCGCGCCGGACATCGAGACGCGCAACGAGCTCATCGCCGCCCACCTGAACCGGCTGGAAGAAGGGCTGACCCGCACGCAGGACGCGGTCTCCTCACTGCGCGATCTGCTGGCCCGCCCGTCGCCGCCCGAACTGGCCGACATCGGCCGCCTGCGGGTGGACGCCACCCCGGCCGCCGCGATCAGCGAGCCGCTGGACATCGAGGACGCCGGGCCGTGGTACCAGGGCGCGCTCGGCGAGCTCTACGCCACGATCGACGCCCAGGGCCAGAGCCCGGACGGCCCAAGCGGCGGCATCTACGCGACCGAGCTGTTCTCCCACGGACTGGGCCAGGCCACGATCTTCGTGCCCTGCACCGGGCCGCTGCGGCCCATGGGCCGGGTGACGTCGCTGGTCGTCCCGCCCGGGGAGTTCGCCACCGTCACCCACCCCGGCCCGGACAACGGCATCGACCGGGCCTACGGCTCGCTGGCCACGCTACGTGACCCAGCACGCGCTGGCCGTGGACGGGCCGATCCGGGAGTACTACCTCACCGGCCGGCACGACACCCCGGACACCGCGCAGTGGCGCACGCAGATCTGCTGGCCGATCTTCCACACCGGACCCGAACCCGGCCATCCCTAACGCCTCAGCCCGGTCCGGGCCTCGCCCCGGTGAGCACGGCGATCAACCGGGCGACGGCACCGGTGAAGGCGTGCTCGGGCGGGGTGGCGTACCCGATGACCAGCGCCGGCCGATGCGGGCCGGACGCGGCGCTGTAGTGCCGCAGCCCGTCGAGGGCCAGGCCGTGCCGGGCCGCGGCCCGGGCGATGATCTCGTCCTCGTCCTGGCCGGGCGGCAGTTCCAGCAGCGCGTGCAGCCCGGCGGCGACTCCGGTCAGCCGCGCCTGCGGGACATGGCGCCGCACCGCCGTGACGAGATGGTCCCGGCGGCGCCGGTAGGCCAGCCGGGAGCGGCGCACCTGCCGGTCGTAGGCCCCGGACGTCAGGAACTCGGCCAGCGTGAGCTGGTCGAAGCTGCTGCAGTGCCGGTCGGTGAGCGCCTTGGCCGCCGTCACCTCGGCCAGGAGGTGGCCGGGCACGACGAGCCAGCCGAGCCGCAGGCCGGGCGCGAGGCTCTTGCTGGCCGTCCCGGCGTAGACGACGTGCTCCGGGGCGAGAGCCTGCATGGCCCCGACCGGCTGACGGTCGTAGCGGAACTCCCCGTCGTAGTCGTCCTCGATCAGGAGCCCGCCGGTCCGCGCGGCCCACTCGATGGCCCGGGTCCGCCGGCCGGGCGCGAGCACGCCGCCCAGCGGGAACTGGTGGGCCGGGGTCAGCAGCGCAGCCTCCGCGTCGCCGAGCCCGCTCGAGGACGGCGCCGCTCCCGTCCACCGGCAGCGTGCGGGTGCGCAGCCGGTGCGCGGCCGCGATGCCGCGCAGGTCCGGCAGGCCGTACGCCTCCAGGGCCAGGGTCGCGGCGCCCCGGCCGCGCAGCGCCTGGCAGATCAGGCCGAGACCCTGGGTGAACCCGGAGCAGACCACGATCCGGTCCGGGCGCACCCGCACGCCGCGCGCCCGGGCCAGGTACTCAGCCAGGGCCTGATGCAGTTCGGGCCGGCCCCGGGCGTCCTGGCCGCCGCCGAACGCCTCGGCCGGGGCGGCGTTCAGCGCCCGGCGCGCCGCTGCGAGCCAGCGGGAACGGGGGAAGGCGGCCACGTCGGGTGATCCGGGGCGCAGGTCGTAGCGCGGCCGCCGGGCCTCGTCGGCCGGCGGCGGCCCGGCCTCGGCCACGGGCGCCCGCGCGGCGACCCGGGTGACCGAGCCCTGCCGGGCGACCAGCCAGCCCTCGGCGACCAGCTGCCCGTAGACGTCAACCACGGTGTTGCGGGCCACCCCCAGGTCGGCGGCCAGCGAGCGGGATGAGGGCAGGCGCAGCCCGGGCGCCAGCCGGCCGGACCGGACTGCCTCCCGGAGCTGGGCCTCCAGGCCTGATCGCACCCGGGGGCCGGTGCGGTCCAGGTGCAGGTCGATCCCGGAACTGGCCCACGTTTCTGGCATGAAAGTGGAGCTTACTGGTGCGCCGGCCGCCTCGTAGGTTGGGGTTATGGCACTCACAGACACTCACGAAGAGACGACCACCACGATCCCGGTCCGGCTGGACTTCGACAGCCACGCGGCCGGTTTCGCCCGGGCCCTGGGCCAGCTGGACCAGGCGGCCACCAAGGAACTGGACCGGGTGGACTTCGACCCCCGGCTGCGCGAGCTGGTCCGGGTCCGGGCCTCGCAGCTCAACGGCTGCGCCTACTGCATCGACATGCACACCAAGGACGCCCGGGCGGTGGGGGAGAGCGAGCAGCGCCTGTACGGCCTCTCCGCCTGGCGGGACACGCCGTACTTCTCCGGACGGGAGCGGGCCGCGCTCGCGTTCACCGAGGCCGTCACCCTGATGGCCGGCGACCATGTCCCCGACGCGGCGTACCAGGCCGTCGCGGCGCACTACAGCCCGGACGAGGTCGCCGCCCTTCTCGCCCTGATCATCATGATCAACGCCTGGAACGCGGTCGGCGTCGCCACGCACGCCTGGACGCCCGGTAGCTACGAGCGCTGATCCGGCGCGATGGCCCGGGTCCCGCCGGGCAGGCGGGACCCCGGGCCCGGGGTCACCACAGGCCGGGGACAGGGGCGCCGGCCTGCTCCAGGTCCAGCAGCGCCCGCTTGCGGGTCAGGCCGCCGGCGTAGCCGGTCAGCTTGCCGGTGCTGCCCACCACCCGGTGGCACGGGATCAGGATGCTGAGCGGGTTGCGGCCCACCGCGGCGCCCACGTCCCTAGGGTCCGCGCCAGCGCCGAGGCGCCGGGCCAGGTCCCCGTAGCTGGTGGTGTGACCGTACGGGATCTCCGCGATCAGTTTCCAGACCGACCGCTGGAAGTCGCTGCCCCGGGCGTCGAGGGGCAGGTCGAACTCGGTCCGGGTCCCGTCCAGGTACTCCCCGAGCTGGCGGGTGACGTCCGCGAAGCCCTGGCCGGTGCGGGGCCCGAACGTGGCCTGGCTGGGCCGGTACCAGTGGTGCGGGAAGTACAGGCCGGTCAGCATCTCGCCGTCGCGCACGATGGTCAGATCACCCAGCCGGGTGGCGAGGACCGTGTGCTGCGTCTGCGTCTGGGTCTGCCGTCCGGTGCTGCGTGTCGGTCGTCATCCTCTGCTCCTTCGGTCACGTCCCCCGGGCCGCGACACCCGGGCCTGAAAGACCAGGCCCGGGAAACCAGTGCGTGGAGGACCGGTACGTGGAAGACCTGTGCCCCGAAGACGCGCCGGGCCGGCGTTTCGTGAGGTTCCGGGGTTGTCGATCGGCGGGCTCACGTCCCGCTCCCGCCGGGCGTCTTCCCGGCAGGCGCACCCGGACGGGAGCGACGGACCACCGCCAGGAAAGGGATGATCCATGTCCACCGAAGCCAACAAGGCCATCGTGGCCCGCTGGTTCGACCGGTTCTGGGGCAAGGACTTCGACCCCGCGGTCATCGACGAGCTGGCCGCGCCGGACATCCGGTTCGAGTACTCACTGCACGCCCCGGTGCGCGGCCGGGACGAGGTGCGCGAGTTCGCCACCAAGTTCCGGGCGGCGTTCCCCGACCTGAACTTCTGGGGGACCGCGGACCTGATCGCCGAGGGTGACTACGTAGTCGGCCAGTGGGAGGGTGGCGGCACCCAGACCGGTGCGGCGTTCGGCGACATGCCGGTCGGCTCCCTGCCCGCCGCGACCGGGAAGACGATGCGGTTCACCGGCATTACCGTGCTGAAGGTCGAGAATGGCCTCATCACCGAGGAGATCGGTCTCGACGACGGCCTCACGGCGCTGCGGCAGCTCGGCCTGATCACCGGCGCCTGATCGGGACCGGAGCGGTACCTGATCACGGGTACCTGAGCATCGACCGGCGCGAGACCACCGGGAGCTGTGCTCCGGGCCCTGGGCATGGGCCCGGAGCACAGGCCCCGCCAGTTCCATCCCGGGGACACCTCACGAAAACCGGAGCCAGGACGTCTTCAGGTCATGACAGGTAAGCCACCGTTCGAGACGGTCGTCTCGGCGCACGGGAGCACCGTGCTCCGGGTCTGCCGGGCCGTCCTCGGCCCCGCCGACGCGGACGACGCCTGGTCGGAAACGTTCCTGTCCGCCCTCAAGGCCTACCCGGACCTTCCGGCCGACGCGAACGTCGAGGCGTGGCTGGTCACCATCGCCCACCGCAAAGCCATCGACGTGACCCGGGCGGCCGCCCGCCGCGCCATCCCGGTGGCCGAGACCCCGGACCCGCCACCCGGAGCCGCGGCCCGCCCGCGGACCGGACAGCGGGGGCACCGGCCTGGTCGCCGACGACGACCTGGCCGAGGCCATCACCCGGCTGCCCGCCAAGCAGAAACAGGCCGTCGCCTACCACTACCTCGCCGGGCTGCCCTACGCCGACGTCGCCGCCATCCTCGGCGGCAGCGCCGAGGCCGCCCGCCGCGCCGCCGCCGACGGCGTCGCCACCCTGCGCCGCTCCTACCCCGGCGGCACACCGCAAGCCACACCACGGGCCACCACCCGGGCTACCGCCCGGGCCACCGCACGGAAAGGAGCGCCCCGATGAACGCGGACGAACTGTCCCCGGCCCTGACGCGGGCCTTCCCCGACAACCCTGCCCAGCTGAGCCACCTGCGCGAGCGGCTGGCGGCCGCGGCGCAGCAGGACGGCGTCCTGGACGTCGCCTACCGCGTGATCGACAGCCCCGTCGGCCCGCTGCTGCTGGCCGCCACCGACCAGGGCCTGATCCGGGTGGCCTTCGCCCTCGAGGGTCACGACGCCGTGCTGCAGTCGCTGGCCGACAAGGTCAGCCCGCGCATCCTCAGCGCCCCCGGCCGCCTCGACGCGGCGGCCCGGGAACTCGACGAGTACTTCGCGGGCCGCCGGCACGCGTTCGACCTGCCGCTGGACTGGCGGCTGTCCGCCGGGTTCCGGCGCACGGTGCTGAACCACCTGCCGGAGATCGGCTACGGGCACACGGCCAGCTACTCCGCCGTCGCCCAGCTGGCCGGGAACCCCAGGGCGGTCCGGGCCGTCGGCACCGCGTGCGCGACCAACCCGCTGCCGCTGGTGGTGCCGTGTCACCGCGTGGTCCGCGCCGACGGCAGCATGGGCGGCTACCGCGGCGGCCCCGAAGCCAAGCGCACCCTGCTCACCCTGGAGGAGGCCGCAGCATGACCAGCACGAGCCTGGTGACCTGGGAGGACCGGGTCGACGCCACCGACTGGGCCGCGGTCCGCGCCGACCTCGACCGCTACGGCTGCGGCCTGACCGGGCCGCTGCTCACCCCCGAGGAGACGGCCGGGATCGCCGCCCTCTACCCCGACGACGCGCGGTTCCGGTCCACCGTCAGCATGGCCCGGTACCGCTTCGGGGAGGGAGAGTACCGCTACTTCGCCGAGCCGTTCCCCGAGGCCGTCACCGGCCTGAAGCAGGCCCTGTACCCGAAGCTGCTGCCGATCGCCCGCGACTGGTGGCAGCGGCTCGGCCGCCCGGCGCCGTGGCCGGACCGCCTGGACGACTGGCTGGCGGCGTGCCACGCCGCCGGGCAGGTCAAGTCCACGCCGATCCTGCTGCGCTACCGGGCCGGGGACTGGAACGCCCTGCACCGCGACCTGTACGGCGACCTGGTGTTCCCGCTGCAGGTCGTGATCAACCTCAGCCAGCCTGGCGTCGATCACACGGGCGGGGAGTTCCTGCTCTACGAGCAGCGGCCCCGGGCCCAGTCCCGGGCCACGGCCACCCTCATCCCGCACGGTCACGGCCTGGTGTTCACCACCCGCGACCGCCCGGTGGAATCCCGGCGGGGCTGGTCCGCGGCGCCGGTCCGGCACGGCGTGTCCGTGATCCGCTCCGGCGAGCGGTTCAGCCTCGGTCTCGTCTTCCACGACGCGGCCTGATGGCCGGCCCCCGGGGCGGCCCGGCCCCGGCTCCCCCGGTGTACACGCTGCTCGGTGCGGACCGGCGCCCGTACCGAAGCGCGGTGCCCGGGCAGTTCGGCGGCCACCGCAGGAGCAGGATCTACGGCCGCCTCGACTGCCCGTCGGCCCGGCGCGCCATCGCCCGCGGGGGCTACGTCGCGCACCGGGTGTTCTTCGCCGACGAGCCGGCCGCGATCGCGGCCGGCTACCGGCCCTGCGCCGTCTGCCTCCCCGGCGCCTACGCGGCCTGGCTGGCCAGGGGCTCAGCAGCCCCGGCTGCCGCCAGCGGACGGCGCCGCGGCGCCGCCTCAGCGCCGCGGCGCGAAGTAGATGATCGCCACGCCGGCCAGGACCACCGCGGCCCCGGTCCAGTCGAAGCGGTCCGGCCGGGTCTTGTCGACGCCCCAGCCCCACAGCAGCGACGCGATCACGAACACGCCGCCGTACGCCGCGTAGATCCGGCCGAAGTCGTCGCTCTTCTGCAGGGTCGGGATGATCCCGTAGACCACGAGGATGGCCGCGCCCAGGACGCCGACGATGACCGGCGCCCCGTCCCGGAGCCAGCGCCAGACGAGATACCCCCCGCCGATTTCGGCCAGACCTGCGGCGATGAACAACCCAACCGATCGTGCAAGGCCCATGCGCAGATTCTGGCCTGGCGGCCGGCGGCCAGGGACAGGAACCCACCGCCAGCGTCGACGTGGGCCGGCTTCGGGCTGCCCGCTCGCCTGACCCGGTCGCCACTTCGGGCCGCCCCGCTCGCCTGATCCGCCGCCGGCGCCCCGCCGCCTGATCCGCCCGTCTCACCCCGGCCGCCGCCTCAGGTTTGCCGCGACCTGTGGTGGAAGTTAAAGGGGTTATGGGCCAGTCCCGTGGTGTTCCTGCCGCAGGTTCCGCCCGCCGGACCGGC
Source organism: uncultured Actinomycetes bacterium (assembly GCA_963781085.1). GTDB lineage: Bacteria > Actinomycetota > Actinomycetes > Streptosporangiales > Streptosporangiaceae > RYN-230. The sequence goes on from CAWAES010000016.1 coordinate 89,731, forward strand.
GTGGCGGTGGCCGCGCTGTGCCTGGTGCAGTTCATGGACGTTCTCGGCGTGACCGTGGTGGTCACGTCGCTGCCCGCGATGCTGGCCAGCCTGCACGCCCCGGACTCCTACGGCAGCCTGATCGCGACCGGCTACGCCATGTTCTTCGGCGGCCTGCTGATGCTCGGCGCACGGCTCGGGCGACCGCTACGGTCACCGCCGCACGATCCTGGTCAGCCTGGCCGTGTTCGCCGTCGGGGCCGCGGTGGCCGGCGCCGCGCCATCCGTCCTCGCTCTCACGGCCGGCCGCTGCCTGCAGGGGGCGGCGGCCGCGGCCTCGGTGCCCTCCGCGCTCCGCCTGCTGACCACGCTCACTCCCGAAGGGCCCAGCCCGGCACCGGGCCATCGCCGCCTGGAGCGCGGCGGGCGCCGCCGCAGGCGCCAGCGGTTTCGTGGTGGGCGGGATCGTCACCGACCTGGCCAGCTGGCGCTTCATCTTCTGGGCTTATCTGCCGCTGTCCGCCGCGCTGGCCGCGGTCGTCGCGGCGTCGGTTCCCCCCGACGGGGCCCGGCGGCAGGCGGAGTCGCTGAACCTGGCCGGGTCGGCGATCTTTACCGCGGCGGTCATGGCCTTCGTGGTCGGCACCACCCTGGTCGCCCAGTCCGGCGGTCACGTCACCGGCGGCCTGCTGCTGGCCGCCTGCCTCGTGCTGGCCGGGGGCTTCGTCCTGGTCGATCGGCGTGCCGCCGCGCCGTTGCTGCCGCTGGAGCTGATCCGGTCCCGGCGGCTGCGGCTCGGGGCACTCGGCGGCCTGCTCAACACCGCGACCACCAGCTCCGTCATCACGCTGGTCACCTTGTACCTGCAAGATTCGCTCGGGCGAACTCCCTGGCAGGCGGCGGCCAGCCTGCTGCCCTTCAGCCTGGCGGTGATCGCCGCGTCCATCGTGGCCGCCCGGGTGCAGCGCCGCGCGGGGCCACCCCGGCAGGTCGCCCGGCGCCTGATCGCCGCCGGTCTCACGCTGATCGCGGTCGCTGACGCCGCGCTGATCCCACTGGCGGCGCAGGCGTGGGCGGTGCCGCTGTGCGCCGCCGCGGCTGGGGCGGGCATCGGGCTCTCCTCGGTCGCGGCTACCGGCCTGGGCACTGATGTGGAGCCACGCTGGCGAGGCAGCGCGTCCGGGATCATCAACACCGCGGCCCAGCTCGGTACCGCCGTGGGCATTGCGATCCTGCTCCTGGTGGCCGCGGCGACCAGCGGGACGCCAGCGCCGGACGTGCCCCCGCCGCGGATCGCCTGGGCGGTCGCCGCCCTGGCCGCGGCGGCCGGCGCGGCCTGGTTCGCCTCGCCCCGGGGCTCAGGCCCAGGCGCGGGGCGGTCGACGGCCCGGCGCGGTGCGGAGGCTCGGGCCGGGCGGAGGGCCAGGGCCGGTGCGGCAGGATGCTGGCTATGGCGGATCAGATCGCATTGCGGCCGGTCGTGGAGGACGATCTGGCCATCCTCGAGGAACTGAGCGGGGGTGACCCGGTCAAGTCGGGAGCGTTCGGCTGGTACGGGTGGCGGGACCGCGACCGCTGGCGCCGCCGCTGGGCGGACAACGGCCTGCTCGGCGACGACGGCGGCTCCCTCATCGTGGCCCGCGGACCGGGAACGGCTGGGGTTCGTGAACTGGCGGATCAAGCGGCCCACCCCGAACGCCTACCACTGGGAGATCGGCATCTCCTTGCTCCCGGAGGCCCGCGGCCATGGGTACGGCACGGAGGCGCAGCGGCTGCTCGTGCGTTACCTGTTCGCGCACACCCCGGTACACCGGATCGAGGCGGCCACCGAGGCGGGCAACGTCGCCGAGCAGCGGGCCCTGGAGAAGGCCGGGTTCACCCGGGAAGGCGTGCTGCGCGGCATCGGCTGGCGGGACGGCGCCTGGCGGGACGGGATCTGGTACAGCGTCCTGCGCACCGACCTGGCTACCGAGCCGCCCTCCGGCCCGGCCAGCTGACCCGGCGGCGCCCGGCCGGTGACGTGACCCGGCAGACCGGCCGGTGGCGTACCCGGCGCGCCGCGCCCCAACCCAGTAGGCTGCGCCTCGTGGTGACTGGGGCATACCGCGACCTGTTCGTCGCCATCGCCGGGGCGGCGGGCGCGCTGACCGGCCTGCTGTTCGTGGCCCTCTCCGTGGCCCCCCGGCCACGCGCCGGGCAGCAGCCGGACGTCATCCGGCAGGTCCGGGCGGGGGCGGCGCTCGTGGCGTTCACTAACGCCCTGGCGGTCTCCCTCTTCGGACTGGTGCCGCACAACGAGATCGGGTACCCGGCCGTCGTGGTCGGCGTCGGCGGTCTGCTGTTCACCCTGGGCGGGGTGCGGTCCATCCTGGCCGACCCGGCCGCGCGGCGCCGAATCCGTAGTCAGCTCGCGCTGATCGTGCTGTTGCTGGGCGTCTTCGGCTTCGAGATCGGGGCTGGCATCAACTCCATCGTCGCCCCGCACACCGACGCGCCGATCGACGTGATCGGCAACCTCCTGGCGGCCTCGCTGCTCATCGGCATCGCCCGGTCCTGGGAACTCGTGGGCGACCGCGACACCGGCTTCGTCTCCTCCATCGCCGCACTCGCCGGGCACGATCGCCATCTCGGGGGCTCCGTAGCCGGTCCGGCCGACGTCCCGCCCGACGACCCCGGCGAGCGGCCCCGGGCGAGCCCGCTGCCCCGGCTGCCCCGGCCAGCCCGGCCGTTCCGGGTGCCCCGGCGGTCCGGCTGCCCCGCCTGCTCCGGCGCCCGGTGGCCCGGCTGCCCCGCCTGCTCCAGGTGCCCCGGGCGGCCCGGCCGAGCACCCTGCTCCGGGGCGATGAGCGCCCGCAACCAGCGGGCCCGGAAACGTGATCCCACCGGGGTTTCAGGCGTCTGTCTGTGTGTTGCTCGTGTTACGGGGCGGCAGTTACAGTCCGGAGTCAGTGCAGGTCTGAGGGTAGGGGCGGCGGAGCATAGCAGACTTTCTTGCCCGAAAATAGGACTTTCGGCCCTGTCCTTTACTGGCTCTCGGCTGATGAAATGTCACCGATGGCTACGGACCGGGCGGCCCCCGGCACCGGGCCTACTCGGGGGGCTGAGGGCCTCGTGTGCCGGGCTGGGGAGGCGCACGGGGCCCTCACACCGGTCCCGATGGGTAGCACACCTCAGCCATGATCGCCGAACCGGTGGGCCAGCAGCGTGAACGTGCGCGGGGCCGCGCCGTGCAGCCGCGCGGGGAAGCTCATCCAGCGGGGCACGTAGACCACCTGCCGGTCGTGCTCGAGTGCGGACCTGATCGCCTCGGCGGCCCGCTCGGCCGGCAGCGGCTCGGGCTTCCTGCGGCCGTAGGGACGGCCCCGGCGCTCGAAGAACGGGGTGTTGATCACGCCGGGCACGATCACGCAGACGCCTACGCCCGAGCCTTCCAGTTCGTACGCGAGGCTCTCGGCGAAGTTGCCCAGGCCCGCCTTGGCCGCCGAGTACACCGCCTCGTCCCGGACCGAGGTCGCGCCCACGATGGACGAGACGAACACGATCCGGCCGCTGCCCCGCGCGGTCATCCGGGGCAGCAGGCGCCGGGTCAGCTCGATCGGCGCGGCCAGGTTGACGGCCAGGATCTCCGCGATCTTGTCGCCGGACATCTCGCCGACCGGGCCGCACCAGCCGACCCCGGCGTTGTTGATCAGGATGTCGATGCCCGGGGCGTGGGCGTCGGTGCAGGCGACCTGCAGCGCCGCCTCCGCCAGTTCGGCCGGGCCCTGCGGCTCGGCGAGATCGGCTTTCAGGGGCAGGGCGCCCGTGTCGCGGGCCACCGCGTCCAGCCGGCCCGGGTCGCGCCCGGCGATCAGCAGCCGGGCTCCGGCCCTGGCCAGTACCCGTGCCGTAGCAGCGCCGATACCCGACGATCCGCCGGTCACGAGCGTCACTGCGCCACGGAGCCGCATGTCGCTACCGTCTCATGACGGCGCTGGCCGGCCGCAGGCTGCCCCGCCCCTGCCGCGGCCTGGCGCGGCCGGGCTCGCGCAGGTCAGCGCGATATCCGGGCTGGATCAGGCCGGTGCGGCGGCCTGCGCCTGAGCCACCGGCGCGGCGGCCTCGGCCCAGACCCGCACGATGTCGCGCATCGACAGGAGCCCGGCGACCTCGCCGCCCTCGATGACCACGAGGTGCCGGAAGCCGGACCTCACCATGGTCTCCGCGGCCTGCTGCAGGGTCCACTCGGGCGACGCGAACACCACGTCCACAGTGCGGTGCGCCGCGGCGAGCTCAGCGTCCGGATCCTGCCCGGCGCCGAGTGAGTCCAGGATGTCGCGCTCGGTCAGGATGCCGACCCCAGCCTGCTGGTCGTCGGTCACCACGGCCGCGCCCACCCGGCGCGCCGACATCAGGCGCGCGGCCTCACGGAGGGTGTGCGCAGGGCCGATGGTGAGCACCAGCGCGGTCATGCCGTCTCGCACCTTCACGATCGATCACTCCCCGGGCTGTGGTCAGGACACCACCCGCCCGGACCCGCCGGCCGGGGGTGGTGCCTCGTTGCGGACGCGCTTGTGCGTTTGTGACGAGCTGGTTCCTCCAGCATCCGCGTATGCCCGCGCCAGGGCAAGCCCTCAGGCCGGGCCCATCTGGCTGGGCATATCGGCACATCAGGTCAGGTTCCGGGGCTAGCCAGGAGGTCGAGCACCTCCTGGTGCAGCCGGGCGTTGGTGCACACCACGCTGCCCCCGTCCGGCCTGGCGTTCCCCTCCAGGTCGGTGAACACGCCACCCGCCTCTTCCACGATGATCTGCAGCGCCGCGAGATCCCACAGCTTGACCTCGGGCTCGGCGGAGACGTCCACCGCCCCCTCGGCGACCAGGACATGTGACCAGAAGTCCCCATACGCGCGGGAGCGCCACACCGACCGGGTCAGGTCCAGGAAGCCGGGCAGGACGCCCCGCTCCTCCCATCCGGTCGGGCTGGAGTACGAGAACGAGGCGTCCTCGATCCGCCTCACGTCAGACACCCGGCAGCGGGTGGCCTTGGTGAGGCTTTTGCCGGTCCAGGCCCCGTTGTCGCTGGCCGCCCACCAGCGCCGGCCCAGGGCGGGCGCGGAGACCACGCCCATCACCACCTGGTCCCCGTCCATCAGGCCGATCAGGGTGGCCCACACCGGGACGCCGCGGACGTAGTTCTTGGTGCCGTCGATCGGGTCGATCACCCAGCACCGGGGGCCGCCGCCGTCCCGGCCGAACTCCTCGCCCAGCACGGCGTCCCGCGGCCGGGACCGGCGCAGCACGTTGCGCAGCGACTCCTCGGCCGCCTTGTCCGCGTCGGTGACCGGGGTCAGGTCGGGCTTGGACTCCACCCGGAGGTCCAGCGCCCGGAAGCGGCGCGTGGTGATGTCATCGGCCGCGTCGGCGAGGACGTGGGCGAAACGCAGGTCGTCGTCGTATCCCGCCATGGCGCTGAAGGTATCGGATCACGGCGGCCGCGGCCATGTCCGGCCGGCCGGCCCGGCACAGGCACCGCGGCGCCGGGGGTGGCTGCCGTAGCGTTATCGGCATGGAATACACGCATCTTGGCCGCAGCGGCGTGGCCGTGAGCAGGCTCTGCCTCGGCACCATGAACTTCGGCGCGATCACCAGCGAAGCCGACGCGCAGCCCATCATGGATGCCGCCCACGAGCACGGCATCAACTTCTTCGACACCTCCAACACCTATGGGCAGCCGCGGGCCGAGGGGGTCACCGAGTCGGTCATCGGCCGGTGGCTGGCGGGCGGCAGCGGCCGCCGGGACCGCACCGTGCTGGCGACGAAGCTGTACGGCGGCAAGGGAGACTGGCCCAACGACCGTTTCCTGTCCGCGCTGAACATCCGCCGGGCCTGCGAGGACTCGCTGCGGCGGTTGGGCACCGACCACATCGACCTGTACCAGATGCATCACGTGGACCGCAGTACGCCATGGGACGAGATCTGGGAGGCCATGGAGGTCCTGCGTACCCAGGGCAAGATCATCTACGTCGGGTCGTCGAACTTCGCGGGGTGGCACATCGCCCAGGCCCAGGAGGCGGCGCTGCGCCGTCAGGCGTTCGGGCTGGTGAGTGAGCAGTCGCTGTACAACCTCGCGGCCCGCACCGTCGAGCTGGAAGTGCTGCCCGCCTGCCAGGGCTACGGCATCGGGGTCATTCCGTGGAGTCCCCTGCACGGGGGGCTGCTGAGCGGCGTACTGCGCCGCCAGAGTGGTGGCGGGCGGAGCTCGGGCGGGCGGGCGGCCGAGGCCATCCAGGAGACGCGGCCTCAGCTGGAGGCGTACGAGGCGTTCTGCGCCGAGCTCGGCGAGGAGCCGGCCATCGTCGCGCTGGCCTGGCTGCTGCACCAGCCCGCGGTGACCGCCCCGATCGTCGGGCCGCGGACGCTGGAGCAGCTGACTGGGGCGTTGCGGGCGCTGGAGGTCATCCTGGACGAGAAGGCTCTCGGGCGGCTCGACGAGATCTTCCCGGGCCCCGGCGGCACAGCTCCCGAAGCCTACGCCTGGTGACCGCGCGCCCCGCTGCGTAGCCTCCCGTGCGCAAGCGGGGCCGGGACTTTTCGTGACCAGACGTTCGGTGCCGTTATCGCGGCACCGAACGTCTGATCACGAACCGGAGTCTGGTGCGGGCGTGGCCTGAGGGTCTGATGGTTCTGAGGAGTAGTCCTCGGGCTGGACAGGGGTGGGGTCGTCGCCCTCGCGGCTGCGCAGCAGGCGGCGCAGCGAGTCCAGCCGGGTGACCAGGCGGCTGTCGCCGCCCTGGTCGCGGACCCAGTCGTCCAGCGCGCAGTCGGCGTCCAGGTGGGTACAGCCGGGTGGGCAGGCCGCGGTCCCGGGGGCCAGGTCTGGGAAGGCCCGGACCACCCGGTCCGGGGCCACGAGGCCCAGGCCGAAGCCGCGCAGCCCCGGCGTGTCGATCAGCCAGCCGCCGCCGGGCAGCGGCAGCGCCACCGCCGACGAGGACGTGTGGCGGCCCCGCCCGGTCACCGGGCTGACCGTGCCCACGGCCCGGTCCGCTCCCGGGATCAGGGCGTTCACCAGGGTGGACTTGCCGACCCCGGAGTGCCCCACCAGCACGCTGATCCGGCCGGCCAGGGCCTCGCGGATCGGGTCGAGCCGTGCGCTGAGCGGCTGGCCGAGTACCACGTACGGGATGCCGAGCGGCCCGTAGGCGTCGAGGATGGCGGTGGGCGGCGCGAGGTCGGACTTGGTCAGGCAGAGCAGCGGCGACAGTCCCGCGTCATAGGCGGCGACCAGGAAACGGTCGATCAGCCGGGGCCGGGGCGGGGGGTCGGCGAGCGCGGTGACGATCACGAGCTGATCCGCGTTGGCCACGATGACCCGCTCCACCGGGTCGGTGTCGTCGGCGGATCGGCGCAGCACCGACGTGCGCGGCTCGACCCGGACCACCCGGGCCAGGGTGCCCGGTTCACCGGAGATGTCCCCGGCCAGCGCGACCCGGTCGCCCACCACCACGCTGCGGCGGCCCAGCTCGCGAGCCCGCATCGCGGTCACCGGGCGGTCCCCCACGAGGGTCCCGTACCGGCCGCGGTCGACCGCCGCCACGAACGCCTCGGCCGCGTCTTCGTGCGCAGGCCGGCGCCGGGTCCGTGGCCGCGTGCTCTTCGCGGGCCGGACCCGGACGTCGTCCTCGTCCAGGTGGGAGTAGGACGGCTGCCGGTTCAGGGAGCGCGCTCCAGCATCGCCGCCCACGCGCCGGTGAAGCCGGGGAACGTCTTGCCCACCGTGGCGACGTTCTCGACCTGCAGGCCGGGCACCGCCAGGCCGAGCACCGCCGCGGCCATCACCAGCCGGTGATCGTCATACGTGGCGAAGGGACGGCTGGCCCGCAACGGCCGCGGCGCGATCTCCAGCCCGTCCGCCCGCTCGGTGACCGAGCCGCCCAGCGCGTTGATCTCGGTGGCCAGGGCGGCGAGCCGGTCGGTCTCCTGGTGGCGCTGGTGGCCTATCCCGGTCAGCACCGAAGGCGAGCTGGCCAGGGCGGCGAGCGCGCCGAGCACCATCGAGATCTCGCTGCAGTCCGACAGGTCGGCGGTGATCCCGCGCAGCGCGGGCGGGCCGGTGAGGGTCAGGCCGTCGGGGCCCAGCGTGGCGTCCGCCCCCATGTCCCGCAGCACGCGCAGGATGTGGCCGGCGGGCTGCGCGGTCACCGCCGGCCAGCCGAGGATGGTCACGGTCCCCCCGGTGACCATGGCCGCGGCCAGGAACGGCATCGAGTTCACCACGTCGGGCTGGACGGTGATCGGCTGGCTGCCGAGCACGCCAGGGTGCACGTACCAGGTATCGGGCAGGGCGTCCGCGGCGGTCTGGCCGGCCGCCGCCGTCTCGACCGTCGCCCCGGCGTCGCGGAGCATCTGCACGGTCAGGTCGATGTGCGGCGCCGACGGCGCGCGGCCGCCCCGGTGCCGGACCTCGAGTCCCTTGTCGTACCGGGGCGCGGCGAGCAGCAGCCCGGACACCAGCTGCGAGGAGGCTGACGCGTCCACGGTCACCGCGCCGCCGGCCAGTGACCCGGTGCCGTGCACGGTGAACGGGATGGCGCCGCGTCCCCCGTCGTCGATCACTGCGCCGATCTCGCGCAGCGCGGCGATGATCGCGCCCACCGGCCGTTGGGAGGCCCGCGGGTCGCCATGGAATTCGGTGGCCATGCCGGCCAGCGCGGCCACTGGAGGCACGAACCGCATCACGGTGCCGGCGTTCCCCACGTCCACCCGGGCGCCGCTGGCGGCCCAGCCCGGGGAGACCCGCCAGACGGTAGCCGCGGCGTCCGCGGAACCGCCTCTGGCCGCGGAACCGCCTCTGGCCGCGGAACCGCCGGCCGGTACGGAACTGGTGGCTGCGCGACTCCCGGTGACGCCGGGACTCTCCGTGACCACCGTGGCCCCGAGCGCGCGGAGGGCGCCGGCCATCAGCAGCGTGTCCCGGGCCTCGAGCGGGCTGAGGATGTCGGTCGGCCCGGCGGCCAGGGCGGCGAGGACCAGGGCCCGGTTGGTCATGGACTTCGACCCCGGCACCCGCAGCCGGGCCCGCAGCGGGCCGTCGGCCTGCGGCGCGGGCCAGGGCCGGGCCGCGCGGCCGGGATCCTGGCGTGGGATGTCCATGCTGTGAGCGTAATGCGTGCGCCGGGCGCTTGGCCTGGAGTGAATCACCGGATTCGGGGAAGAACCAGCGAACGCCATGTCCTCCTGGACCTGGAGGACGGCCCGCCGGGCGAGGCCCGCTGGATGGCGCCCGGCCGGTAGCAGCTCGCGGGCCGGCCGGTAGCAGGTCGCGGCCAGTTCGCGGGGCGGGGGCGGCGCGCGGGCGGGCCGCTGCGGTGGCCGAGGTTTGGTAATCAAGATTTGTGGTTATTAAGTGGCACATTCCGTACTTCCCTGGTGCTGCCCCCAGCAGCCCAGCTACGTAGTGATCAGGTGACGACATGTGCGGCCGCTTCGCGTCGGCGCGGAAGCGCCAGGAGCTCCTGGAGGAGTTTGGCGTGCAGCGGGACCGGGTGGCGGAACCGCTGCGGCCTGACTACAACGTGGCGCCCACCAAGCCCGTGTACGCGGTGGTCACCCGGCGCGCGGAAGACACCGCGAAAGAGCACGGCGCCGGACCGGGCGAGGCCGGGCCGGAAGGGGTAGCCGGCGACCAGGGCCGAGCACCAGGCCGCCGGAGACCAGGCGGGCGGAGCACCAGGCGGGCGGAGACCAGGCGGGCGGAGACCAGGCGGGCGGAGACCAGGCGGACGAGCGTGAAGGCGTCCGGGAGCTCCGGGTGGTCCGCTGGGGGCTGGTGCCCTTCTGGGCCAAGGACATCTCGATCGGCAGCCGCCTGATCAACGCCCGGGCCGAGACCGTGGCCAGCAAGCCGGCCTTCCGCCGCGCGTTCGCCCGGCACCGCTGCCTGCTCCCCGCGGACGGCTTCTACGAGTGGGAGAAGTCCGGGGACCCGAAGAGCCCGCGCAAGCAGCCCTACTACATCCGCCGCGAAGACGGCGGCGTGCTGGCCTTCGCCGGCCTCTACGAGCTGTGGCGCGACAAGGAACGGCCCGACGATGATCCCGATTCCTGGCTCTGGACGGCGACCATCATCACCACCCGGGCCGAGGACGAGGTCGGCCGCATCCACGACCGGATGCCGATGGTGATCGAGCCCGCCCGCTGGGCGGACTGGCTGGATCCCGCGGCGACCAGCGCCGAGGCGCTGCACGGCCTGATGACCCCGGCCGCCTCGGTCCACCTGACGACGTATCCCGTGTCAACGGAAGTCAACTCGGTCCGGCACAACGGCCCGGGGCTGATCGAGCCCATGGAGGGTGATTCTGATCCCGCGGGGTCCCCGCGGGACGGGGCAGGGGGGCGCAGCGACGCCTCCCGTGGTGCCCCCAGCACGTTGTTCTGAGGCCCCTGAGCGCGGCCGGCCCTCCCAGGACCAATCTGTGCTGCGCCACTGGTGCCCCGATGAAGCAGGAGGATCCGTGGAGACCATCACCGTACGCAAGCGCCTCGAGTCTGCGCGCGACGACCTGGACCGTTCCATCGCGGTCCTGCGCGGCGAGAGGCCGGTGTCTGGCAGCGCGGACTTCCCCCAGGACGAGGCGGACGTGGGGACCAGCCTGTCCGAAGCGGACCGGGCTGACGCCGTGCTGGCCTCGGCCATGTCGCAGCGTACGGAGGTCGTGGACGCGCTGCAGCGCATCCAGGACGGCAGCTACGGCAAGTGCGCCGACTGCGGCAAGCCGATCCCGGAAGGCCGCCTGGAGGCGCGCCCGGAGGCCTCCCGGTGCGTGGCCTGCCAGTCGAAGCGGGACCGGAGCCGGCGCTAGCCAACCGCCTGGGGTGCGGCGGGCCTGCCGGCCTGGGACACCGATGGGCGGGTCGCGGGCTTGCGGGCCAGGGGCTTGCGGGCCGCGGCCAGCAGGTAGATGCCGAACGACTCGTTCCCGCCGTCCCCGGTGCCGTTAGCCGCCCCGGCTGGCCCCGCGTCCTCCGCGCCCGCGGCGAGCTCGGCCCGGACCAGCCGCATGATGGCGCTCGGGTCCTTGCGCAGCACGTGGTCCACCATGGACGGGGACAGCACGGTACGCGGCCGGATCCAGCTGACCTCCAGCCCGGCCTCGGTCAGCAGGTCGACCAGCTGCTCCGGGCCAAAGCACCGGGTGATCCGGCCGTCCGGCCAGGGCACCAGCACCACCTCGGCTTGCGGCAAGTCGGTCAGCTCAGCCCAGTGGTGCTGCTCGGCCAGGATGGACATGCCCAGGACGAGCGAGTCGACGCAGGCCAGGACCTGGCCGCCGGGGCGCAGCACCCGGGCGATCTCCGCGGCGACGTCCTCGGCCATCAGGTGCCGCGACAGTGCGCCGTCGTCGGCGATGACCCCGTCCACCGACCCGTCGGCGAGGAAGGCCAGGTTCGAGTAGTCCGCCACCACGCGGACCAGCCGCCCGGACGAGGCGCGGCGCCGGTGCACGCTGCGGGCGCCCGGCGCCCGGGGCTTCTCCAGCCGGGCGGCCCACTGCCCGGGCCGTCGCTCAGCAGCAGCAGGCAGGCGGGGCATGACCTGCAGCACGGCATAGCCCGCCGCCGCCGCCTGGGACGCCACGCTGGACTGGGGACCGGAGATATCGACCAGGATCCGGGCCCCGGGTGGCAGCCACGCCTGCAGCTGCGCCGCTACCACAGCGCGCTGGAACCGCCAGTAGGCCGTGAGTGAGCCCGATCCGAGAACGGTCAGCGGGCTGGTCGCACTTGCCGCCACCATGACTCCATCCAGCAGCCGGACTGCACGCATTGCGGCCGACGGCCTGCCCAGTGACAGAGTTGAGACGCCGCCGCGAAGGCGGGGAGCCCGCGCAGCCCTATTTCCTGAAATCTTCCCCCACCTGGATCTTTCTCACCTGACTTGACGGGAAGGTCGTGCAGTGTTCCCCGGGAGTGCGGGGCGCCCGGCCGCCGGAACGGGCGGTCCGGCCGCCAGGCTGACCCCGGTGGCCGGGCTGGCGGACCCAGCGGCCCCGCCGGCCCGGGCGGGACAAAACGTCGTCCGGCCCTGGGCGGATGACGGAATGAAGCCGGGGGGTCGCATGTTCCAGACGACGTGGTTGTAGCCGAATACGCGACTCCTAAGAGCGCCTCCAAGCTGCCTCGCTTCGAGCCGAGGTCGAGCGGGGATGTATCCTCCCGCCCATACGGCCGTTACTTCCGGCCGTCGCAGCAGATCTCCGAGGGGGTGGGTCCGGTAACCGAGACACTCGAGCAGCGAAGCGAGCGCTTCGAGCACGACGTGCTGCCTTACCTGGATCAGCTCTACTCGGCCGGGCTGCGCATGACGCGTAACCCCGCGGACGCCGAAGACCTCGTCCAGGAGACGTTCGCCAAGGCTTATGCGTCGTTCCACCAGTTCCAGCCCGGCACGAACCTCAAGGCGTGGCTGTTCCGCATCCTGACCAACACCTTCATCAACAGCTACCGCAAGAAGCAGCGTGAGCCGCAGCGGTCCGGCGCGGAAGAGGTCGAGGACTGGCAGCTGGCCCGGGCCGCTGAGCACACCTCCACGGGCCTGAGGTCGGCGGAGGCCGAGGCCCTGGACCGGCTTCCGGACTCCGACATCAAGCAGGCGCTGCAGGCCCTTCCCGAGGAGTTCCGCATCGCGGTGTACCTCGCCGACGTCGAGGGGTTTGCCTACAAGGAGATCGCCGACATCATGGGCACGCCGATCGGCACCGTCATGTCGCGCCTGCACCGCGGGCGGCGTCAGTTGCGCGACATGCTGCAGGACTACGCGGCTGACCGGGGCGTGACCCGTCCGGCCTCGGTGGGTAACGGCGACGGGTCAGAGCCCCAGGCCGCGGAGTCGGGGAGGGACGCGTCATGAGCTGCGGGAAACCCCACGAGACTCCGTGTAGCGAGGTACTGGAGCGGGTCTACTCCTACCTGGACGGCGAGCTCGGGCCGTCGGGCAAGGCGCAGATCCGCCAGCATCTCGACGAGTGCGGCCCGTGCCTGCGGGAGTACGGCCTGGAAGAGGCGGTCAAGCGCCTGGTGCACAAGTCCTGTGGCCACGACGAGGTCCCCGGTGATCTTCGGGTCAAGGTGCTGACCCGGATCCAGGAAGTGCGGGCCAGCATCGAGATCGAGATCGCCGAACTGCCGGGCGAATAGCCCGCCTTCAGGCGGCCGATTACCCGCCAAATCACCCGCCGGGTCACCGGCCAAAACGATCAGCCCACTGACCTGCGACAACATCTCTGCGCTTAGCTATTGTTACTTTCTGTCATGTCGTATATACAGATTGTAGATATCGGCCATGAAGGCTACGCGATCAGCGGTGGTGGCGTTACCCTGAGTGGCGAGCTGGACCTATTGGCAGGGTCATTTTCGTCGCGGCCGTAGATCGGCAGTCACTGGTCGGCGGCCTGCGTGCGCCCATGAGGGAGTGACCACCTGGTAGCCGATCGGACTGACTGCGAGGGGGGGTCTTGAGCAGGCTCTCGCGGGCCGCGTGGCTCTACATGGCCGTGGTGGTCACGGCAGCGGTCCTGCTGCTGACCCACGTGCTGGTGCAGGACCTGAGCCGGGGCCTGGACGACCAGGACTCCCGGACGCTGCTGGTCCTGGCCGTCCTGTTCATGATCTGTGACTCCACCCCGACCACCCTCACGTCCCGCCAGTCCGCCTGGTCGCCCAGCTCGGCGGCCACCCTGGCCGCGGTGGTGCTGCTCGGCCCGGGCGGGGCGGCGCTGGTCGGCGCCACCTCACTGATCAGCCTGCGCCGCGGCGGCCTGCGCGAGCGGGCCTTTAACGGCGCAATGTACGCCCTGAGCGCTTTTGCCGCAGGCGAGGCTTATCTGGCGCTCGGCGGCCAGGTCGGCGTGCCCAGGCCGGGCGCGTTCCCGGCCATCATCCTGCCGTTCGCGGTGGCGGCCGCCGTGCACGTGGCGGTCAATCACGGCCTGTTGTGGAGCATGCTGCTGTTGCTCCCCCCGGCCGGGGTCAGCGCCCAGCGAGGCCGCCTTGACCTGCACCTTTCCCTGCTGCTGGTGTCCGATCTGGGCTACGCCACGCTCGGGCTGCTGATCGCGGCGCTGTGGCATCTGGTGGGCCCGTTCGCTGTGGTCCTGGTCTTGATCCCGCTGTTCGTCGCGCGCTGGGCCATGGCTCAGTTCGCCGCGCAGGAAGGTGCCTACTCGGCCACGATGGCCGCGCTGTGCCAGGCCGTGGAGACGAAGGATTTCTACACCCGCGGGCACAGTGAGCGGGTGTCGCGGGGCGCCACCCTGCTGGCCCGGCAGATCGGCATGGGTGCGGAGCGGGTCGAGGCCATCCGGTACGCGGGCATGCTGCACGACGTGGGCAAGCTCGGGGTGCCGACCAAGGTGCTGCAGAAGACCGGGCCGCTGACCGAGGAGGAGCTGGCCGCCATCCAGCTGCACCCGATGCGCGGCCTGGAGATCGTCCGGCAGATCGGGTTCCTGACCGAGGCACTGGACGGCATCATGCACCACCACGAGCGGATGGACGGGAAGGGCTACCCGATGGGGCTGGCCGGTGACGAGATCCCCGAGTTCGCCCGGGTGATCGCGGTCGCCGACGCCTTCGACTCGATGACGTCTACCCGCTCCTACCGCGGCGCCCGGAGCGTCGAGGAAGCCGTCGCGGAGCTGCGCAAATGCTCGGGCCTGCAGTTCGATCCGGTGCTCGTGGACGCGTTCATCGCCGCGCTGGACAAGGAGCGCTGGGAGTCCCAGGCGGGCGGCCAGTCCCCGCCTGCCACGCTGCCGGCCGACTTCCCCGCCCAGGTCGCGGCTCAGGATCACGACGACCCCACCGCGCCGCTGCGGGTCGTCGAGAGCCGCTGAGGTGAGCCCGCAGTGACGACGCAACGCCACCTCGCCCACCAGTCCGCCTGGCAGTCCATCGACTCCGGGCAGCTGCTGCTGGTCGCGGCGGCGGGCGTGCTGCTGGTCGCGGCCGTGGCGCAGACCGCCGTGGCCGGCCTGGTGCAGCCCCGTGACGCGCTGGCCTTCGGGGCCCTGATCGCCCTGGGTGAACTGCTCCGGCTGTCCCTGCCCGGCGACCGGGAGGCCGCCCCCATCGGCAGCGCCGGGGCGCTCGGCTACGCGCTCGCGGTCCAGGTCGGCATGGTCCCCGCGCTCCAGCCCGCACTGCAGGTAGTCGCGGTCACCGCGGTCGGGATGATCGTCGGGGCGCTGCCGCACCTGGCCGCCGGGCGGCCCGCCGGGGTGGCCGGGATGGCGTCCCGGCTGCTGGCCGTGGCGTTCGTGGCCATCGCCTACCGGCCCCTCGCCCACCTGGCCGTCCTCGATGATCATGTGTGGCTCAGGCTCGCCGTCATGGCCGTGCTGATCGTGGCCGGATGGCTCGCGGAATGCGTGATCAAGGCGCTGATCCGGGCCGACGCGCTGCGGGCCCGGTTCGTCGTGTCGCTGGCCGACGAGCTGCGCATCCAGGTGCCGCTGGGCGCGGCGGTGGGCGCCTCCGCCCTGCTGATCGCCCTGGCCACCGAGGCCATGGGACTGGTGGCGCTGGCGCTGCTCATCGCGCCGCTGCTGGTCACCCAGACGGCTTTCCGCCGGTACGCCGGGATTCGCTCCACGTACCTGCAGACGGTCCGCGCGCTGGCCCGGGTCACCGAGGTCGGCGGGTACGTCGAGGACGGCCACTCCTACCGGGTGGGCAGGCTGGCCGTCGCGGTCGGCCGCGAGCTCGGGATGAGCGAGCCGGACCTGCTGGAACTGGAGTACGCCGCGCTCATGCACGACATCGGCCAGCTGTCGCTGGCGGATCCCGATCCCGGGCGGCGCGACCGTGCTGGCCTCCCCCGAAGAACAGCAACGCATCGCCGGCCTCGGGGCCAGCGTCATCGAGCAGGCCGGCGTGCTGGACGGGGTGGCCGAGATCGTCCGCTGCCAGTGCCAGCCCTGGCGCGGCCGTGATCCCGAGCCGCCGATCGGCAGCCGGATCATCCGGGCCGCTAACGCCTTTGACGACCTGGTCGGCGGGTCACCAGACCGGGACCGGTCAGCGGCCGCCCTGGAACGGCTCCGGCTGGACACCGCGGCGGAATACGACCCGCGTGTCGTTGAGGCTCTCACCCAGGTGACGGGACGGTACTACCCCGGCCACCTGTAGGCTGCCGCCGTGCCCGATACCGCCGCGCCCGATCCAGCGGGGCCAGATCCAGCCGGCGGATCGAGTCGGTGCTGGTGGCCAACCGCGGCGAGATCGCCCGCCGGGTGATCGCCACCGCGCGGCGGATGGGAATCCGGGCCGTGGCGGTCTACTCCGAGGCCGACGCGGAGCTGCCCTACGTCCGCGAGGCGGACGAGGCGGTACTGATCGGCCCGCCGCCGCCCGCCCGCAGCTACCTGGACGCCGCCGCCATCCTGCGCGCGGCCCGGGACACCGGAGCCCGCGCCATCCACCCCGGGTACGGCTTCCTGTCCGAGAACGCGGGTTTCGCCCGGCAGGTCACCGAGGCCGGGCTGACCTGGGTGGGCCCTTCGCCGTCCGCCATCGAGCAGATGGGCGACAAGATCAACGCCCGGAACCTGATGGCCGCCGCCGGGGTGCCGGTGGCCGAGGGCACCACCGAGCCGGTGCGCGACCTCGAGGCGGCGCTGGCCGCCGCGGCGCTGATCGGCTACCCGGTCATGGTGAAAGCCGCGGCGGGCGGCGGCGGGATCGGGATGAGCGCCGCGGCCGACCCGGAGCAGCTGGCGGCGGCCTTCGAGACGGCCCGCTCCCGCGCGGAGCGGTTCTTCGGCAGCCCCGCCATCTTGCTGGAACGCTACGTGGCGCCGGCCCGGCACGTGGAGGTGCAGATCCTCGGGCTGGCCGACGGCCGGGTGCTCGCCCTCGGCGAGCGGGACTGCTCAGTGCAGCGACGGCATCAGAAGGTGGCCGAGGAGACCCCGTCGCCGGGGGTCGGCTCCGGCCTGCGGGCCCGGATGCTCGAGGCCGCGGTCCGGGCCGGGGAGACGGTCGGCTACCAGGGCGCCGGGACGGTCGAGTTCCTGGTGGACGCGCGGACCGGGCAGTTCACGTTCCTGGAGATGAACACCCGGCTTCAGGTCGAGCACCCGGTCACCGAGATGGTGACCGGGATCGACCTGGTCGAGCAGCAGCTGCGGATCGCCGCCGGCGGCGGCGTGAGCTTTGACCCGGCCGCCGTGACCGCCACCGGGCACGCGATCGAGCTGCGCGTGTACGCCGAGGACCCGAGCCGGTTCCTGCCCAGCCCGGGCACCATCACGGCCTGGGACGAGCGCCGGCGAGGGCGTCCGGGTTAACGCCGGATACACGGCCGGCAACCAGGTCACCCCGTTCTACGATCCGCTGCTGGCCAAGCTGTGCGTCTGGGGCCAGGACCGGGACGAGGCGCTGGCCCGGGCCCGGGAGGCGGTGGCGTCGTTCCTGATCACCGGGCTGAAGACGAACCTGCCGTTCCACGCCGACCTGCTGGACAGCGGGGAGTTCAGCGACGGCAGCTACGACACGCTGGTGATCAGCCGCCTCCGTCCCTGACTTGACACAATGAGGACGGGACCGCCGGCAGGCGACCCGGTGAGTGAGAGGAGCGGCGAGTGGCCGAAGTCCGCGCGGAGATGGTGGCCAACGTGTGGAAGGTCGTGACCGCCGAGGGCGAGGAAGTCTCTGACGGCTCCACGCTGGTCATCCTCGAGTCGATGAAGATGGAGATCCCCGTGCTCGCCGAGGAGCCCGGCACGGTGACCAAGCTGGCGGTGGCCGAGGGCGACGTAGTCCAGGAAGGCGACCTGATCGCGATCATCGGATAACCGCCCCGCTTACGCCCCGGCGCCAGCCCTCCGCCCCGCCCTCCCGCGGCCGTCCGCCACGGCCCGTGAAGAGTGCCGAGGGCAGACCGCGCGGGGTCAGATCCCGGTGGTGGATCTCGGGTAGGCGACCGCGGGGTCGGTGATCACGTTGACCAGGTAAGGCACCCCGGACTCGAAGGCCCGGCGCAGCGCGGGGCCGATGTCGTCCGGCCGGGTGACCAGTTCCCCCGCTCCGCCAAGCCCGCTGACCACCTCGTCATACCGGCACTGCGGCTGCAGGTCGGCGGCCACGTCGTACCCGTAGATGGCCCGCATGGGGTGCTTCTCCAGGCCCCAGATCCCGTTGTTGCCGCAAACCATCACGACGGGCAGCCCGTGCCGGACCAGCGTGTCCGCGTCCATCAGCGAGAACCCGGCCGCGCCGTCCCCGAGCAGCAGCACCACCTGGTCCGCGGGACGGGCCAGCCGGGCCGCGATCGCGTAGCCCAGCCCGGTGCCCAGGCAGCCGAACGGGCCCGGGTCGAGCCATCCGCCCGGGCGGCCCGGCTCGATGTACTTGCCCGCGTAGGACACGAAGTCCCCGCCGTCGCCGATCACCACGGCGTCGTCGTCCAGCAGCCCGGCCAGCTCGCCGTAGATGCGCATCGGGTGGATCGGGCTGGCCTCGCTGGCCAGCAGCGGGGCGTCGGCGGCTACCGCGCCGCGCGCCGCGTCCTGCAGCCGCGGCAGCCAGGACTCCTCCCACACCGCCCGGGCGGGCCGGGCCGGCCAGGCCGCCGGGCCGGCCAGGACGGCGAAGAACGCGCCGAGGTCACCGGCGTAGCTGGCCGCCAGCGGGGCGTGCGCCGCAACCTGTCCCGGCGCGTCGGCGACATGGACCACGGCTGGTCTTCGTTGCGGATCATTCTGGTCGCCGAACACGCCATAGCCGAGCCGGAAGTCAAGCGGCGTGCCCACCACGACGACCAGGTCCGCCTCCCGGAACGCGGCCGACCGGGCCCGGGTGACCAGCAGCTCATGACCCGGGGGCAGGATGCCGCGGCCCTGGCCGTTGGTGATGACCGGCAGCCGCAGTTCCTCGGCCGCGGTCCGGGCGGCCTGCTCCGCGCCGCCCATCCACACGTCCGAGCCGAGGACCAGCACCGGGCGCTGGGCCGCCGCGATCAGCCTCGCGATGGCCGCGGCCGCCTCCGGGTCACCCGGCGCCGCTTCGGCCAGACCGGGGTCAGCCAGCCCGGGGTCAGCCAGCCCGGGGTCAGCCAGCCCGGAGGGACCGGGCCGGGCGGCCCGCACCCCGGTGCCGCCCGGCCCGAAGCTGCCGGCCAGCCCCGGCTCCCGGGGCGCCGGGCCGAAGAGGGCCTCCAGCGCTATGTCAACGAAGACCGGGCCGCGGTGCGGCGCGGTGGCCAGCCGGAACGCCTCGTCCACCCCGGCGCCGATCTTCGCGGTCTCGTGCTCGGTCCAGGCCGCCTTGGTGACGGGCCGGAGCAGTTCAGGGTGGTCGAACTCCTGCAGGCTGCCGGAACCCCAGCGCCCGTCGGGGGCCCGGCCGCCGAGGATCACCACCGGCGAGCCGTTGAACTGGGCCGTGGTGATGGCGCTGACGCCGTTGGTCACCCCGGGCCCTGCGGTCAGCACGGCCAGGCCGGGCAGCCGGGTCAGCCGGGCGGTGGCCTCCGCGGCGAACACCGCGGTCTGCTCGTGCCGGACGTCCAGCAGCCGCATCGGCGGGTCCATGTGCACGGCCGCGTCGTACAGCGGGAACACGTGGCCGCCGGACAGCGTGAACATGGTGTCCGCGCCGTTGGCCCGGGCGGCCGCCGCGGCCAGCGTGCCCCCGTGCCCGGTGAGCTCGCGCCCAGGTCCCTCATGCTCAGCGCCGTCGCGCGCCGTGCCTTCACGTGCCGTGCCCTCGCTCATGCGGCGATGTTACCAGCTAGTAGCTTTCGGGGACAGGTGCCGGGCCCGGAGGGGCCGGGCCCGGCACCTGGGCCGGGGTCAGCCGGCGTCTGCCGCCCCGGCTCGCGACCGGAATCGGCTCCGCGGTGGCGGGTTCCGGGTCGGCCACGTACTCGTGCGGCCGCGTCTCGTCCGACCCGCCCGGCATCTTGAACGCCCGGAACAGCAGGGTCAGCAGGACCGCGATGACCAGGTTGATGACCAGCCCGGTGAGCCCGATGTAGACGGTGTGGTTGATCACCGGCACCGTGTCCGTGGACGCGCCGAAGTGCGTGCCCGGCTCGCCTGGGGCCGGCAGCCGGTACGCGGCGACGGTGCCGTACACCATGGCCACCGCCCAGCCGATGACCAGCGCCCAGCGGTGGAACCAGCGGGTGTACAGCCCGGCCACGATGGCCGGGAACGTCTGCACGATCCAGATGCCGCCCAGGAGCTGGAGCTGGATGGCGTACGTCGACTTCACGAAGATCACGAACAGCAGCGCGCCCAGCTTGACCACCAGCGAGGCGGTCTGCGAGACGCGGGTCTGCTCCGCGTTGCTGGCCTGCGGCCGGAAGTACTCCTTCCAGATGTTGCGGGTGAACAGGTTGGCCGCCGCGATCGACATGATGGCCGCCGGGACCAGCGCGCCGATGACGATGGCCGAGAAGCCGATGCCCGCGAACCAGCTGGGGAAGATCCGCTGGAACAGGAACGGCACCGCCAGCTGCGCGTTCGCGCCGTTGGCCTTGACCGCCTCGGGCACCCCGGGCGCGGCCAGGGCCATGTAGCCGAGCAGCGCGATCAGGCCGAGCACTAACGAGTAGGCGGGCAGCGCGGCGACGTTGCGCCGGATCACGTTACGCCGCTTGGCCGCGAACACGCCCGTGATGTTGTGCGGGTACATGAACAGGGCCAGCGCCGAGCCCAGGGCGAGGGTGGCGTAGGCCCATTCCCCGGCCGGCTCCAGGATCAGGCTGCCGTTCGGCTTGCCTGTCTTGGGGTTGGTCGCCTTGAGGTGGGTGTCGGCGACGCTGAAGATGTGCCCCCAGCCGCCCACCCGGATCGGGATGTAGATGATCGCCACGATGATCATTACGTAGATCAGGGTGTCCTTGATGAACGCGATCAGCGCCGGGCCGCGCAGCCCGGACACGAACGTGTAGCCGGCCAGGATGAGGAACGCGATGATCAGCGGCAGGTCATGCACGAATCCGGAGGTGGAACTGCCGCCGACGCCCATCACGGTCAGCACCGACTGGATGCCGACCAGCTGCAGGGCGATGTAGGGCATGACGGCCAGGATGCCGGTGAAGGCCACGGCGAGGGACAGCCCCGAGGAGCCGTACCGGCCGCGGACGAAGTCCGCCGGGGTGATGTAGCCGTGTACCCGGGCCACGGACCACAGCCGGGGCAGGAACACGAACACGATCGGGTAGACCAGGATCGTGTAGGACAGGGTGAAGAACCCGGCCGCCCCGGTGCCGAAGACCAGGGCCGGCACCGCGATGAAAGTGTAGGCAGTATACAGATCGCCGCCGAGCAAGAACCAGGTGACGAACGTCCCGAAGCCCCGCCCGCCGAGCCCCCACTCGTTCAGGTGCAGCACGTCCTCGGCCCGGCGCCAGCGTGCCGCGGCGAAGCCGACGAAGGCGACCACGGCGAACAGGACGACCAGGATGGTGAACGAGACCGCGTTGACGTGGGTCATGACGCCTCCCCGCGGCCGCTGAGGGGCGGGGACGAGGCCGGGCCTGGCTGGGCGTCAGGCGCCGCGCGTGCGACCCTCGTGGTGATCAGGTAGCAGATGGTGGTCAGCAGCGCGACCACCGGGACCCAGAGCAGCTGGTACCAGTAGAAGAAGGGGAAGCTGCCGAGCTTGGGGGCGCTGCGGGCGTAGATCGGGACGATGAGGGTCCCGAGTACCGCAACTAACAGCAGGATCGTGACTAAGATCCAGGCGCCGGTGCGCCGGGCTGGGGGGCCGGAATGCGTCATCGCTTCGTCTCCCTCGGTGTGTCGTTCGCGTGCCCTCCCGCCGGGCCACGGCGCGGGGACGGGCGGCGCGCGCGTGACGTATGCCACGTTGTTGACGTCCATGGTGCGATGAAATGTCCCAGGCTGCAACGGTTTGCGGATCAGTGATCCCAGCGGATGAGGGTGGCGGTGGCCTGGTAGTCCTTGCCCGGTCCCTGCACCAGCCAGCGCTCCTCCATCGCGTTCTCGCTGAGCACGAGGTAGGTGATCTCGTAGCGGTCCGCGCGGCACTGGTGCACCGCCACGCAGCGGCCTGAGCGCAGATCAAGCCGGTAGAAGAAGTGGCCGTCGGCGAACCGCACGTCAACCGTGCCGTCGGGCCGCCCCTGGTAGCGCAGGGTGCGGGTGGCCGGGCCGGTGTGCGTGCCGAAGCGCAGCTCGCCGGTCTCCAGGTAGCACAGTTCCGGCCCGGGATCGTGCGGCCCGGGATCGCCGGGTTCGCCGCGCTGCGGTTCGCCGGAGGGCTGCGGCGCGCCGGGCGTGGCTGAACCGGGCGCCGGTTCGCTGAGCGTGGCTCGGCCGGTGAACCGTCCCTGCGTGCCCGAACGGTGGTCAGCCAGCACCCGTTCGATGCGCCAGGGCCCCGCCGCGAAGGCGAGCGTGTCGCTTACCCGCATAGTTCGCCATTGTGACCGCTGCTGACGGCCTACCGGCCACCCGGTGCCTTGGACGGTACCGGTCATCTTGGTATCGTCCCCCTCGGCTACCAGTACGTTCCCCGCCTGAGGAGTCCCCCCATGTCTGATGCGGCCGCGCTGCGCCAGCGATCCCCCCTGGTGCTTGCCGACCTGCTGCCCGGTGCGCTGGTCCGGGACACGCTCCTGGTCGTCGGGGCGGCCGGCTTTGTCGGGCTGCTCGCCCAGATCTCGATCCACCTGTCCTTCACCCCCGTGCCCATCACCGGGCAGACCCTGGGTGTGCTGCTGGCGGGCACGGCGCTGGGCTGGCGCCGGGCCGGGGCGGCGCTGCTGCTCTACGCGGTGGCCGGGCTGGCCGGGGTGCCCTGGTTCGCGGGGCAGACCAGCGGCTACGTGGGTGCCTCGTTCGGTTACGTGGTCGGCTTCTTCGCCGCCGCGATCCTCTGCGGCTTCCTGGCCGAGCGCGGCGCGGACCGTTCGGTGCTGCGGTCGGTGCCGGCCATGGTCGCCGGCGAGGTCGTCATCTACGCCTTCGGGGTGACCTGGCTGGCGCTGGACCTGCACCTCACTACCGCCCAGGCGCTGTCGGAAGGGCTTCACCCCGTTCGTGGCGGGCGACGCCATCAAGGCCGCCATCGCCGCCGGCCTGCTGCCCGCGGCCTGGTGGCTGACCGGGTACCGGCGCAACCGGACGCCGCCCCCCGCCGACGCAGGCTGAGGTCGCCGGGCGGGCTGAGGTCCGCCGGCGAGGCAGGCTGAGCTAGCCGGGCCGGGCTGGCCTGAGCAGGGCAGGCGAAGCCGGGTGACCAGCTTGTAGCGGTCGCCCCGGTACTTGGACTGGGCCCACTCGACCGGCTCGGCTGAGGCGTCGAACGCCTGCCGGGACAGCAGCAGCAGGGGCATGCCGACGTCCACCCCGAGCAGCCGGGCGTCCTTGGGGTCGGCCAGCACCGTCTCGATGGTCTCCACCGCCTCGGCGAGCTGGACCCCGTAGGCCGAGGCCAGCGCCTCGTACAGGGACGCGTAGCGGTCCAGGTTCCGGCGCAGTCCCGGGAACCGGCGGGCGGGCAGGTGGGAGGTGTCCGTGGACATGGGTTCCCCGTCGGCCAGCCGCAGCCGGTGGATGCGCAGCACCCGGCTGCCCGCCGGGATCGCCAGCAGCTCGGACAACTGCGGGTCGGCGGGCACGTAGCTGGTGTCCAGGATCCTGGTCTGCGGGTGCAGCCCGTGCGCCCGCATCCCCTGGGTGTAGCTGGCCAGCTCGAGCAGCTGAGCGACCTTGGGCTTGGCTACGAAGGTCCCCTTGCCCTGCAGGCGCAGCAGCCGGCCTTCGACCACCAGCTCGGCCAGGGCCTGGCGCACCGTGGTCCGCGACGTTCCGTAGTGCTGGGCCAGCTCGCGTTCTGGCGGTACCGGGCTGCCGGGGGCCATGGTCTGGGTCAGCTCGAGCAGCTGGCGCTTGACCGCGTAGTACTTGGGGATCCGGGGCGGCGTCGGGCCGGGCGGCGTGGGGCCGGGCGGGGCGGGCTCACCGTCGCGGACGGCAGGAGACGCTGTCACGGGTCACTTCCTTCCGCAGCAAACTGCGTTCCGGACATGATCCCTCATCAGGGGGCAGGCCCGCTTCCCCAGGCCCGCCAGGTGGCCCGGATAAGCGATGATGGCAGGGTGCCCACGCTGAATGACCTCGCCCGCCGCCACACCGCGCTGACGTCGGCCGACATCGACTGGCTGCACGCGCTGGTGTCCGACTGGCAGCTGCTGGCCGACCTGTCCTTCGCCGACCTGGTGCTGTGGGCGCCGCTGCAGGACTCCTCCGGCTGGGTGGTACTGGCCCAGATGCGCCCGACGACCGGGCCGACCACGTTCCACGACGACGCGGTGGGCACGTTCGCGCCCACCGGGGCCCGGCCCTTCCTGGAATCGGCCCAGCGGGAGCGGCGTATCTGCCGGGAAGGTGACCCGGAATGGACCCGGGGCGTGCCGGTCCGCCGCGAGTCGATTCCGGTCACCCGCGAGGGTCAGGTCATCGCCGTCATCGAGCGGAGCACCAACCTGAGCTCGGCGCGCACGCCGAGCCGCCTGGAGCTCACCTACCTCAAGGGCGCGGACGACCTGGCCCAGATGGTCGCCTCGGGCATGTTTCCCTGGCCGGGCCAGCAGCCCGCGCTGGTCCGTTCCCCGCGCGTCGGGGACGGTCTGCTCCGGCTCGGCCGTTCCGGCAAAGTCAGTTACGCCAGCCCTAACGCCCTCTCGGCGTACCGCCGGCTTGGCCTGGCGGCCGATCTGGTGGGGGCGGAACTGGGCCCCCTGACCGCCCGGCTCTGCGCGCCAGGCCAGGCCGACGACTCCCTGATGGTCACGGCCAGCGGCCGTGCCCCGCGCGAGACCGAGGTGGAGGGGAACGGGTCCGTGGTCCAGCTGCGGGCTATCCCGCTCGTGGTCAACGGCTTGCGCACCGGCGCGCTGGTCATGGTCCGTGACGTGACCGAGTTGCGGCACCGCGAGCGCGAGCTGATGACCAAGGACGCCACCATCCGGGAGATCCACCACCGGGTCAAGAACAACCTGCAGACCGTGGCCGCGCTGCTGAGGCTGCAGTCGCGGCGGCTGGACGAGCCGAAGGCGCGGGCCGCGCTGGACGAGGCGGTACGCCGGGTCGGCTCCATCGCCACCGTCCACGAGACGCTCTCGCACGCTCCCGAAGAGATCGTGAACTTCGACGACGTCGCAGAGCGGGTCGCGGCCATGGCGGGGGAGGTGTCGGCGGCCGAGGCGCGGGTCAAGCCGGTGCTGCTCGGCAAGTTCGGGCTGCTGCCCTCCGCGGTGGCCACGCCGCTGGCCCTGGTCCTGGCCGAGTTGCTGCAGAACGCGCTGCAGCACGGGCTGGCCCAGATTGGGCCCGACCAGGCCCCGGGGCTGGTCGGGATGCTTGAGGTCTCGGTGGCCCGCACCCAGGAGCGGCTGACGGTGATTGTCCAAGACAATGGCGTCGGATTGCCGGAGGAATTCGATCTGGATTCGGCCACGAGCCTGGGCCTGCAGATCGTCCGGACGCTGGTGGTCTCCGAACTTGGCGGCCGTCTGGAGGTCAAGCCGAGGGCGGGCGGCGGCACCAAGGCGGTCGTCGACCTGCCACTGGACGCGGGGGCGCCGTTATCGGCGCGGGCCGCCCCGATACGTCCGCTGGGCCCGGCGGATCCTGCGGGTTAGCCAGCCCGCGGCAGCCACTGCGGGATCAGCATGCATGGTCTGGGCCAGTGTCAGTCGGCGTCCATTCAGTCAGCTCGGGCGTGCGCCGGGATAGAGCGGCCACCGCCCGGCTCGCGGGCGGTGGCGCTCATCCGCCGTGCAGCACTCAGGCGTGGGCGCGGGCGCGGATCCGGCTGGCCCGCCGCTTGAGCGCGCGGCGCTCGTCTTCGCTCATGCCGCCCCACACCCCGGCGTCCTGGCCGCTCTCGAGCGCCCACTGCAGGCAGGCCTCAATCGCTGGGCATCGGCGGCATACCTGCTTGGCCTCGTCGATCTGGAGTAGCGCGGGTCCGGTGTTCCCGATCGGGAAGAACAGCTCCGGGTCCACGTCACGGCAGGCGGCGTCGTGGCGCCAGTCCATGCGGTCCACTCCTCCTGTGGCGTCCGGGCCGAGGCCCGGGGTGGTGACCCCGCCCGCAAGCTTGTGAACGAATTCACGAGCCAGGTCATATGTCGGGAGCTGTGCAGCTTCCCGGGGTTTGTACACACACGTACTTCTATTCGAGCCAGCGGCCCCCACTGGACTCCGGTCCGAGGCCTTGGAATCAGGACACCAACGCCAAGACCTGCAGGATGTCGGCGCATGGCACCGCTTACCCGAACCGGGTTCTAGCCTGTCAAGCACCCGAATCAAACGCAAGACTATTCGGCAAAGGTTCAGCCGGATTTCGGTGTCTGATAGGTCACATCGTGCCCGCTTCCGGGCGACTCAGGCAATTACGCGTAGAGCGCTCGGAACAGCGCGAAACGTGACACTCTCATGCTCGCCCACGTACTCGCCGTCCACCTGGAGCGCGACCGGCTGGTCTGACCGGAGGGTAAAGACGGGCTGGTCGTGCAGGCTGACCACGTCCCGGCCCCGGGGTGGCTCGCCGTCCTGGGTGAACATCTGCCGGAGCGCGTTCAATGTTCCTATCGTCCGCATTCGCCGGAGCGCGAAGATGTCGAGCCCGGTGTCGAAACTCGCGCGCGGGCTCGGATTGACCGGCCGGTGGCCCAGGTACGTCCACGGCGACGTGTTGGAAATAATGCCGAGGAACAGGTGCCCGAGCGGGGATTGGCCGTCCCGTTCCAGGGTGAGCCGGGGGTGACGGCGGTCGGTGACCCGGTAGAACTGGCGCAGTGCGGTCCGCAGGTACAGGCCGGGAGACAGCGTCCGGCCGTGCTCGCGCATGGCCTCGATCACCCGCACTGTCTCGGCGTCCAGGCCCATCCCGGCGTTGAAGGTGAAGTAGCGGTCCAGGCTGGATCCTGGGGGGGCGCCCGGACTGGTGTGGCCGGGACTGGCGCAGCCGAGGCCGACGCGCCGGTCGCGGCCCGTCCGCAGCGCGTCGAGGATCTGCCCGGTCGCGTCGACCGGGTCGGCGGGCAGGCCCAGCGCGCGGCTGAACACGTTGGCGTTACCGCCCGGGACGGGGGCGAAGGCCGGGTCCGTCCCGGGCTTCAGGCCGTGCAGCAGGCCGTTGACGGCTTCGTTGACCGTGCCGTCCCCGCCGAGCGTGAAAATGAGCTGGAAGCCGTCTGAGGCGGCTTTGCGGGCCAGGGTGCCTGCATGACCCCGGTAGCGTGTTTCCGTGACTTCCAGTTCCATCTGGGATGCGAGAGCATGCGTGATGACGTCCCGGCGCAACTGGGTGGTGGCCGTGGCGTGTGGGTTGACGATCAGGAGCGCGCGCACGGGCTCAGGGTAGCGACGAGGGGTACGAGAGATGCAGCAGAGGCCGCCGAGCCTGCTCGGCGCGGCGGGAGTGCAAGCCGCTGACGCCCTCGTCGTGCTGGTAGCCAGCGTGCTGGCCGGGGTCGATACGGTCTCGGGTAAGTCCTACCAGCGGGGCAGCGGGATCGCGCTGACCCTGATCGGGCTGGCCACGGCGGCCGCGCTGGCCTGGGTCGCGGTCGGGCTGTCCCGGGGCCGCCGGTGGAGCCGCACTCCAGCGGCGCTGACGCAGCTGTTCGTCGGCATCGTCGGCATCTACCTGGTCCAGGGGCACCGTTACGCGTGGGGGATCCCGTCGCTGGTCCTGGCGGCCGCAGGGTTCGCCCTGCTGCTGACGCCGGCCAGCCTGCACGCCCTGGCCGGGAAGCCGGCGGACGGCGGCCCGGAACCTCAGGCGCCGCCCACGGCCAAGGCCGTGCCGCCCAAAGCGAAGCAAGCCAAAACCGGGTCAGCCAGAAACCCGCCGGCCAAGGCGGGGACGGCCAAAGCCGCCCCAGCCAAAGCCGCCCCAGCCAAGCCGAGGACGCCAGCCAAGCCGGGCCCGCCGGGCAAGCGCCCCGCCCG
>CAWAES010000017.1:0-127182 GCA_963781085.1 uncultured Actinomycetes bacterium
TAGTGGCCGGTACCGCCCAGCGGCGGGCAGGCCCCACATCACCTGGGAGGCAGCATGCCGGATAAGCGCGGCGCGGCGGACAGCCCGGCCAGGGTGCTGCTGCTCGGCGGGACCAGTGAGATCGGCCTGGAGATCCTGGCCGCACTCAGGCTGCCCGCGAGCACCGAGGTGCTGCTGGCCGGCCGGGACGAGCAGCGGATGGCGGCGGCCGCCAAGGAGCTGGGCGTCCGGGCCCGGACGCTGCGCTTCGACGCCACCGCGCTGGACACCCATCAGGCCCTCGTTGACGAGGCCTTCGCCGCTGGCGACGTGAACCTGGTCATCTCCGCCGCGGGCGTCCTGACCGGGCAGCAGACTCTGGACCGTGACCCGCTCCGCGCCGGGCTGCTCGTCGAGACCAACTTCACCGCTCACGTCACCACGCTGCTGGCGGCCGCCGCGCGGATGCGGGCCCAGGGCCACGGCACCATCGTGGTGCTGTCCTCGGTGGCCGCGATCCGGCCCCGCAAGGCTAACTTCGTCTACGGCGCGGCCAAGGCCGGCCTGGACGCCTTCGCGCGCGGGCTGGCCGACTCGCTGCACGGCAGCGGGGTGGCTGTGCTGCTGGTCCGGCCGGGCTTCGTGATCGGCCGGATGACGGCGGGCATGACCCCGGCCCCGCTGGCCACCACACCGGCCGCCGTCGGCGCCGCCGTGGCCGCCCGGCTGCGCCGGGCCGGGGGCACCGCGCCCGGCGGCCTGATCTGGGTGCCGTCCACGCTGGCCCCCGTGGCGGCTGCCTTCCGGCTGCTGCCCCGGCCACTGTGGCGCCGGCTCCCCGCTGAGGTAGGTTCCCCCCGATGCGCGTGCTGGTGGCGGAGGACGACGCTGGCCTGCGGGAGACGCTGAGCCGCGGGCTGCGCGAAAGCGGCTACACCGTTGACGCGGTGCCCGACGGGCAGGCGGCCGTGGAGTACTTGCGCAGCTACGACTACGAAGTCGTCGTGCTCGACTGGCGGATGCCGCAGGTCTCCGGCCTCGAGGTGCTGCAGTGGATGCGCCGGGACGCCCGCGCCAGCCTGGTCCTGATGCTGACCGCCCGGGATACCCCCGGGGACCGGGTCACCGGCCTCGACGAGGGCGCCGACGACTACCTGGTCAAGCCCTTCGACTTCGCCGAGCTGCTGGCCCGGCTGCGGGCCCTGCAGCGCCGTCCCCGGACCGCGCAGCCACCCCAGCTGGCGGTCGGGGACGTGACCTACGACCCGGCGACCCGCGAAGTGCAGGCCGGCTCGCGGCGCCTGGCGCTCACCGTGACCGAGCGCGGCATCCTGGAGATGCTCATGCGCCGATCGCCGGGCGTGGTGGACCGGCGGTCGATCGCGCAGAGCGTCTGGGCCAACGACGCGGACGCCCTGGGCTCCAACACCATCGACGTGCACATGGCCCGGCTCCGCTCCAAGCTCGCG
The DNA here is from genome assembly GCA_963781085.1 of uncultured Actinomycetes bacterium. Taxonomy (GTDB): domain Bacteria; phylum Actinomycetota; class Actinomycetes; order Streptosporangiales; family Streptosporangiaceae; genus RYN-230. Next base: position 1,449 of record CAWAES010000017.1, read on the forward strand.
GGCGGGCAGGTGCGCATCGAGTCGGTGCGGGCCGTCGGATACCGGATCCTCGGCCCATGAGCGGCTGGCGCCTGCCCAGGCCACACGGGCCACTGCCAGCCCAGTTCGGGCACGCGGCCCGGGTCGCCCTGGCCGCGACGCTGCTGGTCGGGGTGGTGTACGCCGGGTGCGTGACCGTCCTGGACCGGGCGGTCGCCGCGCGCCTGGTGGCCTCCGTGGACGCCCGGCTGCGGGAGCAGCTGGCCGACGGCGTCCCGGGCCCGCGGGTGACCAGCGGTGCCCGCCGGGCCGATGCCGACGACCGGGCCCGGCCCGACGACGACGAGGACGTTGACGAGGCGCCGGTGTTCGTGTGGCGGGCCCGGCCCGGGCACGGCGCGGTCCGGCTGACCGCAGGAGCCCCGGACCTGCCCGCCGGCCGGGTGCGGACGGGCGGCGGCCCGGCGACGGTCCTCCTCGGCGTGAGCACCTTCCGGCTGGACCAGGCCCGCAGGGGCGGCGAGTGGCTGGTGGCCGGGCAGAGCCTGGCCGAGCAGCAGCACACCATCAGGGTCCTCCGGGGTGGCGAGGCCGCGGTGGCGCCGGTACTGCTGCTGGCCATGTTCGCTGGATCACTGGTCATCGGCCTGCGGGCGATGTCCCCGGTGGAGCAGTCCCGGCGGCGCCAGCTGGAATTCACCTCGGACGCCTCCCACGAGCTGCGTACCCCGCTGAGTGTGATCAGCGCGGAGATCGGCATCACGCTGAGCGCGCCGCGCGCGGCCGCTGACTACGAGGCGGCGCTGCTGCGGATCGAGGGCGAGAGCAAACGGCTACGGCGGATCGTCGAAGACCTCCTCTGGCTGGCCCGGTTCGACTCGCAGCCACCGCCGCCGGGGGCCGAGCCGCTCGACCTGTTCACCATCGCCAGGCAGTGCGCCGAGCGCTTCCAGCCGGTCGCGCACTCCCAGTCGCTGTCCATCGCGGTAACCCCCGCCCCGGCGCAGTCCGCCTGGATCAGCGCCCCCCCGGAATGGATCGACCGGCTCGCCGGGGTGCTGGTGGACAACGCCTGCCGCTACGCGGGCCCCGGCGGCAGCGTGCGGCTCAGCGTGGCAGTGCACGGCAGCCGGGCCAGCCTGACGGTGGAGGACAGCGGGCCGGGCGTCGCGACCGGAGAGCGGGACCGCCTGTTCGACCGTTTCCACCGCGTCACCGGGCCCGAGGCCACGGCGCGGGGTGGCGGGGCCGGCCTGGGGCTGGCCATCGGCGACTCGATCGTGCGCTCCACCGGCGGCCACTGGCGGATCAGCGAGTCGGCGCTCGGCGGGGCGTTGTTCGAGGTCTCCTGGCGCCGCCCGCACGGCGCCGGGTCACCGGCGGCACCGTCCGGTCCTCCCCCGCCACCCCGTCGCAACCGGCCAGCCGCAAGGCCGGCCGGGACGCCGCACGCTCATCCGCCGGCCGGAGGCTCGTCGGCGAGGTAAGGGGGCGCGGGCTCGTACTGGATGTAGCGGCGGACCGCCCGGGCGTGGTCACGTCCGTGGATCCGGCCGGCCAGCCAGAGCGCCATGTCGATCCCCGCCGACACGCCCTGGCTGGTGACCAGGTTCCCGTCCACCACATACCGGGCGTCCCGGACCACGGTGACAGCCTCGCGGGCTGCCAGGGTGTCCTCGAACGCGTGGTGGGTGGCCACCCGGCGGCCGCGGGCCGGGCCCGCCTCGTGCAGCAGCAGCGCCCCGGTGCACACGCTCGTCACCCAGCTGGCGCTGGCCGAGACCCGGGCTATCCAGCCGATGAGGGACGGATTGCCCACCTCGCGGCGGGTCCCCTGGCCACCCGGGACCAGGAGCACGTCCAGCGGCGGATGGTCGTCGGTGCGGTAGTCAGGAAGCACCCGCATCCCCTTGGCGCACCGCACCGGGCCGGGGCCAGGTGCGATGAGCGCCACCTGGTCGGCATCGTCGCGGAGCATCGAGGAGACGGTGAACACCTCCCAGGGGCCGACGAAATCCAGCTCCTCTGCCCCCTCGAAGATCAGCAATCCGTAGCTCGTCATGTGTGCTCCCGCAGGGACCCGGACCGGTCCCGATAGTCAGATGGCCCGGCGCCGGGACGGCGAAAGGCACGGCGCAGCGATCCGGTGCTGCCGATTTCCGCAGTATCACAAAGACGGCGCGGCGCTGGCCTGCCCCCTCAGGCGGCACCCTGGCCCCAGGCGGGGCGGCCACCGTGGGAGATGCTCCGCGGCCACGCACCGCTGTCTGCCATCATCGATAGGTGACCAGTATTGACAGCCTCGCCCGCACCGCCTACGAAGCCCACCGCGGGGCCCATTCCGGCACTCTCCCGCCCTGGGAAGACACCCCTGAGCCGGAGCAGCAAGCGTGGCGGGCCGCCGTATCCGCGGTCGCCGGGCAAACCGGCGTGACCCTCACCGATGCCGTCCCACCCCAGTCCCTGGTCATCAGGGCCGCAGACCGGGAGCACGTCTTTCACACCAACTTCACCGCCGGGCGGCAGGGCACGCTCGTCGTCAACGACGACTTCGCCTCCGGCCAGCACGCCCGCTTCAAGGTCGCCCGCGACCTGTGGTACGTCGAGGACCTGGGCTCGACCAACGGCACCTGGCTGAACGGACGCCGCATCCACGCGGCCCAGCTGCTGAAGAAGGGCGACAAGATCAAGATCGGGCACGCCCTCCTGACCGTCATATCGACCTGAGCGGCTGGGCCCGGCTGGCGCCGCGCATGACGCAGGCCGGCCTACTGTGGGGGGCGTGACGGGTATCAAGGTCCTTTTCCTCGGCGGTACCGGCGTGATCAGCTCGGCGTGCGCCCGGCTGGCGGTGGACCACGGCATCGACCTGTCCGTCATCACCCGGGGCCAGACCAGGGCGCGCCCGCTGCCCGCGGCGGCGCGGGTACTGCACGGGGACGCCCGGGACCCAGACCAGGTCCGTGAGCTGCTGGGGCACCGTGAGTTCGACGCGGTCGTGGACTGGGTCGCGTTCACTCCCGAGCACGTGCAGGCCGACGTGGACACCTTCCGCGGCCGGGCCGGCCAGTACGTGTTCATCAGCTCCGCCTCGGCCTACCAGACGCCACCTGCCCGGCTGCCCATCGTCGAGTCAACGCCGCTGCGCAACCCGTTCTGGGCGTACTCCCGGGACAAGATCGCCTGCGAGGACCTGCTGGTCCGGGCCTACCGCGAGGAGGGCTTCCCGGCCACGATCGTGCGTCCCTCGCACACCTACGACCCGACCCTGGTGCCGCTGGACGGGGGCTGGACGGCGCTCGGCCGGATGCGCCAGGGCAAGCCGGTCATCGTGCACGGCGACGGGACGTCGCTGTGGACGCTGACTCATCACCGGGACTTCGCGCAGGGGTTCGTCCCCCTGCTCGGGCACTCCCGGACCGTCGGTGACTCGTTCCACATCACCTCCGACGACGTGCTGACCTGGGACCAGATCGCCCGGACCCTGGCGTCCGCGGTCGGCGCGCCCGCGGACATCGTGCACGTGCCGTCGGCCGCGATCGCCAGCGCCGACCCGCAGTGGGGCGCGAGCCTGCTCGGCGACAAGGCGCACTCGCTGGTCTTCGACAACTCGAAGCTGCGCAGCGTGGTACCTGGCTACCGCGCGGTCATCCCGTTCGAGCAGGGCGCCCGCGAGATCGTGGACTGGTACGACGCTGATCCGGACCGGCAGCAGGTCAACGCCCGGCTGGACGCCGTCATGGACAAGCTGGTCCAGGCCTACGGCGGCTGACCGCCCGGTCGCGGGTCAGGCCGCCCGGCTGCGGCCGGCCAGCAGGGCCCGCCGGGCCTCACGCGCCGGGCTGTGAACGATCCAGATCGCCACGTCCAGCAGGCGGAGCAAACTGGCTCCGGTCGCGTCGGGCGGGCGCAGCGCCTCCAGGTCAGCCCGGGCCTCCGGATCCTGGAGCATGCAGCGCACCACCTCCCAGGTCCGCCCGGGCAGTCCCGCGGCGCGGATCATCACCTTGTCGGTAGCCGGGCAAAGCCGCGGCCGCTTGCGGGCGAGCAGCTTCGCCCCGGTCGCGGTGCCGACGCCCGGCATCTCAAGTAAGGCGTCCCACAGCGGGTCGACCGTGGCCACCTCGGCGTCGGAGGCCGCCCACAGGTTGACGTCGCCGGGAATCGTGGCCAGCATGGCCGAGACCGGCCCGGACTGGCTGCCCAGCAGCTGGCGGACGGCCTCCGGCCGCCACGCGATGTCCAGCAGCGAGACAGCCAGCAAGTCGTCGGCGGTCACCGCGTCCGGCGGATTCTGGCCGAGGGTGCAGAAGCTCATGCCCGCGAAGCCCTCGGCCGGATCGAAATACGCCGCCATCGCCGGGCCCAGGCCAGGCACGGTCAGGGTGTCCCTGAGCCGTCCGGCCGCGCGCCCGATGGCGTCCCCTCCCCTTAACAAACTCATCTGCCCAGTATGCGAGCTCCCGGCCGGTCTGGCCCATGAATATCCCGCTCTCAGACCATGCAGTTTTCCTTACAGATATCCCAGCTCAGCGAGGGTGTGGCCGCCGTCACTCCGGGACGGCGACGGCGTCTCCTGACGGTCACCAGACCGGCACGCCGTGTCACTGATCCGGCCCGCCTGGAACGTCCCCCCGCCGGCCAGGCGCACGGCACCCGCCTGGCCCGGATCTCGGTTAGGTCACGAATCAGCGTCAAGTGGCGTGCTGGGTCTTGCCGGTACTCCCGGGCTGCTTTTCAATCAGTGAATCACGATTCATCAGAAGCCACTGTTGCCTATCTGAGCAGGATCTTTGTGGTGAATGACGATTCATCTCCGGCCTCTGTCCCGGCGGCACGTCCCGCCGGGCGGACGACCCGGGCCAGCGGCCCAGGGGCCGATCCGGGACCGGAACCGGCCGCCGCGGCAGGCAGCCTGCTGGACGTGCGCGGCGTGACGGTGCGCTTCGGCGGCCTGACCGCCCTGGACGACGTCTCGTTCACCGCCCCCGGCCGCCAGGTCACCGGCGTCATCGGCCCCAACGGGGCCGGGAAGACCACGCTCCTGAACGTGCTGTGCGGTTTCGTCCGGCCCGACAGCGGACGGCTGAGTTTCGGGGGCACCGAGCTGGGCCGGCTCCGCCCGCATCGGCTGGCCGCGCTGGGCATCGCCAGGACCCTGCAGGGCGTGGGCCTGTTCCGCCGCCTGACCGTGCTGGAAAACGTCATGGTCGGAGCCCAGGGCCAGGCCCGGGCCGGATTCTGGTCCGCGCTGGGCGGGCTGCCGGTCAGTGACCGGGACGAGCGCCGGCTCGCAGCCCGGGCCAGGGACGCCCTGGACCGGGTCGGGGCGGCCGGCCTGGCCGGGGCCATGCCTGACCAGCTCGCCTACGGCCTGCGCAAGCGGGTGGCGCTGGCCCGCGCCCTGGCCAGCCAGCCACGCCTGCTGCTCCTCGACGAGCCGGCCGGCGGCCTGTCCGAGACCGAGATCGGCGGGCTCGGCGAGCTCATCTCCAGTCTGTCCGCGGAAACGTCGGTAGTGCTGGTCGAGCACCGGATGGACCTGGTCATGGCGGTATGCGACACCGTGGTGGTGCTCGACTTCGGCCGGGTCATCGCCCGCGGCACGCCCGACGAGGTGCAGGCCAACCCGGCGGTCACCACCGCCTATCTCGGCGTGGAGGACTCCGGTGAGTGAGCCGGCCGCGCTGGCGGTCGAGGAGGTGGTGGCGGGCTACGGCGGTGTGCTCGCCCTGCAGAGCGTCTCGATCACCGTCCGCCCGGCCACCATTACCGCGGTGCTCGGCGCGAACGGGGCCGGCAAGACAACCCTGCTGCGGGCCATCAGCGGGGTGATCCGGCCGCGCCGGGGCCGGGTGCTGGTCGGCGGGCAGGACATGACCGGCCGCAGCGCTGACGAGATGGCCCGCAACGGGGTGGCGCACGTGCCCGAGGGACAGGGCGTGATCGCCGAGCTCACCGTCCAGGAGAACCTCCGGCTCGGCGCGTTCTGGCGGCCCGGGCGGGCTGTCCGGGCCGGAGCGCTGGCCGAGGCCTACCAGCGGTTCCCGGTCCTCGCCGCGGCCCGGAACCGGGCGGCCGGGACCCTGTCCGGGGGCGAGCGGCAGATGCTCGTCATCGCGCGGGCCCTGATGGCCCGGCCGCGGGTGCTGCTGCTGGACGAGCCGTCGCTCGGGCTGGCGCCGAAGATCGTCTCCCAGGTCATGGAGCTGACCGCAGGACTGCGCGAGAGCGGCCTCACGGTGCTGCTGGTCGAGCAGAACGCACGCAGCGCGCTGAGCATCGCCGACCAGGGGATCGTGCTCAACCTCGGCAAGGTCGTCGTCGCGGCGGACGCCGTCACGCTGGCCGCCGACGTCGGGCTCCGCAAGCACTACCTGGGCTTCTAGGAGGCCGCCGGTGGAAGAGTTTGGCCAGCTGACGCTCGGCGGGATCAGCGTCGGCATGATCTACGCCGCGATCGCGCTGTCCCTGGTGCTGATCTGGCGGGCGACCAGGATCCTCAACTACGCCCAGGGCGGCATGGCGATGTTCACCACGTACGTCGCGCTGCTGGTCATCAACCACACCGGGTCGTACTGGGCCGGCTTCGTCGTGGCGCTGGCGGCCGGGCTGGTGCTCGGCGCGGTGATCGAGCGGACGGTCATCCGGCCGGTCGAGAACAAGCCCCCGCTGAACGCGATCATCATCACGATCGGCCTGCTGGTCTTCCTGGAAGGGCTCGCGGGCGTCATCTACGGCGGGCAGTTCCGGTCCTTCCCCGCCGCGTTCTCGATCGACGGCCTGCACATCGGGTCGGCCGCGCTCGGGATCTCGGCCAACGACGTGTTCGTGGCGCTGGCGGTGCTGGCGGCCGCGCTGCTGCTGGGGGCCGGATTCCGGTACACCTCCGCCGGGCTGCAGATGCGCGCCGCCGCCTTCAGCCCGCCGGTGGCCCGGTTGCTCGGGGTCCGGGTGGGCCGGATGCTGACCCTGGGCTGGGCGCTCGCCGGGCTGATCGGCGCGCTGGCCGGCGTGCTGGTCTCGCCGTCCACCTTCCTCTACCCGAACAGCATGGACTCCATCTTCGTGCTGGGTTTCACCGCCGCGGTCATCGGCGGCCTGGACAGCCCGGCCGGCGCGGTGGCCGGCGGGCTCATCCTCGGGGTCGCGCTGAGCTACGTCGGCGGCTACCTGGGCTCAGACCTGGTGAACCTGTTCGGGCTGGCCGCGCTGGTCCTGGTCCTCATGGTCCGCCCGTCTGGCCTGTTCTCCCCGGCCGCCACCCGGCAGGTGTGAGATGACCCTGGTCCGGCACCTGGCCGTGGCGGTCGTCCTCGGCGCGCTCCTCGTGATCATCAGCATCACGATCAGCCCGTTCCGCGACTACCAGATGGCGGAGGTCGCGTGCTACGTGGTGGCGGTCGCCGGGCTCACCGCGCTGGTCGGGCTGAGCGGGCAGATCTCGCTGGGTAACGGGGCCTTCATGGCCATCGGCGCGTACGCCGCCGCGCTGTTGCTGCTGCACCTGCACTGGACGCTCGCCGTGGTGCTGCTGGCGAGCGCGGCGGCGGCCGCGGCCGGCGGCGCGGTGGTCGGCGTGGCCGCCGCGCGGCTGCGCGGGCCATACCTGGCGGGCGCCACGCTGATGCTCGCCGTGGCCCTGCCGTCGCTGGCCCTGCGGTTCGGGCTGCTCGGCGGCGACCAGGGACTGACTGTGGTGATCACCAGCCCCGGCTTCCTGGGCGCGGCCTTCCCGGTCACCCGCTGGCAGGCCTGGCTGACCTGCGGTTGCGCGCTGATCGTCTTGGTGCTGCTGGCCAACCTGAGCCGTAGCCGGGTCGGGCGGTCCTGGCGGGCCGCCGGGGACGACGAGGTGGCCGCCGCCCTGGCGGGCCTGAACGTGGCCCGGCTCCGGGTGCTGGCCTTCGTGGTCAGCGCGGCCTGCGCCGGCCTGGCGGGCGCGCTGCTCGCCGTGACCACGTCGATCATCTCGCCGGACGCGTTCACCCTGACGCTGTCCATCGCCCTGCTCACCGGCGCGGTGCTGGGCGGCCTGGGCACCCTGCCCGGCGCGGTGTGGGGCAGCCTCGTGCTGGTCCTGGTCCCGACCTACGTCACCGACACGGCCAGCAGCCACGGCCTGTCCAGCTCGGCCGGGTCCAACATCCCGGTCGCGGCCTACGGCGTCGTGCTCATCGTCGTCATGCTCGCCTTTCCCGACGGCATCCAGGGTGGCCTGCGCCGGCTGGGCCGGCCTCTGGCCGCCCGCCTGCCCGCGGCCCTCAGCCTCCCCGGGCGGCGCGCCCCGGGTCCCCAGCTTCATGTTCCAGCCGGCGAACACCAGGAAGAAGGCTCGAGATGAAAAGATCCCACCGGGCGTATCTGCCCGCCCTCGCCGCCGTGGCCGCCCTGGCCCTGGCGGTCAGTGCCTGCAGTTCGGGCAGCAGCGGCGGATCAGGGTCGGGGAGCAAGAGCGGCGCGCTGACCGCGTCGGCCCCGGGCATCACCGCCACCACCATCACCATCGGCAGCCACCAGCCGCTGACCGGCGTGGCCGCGCCGGGCTACGACGAGATCGCCCCCGCGTCGAACGCCTACTTCCAGTACGTCAACGCCCACGGCGGGATCTACGGCCGCAAGATCGTCTACAAGTACCTCGACGACAAGTACGACCCGACCGACACCGTGTCGGTGGTGAAGCAGCTCGTCCTGCAGGACAACGTGTACGCCATCTTCGACGGGCTGGGCACCCCGACGCACCTGGCCGTGGCCCCGTTCCTCAACTCGTCGAAGGTGCCGGACGTATTCGTGGCCTCCGGCTGTGAGTGCTGGAACGCCACGTCCACCCTGCCGGAGACCTTCGGCTGGCAGCTGGACTACGTGCGGGAGGGCAAGATCCTCGGCACCTACATCAAGAAGCACTTCGCCGGGCAGAAGATCGGCTACTTCTTCCAGGACGACGAGTTCGGCAAGGACGGCGTCAAGGGCCTCGACGACGAGATCCCGAAGGCGGACGTGGTCAGCAGGCAGAGCTACGACCCGACCAACATCAACGTCGGCCCGCAGGTGGCCGCGCTCAAGGCGTCGGGGGCCAAGGTGGTCGTGTCCTTCACCGTCCCGGCCTTCACCGCACTGCTCAAGCTGAACAGCCTCAAGCTCGGCTTCAACCCGACCTTCGTGGTCAGCGACGTGGGCTCTGACCCGATCACCCTGGCCGGGCTGCTGGAGGCCTACGCCAAGCAGGGCGGCGCCACCGTGTCCGGCAACCAGCTGACCCAGGGCATCATCACCGACGGTTACCTGCCCACTCTCGGCGACACGAGCAACAGCTGGGTCGCGCTGTTCAAGAAGATCCACGACAAGTACCTGCCCAAGCTGCCTTTTGACGGCAACGTGGCGTTCGGCGAGGCAGTCGGGTACACCTTCGTCCAGGCCATGCTGAAGGCAGGCAAGAACCCGACCCGGGCCGACCTGGTCACGGCGATCCAGAGCGGGCTGCCGCAAGGGCCGGCCGTGGCGCCGTACGCCTACTCTGCCTCCGACCACGCCGGGATGACCGGGGCGTTCATCGGGATCATCAAGAACGGCGCGATCGTCAAGGAGGGTCCGGTGCAGGTCACGGACACCTCCCCGACCGGGGCGGTGACCAGCTACAGCGGGACGCAGGCCGCGGCACCGTCCAGCGGGATGCCCTAGCATACGCACGGGCTCCCGGTACGGAAGGGCCTGGTCATGGGTCCCGGACGGGGGTAGGAGGCGTGGGCGTCGCGACGAGCCGGCGGCTGCCCGACGACCGCGGGCAGCCGCCGGCACAGCGGCTGCTCGCGGCCGCGGAGCGGCTCTTCGGGGAACGCAGCTACCAGCGGACCACGGTGGCCGACATCTGCGCCCGGGCGGGGATGGCCACCGGGAGTTTCTACGCGCACTTCAGCTCGAAGGCGGAGATCTTCGCGGCCGTGGTCCGGCAGCTGAACGCGGACCTGCGGACCGCCATGAGAGAAGGCATCGCGCAGGCCGGCCCGGGCACCGGGAGATCGAGCGGGCCTCGTTCCGCGCCTTCTTCGACATGCTGTCCCAGCGTCCCTGGATGGACCGCATCGTGCGGGAGTCGGAGTTCGTCGCGCCGGGCCTGTTCCGCGAGTACTACGAGCACCTGGCCCGCGGCTACGCCCGCGGGGTGCGCCAGGCCCAGCTGAGCGGCGACGTGGACGCACGCTATGACCCTGAGGTCATCGCCTTCCTGTACACCGGGATCGGCAACTTCGTCGGGATGCGCTGGGCGGACTGGACGGCGGGCGGGCAGGTCCCCGACGACGTCCTGGACGACCTGCTGGAAGTGCTGCGCCGCGGGCTGCCGCCCGCCCGGCCCCCGCGGTAGCCGGGTCCGGCGCTCAGCGGTAGTAGCGGGCGTTGAAGATGCGCCGGACGAGGGCGGGGTGCTGCGTCTCGCCGGTCAGGGCGCCCGGCCCGGGCCGGGCCTCCCCCAGGGCGCTGTCCACCGTCCGCAGCAGGCTGCGCACGTCGATGGGCTTGGTGAGGTAGTCCACCACGCCGTCCGCGCGGAGCTGGTCGATGCGCTGCCGGGTCGCGTCCGCGCTGAGGATGACCACGGGGATGTCCCGGGTCCGGGGGTCGGCGCGCAGCCGGAGCAGCACTTCCTCCCCCGGCATGTCCGGCAGCCGCAGGTCGAGCAGGATCATGTCGGGGCGGTGCTGGCGGGCCAGGTCGAGCGCGACGCCGGCCAGCATCGCGGGCAGCAGGGTGACCGACGGCCGCTGCTTGAGGATCTGCTCGACCAGCCGCAGGTTCTCCACCATGTCCTCGGCGTACAGGACGGTCTTCCCGGTGGAGTAGTCCCGGCTGCTGACGATCCCGTCACGCTCGATGGCCAGCTGGGAGACGGCTACCGGTTCGGTGGCGGGCAGCTCGATCCAGAACGTGCTGCCCTGTCCCTGGACGCTGCTGACCCCGGTGGTGCCCCCCATGGCCTCGATGAGGTCGCGCGACAGCGCCAGGCCCAGGCCCGCGCCCTCGACGCCGGCCTGGGCCGCGTCGAGCCGCTCGAAGGGCAGGAACAGCCGGCCGACGTCCTGGCCGGCGATGCCGCGGCCGGTGTCGGTCACGCTGACCCGGAGCTGGCCCCCGGGCTGGTCGCCCACGCTGATAGTCACGCGCCCGCCGGGATAGTTGTACTTGACCGCGTTGGACAGCAGGTTGAGCATGATCTGGCGGAATCGCTGCTCGTCCGCGCGGACGTACTGGCTCGCGGCGGGACGCGGCGGCGGGTCGATCTGCACCCCTTCGGCCAGGGCCAGCGGCCGGATCATCTCGATCACGTCCGCGATGACGCGGTGGACCAGCACCGCCTCCATCGACAGGGTCAGCGTCCGGTCCTCGATCTGCGCGACGTCGCCCGCCTCGTCCATGAGCTGGACCAGGTGCCGGCTGGCCTGCAGCGTCATGGTGATCCACTCCCGGTGCTCCGCACTGAGCCCGTCCAGGCTGAGCAGCTCGCCGAAGCCGAGGATGGTGTGCAGCGGGGTGCGGAGCTCGTGGCTGAGCCGGTCCAGGAAGTCCTTCTTGGCGTTGTAGGCGCCGCGCAGCGACTCGTTAGCTTCCTGCAGGGCCTGGTTGCCCTGCTGCAGGCCCTGCGACAGGGCCAGCAGGTCCGCCTCGATCCGCTGGACCCGGCCCTGCTGGGCGCCGGCTGGCTGCTCGCCGCCACCCTGACCGGAGATGGTCCGGACGTAGTCGGTGACGTCGTCCAGCCAGTGGATGATGCTAGCCGAGCCGGCGTCCCGGGCCGAGGACCGGCACGTTCACCAGGCTCCAGTACCGGGCATCCGGCTCGCCTCCCGGCCCGGCCGCCGGGATGTCGTAGCGGTCCACCACGATCGTGTCCGGCACCTGGTCAGACCGGACGACGTCCAGCGAGGCGCGCAAGGTGGCGATGCCGCGGGGATCGGGACGGTCGGGAAAGACCGCGGTGAGAGGCCGGCCGACGACACCGGCCCGGCTCGTCCTGGTGTCCCGCAGGTACGCGTCGCTGGCCGCGACGATCACCAGGTCGGGGTCCAGCAGGCAGTACGCGCCCGGGAGCGCCTCGAACACGGCGCGGAAGTCTGGCCCCTGGCCGGCCGGCGTCGCTCCTGCCGGTCCGGGCTCACGCGTTGCGTCACCCGAGTGAGAAGACATCCGCAGCCTTCGTGTCTAGTCGGACAGGGCAGCACAGACGAGCGCGCAGAGCTGGGCCGCCTTGTAGGGCTTGCCCAGGACCGCGGTGCAGCCGGCGGCCAGCGCCGCGTCCCCCTGCTCCGGCCCGGCACCGGTCAGCGCCACCAGGGCCGGGCCGCCGGACCCGGTGCGCTGGACCTCGGCGGCGAGGGACAGGCCGTCGCCATCGGGCAGGTTCATGTCGAGCAGCACGACATCGACCGCGCTGGCGGCCAGGGCCGCGCGCGCCTCCGCCAGGCTGCCCGCCTGGACCAGGCAGGCGCTGCGCAGCACCGGGTCGCCGCTGCGGGCCAGTACCCTCCGGACCAGCTTCTGGTTCAGGTCGTCGTCCTCGACGAGCAGGATCCGCGCATCAGTCAAGACGCCGCCTCCCCTGCGAGTTGATTACTCTTAGTGGCAGTTCATCACTTATAGTGACTGCAGTCAAGGAACGCCGCGGTCCCGGGGCGGCGCGCGGAAGATCCCGGCCCGGGGTCAGCCGCCGTAGCGGAGGATGACGCCCGACTGCTTCGTGCCACCCTGGCCCGCGGGGTGGGACTCGCCGCCGCCGAAGGTCACCAGCGACCGCGCCACGTGGGCGACCGCGTCGACCGACAGCTTGCTGGCGGGCAGCGGGAGCGCGGCCTTCCGGAGGTGGCCCCCGGTGTAGCGCAGCATCGCGTAGGTGCCGGGGAATCCGGCCACCGCCGGGATCCACAGCCCGCCTGAGCCGTCCGGCACCACCTGGAGCGGCTCGCCGTACCGGGCCGAGCGCCACACCAGCCGCCACCGGCTCCCGTTGAAGTGCAGCAGGTAGAACGGGCCCCGCTCGTCCTCGCAGTGCCCGGCCCCCACGGCCCACACGTCGGTCGCGGAGCGGGCCACTACCCGGTCCGCGGTCGGACGGCAGAACTGCGTGTTCCCGGGCAGGACCCGGGCCAGCGAGGTCCTCGACCAGGTGCGCCCGTTCCAGTGCGCGGCGCTCTTCCCGCCGACCGCCCAGATGTTGCCGGGGCCGAGCGCGCTGCCCCCGGTCAGCCCGCCGCCGGCCGGGGCGCGCCGCCAGGTCGCGCCGTTGTAGTGCCAGGCCCCCAGGCCGCCGCCGGGTGCGCCCGGCTGGCCGAAGACCCACACGTCGGCGGGGCCGAGCGCGACAGCGTCCCCGGCGGCCTGGCCGAACCGGCCCGCGGCCGCCCAGCGGCGGCCGTTCCAGCGCAGCGCCCGGCCCGCCCCGCTGGTCTGCGCGGTGAAGGCCCACACGTTGCCGGGCGCGCTGGACGCGGCGGCCGTGACCAGGTCCCCGGTCTGGCCGGGAAACGGCACCGCAGCCCAGGTGCGGCCGGTGAGCCGCCACGCGACCGGCCGGGCCAGGGTGGACGCGAACGCCCAGGCGTTCCGGGTCCCGGTGGCCGTGACGGCGGTGATGCCGGGCAGGCTCCGGCCGTGGGTGGTCTTGACGATGCGCCACGACGGCGCGGCCGCGACGCTGGCGGGGGCCGCCGGGCGGCCCGCCGCGGCCGCTGCTCCGGCCGGCGCCGAGATCGCGGCCAGCCCGCCGGCCAGCGCCCCGGCCAGCGTGGCCACGGCAGCAACCCGCCGCCGCCGACCCGTGTTCCCCGCAGTCGGCCGGGCTGGCCTGGTCTCCCGCATGTGATTCTCCTCGCGCCCACGCACCAGGCGGTGACCCTGCAGGTTCCTGGTGTCTGAGATAGACGACGCAGAAACCGCGGCCCAGGATGGAGCGCGCAGGTCACAACTCAGTAACACCGTGCCGCGCGGTGTGCCCCCCGGGGCCGGGACCGGCGGCGTGGCCCGGATCAGCAGCCGGGCCGGCGGCCGCAGCGTGCCCGCCGTGACCAGCGTGGGCGCCGTGACCCGGGCTGGCCTCGTCCGGCTGGCCACCCATCATCTTGAGCATGGGGACGCCGCCGGACCGGAAGAAGCGCACCAGCAGGGCGGCGGCGACCACGAGGAAGACGATGTTCAGGTACGTGGTGTAGTTCCATGCGATCCCGGTCTCCCCGACTTTGGCCGTACGGGCCGCCGGGACCAGGCCCAGCCCGGTAAAGACGAACTCGACGACGTAGGCGGCCAGCACCATGGTGACGTAGAAGAGCCCGGCCAGGACGAGCATCATCCGGGTGCCGTAGTACTTCCGGTAGATGAGCAGGATCGGGATGATGATCAGATCGGCGAAGATGAACGCGACCACGCCACCGAAGCTGATCCCGCCGTTCCACAGCACTCCGGCCAGCGGCACGTTCCCGATCGAGCAGACGAAGCTCAGCACCGAGATCACCGGCCCGATCAGCGGCCCCCAGAGGCGCGCGGCCAGCGGATGGCCGGTCAGGAACAGGTGCTGCCAGAAGCTGTCCGGGACCCAGGCGCCGACGGCGCCGGCGATCAGCAGCCCGATCACCACGTCCCGCAGCACGGCGGCCCACTCCATGACGAAGATGTGGCTGACCGAGGTGTAGCCCTCCCGGCTGAACAGCCGGCGCCGGAAGCTGCCGGTCGCGGTGATGCTCATGTCCATGGCGGCGTGGCCTTCCATGGATCCGGCGAGGCCCCGGTCCGCCTGCCGCCGCGCCTCGTCGATGAGCTGCTGCCGGACGAAGATGCGGAAGGCCACCGCCAGCAGCACGATCATGATCGGGCCGCCGACGAACTCCGCCAGGGTGAACTGCCACGAGATCAGCAGGGCCAGAATGATCCCCAGCTCGATGACGAGGTTGGTGCTGGCGATCTCGAAGACCATCGCCGCGGTGAAGCTGGCCCCCTTGCGGAACAGGGACCGGGCCAGGGCGACGGCCGCGTAGGAGCAGGACGAGGAGGCCGCGCCCAGCCCGGTGGCCCGGGCCAGGGTGACCGGCCGGTCGTCACCGAGCAGCCGGACCACGGTGGACCGGCGCACCAGCGCCTGGACCACCGCGGACAGGGTGAACCCCAGGATGAGCGACCAGGTGATCTGCCAGGTCATCGAGCCGGCCACGGCCAGCGCGTGCCCGATCGCGTCAAGCGCGCGCATCGTCGGCCTCCGGTGCGGCGATGGTCAGCAGCTGGCGCAGGCAGTGCTCGAGCAGCGGGTGCGGGAAGCCGTCGCTCAGCCGGTAGTAGACGACCCGGCCGTCCTTGCGGAAGCTGACCAGCCCGGCCAGGCGCAGCATCTTCACCGCGTAGGACACCTGGTCCTCGGTCACCTCCAGCACCAGGGCGAGGTCTCCGACGCAGAGTTCGCCGGCGGCGACCAGGGCGAAGAGGATCCGGGACCGTACCGGGTCAGCCAGCAGCCCGAGCAGGCCGGCCAGCCGGCCGGCGTCACCTACAGACAGGGCACCCGAGCGGGCCGCGGCGACCCCCGGCCCGCTCACCGGATGGTCGTGGTCTCGTGGCGGCATGTTCTTACCTCCGTACGTCCGTATAGTCACACGGATATACGGAAGAGTCAAAACCGCGGCGGCTCACGGGCGGGCGGCGGGGCTCACGGAGTGCCGGGATCCGGGTTGGCCGCGGGCAGCCCAGAGCAGATGCTGGCGCCGGCGTTGCGGCTCTGCACCGTGGCCTGGCCGCCGGTACCCGCCCCGCCGGCCGCCGGGTGGCCGGGGGCGCGGTGCGGCGAGGCCGCCGCGGTCACGCCCGTGAAGTCACTGCCGATCACCAGCGTGACCGGGCCCGGCTGGCCGGTCTGCGGAGCCGGCTCGGCCAGCAGGTTCTGCGCGGCCGGGGTGGCCTTGAGCGCGGTCATCAGCGTGTAGGCGCTGTCGGCCTGCGCGGTACCCGAGTACGTCACGGTGGTGGCGCTGGTGGCCGGCGCGTCTGCGGCGCCGGTCACGTCGAAGCCGAGCCGGGTGAGCCGCCGGGCGGTCTGCCGGGCCAGTCCCGGGACGCCGGCGCCGTTCAGCACGCGCACCCTGACCTCGTGATCGGGCAGGGTGGGCAGCCGGTGACGCCACGTCTGGCCGTCGCGGACCATCTGGAAGATGACGTCGTCGGCCGGCTCTTCGGGCAGCAGCCGGTTGATGTCCGCCGGGTCCGTGACGGTCGGCATGGTCAGCAGGGTCACGTTCTTCGCGCGCAGGCCGGTGAGGCTGCGGGCCAGCCCGAGCAGTTTGCTGGCCGAGTCGAGCCCCTGGTCCACGGTCAGCGCCCGGGTGGCCACGTCCGCGATCTTCAGCAACTCGACCGAGTTGTCGAGGATGCCCTGGGTGTTGACCTTCTGGATGACCGAGGACATGAACGCCTGCTGCAACTCGATCCTCGGCAGGTCGCCGCCGGTATCACCCTCGGCCGTGACGCCGTGCCGGGTGCGCACGTAGGCGAGCGCCTGGTTGTAGGTGAGCAGGTGCTTCCCGCCGCTGAGGTTCAGGCCGCTGTAAGGGTCGTGGTACCCGCTGCGCGGGACGCAGACCTCCACCCCGCCGATCGTGTCCACCATCGCGCGGAAGGAGTTGAAGTTGAACTCGACGAAGTGGTCGAGCCGGACGCCGGTCAGGTCCTTGACCGTGCTGACCGCGCAGGACGGGCCGCCGATGTTCATCGCCCCGTCGATGATCGCGGACTGGTAGGGCCCCATGACGCCGGTCCCGATCGTGCGCCGGGCCTTGCAGCCCGGCTCGTACACCATGGTGTCCCGCGGGATGGACAGCACGATGGCCTGGGTGTGCGTCGGGTTCAGGTGGACCAGCAGCAGGTTGTCTGAGTTACTGGTGTTCAGGCTGGGGTTGGACCCGAGATCCCCGGCCCGCTGGCCGTCGCGGGTCTGCGATCCGAGGATCAGGACGTTCTGCGCGCCGTACACCGACCGGTGACTCAGGCCCTTGACCGTCACCACGCTGACGTTCCCGTCCAGCCGGCGGTAGACCGCGTAGGCGCCCAGGCTGGCCAGGACCACAGCCACGACGACGACCGTGGCGGCGATGTAGCCGGCCTTGGCCAGGCGGCTCACCGTCCGTCCAGCACTGACTGCATGACGACTCCCGTCCCACAGGTATCCCGGCCGCCGCCAGGGTCATGGCCGGGCCGGCCGGCGCGAGCGGGAGCATAATGTCCGGCCTGGGCGAGATGCGGCGTATCGGGCAGGCGTTGACCATTCGTTGGCCTGACCGAGAGGGAGGCGAGCGGAAGCGGAGCTGGGCGGAGGGAGGCTGCTGACGTGACGGCGGTCAGGCCGCGCCGCTCAGCCCGGTCCGCCGATCCACAGCGGGACCGTCGCCCCTCGGTAGGTGCCCCAGCGGAACCCGTACTCGCGGTCGCTCGTGTGGTGGTAGCGCAGGGTCATCCGGGAGAAGTAACTGACTCCCTGATGGGCTGCCACACGCGACAGGCTCACCGAGGCGGGGTACTTGGCGTAGTGGCCCGCTGCGCAGTTCGGCTGGCAGTTGTCCACCCAGAGAGTGCCCCGGGCGGACGCGGAACTGGCCGTCCAGCGTGCCCAGTGCTGGACGCGCAGGAACGTGTCCGGGCCGCCCACGTAGACCACGGGCAGCCGCACGCTCCCGTGACCCCAGCCGTCCTGGCCGTTGTACGCGACCGGGAGCCGGAGCTGGTGACGGTCCGCGACCGCGACCGGGTTCCGTGCCGTCGCGGTGGTAAGCGCGGCGGCTGCCCCGGCCGCGAGGAACGCGAGTACGACCGCGGCCAGCGCCGCGATGCCGGCCTTCTTCAAGGATCCCCCTGCACCCATCACCGGGCTGCTTCCCGGGCCCCGGCCCCCCGCCGGTCCGGCCAGCATAGTGCCTGGCCGCGTCCCCCGGTCAGGCGACGACCCGGGCCGTGGAGGAACCGTCGGCCAGGCGCCGGACCTCGAGCCGCTCGGCGACCCGGTCCTTCAGGTCAGCCACATGGCTCACGATGCCGACGACCCGGCCGCGGTCGCGCAGCTCGTCGATGACCGCCATCACCTGGTCGAGGGTCTCTGAGTCGAGCGTGCCGAAGCCCTCGTCGATGAACAGGGTGTCCAGGTCCACCCCGCCGGCCTCGGCCTTGACCACGTCGGCCAGGCCGAGGGCCAGCGCCAGCGAGGTGTAGAAGGTCTCGCCGCCGGACAGCGACCGCGGGCTCCGCTCCGCGCCGGTGTGCCGGTCGACCACCACCAGGGTGAGCCCGGTCCGCTCCCGTCGCGTCCCGCTCTCGTCGGTGCGCCGGAGCTCGTACCGGCCCGCCGACATCGCCCCCAGCCGGACGTTGGCCGCCGCCACGACCTGCCCGAACCACTGCCGCAGCACATAGGTGGTCAGTGCCATCCGGCGGTGCCCGTCCATGCCCTTGGCCAGGCCGGCCAGCCTGATCACCGCCGAGGTGTCTTCCTGCAGCTGGTCGAAAGCGTCCTGGGCGTCCTGGACCTCGGCGAGCCGCTGCTCCAGCCGCCCGACCCGGGCCTGGGCCGCGTCGCGGGCGGCCCGGACCTCCTGCTCAGCCTCCTGGGCGCGGGCCAGGACGTCGGCCGCGGACCGCGCCGCCGCGTGCACCGCGTCAGCCTGGCCGGGGTCCAGGCCGGCCAGGTCGTCGGCGGCCGCCGCGGACCGCAGCGCGGCCAGCCGGGCGCCCCACCCGGTCACCTGCTCGTCCAGGGCCGCCTGGTCGTCCGGGCTGAGCAGCGCGGAGCTGGCCAGCTCTACAGCAGCGAAGTCGCGGTCCGCTGCCTCGTGCTCGGCGCGCTCGCGGGCCCTCCGCTCGTCGGCCAGCGCGGCCGCCAGCTGGTCCAGCGCCCCGGCGAGGGAGCGGTCCGTGCTGGCGGCGCGGCGCAGGGCAGCCTGCCGCCCCGCCACCGACGGGTGCCCCTGGGCCGCCCCGGCCAGCTCGTCCTGCAGCTGGGTCAGGTCGGCCCCGGCCGCGGCGGCCTGCGCCTGGACGGTGGCCAGCGCGGCCGCCGCCGTCTGCAGTTCCCCCGCGACCCGCTGCTGCTGCGCGCGGTGGCCGGCGAGTTCGGCCTCGAGGCGGCCGGCCTCGGCCGCCGCCTGCTCGGCCGCGGCCACCAGATCGCCCACGGCCACGGCCTCCGCGGCCAGGCCGTCCACCGTCCCGCCGTCGGCTACCGCGGCGCTGGCCGCCACCGCCGCAGCCAGGCCGTCACGTTCGCGGGTCAGCTGGGCCCGCACGGCCTCGGCCTCGTCGCGCCGGGCGGCGGCCGCGGCGAGGTCCTGGTCGGACACGAGGCCGCCGGCGGCCTGGGCCGGGGCCGGGTGAGCCGTGGAACCGCAGACCGGGCAGGCGCACCCGTCGGCGAGCTGCGCGGCCAGTTCCGCGGCCATGCCCTCCAGCCGGGCCGCCAGGAGCTGGAGGTGGGCCTGCGTCAGCGTCTGGTGGGTGTCGACGGCGTCGAGCAGGGCGGCGTTCTGGCCCGCGAGCGCCGGCTCCAGGGCGGCCAGGTCGGCGGCGGCGGCCGCGCGCCGCCTCAGCGCCGCCTGCCGCTCGCGGGCCGCTCCCAGGCCGGCTTCGGCGAGCCGGGCCGCGGCGAGCTGCTCCCCCACCGCGCCGATCCGCCCCGGCAGGGCGGCGCGCGCCGCTTCCAGGTCGTGGACCAGGGCGGCGGCGCTCGCGACCGCCTGCTGGCTGGCCCGCAGCGCGGTGACCCGGCCGGGCAGGGTCGCCTCAGCGTCGGCGAGATGCTGCAGGGACGCGGCGTCCTTCTCGGCCGCCTCGGAACGCACGAACGCCTGGGCGCCACCGCCACCGGCCAGCATGGTGTCGTCCGGGTCCGGGACCAGCCGGAGCAAGCTGCCGCGGGCCTCGCCGGTCACCTGCTGCGCCTCACGCAGCGCGGCGAGCAGGGGACGCACCGGTTCCGCGCGCCGGGCTGCGGCCAGCCGGGCCGCCCGCTGGTCGTGCTGGGGCCGGGAGTCCTCGTGCTCCCGCAGGTGGCGCAGCGCCTCGGTCAGCCGGGCCATCAGCCGGGCCTGCTGCCGCTCCCGCTCGCAGGCGGCCAGCCGGGCGGCGGCCTCGGCCGTGGCCACCTCAAGTCCTTCCGCGGTGACCGCCGCGGTCTGCCCGAGGTCCGCGGCCACCTGCTTCAGCCGGGTCCCCCGCTCAGGGCCAGGCAGCTCCAGCAGGCTGGCGCGCTCCCCGGCGTCCAGGCCGGCGGCCTCGGCCGCCGCCGAGGTGGCCGCGTCGATCGCGGCCTCGGCGTCCTGGCGCTGCCGGATCGCGGCGGCGCGGCGGCGGTCCAGCTCCGCCGTGATGCGGTCGTACAGCTGGGTGCCGAACAGCTTGCTGAGCAGCACCCGGCGCTCGTCGTCCGCGGCCTGCAGGAACTTCGCGAACTGCCCTTGCGGCAGCAGCATCACCTGGGTGAACTGGGCCCGGTTGAGGCCGATGAGCTCGGTGATCATCTCCCCGGCCTCGGCCTTGTTGGCGGACAGGCTGACCCATCCGCCAGCCTCATGGCGCTGCAGGTGCACGTGAGCGGCCTCGGTGGTGAAGCCGTCCCCGCGCCGCTTCGGCCGCTGGTGCTCGGGCGCCCGGGTCAGCCGGTGCCGGACGCCGCGGACCGAGAACTCCAGGCTGACCGAGGGCGTGGCGTCCGGCGCGGCGAAATGCGAGCGCAGCCGGTCCTCGGCGGACTCGTCGCCGGCCAGCCCGCCGTACAGCGCGAACGTGATGGCGTCCAGGATCGTCGTCTTGCCGGACCCGGTCGGCCCCTCGAGCAGGAACAGGCCGCTGCTGGACAGCCGGCCGAAGTCGATCAGCTGCTCCCGGGCGTACGGGCCGAACGCGGTCAGCTCCAGGGTGTGCAGCCGCATCAGGCAGCCGACTCGGCGTGCTGCGCGGCCTCGACGGCGCCGCGGAGCACCGCGCGCTGCGCGTCCTCGGCCGGGCCGCCGCTGGTGAAGTCCACGAACAGGCAGCAGATCTCGACCGGGTCACTCGCCGCGGCCAGCCGCTCCAGGTCGGCACCGGTCCCGGTCAGCGATCCCTCCGGGGCGAAGTCCAGGACCAGCGTGTGCGGCCATTTCTCGCGCAGCCGTTCCATCGGGGCGGACGGCCGCACGGCGTCGGTGAGCACCACCTTGACCCAGGCGCCGGCCAGGGCGGCCAGATCTGACTCCGCCCGGGCCAGCAGGCTGTCCAGGGTGCCGCGCACCTCACGCAGCGGCCGGGGCACGGGGGCCGGGAGCAGGGTGGTGCGGACCTGCCCCGCCGCGTCGATCTCGGCCAGCGTGACGGACTTGACGTGGTCCTTCTCGGAGAACGAGAACGCCAGCGGCGAGCCCGAGTACCGGACCACGGGCCCCGGGGGGCCGCCGCCGGCCCGCTGCGCGCCGTGCAGGTGGCCGAGGGCCACGTAGCTGAACCCGGCGAACACGCTGGCCGGCACGTCGGCCACGCCGCCGACCCGGATGTCGCGCTCGGACTCGGCGGGCTGCCCGCCGGTGACGAAGGCGTGCGCCGCGACCACGGTGCGGCGCACGCCCCGGGTCGCGGCGTCCGCCCTGATCCGCCGGGCCGCCTCGGCCAGCACCGCCTCGTGCGTCCGTGTCGCCACCCCGAGGTCGGCCATGACCGCGTCGGGCAGCAGGTAGGGCACGCCGTACACGGCCACCGGGCCATGCTCGTCGGCCAGCAGCACCGGCCGGGCCAGGTCAGCCACCGCGGTGCGCAGGTGGACGCCCGGCCGCCTCGCTGAGCCCGGCGCCGAAGCCCAGCCGGACGGCGGAGTCATGGTTCCCGCTGGTCAGGATCACCGGGATGCGGGCCTGCGCGAAGCGCAGCAAAGTCGCGTCGAGCAGCCGGACGGCGTCGACCGGGGGCACCGCGCGGTCGTAGACGTCCCCCGCCACCACCACGGCACCGGCCTGCTGGCGGACCGCCTCGTCGAGCAGCCAGCGCAGGAAGCCGTCCTGGGCGGGCAGCAGGTTCTCGCCGTGCAGCGTGCGCCCCAGATGCCAGTCCGAGGTGTGGATCAGTCGCATCGCACCGCCGTGGGCTCTCCGTACTGAATGGCTGTACAGAATGGCCGTACTGAAAGGACCATGCTGAATAGCCGTGCTGGCTGGCCGCGCCGGGCGGGCCGGCCGATCGGTGGGATCGTGACGCTCGCCATAATGCCGGACCGGCGCGACATCTGCGGTGATCCCGGTCCCGTCCGCGTGTCGCCCGCACCGAGCCCGGCCGGCGGGCCGCGCCGAGCCTGCCGGCGGGCCGCACCGGGGCCGCTCCTGGGCCAGATCTGCCGCACCCGGCGCTGCCTCGTGGGATGCTCAGCACGCGGGCTGCAAACGTGTGCTTGGGGGCGGCCCACGCCATGGGGAACGAGAGCAACGGGGAAGTCGTGAGCGGGCGGCTGATCGCTGCGCCACGAAATGGGGTGATGGCAGATGCCGCGGGAAAGTTCTCCCGCGCCCGTCGGCCGCCGGCGGATGACCACCGGCGCTGAGCTTGAGCAGGTGGCGTTCGAGCTGTTCGACCGGCAGGGCTTCGAAGGGACCACCGTCGGGGACATCGCGCGGGCCGCGGGGATCGGGCGGCGCACGTTCTTCCGGTACTTCGCGTCGAAGAACGACGTGCCGTGGGGCGGTTTCGAGGAACGGCTGGAGCAGATGCGCGCACGCCTGGCGAGCTGCCCGCCGCAGACCCCGATGGCGGAGGCCATCCGGCTGGGCCTGATCACGTTCAACCAGATCCCGCCCGGCCAGGAAGGCTGGCACCGGCGGCGGCTGGAGCTGATCCTGCGGGTGCCCGCGTTACAGGCCCACTCAACGCTGCGCTACGCCGCCTGGCGGCAGGTCATCGCGGAGTTCGTGGCCGGGCGGACCGGGCAGCCACCCGACTCGCTGCTGCCGGTCACCCTGGGCTACGCGGTGCAGGGCCTGTTCGTGGCGGCCTGCGAGCAGTGGCTGGCCGGCGCGGACACCGACCTCGGGCGGCTGATCGACGCCGCCGTGCACGGCCTGGCCTCGGTGTTCGGGGCGGCGTGAGGGCTACAGCTGGCCCACGTCGGTGACCCGGAGGACGGCCTGGCCGGCCTCTTCGGAGGCGGCCAGGTCCACCTGCGCGGAGATGCCCCAGTCGTGGTCCCCGGCCGGGTCGTCGAAGATCTGCCGCAGCGTCCAGGCCTTCGCGCCCTCGTCGATGATGAGCAGCGCGGGCCCGCGGGCGTCCGGCCCGGTGCCGATCTCGTCGTGCACGTCGAAGTACGGCTCGACCGCCTCCTCCCAGGCCGCGGCGTCCCAGCCGTCGTCGGCGTCCAGCTGGCCCAGCTCGTCGTAGTGGCCGAGGGCGGCCAGCTCGACCCGGCGGAACAGTGCGTTGCGGACCAGCACCCGGAACGCGCGGACGTTGCGGGTGACGGCCGGCGGTCCCGCCTCGACCTGGCTGACCAGGACCCCGGACGGGTCACGCAGCTGCTCCCACTCGTCGAGCAGGCTGGAGTCGACCTGGCGGACCAGCTCACCCAGCCACTCGATGAGGTCGGTGAGCTCCTCGGTCTTGGCCTCGTCCGGGACGGTGTTGCGGAGCGCCTTGTACGCGTCGGCCAGGTAGCGCAGCACCAGTCCCTCGGAGCGGGACAGGCCGTAGAAGCCGACGTACTCCACGAAGGTCATGGCCCGCTCGTACATGTCACGGACCACGGACTTCGGGGCGAGCGCGTAGTCGGCGACCCACGGGTGACCCCGCCGGTACATGTCGTAGGCGGCCTCGAGCAGGTCGTCCAGCGGCCTGGGGTAGCTGACCGACTCCAGCAGGTCCATCCGGGTGTCATAGTCGAGGCCGTCGGCCTTCATCTGCGCGACGGCGTCGCCGCGCGCCTTGAACAGCTGGGCGGACATGACCGTCCGGGGGTTGTCCAGGGTGGCCTCGATGACCGACACGACATCCAGCGGGTAGGACGGCGACTCGCGGTCCAGCAGCTCGATCGCGGCCAGGGCCAGCGGGGACAGCGGCTGGTTCAGCGCGAAGTCGAACTGGAGGTCCACGGTGAGCCGCACCTGGCGGCCCTCGGCGTCCGGCTCGTCCAGCCGCTCCACCACTCCCCCGGCCAGCAGCGCCCGGTAGATGGCGATGGCCTGGTGGATGTGCCGGCGCTGGGCGGCCCGGTCCTCGTGGTTGTCGGTGAGCAGGTGCCGCATGGCGGTGAACGCGTCACCCGGCCGGCTGATCACGTTCAGCAGCATGGCGTGGGTGACCTTGAAGCTGGAGGTCAGCGGCTCGGGGTCGGCGGCGACCAGCCGCTCGTAGGTGGGCTGGCCCCAGGCGATGAATCCCTCCGGCGGCTTCTTGCGGACCACCTTGCGCCGCTTCTTCGGGTCGTCGCCGGCCTTGGCCAGCAGCCGCTCGTTCTCCACCACGTGCTCGGGGGCCTGCACCACCACGCGGCCGGTGGTGTCGAACCCGGCCCGGCCGGCCCGGCCGGCGATCTGGTGGAACTCGCGGGCCTGCAGCAGCCGGGTCTTCGACCCGTCGTACTTCGACATCGCGGTGAACAAGACCGTGCGGATCGGCACGTTGATCCCGACGCCCAGGGTGTCCGTGCCGCAGATGACCTTCAGCAGCCCGGCCTGGGCCAGGGTCTCGACCAGCCGGCGGTACTTGGGCAGCATCCCGGCGTGATGCACCCCGATGCCGTGCCGGACCAGCCGGGACAGAGTCTTCCCGAACCCGGCGGTGAACCGGAAGCCGCCGATCAGCGCGGCGATCTCGTCCTTCTCCGCGCGGGAGCAGACGTTCACGCTCATCAGCGCCTGGGCCTGTTCCAGCGCCGCGGCCTGGGTGAAGTGCACCACGTAGATGGGGGCCTGGTGGGTGCTGAGCAGCTCTTCCAGGGTCTCGTGCAGTGGGGTGGTGACGTAGGAGTAGGTGAGCGGCACCGGGCGCTCGGCGGACTCGACGACGGCGGTCGGCCGCCCGGTGCGCCTCGCCAGGTCGGACTCGAACCGGGTGACGTCGCCCAGGGTCGCTGACATCAGCACGAACTGCACCCGCGGCAGCTCGATGATCGGCACCTGCCAGGCCCAGCCCCGGTCGGGGTCGGCGTAGAAGTGGAACTCGTCCATCACGACCTGGCCGACGTCGGCGGCGGCGCCGTCCCGCAGCGCGATGCTGGCCAGCACCTCGGCCGTGCAGCAGATGATCGGCGCGGTGGCGTTGACGCTGGCGTCGCCGGTCATCATGCCCACCTGGGCCGGGCCGAAGGCCGCGCACAGGGCGAAGAACTTCTCCGAGACCAGGGCCTTGATCGGCGCGGTGTAGAAGGACCGCCGGCCGCCGGCCAGCGCCGCGAAGTGCGCCCCGGTGGCGACCAGGCTCTTGCCTGAGCCGGTCGGGGTGGACAGGATCACGTTGGCCCCGGAGACCACCTCGATCAGGGCCTCTTCCTGGTGCGGGTAGAGGGCCAGGCCCTGCTCCTTGGCCCAGCCCGCGAACGCGTCGAAGACCGCATCGGGGGCAGCGTCAGCCGGGAGAAGGTCGGTGAGGGTCACAATTATGAAATGCTACCGGCCCGGTTAATGTTCCCGCCGGCCTGCTCAGCAGCATTCACCCGCCCGCGGGCTGGCCAAGGAGCCGGCGCAAGGCCCGGGCGTCGCGCACGGCATTTGCCTGGCCGTCGTTGTTGAAGTAGGCGAAAACGTCCTGCCCGGCGGAATCCCATTCCCGGATACGGGCCGCCCACCAGGACAGATCGGCCTCGCTATACGAGCCCGCGTAGAGGTGCTGGCGGTCGGGACCGTGCAGCCGCACATAGGTGAAATCTGCGGTCGCCCGCAGCACGCACGGCAAGTGCGCGCCGCTCATCACGCAATACGCGGCCCGGTGCGCCTCCAGCAGGGCGAAGACCTCCTCGCAATGCCAGCTGGAATGGCGGAACTCCACCGCGACCCGCATCCATTCCGGGACCAGCCCCAGGAAATAGGCCAGCCTCGCATCGTCACGGGCCTGGGCCGGGCCGAGCTGGGCCAGCAGCACGGCCCGTTTATCGCCCAGCTCATGCCAGCCCGCGCTGATCCGCTGGACCCAGGTCTCCGGGCCGTACAGTTTCCGCGCGTGGGTCAGGCCCCGCGGCGCCTTCACCGACAGGCAGAACCCCGCGGGCACTTTATTTCGCCAATAACGGAACCTATCGGGCCGGGGCCAGCGGTAGAAGCTGCTGTTCAGCTCGGCCGTGCCGAAGACCGCCGCGTAGCAGGCCAGCCGGCCGGTGGCCGGCAGCCCGGGCGGGTACAGTTCCGGCTCCCAGTGGGCATAACTCCACCCCGAAGTCCCGATCCTGACGGCCACCCGCGCTTACGCCTGCGGTGCTTCCCCGTCCGCGGGCGGGGCGCCCGGCGCGCCGGGCGGCCGGGCTGGATCTTCGCTGCGGCGGTCTTTGTCGCCCGGCAGGCTCGCGTCCACCAGCGCGGTGGACCCCGCCGCCCGGCTGGTCGTCTCCTCGGTCCGCTCCCGGATACGGTCCAGCGTCTCGCCGTCACCGAGCGGGATGGTGGCCTCCAGGCGGCTGCTCGCCTGGACCTCGGGCAGGTCCACGACCGCGTCCACCAGGTCGGCCCGGCGGCCCGGGGCCACATGCCCGGACGCGGCGTGGATCGACGCGCGGGTGGTCCCGCCAGGCTTGCTGGGAAACGTCGGCCGCGGCGACCGTGTGATCGCCGTCCTTG
The DNA here is from genome assembly GCA_963781085.1 of uncultured Actinomycetes bacterium. Lineage (GTDB taxonomy): Bacteria > Actinomycetota > Actinomycetes > Streptosporangiales > Streptosporangiaceae > RYN-230. Next base: position 28,211 of record CAWAES010000017.1, read on the forward strand.
ATCTCAACGCGCCGGGCGTCCTCGGGATCGGTCATGGAACACCTCCTCAAAGGTTGTTACCGTGCGCCTGCCCGGTCCGGCGCCCGCGAAACCGCCCGCCCGGTGAGCGAGCGGAGCTTCGACCCGACCGCGCTGGGTGACCGGCTGGGCAGCTCCGCGTTCGGCTTGATCAGCAGCGTCGTCGCAGTCAGCCACAGGGCGGCGAAAATCAGGCTGCCGAGCACATCGGTCGGGTGATGCTCGCCGCGGTACATCCGGGACAGCGCGATGGCCACCGGCATCACGATGGCCAGGGCCACGAACAGCCACCGCCACCAGCCCCTGGTGTGCCCGAGGACCAGGATGGCGATCGCGACGTACAGGCAGACGGTGGCGGCCATGTGCCCGGACGGGTAGGCCGAGGTCGGCAGGTTGTGGTCGAGGTGGTGCACGTAGGGCCGGGGCCGCTTGACCACCGCTGCCGCGGCCAGGAACGCGGCCAGCTCCCCGAACATCACGACCGCGATGAAGATGACCGGCCGCCAGTGCCGGGTGACGGCCAGGAAGATCACGCACGCGGCCACGGCCACGATGAGGATCCCGGTCGTGGCGCAGGCCACGCTGACGTCGTTGCTCCATGTGTTGAGGGTCGGGGTGCGGTGCGCGGCGAACCAGCGCGGGATGGCCGTGTCTCCTAGCCATTTGTTGTGGCTGTATTTCACGACCAGCTCGCCGAAGCCGACGATGACGCCGAGGATGAGGACCCAGGCGACCACGAGGCTGGCGGCGATTCGGGCACGAGACACGGGCGTCGGATCTTTTCACGGGGGTCTCCGGCTGGGCTAGATCGAGATCGGTGCGGGCCTCGGGTTCCAGTCCCTCGGCCAGGGGGTCGGTGACGGGCTGGCCCTCGGCCCGCCGGCTCAGTTCGAACGCGAACGCGGTGAGGCCGAGCCAGGTGATGCCCAGGGTCCAGCCGCCGAGCACGTCGGACAGGTAGTGCACGCCGAGCAGGATCCGGCTGATGCCGATCAGCGCGACGAGCGTGACGATCACGGCGATGAAGGCGGTCCGCCAGCGGCCGCGGGCCGCGGGCAGGAAGACCAGCAGCACCGCCCCGTAACAGACGATCGAGCCGAGGGAGTGGCCGCTGGGGAAGCTGTTCCCGCCGCCGTGCGCGATCGGGTGGGCCACCACCGGGCGCAGCCGGCCGACCAGGTCCTTCAGGATCGGGTCCAGGACCAGCGCGCCGGCGCCGGTGACCAGCAGGTAGCCAGCCAGCCGCCAGCGGCGCCGGAAGGCCAGGAAGACCGCCGACACCCCGATGATCGTCCACAGCACCCCGTCACTGCCCAGAAAGGTGACCGCCTTGACCACCGACACCAGGGCGGGATGCCCGGCGATGAGGGCGTTGATCCGGGCAGCGGCGCCGTGGTCGGCGGACTCCAGCGGGTGCCACTGCAGGCGGACCAGGATGAGCAGGATCGTGAAGACCAGCGCGGCGCCGGTCACCACGAGCAGCGGGGTGAGGCTGCGGTGTCCGGGCTCGTGCCCGTGGGGGGGCCGGCGGCCGAGGGTGTGAGCCGACATGGCCGCCAAGTGCCCGCCGCGCGGGCGTTCACACACAGGTGGCGGGTGCGGGTGCCGTCAGCGCAGGCAGACCGGCAGGCCAGACCAGAAAGTCAGCCCAGGAAGAACAGCCGGAGGAGGACCACGACGGCCACGATGGCCAGCGCGACAAGCGCCTTGTAGGCCAGGCCCTTCTCGTAGCGGACGGCTGACCGGATCTCCTCGTCGAAGACTTCCATGGTCGCCTCGTCGGGCTCGCTGACGGTCACGCCGGCGCCACCACCTGGCCGGTTTTCTCCGTCTTGTCCCAATGCGCCTCGGCGTGCCGGAGTTCCCTCACGTATGCCGTGGCGGTGACCGCGCACAGCAGCGGCCCGTATCCGCCGACACATACGAACAGCGGCCCGGTGATCCAGCCCAGCCAGCGGGTCTCGGCCACCTTGCCGAGGTAGGCCACGCCCATGCAGGCGGCCAGCCAGATGTAGGTGAACAGCTCGACGCCATGGATCAGGCCACTGGTTACCGGCACGCCCACGGCGGACAGCAGGATCCGGGCCAGCTGGCTCAGCGGGCCGGGAAGAATGGCCGCGAGCAGGATGACCACATTGACGACGCCCGGGAACAGCAGCGCTTCCTTCCACGTCCGCCGGGCCGACTGCGGGTCGATGAGCAACGCGAAGGAGGTGATGAACACATACGTGACCACGTTCACCAGCCACAGCACGTGAAAGGCGGTCCAGGCCAGGGGGGCGTCGATGAAGAACAGGGTGACCAGCGAGGCCGACGCGCACACCATGAAGAGCGGCAACAGCAGCAGGCAGAACCACATCAGGCCGAAACTGACGCTGCCCAGCCGGCTGCCCGCCTGCGGCCGGAACCAGACGCCCGAGAACTTCCGGGTGACCTGCATGTTGCCGCGGGCCCACCGTATCCGCTGGCGCCACAGCGCACCGATGCTGGTCGGTTCCTCCGACCACACCACCGCGTGTGGCTCGAAGATGGCGCGGCGGCCGCTGAGCTGGGTCTGGAAGGTGGTCACCGTGTCCTCGGCCAGCGTGCTGGTGTCCACCCGGCCGCCCAGGTCCACCAGGTTCTCCCGCGAGTGCAGCTGCGCGCCGCCGGCCAGGCAGGCGATCGCGCCCAGCACCTCCTGGCTGCGGCGGGCCGCGGCGGAGGCGACGATGTACTCATAGCCGATGAACCGGGTCAGGTAGCTGCCCGGGCGGCTGCCTTCCTTGATGTACGCGGTGACCGAGCCCACCGCGGGATCGGCCAGGTGACGGGTCATCCGGCGCAGCGACGAGGATTCGTAGATGACATCCGCGTCGATGATCATGATGGCCTGGGCCCAGTCGTCCGCCAGGATGTGGGCCAGTCCGTGGTTGAGCGTGGCCGCCTTGCCCTCACCGCCCCGGTCCCGCCGCAGCGGTATGACCCGCCCGGGATACGCGGACGCTTTGACCGCGATCACCTCAGGGGTGGCGTCGGTGCTGGCGTCGTCCACCACCACGACCCGCAGCGCCTCAGGCGGGTAGTCGAGCTGCATCAGCCGGTCCACCGAGGTGCCGATGACCGCCGCCTCGTTCCAGGCCGGGATGATGATCGCGACCCGGGGCATGAACGGCGCGCATTTGCCGTAGTGCAGCCGGCGGAAGTGCACCCCGACCAGCAGGAACTGGTAGTTGGCCACCAGCAGTGGCAGCGCTCCCAGCATGACCAGCGCCACCAGGAGCCACCGGAGCCCCAGCAGGACGCCGATCATCGCGGCGGCTCCCGCACGCTGCGGCCGGTCATACCGGCATCGCGACCTTGCCGGTCTTCTCGGTCTTGTCCCATTTCATCTCGGCGTGCCGCAGTTCCTTGATGTAGGACGCGAACGTGCATGCGCACAGCAGCGGCCCGTAGCCCGCGACGTAGATGAACACGGTGGCCGGCACCCGGCCGTAGCGGCGCGGCTCGATGGCCTTGCCCAGGTAGGCCACGAGCATCGAGCCGGCCAGCCAGGCGTAAGCGAACAGGACCAGTGCGCGCCGCTCCGCGGGCGTCAGCACGATGCCCATCATGGGCAGCAGGCCGTAAAAGATCATCCGCAGCAACCGGGGGAAGCAGGCCGCGACGATGATGGACAGGCTGATCGCACCGGGAAACAGGATGCCCTCGATCCAGGCATGGCGGCCGGTGACCCAGTCGATCATCAGCACGAACGAGGTGATGAACACGTAGGTGAGCGCGTTGACGATCCACAGGACGTGGAACACGACCCAGGCCATCGCGAAATCGCTGAAGTACAGGGTGATGAGGGACGCAGACGCCAGGATCATGAAGACCGGCAGCAGGAACAGGGAGAACCAGAACACCGAGAAGCTGACGCTGCCCAGCCGGTGGGTGGGGCTCGGCCGGCACCACACGTGCTTAAACTGCTTGGTGACCTGGACGTTGCCGCGCGCCCAGCGCAGCCGCTGCTTCCACAGCCCGCCGATGTCTCCGGGTTCCTCGGCCCACACGGTGGCATGCGGTTCGAACACCACCTTGCGGCCGGCCATCTGGGTCTTGAACGTGGTGAACGTGTCCTCGGCCAGCGACGTGGTGTCGATCCGGCTGCCGATGGCCTCCAGGTTGTCTCGGGAGTGCAGCTGCGCGCCGCCGGCCAGGCACGCGACGGCGCCGAGCACGTTCTGGCTGCGCCGGGCGGCCGCCTGGGCGGTGATGTACTCGAAGCCGATGAACCGGGTCAGGTAGTTGCCCGGGCGGCTGCCTTCCTTGATGTAGGCGGTGACCGCTCCGACCCGGGCGTCGGCCAGGTGCCGGGTCATCATGCGCAGCGAGTTCGGCTCGTAGATCACGTCGGCGTCCATGATGAGCAGCGCCTGCATCCAGTCGTCGCCCAGGATGGTCCGCAGGCCGTGGTTGAGCGTGTGCGACTTGCCCTCGCCGCCCTTGTCCCGGCGCAGGTGGACGACCTGCCCTGGGTACTGGACCGCCTTGGCCTTGATGACGTCGGGGGTGTCGTCGGTGCTCGCGTCGTCCACCACGAAGACCCGGAGCGCGTCGGGCGGGTAGTCGAGCAGCATGAGCCGGTCGATCGAGGCGCCGATGACCGCGGCCTCGTTCCAGGCCGGCACCAGGATGGCGGTGCGCGGGAAATACGGGGCGCATTCCCGGTAGTGGTTGCGGCGGAAATGCACGGTGACGAGCAGGTACTGGTAGGCGGCGGCGAGCATGGGCACCGCGCCGATCATGACGAACGCCACCAGCAGCCAGTCGAAGACGTCGAGTACCACCCTCATCAGGGCACCGGGGCGGCCGGCACCGCCGCGAGGATCCCCCGGACCCTGGCGTAGCGCCCGACCGTCGCGCAGTCGTGGCTGTCGGTGCTGGCGACCAGGGGCACGCCCGCCGCGGCCAGGGCCCGGATCGTGCGCGGCGACGGGCACGCCCACTTCTCGTTGACCTCGACCCGCGCCCCGGCCTGGATGGCAGCCCCGGGCCAGGTGGTCCAGGGCGGTGCCGGGCACGTCCGCCTCGTCCAGGCCCATCTTGGGCAGCAGGCTGAACAGGTGGGCCAGCTGCGGCAGGGCGCGCCCGCTCCAGGGCGCCGAGGGTGGCCGCGATGAGGCCGTCGATGACGTCGGCCGCGGAGCACTGGCGGCGCTCCAGAGCGTCCCGCATGTCCTGCGGCGGCACCGGTCCGTGGTCGCCGGGGTACTGGTGATCCGCGATCAGCACCCGGTCCAGCCCGCGCAGGGACGGGGGCAGGTCCAGTTCCCCGGCACCGTTGAGGATCTTGGCTTCCACCCCGGCCAGCACCTCGATGCCGGACGCGGGCCTGAGCTCGCGGACCGCGGCCACGAAGTCCGGCACCCAGGGGGAGCCCTGGCGCACGTGGTCGGCGAGGACGACGACCCGAAGGCCCCGCTCCCGGGCCGCGCGGACGTTCTCGGCCACGGTGCTGACCGCGTCGTCGGAGAAGGTCGAGTGGACGTGGTGATCCTCGTCGAGGGCGACCAGGCCGGAGGCCGGTACGCCGCCCGGGGCGGGGTGCCCGGGATATGCTCACGCAGCGACCTTCTGCACTTCGCTCAGGTCCATGAAGCGCTCGTCCAGGAAGCGGACCATGGCCACCTCGTGGAAGTCCACGTGGTCCGGGACCGGGAGACCACGCAGCAGGTCCAGGGCCAGCCGGGGCATGTTCACCCCGCTGGCCATGGTCAGCGGGAGCGCCCCGGGGGCGCGCGGGTTCACCTCGAGCAAGGACGCACGGCCGGCCACGTCCCGCCGGGCCTGCACGTTGGCGATGTAGGTGAGGCCGGTGAGGCTGGCCACCGTGGCCCCGAAGCGCTCCAGCTCCGGGTCGTGAATGGTGCGCCCGGCCACCGAGACGCCCGAGTCCACCCGGGCGCGGACCCGGGGCACCGCCGCGATCACGTGGCTGCGGGTGTCGCAGAGCACGTCGATCGAGTACTCCTCGCCCGGGAGGTACTCCTGGACGATGAACTCCTCGGACCGCTCCAGGGCGGCCAGCTCCCGGGCGGAGGCCACCACGGAGATATCCCGCGAGCCGCTTCCGGTGCGTGGCTTGAGCACGACCGGGTAGTCCCACGACTCCGGGTCGAGCGCGTCGTCGAAGCGCTCGGTGCGCGGCACCCGGACCTGGCCTTCGCAGCAGCGGGCCAGGGCCAGCTTGTCCAGCGTCAGGTCCAGCGCCCGGGCCGGAGCCAGCATGAGCTCGATCCCGGCCGCGGCGTACTCGTCCCGGGCCCGGGCCAGCGGGCGCATCTCAGCGTCCACCGTCGGGATCAGGACGTGCACCCCGAGCGCGGCGCAGCGGGCCAGGACGGTGGACGCGAAGTCCGGGTCCAGGCCCGCCGGGATGAGCGTCCGGGCGTCGGGCGGCACCAGGTAGAGCCCGGCGGCCCACGCGATCCATATCCGCGGCCAGCAGCTGCACCGTCGGATCGAGCTCGAGTGACTTGATAACGGACACCGCGGCTGGTCCCCCGGCTCCGGTGACCAGCACCCGGATCTGCTTGTGGCTCAGGTCATCTCGCGCCATCTGGCACCCCCCTGATAGGTTCCGCGGTGTGCTGCTGGTGCTGGCTCCGGGGCCAGATTCGGTACCTGATCGTCGGGCCGGGGCCGGCTGCGCCGGTCCGGCGCGGCGGCCCAGGCACCGTTCTCGCCGCGCACGATGCCCTTGGCCGGGGTCAGCTCGTGCTGCCCGGCCACCGCCGCCTCCCGGATCACCTCGAACGGCTCGGCGTAGCGCCCCTCGCAGTAGCGGGACCAGTAGCGCGCAGTGCCCTCGATCAGGTCGGGCTCCAGGTAGGCCCGGATCTCCACCTGGGAGGCGAACGCGTCGATGGCCTCCAGCTTGCGATCGAGCTGGTCGTCGATGTTCACGAAGCGGGTGGGCCGGAAGTCCACCGTGGCCGACGGTGACTGGAAGCAGTACACCCGGCCCACCTGGCGTACGGCGACCAGCGCCGCCAGGTGCGTGTTCCGGTGGTCCTGGTGCACGTCGTGCAGGGAGTGGGTGTAGATCACGGTCGGCCGCACGGTCTCGACGATGCGGCTGATCACGCCGATCGTCGGGTCCCCCTCACGGATGCTGGTGTCCTGCAGGTCCTCGTGGTACAGGGTGGCGCCGATGACCTCCGCCGCCTTCCGGGATTCGCTGGCCCGGGTGTCCTCCAGGCCGCCGCGGGCGCCGCGGCTCAGGGTCAGGATCGACACCTCGTGGCCCATCCGCCGGTGCATGGCCAGCGTGCCCGCCGCGCCGATCTCGACGTCGTCGGGGTGCGCGCCGATGGCCAGGATGCTTTGCCGGGCGGCTTCGCGGGCCGCCCGGCCCTTGGCGACCAGGGCGGTCACGGTCTCGACCAGCTTGTCCGGCCGGACCGGCTTCTCCAGGAACTCATCAGCCTTGTTACGCAGCGCCCGGACCGCGTAGTCCACCGACGCGTGCGCGGTGTAGACCGCCACGGGCAGCTGCGGGGCGATCTCCCGGATCGACTCCAGCAGCTCGATCCCGGTCATGCCGGGCATCTCCACGTCGGTCAGCACCAGGTCCCAGCGTTCCGCGCGGGCCCGGTCCAGTGCCGCCGCCGGGTCCGGGATGTGGGTGACCTCGAAGCCGCCGCGGTTGCGGAGCACGTGCAGGACGTAAGCCGCGGCTTCCGGGTCGTCCTCCACCAGGAGGATCCGGCCAGGCGACTCGGGCTGGCTGACGCTGCTCACCGGGTCACTCCGGTGCCTGCGCGTTCAGGTCCATCAGGTCCCCTGATTCCTCTTAGTAGTGATCTGCTCACTATATGTAGTTATGACTCAGCCGTCACCTCCGTCCCGCCCTCGGCCGGTGCCCTAGCCGCCTGGGCCGGCAGGAAGAGACTCACCGTCGTGCCGGCCCCCAGGGCGCTAGACACCTCCACGCGGCCGCCGTGCAGCTCGGCCACCTCCTTGACGATGGACAAGCCCAGGCCCGAGCCGGGGCGGCCCGCCGCGGTGGCGTTAGAGGCACGGAAAAAGCGATCGAAGAGGCGGCCGATCTCGTCGGCAGGAATGCCGATCCCGGAGTCCTGGACGTCGATCCGCCACTCCTGGCCAGCCGCCGCCGCGGTCACCCGCACCTGCCCGCCCTCGTCAGTGAACTTGACTGCGTTGGCGATCAGGTTGTCGATCACCTGGACCAGCCGGACCCGGTCGGCCAGCACCGGCGGCCCGTGCGGGGCCGAGCTGTCCAGCGTGACGTGCTGCTGCACCGCCCCTGGCATCGCGGCCTGCACTGCCTCGGTCACGACCTCCGCGACGGAGACCCGCGCCAGTTCCAGCGGGATCATGCCGGCCTCGATCCGGCTCAGCAGCAGCAGATCGCCTACCAGCTTGGTGATCCGCTCGGCATTACGCGAGATGACGTCCAGGAAGTGGGCCGTGGTCGGGGACAGCTGGTCCTCGTCCCTGATCAACTCGGCGTACGAGACGATCGAGGTCAGCGGGGAACGCAGCTCGTGCGACACGGTGGCCAGGAACCGGGTCTTGAGCTCGTCAAGCTCGCGTAGCTCGTCGTTCTGCTCGGCGAGTTCCTGCCGCGCTTGCTCGGAGGCACGCCGTGAGGTCAGCTCGGCCTCCAGCCGGCGATCGCGCTCCTGCTCCCTGGCGGCCCGGTCGGACATGTCCCAGAGCAGCAGCAGGCCGCCCCGGTACTCTTCCCCGGCGAAGACCGGCCAGTAGTCGCACTCCAGCACGCGCCCGTCCAGGCACCCGAACCGGAGCCCGTTCAACTCGCTGCCGCTCCGCGTTGTACCGGGCCATCTGCTGATGGACGTCCGCAGGCTTGCGTAAAGGTCCGCGCCACCGGCTCGCGGAGATGTTCCCCGCTGAGCCCGGCGAGTTTGGCCGGCGGCTCCCCGATGCCGAGGAGGTCACACATGCTCTGGTTGACCTGGACGATCATGTTGTGCTCGTCCAGCACCAGCACGCCGGGAATGGCCGCCGCGATCAGGCTGTTCAGCCGCTCAGTCTGGTCAGTCAGGTCGTGCACCGCGTCCCGCTCGGACGCCAGCAGCCGGTCCCGCTCCTGCTCGGCCCGCTTGCGGGCGGTCACGTTGGTGAGCGCCACCATGAATCCGGGGGGCAGGTCCGCCTGGTCCGGCAGGGAAGTGACGGCGGCGTGCACCCACAGAGGCTGGCCGGCGTGATGACGCAGCTGCAGGTCAGTGCGCAGCTCCGAACCGGCCATCCGGGCGCACGCCCACTCCTCCCGGACTCGCGCAGCGTCTTGCGGGTCCACCGCCTCCAGCCACGAAGTGCCGAGGATGTCCTCCGCGGGCTGGCCGTTCAGCGCGCACCAGCGCTCGTTGACGTATGCGCACATTCCCGTGCCGTCGGTGCGCGCGATACCCACCGGGGCCAGCTCGGACAGCAGCCGCACCCGGGCTTCGCTCGCCGCCAGCGCCGCGTTGGCCCGCTCCAGATCGGTCACGTCGCGTGCGAAGCTGCAGAAGTACGTCTGGCCGCCGACGACGAGCGGCAGCCGGGTCAGTTCCACGGTTCGCTCGGTGCCATCACCGCGCAGGACGGGCAGGCGCATCCGGGCCGCGAATTCCCCGGGGTCCTGGGTACGCAGGAACTCCGCAGTCGCCTCCAGGAACGCGGCCCGGTTGCGCTGCGGGATGAGCAGTTCATCCAGGCGCTGACCGAGAGCCTCCTCACTGCGCCGGCCGTGCAGTTCCTCCGCCGCGTGATTGAACGCCACGATCCGCCGGGCCCCGTCGGCGATCACCACGGCGTCCGGTGCCGCGTTGACCAGCGCGTCCGTGACCGCCCGCCGTTCCGCGATTTCCCTGGCGTCCTCGGCCCGGCGGATCCGGGCCGCGATGACGGTGGCCAGCGCCCGTGCGGTGGCCTGGGCGTCCGCGCCCCACTGGAATCGCCGCCCAACCAGGATCAGGGCACACGGCGCGGATCCCCCCGGCAGCCGGGCCACCGCGATCAGCGCTCCGCCGTGGTTGCGGCCTGACCCCAGCCCTGGCCAGGCCACCCGCCCCTGAACACAGCCCCCCGCCGAGGCCACTCCGGCATGGGTGACCAGCAGCCCACTGAGCTGCCCCAGCAGGGCGGGATCTATCGCCGCGGACGGATAGGCGGCGATGATCGCCGGTTCTTCTGGTACGGGCAGCCGGAGTGCGACAGCCGCCTGGCATCCGAACGCTGCCGTACAGCGCCGGAGCATTTCGGGCAGACCGGCATCGGGTAGCATCGCGGCCTGGCTCACGCCCTGGATCACCGCGAACTCCAGCAGCGAGGACAATGAGGTGCGGGCGTCTTCCTGCGTGGCCGCCTGTGAGATCGCTCGAGACACCCCCATAAACGAGCGCTCCCCTCCGTAGAGTAATCATTTGATCACTCTACGCACATCATACCTACCACGACGAATCCAGCTAGACTGCTCAAGGCCTATCGATCCAGGTCCGCCGCGGCCGGGAACAGCGGCCAGCCCCCGCCGGTTGGCCCGGTTGGAGCGGGGCAGCCAGATACGCGAGGGAGCAGCGGAATGTCTCAGCAGGCGCGTGACCACCTCGGACGGTTCGGGATCTGGCGGGGCGAGCGCCAGGTCACGCCGGAACTGGCCGCGACGGTCGAGAATCTCGGGTTCGGCGCGCTGTGGCTGGGCTCCGCCCGCGGGGACCTGGCCGCGGCTGAGGACTGCCTGGCCGCGACGACCTCCCTGGTCGTGGCCACCGGCATCGTCAACATGTGGCAGTACGAGGCCTCCGGTGTCGCCGCGTCGTTCCGCCGGGTGCAAGAGCGCTTTCCGGACCGGTTCCTGCTGGGTGTGGGCGCGGGCCACCCCGAGATGGTCCAGCAGTACGCCCGGCCGTACGACACCCTCGTCCGCTACGTCGACGCCCTGCTGGCCGACGGCGTCCCGGCGGCCAGCCTGGTCCTGGCCGCGCTCGGCCCGCGGGTGCTGCGGCTGGCCGCCGAGCGTACCGCCGGCGCCCACCCCTACCTGGTGACTCCCGGCTACACCGGGGCTGCCCGGAAGATCATCGGCCCGGGGCCGCTGCTGGCCCCGGAGCAGAAGGTGGTCCTGGCGACCGACGCGGGGCAGGCGCGCGCGATTGGCCGTCCCCGGGTGGAAAAGCCATATCTGGGGCTGGCCAACTACACCACGAACCTGCGCCGCCTGGGCTGGACCGACGCGGACCTGAGCGGCGGCGGCAGCGACGCGCTGATCGACGCGCTGGTCGCGTGGGGTAGCGCGGCCCAGGTGGCAGCGCGCCTGACCGAGCACCTCGACGCCGGGGCCGACCACGTGAGCGTCCAGTTGCTCACCGCGCCCGGAGCCGACCCGGCCGACGGTTACCGGGAGCTAGCCCAGGCCATCGGGCTCCGCTGAGCTGACGGTGCGGGGCGCTGCGCTCCGTACGGCGAGCGCGCTCCGGCGCTACGGCGCGGCGGGATCGGCCGGGCGGTCCTTCCTCGGCAGCTTGCTGAGCACCGCCTGGTAGGAGGCGTCCAGCGCCTCCAGGAGTTCACCGTCCGGGATCAGACCGCCGGTCCGCAGGCTGTTCCAGCCGAACCGGCCGATGTACGGCATGACCGACACGTCGTCCGGATAGCGCAGCAGCCATTCGTCGGCCGCCTCCCTCGTCGCGCCGCATTTGAGCCCGATCGTGACCGGCTGGCCGGACGGCGCCCCGGCGCCGAGGAAGGCAAAGATCTTGCTGCCGACCTTGGCGACGACGTCGCCCTCCCAGGGTTCGTCTGGCCAGGCGCCGGGCTTCTCCAGGCAGTGTGCCATCAGTTCGTCCCTGGTCACGGCCACCGTCCCCCGTTCCGCATCGTCGCCTCCGCCGCGCCACCCGCCGGGCCCGGCGGGGCGGGCCGCTGGCCCGGAACCCGCCATTCCCGGAAAGTGGTCACGGTTCGGCATGTGCCGCTTTCCTGAACATTTCCTGAGGTATAGATAGGCCTGGGAATGGCCAGACCTGACCTCCCGACGGGGCCCAACCACAGCACAGACAGGGGAGCTATGTCCAGAACCAGGACGCTCATCGCGGCCACGAGCGCAGCAGCAGCGATGATCGGCACGTCGATCGTGGGCGCCGGCGGATTAGCCAGCGCGGCGCTCACCCCGGCGCTGGCCCGGATCCCGGGCAGCGCCGTCCCGTTCACCAGCCACCTCCGGGCGGCCGGCACCGTGGCCGCCAGCCAGAAGCTCTCGGTCCAGGTCTGGCTCCGGCCGCAGGTGGCCGCCGCGAGGAGCTTCGCCGCCGCGGTGAGCACACCGGGCAGCGCGTCGTTCCATCAGTACCTGAGCCCGAAGGCGTACGCGGCCCGGTTCGGCGCGCCGGCGGCGGAGGCGGCCAGCGTCGAGTCATGGCTGCGCTCCGCGGGTTTCACCGGCGTCAAGGCCAGCCCGCTGCGCTCCTACGTCCGGGCCACTGGCGCGGCGTCGGCTATCGACGCAGCCTTCCACACCACGCTCAGGCGCTACCACGCCACGGCGGCGGTGAACGCCGGGCCGTATCAGCTGCGCGCCAACAGCACCCCGGTCTCCATCCCGGCCTCGCTGTCGGGGAAGGTACTGGGCGTGACCGGCCTGGACAACGCCGCGCCGCTGCTCCCCCTGCAGCGGCCCAGCGCCACGGCCATCGGCAAGAAGACTCCCCCGCTGGCCGCGAACAAGGTCAAGTCGGTGCCCTGCTCGTACTACTACGGCGAGCACGTCGCGCACGGCCTGCCCGGGCAGTTCGGCACCACGTCGTTCCCGACGGACAACTGCGGCTACAGCGGCACCCAGTTCCGGAAGGCCTACGGGGCTACCGCTGCGAACACCGGCACCGGCCAGACGACCGCCCTGGTGGAACTGGGCCTGACCTCGGACATGTTCCTCACCCTGAAGGACTACGCCAAGAAGAACGGCGTGCCCGCCCCGTCCGCCAGCCGGTACACGGAGCTGTCCCTCGGCCAGGGCAGTGCCTGCGGGGACCCGTTCTACATCGAGGAACAGCTCGACGTGGAGGCGTCCTACGACATGGCCCCGGGGGCCAGCCAGCTGGTGGTCGGCGGTGACAGCTGCAACCAGGGTGACTTCGGGCTGCAGGGTCTGTTCAACGCGGACCTGGCGGTCCTGGGCACCGGCAGCCATCCGCTGGCCACGGTCGCGTCCAACTCGTGGGGCAGCGGAGACGAATCGCAGCCGGCCGCGATCACGAACGTCGAGGACGCCATCCTGGTCCAGGCTGCGGCCGAGGGCGTCGGCATGTACTTCTCGTCCGGCGACGGATCCGGCGTGTTCGAGCCGGCCAGCGACCCGAACGCCATCGCCGTCGGCGGGACCACGCTGGGCATCGGCAAGGGCGGCAGCCGGCTGTTCGAGACCGGCTGGTCGGACGGGATATCCCTGCTGCGCGGTAAGCACTGGGTCTTCCTCGGCGAATCCGGCGCCGCCGGCGGCGGTCCCAGCTTGCTCTGGACCGAGCCGGCCTACCAGGACAGCGTGGTGCCCCCGGCCCTCACTGTCCCGCCCGGTAACCGGGGTGGCGCCGTCCGCTCAGTGCCGGATATCAGCGCCGACGCCGATCCGTTCACCGGATTCGCGGTGGGCTACCTCACCTTCCACAAGAAGCACCACAAGCCACCGACCTACAGCCAGTTCCCGGTCGGCGGCACGAGCGAGTCCGCCCCCCTGGTGGCCGGGATGGTGAGCGCGGCCCAGCAGGGCCAGGCGACCTCGTTCGGCTTCGTGAATCCGGCGCTTTACCAGCTGGCCGGCAGCAGCGCGCTGAACGACACGCTGCCGGTGACCAGCAGCAGCCCGGCAGGCTACCGCGGAGTGGCGTGCTCCCCGCACGACTGCGGAATCTGGGCCCTGACCACCTTCGACGACCAGAGCACCAAGATGTTCGGCTACAGCGGGCAGGTGACGCTGCCGGGTTACGACAACATGAGCGGCATCGGCACCCCGGCCGGGCAGGCGTTCATCTCCGGCCTGCGGTCGATCGAGGGGTGAGTCCCGGAATCTGACGGTAACGCAGGCGGCCCGGCCCACCAGCGGTGGGCCGGGCCGTGCCTGACTGGATGAGCCGCGCCTGTCCGCGTCGTCAGGGGATGACCAGGACCTTGCCGCTGACTCCCTGCTCCACGGCCTCATGCGCCGCGACGATCTCGTCCAGGGAGAACGTGTGCTCCGGCAGTTCGGTCAGTGCGCCGGCCCGCAGCGCGGTGCCGATGTCGGCGACCCCCTGGTCCCTCGCGGGCTGGGGCATCGTGTAGAGCAGCATGAAGCGGAGCACGACATTGGCCGTCATGCAGGCCCGGACGGGCAGCACCGGGTCCTGTGGCTCGGCGGCGTAGCAGGCCACCACCGTGCCGGGCCGGGAGACGGCCAGGTCCAGCGGCAGGTTCGCGCCGAGCGCCACCTCGACGATCCGGTCGACGGGCCCGACCGCGGCGGTGATCTGGCCGGCCGCGTCGGGGTCGGTGTAGTTCACCACGTGACCGGCGCCGGCCTGCCGGGCCAGATCGGCTTTGGCTGGGCTGCTGGCCGTCGAACGCCAGGCGGCCGGCCCCGCCCCAGGCGGCGAACTCGAGGGAGAAATGCCCGACTGCGCCTGCCCCGCCGGCCACCAGCACGGTCGCGTCCTTGACCGGCCCGTCCGCGAAGACCAGGTGGTGCGCGGTCAGGGCCGGGACGCCCAGGCTGGCCCCGAGTTCCAGGGATACGCCGTCCGGCAGGGGCACCGCGTGGCTCTCCGGGACCACGGTCCACTCGGCGGCGGTTCCCCAGCGGCGCCCGGCGGCGGCGAGATACACCCAGACCCGCTGGCCGATCCGGTCCGCCGGCCCGCCCGCGCCGACCGCGTCGATGACCCCGGCGCCGTCATGATGCGGGATCTGGAAACCGTCGATGGGCCGTGCGGTCGCCCCGTCCCGGCTCTTCACGTCGGTGGGGTTGATCCCCGAGACGTTCACCCGGACCCGGACCTCGCCCGGACCCGGTTCCGGCCGCTCGATCTCCACCACCCGCAGCACCTCGGCCGCCGGGCCGGTCCGGTCATAGACAGCCGCTTTCACCGTGTACCCCTCACTTCCGGCAGCCCGCTCTGGCGCCGGTCATACGCTAGTCGCCTACCATCCCGGCCGCGCCCCAAACGCCCTGCGGGCGGGGACGCGATCGCGTCCCCGCCCGCGGGGGTAGCTCAGTGACGGCGGACCCGGCCGGGCTCACGCCGCCGTACGACGCCGTGCTCAGGCCTTGAGGACAGCCTCGATCTCGAGCTGGATGCCGATCTTGTCGCTCACGACCACGCCGCCGGTCTCCATCGGGGCGCTGAAGTTCACGCCGAAGTCGCGGCGGTTGATCTCCGCGGTGGCGGTGAAGCCGGCCCGCGTGCCACCGAAGGGGTCCGGCCCGAAGCCGTTGAGCTCCAGGGTGAGCGGGACCGCCTTGGTGTTGTCCTTGAGGGTCAGCTCGCCGTCCAGGATGTAGTGGTCACCCTCGGCCCGCAGGCCGGTGGAGCGGTAGGTCATCGTGGTGTACTTGTTGACCTCGAAGAAGTCGGCGGACCGGATGTGCTGGTCACGCTGCTCGTTGCCGGTGTTGATCGAGGTCAGGTCGATGGTGGCGGTGACCGTCGAGTCCAGCAGCTTCTCGCCCGTGACGAGCTCGCCGGAGAAGGTCGTGAACCGGCCCCGGACCTTGCTGACCATCATGTGCCGCGCGGTGAAGCCGACCTCGGAGTGCACCGGGTCGATCTCCCACGTGCCGGCGACGTAACCCGGGATGGCGCCTGCGTCGGTGCTAGCCGTCATAGGGAATACTCCTGTCGTTCATAGTGGCCTGGTTCATATTTGAATACTCAACGAGTATCACGTCCGGTCTAGCATTGTCAAGCGTTCAACTATTCCGGGTATGCTGGGAACATGAGCGATCCTGAACCGCGCTGGCTGAGCGCCGGCGAGCAGCACACCTGGCGGGACACCATCCAGGCCTGGCAGTGGCTGCTGGCTGCGGTCGACGCCCAGCTGCAGCGTGATTCCGGGATGCCGCTCGCATACTACGAGATCCTGGTGCGGCTGTCCGAGGCGCCCGACCACTCCCTGCGCATGACCCAGCTCGCCGAGGCTTCCTCGTCGAGCAAGAGCCGCCTGTCGCACGCCGTGTCCCGGCTGGAGGAGCGCGGCTGGGTCCGCAGGGCGGATTGCCCGACCGATCGCCGGGGGCAGGTCGCCACGCTCACCGACCAGGGCTTCGCCGCGCTCGGGGCAGCCGCGCCCGGCCATGTCGAGCAGGTCCGCAAGGTCCTGTTCGACGCGCTGACCGCGGAGCAGCTCCAGCAGCTGGACGGGATCAGCACCGCGATCCTGGCCCGGGCGGCCAGCACCCCGACGGACGCGGAGGGCTGTCCCGCCGCGTGACCTGAGGGCCACTCACTACACTCGGCCCCTATGGAGAAGCGCATTCTGGGCAGGACAGGCAGGGCCGTCTCGGTGGTCGGGCTGGGCACCTGGCAGCTGGGAGCCGACTGGGGCGACGTAGCCGAGAAGGATGCGCTGGCCGTGCTCGAGGCGGCCGCGGAGACCGGGACCACGTTCCTGGACACCGCCGACGTCTACGGCGACGGGCGCAGCGAGCAGATCATCGGCCAGTTCCTGGCGGCCAACCCGGGGGCGGAGTTCACCGTGGCCACCAAGATGGGCCGCAGGGTGGCGCAGGACCCCGCGGTCTACACCCTGGACAACTTCCGTGCGTGGACCGACCGCTCCCGCGCCAACCTGGGCACCGACCGGCTCGACCTGGTGCAGCTGCACTGCCCGCCGACGCCGGTCTTCTCGTCCGCCGCGGTCTACGACGCGCTCGACACCCTGGTCGCCGAGCAGCGCATCGCGGCTTACGGGGTGAGCGTCGAGACCTGTGCGCAGGCGCTGGCCGCGATCGCCTGGCCGGGCACCGCCACCGTGCAGATCATCCTCAACGCGTTCCGGCGCAAGCCCCTGGACGAGGTGCTGCCCGCGGCCCGCGCCGCCGGGGTGGGCATCATCGCCCGCGTCCCGCTGGCCTCGGGGCTGCTGTCCGGCCGTTATACCCATGAGACGTCCTTCGCGGCCGACGACCACCGCACCTACAACCGGCACGGCGAGGCCTTCGACGCCGGGGAGACGTTCTCCGGCGTGGACTTCGACACCGGCGTGGACGCCGCCCGGGAGTTCGCTGCCCTGGCCCCGGCCGACGCCACCCCGGCCCAGGCCGCCCTGCGCTGGGTGATCCAGCAGCCGGGCGTCTCGACCGTGATCCCGGGCGCCCGCAACGCCGCGCAGGCGGAGCAGAACGCGGCCGCGGCCGCGTTGCCGCCGTTCAGTGACGCGGACCTCGCGGCGATCGCGGACCTGTACGACCGGCGCATCCGGGCCCAGGTCCACGACCGCTGGTAGTCAGTCGGGCTGCGTCATCAGGGCGGCGACCGCGGCCGGGCCCGGGCCCGGCTCGTCGGCCAGCCCCTCGACCACCCCGGCCTGGTCCTCGTCGCTGCGGTTCTGGCTCAGCTTGTGCTTGGCCTCCACCGTGGCGATGGTCAGCTCCACTCCCACGATCCCCCGGAGCTGGCCGTTGACGTAGTCCGGCGGCGCATCGGTCACGGCCCAGGGCGCGGCCCGGTGGGCTTCATGCCGCTGAGTCAGGCGGGTCACCACGTCACGCAGCCACTCCGGGTCACGGTGCACGGTCAGCGGCCCGGTGAAGTGAACTGTGACGTAGTTCCAGGTGGGCACCATGCGCCCGTGCCGGGCTGTACTCGGGTACCAGGACGGGGACACGTAGGCCTGCGGGCCGTGCACGATCGCCAGCGCGCTGGACCCGGGGGCCACCGACTCCCACTGCGGATTGGCCAGGGCCAGATGGCCGAGCAGGCGGCCATGCTCGCCCGTCTCGCGGTCCCAGATGATCGGGATGAGGCTGGCCACGGGCTTGACCCCGTCGAACGTGACCAGGTCGGCAGCGGCGACGGCCGCTACGAACGCGGCGACGTCGGCGGTCTCGGGCGCGGTGAAGTGGGCAGGGAGATACACGCCTATGAGAGTACGCATCGGGCGGGCAGCCGGGCCAGCCCAGCCCGGCCCGGCCGGTGAGTCCGGCGGGGCTGTGACGTCCAAGGTAGTGAGACTGCCCGCACATCACGAAGGAGCGACGATGCCTACACGAGACACCGCCCCGGCAGGCGCGCCCTGCTGGGTCAACCTGCTGACCTCCGACCCGGAGCGCAGCCGGGACTTCTACGGCCAGGTGTTCGGCTGGACCTCTACCGACCCCGCGGAGCAGTTCGGCGGTTACTTCAACTTCTCCAAGGACGGCGTCCTGGTCGCGGGCGGCATGCCCAAGCAGCCCGGCGTGGAGGCGCCGGAGACGTGGACGGTCTACCTGGCCACCGACAACGCCCAGAAGACGCTCGAGGCCGCCACCGCGCACGGCGGCCAGATCCTGCTGCCCGCCATGGCGGTCGCCGACCTCGGCACGATGGCGATGGTCGCCGACGCGGGCGGGGCGGCGATCGGCCTGTGGCAGCCCGGCCTGCACAAAGGCTTCGGAGTCTTCGGCGAGACGGGGACCCCCGCCTGGTTCGAGGTACACACCCGGGACTACCCGGCCACCATCGCCTTCTACCGGGACGTGTTCGGCTGGGACACGCAGACCATGGCCGACACGCCCGAGTTCCGGTACACGGTCATGCAGCACGGCGAGGAGCAGCTGGCCGGGATCATGGACGCGTCCGGGTTCCTGCCCGAGGGCGTGCCGGCCCACTGGTCGGTCTACTTCGGCACCGAGGACACCGACGCCAGCCTGGCCACGATCACCAGCCTGGGGGGCTCGGTCATCACGCCCGCGGAGGACACCCCCTACGGCCGGCTGGCCGAGGCGGCCGACCCGACGGGCGTCCACTTCAAGCTGGTGGCTCCCAACGCGGCCATGCCCGCGCGGGAGTCCTGAGCCAGCGACCTGGGCCGCCGACCACGGCGGTGGCGGCGGGGGCGGCACCAATCCCCGTCTGGCCGGTCCGGCGCGGGGTCAGGGCGCGCGTCCGCCCTGCTGACCTGCCCGCATCTGGAAGCCTCCGCGGGCGCCGCAAGATCGTCCGCGTATCCGGGTCAGGGTGCCTGCCGTCCACCAGGCTCAGTCATGATGTTTCTCGTGGGTGATGGCACTCACGAGAAACTCAGAGGGGGAGCTACCATGCCGAAGCCGACAATCGTCCTTGTTCACGGAGCGTGGGCAGACGGAGCGAGCTGGAACGCCGTGTCGACCGCGCTCCAGGGTCAAGGCTTCACCGTCCTCACTCCGCCCAACCTTCTCCACGGGGTGGCGGGAGACGCCGCCTATGTCGCGTCGTTCCTCGCGCAGCGCACCACCGGTCCTGTCGTCCTGGTTGGCCATTCCTACGGCGGTGTGGTGATCACGAACGCCGGTACCGCCGGCGGTGACGTCAAGGCGCTCGTGTACGTCAACGCGTTCATCCCGGAGGTGGGCGAGACCGTCTTCCAGATCCTCGGCGGCTCGGGCTCCGCGTTCGACATTCCCGACCCGAGCGCCGTCTTTGACATCGTCGGCTACCCGGGAGCTCCGGAAGGGGACGCCGAGGCGTTCCTCAAGCCATCGACCGTCCACGAATCCTTCGCGCAAGACCTTCCCGAGGCCGACCGGTGGCTGATCGTCGCGAGCCAGCGCCCGATCACGCTCGGCGCGAACACGGCGGGGACGGAGACGGCGGCCTGGAAGACCATACCGAGCTGGACGGTGATCGGAACCGAGGACCGCGTCATCCCCCCGGCCACACAGCGCCGGATGGCCGAGCGGGCGGGCTCGACGATCACCGAAGTCGCCGGATCGCACGTATCCATGGTGTCCCATCCCGCGGCTGCGATCGACGCCATCCTCGCCGCTGGCGCTGCGGTCGGCGGATAGGGAGAACCTTTCTACAGGTCCGCCGGGGACGCCGCCAGTTCCTCATCGGCTTCCGGCGGGGGCGGCGCCAATCGCTGCCGTCACCGTGCGCCGCAGTCGGGCCAGCCCGACAACGCCACCCCATACTGGTGTGTTTGTCATCAAAGATCCCGGTCACGTTGCTAAATTGGCCCCGGCGGCTTGGGTTCGTCAGGGGACGCACGAGGATCGGGGAGCACCGCCATGTCACGCGTAAGCCCGTCTCTCATGCGCATGCCCGGAATCAGCCGGTGAGCTGCGGTGGCTAGCGGACCTGACCAGCCGCCCGCTGGCCCGCCCCGGCTGGCGGGCAGCCTGGCGCGGCACCGCTGGGCCGCGGCCGCGGGCATGACCGCCGCTATCGCCGCGGTAGCCGGGGGCGGTTTGGCCCTGGCCCTGCACGACAGCTCTCCGGGACCGCCGAAGGAGTGCGGCCTGGTGCCCTGCGCCGCAGCGCTGCCCGCGTCGGTGCAGTCCAGTAGGGGCGGGCCCGCCAGCGCACCCGCCACGACCGCCCCTACGGCCGCCCAGCGCGCCACCGCGCCGCCCGGGCCGGCGCGCTCCCCCACGCCCGCGAGCGTCCGCCCCGGCCCGAGGGACGGCCCCCCCGCAAGCGGCGCCCCCGGCCGAGCGGCCGCCGCGGCTCCCCCGGCCGGACGGCCCGCCGCCGCCGAACCAGTGTCCGTACCGGAAGCCCGCGCCTCCTGTGCGACGGTGATCGCTTTCACCGCCGGGGGCACCTTGAGCACCCCGGTCCGGTGCACGTTCAGTGCTGCTGTCCGCCAGCTGCGCACCCGGGACGGGTCAGGCCACCCCGGTTCCCAGGCCGCCAGCCAGGACGGTGCCCGCGCGGGCGGCCAGCTGAGGCCGGGCCGCAGCAGCCACCACGGCTGGCAGGTGGGCTGGCTGGGTGACTGGCTCAGCCGGGGCTGGTCTGGGAGCGGCTGGCCCGGAGGCGGCAG
Source organism: uncultured Actinomycetes bacterium (assembly GCA_963781085.1). Lineage (GTDB taxonomy): Bacteria > Actinomycetota > Actinomycetes > Streptosporangiales > Streptosporangiaceae > RYN-230. Next base: position 49,199 of record CAWAES010000017.1, read on the forward strand.
GCCGGGTGGCGGCTGGTCCGGAGGCAACTGGTCCGGGGGCGGCTGGTCGGGTGGCGGCCAGTGGGGACAGCACGGCGGCTGGCCTGGCGGCCGGTGACCGTGCCCCAGGTGCCCCACGACGCCCGGTAGGGTTCCTCCCATGACTGACCGGGACGCCCTCGAAGCCCTTTCCTCCCAGGAACTTCACGACCGCGCCGTGCACCGGGCCGTGCGGCATCTGGACGTCGGGTTCCTGTGGCAGTTGCTGCGCGAGATCCCGGAGGGCGAGGCAGTCGCCGGGCATGTGGACCAGACCGCGGCCGACGTCACCCAGTTGTCTGCGGTGATCGACGACGCCTTCGGCCACGAGAACGCTGACGTGGCGGACGCACTGCGCCCGCTCTACCTCGACTACCTGGAAAAGCACGGCGGCTGAGCCACGCGGTCAGGCGGGCGGGCCGTCGGCCGGCGGGGGCAGCGGCGCGCCAGTGGAACCGGGCGGGATCCTGCGGCTGGCTGACGCCCAGCCGCTGCCAGCCGCGCCGCGGTGCAGGATCTGATTGAGCGCGGCCTCGACGCTGCCGTCCTCGTTCACCAGGCGGCGGACCACGTAGATGAGCGCGGGGATGGCCCAGAAGTCACCACAGACCCACAGGATCGCCGCCCCGATCTCCTGGTCGGCGTAGGGCGGCAGGGTGACCCCGCGCACGTGGTCGTACACCGAGTACCAGGAGGCCTGGGAGAAGATGCTCATCGCCATGGCGAGCATCCACATGACCAGGTTGGTCCCGATCAGGGCGATGGCCTGGGAGACCAGCGGCATCCGGCGCTGGAACGGCGGCGACGGGATGAACTGCAGCCAGAACAGCACCCCGGCCAGGAAGAAACTCGCGTGCATGACCCAGATGTGCACGGCCTGATTCCGCTCCGCGAGATCGAACAACACCGGAACGTGCCAGGCCAGCATCACGGCGGAGAAGAGGATCACCGAGACCCAGGGTCGCAGCAGGAATCCCGCGATGGCGCGGAGCGGGCGCGACCAGCGGTCCCGCAGCACCGCGGCGGTCGCGGTCCGGCCCGTCCGCCCGGGCAGCCCGTCGAGCAGCGGCTGCCAGGGGGCCCCGGCCACGACCAGCGTGGGCGCGGCGAACATGAGCAGCAGGTGCTGGAGCATATGCACGAAGAAGTAGTCGTCGGCCCAGTAGTCCAGGGGTGATTCGACCGCGACGAGCAGCACGGCGAGACCGGCGTAGAACCAGAGCGAACGGAGTCTCCGCTGGCGGGTCCGCTCGGGCCGGGACCGCCGGGCCAGCCGGGCCAGCCCGGTCTCGTGCCAGGCCACCAGGACCGCCACCACGATCAGGAACGGGTCGAAGGACCAGTGATCGACGAGGTAGCTCATCAGCGCACCATCCTCACGAGGACGAGCCGTAGGGAATGGCCACCTTGATGACCTGGGACCGGTCCCACGCGGAACTACCGGAGGACAAGGCCCACACGGACAGCTGGCTGCCCCGGGCCGTCAGGGCCTCGAAGCCGCCCGGGGCCGCCGCCAGGGTAGCCCCGCCGGCTGGTGTCGACGACGCCCCGGCGGGCAGAGCGGGCAGGGACCGCCAGGGTGCGCCGGGGCCGCTGACGGACGCGGCCCGGCCGCCCGACAGCAGGACGCCCAGCGAGCCACGGCCCGACGAGCCGGTCCCGGGCGTGCCGCCGAAGGCCGCTGAGAGCGGCCGCGCCGGGCTGGCCTGGTAGGGCTGCGACAGGCTCCACGAGGTGCCGCGCTGGTTGGACCACGCGCCGAGCAGGCGGGTGGCCGGCCCGCGGCCCACGGCCAGCAGCGCCGCGACGGTGCGGCCCGACCGGGCCATCTGGAGCACCTCGACGTCCCGCCGGGCCAGCGCGGCGGGCAGGACGGGCCCGGTCCGGGACCAGTGGCCGCCGGCCAGCCGGAAGATTCCGGCCTGTCCTTCCCGGGTGCACGCACCGGCCACCAGCGCAGCGCCTGACGGGCTGTAGGCGACGGAGGTGAGCTGGGCCGGGAGGCAGCCGCGGCCTGCTGCCGCGGCCACGCTGTGCTCGCTGGCCAGCCTGGTCCAGGCGGCCCCTGGGTGCGCCCGGAGTTCCACGTCGCCGGCCCTGGTCAGCGCGATCAGGCCGCCGTCCGGAGCGGCCGCCAGCGCATCCGGGTATCCCGCGAGCGGGGCGTCCAGCAAGCCGGCCTGCGCCCACTTCGACGCCGTTGTCGCTGCTGCTCGCCACCGGGGAGAAGGACAGGTTCTGGCTGGGCCGGATCGCGGCGGCCAGAGCGGGACCGCCCTCAGCTGCCACCGTGATCCCGCCGTTGCTGGCCACGCCCTGCGGCGTGGCCAGTTTCCAGGCCCCGGCCTGGCCGGGGCGGACGAACACCTGCCAGAAGTTGTTGTGCTGGGCGGCGGGCCCGCCCATGACGAGCACCGCCCAGCTGCCGTCCGGGTAGCCGGCGGAGGTGGCCAGGGATAGCCGGACAGGCGGGGCGGACGGAGCCGCCTGGCCGGCGTGCGCGTTGCCGCAACTGGCCAGCCCGGCCGCCGTGACGGCGGCCAGCAGAGCCGCGCCCGCGCCGCGCCAGGGCCGGGTGATCACGAAGAGCCCAGAGTCTGCTGGGCCGCGCTGGACAGTTCGCTCGCGAAGGACGCCTGGGTACTCGACGTACCCGGGCCGGGGTCAAAATTGAGCTCGGTGCGGGTCCGGCCGGACCGGTCGATGACGTAGGCGATGTCGTTGTGCCCGATCATCCCGCCCGCGGGGAGAGCCTGGGCCGCGATCCCGTACTGCCGCCATACCTTCCTGAGCTGGGCGACGCTGCCGGTGAGGTACTGCCAGTTGGGCAGCGTGCTCATGTGCTCCTGCCGGTCGAAGGCGGCGGTGTACTCGGACTGGGTGTAGAGGGGGTTGGTGACCACCGCGACCAGTTCCACCTGCCGGGACTGCCCGCCGAGCAACTGGTCCGCCTGCCGGAACTCCTGTGCGATCAGCGGGCAGTCCGACGTGCACACCGGGTCGAGGAAGGTCAGCAGGACGACCTTCCCGCGCAGGCTGGCCAGGCTGACCGTCTGGCCGTGCTGGTTGGTCAGCGTGAACGCGGGAGCCTTGAAGTCCAGCGGCGCGCTCGACCCGTCGAGCGCCTGGGCGAGGATCGGCGAGGCACTCGCGCTGGCCGACGCCGTCGCCAGCGGTACGACGCCGATGATGGCCATGCCGAGGGCCCCGACCGCCCCCAGGGTCCGCGGGCTGGCGTTGCCGATGAGCGGGGCCAGGCGCCGCGGGCGCAGCCGGTCCGGCCAGCCCCGCTGCGGCCCGGATGGGGTGATCGGCCCGGGGCGTGCTCGGCCCGGGGCGTGGTCGCCAGGGCCGGGGCTGGCGCCTGGCGCCAGGGCCAGGGCCAGGTAGCCGCCCACGGCCACCAGCGCGAACGGGATCATGCTGTTGGGGTCCGTGCCGAGCCCGCCGAACACCCCCAGGTCCTGAACCAGGACCCAGACGGCGGCGCAGAGCACCAGCAGCAGGCCGATCGCGGGCCGCAGTACCGCCCGCCGCCCGCTGGCCAGGGCCAGGCCGACGGCGGCCAGCGCCACCACCAGAACCAGGTTGACCGCGAACCCGTGCCCGGCGGCGAAGGTCCCCATCGCTTTCACCAGCGACGACAGGAACCGGGGCTGGGAGGTCTGGGCCATGCCCTGGACCATGCTGGCCAGGCTGCCGGGCTTCCCGTCCACCGTGCCCGACCAGAACCCGTTGCCCGGCCACGCCTGGAGCAGCGCCATCCCGGTCAGGAACAGGCCCGTGCCGCCCAGGACGGCCCGGCCGAGCCGGGGCCCGGCCCAGGCCCGGTCGGGCAGCGCGACGAGCGCCCCGGCCACGGCGTACAGGAGCGCCGCTCCCGGGGCGCCGAACAGCCAGCTCAGCCCGGGAGCGAAGATGCCGCCGAACGCCTCGCCGAAGATCCACACCACCAGGCCCCAGCCCACGCTGGCCAGGCCACCAAGCCTGGACCAGGGACCGCGGGCGGCCGTGACCAGCCAGATGCCGATCCCGATCTGGATCCAGACCGCCGCCGCCGCGGCGTTGACCGGGTGATACGTCCATCCCCGGGCGGCGAAGTCCACCAGGGCCCGGACCCAGCCTGGTGCCCCGTCCGCCGACGGCTCGGTCACGTTGGTGGCCAGGCCCAGCGGCATGGCGGGCTGCGCCTGGAGCAGGCCGTCCAGGATCCAGAGCACGCCGAACCCGATCCGGATGACCTGGCGGCCCCGCGGCTCGGCGGGCCCGCCCCTCAGCCGGGGTTCCGGACGAGGTGCGGGCGCCGGGTACCCATTCGCGGGCACTGACCCAGAGCATGGCCAGGAGAAAGAAGATGAGCAGAGCGACGATTCCCTGGTGGATGAGCGCGGAGCGGAACGCCGCCACCACCGTGGGGTTGGTCAGCTGAAGGGTCGAGCCCATCCCGGACATGGCACGTGACTCCTTTGATGCACCCCTGTTGGCTTCGCCTGCCACTCCTAATCCCAGAGGGGTGGCACAACCGCCTGAAGCGGCGGAATTGCGCTGACGCGATCCTACGCCGCTGCCTGCCGCGACGATCACGCTATGGCCGGCCGCCCGGCCCGCCTGCGCGTCGCCGGCGGGCGTCCTCCAGAAGGATCGCCAGGCACTACGCGTAGTCACATGCGGCAACCTGTCAGCATCTTCCCGGTTGCCGCCTATGGCCGTCCGGACCCGCCACCCGCACAATGAAGTGGAGGGGCCTGGTTGTTCAAAGTGACGCCTGCGCTCAGGTGGGAGGCCGGTGAAGGGAAGGATACGGCGGTCGGCCGGAAAAGCCTGGCCCTCCCGGCTGTTCCCGCGCACCAGGCCGGCGGTCTGGAGCGGGACCCTGGCGGCCGCGGTGGCCGTCGGGATCCTGGCGGCCTCCCCGAGCGCCCACGGTGCGGAACGGTTCGCGGTCCGGGTCGCCGCGGCGGCCAAGGCGCTGCCCCGCGGGGCCCCGACCGTCCCTCCCGCCCTGCTGCACGGCCGTTTCTACGACGGGACCCCCGCGGTGGGGGCGCTGTTCACGATCAGCGGCGGCCACCTCGGCTCGCACTTCTGCACCGCGAGCGTCGTGAACAGCTCGGTCAAGGATCTGGTGGTCACGGCGGCGCACTGCCTGCACGGCAAGCAACCGGGCCAGGTCGCCTTCGTCCCGGAGTATCACCGGCACCGCGAACCCTACGGCACCTGGACCGTCACCCAGGTGTTCGTGGACGCCGCCTGGGCCTCCTCCGCCAGCCCCAACGACGACGTGGCGTTCCTCGTCGTCACCCAGCCGGGGAACTCCACGCCGGTCCAGGAACTGACCGGCGGCGAGAACCTGGCCACCGGCTGGAAAGCCGCACAGCTCGTCCAGGTCGTCGGCTACCCGGACGGCCGGCAGCGGCCGATCACCTGCACCGCGCGGACCAGGCCGTTCGGCACGCGGCAGATGGAGTTCGACTGCGGCGGGTACACCGACGGCACCAGCGGCGGCCCGTTCCTCGCCAACGTGCACCCGGCCACCGGCCGCGGCGCGGTGATCGGCGTCATCGGCGGCTACGAGCAGGGCGGGAACACGCCGTCAGTCTCCTACTCCGCCCGGTTCGGCCGGGCCGTGCGGAGTCTCTACAACACCGCCGTCCGCAAGAACTGAAGGCCAGCTCAGGACTCAGGACCCGGCGGCGGCACGAGCCGGTCCAGCTCGCTCAGCGCGTCCTGCGGCGGGATCCAGTCCGCCGCGGCGGCGTTCGCCTTCACCTGATCCGGTGAGGTCGCCCCGGCGATCACCGACGCGCAGCCCGGCTGGGCGGCCAGGCCGCCGATGGCCACGTCCAGCAGGCTGACCCCATGCTCGGCGGCCCACCGGGCGAGGGCCTCCACCCGGTCCAGCTTCGGCTCGGTGATGTAGGCCTCCCGGCTGGCCAGCCTGCTGCCCGGTGGCGGGGCCTGGCCACGCTGGACCTTCCCGGTGAGCAGCCCGTTGGCGAGCGGGTAGTACGGCAGCACTCCCAGGCCGAACGCCCGGGCCGCGGGGACCACCTCGGCCTCGGCCTGACGCTCCAGCAGGGACCAGTGGTTCTGTGCGGAGATGAACGCCTCCGTGCCGGCCTCCCGCGCGAGGTGCGCGGCGTCGGCGATCTGCCAGCCGGAGAAGTTGGAGTGCCCGAGGTAGCGGACCTTGCCCTCGGCGACCAGCTCGCTCAGCGCGTGCAGGGTCTCGCCGACGGGCGTGACGGGGTCCGGGGTGTGCAGCTGGTACAGGTCGAGATAGTCGGTGCGGAGCCGGCGCAGCGACTGCTCCACGGCGCGGCGGATGTAGGCCCGGCCGCCCTTGGCCCCGGCCGCGGGCCCGTAGCCCATGTCCACCCGCCCGTGCCCGAACTTCGTGGCCAGCACGATCTGGTCGCGCCGGGCGCCGAGCACCGCACCGAGCATCTCCTCGGAGCCGCCGCCGCCGTAGATGTCGGCGGTGTCGAACAGCGTGATGCCCGCGTCGATCGCCGCGTCCACCACGGCCCGGGTCTGCTCCACGTCCAGCCGGCTGCCGAAGTTGTTGCAGCCCAGGCCGGCCACCGAGACGAGCAGCCCGCTGTCACCCAAGGACCTAAACCGCATGACCCTGCCTTCAGAGCGTGGACGCATTCTGGCCAGTGCTCAGGTTACCGGTCAGTCCCGGTATCGGCGGCCGGCCCGATGCTGCCGCGGGGGTGCCGGGCAATGGCTCAGGCGATACAGTGGCCGGGTCAGCAAAAAGGCGACACCCCGCGCATTTCTCCCCGCAAAAGAAGCAAGGCACGCTGCGGTAATGCCGAAGCCCGCCCGGACGGCTCCTGATCCCCGGGTGCGCTGCCCGGCCACCGCTCCCGGAGAGGAAGTGGGTTGATGGCAGATGCGGTGGGTGGCCCGACAGTGCTGCGCCTGCTGCTCGGCGCTCAGCTGCGCCGTCTGCGGGAGTCCCGGGGAATCAGCGCCCAGGAAGCCGCGCGGGCCATCCGCGGCTCGGAATCTAAGATCAGCCGCATAGAACTCGGGCGGAACGCGGTCCGCGAGATCGACATAGCCGACCTGCTGACGTTGTATGGCATCACCGACAAGACCGAGCGGGAGCAAATGCTCCTGCTGGCCAGCCGGGCGAACCAGCCGGGCTGGTGGCATCAGTATCACGACGTCCTGCCCGCGTGGTTCCAGGCCTACATCGGGCTGGAGGAGTCGGCTCATTCGATCCGCAGTTACGACGCGCAGTTCGTGCCCGGCCTGCTGCGGACCGAGGACTACGCGGCCGCGGTGCTGGCCCTGGACGACTACTCGCTCGACGAGGCGGAACGCCTGGTCGTGCTGCTCAAGGAGCGCCAGCGCCGGTTCGCTGCGGGCGGTGTCCGCCTCTGGGCCATCATCGACGAGGTGGCGCTGCGCCGCCCCCTGGGCGGCCCCGGGGTCTACCGCGGCCAGCTGGAATACCTCCGCGACGCGTGCCGCCAGCCGGCCCTCACCCTGCAGGTGACGCCGTTTCCCGTGGTCAGCTACGCGGCGCCGGGCTCGTTCAGCATCCTGCGCTTCGCCGACCCCGACATGCCCGACATGGTGTACGCGGAGCAGCTGACTAGTGCCACCTACATCGACAAGCGGGCTGAGGTGGAGCGCTACCTGCTGGCCATGGAGCGGCTCAGCATCGTCAGCGCTCCCCCGTCCGACTCAGCCCGGCTCATCACCAGCATCCTGGAGCAGGCGTCATAGAGCGGAGCGGATGTGGCCCTTCCCCCGGCTAACGCCGGGGGAAGGGCCACTCCGTGTTACCCCCCCCGGGTATGAAAGGCTCCAGCGGCCGCTGCTAGAGGACCGGCAGGTCGAACTCGCCGTTGCGCACGCCAGTCAGGAAGGCCGTCCACTCGCGGCGGTTGAAGACGTGCGGAGCCTTGCTCACGTCCTTGGAATCACGCAGCGCTACCAGGCCATCAGGCAGGTGCGCCACTTCCACGCAGCCCGTCACGCTTGAGGCGCTGCTCTTGAACCAGTTGGCGTCAGAGAATTCGGGGGTCATCTTGTCTGTCCCTTCTTTGCAGGTAGGAGCATTCATCATCAGGTGATGTCGCCGGTCTTTCTCTCGATGAATTTCGCGGTGTCAGCTGGCGACAACGCCGCTGCCCGGAGCAGGTCGAAGACCTCCGCGCAGAAGCGCACCTCGGCATCTCTTTCCAGGTAAGCGTGGCCCGCGACACCTTCGGTGTAGACCACGTCCTGATCACCGCGCTCAGGAAACTCAAGGATGCAGAACGGCCCGTTCAGGGCCGGGTGCACGCCGCTGGACAGCGGCAGCACCTGCAGCGTCACGTTCGGCTGGTGGCTCGCCTCGAGGAGCCTGGTCAGCTGCTCACGCATGACCTCCGGGCCGCCGATCGCCCTGGAGATGACCGGCTCGTCGAGGATGCACCACAGGCGCAGCGGTTCTGGTCCGGACAGCACCCGCTGCCGGGCCATCCGCAGTTCCACCGCACGGTCGATCTGCTCGGGGTCCTGCCACCGGCGGACCGAGGTCATGACCGTGCGAGCGTAGCTCTCCGTCTGCAACAGGCCGTGCACTACCTGGTCCTCGAACACCCGCAACGCCGCCGCCTCGGCCTCGAGGCCGACGTAGACGTCGAACCCGGTCGGGAGCACGTCGTCATAGACGGCCCACCAGCCCTTGCGGTGGCCTTCCCGGGCCATCTCGATGAGGACCTGCCGCTGCCCCTGATCGACGACGCCGTACATCTCGAACATCGTCGTCAGGTAGGCGGTCCGGGTGGGCGCCTTGCCGGTCTCGATGCGGGAGAGCGTTGACGCGGCCAGGCCCAGCTGATCGGCGGCCTCTTCGAGCTTGAACGAGTGCGCCTCGCGCAACCGCCTTAACTCGGAGCCGAGCCGCCGTCGCCGCACGGTGGGACCGATCGCCACGGGCATCTCGCCTCCTCGAAGGCAGGGCCGACATCATCCCGTCCCAGGTCAAGGCCAGGATGGACTGAACTCTTCCGGTACGTCAAGTAACGATACCGGACTTGCGAAAGGGATGAGATCTCATCTGAAATTTCGTCTCCCATATTTGTGCTACGCACTTGCGTGAGATGCAGGCCCACTCCATCATGGATCTAACACGCCGTATCTGACCGGCTACCATCGCGGACCCAGGACGGCGGGGCGCCGGGTTTCCGGGCGGCCCGCCGGCCGCGTAAGGGGGGGAACGCGCGGCCCGGGTAAGGAGTGCACCAGAGATGGGAGCCACCACCTCCACGACCGCCGGGAGCATACGCACCGGCGGACCGCGGACGGCCACTACGGACACGCCGCAGGCAACGACGCCGACGGCCTCCGTGCCGGTCATCGTCGGCAGCCTGACCATCGCGGGCCAGACCAAGAACGTCGCCGAGGCGCGGGCGTTCGTGGGCCGGACCCTCGGCGAGACCCACCCCTGCGCCGACGAGGCCGTTTTACTGTGCTCCGAGCTCGTCACCAACGCGGTGCTGCACAGCGAGTCGGGCCAGCCGGGCGGGACGGTCACCGTGGTCGTGCTCGCCTTCCCCGACGCGGTCCGGCTGGAAGTCGTGGACAACGGCTCGGTGCGCAGCACCCCGGTGGTCAAGGCCGAGGTGTTCGAACCTGACGGGCACGGCCTGTTCCTGGTCGAGCAGCTCGCCGACAACTGGGGCTACACCCGCGACACGGTCGGCACCACGGTCTGGTTCCGGCTGACCTGCTGACCCGGACGGGCACCGCGGCCCAGGAGCTACCGGCCGCCCTCCCCAGGAAGCGCTCGACGCGCGGCCCCCGGGGGGAGGGCGGCCGGTCCACGTCTACCGGCAGCGCGGCCGGCTCGAGGTCCGGCTACCGCGCTCCGCGCGCGCCGCTGCGGCGCGATCCGCCACCTCGGCCCGCGCCCGTGCGCCGTTCGCGCAGCCGCAGTGACAGCCGGATCGGGCTGCCCTCGAAGCCGAACTCCTCACGCAGCCGGCGCTCGAGGAAACGGCGGTAGCCCGCCTCCAGGAATCCCGTGGTGAACAGCACGAAGTGCGGCGGCCGGATACCCGCCTGGGTCGCGAACATGATCCGCGGCTGCCTGCCACCCCGGGACGGCGGCGGGGTAGCCGCGGTCACCTCGTTCACCCACGCGTTGAGCCGCCCGGTGGGCACCCGCAACTCCCAGCTGTCCAGGGCCAGCTCGATCGCGGGGACCAGCCGGTCCACGTGCCGCCCGGTGAGCGCGGAGATGTTGACCCGCGGCGCCCAGCGCGCGGTGTGCAGCTGCCGGTCGATTTCCCGGTCCAGCTGCTCCCGCCGGTCCTCGTCCACCAGGTCCCACTTGTTGTAGGCGATGACCAGGGACCGCCCGGCGTCGATCACCATCGAGATGATCCGCAGGTCCTGCTCGGTGAGCGGCTCGCTCGCGTCCACCAGGACCACGGCGACCTCGGCCCGCTCCAGCGCCCCCGCGGTGCGCAGCGCCGCGTAGAAGTCCGCACCCTGGCTCTGGTTGGCCCGGCGCCGGATCCCCGCGGTGTCGACGAACCGCCACGTGATGCCGCCCAGCTCGATCAGCTCGTCCACCGGGTCGCGGGTGGTGCCCGCCACCTCGTCCACCAGCACCCGGGTCTGCCCGGCGAGCTTGTTCAGCAGGCTGGACTTGCCCACGTTCGGCCGGCCGATGAGCGCCACCCGGCGCGGGCCGCCGGACTCGCCGAACTTCTCGCTCGGGGTCTCCGGCAGCGCTTCGAGGATGGCATCCAGCAGGTCACCACTCCCCCGCCCGTGCAGCGCGCTTACCGGCTGAGGCTCGCCCAGGCCGAGCGACCACAGCGCCGTCGCGGCAGGTTCCGCGATGGTGTCGTCCACCTTGTTAGCCGCAACGACAACCGGTTTGCCCGCCCGCCGCAGCACCGCGGCGACGGCGTCGTCGGCGTCGGTCACGCCGACCACCGCGTCCAGCACGAACAGCACCGCGTCGGCGGCCTCCACGGCCACCCGGGCCTGCGCCGTGACCTGCTCGGCCAGCTCGCGCCGGTTCTGGCCCTCCTCGGCCCCCGGGAACGGTTCCCAGCCGCCGGTGTCCACCACCGTGAACGCGCGGCCCCGCCAGGTGGCGTCGTAGCTCACCCGGTCCCTGGTGACCCCGGGAACATCCTGGACCACCGCCTGCCTGCTGCCGAGGATGCGGTTGACCAGGGTGGACTTGCCGACGTTGGGCCGCCCGACCACCGCGAGCACCGGGACCCGGACGTCAGCCGCGTCGTCACCGGCCTCCCCGGCGTCGCTGACGCCGTCCCAGTAGTCCCCGCCGCCGTCCAGGGTGGGCCCGGTCATCGCGACCACGCCGCATCGGCCCGCTGGCGGGCCAGGCCCACGATCACGCTGACGACCTCGTCGAGGTTCAGGGCGGTGGAGTCGATCAGCACGGCGTCCCGGGCCTTGGCCATCTGGGCCGCGTCGGCCTGGTCTCGCCGCTGCTGCTCGGCCTGGGTCAGGGCCACGGTGACCGAGGGGTCCGCGGCCAGGTCCGCGCTGCGCCGCGCGGCGCGGATGCTCTCGCTCGCCGTCAGGTACACCTTGACCGGGGCGTCCGGGGCGACGACGGTGCCGATGTCCCGGCCCTCGGCCACGATGCCGGCGCCGGCGGCGCAGGTCCGCGGCGATGATCTCCTGCTGCATGGCCACCAGGCGGGTGCGCACCTCGGGGACCGAGGCGACCGCGCTGACCGCGTTGGACACCTGCCGGATCCGGATCTCGGCGGTCACGTCGGTGCCGTCCACGCTGATGGCCGGGCTGCCGGGGTCGGTGCTCACCTCGATGACCGGCTGCCCGGCCTGGGCGGCCACCGCCTCGGCGCTGCCCACCGGCACGCCGTGGTGCAGCATCCACCAGGTCAGGGCGCGGTACATGGCCCCGGTGTCCAGGTAGCGCAGGCCCAGGCTACGGGCGACGCCGCGGGCGGCACTGGATTTGCCGGACCCCGCAGGGCCGTCCACGGCAATGATGAGGCAGTCGGTCACGAGGGCGATGCTACCGGCGTACGGGCCATCCATTAGCCGCGAGTGCCTCGGTCAGCCGCCCGACGGCCTCCGGGTGGACCGTCAGTTCGGCCACGCCCACCGGCAGGCCGGGGGAATGCTCGATGCCGATGTCCTCGATGTTGACCCCGGCCGCACCCGCCGCCTGGAACAGCCGGGCCAGTTCGCCAGGCCGGTCGGGGATCACGACCTGGACGGCCGCCTCGGCGCGGGCGGGGCCGCCCCGCTTGCCCGGGATCCGGGCCACCCCGGCGCCGCCCTGCTCCAGCAGGGCGGCCAGGACCTTCAGGTCCGGGCCGCCCTGGCCCCGCCGGGGCCAGCGGCCTGGGCGGTGTCCGCCAGGGCCTCGGCCACCGCCGCCAGGTCGGCCGCCACCGCGGCGAGCACGTCGGCGACCGGGGCCGCGTTGGCCGCCAGGATCTGGGTCCACAGCCCGGTGTCGCCGGCCGCGATCCGGGTCACGTCGCGCAGGCCCTGACCCGCGAGGGAGAGCGCACCGTCGCTGGCGTCGGCCAGCCGGGCCGCCATGGCCGCGGACAGCACGTGCGGCGCGTGCGACACCAGGGCCACCCACCGGTCATGCTCGGCCGCGCTGACCTGGGCTGGCTCAGCGCCGCAGATCCGGGCCAGGGCCTCGATCGCCGCGAGACCCGCGGCCGGGGCCGGCGGATCGGGGCAGATCACCCAGGGACGGCCGAGGAACAGGTCCGCGCGCGCCGCGGCTGGCCCGGACCGCTCCCGCCCGGACAGCGGGTGCCCGGGCACGAACGAGGCCATGTCGCAGCCGGCCGCCCGGGCCTGCCTGACCGGCAGCGACTTCACGCTGGCCACGTCGGTGTACCAGCGGGCCAGCCCGGCCGCCTGGGCGCGGGCCAGGGTAGGCGCCACCGCCTGCGGCGGCACGGCCAGCACCGCCACGTCGGCGGGCCCCCCGGGCGGCGGTCCTTCGGGCACGTCACCGGGAAGTACCGTGCCCGCCCCGATGTCGGCGGCCAGCCGGGCCGCCGCCGGATCAGAGTCGGCGAGCCAGACGGTCACGCCCTGGGGCCGCAACGCGAGCGCCACCGAGGTCCCGATCAGCCCGGTCCCGATGACGATGACACTGGCCGGTGAGGTCTCGGCCGGTGAGGTCGGCCGAGTCACGGTGCTGATCTCACTGGGCGATGTCCAGCCGCAGCGCCGCGGCGCCGCGCAGGTAGACGTGCTGCATGGCCGAGCGCGGCTTGGCGGTCTCGATGTGCATGAGCAGCCGCACCACGCGGGGCAGTGCGTGCGGCACCGCGATCTCCGTGCCGCACAGCAGGGGCACGTCCTGGAAGCCGATCTTCCGGGCCGCCAGGGCCGGGAACTCGGCGGTGAGATCGGGGGTGGCCGTGAACACCACGCTGATCACGTCGTCGGTGTCCAGGCTGTTCCGCGCCATGACCTCGGCCACGAGCTCAGTCGTGCCCTCGAGGATCGCCTCCCGCTCGTTCGCGTCCACCTGGACCGCGCCGCGGATCGCCCTGACCGCCACCAGCCTGCTCCTTCACGCCGTCAGGTCCGAGGACTTCCTCCTGGCCCGCTGCTACCCGCCAGGTTACAGACCGACGGCCGCGTACAGCTCACCTATCTCACGGGTGGTGAGCGGGCGGGTCGTTCCCGGGCGCTGCGACCCGAGCGCGATGGGCCCGACATGGGTGCGGACCAGCCGGCTGACCGGGTGGCCGACCTCGGCCAGCATCCGCCGCACGATGTGCTTGCGCCCCTCGTGCAGGGTGAGCTCCACCAGGGCCCGGGACCCGGCCTGCTCGACCACCCGGAACTTGTCCGCGCTCGCGACCCCGTCCTCCAGTTCGACGCCGGACAGCAGCCGCCGGCCGACGTCGCGGGGCAGCGGGCCGGGCACGTCGGCCAGGTAGGTCTTGAGCACCCCGTAGCTGGGGTGGGCCAGCCGGTGGGCCAGCTCGCCGTCGTTCATGAGCAGCATCAGGCCCTCGGTGTCGTAGTCGAGCCGGCCCACGTGGTACAGCCGCTCCGGGTAGTCGCCCAGGAAGTCGGCGATCGTCGGCCGCCCCCGGTCGTCGGACATGGTCGTGAGGACGCCCGGCGGGCTTGTTCAGCGCGAGATAGACCAGGTCCTGGCGGGATGGGATGCGCATCCCGTCCACCCGGATGATCTGATGCTGCGGGTCGACCCGGGCGCCGTACCGGCGCACGGTCTCCCCGTCGACCTCGACCCGGCCCTCGCCGATCAGCTCCTCGCAGTGCCGGCGGCTGCCCACGCCCGCCGCGGCGAGCACCTTCTGCAGCCGCACGCCGCCCGGCACGTCGATCAGGCTGTCGCGTCTTCGTCTTCGATCGTCGGGGCCCAGGCCAGCACTCGCGGGCGAGGGGGGGCGCGCCGGGGGTCGTGCCCCCGGCCGAGCCCGCCGACGCGCGGGGGGTCCTGGGGGGCGTCCCCCGGGCCAGCACTTCAGGCCCCCTGGTGCTCATCAACCGCATCCTCAACGTCTTCGACATGCTCGGGCAGGAAGGGGGCGAGGTCCGGGAGTTCCTCCAGGCTGGCCAGGCCGAGCCGCTCCAGGAAATACCCGGTCGTCCGGTAGAGAATAGCCCCCGTCTCGCTCTCGGTGCCGGCCTCTTCCACCAGTCCCCGGAGCGTCAGCGTGCGCAGCACGCTGTCGCAGTTGACGCCGCGGACCGCGGACACCCGCGCCCGGTTCACCGGCTGCCGGTACGCCACCACGGCCAGCGTCTCCAGGGCGGCCTGGGTCAGCCGCACCTCCTGCCCGTCCCGGACGAACCGCTCGACCACGGGCGCGCACTCGGCCCGGGTGTAGAAGCGCCAGCCACCCGCCACCTCGCGCAGGTCGAAGCCACGCTGCTCGGCGTCGTAGGACGCGGCCAGATCGCGCAGGGCCGCCGCGACCTCGCCGCGCGGGCGTTCCAGGACCTGCGCGATGACGACCTCGGCCACCGGCTCGTCCACGACCAGCAAGATCGCCTCCAGGCTGGCCCGCAACCCGGGGCCGCCCGGCCCGTCGACGAGGTCGGCGTCACCGTCCGCCCGGGTCAGGCCGCTCGCCAGCCGGGACCGGCCTCCCCGCTGGCCCCGTCACGCCCGCCGTCCAGGGAGGCCGCGCTGCCGTTCGCGGGGATCGCTTCGCCGTCCCCGGGGCCGGCCGCGTCGCCGGCGTCACCGGCCGGGCTGACCCGGTCCTCCATGCTCACCCGTATTCCTCCTCGGCGTCGGCGGCCACCACGGCCTGCGGGGACGGCCCGGTCTCCTCGTCTGGGCCGGGCTCCGCCACCCAGGTCACATACAGCTCTCCGAGCGGGGCCACCTGATCGAACGAGACGCTACCTTCCCGGTACAGCTCGAGCAGCGCCAGGAAGCGGGCCACGACCTCGTAGGTCCCCGAGCAGTCCGCGGACAGGCGGCGGAACGTCGCCCGGCCGAGCCGGCGGAGCTGGGCCGCCATGATGTCGGCCTGCTCGCGGACGGTGGTCGTCGGCGAGTGCAAGTGCTCGGTGGATACCTCGGGTACCGGGCGGGGCGCCAGGGCCCGGGCGGCGATCGCGGCGAACTCCGCCGCTCCCAGGCCCAGCAGGACTTCGGGGAGCAGCTCAGCGAACTGCGGTTCCATCGGCACCCGCCGGGCGAACCGGCGGCCCTGGACCGTCATCCGGCCCGCGAACACCGCCGCGACCTCCTTGTAGGCGCGGTACTGCAGGAGCCGGGCGAACAGCAGGTCCCTGGCCTCCAGCAGGGCGAGGTCTTCCTCGTCCTCGACCTCGCCGCTGGGCAGCAGCCGCGCGGCCTTCAGGTCGAGCAGGGTCGCGGCCACCAGCAGGAAATAGCTGGCCTGATCCAGGTCCCAGCCGTCGGCCAGGGCGCGGATATAGGCGATGAACTCATCCGTCACCTGGGAGAGAGCGACCTCGGTGATATCCAGCTTGTGCTTGGAGATCAGGCCGAGCAGCAGGTCGAAAGGTCCCTCGAAGACGTCGAGGTGTACCTCGAACCCGCCCGGCTCAGTGCCCGGCGCAGCCTCACCACTGGGCTCGTTACCGCCGGGTTCAGCCGTCACCGTACGCATCACCGGCAGTCCGCCACCTCACGTCGTATCTCTCAATCGCCCGGCCAGCAGGCTCGTCTCGCCCTCGGCGTCCAGGTCAGCCAGCAGCACTGCGATGGCCTCCCGGACCAGCCTGCCACGATCCACGGTGATCCCGTAACCGCGAAGGGCCAGCCGGGCCCGTTCGAGATCAAGAAGTTCACCAGCGGACAGGTAGACCGTGATCTTCTGGGAGTGGGACTCACGCCCGCTGGCCTGACGGCCATCCCCGGTGGACGGGCCTGGTGCGGACGGACCCGGCGTGGCCGGCCGGAGCAGCTCGGCGACGCCCGGCAGGCTTACCCGTCGCGGACGGGACCCGCGCCCCACCCGCCTCCCCGTTCCCGCTTCACTGGGCCTGCTTTACTGGGCTTCGGGCTTGCTGTGACTGGTGCCACCGCTCCAGCACCTCCCGGGCCAGCTCCCGGTAGGAGTTCGCCCCGTTGGACGAGGGGTCGAAGCTGGTGATCGGCTCGCCGGCCACCGTCGCGTCCGGGAACCGCACGGTGCGGTTGATCACCGTGTGGAACACCTTGTCCCCGAATCCCTTGACCACCTCGGCGAGGACCTCGCGGGAGTGCAGCGTCCGGGAGTCATACATCGTGGCCAGCAGCCCGTCGATGCCGAGCCGCGGGTTGAGCCTGCTCGACACCTTGTCGATGGTCTCCAGCAGCAGCGCCACCCCGCGCATGGCGAAGTACTCGCACTCCAGCGGGACCAGGACCCCGGCCGCGCAGGCCAGCGCGTTCACGGTGAGCAGGCCCAGCGAGGGCTGGCAGTCGATGAGCACGACGTCGTACTCGGGCAGCAGCGGCTCCAGCACCCCGCCCAGGACGAACTCCCGGCCGACCTCGTGCACCAGCTGAACCTCAGCCCCGGACAGGTCGATGTTGCTGGGCAGCAGGTCCATGCCGTGCATGCTGGTCTTGAACACCACGTCGGCCGCGGGCAACCTGCGCTCCATCAGCAGGTTGTAGATCGTGTACTCGAGCTCATGCGGCTGGATGCCCAGGCCTACGGACAGCGCACCCTGCGGGTCGAAGTCCACCAGCAGCACGCGGCGCCCGTTCTCGGCGAGCGCGGCGCCCAGGTTGATGGTGGTGGTGGTCTTACCCACCCCGCCCTTCTGGTTGCAGACCGCGACGATGCGCGCTGGCCCGTGGCTGAGCAGAGGTTCCGGATCTGGGAAGGCCGGCAGAGGCCGGCCCGTGGGCCCGATAGAACCTGGCTGAGCCGCCACCAAGTGCGCCCCTGCTACCATCTGCTGCACCTCCCCGGCGGACGGGTTAAAACCTCCGCTGGAACCGGGACTCTAGGCCCTGCCCTGCCCGCCGGCAAGCCGACGCACCGGGGGGTTGGTCAATACCGCTCGGATCCACGCTAGCCGAGGGCGCGGGGGTGGGAGGCCGAATACACCTCGCGGAGCTTGTCCACGGTCACCATGGTGTAGATCTGCGTGGTGGTCACCGACGCGTGCCCGAGCAGTTCCTGGACCACCCGCACGTCCGCCCCGCCGTCGAGCAGGTGCGTGGCGTAGGAGTGCCGCAGCGTGTGCGGGGAGACCGCGCCCAGGCCGGCCCGGTCTGCGGCCGCCTTGAGCACCCCCCAGGCGCCTTGCCGGGTGAGCCGCCCGCCCCGGGCGTTCAGGAACACGGCCGGGCTGGCGGACGCCTGGCGGGCCGCGGCGGCCAGCGCCGGCCGGGCCCGGACGAGGTAGGCCTCCAGCGCCTCGCGGGCGTACCGGCCCACCGGCACGACCCGGTCCTTGCCCCCCTTGCCGGCCAGCCGGACGGTGGCGGGCGGCGCCTGCGGCCCGGCCGTCGCCAGCCCGGAAGGGCCCGCCCTGGCCTCGGCCGCACCGGCCGCGACGGCGAGGAAGCCAAGGTCGTCGACGTCGAGCCCGACGGCCTCGGAAATCCTGGCCCCCGTCCCGTACAGCAGCTCGAGCAGGGCCCGGTCACGCAGTGGGCGCAGCGCGTCGCCGTCCGCACCGCCGTCCGCACCGCCCGCGGCGGCGATCAGCCGCTCCACTTCCGGCACCCCGATCGCGCGGGGCAGCTTGCGCGGGCTGGGGGGCGGGTGCACCAGGCTGGCCGGGTCGGAGCCGGCCAGCCCCTCGGCGGCCGCGAACGCGTGCAGCCCGCGGACCGCCACCACGGCCCGGCCCGCCGAGCTGGCCGCGAGCGGCGAATGGTCGTCGTCACCTTCGCGCAGCCCGGCCAGGAAGGCCGCCACGTCGTCCGTGGTGACCTCACCGATCACCGTCCGGCCGCGTGCGGCCAGCGCCGCCTCATAGCGGAGCAGGTCACGCTGGTAGGCCGCCAGCGTGTGCACGGCCAGGCCACGCTCCACCGTGAGGTGGTCGAGATAGCGGCGGACCGCGCCCGTGACGGTAACCGACCCGGTCGTGGTCAGCTGAGGACCTCGGTGAGCGGCAACGACGGCAGCCCGTGCGCCTCCGCGACCGGCTCGCAGGTCAGGCTGCCCTCGTGGGTGTGCAGTCCAAGGGCCAGCGCAGGGTCGGCGCGCAGCGCGTCGCGCCAGCCCAGGTTGGCCAGTTCCACCACGAAGGGCAGGGTGACGTTGGTCAGCGCGTAGGTCGAGGTGTGCGGCACGGCCCCGGGCATGTTCGCCACGCAGTAGAACAGCGTGTCGTGCACCCGGTAGGTGGGATCGGCGTGCGTGGTCGGGCGCGAGCCCGCGAAACAGCCGCCCTGGTCGATGGCGATGTCCACCAGCACCGAGCCGGGCTTCATCCGGGACACCAGATCGTCGGAGATCAGCTCGGGAGCCTTCGCGCCCGGCACCAGCACCGCCCCGATGACCAGGTCGGCGTCGACCACCGCCCGCTCGATCTCGTAGGCGTTGGACGCGACGGTCTGGCAGTGCCCCTGGTAGATCGCGTCGGCCGAGCGCAGCCGGGCCACGTTCTTGTCCACCAGCAGGACCTCGGCCTGCATGCCCAGCGCGATGGCGGCTGCGTTCATGCCGGAGACGCCCGCGCCGAGGACCACCACCTTGGCCGCGTAGACGCCAGACACCCCGCCCATGAGCACGCCCCGGCCGCCTCCGTCACGCTGCAGGTGATGCGCGCCGACCTGAGGGGCCATCCGGCCCGCCACCTCGGACATGGGGGCCAGCAGGGGCAGCGACTTGTCCGGCAGCTGGACGGTCTCGTAGGCGATGGCGGTGATACCGGAGTCGAGCAGCGCGTCGGTGCAGGGCCGTGAGGCCGCGAGGTGCAGGTAGGTGAACAGCACCTGGTCCTTGCGCATCCGGTGGTACTCCTCGGCCACCGGCTCCTTGACCTTGAGGATCAGGTCCCCGGTCTGCCAGACGTCGTCCGCGGTGGGCAGGATGACCGCGCCCGCGGTGACGAAGTCCTCGTCCGGGATGGAGGACCCGGTTCCCGCGTCACGCTCGATGAATACCTCGTGGCCGCTGCGGGTCAGCTCATGAACACCGGCTGGGGTGATGGCCACCCGGTACTCATGGTTCTTGACCTCTTTGGGAACGCCTACCTTCATGGCTGCAAGCCCTCTCTTCGTAACTCCGCATCCGGCCCCATTGCCGGGTGCGGCGAGCCTGACGGACTGAGCGCCGCGGCGGTCCCCAGTGTTCTGGCGGACTCGCCAGCGATCAGCCGTCACCCGCCTCCGCAGGCCGCAGGCCGGTGAAGCCGCTGCTCCGAGCGGCGTACGCGGACAAGATACCCACGGCGGTAGAACCATTGTGCAGGTCGCCGGCGACGAACCGGTCCAGCGCCTCGTCCAGGCCGGCCCAGCGGAGCTGCAGCTGGGTCTCCTCGTGCCGGGGTACGAAGTCGCGCTGCGCCGCCGGGACCTCCACCAGGTCGCGGGCCAGGAAGACGCGGATCCACTCGGTGCTGATACCCGGGGAGGAGTAGAAGTTGACCAGGATCCGCCAGTCGCGGGCCCGGTATCCCGTCTCCTCCAGCAGTTCCCGCTCGGCGGTGGCCCGCAGCGGCTCCCCGCGGACGTCCCGCAGGCCCGCGGGCAGCTCCCAGAGCACGTGGGCCACCGGGTGCCGGTACTGGCGGATCATCAGCACCTGGCCCGCCGTCGTCCAGGGCGACGATCACCACCGCGCCCGGATGCTCCACCACCTGCCGGTCCGCCACCTCGTGGTCGGGCATCTGCACCCGGTCGCTGCGCAGGGTCACGATCGGGCCGCGGGCCTGCACCACCGAGGAGAGCACCGGCCAGCTCTCCGGTATGTCTCTCAGGGGAGCCGGTTCCTCCGGCCCCGGCCCGGGCAGCGAGGCTTCCTCGCAGGTCATGCGCTGGCCGCGGCCGGGTGGCCGAGAGCGGCGCCACCGCGGCTGAGCGACCTGGCCCGTTCCCGCGCCGCGGCGACCAGCCCGGCGAACAGGGGATGTGCGCGGGTGGGCCGGGACAGGAACTCGGGATGCGCCTGGGTGGCCACGAAGAACGGGTGGGCCTCCCGGGACAGCTCGACGAACTCGACGAGACGCCCGTCGGGCGACAAGCCGGAGCTGATCAGCCCGGCCTGTTCCAGGACGGGGCGGTAGGCGTTGTTGACCTCGTAGCGGTGCCGGTGCCGCTCTTCCACCATGTCGGTCCCGTACAGCTCATGGACCAGGGACCCCTGGGCGAGCACGGCGGGGAACAGCCCCAGCCGCATGGTGCCGCCCATGTCGCGCTCGCCCGCGACCACGTCCTGCTGGTCGGTCATGGTCGCGATGACTGGGTCCGGGGTGTCCGGGTCGAACTCGGAGCTGTTCGCCCCGGGCAGCCCGGCCACGTCCCGGGCGACCTCGATGGCGGCGCACTGCAGTCCGAGGCACAGGCCCAGCAGCGGGATGCCGTTCTCGCGGGCGTACCGGATGGCCCCGAGCTTCCCCTCGATGCCGCGTACCCCGAAGCCGCCCGGGACCAGGACCCCGTCCACGTCGGCGAGCTGGCGCGCCGCGCCCTCGGGGGTCTGGCAGTCGTCGCTGGTCACCCACCGGATGTTCACCCGGGCGTCGTTGGCGAAACCGCCGGCCCGCAGCGCCTCGGCAGGCGACAGGTAGGCGTCGGGCAGGTCAACGTACTTGCCGACCAGGGCGATCGTGACGCTGTGGGCCGGCCGGTGCACCCGGCGCAGCAGATCGTCCCAGTCGCTCCAGTCCACGTCCCGGAAAGGCAGGCCGAGCCGCCGCACCACGTAGGCGTCGAGCCCCTCGGTGTGCAGGACCTTCGGGATGTCGTAGATGGACGGGGCGTCCACCGCGGAGACCACGGCCTCCTCGTCCACGTCACACATGAGGCTGATCTTCCGCTTGAGCCCGTCACTGATGGGCCGGTCGCTGCGGCACACGATCGCGTCGGGCTGGATGCCGATGCTGCGCAGCGCGGCCACGGAGTGCTGGGTGGGCTTGGTCTTCAGCTCACCGGACGGGCCGATGTAGGGCAGCAGCGAGACGTGCAGGAAGAAGCACCGGTCGCGGCCGATCTCGTGCCTGATCTGCCGGATGGCTTCCAGGAACGGCTGCGACTCGATGTCGCCGACGGTGCCGCCCACCTCCGTGATGACCACGTCGATGCCGGGGCCGCCCATATCCATGATGCGGGCCTTGATCTCGTTGGTGATGTGCGGGATGACCTGCACGGTGTCGCCCAGGTAGTCCCCGCGCCGCTCCTTGGCGATCACGCTGGAGTAGATCTGCCCCGTGGTGACGTTGGCCGAGCCACGCAGCCGCGTGTCGAGGAACCGCTCGTAGTGCCCGACGTCCAGGTCGGTCTCGGTCCCGTCGTCGGTGACGAACACCTCACCGTGCTGGAACGGGTTCATGGTGCCGGGATCGACGTTCAGGTAGGGGTCAAGCTTCTGCATCGTGACGTTCAGGCCACGAAGCTTGAGCAGCCGTCCCAGGCTGGAGGCGGTCAGCCCCTTGCCCAGACTCGAGGCAACTCCCCCGGTGACGAAGAGGTGACGTGTCAAAGATTGCCGTGATGCGTGCGGTGCCGCAGCCAACACAAGGCTCCCGTGGTCGGTGTCATGCGGGAATCCCGCCTAGTCCACGGACCATCAGGATATCAGCCCTCGTATACCGCCTGACGGCCAGACACGCAAGGGACCCCCGCGGCCCTGCCCAACTCCAAGGTAGACAAGCTCCACCGTAGAGGATGGACGGCCGCTCAGCAGGCCGTCGAGGTGCTCGGCTCGCCGTCTTTGCGCTGCGGCAGGCCGCCGCGACGGCCGGCCTCGCCGTCTTCCCTCGCCTCGCCGAACCGGGCCAGGAGAACCGCGCAGGTCACAGCCAGCGCGAACGCCACTACGGCGAGGAGGGTCAGCCCCGGGCGGGTGTGGTCACCGAGGAAGAGGATCCCGATGAGGGCCGGGGGCGCGGTCTCGGCCAGGACGACCGCGGCCGTGGCCACCGTGACGCTGCCGCTGTCCAGCGCGGTGGCGTAGAGCATGAACGACACCACGCCGGCGGCCACCAGGGCGTACGTGGCCGGGTCGCGCAGCAGTTCCGGCGGGGAGTACCCGGGCAGGACCCGGGCGGCCACGGCGACCACGCCGTAGCCCAGCCCGGCGATGGCGCCCAGCGCGGGCGTGCGGGCCGGGACGGCGAGCCGGGAGGCCAGCAGCCCGGCCCCGGCCACGCCCACCACGGCCAGGAGGAGCGCGAGCTTGAACGGCTCGCTGACCCCGCGTGCGCCCTGCGCTCCGGCCGACGTGCCCAGCAGGCCCACCCCCACCACCACGCCCGCTACGGCCAGCCATTCCCGCCAGGCGAGTTGCACGTCGATCAGCCAGGCCGCGAGCACCGCGGTCACGGCCAGGCTGCCGGCCACCATGGCCTGGACGGCGAACACCGGCAGCCGCCGCAGCGCCACCAGCTGGGCCAGGAAGCCGATCAGGTCCAGCCCGAGGCTGGCTACGAACCGCCACTGGCGCAGCATCCGGACGATCAGGCCGGGATCCACGCTGCCGAGCGCCGTGTCAGGCACCCCGCCGCCGGGCGTCCGGCGGCTCGCCGCGCGTACCGCCACGGCCTGCATGACCGAGGCGACCCCGTAGCACAGGGCCGCCACGACCCCGGCCACCAGGCTGACCAACACGATTACGACACTACGCGGGGAGCCCGCTCGGTGCGATGCCGCGCCGGGCCAGGTCGGCGCGGGCGGCGGCGGCGCCGGTGAACTGGAAGCTCACGATGCCCAGCGCGGCGGCCGCGGCGACGTTGCCGGGCCGGTCGTCCAGGAAGACGACGTCCGCGGGTTCGGCGCCCAGCACCGCGAGGGTGGCCTGGAAGCACTCCGGATCCGGCTTGGCCGACTTGAGCGCGCAGCTGAACACCAGATGCTCGAAGTATCCGGCCACCGGCAAGGCGTGCACGGCCTCGGCTACGTCGGCGGGCGCGTTCGACAGCACGGCGAGCCGCTGGCCCGCCGCGGCCAGGCCGGTGATCAGTTCCACCGTGTCCGGCTGCAGGGTCAGCCAGGACGCGCAGTCCAGCCTGCTCAGCTCGGCGACCTCCGCGTCGCTGTAGGAGCGGCCCAGATCGGCCGCGATCTGCCGCCAGTACGCGGTGACGTCCAGCGCGGCCCGGTCATAGTCCAGCCGGTATCGCCAGTAGGCCGCCTCGAAGTCCGCGGCCGGCCCGCCGGAGGCGCGGGCCAGCTGGGCCCGGTCGGCCTCGGACTGGAGATCACAGATCACGCCGCCGTAGTCGAATAGCACCCAGGTCATGCTCACCCTTCCGGCTGGTATCAGGCCCTGCGAACCTACCAGCGCGGGTTCCTGCCCCAGCCGCGCCTCAGCTGACCGGGCTGGGGCCTCCGCTGACCGGGCCGGGGCCTCAGCTGACCGGGCCGCCGCTGTGGATGACCTGGCGGGTGCCCTGCAGGGCCGCGCTCTCGCTGACGCCCATGGCCTGGGCCAGGACGGTCCAGAAGCCGGGCACGCGGGCTGTCGAGCGCGCCGGGCCGGCGCCGGTCACCACGCCGCAGCCACCGGCCCCGGCCGTCACCACCGGGAAGCTCCCGGGGCCCGCGGCGAAGCTGAGCCGGTAGCTGACCCCCCAGTCGGCCGGGCAGTTCATGGCCCCACGGGCCATGGGGGGCAGCCCGCACACCATCTTCGCCACCGCGCGCGCCCGCTCGGGGCGCGACACCGTGACCCCGGCCGGGAAGGCGAAGTGGAGGTGGTTCTGGGGCAGGGTGGTGACCCGGCTGACCACCAGCCGGGTCACTGCTGCCTGCTTGGAGCACAGGGCCGCGCCGCCCCACGACACGGGACCGCCCGGGTTGACGCCGCCCGGGCTCGCGGTACGCGAGCTGGCCGGCTGGGCCGCACTGGTGGTGGTCGCCACCTGACTGCCGCAACCGGCCGCCACGGTCACGGCACCGGCGGCCGCCGCGACGAGCAGCCCTGCGCGGGTGAGACGGCTGGAGAGGGTAACGGGCACGCCCATGGTGGTCTCCTCCGTTCCTGTTCATCTCGCTAGGGACCAGGCCGGAAAGTAGTGCGCCCAGGGCACTGAGCGGCGGCCTGGACCGTTCAGTGCCCTGGACTACAAGAACTTCGACGTGTGAGAGGCGCCGGTGGTTCCGCTCAGTTAGAACTCGCCACGATCAGTGGCCCAAACACGCACCAGCCCACCCTGGCCAGCACAAACCTGGCGAATCAGACGCCGGCGGCCTGCATGCCGCGCAGTTCCTGCTTCAGTTCCCTGATCTCGTCCCGGATCCGGGCCGCGACCTCGAACTGCAGCTCCGCGGCGGCCGTGTGCATCTGGCCGGTCAGCTCGGAGATCAGGGCGATCAGATCGCCGCGCGCGGCCCCGCCGCCTTCGCCCTCGCCGGCGCCGGCGGCCGAGGCCCGCACCCGTGAGGACAGTCCCGGCACCGGGGTCTTGCCCCGGCTCTGCTGCCGCCCGCTCCCGCCGATCAGCTTCTCGGTGTCCGCGTCCTCCCGGACCAGCTGGTCGAGGATGTCCGCGATCCGCTTGCGCAGCGGGGTCGGGTCGATGCCGTGCTCGGTGTTGTAGGCGACCTGCTTGGCCCGCCGCCGGTCGGTCTCGTCGATCGCCCGCTGCATGGACGGGGTGACCGAGTCGGCGTACATGTGCACCTGACCGGAGACGTTCCGCGCGGCCCGGCCGATGGTCTGGATCAGTGAGGTGCCCGACCGCAGGAAGCCCTCCTTGTCGGCGTCCAGGATGGACACCAGCGACACCTCAGGCAGGTCGAGTCCCTCGCGGAGCAGGTTGATCCCGACCAGCACGTCGTACTCGCCGACCCGCAGCTCACGGAGCAGTTCCACCCGGCGCAGCGTGTCCACCTCGCTGTGCAGGTAGCGCGCCCGGATGCCGAGTTCCAGCAGGTAGTCGGTGAGGTCTTCGGCCATCTTCTTGGTCAGCGTGGTGACCAGCACCCGCTCCGAGCGTTCTGCGCGGGTCCTGATCTCGTCAACCAGGTCGTCGATCTGCCCCTTGGTCGGCTTGACGATCACCTGGGGGTCGATCAGCCCGGTCGGCCGGATGACCTGCTCGACCACGTCGCCGCCCACCCGCTGCAGCTCGTAGGGGCCGGGGGTGGCCGACAGGTACACCGTCTGGCCGATCCGCTCGCAGAACTCGTCCCAGGTGAGCGGCCGGTTGTCGATGGCGCTGGGCAGCCGGAACCCGTGCTCGACCAGGGCCCGTTTCCGTGACACGTCACCCTCGTACATCGCCCCGATCTGCGGGACGGTGTTGTGTGACTCGTCGATGACCAGGAGGAAGTCCTCGGGAAAGTAGTCGAGCAAGGTGTTCGGCGGGCTCCCGGCCTCGCGGCCGTCGATGTGCCGCGAGTAGTTCTCGATGCCCGAGCAACTGCCGACCTGGCGCATCATCTCGAGGTCGTAGGTGGTCCGCATCCGCAGCCGCTGGGCCTCCAGCAGCTTGCCGGCCTTCTCCAGCTCCGCCAGCCGCTCTTCCAGTTCGGCTTCGATCCCGGCGATGGCCCGCTCCATCCGCTGCGGCCCTGCCACGTAGTGCGACGCCGGGAAGATGTAGAGCTCTTCGTCCTCGCTGATCACCTCGCCGGTCAGCGGGTGCAGCGTCATCAGCCGCTCGATCTCGTCGCCGAACATCTCGATCCGGACGGCGAGCTCCTCGTACACCGGGATGATCTCGATGGTGTCGCCGCGGACCCGGAAGGTGCCCCGGGTAAAGGACAGGTCGTTGCGGGCGTACTGCATGCCGACCAGCCGCCGGAGCAGGGTGTCCCGCTCGATGGTGTCGCCGACGTGGAGCGGGACCATCCGGTCCACGTACTCCTGGGGCGTGCCCAGCCCGTAGATGCAGGAGACCGAGGCCACCACGATCGTGTCCCGGCGGGTCAGCAGCGAGTTGGTCGCCGAGTGCCGCAGCCGCTCTACCTCGTCGTTGATCGAGGAGTCTTTCTCGATGTAGGTGTCGGTCTGCGGGATGTACGCCTCGGGCTGGTAGTAGTCGTAGTAGGAGACGAAGTACTCGACCGCGTTGTTCGGCAGCATCTCGCGCAGCTCGTTCGCGAACTGGGCCGCCAGCGTCTTGTTCGGCAGCATGACCAGTACCGGCCGCTGCACCCGCTCGGCCAGCCAGGCCACCGTGGCGGTCTTGCCGGTTCCGGTCGCGCCGAGCAGGACGGTGTCCCGGTCGCCGCTGGTCACCCGGCGTTCCATCTCGGCGATCGCCCTCGGCTGGTCGCCGGATGGGACCATGTCCGTGACCACCTCGAACGGCGCCACCCGCCGCTGCAGGTCACTAACTGGTCGCACGGTACCGCCTCCTCCCCGGGACTAAACCGCCTCGCCACCCACTGTATTTCCCGGGTCTGACAGAACAGCGCCCCTGGCGCCGCGCCCGGGGGCGGCTAGGTGTTCGCGCGGCGGCAGAGCTCGGTCCAGAGGTCGCCGACTTCGCGGTCGAGCTCGTCCAGGGACCCGGAGTTGTCGAGCACGATGTCGGCGATGGCCAGCCGGTCCTCCCGGCTGGCCTGGGCCGCCACCCGCGCCGCGACCTGCTCGCGGGTCATCCCCCGGTCACGGACCAGCCGGTCTTCCTGGATCCGCGGCGGGACGTCGACCACGATGACGAGGTCGAACAGGCCGGCCATCTGGTTCTCGGCGATCAGCGGGATGGCCTCGACGAGGATCCCGCCCGGGTCGGCGCCCTGCTCCAGCTGGCGAATGCGCTCACCCACCAGCGGATGGACGATCGCGTTCAGCTTCGCCCGGAGCTCGGCGTCGTAGAAGACGATCTCGCCCAGCTTCTGCCGGTCCAGGGTGCCGTCCCCGGCCAGGACCCCGGTGCCGAACACGCCGACTATCTGGGCCAGGCCGGAGGTGTGCGGCTCGACGACCTCGCGGGCCACCTGGTCCGCGTCGATGATGAGGGCGCCGTAGCTGGCCAGGCGGCGCGAGACCTCGCTCTTGCCCGAGCCGATGCCGCCGGTCAGGCCTACCTTAAGCATGCTGGTCACCGATCCATGATCGCCCGGTCCGGGACCGCGGCCTCGCGGGACGTGCCCGGCGAAGACGCGGCCTCGGGAAAACGGGGGCGATCATGGATCGGTACCGGGATGAGGGCGTTAGCTCTGGCCCCCGGAGAGCTTGTCGCGCAGCGCGGCCAGTGCCTCGTCTGAGGCGAGTGCGCCACCGCCGGAGCTGCCCGCGTCCGGCGTACCCGACGTGTGCGTGCTGCTGCCGGTGGCCACAGCGTCTTCGCCGGTTTCGCTTTCGGCCTTGCTGCGGGCCTCGGCGACCTGGCGGCGGTGCGCCTCGAACCGGGACCGGGCCTGCGCGTACTGCCGCTCCCACTCCTCGCGCTGGGTGTCGTAGCCCTCGAGCCACTCACCCGACTCAGAGTCGAAGCCGTCCGGGTAGACGTAGTTGCCCTGCTCGTCGTAGGTGGCGGGCATGCCGTAGAGAGTCGGGTCGAAGTCGTCGCCGACGGACTCGCCGATCGTGCCCTCGTTGGCCTGCTTGAGCGACAGGCTGATCCGCCGCCGGTCCAGGTCGATGTCGATGATCTTGACGAAGATCTCGTCGCCGACCTGCACGACCTGCTCGGGGATCTCGACGTGCCGGTCAGCGAGCTCGGAGATGTGCACCAGGCCCTCGATGCCCTCCTCGACCCGCACGAACGCACCGAACGGGACCAGCTTGGTGACCCGTCCCGGGACGACCTGGCCGATCTGGTGGGTCCGGGCGAACTGCTGCCACGGGTCTTCCTGGGTGGACTTCAGCGACAGGGAGACCCGCTCCCGGTCCATGTCCACGTCCAGCACCTCGACCGTGACCTCCTGGCCGACCTCGACAACCTCACCCGGGTGGTCGATGTGCTTCCAGGACAGCTCGGACACGTGCACCAGGCCGTCCACGCCACCCAGGTCCACGAAGGCACCGAAGTTGACGATGGACGACACCACGCCCTTGCGGATCTGGCCCCGCTGCAGTGTGTTCAGGAAGTTCTGGCGCACCTCGGACTGGGTCTGCTCCAGCCACGCCCGGCGGGACAGGACCACGTTGTTGCGGTTCTTGTCCAGCTCGATGATCTTGGCTTCGATCTCCCGGCCCACGTAGGGCTGGAGGTCGCGGACCCGGCGCATCTCCACCAGCGACGCGGGCAGGAAGCCGCGCAGGCCGATGTCCAGGATCAGGCCGCCCTTGACCACCTCGATGACGGTGCCGGTGACCACGCCGTCGTCGTCCTTGATCTTCTCGATCGTGCCCCAGGCGCGCTCGTACTGAGCCCGCTTCTTGGACAAGATGAGACGGCCCTCCTTGTCCTCCTTCTGGAGGACAAGAGCCTCGATGTGGTCGCTGACCTTGACCACGTCGTTCGGGTCCACGTCATGCTTGATCGACAGCTCACGGGAGGGGATGACCCCCTCCGTCTTGTAGCCGATGTCGAGCAAGACCTCGTCTCGGTCAACCTTGACGACAGTGCCCTCGACAATGTCACCGTCGTTGAAGTACTTGATGGTCTCGTCGATCGCGGCGAGGAAGGCTTCCTGCGACCCGATGTCGTTGACCGCCACCTTGGGGGTCGGGCTGGCCTCTGTGCTGCTCGTCATGTGTTGGTTGGCTCCGGCGGACGGAAAGTAGTTTGGACGCGCCATACCGAGGGCCCGTCAGGTGGGCCTACAGGGTGCACTGGATTTGGCTGGCCGACCCGGCGAGCCACGGAGGGGCCTCTCGGCCGCCCGTAACTTTGCTGGCCACGGCGGACTGCACCAGAACACGGCGCAGCGCTCAGGATATGAGAGCTCAGCCACCCGGTCAATCTGAGTACCCGATCGCCGCATGATCGTTATCGCCCGCATCCACCCCGCACGCTGCACGTTTGAACGCGATTTCGCCGCCTTTTACTCCCGGTCTCAATCTGAACACGCTCACCGCCCGCCGCGCCGAGGAGGCGCGGCCCGCGCCGCAGGGTTCGTGATCCAACAGCCGCGGCACGACTGCCCCGGCGGGGGCGGCGGTGTGGCCCCCGAAGCGTAAAGCGACGAAGGAGCAGCGGGTCCTTCGGGACAGCTCGCCGGGGAGGGGAGGCGTGGCGCAGCCGTGACCCCGCCGACCCGGCGAATAGCCACGTGCGGCGAGAGCCTGACGCGGCTCAGCCGGGCCGTTGGGGGTTCCGGGGGCTCGGGCCCCCGGGCCAGCACTAGTGCCCGGCCTCAGCCCAGGTCCGGCCGGTGCCGAGCGAGACTTGCAGCGGCACCCGCAGGTCAAAGGCGCCGCACATAACCCGCGGCACCATCTCGCGCAGCGTGTCGAGTTCGCCGGAGGCGACCTCGAAGACCAGCTCGTCGTGCACCTGAAGCAGCATCCGGGAGCGCAGGCCCTCGCCGCGGAGCGCGTCGTCGACCCGGAGCATGGCCACCTTGATGATGTCCGCGGCGGAGCCCTGGATGGGGGCGTTGAGCGCCATCCGCTCGGCCATCTCCCGGCGCTGCCGGTTGTCTGAGGTGAGGTCGGGCAGGTAGCGCCGGCGGCCGAGCACGGTCTGCGTGTACCCGTCCTTGCGGGCCTCGTCCACGACGGCGTACAGGTAGTCACGGATCCCGCCGAACTGCTGGAAGTACTCGTCCATCAGGGCCCGGGCCTCGTCGGGGGTGATACGCAGCTGCTGGGACAGCCCATAGGCGGACAGCCCGTAAGCCAGCCCGTAGTTCATCGCCTTGATCCGGCTGCGCATCTCGACGGTGACTTCCCCGGGCGGCACGCCGAAGACCCGCGACGCGGTCTCGGCGTGGAAGTCGTGGCCAGAGGTGAACGCCTCCTCCAGCGCGCTGTCGCGGGAGAGGTCGGCCATGATGCGCAGCTCGATCTGGCTGTAGTCGGCGGTGAGCAGCGTCTCGTACCCGTCGCCGACCACGAAGCCCTGCCGGATCCGGCGGCCCTCCTCGGTGCGGATGGGAATGTTCTGCAGGTTGGGATCTGTGGACGAGAGCCGCCCCGTGGCCGCGATCATCTGGTTGTACGTGGTGTGGATCCGGCCGTCGTCGTCGGCCATCGGGATGAGCGAGTCCACGATGCTCTTGAGCCTGGCCACGTCCCGGTGCCGGAGCAGGTGCTCCAGCACGGGGTGGCCGGTCTGCGCCAGCAGGCTGGTCAGGGCCTCGGAGTCGGTGGTGTAGCCGGTCTTGATCCGCTTGGTCTTCGGCAGTCCCAGCTCGGTGAACAGCACTTCCTGGAGCTGCTTGGGCGAGCCGAGGTTGAATTCGTGCCCGATGATCGTGAACGCCGCCTGCTCGGCCGCTTTCACCTCGCCACCCAGGCTGGCGGACATGTCGGCGAAATGATGGGTGTCCGCCGCGATCCCGGCCCGCTCCATCCGGGCCAGCACCCCGACCAGTGGCAGCTCGACGTCGGCGAGCAGCTGGGCGGCTCCGCGCTGCTGCAGGTCCGCGTCCAGGGCGTCGGCCAGCTCCGCGGTGGCCCGGGCGCGCACCACCAGTGCCACCGCGGCCTCCGCGTCTCCATCCTCCGCACTGTCGTCGCCGGCGGCGTCCAGGTCGAAGGCGAGCTGGCCGCTGGCGGTCCCCTCGTCGCGCAGTTCCTTGCCCAGATAACGCAGGACCAGGTCGGCCAGGTCGAACGAGCGCTGCCCGGGCAGCGCCAGGTAGGCCGCCAGCGCCGTGTCGTTGGTCAGGCCGCCCAGCTCCAGCCCCCGGGCGGCCAGCGCGTGCATCGGCCCCTTGGCGTCGTGCAGGGCCTTGGGCTGGTCTGGATCGGCCAGCCAGGCGGCCAGGGCCCGCTCGTCGTCCTCGGTCAGCGTGACCGGGTCGACGGACGCCCCGTTCCCGTCCGCGGCGGCCAGCGCCAGCCCGTCCAGGGTCCCGGTGCCGCGGCCCCAGGTCCCGTGGGCCGCCAGGCCGACCCGGCCGGTCCCGGTGGCGTGCTCGTCCAGCCAGGCGGCCAGCTCGTCGGGGCCCGGCACCGACACCTCGACCTCAAAGCCGTGCTCTGGACCGGGCACCTCACTGCCGGGCGAGCCGGCCGGGCTCACGATGCCGTTAGGGAGGGTGGTGTACAGCCGGTCGCGCAGGACCCGGAACTGGAGCGTGTCGAAGAGCTGGTGGATCTGGTCCCGGTCCCACGGCACCGGCCGCAGGTCACCGGGGCCCGACTCGAGCGGGACGTCCTTGGCCAGCTCGGTCAGCTGCCGGTTGCGCAGCACCGAGCCGAGGTGCTCACGGAGCTTGTCCCCGGCCTTGCCCTTGACCTCGTCGACCCGGTCTACCAGCTGGCTGAGCGAGCCGAACTCGGCGACCCACCGGGCCGCGGTCTTCTCCCCCACCCCCGGGATGTTGGGCAGGTTGTCGCTCGGGTCCCCGCGCAGCGCGGCGAAGTCCGGGTACTGGGCCGGGGTCAGGCCGTACTTGGCCACGACCTCCTCGGGGGTGAACCGGGTCATGTCGCTGATGCCGCGCCGGGTCATCAGCACCGTGACGTGGTCGTTGACCAGCTGCAGGTTGTCCCGGTCACCGCTGACGATGAGCACGTCCATGCCGATCTCGGTGGCCGCCACGGTCAGCGTGGCGATGATGTCGTCGGCCTCGTAGCCGGCCACCGACAGCCGCGGGATGCCGAGCGCGTCGAGCACCTCGAAGATCAGGCTGAGCTGGCTGCGGAAGTCCGCCGGGGTCTCCCGACGGTTCGCCTTGTAGTCCACGTACTGCTCGTGGCGGAAGGTCGGCTCGCTGCGGTCGAAGGCCACCGCCACATGGGTCGGCTGCTCGTCGCGGAGCACGTTGATGAGCATCGCGGTGAAGCCGTAGACCGCGTTGGTGGGCTGCCCGGTCGTGGTGGAGAAGTTCTCCGGTGGCAGCGCGAAGAACGCGCGGTAGGCCAGGGAGTGCCCGTCGAGCAGGAGCAACCGCTCCCGGCGCTCCGCTGGACCGGGTGCGGATGCGGGTGCCTGGGTCGCCTTGGTCGCCACGCAGGAAGTCTAGTAGCAGGTACCGACACCGGCGGGCGGACATGGCACGGCGCCGGCATGCCGCGGCCCGGCGGCCGCCGGGAAGGCGGCGGCCACCGGGCCGCGATGAGCCGGGCCGGCTGCAGGCGGCGCTTACGCGGCGCCTGCAGCCGGCGAGGCGTCAGGAGTGGAACGCGAAAATCGTTGTGGAGTTGAAGGTCTTCCCAGGGCCGAGAGTGGTGGACGGGAAGGCCGGCTGGTTGGGCGAGTCCGGGAAGTGCTGGGTCTCGAACGTGTACCCCGCACCCTGCCGGTAGGTGTGGCCGCTGATGCCTACCAGCGTGCCGTTGAGGAAGTTGCCGCTGTAGAACTGCACACCGGGCTGGTCGGTCCAGACGGTCAGCAGCCGGCCACTCGACGGGTCGAAGGCGCGGGCGGCCAGGTTGAGGCCGTCCGGGCCGGTGGTGGCCGCGGTCTGCTTGTTCAGGATCCAGTTGTGGTCGTAGCCCTGCGCGATGAGCAGCTGGCTCTTGCCGCCCGTGGCCGACGCGAAGCTGGCCGGGGTGTTGTCCGGCGCGCTGACGTCGCTGATCCGGGAGCCGATGGTGTGCGGCGCGCGGAAGTCGAACGGCGTGCCCGCGACCGGGACCCCGTGGGGCAGCGGGAGCGGGATCTGCGTGGAGTCGGTCGGCGAGTAGCGGTTGGCGTTCATCTGGACGAACTGCCGGTAGGCCGAGCCCGCCGCGGAAGCCTCGCCCGCCAGGTTGAAGTAGCTGTGGTTGGTCAGGTTGAGCACCGTGGACAGCTTCTTGTCGTTGTTGGTGGCCTTGTAGTGGATGCCGAGCTGACCCCGGTTGTTCAGCGTGTAGGTGACCACCACGGTCAGCTGGGCCGGGTACCCGGTGCAGCCGGAGGGGCAGCCGGGGGACCCGGGAGCCCCGCTGGCGTCACCGTTGGGGCTGACCAGCGTGAGCTGCACGCCGGCCGAGCGCGGGCGCGCGCACCGCCTTGGACGCCCAGATGTGGTTGCCGAAGCCGACCAGGCCGCCGTGCAGGCTGTTCACGCCGTTGTTGATCGGCAGCGTGTAGGTCTTGCCGTTCAGCTTGAACGTGCCCTTGGCGATCCGGTTGCCGTAGCGGCCGATCGTCTCGCCGAAGTACGGGCCGCCGTTGGCGGTCACCGGCGGGCTGTCAAACGTTCACGTAGTCCTTCAGCGTCTTGAAGCCCAGCACCACGTCGGCCTCGCGGCCGCGCGCGGACGGGACGTCAATCGACTGGATGATGCCGCCGAAGCGTCAGGATCTTGACCTGCATGCCGCGGCAGTTGGTCAGCGTGTAGCGGTACACCGCGGTGTTCTTGCCGGTGTACGGCTCAATGGTCTTGCCGAAGAACTGCTTGGACACGGTCGGCGAGCAGCCGCCGCCCGCGGGGGTGACCGGAGCGGACCGCATGGCCGCCAGCGAGGCAACGGTCGCGACAGCGAGGCCGGCCACCGCGCCGATCCGCAGGCCCCTGGAGCTGATCTTCCCTCTTAATACTGGACGCATGGAGATTCCCTTCGTTGGGTTCCCGAGGCTGGCACAGACAGCCCCCGGGGCATTGTTAACGCTCACCTGGGTGAAACGCCAGTGTTTCGGCGGCAGTTCTTCTGATCTTTTCCGACTATGTGATGCGATGGTGACGTGCTGGGTGGGGCAACTCCGGTATCACCACCCAAAGCACGTATAGGCGACTCTGGTCACTTGGACCGCTCTGTCCTCTTCGGCCCCGGAAGCTTGCTCACGTACCGGTGGGACCCGGCGCGGGCCGGGCCCGCGCGGCGGGCCTAGGCTTTCCCCGCGGCGCACTGGGCGCCGGGTCGCTACTTCCGGAGGCGCTGGTGGGTCGAGACGGCGGGACACGGCCTGGTCAGGGCGGGGCGGGGCCAGCGGGGCAGCACGGCCCGGCCCGGGCGGGCCACGACGGCCCAGTTCAGGCGGACCACGACGGCCCGGCGCCGGTCATCGAGGGCTTCGCCCGGCTCAGCGAGGGCACCCTGCCGCATCGGATGGGCATCATCGTCAGCGCTGCCCGCGCGGAGCAGGTCGTTGGTTCCATGCCGGTGGACGGCAATATCCAGCCCTACGGTCTCCTGCACGGCGGTGCGTCCTGCGTGCTGGCCGAGACCCTGGGCTCGCTGGGCGCGGCCCTGCACGCCGGGCCCGGGCGGTTCGCGGTGGGGATCGAGATCAGCGCCACGCACCACCGCGCGGTGGCCGGCGGCGTTGTCACCGGCGTCGCTACCCGCGTGCACGGCGGGCGGACCACCGCCACCTACGAGATCGCGATCAGCGACGACCGGGGCCGCCGGGTCTGCTCGGCCAGGCTGACCTGCCTGCTCCGCGATCAGGTCCCGGCCGGTGGCCACAATCCTGGCGACGTCACCGCGCCAGGCGAGGCGCCTGGGCAGTGAGCCGGGCGGGCAGGGGACCAGGCCAGTCACCCTGCAGGCAGGGAAACCACACGTGACCAGACGTTTATCACAAACCGGCCAGGGAACGGCCGCCCCTTTGCGCGGCGCGGGGACTCCTCGCTACCGTGGTGGGGAGAGCCCGGGGAGCTGAGTAGAGAACATGTCGGCCCGGGGAAGGCCGACACGGCACCAAAAGTTCCCCGGGCTCGATCCCCGGAAACCAGCCCGCGCCTGCAGACCGCGCCAAAGGCCTGCTCAGGCCGGTGAGCCCGGGGCCTGCTCCAGAATCTGGCGGGCTCAGGCTCTCGAGTCGGGCTTAGTGCCGACCGCTCCCGCCGCGGAGTCGCTGCCGCCTGCGGTGCCGCCCGGGACCATGGTGCCCGCGAGCACCCGCTCCGCCACGGCCCGCATGGCCAGGCGCTGGTCCATGGAAGTCTTCTGGATCCAGCGGAACGCGTCCGGCTCGGACATTCCCTGCTCGGTCTGGAGCTTGCCCTTGGCCCGGTCGAGGAGCTTGCGCACCTCCAGCCGCTCCTTGAGCGTGCCGACCTCGCCGGCGAGCGCGGCCACCTCCTGGAAACGGCTGACCGCGATCTCGATCGCGGGGACCAGATCCGCCTTGGTGAACGGCTTCACCAGATACGCCATGGCTCCCGCGTCGCGGGCCCGCTCGACCAGCTCACGCTGAGAGAACGCGGTCAGGATGACCACCGGCGCGATCATGTCGGCGGCCACCCGCTCGGCCGCCGATATCCCGTCCAGGACCGGCATCTTCACGTCGAGGATGACCAGGTCGGGCCGGAGACTGACGGCGAGGTCGATGGCCTGCTGGCCGTCGGAGGCCTCGCCGACCACCGAGTAGCCCTCCTCCTCAAGCATCTCCTTGAGGTCGAGCCGGATAAGGGCCTCGTCTTCGGCGATCAAAACGCGCCATGGGGTCTGACTCACGCCCATGATCGTACCGGTACCAGGTAGATTGACGTTCGGCCGAGACGGCTACAAACCGCCTGGCCGCAGCGCCCCGGTAGACCAACAGGCAGAGTCCATGGTCTCAAAAACCATGCAGTGTGGGTTCGAATCCCACTCGGGGCACCCCAGGTCAACCGCCATGTCGCGCTCATCCGAGGCCTGCCCCGAGGGCCGCGGCGTCACCGATGCGGTGCACTCGCAGGGCGTTGGTCCGCCCCGGCGTGCCCGGCGGACTGCCCGCCACGATCACCACCATGTCGCCTTTGTCACAGCGCCCGATCTCCAGCAGCGCCTCCTCCACCTGGCGGACCATCGCGTCGGTGTGCCGGGCGGGGGGCACGATGAACGTCTCCACCCCCCAGCTCAGCGCCAGCTGGCTGCGCGTGCTCGGCTGGGGCGTGAAGGCCAGCAGCGGAGTGGGTGACCGGTACCGGGCCAGCCGGCGGGCCGTCTCGCCGGTCATCGTGAAGGCGACCAGGGCCTTGGCCCCGACGGCCGCGCCGACCTCGGCGGCGGCGCGGGCGATGGCGCCGCCGGTGCTGGCCGGCTCCCCGGCCAGCACCGGCGCGGCAGGCCCGGGTTCCCGCTCCGCCTCGCTGATGATGCGGCTCATCGTCGCGACGGCCTGTACCGGGTACTCGCCGACGCTGGTCTCGGCGGACAGCATCAGCGCGTCCGCGCCGTCCAGCACGGCGTTGGCCACGTCGGACGCCTCCGCCCGGGTCGGCCGGGGCGCCGAGATCATCGACTCCAGCATCTGGGTCGCCACGATGACCGGCTTGGCCTGGGCCCTGGCCTGCTCGACGATCCGCTTCTGGGCCATCGGGACCTGCTCCAGCGGAAGTTCCACGCCGAGGTCGCCGCGGGCGACCATGATCCCGTCGAAGGCCTCGATGATCTCCGGCAGCGCCTCGATGGCCTGGGGTTTCTCGATCTTCGCGATCAGCGGGAGCCGGACCCCTGCCTCGTCCATGATCCGCTGCGCCAGGACGGCGTCCTCGGGACCCTGGACGAAAGACAGCGCGACCATGTCCGCTTGCAGGCTGAGGGCCCAGCGCAGATCCGCCTCGTCCTTGGCGGTCAGGGCGGGCACGCTGACCCTGCCGCCGGGCAGGTTGAGGCCCTTGTGGTCGGAGACGACGCCGCCCACGACGACCCGGGTGCGGACCCGGCCGTCCGCCGCGGTGAGCACCTCGAGGACGATCCGGCCGTCGTCCACCAGCACCCGGTCTCCGGACCGCACGTCGCCAGCGAGCCCGGCGTAGGTCGTGCCCGCCTGGTGCTGGTCCCCCGGCACCTCGCGGGTGGTGATGGTGAACTCCTGGCCAGCCAGCAGGCGGACCGGCCCGGCCGCGAACGTGCCGAGCCGGATCTTCGGGCCCTGCAGGTCGATGAGCACCCCGACGCTGTGCCCGGCCGCGTCGGACGCGGCCCGGACACACCGGTAGGCGGCGAGGTGGCCGGCCCGGGTGCCGTGGCTCATGTTCAGCCGGGCCACGTCGATGCCGGCCGCGACGAGTTCGGCGAGCCGCTCCGGGCTGGATGACGCAGGCCCCAGGGTGGCGACGATCTTGGCTCGGCGGCTCATGCTTATCGCCTTCCGGACGAGGCACCCGAATTGGTCTATACCACTGTAAGGGCGATGTTCCGGCCCGCCGAGACCTGCTACGGAACATTCACCGAACGGTCATCCGATGTCACGGGACGGCAACATGGTCGCGGCCGAGCGCGCCGCGGATCTGCCCGGACGAGGTCGAGTTCGGAAAGCGCTTGTGACCCACCCGGCGCCCGACCTGGACCCACGCCGCGGCGTCGAGCAGCGACCGCGCGAGCCTGGTCCTGCATGTTCGGGCGATCAGGCCGCTGCGGGCGGTGTCTCGAAGCCGCAACGGGGTCCTGATGCCCGCGCCAGCCTGAGGTCGAGGGTTGCGACCTTCGACCCGAGGGACTCTGCCAGCGCAACGTACCAGGCGTCGTAGCAGGTCACGTTGTCGCGCAGCTCCCATGTCCGGGCAGCGAACGGCGCGTAGGGGAAGAGCTCTACGCGGAGGTCGAGCAGGTCGGCGTAGGCCAGGGAGGCGGCATCAGCAGAAATGTCGCCCGCCGCTGCCGCGCGGCGCAGGATGTTGGCCGCTTCAACCGGCATCAGATGCGGAGCACTCAGCGGCCCGGCGGCCAGCAACGATTCCGCCCAGGTCCCGGTGGCACCCGAGTCGGCCAGGGCGGACACGACCAGGGACGCGTCGATGACCAGGGTCACGGGCGATCCGCGTCACGGTGCGCGAGGATGCGATCCGGCGGCAGGGAGGAGCTTGTCGCGGTCTTCCGGGAACGGATCCGCTCGACCAGCGTCTCGGCGTCGGGCTGGCGGGTGAGCTCGACGAGCTTTGAGCGAAGGTACTCCTGTAGGGACCGGCCAGTCAGGGCGGCGCGAGCAGCCAGCTCGTCCCGTGTCTCGTCCGGTACGTCACGGATGGTGATGGAAGTAGGCATGCTTGCATTATGCAGCTACCGCTGCCATTCTGCAAGCAGCTATCCGCGGGCGCGATCGTGGACGAGTTGATGGTCCATATTGACAGCGCTGTTCCCACAGCCGTTCCGCACGCATTCGAGATGGCCAGCCGGGCCAGGCTGGCAGCGGGCAGGGTCAGGTTAGGGAGCGGGCGGTGGGCGGGATGGGGGCCGGCAGCATGCTGTCCCCCTCCAGGTAGGTGTCCACGGCCGCCGCGGCCGAGCGGCCCTCGGCGATGGCCCACACGATCAGCGACTGGCCACGGCCCATGTCCCCGGCCACGAACACCCCGGGCACCGAGGTGGCGTACCCGCCGTCGCGGGCCACGTTCCCGCGCGCGTCGAACTCGACACCGAGGTCGGTCAGCAAGCCCTCGCGGGCCGCTCCGGTGAAGCCCATGGCCAGCAGGACCAGCTCGCACGGCAGTTCCCGCTCGGTCCCCGGGACCGGGGCGAACTTGCCGTCGGCCAGCTCCACCTCGACCAGCCGGAGCCCCTTGACCCGGCCGGCCCCGTCGTCCACGAACTTCTGCGTGGACACGGCGTAGACCCGCTCCCCGCCCTCTTCGTGCGCGCTGGACACCCGGTAGATCATCGGGTGCGTCGGCCACGGCTGGTTGTCGGGACGGCTCGGCGTGGGCCGGGGCAGGATCTCCAGCTGGGTGACTGACGCGGCGCCCTGGCGGTGCGCGGTGCCGAGGCAGTCGGCCCCGGTGTCGCCGCCACCGATGATGACCACGTTCTTGCCCCGCGCGCTGACCGGGGGCTCGGGCACCGGGCCGCCGCCCGTCCGGGCCTGCGACGCGACGACCGCGCGGTTGGCCAGCGGGAGGAACTCCATGGCCTGGTACACCCCGGCCAGGCCGGCGCCGGGGACGGGCAGCCCGCGGGCCACGGTGGCCCCGCCGGCCAGCACGATCGCGTCGAAGTCCGCCCGCAGTTGCGCGGCCGTGACGTCCCGGCCCGCCAGCACCCCGCACCGGAACCTGGTGCCCTCGGCCTGCATCTGCCACAGCCGGCGGTCCAGGTGCCGCTTTTCCATCTTGAACTCGGGGATCCCGTAACGCAGCAACCCGCCGGGCGCGTCAGCCCGCTCGAACACGGTGACCGCGTGCCCGGCCCGGGTGAGCTGCTGGGCCGCGGCCAGCCCGGACGGCCCGGACCCGATCACCGCCACGGGACGGCCCGCCGCCACCGCCTCCGCGCTGGGCGGCAGCGGCCGGACCCAGCCCTCGGCCCAGGCCCGGTCGATGATCTCCACCTCGACCTGCTTGATCGTCACCGGGTCGGCGTTGATGCCGAGCACGCAGGCGCTCTCGCACGGCGCCGGGCAGAGCCGGCCGGTGAACTCCGGGAAGTTGT
This sequence comes from uncultured Actinomycetes bacterium, assembly GCA_963781085.1. GTDB lineage: Bacteria > Actinomycetota > Actinomycetes > Streptosporangiales > Streptosporangiaceae > RYN-230. The sequence continues at coordinate 89,087 of CAWAES010000017.1, forward strand.
TGGTCGCGTGCAGCCGCTCCGCGGCCGCACGCCACTCATGCCGCCAGACCAGGTCGTTCCACTCCGGGATGAGGTTGCCCAGCGGGCAGCCCTGGTGGCAGAACGGGATGCCGCAGTCCATGCACCGCCCGGCCTGGGCCTCCAGTGCCGCCGGGCGGGAAGTCCGTGTAGACCTCCCGCCAGTCCCGGATCCGCACGTCCACCGGCCGCCGGGCGGGCGTCTCGCGCGGCGTGGTCAGGAAACCCTTGGGGTCAGCCATCGCAGCAGCCTCCTCAGCCGTGGGCCGCGGCCATCACGGCCTGGTTGACGTCCCGGCCTTCACGCTCGGCCAGCCGGGCCGCGTCGAGCACCCGCTTGTAGTCCTTGGGCATGACCTTGCCGAACCGGGTCAGCGCCACGTCCCAGTCGGCCAGCAACCGCGCCGCGACCTCCGACCCGGTCTCGGCGAGGTGGTGCGCGAGCAGCTCACGCAGCCTGGTCGCGTCGTCGTCGTCGAGGCCCTCCAGGTCGGCCATGTCGGTGTTGACCCGGACCGGATCCGGGTCGAGCAGGTAGGCCAGGCCACCGGACATGCCGGCCGCGAAGTTACGGCCGACCGGGCCGAGCACGGCCACGACCCCGCCGGTCATGTACTCGCAGCCGTGGTCGCCAGTACCCTCGGCGACGGCGGTAGCGCCCGAGTTCCGGACGCAGAACCGCTCGCCCACCACGCCGCGGAGGAACATCTCGCCTGCCGTGGCGCCATAGCCGATCACGTTGCCCGCGATGATCTGGTCCTCGGCGACGAACCTGGCCTCCGGGTCCGGGGCCACGATGATCCGGCCGCCGGACAGGCCCTTGCCCAGGTAGTCGTTGGCGTCGCCAGCCAGCCGCAGGGTGATCCCGCGAGGCAGGAAGGCGCCGAAAGACTGCCCGGCCGAGCCACGGAACCGGACAGCGATGGTGTCGTCGGGCAGCCCCTTGCCGCCCCACCGCCGGGTCACCTCGTAGCCCAGCATGGTGCCGACGGTCCGGTTGACGTTGCGGACCGGGAGGTCCAGGGTGACCGGCTTCCCGTCCTGCAGGGCCCCCTCGGCCAGCTGGATCAGCGTGTTGTCCAGGGCCCGCTCGATGCCGTGATCCTGGGTGGTGGTGTGGCGCGTGGCCGCGCCCTCGGCCAGGGCGGGCATGTGCAGGATCGGCGCGAGGTCCAGCCCGGCCGCCTTCCAGTGCCCCACCGCCCGCTCGCTGTCCAGCAGGTCGGTCCGCCCGACCGCCTCCTCCAGGCTGCGCAGTCCCAGCGCGGCCAGGTACTCGCGCACCTCCTCGGCGATGAACTCGAAGAAGTTGACCACGAACTCCGGCTGGCCGCTGAACCGCTTGCGCAGCTCAGGGTTCTGGGTGGCCACCCCGACGGGGCAGGTGTCCAGGTGGCAGACCCGCATCATGATGCAGCCCGACACGACCAGCGGCGCGCTCGCGAAGCCGAACTCCTCGGCCCCGAGCAGCGCGGCGATGATCACGTCCCGGCCGGTCTTCAGCTGGCCGTCGGCCTGGACCACGATCCGGTCCCGCAGCCGGGCCCGGAGCAGGGTCTGCTGGGTCTCGGCCAGGCCCAGCTCCCAGGGAGCGCCCGCGTGCTTGAGGCTGGTCAGCGGGGCGGCCCCGGTGCCGCCGTCGTGCCCGGAGATCAGCACCACGTCGGCGTGCGCCTTGGACACGCCGGCCGCGACGGTGCCGACGCCCACCTCGGCGACCAGCTTGACGTGCACCCGGGCCTGCGGGTTGGCGTTCTTGAGGTCGTGGATGAGCTGGGCCAGGTCCTCGATGGAGTAGATGTCGTGGTGCGGCGGCGGCGAGATGAGCCCGACCCCGGGCGTGGAGTACCGGGTCTTGGCGATCCACGGGTACACCTTGTGCCCGGGCAGCTGGCCGCCCTCCCCTGGCTTGGCTCCCTGGGCCATCTTGATCTGCAGGTCGTCGGCGTTGACCAGGTACTCGCTGGTCACCCCGAACCGGCCGCTGGCCACCTGCTTGACCGCGGACCGGCGCAGGTCCCCGTTGGCGTCCGGGACGAAGCGCTCCGGGTCCTCGCCGCCCTCGCCGGTGTTGGACCGGCCGCCCAGCCGGTTCATGGCGATGGCCAGGGTCTGGTGCGCCTCGGCCGAGATGGAACCGTAGGACATCGCGCCGGTGGAGAACCGGCGCACGATGGCCGACACCGGCTCCACCTCGTCGATGGGGATCGGGCCGCGCGGGGCCGGGCGGGACGGGCCGGCCGCAGGCAGGACCGCCCCCGGCGGCGGAACCGCGGGCTTCCCGACGGGGTGCGGGCCGGTCGGGTGCAGCCCGCCCGGGTCGCTTCGCTCCCCGGCCGGGCGAGGCGCGCGGGCCGGGAGCGACGCTGCGCCCAGCCCACGCGGGTCAGTGGGGTCATCGACGCCGCGGATGCGCAGCAGGCCGCGCAGCGTCATGAGCCGGGCGGACTGGTCGTCCACCAGGCGGGTGTATTCCTTGAAGACCTCGTAGCGGCGGCTGCGGGTCGCGTGCTGCAGCTTGAACACGGTCTCCGGGTTGAACAGGTGCGGCTCGCCCTCGCGGCGCCACTGGTAGTCGCCGCCGGTCTCCAGCCGCCGGTGATCCGGGGCGGCGCCGCGGGGCGGGAAGGCCCGCGCGTGCCGGGCCCCGGCCTCAGCGGCCAGCACATCGAAGCCGACGCCGCCCAGCCGGGACGTGGTCCCGGTGAAGCAGGTGCTGATGACCTCCTCGCCCAGCCCGATGGCCTCGAAGATCTGCGCCCCGGTGTAGGAGGCGACGGTGGAGACCCCCATCTTCGACATGATCTTCAGCAGGCCCTTGCCCAGGGCCTTGACCAGGTTCTCGGTGGCCTTCTTGGCCGTGACGCCGTCCAGCACGCCGCGGCGGACCATGTCCGCCACGGTCTGCAGGGCCAGGTACGGGTTCACCGCGGCCGCCCCGAAGCCGATCAGCAGCGCGATGTGGTGGCACTCGCGGGCGTCGCCGGACTCCACGATCAGCCCGGCCCGGGTCCGGGTCCGCTCCCGGATCAGGTGATGGTGCACGGTGCCGGTGAGCAGCAGCGACGGGATCGGCGCCAGCCGCGAGTCGGGCTGCGTCGCCGAACGCGCGGTCAGACAGCACGATGATGTGCGCGCCGTCGGCGATCGCGATGGACACCTCGGCGCAGATCTCGTCGAGCCGGTCGCGCAGCGCGGCGCCGCCGCCCGTCACGTCATAGCGGCCATCGACCACGTACGAGGCGAAGCCGGGCAGGTCGCCGTCGTCGTTAATGTGAATGATCTTGCTCAGCTCGTTGCCGTCGATGACCGGGTAGGGCAGCACGACCTGGCGGCACGAGGCCGGGCCGGGCTCGAAGAGGTTGCCCTCCGGGCCGGTGGAGGACTCCAGCGAGGTGACCAGCTCTTCCCGGATCGCGTCCAGCGGCGGGTTGGTGACCTGCGCGAACAGCTGGGAGAAGTAGTCGAAGAGCAGCCGGGGGCGGTCGGAGAGCACGGCCACCGGCGTGTCGGTGCCCATCGACCCGATCGGCTCGGCCCCGGTCCTGGCCATCGGGGCCAGCAGCATCCGCAGCTCTTCCTCGGTGTACCCGAACAGCTGCTGCGCGGTGGTGAGCTCGCCGGCCGGGGGCAGCGCCCGGACCCGGTCCGGCAGGTCGTCCAGGTGCAGCAGGCCCGCGTGCAGCCAGTCCTCATACGGGTGCTCGCCGGCCAGGGCGGACTTCACTTCCTCGTCTTCCAGGATCCGCCGCCGGCCGGTGTCGGCCAGGAAGACCCGGCCGGGCTGGAGACGGCCCTTGCGGACCACGTCCGCCGGGTCGATGTCCAGCACGCCGACCTCGCTGGCCAGCACCACGAGACCGTCGCGGGTCACCCAGTACCGGCCCGGGCGCAGCCCGTTGCGGTCGAGCACCGCCCCGATCACGGTGCCGTCGGTGAACGCCACGCAGGCGGGCCCGTCCCACGGCTCCATCAGGGTGGAGTGGAAGCGGTAGAAGGCGCGCCGGGCCGGATCCATCTCGTCGTGGTTCTCCCACGGCTCGGGGATCATCATCAGCATGGCGTGCGGCAGCGACCGGCCGCCGAGGTGCAGCAGTTCCAGGCACTCGTCGAAGCTGGCCGAGTCGCTGCCGGTCTCGTCCAGGATGGGCAGCAGCCGCTCCATGCCGCGCCCGTCCGCGGAGCGCGGGAACAGGTCGCTGGCCAGCATGGCCTCGCGGGCCCGCATCCAGTTCCGGTTCCCCCGGACCGTGTTGATCTCCCCGTTGTGCGCGATGTAGCGGTACGGGTGGGCCAGCGGCCAGGACGGGAAGGTGTTGGTGGAAAACCGCGAGTGGACCAGGGCCAGGGCCGAGACGTAGCGGGGGTCGGCGAGATCCGGGTAGAACGGCTCCAGCTGGGGCGCGGTCAGCATGCCCTTGTAGCCGATGGTCCGCGAGGACAGCGTGACCACGTAGCAGTCGGTCTCGTGTTCCACTCTCTTGCGCAGGCAGTACGCGCGACGATCCAGGGCCAGGCCGCTTTCACCATTGGCCGCAACGAAAACCTGGCGCAGCGCAGGCAGCACGTCCCGGGCCCCGCGTCCGCAGTGCTCGCGGGTCATGCGGGACATCCCGCCAGCCGAGAGTGGTCAGGCCCTCCTCGGCGGCGAGCCGCTCCACCACCATGGCGGCGTCGCCGGGCCGCCTGATCGTCAGCGGGCAGGAACACCATCCCGGCCGCATAGCTGCCGGGGGCGGGAAGCTCGAAGCCGCACACCGCGCGGAAGAACGCGTCGGGGACCTGGGTCAGGATGCCGGCGCCGTCACCCGTGTCCGGGTCGCTGCCCTGGGCGCCGCGGTGCTCCAGGTTGCGCAGCACGGTCAGGGCCTTGGCTACCGTGTCGTGGCGGGGTTGCCCAGACAGGTCGGCCACGAAGCCGACGCCGCACGCGTCATGCTCGAAGCTGGCGTCGTAGAGCCCCCCGGCCTCCACTGAAGCGGCAGGTGCCATCCGCACTCCTGTCGTCTCGTCCGAATTTGCGTTCTCGCATGCGGTCGGGACGACATTGGCCCTGCCATGAACCCGCGAAGGCGGTATCGCTGGCACCCTCTGAGCTAATAACGCTCGTAGGTTACACGGAGATTACGCCACCAGTGCAATCTTCCCCGCTTCGTGCGGTTCGCGAAACACCTGACTCGCTGGGAACATCCGCTTCGCGAGGATTGTCCCCTGGATGTGCCCCGGCCTCCCGGGCAGCAAACTCCGGCCGGCCGGGGGATGACGGAGCGGCCCGCCGGATGAGCACGTCCGGGCCCCGCTTCCCTCTCGTCATGATCAGGTAACTCACCGCGGTGATCCAGACGGCGATCATCGCCCACTGGTCCGTCCGCAGGCCCAGCAGGTGGTGCGCGAAGTCGATGCGCAGCGACTGGACCGCGAAGCTGCCGGTCGCGTACCCCGCCAGGTACAGCGCGAGGACGCGGTCGCCGGTCAGCCGGAAGCGGCCCGCCGCCCAGATCAGGGCGAGGCCCAGGGCCAGGTCCCACAGGGACTCGTAGAGGAACGCGGGCTGGAACGTGGCGTAGTTCTCGTACGGGATCACCCGGTGGGCCGGGTCGATCTCCACCGCCCAGGGCAGGCTGGACGGGCGGCCGTAGAGCTCCTGGTTGAACCAGTTACCCCAGCGGCCGATGGCCTGCCCGATCGCCACGGCCGGGGCCGCGGCCCCGGCGACGGGCCCGAACCTCACCCCGGCGCGGCGGCAGCCGAGCCAGGCCCCGAAGACCCCCGCCACCACCGCCCCGGGCATGCCGATCCCGCCGTCCCAGACCCGGAAGATGTCGATCCAGTCCCGGCCCGGCCTGAAGTACAGCTCGTAGTCGGTGACCACGCTGTACAGCCGGGCCCCGATCAGGCCGGCCGGGACGGCCCAGGTGGCCACGTCGAGGATTACTGCCCGGTCGCCGCCGAGCTGCTGGTAGCGCCGGCTGGCCAGCCGGACGGCGACGAGAATGCCGAGCACGATGCACAGCGCGTAACCGCGGACCGGCAGCAGTCCGAGATGCCAGCTCCCCGGGCCAGGGCTGGGCAGGAACGCGACGGTCGTGCCGGGGGATCCCACGCGACGTGAGGCTATCAGGGGCAGCCGGGCCCAGCCCTTGGTTAGCGCACTGTGCCGCGGACCCCGGCGGCGAGCTCGGCGGCCAGGTCGCGCACCGAGTCCAGGCCGGCCGCGGCGTCCGGGGCGGCCAGCAGCCGCTTGACGAACGCCGATCCGACGATCACCCCGTCCGCGAACCCGGCCACTTCCGCGGCCTGGGCCCCGTCGCGCACGCCAAGGCCGACGGCGACCGGCAGGCTGGTGACTTCGCGGACCCGGCTGACCAGCACCGCGGCGGCCGCGCCGACGCTGTCCCGGGCTCCGGTGATGCCCATCAGCGACGCCGCGTACACGAACCCGCGGCAGTCGGCGGTGATCCGCGCGATCCGCGCGTCCGACGAACTCGGCGCGACCAGGAAGACCCGGTCCAGGCCGCAGGCGTCCGCGGCCTCGAGCCAGTCCCCGGCCTCCTCGGGCGGCAGGTCGGGGGTGATCAGCCCGGCCCCGCCGGCCGCGGCGAGGTCGCGGGCGAAGGCCGCCACGCCGTAGTGATCCACGGGATTCCAGTACGTCATGACCAGCGTGGGCACCCCCGCGGCCGCGACCGTCTCGACGGTACGCAGCACGTCGGTCACGTGGGTCCCGCCGGCCAGCGCGCGCTGCGTGGCCTCCTGGATGACCGGGCCGTCCATCAGCGGGTCGGAGTACGGCAGGCCGATCTCGATCACGTCCGCGCCCGCCTGCGCGATCGCCACCGCCGCCTCGGCCGCGCCGGCCACCGACGGGAAACCGGCGGGCAGGTAGCCGACCAGGGCGGCGCGGCCGCCCGCGGCCGCCTTCTCGAACGCGACGCTCACGGTGCTCACCCGGCGTGCTCCCCGTCTTCGAGGTGGCCGAACCACCGGGCGGCGATGTCCACGTCCTTGTCGCCCCGGCCGGACAGGTTGACCAGCAGCAGGGCCCCGGGGTCGAGTTCACCGCCCACCTGGAGCGCGCCCGCCAGCGCGTGCGCCGACTCGATGGCCGGGATGATGCCCTCGGTCCGGCACAGCAGCGAGAACGCGTCCATGGCCTGGGAGTCCGAGATGGCCCGGTAGCTGGCCCGGCCGGTGTCGTGCAGCCAGGAATGCTCCGGGCCGACCCCCGGGTAGTCCAGGCCGGCCGAGACCGAGTGGGTGGGCAGGGTCTGCCCGTCGGCGTCCTGGAGCAGGTAGGTGCGCATGCCGTGGATCACCCCGGCGGAACCGGCCACCAGGGTGGCGGCGTTGCGCCCGCTGTCCGGGCCTTCCCCGCCGGCCTCGCAGCCGATCAGCCGCACGGACTCGTCCGGGATGAACGCGTGGAAGGCCCCGATGGCGTTGGAGCCGCCGCCCACGCAGGCGATGACCGCGTCCGGCAGCCGGCCGGTCATGGCCAGCACCTGCTCCCGCGCCTCGACCCCGATGATGCGCTGGAAGTCACGCACCATGGTCGGGAACGGGTCCGGGCCCATCACCGAGCCGATGCAGTAGTGGCTCGTCTCGACCGTGGTCACCCAGTCGCGGAACGCCTCGTTGATGGCGTCCTTGAGGGTACGGCTGCCGGTGGCTACCGGGACCACCTCGGCCCCGAGCATCCGCATCCGGGCCACGTTCAGCGCCTGCCGCTCGGTGTCTTCCTCGCCCATGTAGACCACGCAGTCCAGGCCCAGCAGCGCGCAGGCGGTCGCCGTGGCCACCCCGTGCTGGCCGGCCCCGGTCTCGGCGATGACCCGCTTCTTGCCCATCCGCTTGGTCAGCAGGGCCTGGCCGAGCACGTTGTTGATCTTGTGCGAGCCGGTGTGCGCCATGTCCTCGCGCTTGAGCAGGATCCGGCAGTCCCCGGCCCGGGCCGCGAACTGCGGCACCTCGGTCACCAGGGTCGGCCGCCCGGCATAGCCGCGGAGCAGGGCGGCGAGTTCAGCTCCGAAGGCCGGGTCAGCCTGGGCCGACGCGTACTCGGTGGCCAGATCTTCCAGCGCGGACATCAGGGCCTCGGGGGCGAACCGGCCGCCGTACGGGCCGAAGTGGCCGGCTTCCCGGTTCGCTCCCGGGCCAGCGGTCACGGTCATCCGCGGTCACCGCGCAGCGCCGGGTGCGAGCCGGCGGTGACCAGGTCAGCCACGGCCGACCGGGGGTCCTTGCCGGTGACCAGGCTCTCCCCCACCAGCACCGCGTCCGCGCCGGACGCGGCGTAGGCCAGCAGGTCATGCGGCCCGCGGACACCCGACTCGGCGATCTTCAGCACACCGTCCGGGATCCGGGGCGCGAGCCGGGCGAACAGCGTGCGGTCCACCTCGAGGGTGGCCAGGTCGCGCGCGTTCACCCCGATGATTTTCGCACCGGCCTCCAGGGCCCGGTCGAGTTCGTCGTCCGCATGCACCTCGACCAGCGGGACGAGTCCGATGGAGACGGCCCGCTCCACCAGCGAGACCAGCGCGTTCTGCTCCAGGGCGGCCACGATGAGCAGGACCATGTCCGCTCCGTGCGCCCGGGCCTCCCAGAGCTGGTAGGAGCTGACCACGAAGTCTTTGCGCAGCACGGGCACCTGCCACCGCGGCGCGCACCGCGGCCAGGTCGGCGAGGCTGCCCGCAAACCGCCGCTGCTCGGTCAGCACGCTGATCACGCTCGCGCCGCCGGCCTCGTAGTCCATGGCCAGCGCCGCGGGGTCGGCGATCGCCGCCATCGCCCCTTTGGACGGGCTGGCCCGCTTCACCTCGGCGATGACCGCCACGTCCTCGCCCTTGAGCACCGCCATCGCGTCCTTCGGCGATGGCGCCCGCCCGGCCATGTCCTTGAGCTGGTCGAGGGTGACGTCCTGCTGCCGGGCAGCGAGGTCGGCACGAACCCCATCCAGGATCTCGTTGAGCACGCTCACGCGGTTTCGCAGTCCCCTCAGGTTGGATTCCTTGCGCCCCGATCGTAGCGAGGCCGCTTCTCTCCGGATGCGGGCCCCCTCCGGGCCACGGCCCGGCCGAAGGCCGGGCCGGGCGGCCAGATCCGGGGCACCAGAGCACCGGCCGGCCACTCGCCCACGGTGACCGGACCCCGATCTGGTTCGCTGCCCAGTCAGGCCTGACCCAGCTCTCCGCCGGCAGGCCCCGGGTCGCCCAGTCCGCGGTAGCCCTGCCGTGATCTGCGTCTCGTCGCGGGGAGATCGGAGGGAAGCTCCTGTCCCAACGACTTCACCTCCCTGGCCAGCGGCTGACTTTCCATTCAGCCTAACCCGAGCCGCCGCGGCCACTCCCGTTGCCGCCGGATGCGGCCCTGGAGCTCGATGGTGCGGTTCCCGAACTAGGTGGGACAATCCCCGAACTGGGTGATGCGGCCCCGGAGCCGGCGGCTGTGGTGCCCGGGCCCGCCGGGTCGGTGAGGTCAGTGGGATCGAGTCCCTGGCTCAGCGACTCCCAGAGACTGGCCGGGTCCGTCACGGCGGGCGGTTTGCGGCTGGCCGGCCGCTCGTAGCGGCTGGACATGACCGGCCAGCGGGTACCGCGCCAGGCGACCAGCATCCCGGCGCCCAGGACGAGGAGCCCGCCGAACAGCACGGCCCAGCGCCAGGGGAACGCGGCCATCTCCACGTGGCTGGCCAGGCTGAGGCCGGCTACTCCGGAGCCGCCGGTGCCCGGCGTGGTGCCGCTGCCGACCGTGCTCCCGCCCGGCACCGAGCCAGCCTGCGCGGTGGTGGCGCCCAGGGCGGCGCCCCGTATCTGCGCCGCGGTCACCGGCAGGCTCACGGACGCGACGATGGCCACCCCGAACACGGCGAGCAGGCCGCCGACGATCCGCCGGGCGAGGCCGCGGGTCGCCAGCACCGCGGCCAGGCCGGCCAGCGCGGCCAGGCCCAGCGCGCCGGCCGCGGGCACGAGATCCTGGCCGCTCACCGCCACCCGGGAGGCGGGCAGCGGGTGCGGCTCGATGGTCACCACCCGGGCCCAGTCCTGGCGGGCCGCGAGCAGCACGACCGCCGCGCCCACCGCGCCGGCGAGCAGCGTGAACAGGTACTCCCGCCGGGCCCCCGGGGCCGGGCGGCGGGTACCCGCCGCCCCGGCGACCGGCTCCGGAGCGCTCATCCCGTCACCGCTGACTCCGCCACTGCCCACTCCACTACCGTCGTTCACTCCACCACCGTGGCCGGCAGCGGGTCGGCGTCGAAGCAGGTGCGGTCGCCGGTGTGGCAGGCCCCGCCGGTCTGGTCCACCTTCACCAGCACGGTGTCCCCGTCGCAGTCGAGCGCGACGGCCTTGACCTGCTGCACATGGCCGGACGTGCCGCCCTTCACCCAGTACTCCTGACGGCTGCGGGACCAGTAGGTGCACCGCCCGGTGGTCAGGGTGAGGTGCAGCGCCTCGTCGTCCATCCAGCCGACCATCAGCACCTCGCCGGTGTCGTACTGCTGGGCCACGGCCGGGACCAAGCCGGCCGCGTCGCGCTTCAGCCGCGCGGCGATCTCCGGGTCCAGCGCGGAGGGGCACCGGGGACCGGTCACCGCGCTCGCTTGGGTGTTCATAGCCCGATCCTCTCAGGTCCGGCCCATTCCGCTGGCGGGCCGGGCTGGCTACCATCGCGGGATGACTCTCGCCCGGGATGAGCGCCTAGCGCTGTGCGCGTCGCTGGAGCAGACTGGCCCCGCCGCGCCCACGCTATGCGACGGCTGGACCACCCTCGATCTGGCCGCCCACCTGGTGCTGCGGGAACGCCGCCCGGACGCGGGGGCCGGCATCATGATCGGTCCGCTCGCCGGGTACACCAAGCGGGTGCAGCAGGGCCTGACCAAGCGGGAATCCTTCGAGGGCCTGGTCGGCGCCATCCGCAACGGGCCGCCGCGGATGTCGTTCTTCGGGCTGCCGGGCGTGGACGAGCGGGCCAACCTCGTCGAGTTCTTCGTGCACCACGAAGACATCCGGCGCGGCACCCCGGGCTGGGCGGAGCGGAAGGTCACCCCGGCGCTGTCCGAGGCCCTGTGGCGGCGGCTCGGCATGGCCAAGTTCATCCTGCGCAAGGCCCCGGTCGGCGTGGAACTGGTCCGCGACGACATCACCACGGACCCGGGCCAGGGCCGGGTCCGGATCACGGCGAAGGCGCGCACCCCGGTGGTCACGGTCACCGGCCCGCCCGGGGAGCTGACCCTCTGGACGTCGGGCCGCCGGGACGCCGCCCAGGTGCGCCTGGACGGTACCGAAGCGGCGGTCCGCACGCTGTCCGGGTTCCGCTGGGGGGCGTAGGCGCCGTCTGTCCTTAACGGCAGACGAAGGCGGCCAGGTCGCCGGCGGTGCGGAACTCCCCCGCGGCGTCGATGACCGCCTGCACCTGCCCGCGGACGTCCTCGGCGACGTCGCGCCAGGGCCGGGCGACCTGAGGCTGGTAGTGGTCAGCCAGGCTGCTCACGTAGTCCGCGGCCACCGCCGCGTCCTCGATGACCACCGGCCCGGTCCTGGAAGGACGGACGCAGGTCACCTCCGGGAAGACCACGCCGAGCTGGGCCGCGGCGTTGTCCAGGGTGAACGCGGAGCCGGTCGGCGCGCCCATTCTCCAGCCCGGCATGTTCGACCCGGACGGCCCGCTCGATCAGGTCGCGCAGGGACCGCAGGTGCTGCGCGCCGTTGGTCACCGCCACGCAGGTCCCCCCGGGCGCCAGGACCCGGCGCAGCTCGCGGATCGCCGTGCCGCGATCCGGCACGAGGTCGAGCAGGTGAGCCGCGAGCACCACACCGAATGCGCCGTCACGGACCGGCAACGCGGTCACGTCGGCGTTGACCAGCGCCGGGTGCGCCGCCGCGCGAAGCATGCCTGGCGACCGGTCACACCCGACCGCGTGTACCCGCCGCTCGCGGAGCGCCCGCAGGTAGATGCCGTTCCCGCAGCCTGCGTCGAGGACCCGTGCCCCTGGCGTCAGGCCAGCTAGATCCAGCACCCACGCGGCGGCGTCGAAGGAGGGGACCTGACCCCGCCACAGGCGCTGCCGGGCGCGCAGGTTGCGGTCCTCGGCGTACTGGCCGGGCGGATTCAGCTCCATCAGCTCACTATGCCGTGGCCACGCCCAGGTCACGGCCCGGCGGCGCCCAGGTCACGGCGTGGTCACGAGCAGGTCAGGGTAGGAGCCTCAATCCCAAGTGTTCGCCTTCGGGACCGCCACCCTTCACGGGAAAAGCCGCGCTCAGTCAGGAACCGGCCACCTCCCGGTCAATTCGTCCCGCGACGATTCCCCCGTCCGGGCCATCGGGGCGCGGATGCGGGCCACCACGCTCGCGGCTCGGAGGGGGACTCAGTGCCCAGGAGTAAGACAGTCGCGGCTGCGGCCCTCGCGGTCAGCGGCCTGATGTTGGCTGCAGGATGCAGCAGTAGCTCGAACAGCGGTAGCTCAGCCAGCTCGTCCAGTTCCGGCACCGCGGTCAACGCGGCCACGGCCACGTCCGCCGCCGCGTTCGGCGGGCTGAACGGCCTGGTGGCCGCCTGCAAGAAGGAGGGGACGCTGAACGTCATCACCCTCCCGGCGAACTGGGCCAACTACGGCACCATCATGAAGGACTTCACCGCCAAATACGGCATCAAGATCAACGACGCCAACCCCGACGGCTCCAGCCAGGACGAGATCAACGCGATGCAGCAGCTGAAGGGGCAGAGCCGCGCCCCCGACGTGCTGGACATGGGCACCTCCTTCGCGATCAAGGCGGACCAGGCAGGCCTGCTCGCCCCGTACAAGGTGATCACCTGGACGTCCATCCCGGCCAACACCAAGGCGTCCGACTCCACCTGGTACGACGACTACGGCGGCTACGTCGCCATCGGCTACGACTCGGCCAAGGTGAAGGTCGCGCCGACGTCGTTCAAGGACCTGCTGAAGCCCATCTACAAGAACCAGGTCGCCATCAACGGCAACCCGACCCAGGCCAGCGCCGCCTTCTCGGCGGTCTATGCGTCCTCGCTGGCGAACGGGGGCTCGCTGGCCAACATCGAGCCAGGCATCCAGTACTTCAAGAAGCTGCACCAGGTCGGCAACTTCGTGCCCGTCACCGCGGGGCCGACCACCGTGCAGAGCGGGCAGACCCCGATCGTGATCTGGTGGGACTACCTGCTCGCCTCCGAGATCTCGAGCGTGGTTCCCACGTTCAAGATCGTGATCCCGACCGACGCGCACTACGCCGCCTACTACAGCCAGGCGATCAGCAAGACGGCTCCCAACCCGGCCTGCGCCAGGCTCTGGGAGGAGTACCTGTACTCGACCACCGGCCAGAACCTCTGGCTGCAGGGCAAGGCGCGGCCGATCGAGCTGCAGTCGCTCGTCAGCGCGGGCACCGTCGACAAGGCGGCCGACGCGGCGCTCCCGGCGGCCCCGGCGGGCGGGCTGAACTTCCCCACCCAGGCGCAGGAGTCCGCGGCCGAGGCCAAGGTCGCGCAGCAATGGTCGAGTGTGGCCGGCTAGCTGATGTCCCAGCAGATTGACACGGTCGTGGCCCCGGACGCCCCTGGCGGGTCCGGGGCCCGGCCGGGCCGGTCCCTGGGGGCCCGGCTGCGCAGCGCACGGACGCTGCTCGGCATCCTGCCCTTCACCGTCTACGTGGTCCTGGGCCTGGTCCTGCCCGCGATCGCGATCGCGGTGGGCGCCTTCCAGGACTCGACGACCGGCGACTTCACCCTGTCCAACATCAAGACCGCCGCGTCCGGCATCTACCTGCACGGCTTCGGGACCACGCTCGGGGTCGCGGTGATCACCTCGATCGTGCCGGGCGTCGTCGGCTTCCTGGTCGCCTACGCCATCTTCACCGCGAAGCGCGGCGCCGTGCTGCGCCGCTGCGTGATCACCGCCTCGGGCGTGTTCGCCAACTTCGGCGGGGTTCCGCTGGCGTTCCTGTTCATCGCGACGCTCGGCTCGACCGGCATGGTCACCCAGTGGCTGACCGACATCGGCCTGAACCCGTACACGAACGGGTTCAACCTGTACACGTTCAGCGGGATCGTGGTGGTCTACATGTACTTCCAGATCCCGCTCATGGTGCTGGTCATCCTGCCCGCCCTGGAAGGACTCCGCCCCGCCTGGCGGGAGGCGGCGAACAACCTGGGCGCGGGAGCCTGGCAGTACTGGCGTTACGTGGGCGGCCCCGTGCTGCTGCCGGCGTTCCTGGGCTGCGTGCTGCTGCTGTTCGGCAGCGCGTTCTCCGCCTACGCCACGGCCGAGGCGCTGACCAGCGGGAGCGTTCCGCTGACCGCGATCCAGATCGGCTCGTTCCTGAACGGCAACGTGCTGGCCGGCCAGCAGAACGTCGGCAAGGCCCTCGGGCTCGGCATGATCATCATCATCGCGGTCGTGATGACCGCCTACGCGGTCCTGCAGCGGAGGTCAGCCCAATGGCTGCGGTAACGGGCACCACCCTGGTGGAGGGCGCCACGCCCCCGGCCCGCCGGGCCCGGCGCGGGATCCGGCAGTTCCCTGTCTGGCGCTGGGCGATCCTGATCCTCGCCGGCGTCTACTTCGTCATCCCGCTGGTCGCGGCGCTGCGGTTCACCGGCTTCTCCTCCTTCCCGCAGGTCGTCCACCAGGAGGGTTTCTCCGCGGCCTTCGAGCTGTCCGTCAAGCTGGCCGTCATCACCACGGTGCTGACCATCGCGCTCATGCTGCCCACCACGGTGTACGTGCACCTGCGGCTGCCCCGGCTGCGCCGGGTCATGGAGGGGGTCACGATCCTGCCGATCGTGATCCCGCCCGTGGTCCTGATCGTCGGCGTGCTGGAGGTGGCGCCCGGGTTCCTGAAGAGCACGCCGTACCTGCTCGGGCTGATCTACGTGGTGCTCGCGATGCCGTTCGCGTACCGGGCGTTCGACGCGGGACTGCGCGCTCTCGACCTGAACACGCTGGTCGAGGCGGCCCAGTCGCTGGGCGCGGGCTGGCGGTCAACGCTGCTGGCGGGTCATGCTGCCCAACCTGCGCACCGCGATGCTCTCGGCCACCGTCCTCACCGTGGCTCTGGTCCTCGGCGAGTTCACCATGGCCAGCCTGGACCTCTACCAGACGTTCCCGGTGTGGATCGTCGCGTTCGACCAGACCAGCGGGCCGATCTCGGTCGCGGCCTCGCTGCTGGCGCTGTTCGTGACCTGGGTCTTCCTGCTGGCGATCACGATGATCGGCGGCCGGGGGTCACGCAAGAACGGCGGCGCCGAGGTCTCGCTCTTCTCAGTCAGCCGCCAGAACACGAACCCAGGGGGATCCTGATGACGACGAACGCGGGCCAGGCGACCGGCAGCCAGGCGGCCGGGAGCCTCGGGCGGCTCCGCTGGAGCCACCGTCAACCTGCGGAACCTGTCCCGGTCGTTCGGCACCACCCGCGCCCTGGACGGGCTGACCCTGCGGCTCGCCCCTGGGGAGCTGGTGGCCCTGCTCGGCCCCTCCGGGTGCGGGAAGACGACCGCGCTGCGCATCGTGGCCGGCTTCGAGACCGCCGACTCGGGCACGGTCGAGGTGGACGGCCAGGACGTGTCCCCGGTGCCCGCGGCCAAGCGGGACATGGGCATGGTGTTCCAGAGCTACAGCCTGTTCCCCAACATGTCCGCGGTGGACAACGTGAGCTTCGGGCTGCGGATGCGCCGGCTGGGCTCGGCCGAGCGGCAGCGCCGGGCCGCCGACCTGCTCGACATGGTCGGCCTGGCCGCCCAGGCCAGGCAGTACCCGCATCAGCTGTCCGGCGGCCAGCAGCAGCGGGTGGCCCTGGCCCGGGCGCTGGCCATCGAGCCCCGGGTCCTGCTGCTCGACGAGCCGCTGTCCGCGCTGGACGCCAAGGTCCGGCTCCAGCTGCGCGAGCAGATCCGCTCCCTGCAGCAGCGGCTCGGCACCACCACGCTGTTCGTCACGCACGACCAGGAGGAAGCCCTGTCCATGGCGGACCGGGTGGGCGTGATGCACGACGGCAGGCTGGAGCAGATCGCTACCCCGGACGAGCTGTACGACCGGCCCGCGACGCCCTTCGTCGCGGAGTTCGTGGGGGTGATGAACCGGATCCCGGCCGGCCTGCTGGAGCTGCTCGGCGCGTCCGGGCTCGCCGCGGATCTGACGCCCCACCGGGAGCGGCCGGGTAGCGCGCGTGGACGTGCTGGTCCGGCCCGAGGGACTGCGCATCGCGGCCAGCCCGACCGGGAACGGGATCGTGGTGGGCCGGACGTTCCTCGGCCAGCTCACCCGGGTCAGCGTCCGGCTGACCGGCGACGTGGTCGTGCAGGTGGACCAGCAGAGCACCGAGGCCGCCGGGATCGCCCTCGGCGACCCGGTGGACGTCAGCCTGGCCGGGGCCCCGGTCATGGTCGCCGAGCACTAGGCTCCGGCCGCCAGCCCACGGGCGCCAGCCTGCGGGCTGGCGCTACTCGCTGACGGGGCTCACGCCGGCCAGCGGGAGCAGGTCGGCGATCGTGTCCAGCACGTGCGGGGCCTTGGCCGCCTCGAGCTCGTCGCGGGTGGCCCGGCCGGTGAGCACGCCAGCCACCAGCCCCGCCCCGGCGCGGCGGCCGGTCTCGATGTCGCTCGGCGTGTCGCCGACCACCGCGAGCTCGCTCACCGCGCCGCCGCCCAGCCGCAGCAGCGCGGTGAGCGGCAGGTCGGGCCAGGGGCGGCCGCGCCCCGCGTCGGCCGGGGACAGGGCGAGGTCGATCAGGGGCTGCCAGCCGAGCCGGTCGATGATCTCGTCCCGGGTCGCCGGGGAGAACCCGGTGAGCAGGCACACCTGGATGCCGGCGTCGCACAGCGCGGTGATCGCCTCGGCGGCCCCGGGCAGCGCGGTGACCCGCCCGGCGCCGACCTCCGCGGCGTAGGTGTCCTCGAAGACGTCGTTGGCGTGCTGGGCGGTGGCCTCGTCGCCCAGGATCTCGCGGAAGACCTCGATCTTGGACTGGCCCATGGTGTCGTGCACGATCCGCATCGCCTCGTCGTGCGCCGCGCTGCCCGGGGCCGGGCCGAACCGGTCCAGGGCGGTGGTGAACGCGGCCATCACGCTGCCGTCGTCGGCGACCGTGGTGCCCGCCATGTCGAGGCACGCGATCGTGATGCTGCTCATCGGACCCTCCCGGGGATTTAGCGGCCTGCGGCCAGCCGGACGCCTGCCGTCAGCCGAATGTCTGCTCGGCGATGGCCGGGGCGCAGGTCATGCCGCGGCCGCCTGGCCCGGTGACCAGGACCACGCCCGGCGCCACCTCGGAGCGGTAGTACAGCCCGGTGCCGGCGAGCTGGCTGTACACGCCGGCCCAGCGGCGCCGGACCGGCGGCAGCGGGGTGCCCAGCAGCCGCGTGGCCACGGCGAGCAGGTGCTCATAGGCATCCTCCTCGACGTCGAACGCGAACGGCTCGGCGTACTCGTGCGTGTCCCCGATCGTGAGGCTGCCGTCCAGCCGCTGCACCAGCAGCAGCTGGGCGCTGACCCGGGCGGCTGCCGCGTCCTGCGGGGCCAGCCGCTGGCGGCCGGGCAGGTCGAAGGCGGGGTAGTAGCGCAGCGAGTCGCCGTCCGCGACCGAGGTGGTCAGCTCGGCGTCCAGAGGGGCGGTCTGCATCATCTGCAGCCGGACCCGGCGGACCGGCGGCTGCGCGAACGCGGCCAGATGCGGCCCCGCGATCCCGGTGTGCGCCGCCCCGGGGCAGAGCACGACCAGGTCGGCGCGGTGCCAGGCGCCGGTGTGGTCCCGCACCGCGTGCGGGGCCAGTTCGACGGCCTCCCGGCCCGGCAGCCACTGGTACGGGCGCCTGGGCCGACGTGCCGTCCAGCAGGGCGGCGCGCAGCGCCGCGGGGACCAGCCGCGGCTCCACCGCCGCGTCCGCCCGGCACCAGCAGCCCGCCCGCGAACTCACCGCGCAGCGCCGGGTTCACCGCCCGGACCGCCGCCGGATCAAGCAGCTCGTAGTCGCGCAGGCCCGCGTCGGGCCGGGCCGCGGCCTCCTTGAGCAGCGCCAGTTCCGCGTCGTCCCGGGCCAGGGTGAGCGAGCCGTTCGGGCGGAACCCGGTGCCCGGCACCTCCGCGGCGATCTCCGCCCAGCGGACCCGGGCCCGGCGGGCCAGGTCCAGCTCGGGACCGCCCGCGCGGCCGCTCACCCAGATCAGGCCGAAGTTGCGGACGCTGGCGCCCCGGGAGCCGGGCTCACGTTCGAGGTGGGTCACCGGATGGCCGAGGCGGCTCGCCTCCAGGGCGTGCATGAAGCCCAGCACGCCCCCGCCCACGACTACTACCGACATCCGCGGCCCTCCCGGCCAGGGCCACCAGTCAAGCGGCGCCTCATGACGCGGGCCTGAACAATCCGGTGCCACGCCACCCAACGGCGGAAAACATCGCCCCGACAGGCCATAATCCAGGCTACGCGGGTACTACCCGGTCAGCCGGTGGCACACCATGGAGTTGGTCTCTGGCTGCGGTCCCGCCGCGCCGGGGGGATTCGCAGGCGAACGGAGGGCTGTGCAGTGCAGGTACTCGGCATAGACATCGGCGGCACGGGCATCAAGGCCGCGCCGGTGGACACGACCAAGGGCACGTTGCGCACCGAGCGGGTCAAGGTGGAGACGCCCCGACCCGGCCAAGCCCGACGCGGTCGCGGCCGTGGTGGCGCAGCACGTGAAGAACTTCGAGTGGACCGGGCCGGTGGGCATCACGTTTCCCGGCGTGGTGGTGAACGGGGTCACCATGACGGCCGCCAACCTGGACTCCGCCTGGGTCGGGACGGACACCCGGGCCCTGTTCGACAAGGCCACCGGCGCGTCCACCGCACTGGTCAACGACGCCGACGCGGCCGGCCTGGCCGAGATGAAGTTCGGCGCGGGCGCCGGGCAGCAGGGCACGGTGCTGATGCTGACGTTCGGGACCGGGATCGGCAGCGCCCTGTTCCGGGACGGGATCCTCGTCCCGAACACCGAGTTCGGCCACATCGAGATCCGCGGCCGGGACGCCGAGAAGCGGGCCTCCGAGCGGGCCAAGGAGCTGCACGACCTCAGCTGGGGCAAGTGGGCCGGGCGGGTCGACGAGTACCTGGCTCACATGGAGGCGCTGACCGCGCCGGACCTGATCATCATCGGCGGGGGGATCAGCCGCAAGGCGGACAAGTTCCTGCCCCTGCTGACCTCGTTGCGGGCCACGGTGGTGCCCGCCGCCATGCAGAACGACGCCGGCATCGTGGGCGCCGCCCTCTACGCCAGCCTGAACGCGCCCGTCGGCTGACGAGTGGCCGGCTGAGGGTTTCGTAAGCGGTGGCGCCTGGCGGCCTGGCGCGCAGGAGGCTGGGCGGTCGCGGGGCTACCGGCCCGCGCGGCGGCCGCTACCTGACCGGCTGCCCGGCGGCGCGCAGCGCGTCCTTGACCTCGCTGATCCGCAGCTGGCCGAAGTGGAACACGCTGGCCGCCAGCACCGCGTCGGCGCCCGCCCCGACCGCGGGGGCGAAGTGGGCCAGTTCGCCAGCGCCGCCGCTGGCGATGATGGGCACGTCCACGACCGCGCGCACCGCGTGGATGAGTTCGAGGTCGAAACCCGCTTTGGTGCCGTCCGCGTCCATGGAGTTGAGCAGGATCTCGCCGACTCCCAGCTCCGCGCCGCGGGCGGCCCACTCCACCGCGTCGATCCCGGTGCCCCGCCGGCCCCCGTGCGTGGTGACCTCGAACCGCGCTGGCTGACTCGCCGGGGGATCCCCCCGGGCTGACCCGGCGGGCGTCCACGGACAGCACCACGCACTGCGACCCGAACCGCTGGGCCGCCTCGCCGAGCAGTTCGGGCCGGCCGATGGCCGCGGTGTTCAGCGACACCTTGTCCGCGCCGGCCCGCAGCAGCCGGTCCACGTCCCCGACGCTGCGCACCCCGCCGCCCACGGTGAGCGGGATGAACACCTGGTCGGCGGTCCGGCCGACCACGTCGATCATGGTCTCGCGATCGCCGCTGGACGCCGTGATGTCCAGGAACACCAGCTCGTCGGCGCCTTCGGCGTCGTAGGCGGCCGCCAGTTCCACCGGATCGCCGGCGTCGCGCAGGTCACGGAAGTTGACGCCCTTCACCACCCGCCCGGCGTCCACGTCGAGGCAGGGAATCACCCGCACCGCCACCGTCATGGCGTCCCCCCCCGCAGCCACCCAGCCCCACGAGCCCCACCAGCCCCACCGGCTCCGCGGCAACGACCGGGCGTCGTGATCACGATCGGGGCGGCCGGCGCGGGCGGCAGACCGCGGATCGCCGGCGTCGCGGGGGCATCAGGCGCCGATCCCGGGGCGGTAGGCGACCGTCTCCACCTCGACCAGCATCCTGGGGTCCACCAGCGCGGCGATCTCGATCATGGTCGCGGCGGGCATGGTGTCCCCGAACGCGTCACGGTGCGCCCGGCCGTACTCCTGCCAGCGGGAGATGTCGGTGACCAGGATGCGGGTGCTCACCACGTCGGCCAGGCCCAGGCCGAGCTGGTCCAGGGCGGCCGCGACGTTGCGCAGCGCCTGCGCGGTCTGCGCGTACGCGTCGTCCTCGTGCACGAACTCCGCGCCCACGACCGAGGTGCACCCGGCCACGAACACGTAGTCCCCGGCCGCCACCGCGCGGCTGTACCCCACCACCGGCTCCCACTCGGTGCCGCTGAAGACCCGGCGCGTCACGGCGCCACCGCCCTGAGCGCCTCCTCCAGGGTGAAGGCCCCGGCGTAGAGGGCTTTGCCCACGATCGCCCCCTCCACTCCGTCCGGCACCAGGCCGGCCAGGGCCTTCAGGTCGGCCAGGCTGGACACGCCGCCGCTGGCGATCACCGGCCGGGTGGTCCGGGCGCAGACGTGCCGCAGCAGGTCGAGGTTCGGCCCGGCCAGCATGCCGTCCTTGTTGATGTCGGTGACCACGTAGCGGGCGCAGCCGTCGGCGTCCAGCCGGTCCAGCGCCTCGTCCAGCTGGCCGCCCTCCCGGGTCCAGCCGCGGGCGGCGAGCCGGGTGCCGCGCACGTCCAGGCCCACGGCGATCTTGTCCCCGTGCTCGGCGATGGCGGACCGGACCCAGTCCGGGTTCTCCAGCGCCGCGGTGCCGATGTTGACCCGGGCGCAGCCGGTGGCCAGCGCGGCCGCCAGCGAGGCGTCGTCACGGATCCCCCCGGACAGTTCCACCGCGATGTCCAGCAGTCCCACCACGGACGCCAGGAGCTCCGCGTTGGACCCGCGGCCGAACGCGGCGTCCAGGTCGACCAGGTGCAGCCACTGCGCGCCCGCGGCCTGCCAGGCCAGCGCGGCCTGCAGCGGCGCCCCGTAGTCGGTCTCGGTCCCGGCGGCGCCCTGGACCAGCCGGACCGCCTGGCCCCCGGCCACGTCCACCGCGGGCAGCAAAGTCAGCCGCGCGGCCCGCCGGAGCGCTCTGCCCCGGGGCGCTGCTCGCCGAGACACCGGGCGTCGTCATCGCACCATCTCCAGCCAGTTGGCCAGCAGCGCGGCTCCCGCGTCGCCGGACTTCTCGGGGTGAAACTGGGTCGCGCACAGCGGGCCGTTCTCGACCGCCGCGACGAACGGCTCTCCGTGTTCCGCCCAGCTGATCAGGGGCGGCCGTCATCCACTCCGACGGCGGCATGGGCAGGGCCAGCGCGGCGTAGGAGTGCACGAAGTAGAAGCGGGTCCCGGGATCGAGGCCGGCCAGCAGCCGTGACCCGCCGGGGGCCTCGACGGTGTTCCAGCCCATGTGCGGCAGCACCGGCGCGTGGAGCCGCTGCACGACGCCGGGCCACTGGCCGCAGCCCTCGGTGTGCAGGCCGTGCTCGACGCCTTCGTCGAACATCACCTGCATGCCGACGCAGATGCCCAGCACCGGGCGGGAGCCGGCCAGCCGCCGGTCGATGATCTGGTCGCCCCGCACCTCGCGCAGCCCGGCCATGCACGCCGCGAACGCGCCCACGCCCGGCACCACCAGGCCGTCCGCGTTGAGCGCGGTGTCCCAGTCGGCCGTGATCTCGGTGTCCGCGCCGGCCCGCTCCAGGGCCCGCTGGGCGGAGCGGATGTTTCCCGACCCGTAGTCCAGGACCGCGACCCGGGGTCTGGTCATAGCACGCCCTTGGTGCTGGGGATCCCGGACGCCCGCGGGTCGGGGGCCGCGGCCGCGCGCAGCGCCCGGGCTACCGCCTTGAACTGCGCCTCCACCAGGTGATGCGGGTTGCGCCCGGTCACCTCCAGGTGCAGGCAGATCCCCGCGGTGGAGGTCACGGACTCGAAGAAGTGCCGGGTCAGGGTGGTGTCATAGCTGCCGATCAGCGGGGCCATGCCGTCCGGCTCGGCGTGCACCAGGTAGGGCCGCCCGGACAGGTCGATCGCGGCCCGGGCCAGCGTCTCGTCCAGCGGCACGGCGGCGTCACCGAAACGGCAGATGGCCGCACTTGTCGCCGAGGGCCTCGCGCAGCGCCTGGCCGAGGGCGAGCGCGGTGTCTTCCACGGTGTGGTGCGCGTCCACCTCGATGTCGCCGGTGGTCCGCACGCTCAGGTCGAGCAGCCCGTGCTTGGCCAGCTGGCTGAGCATGTGGTCGAAGAACGCCACCCCGGTGGCGACGTCGGCCGTGCCGCTGCCGTCGAGGTCGAGTTCGACCAGCACGCTGGTCTCCTTGGTGACCCGCTCGACCCGCCCGGCCCGGCGCGGGGCCTGGTTCCAGGTGTCGTTCATCGTGACGCCTCCGAGGTTGAGCCGGGGCGGCCTGCCGCCGCGGGCCGGGTAGCGGCGATCGCGGGGTCCGGGGGCTCGTCTTCCCAGGCCGCCGCGAGCACCTCGTCCAGTGCGTGGCGGAAGGCCGACATCTCGGCGGGGGTGCCCGCCGTGACCCGCAGCCAGCCGGGCGGCCCGGTCTCGCGGATCAGCACGCCCCGGTCCAGCAGCGCCTGCCAGATCAGGTGCCGGTCGCCGAACTCGCCGAACAGCACGAAGTTGGCGTCGGAGTCCGCCACCCGCAGCCCCCGCCCGCGCAACCAGGCGACGAGCTCGTCGCGCTGCGCGCGGAGCGCCGCCACGGTGGCCAGCGGTTCATGGGCCAGCGCCAGCGCGGCCCGGGCCACCGCCTGGGTCACCGCGGACAGGTGGTAGGGCAGCCGGACCAGCAGCAGCGCCTGCGGCACCGCCGGGTCGGCGGCCAGGTACCCGACCCGGGCCCCGGCCAGCGCGAAGGCCTTGGACATGGTGCGGGTCACCACGAGCCGCCGGCAGCGGGGCAGCAAGGTCAGCGCGGTGGCCCGGGGGTCGCGGGCGAACTCGGCGTAGGCCTCGTCCACGACGACCAGGCCCGGGGCCGCCGCACAGACCGCCTCGATCACCCCGGGGGCCAGTGCGGCGCCGGTCGGGTTGTTCGGTGAGGTGAGGAAGACCAGGTCAGGCTGGTGGGCGTGGATCGCGGCCACGGCGTGGTCGGGGTCGAGGCCGAAGTCGGCGTCCCGGGCCCCGCTGACCCAGCGGGTGCCGGTGGCCAGCGCGATCAGCGGGTGCATCGAGTACGAGGGCTCGAAGCCCATCGCGGTCCGCCCCGGGCCGCCGAACGCCTGGAACAGTTGCTGGATGATCTCGTTGGACCCGTTGGCCGCCCACACCGCGTCGGCGCCCAGCCCGTGGCCGAGGTAGGCGGCCAGGTCGGCGCGCAGCGCCACCGCGTCACGGTCGGGGTAGCGGTTCAGCGTCCCGGCCACCTCCGCGACGGCCTGCGTGATCGCCTGGGCCAGCGCCGGGGACGGCGGGTAGGGGTTCTCGTTGGTGTTCAGCCGGACCGGGACGTCGATCTGCGGGGCACCGTAGGCGGTGTGCCCGGCCAGGTCGTCGCGGATCGGCAGCCAGGACGGGAGCGGGCCGGTCACGGCCTGGTCCTGGGGATGCGCACCCGCACCGCGGCGACGTGCGCGGCCAGGTCTTCGGCCCCGCCGAGCGCGTCGATGTGCGGCGCGACTTCCGCCAGCGCGTCCCGGTCGTATTCGACCAGGTGAATGGCGCGCAGGAAGGTCAGCACGGACAGGCCCGCGGTATGCCGCGCGGTGCCGCCGGTCGGCAGCACGTGGTTGGAGCCCGCGAGGTAGTCGCCGAGGGAGACCGGCGCGTAGGGGCCCACGAAGACGGCGCCCGCGTTGCGGACCCGGCGGGCCAGCGCGCCCGCGTCCTGGGCCTGGATCTCCAGGTGCTCCGGCGCCCAGGCGTCCGAGGTGGCCAGCGCCGCGTCCAGGTCGTCCACCAGCACGCACGCGGACTGGCCGGCCAGGGCCGCCTGCACCCGTTCCCGGTGCCGCGCCGCGGCGACCTGCGGCACCAGGGCCTTGTCCACCCGGTCGGCCAGACCCGGGTCCGTGGTGATCAGCAGGCACGCGGCCAGCGGGTCGTGCTCAGCCTGGGCGATCAGGTCAGCCGCGACGAACTCCGGATCGGCGGTGTCGTCGGCGATGATCGCGATCTCGGTCGGGCCGGCCTCGGCGTCCGTGCTGATCGTGCCGAGCAGCAGCCGCTTGGCCGCCGCCACGTAGATGTTCCCCGGCCCGGTGACGGTGTCCGCGGCGGCGCAGTCGGCCGTGCCGTACCCGAGCATGGCGATGGCCTGCGCCCCGCCGGCGGCGTGGACCTCCTCGACACCGAGCAGCGCGCACGCGGCGAGCACCGCGGGGCTGGGCAGGCCGTCCTCCTGCGGCGGCGAGGCCACCGCGATCTGCGGCACCCCGGCCACCTGGGCGGGGACCACGTTCATCAGCACCGAGGATGGATAGGTGACCAGGCCCCCCGGCACGTACACGCCCGCCCGGCCCACGGCGACGTAACGCTCGGTCACGGTGGCTCCTGCGCCGATGCTGGTCACCACGTCGGCCGGCTGCTGGGCCCGGCAGACCAGGCGGAGCCGGCGGACGGTCTCCTCCAGCGCCGCCCGCAGGTCCGGGGCCAGCGCGGCCAGCGCCCCGGCCAGCGCGGCCGCCGGGACCCGGGTGGTGGCCAGGTCCACGCCGTCGAAACGCAGCGTGTACTCGCGGACCGCGGCCGCGCCGCGACGGCGGACGTCGTCACAGATCGGCCGGACCTTCTCGATCGCGGCTTCGACGTCCAGCTCCGCCCTGGGCAGCACCGGGGCAAGCTTTTCCCTGGTCAGCTGGGCAGCCGACGATCCGCGCAGATCAATCCTGGAAAGCACCCGCCCAGTGTACGGAGCGGGCCGGCGCAACCGCCGCCTCGTCCGCATGGTGGACATTTCGCCGTCGCCTCCGGGCGCCGCCCGGGAGCCCGGCCCCGCCGGTCATTCCGGGGCCAGGGCCGGCCCGGACCGCGCCGTCTGGCGGTCCCGCAGCACCGCGGCCAGTTCCATCCCGCCCGCCGTCAGCCCGGCCGCTAGCGGCCAGATCGCGATGGCGCTCCGGGCCCCCAGGGACAGGGCCTCCCGGAGCCGGGCGCCGGCGGGCAGGGTCGCGAGCAGATGGTGGTAGCTGGCCAGCCCGGCGTGCTCACCGATCCAGAGCGTGATCAGCGCCGCGGCCAGGGCACTGACCAGGACCATGACCATGGCGACCGGGCCGTGCCTGCGGACCGCGAGCAGGTATCCGAGCAGCCCGCTGACCACGCCCCCGGCCAGGCAGATGAAGCAGTACCAGCCGTCCCCCGCGAAGAACGCGTTGGTCTCTGCGTTGATCAGGGCGGCGGTGCCGTGGCCGGTCATCACCAGCAGCGGCCGCGGGGCCACCACGGCCCAGAGGAACCCGGCGGCCACCCCGAGCAGCGCGGTGCCGCCCGCCACGACCAGGCAGGCCACG
This sequence comes from uncultured Actinomycetes bacterium, assembly GCA_963781085.1. Lineage (GTDB taxonomy): Bacteria > Actinomycetota > Actinomycetes > Streptosporangiales > Streptosporangiaceae > RYN-230. The sequence goes on from CAWAES010000017.1 coordinate 114,904, forward strand.
ACGCCGTGGCGGATTCCCGGGATGGCGCGCGCGGCGGCCGGTGACTGGGAGAGGGATGGCATTGGCTCGGTCATACTTCGCAGCAGGGTACGTGACCGCCGCCGCGGGGCGGCACCGGGCGGCGGCGTGTCGCGGGCCGCCGCGGAGGGGCCCGGCGGCAGGCCCGGAAAATCAGCGGCGCGCTATTGCTTGGTACCTTAGGTTGTGGGGGGCGCGGCGCAACCAAGTCGGCCAGGCCGTCTCAAGGGGAATAGATGATTGAGGCACGGGACCTCACCAAGCGTTACGGGGATAAACTCGCTGTTGACCATTTGTCCTTTACCGTGGAGCCGGGCCGGGTGACCGGGTTCCTCGGGCCGAATGGTGCAGGCAAATCCACCACAATGCGGCTGATCCTCGGCCTGGACCGCCCGCACTCCGGCACCGCGACGATCAACGGTAAGCGCTACGCCGATCTGGCCGAGCCGCTGCGCACCGTGGGCGCCCTGCTCGAGGCCCGGGCCATGCACACCGGCCGCAGCGCGTACAACCACCTGCTCTTCCTGGCCCAGACCCAGGGCCTGCCGCGGTCCCGGGTCGACCAGGTGCTCGCGCTCGTCGGGCTCACCGAGGTAGCACGCAAGCGCACCGGCGGCTTCTCGCTGGGCATGAGCCAGCGGGTCGGCATCGCCGTGGCGCTGCTCGGTGACCCGGAGATCCTGATCCTCGACGAACCAGTCAACGGGCTCGACCCGGAAGGCATCCTGTGGATCAGGAACCTGATGAAGCAACTGGCCAGCGAGGGCCGCACGGTCTTCGTGTCCAGCCACCTGATGAACGAGATGGCCGTCACCGCTGACCACCTGATCGTGATCGGGCGCGGCAAACTGCTGGCGGAGACCAGCACGCAGGACTTCATCGAGCGGAGCTCAGAGAAATACGTGCTGGTCCGCTCGCCCGACGCGGCCACGCTGGCCGACCTGATCGCCGCGGACGGCGGCAAGGCCGAACCGGAGAGCACGCCCGGCGGCCAGACACCCGCGCTGCGGGTCAGCAACCTGGACGCCCCGCGCATCGGCCAGATCGCCGCCGCGGACAACATCGTGCTGCACGAACTCACCCCGCGGCTCGCCTCACTGGAGGAGGCGTACATGGAACTGACTGCGGACAGCCTCGAATACGGGCTCCCAGCCGCCGGGCCGCCGGCACCAGCCGCCCAGCCGGGCAGTAGCGAGCGAGCGCCGGCCACAACCCAGGGGAGGACCGAGTGACCTCCGCCAGCCCGCCGGTGCAGGCCACCCGGCCCGGCAGTTCAGGCACCCCGGCCGTGTCCGGCGCCGCAGGGTTCGGCCGCCTGCTGCTGTCGGAGTGGACGAAGATCCGGTCGGTGCGCTCGACCGTCTGGTCGCTGGTCCTGCTGGTCGTGGTCACCTTCGGCTTCACCGGCCTGTTCACCTGGCTCACCATCCTGCAATGGGACAAGAGCGGTGCGGCATCGCGCGCGCAGATCAGGGCCGACCCGGTGAGCACGATCCTCGGATCGGGGCTTGAGTTCGGCCAGCTGACCATTTGTGTCCTGGGCGTGCTGGTCATCACGAGTGAATACTCGACCGGGGTCATCCGGGCGTCGCTGCTCGCGGTGCCACGGCGAATCCCGATGCTGGCGGCCAAAGCGCTGGTCTTCGCCGTGCTGGTGCTGATCGTCGGCGAGATAGTCACGTTCCCGTCGTTCTTCCTCGGCGCGGCCATCCTGCACAGCCATGCGCCCGTGTCGCTCAGCGATCCCGGGGTAGCCCGGGCGGTGTTCGGCGCCGGGCTGTACCTGGCCGTGCTCGGCCTGTTCGCGATGGGGCTCGGCGGGATCATCCGGCACACCGCCGGAGCCATTACCGGAGTGATCGCCTTCGTGCTGGTGCTGGCTCCGCTGACCCAGCTGATTCCGGGGAAGATCGGCAAGTACGTGCACGCTTATCTGCCCACCGAGGCGGGCCAGCTGATCGGCCAGGCGCACCAGCAGGCCGATCAGGTGCTCTCGCCCTGGGAAGGCTTCGGCGTGTTCTGCCTGTGGACCGCCGTGCTGCTGGTCATCGCCGGCTACCTGCTCGGAAGACCCGCCGCAGGCGCTCCGTCGGCACTCCTGCGACCCGGTGACCACCGGATGCCTCTCCAGGCTCGCCGGAGTCTATCCGACGCAGGCGGGGCCCAGGAGTTGCTTCAGGTCGGCCAGCAGGGCGGGTGACGGCTTGACCCGCAGCTTGTCATCGAGCCGGACGATCGTCGCCCGAGGGCCATTGCAGAGTTTCAGGTGCACCTCGGACAGCCCCGGGTGGGTGCACAGCACCTGGCGCAGCCGGTCGACCACGGGCGCGACGCACCGCTGGACCGGCATCGACACCACGAAAGGGCCGGCCTGGTCCACCGTCAGGTCCGGTGCGCTCACCTCCTGCGCGATGAGCTTGGGCGCCTCGTCGCGCCGGTCCAGGCGGCCTTTCACGATCACGATCGCGTCCTCGGCCAGCAGCAGCGAGCACTGCTGGTAGGCGGCCGGGAAGCAGAGCACCTCGATGGCGCCTTCCAGGTCTTCCAGCGTGGCCGTGGCCCACGGGTTGCCCTGCCGGGTGACCTTCCGCTGCACCCCGGACAAGATCCCGCCGAGGGTGACCATCTGCCCGTCGGGACGGCCGCCCCGGGCGGCGCGCTCGGCGGGTTCCTCGCCGGCGGAGCTGAGCAGCTCGGCCACCGAGCAGTCCGTGTTCGCGGCCACGATGTGCTCCACGCCCAGCAACGGGTGGTCGGACACGTACAGGCCGAGCATCTCGCGCTCGAACGCGAGCAGGGTGGTCTTGTCCCACTCCCCGTCCGGTACCGGGACCTCGAAGGTGGCCTCGGTCTCGGCGTCCCCGCCGAACAGCGAGTCCTGCCCGATGGCCTCGTTACGCTTCACGTCGATCACGGTGTCGATGGCCTGCTCGTGGATGATGGCCAGGCCCTTGCGCGCATGCCCGAGCGAGTCGAACGCCCCGGCCTTGACCAGCGACTCGATGACCCGCTTGTTGCACACGTTGACCGGGACCTTGCGCAGGAAGTCGGCGAAGCTGGTGAACGCGTCCTTGGCCGTGCGGGCCTCGACGATCGCGTCCACCACGTTGGTGCCGACGTTCCGGACCGCGGCCAGGCCGAACCGGATGTCGCCCCCCACCGGCGTGAAGGTGGCCGCCGACGCGTTGACGTCGGGGGGCAGGACGGTGATCCCCATCCGGCGGCACTCGTTCAGGTACAGCGCGCTCTTGTCCTTGTCACCGGACACCGACGTGAGGAGCCCGGCCATGTACTCGGCCGGGTAGTTGGCCTTCAGGTAGGCGGTCCAGTAGGAGACCAGCCCGTACGCGGCGCTGTGCGCTTTGTTGAACGCGTAGTCGGAGAACGGGACGAGGATGTCCCACAAGGTCTTGATCGCCGACGCGGAGTAGCCGTTGGCCTTCATCCCGGCCTCGAACGGCGCGAACTCCTTGTCCAGGATCTCCTTCTTCTTCTTGCCCATGGCCCGGCGGAGCAGGTCCGCACTGCCCAGGCTGTACCCGGCCACCTTCTGCGCGATGGCCATGACCTGCTCCTGGTAGACGATCAGCCCGTAGGTGTCGCCCAGGATCTCAGCCAGCGGCTCGGCCAGCTCGGGGTGGATCGGCACGACCGGCTTGCGGTGGTTCTTCCGGTCTGCGTAGTCGTTGTGCGCGTTGGCGCCCATCGGGCCCGGCCGGTAGAGCGCGCCGACGGCCGAGATGTCCTCGAAGTTGTCCGGCCGCATGCTGCGCAGCAGGGCCCGCATCGGGCCGCCGTCGAACTGGAAGATGCCCAGCGTGTCGCCGCGGGCCAGCAGGTCGTAGGTGGGCTTGTCGTCGAGCGCCAGGGTCTCCAGGTCGACGTCGACGTCCCGGTTGGCCTTCACGCCGTGCACCGCGTCGTCCAGCACGGTGAGGTTACGCAGGCCAAGGAAGTCCATCTTGAGCAGGCCGAGCGACTCGCACGCCGGGTAGTCGAACTGGGTGATGACCGCGCCGTCGGCCTCCCGCTTCCACACCGGGACGTGGTCGATGATCGGCTCGCTGCTCATGATCACGCCGGCCGCGTGCACGCCGGCCTGGCGGATCAGCCCCTCCAGGCCGCGGGCGGTGTCGATGACCTGCCGCACCTCGGCCTCGGCCTCGTACAGGGCGCGGATCTCGCCGGCCTCGCCGTACCGGGGGTGGGCCTCGTCGAAGATCCCCGACAGCGGGATGTCCTTGCCCATCACGGCGGGCGGGAACGCCTTGGTGATCCGGTCGCCGAGCGCGTACGGGAAGCCGAGCACCCGGGCCGAGTCCTTGACCGCCGCCTTGGCCTTGATGGTGCCGTAGGTGATGATCTGCGCGACCCGGTCGTCGCCCCACTTCTCGGTGACGTAGCGGATCACGTCACCCCGCCGGCGTTCGTCGAAGTCGATGTCGATGTCGGGCATGGACACGCGCTCGGGGTTGAGGAACCGCTCGAAGATGAGCCCGTGCTTGAGCGGGTCCAGGTCGGTGATGCCCAGGGCGTAGGCCACCAGGCAGCCTGCGGCGGAGCCGCGGCCCGGGCCGACCCAGATCCCGTTCCGCTTGGCCCACATGATGAAGTCGGCCACGACCAGGAAGTACGAGCAGAAGCCCATCTGGGTGATGATGCCCATCTCGTACTCGACCTGGTCGCGGCGGCGCTCGTCGTACCCGCCGGGGTAGCGGCGGTCCATGCCGCGCCCGACCTCCTGGCGCAGCCAGCTCTCCTCGGTCTCCCCCTCGGGGACGTCGAACAGCGGCATCAGGTTCTTCGGCTGGAAGGCCACGTCCGCCCGCTCGGCGATCAGCAGCGTGGAGTCACAGCCCGACTGCCATTCCTCGTCGGGGAACGCGGCCCGCATCTCCTGCGGGGTCTTCAGGTAGTAGCCGGTCCCGTCGAACTTGAACCGGCCAGGATCGGCCATGTTGGACCCGGTCTGCACGCACAGCAGCACTTCGTGCGCCTTCGCGTCGGCCTCGACCGAGTAGTGCGAGTCGTTGGTGACCACGAACGGCAGGTCCAGCTCTTTCGCGATGCGGCGCAGGCCGTCCCGGACCCGCTGCTCGATGCTCAGCCCGTGGTCCATGATCTCGACGAAGAAGTTGCCCGCGCCGAAGATGTCGCGGTAGTCGGCGGCCGCCTGGAGCGCCTGCGGGTACTGGCCGAGCCGCAGCCGGGTCTGCACCTCACCGCTGGGGCAGCCGGTGGTGGCGATGATGCCCTGGGCGTGCTCGGCGATCAGCTCACGGTCCATCCGCGGCTTGCGGAAGTAACCCTCCAGCGAAGCGCGGGACGAGAGCCGGAACAGGTTGTGCATGCCCTCGGTGGTCTCCGCGAGCAGCGTCATGTGCGTGTAGGCGCCGGCGCCGGACACGTCGTCGTCCTTCTGGGCCGGGGTGCCCCAGCGGACCGGCTGGCGGTGCCGGCGGTGCTCCGGGGCGACGTAGGCCTCGATGCCGATGATCGGCTTGATCCCGGCCTTGGTGCCCTTGGACCAGAAGTCGTAGGCACCGTACAGGTTGCCGTGGTCGGTCATGGCCACGGCCGACATGCCCTCACGCTCGCACTGCGCGAACATGTCCTTCAGCCGCGCGGCCCCGTCCAGCATCGAGTACTCGGTGTGCACGTGCAGATGCACAAACCCATCCTGGTGGCCGGTGTGGTCCGCTGCGGCTGCCGTCACGAACTACCGCCTCCTTTAAGGCATGCAACGAAAACCCTCGCGGGCGCTGACCAGCCAGGGCCGGGGGAAGTGGCCGGTGCCGCCTGGGTCAAGACCTGCCCGGCCGGAGAATTCCCCGGCCGGAGGACGCCGCGGCAGTGGCGCACCGGCCCGGCGAGTCCGAGCTTACCGAGGCCGTGCGGGGACGGCGACCCGCCACACCGGATGGCCCGGTTATCCCTTTTCCGGCCGGAGGCGACCGCAGGGTTTCTAACGATAAGTAGTGTAAGAACCACTTAGAGTCATCCAGGTAAGCCGGGCCAGCTAGCTGCAGGGGGACGAATCGGATGAGCATGTACAGCATCAGGCGGGCCGGGGCGGGGCTGCTCACCGTCGCAGCCGGGGCCAGCCTGCTGCTGGGTGCCGCCCGGGCGCCCGCCGTCCCCGGCGGGCACCGAGCCCCCGTCCAGGCCAGCGCGGCCACCCCGGGCGTTCCCGGCGCCTACCAGTTCCTGAATCAGATGATGGACCTGCGCGCGACCGGCCCGGTCCCCCGGCTGGTGCAGAGCTACACCGGCGGGGTGCTCGGCGCCCAGGACTACACCTCCTCCAGCATCTACGACGACGCCCTGGTAGTCGACGCCTACCTGGCGGAGCGCACCGCCGACGGGCGGGCCCGCGCGGAGGCCATCGGCAACGCGATGCTTTCCGCGCTGGCTCAGGCCGCACCCCAGGGCGGGGGCCTGTACGACGAGTACACCCCGGCCCCGCTCTACCTCCCGGCCGACGTCCAGCCGGCCAGCGGCAGCCGCACCACCGGCGACGTGGCGTGGGCGGGGAACGCCCTGGTTCAGCTCTTCGCGGCCACCCGGGTCCCGTCGTACCTGAACGGCGCGGAGAACCTGGCCGGCTGGATCCAGGCGAACTCAGCCGACACCCGCGGGGCGGGCGGCTACACCGGCGGCTACGCGAACTCCGGGGCCAGACTCCGGTGGAAGTCGACCGAGCAGAACATCGACGTGTACGCGTTTTTCAGCCTGCTGGGCCGGGAGAGCGGGCTGGCCGCCTGGGCGGCCCGGGCCGGCCGGGCGAGGACGTTCATCGTCTCGATGTGGAACCCGGCCGCCGGCCGGTTCAGCCTGGGCACGACGACCGACGGCGTGACCGTCAACGACAGTCCCCAGACCGAGGACGTCAACAGCTGGTCCTATCTCGCGCTGCAGTCCCCCGCGTATGCGGCCTCGGTCGGCTGGGACGTGCGGAACCTGGCCTCGGCCACGGGGAGGCTGCGCGGGGTGAGTATCTGCCCCGGTGACCGATCGGGCGTCTGGTTCGAGGGCACCGCGCATCTCGCCGAGGCCCTGACGACCCGGGCCCGGCCAGGAGATTCCGCGCAGGCCGCTGCCTACCTGGCCGACATCGCCTACGCACAGGCCCACGGCCCGGACGAGGACGGTCTCGGGATCATGGCCGCGTCGAAGGACGGGCTTACCGACTGCGAGGGGGACTCGGTCTACGCCTCGCTGCACACGGGCACGACGGCCTGGTACATCCTGGCCGCGCGCCACGTCAATCCCCTGTCCGTGACCACCCCCATCTCCGCGCAGTAGCGGTCCGCGTGAAACGAGTGGCAGCCCTCGGCGTGGCCACCGCCATCGCCGTCGCGGTCCTCCTGGTCGTCGTCCTGCGTCCCGGGCCTGCGGGAGGGGCAGGGTGCGGGCAGGCGGGACCCGCACACCTCGACGACGCGGACCTGCCCGCGGTCCCGGCCGCCCGGCCCGTGGCCCGGCAGCGATCAGGCAGCGTGGACCGGGCCTACCAGTTCCTGGACCAGATGATGGACCTGCGGGCCAGCGGGCCGGCCCCGCGGCTCGTGCAGAGCTACACCGGCGGGCTGCTGGGCCAGCAGGGCGACACCAGCGCGAGCATCTACGACAACGCGCTGCTCATCGACGCGTACCTGGCCGAGGGCACGGCCGGCGGGACGGCCCGGGCGCAGACCATCGGCCGCGCCCTGGTGTACCTGCAGGCCCACGACCGGGCTCACGACGGGCGGCTGCGCAACGGGTACGCGCCGGCCCCCCTGAACGCACCGAACGACATCCAGGCCACGGACCCGGCCAGCAGCACCGGCACGCTGGCCTGGGCCGGGCAGGCTCTGGCCCAGCTCTACGCGGTCACCCGGGTCCGGGCCTACCTGCGGGGCGCGGTCACGCTGGGCGACTGGATCCAGTCCCAGTGCCGGGACGGGCGCGGGGCGGGCGGGTACGCGGGCGGGGAGACCGCGGCCGGGGAGAGGATCGGATGGAAGTCGACCGAGCACAACATCGACGTGTTCGCGTTCTTCCGGCTGCTGGCCCGGGAGACCGGCGACCCGGTGTGGTCGCAGCGGGCCGCCTGGGCCCGGCGGTTCGTCGTGTCGATGTGGAACCCGGCGCAGGGCCGCTTTGACCTGGGGACCACCAGCGACGGCGTGACCCGGAACGACGCCGCGCAGGTCGAGGACGTGAACAGCTGGTCCTACCTGGCCCTGCGCGATCCCGCCTATGCGGCCTCGGTGGGCTGGGACGTGTCCAACCTGAGCGTGCCGGCGGGCGGGTACCGCGGGCTGAGCTACTGCACCGGTGACCGCACGGGCGTCTGGTTCGAGGGCACCGCGCAGGCCGCGGACGCCCTGCGGCTGCGGGATCAGCCCGGGGACTCCGCCCGGGCCAGGTCCTACCTGGGCGGCCTCAGCTACGCCCAGGTACACGGCCCCGACGCGGACGGCCTGGGCATCATGGCCGCCTCCCACGACATGCTGTCTGACTGCCTGGGCGGCGACCTGTACGCCTCGCTGCACACTGGGACGACCGCCTGGTACATCCTGGCCGCCGAGGTCGTCGACCCGCTGTCCGGGACGCCCGTCGCGGCCCAGCGGGGCTGAGCCGGGCCGGGCTGCGGCCCAGCGTCCGCGCCCGGCGTCCGGCCGCGCCCAGTGCGCCTATCGCGGCGGGCCCGGCGGGCCCGGCGAACGGGGCGGCGCCGGGACCTCCGGCTCCAGCCCCCGCTCCGCCAGGTCGTTCTCGCAGCGCCGGAGGAGCGCGACACTGCCGTGGCCGGACGCCATCCGGGCGGCGGCGCGCAGTCGCGGTCCCCCCGCCTGCCCGTCGTCGTAGGCGGCCCGCATGCGCATCACCTCGGGCAGCCACCATAGGTCGTCACGTTCCTGCCCGGCGGCCACGGCGGCGTCAAGGATCGCCCGTGCGCGGCCGGGCTCGCCGTTGCGGGCCGACAGGTCGGCGAGCAGCGACAGCCAGTACGGCATACGGGTGAACGCGCCCTCGGCCCTGAGGTTGCTGATGCCGCGCCGGGCCAGCTCGACGCCCGGCTCGTCGCCGCGCGACCATCCGTCCAAGATCAGCACCCACTCCCGGTAGTAGGCGAAGCCATACCGCTCGCACAGCTGCCCCAGCTCGCCGAGAGCCGCCGTCAGCCCGGGGATGTCGCCGTTCATCTGGCGGGTCATGGCGTCGTAGGCCAGGGCCACGGCCAGGGAGTACGGGTGGTCGATCGAACGGGCCCGCGCGACGGCGCTGGCCGCACTGGACCGGGCGTCCCCGTCCTGCCCCAGCAGCCAGTAGGCGTGGGCGGCCCAGGCCGTGGCGTGCACGACGGGCCGGGTGCCGATATTCAGCGAGACGGCCCCGCTGGACAGCCGGGCGGCGAGCTCAAGGTGGCGCACCGCCTCCGCAGGCCGGCCGAGGCTGAGGGCCGACCCGCCGACGGCGAAGTGAGCCGGGCCGCTCAGTTCGGAACCGGGATCGACCAGGGCCAGCGCGCGGGCGGCCGCCTCGTACCCCTCGGCGATATGGCCCTGGACGAACCGCGACACCCACAGCCCGACCAGGCGGGTGGGCATCGCATCCCGGCGGCCCACCGACCCGGCCAGGTTGACAGACCGCTCAGCGGCCTCCTGGAGGTCCGGCGAGGCATACCCGTACCTGGCGTTGAGCGGGCCGGCCAGGCCATCCAGCACCGCGAGTTCCTGCCGGTCCCGGTCCCTGCCCTCAGGCAGGCTCCGCACGATGGCCAGGGCCTTGCGGCCGAGCCGGATCGCCTCGGCGTGGGCGAACATCCTCGCCGCGACATCGGCCGCGCGCTGGTAGTAGGCCACCGCCCGCCCGGGCCTGCCGCCGCGCGCGTACTGCTCGGCGAGCTGAGCCGAGACCGCGTCCGGGTCGTCGGGGTGCAGCAGTTCGAGGCTCTGCGCGATGCGCCGGTGCAGCAGCCACCGCTTAGGCGGGCTGACCCGCTCGTAGGCGGTTTCGCGCAGCAAGTCATGGGAGAAGTCGTAACCGTCACCGAACTCGAGCAGGATCCTGCGGCGCCACAGTTCGTCGACCGCACCCACCACGACGTCGGCGTCCAGATCGCTGGCCTCGGTCACCAGGTCGAGGCTGAAGTCCGTCCCCACGGCGGCCGCCAGACCGGCCACCTCGCCGGCAGCCGCGGTCGTCTGCTCCAGGCGGCTGCGCAGCACCGCGGCGAGATCACCCAGCGGACCGGAGGCGCCGGGACGGCCGGCCGTGGCCCGCACGGCCTCGATGACGTACAGCGGGAACCCCCCGGTCGTCGCCTGGAGCAGGGACACGTCGGCGTCGGGCAGGCGGCGCCCGGCGATCGCCTCGGCGAGATTGGCGGTGTCGGCCTGCCGAACGGGCTGAGGTTGACCTCGGTGAGCAATCCGGTGGCCCGCATCCGGTCAGTCCAGTCCGCCAGCACCGGGTCAGCACCCGGTTTGTCGTTGCGCAGGGTGGCCGCGGCCATGAGCTGCGCGTCGGGAGCCAGCCCGAGGCAGAAGGCGAGGAAGGCCAGCGTCTCCTCGTCGCACCATTGCATGTTGTCCAGGACCAGCAGCAGCGGGCGGCCGACGGCCAGCAGCGCCCGGGCCAGGCCTTCGAAGAAGCGCAGGCGCTGCCAGGCCTCGACCATCGCTCTGGAGCCGACTCCGCGCCCGGCGCGCCCCCCTGCGGGCACGAGCCGGTCCACTTCGGTGCGCCAGGCCTCGCCCAGCGTCGCCGTCGCCGCCTGGACCGCTGGGGTGCGGAGCCAGTCCGCGACTGGCGCCAGCGCCAGCCGCCCGGCGGTGCCGAAACACTGGCTGCTGGCCACGACCGCGCCCTGGGCCTTCGCCAGCCCGGCGACCTCGGTCACCAGACGGGTCTTCCCCGCGCCCGGTCCCCCGCGGACCACAGCCAGGCCCGGCTGGCCCGCCACGGCCCGGCGCCACAGACCCTGCAGCGCGCCGAACTCCCGGGACCGGCCGACGAGCTGGGCCGCGCCGATCCCGGGCCGGCCGACGGCCGGCCTGACGTCCGGTCGCCGGGCGCCGGCCGCCGCGGAGATCGAGCCGGACCGGGCCATCAAGCGCTCGAATGCCTCCCGTGTCGCCGGGTCCGGGGTGATGGCGAGCTCGCGCTCCAGGACCGAGGCGCAGTGATGGTAGGTGCTCACCGCGCCGGCGCGGTCGCCGAGATCAGCCTGGAGCCGCATCAGCGTGCGGTAACCCGCCTCCTCAAGCGGCTGGAGCTGGATCCGGCGGCGGGCGGCGTCCACGGCTCCCGCCAGGTCGCCGCCTCGCGCTCGCGCCGCGCCCACCAGGTCGCACAGGCCCACGCACTGGCGTTCCAGATCTGACCTGGCCTCCAGCACCCAATCGTCGTATGTCCCAGGCAGGAGGTCACCCCGGTACTGCTCGATGGCCCGGGTGCCGTGCACGAGCACACCGTCGTCGTCGGCAGACGCGGCCGACACCCGCGCCGCTTCGCGCTCGACGTCGAAGGCGCGCACATCGACGTGGCAGGTCTGGGTGTCACGCCAGCACAGGTCCCTGGAGGTGACGACGAGCGACGGCTCCTCGCCCAGGACCTGCCGGAGCTGGTGGAGCTCACGGCGCAGGTTCGTCAGCGCCTGCCCGTCCGCCGAATCCGGCCAGAACACTCCCGCGATCCGCTGACGGAGCTGGGGCGAGCCAGCCTGGATGACCAGGAAGCCAATGAGGGCAACCGTGCGCGACGAACGGGCCCGGATCCCGGTCCCGTCGTCGATGATGGACTGCTCCCCCAGGAGAGACACATGCAGCATTCCGACCGGCCTCCTGGGACACCAGAGTAGGGGGGCGGCCAAGTCTGAGTAAAGCTCAGGTAAAGCCGATGGCCGCGGCCCCGTCCAGGCCCAGGCGGCCTGCCCCCTATCCTCCGGCCCCGGTGTGGCGTAGCGTTCTGGGTCGTGCCGCACTCGCTGACCTTCGGGCTGTTCCCGCTCGGCCTGGCCGGCAGCCCGGACGGCGTCGCCTCCGGGGCGCCGGACGACTTCGACCAGATCGTCAGGGCCATGCAATACCTTCAGGACGACGGCCCGCCGCTGCTGCCGCGGATGTACGTGAGCTGGACCGGGGCCGCCTCGACGGGTGCCGCGCTGGCCCAGGTGCAGGAGCTGGCGGGGATCCCCTGGGACCTGGTGCTGTCCTATCGCGATCCGGCGGGCGACGTGACCGGCTGGGCGGGGTTCGCCGCGGAAGTCAT
>CAWAES010000018.1:0-35322 GCA_963781085.1 uncultured Actinomycetes bacterium
GAGACGAAGTCGGCGGGGTCCAGGGCGCGGATCTTGTCGCCGTTGATCGCCTCGAGCTTGCGCACGTCGAACTGGGCGGGGTTCCTGTTCACCCGGGCCAGGTCGAACTCGGCGGCCAGGTCGGCCAGCGTGAACTCCTCCCGGTTGTCCCCGGGAGACCAGCCCAGCAGGGCCAGGTAGTTGTCGATCGCCTCGGGCAGGAAGCCCTCCTGCCGGTACCAGTTGACCGACACGACCCCGTTCCGCTTGGACAGCCGCTGGCCGTTCTTGCCGAGCACGTAGGGCAGGTGGGCGAAGACGGGGAACTCGTCCTCGGGCACGCCCATGGCCCGGTAGACGGCGATCTGCCGGGGGGTGGAGGACAGCAGGTCCTCACCGCGCACCACGTGGGTGATCTTCATCAGGATGTCGTCCACCGCGACGGCCAGCGTGTACAGCGGGGAGCCATCGGCGCGGGCCAGCACGAAGTCGGGCACGTGCTCGTGGTCGAAGGTGACCGGACCGCGGACCAGGTCGGTGAACGTGGTGGACCCCTCGGGCATCCGGAACCGCACCACCGGCTTGCGGCCCTCGGCCTGGTAGGCCGCGACCTGCTCGGCGGTGAGGACCCGGCAGTGCCGGTCGTAGCCGCTCGGGCCGCCTCCGGCGCGGGCCTCCGTCCGGCGGGCGGCCAGTTCCTCTGGCGTGCAGTAGCAGTAGTAGGCGTGGCCGTCGGCCAGGAACCGCTGCAGCCATTCCGCGTAGATGTCCAGCCGCTCGCTCTGCAGGTACGGGCCGTACGGGCCGCCGACCTCCGGCCCTTCGTCCCACGGCAGGCTGAGCCAGCGCAGCGTGTCCAGCGCCGAGGCGATGTACTCAGGAGTGACCCGGGTCCGGTCGGTGTCCTCGATGCGCAGCACGAAGGTGCCGCCCGTGTGCCGGGCGAAGGCCCAGGCGTACAGCGCGGTCCGGATGTTGCCCACGTGCAGGTCGCCGCTGGGCGAGGGGGCGAAGCGGACCCGTACCCCGCCGGTGGCCTGGCTGTCGGCAGGCGTGGGGTGCTCAGTCACGGTTCACCACCGTGTTGCGCAGCGACCCGATGTTCTCGATGGTCACGGACACTTCGTCTCCGTCCTCCAGGGGCCCGACGCCAGCCGGGGTCCCGGTCAGCAGCACGTCGCCGGGCAGCAGGGTCATCACGGTGCTGACGAACTCGACCAGCGCGGGCACGTCGTACAGCAACTGCGAGGTGCGGGCCTGCTGGCGGACTTCACCGTTCACCACGGTGGTGAGCTCGAGGTCGGCGGGGTCGGCGTCCGTCTCGATCCAGGGGCCCAGCGGGCAGAACGTGTCGAACCCCTTGGCCCGGGTCCACTGGCCGTCCCGGGCCTGCAGGTCGCGGGCGGTCACGTCGTTGGCACAGGTGTAGCCGAAGATGACCTCCGCCGCCTGGGCCGCGGGTACCTCCCGGCAGAGCCTTCCGATGATCACCGCGAGTTCGCCCTCGTAGTCCACCCGCTGGGTGAGCTTGACCGGGTAGGCGATCGGGTCGCCGTGCCCCACCACCGCCGTGGACGGCTTGAGGAACAAGACCGGCTCGGCTGGCGGCTCGCCGCCCATCTCGCGAGCGTGGTCGGCGTAGTTGCGGCCCACCGCGACCACCTTGCTCGGCAGCACTGGAGCCAGCAGCCGCACGTCGTCCAGGGGAAAGGTAGCCCCGGTGAACTGGACGCCTCCCTTGCCCGGGCTGAACGGGTGACCCCGCAGCTCGGCGATGACGCTCAGGCCGCCCGTCCTGGGTTCGGGCCGGGCTGCGCCCGCCCCGTCCGCCTGGGCTTCCCCGACCACCCCGTATGCGACCTCGCCGCCCTTGGCAAATCTCGCGATGCGCACCGCTCAACCTCTCGATGAGAGTCCTCCGGCCCGGGCTCGCCGCCTGGGCCTTGTCAAGCCTACTGAGCGCGGCGGCGAGCCAGGCCCCGGCCGACCCGCAGAGCGGCTGCCGCCGGCAGCCCCCGGCTACTGCAGGTAGCCCTCGACCTCTGAGGCGGGGCGGGACTCGGTTTCGCCAGGGTCCTCGCCGAACTCGCGGCGGGCCCGGCGCTGGCGGAGCAGGTCCCAGCACTGGTCGAGGGACTCCTCGACCTGCCGGAGCTGCGCCCGTTCGTCATCGCTGGCCAGCTTGCCGTCGGCGACCTGCTTCCGGAGCTCGTGCTCGGTCTGGATCAGCTCGTCGATGTGACCCAGGATCTGCTTGTCATCCATGGGTCCCACCGTACGGGAACCCGGGGGGCCTCCGGGCCCCCGGCCGGGCCGCTAGCCTGGCCCAGTGCCGGATCCAGTCTTCCTGATCACCGGGGCGTCGGGGGGCATCGGCGCGGCCACCGCCCGGGCTGCCGCCGCAGCCGGCTACCGGGTGGTGCTCACCGGTCGCAGGGCAGGCCCGCTCCGGGCCCTGGCCGAGGACCTCGGCGGCCCGCACCGGGCCCTGCCGGTCTGCTGCGACGTATCCGACTGGGATCAGCTGCTCGCCCTGGTCGGCGAGGTGAACGGCACGCTGGGCCGGCTGGACGTGGTGTTCGCCAACGCGGGGTGGTCCGCGCCGACCTCGTTCCTGGGCCGGGGTGGCCTGCCCCCGGCCGAGTGGCGCGGGCTGGTGGGCACGAACGTGCTGGGCCCGGCGCTGACGGCCCGGGCCGTGCTGCCGGCGCTGACCCGGTCCGGCGGCCATCTGCTGCTCACCGGCTCGGTGGCCGGCCGCGTGACCCGGCCGGGGAGCCTGTACTCGGCGACCAAGTGGGCGGTGAGCGCGCTGGCCGCGGGCATCCGCGCGGAGTGCGTGGGCACCGGGGTCCGGGTCACCCTGATCCAGCCCGGCCTGACCGTCGCCGGGCCGGTCGGCCCGGAGCGTCAGGCCGACCCCAAGCTGGCCCCGGCCGACGTGGCGGGGGCCGTGATGTACGCCGTCGGCCAGCCCGCCGCGGTAGACGTCAGCGAGATCGTCATCCGGCCGGTGGGGCAGGATCCGTTCCGCTGACCTCTGGGACCGTGCCTCTCAGCGGCCGGTCCACGACCTGGGCGAACGCTGCGACACAGAGCCCGAGCACGGCCGCCATCCCCAGCGCGGCCGGCAAGCCGGCCAGGCTCGCGCAGGCGCCGACCAGTGCCGGGCCGCCGACCAGGCCCAGATAGCCGACGCCCGCCACCCGGGCGATGCCCTCGCCCGGGCAGTCCGAGTCAACCCGGCCGGCCGCCGAGAACAACTGCGGCATCACGCAGGAGAACCCGGCGCCGCTGACGGCGAACCCGATGACCGCACCGAGCGAGTCGTGGCTGAGTAATACCGAAGCCAGCCCGGCCGAGGCCAGCAGGGCGCACCTGCGGACCGTACCCGCGGGACCGTACCGGGCGGCCAGCCGGTCACCGGCCAGCCGCCCCGCGGCCATCGCGAGGGAGAAGGCCGCGAACCCGAAGGCCGGGATTCCCCGCTGGGCACCCAGGTCGTCGCAGGTAGAGGCCACTCCAGTTGGCCGCCGCACCCTCGGCTATCAGGGAACACAAGGCGAGCAGGCCGAGTGCCATCAGCCGCGACGAGCCCGGGCCGCTCCATCCGGGACCCTCGCCCCGCCTGGGCCGGACGCGCTGGGTGCCGGGCGGCCGCCGGGTCCGCAGCCCGCGCCGGCCGGCCCCGCGGTCCGGGCGGGCGGTCACGCGGCCTCCAGGGCTGGCGGACTCGGCGAGCAGCGATCGCCCGGCGATCAGCACGATGGCCGTGGCCGCCACGGTAATGACGAGGGCCTTGGCCCGGCCGGCCCCGAGCCAGGCCAGCAGCCCGCCCAGGATCGCCCCGGCTAGCCCGCCCAGGCTGAAGGACGCGTAGAACGAGGCCATCAGCGGCCGCCCGTAGGCCTGCTCCATGCGGACCCCCTGGGCGCCCAGGCCTACGCTCATCAGGCCGCCGGTGACGCCGAAGGCCAGCAGGACGCCGATGAGCGCGGCCAGCGTGCCGGCCGTCCACAAGGCCAGCGGCAAGACCGCGACGGCCAGCCCAGTCAGCCGGCACAGCCGGGCGCTGCCGAGCCGGTCAGACAGCCGGCCTGCCAGCGGCATCACCGCGACCAGCCCAGCGGGGCCCACCGGCAAGGACAGTCCGAGCAGCCCGTCGGTGAGGTGCAGCCGGGCTGTGACGCCGGGGATCCGGGCGACCCAGATCCCTTCGACTAGGCCAAGGATCACGTAGAGGGCCAGCGCGGCGGCCCGCGCGCAGCACAACTTGCCAGGCGACGCATCCCGGCGGGGGGTGACCCGCGCAGCGCTGACAGCGGCCTGGTATCTAGCGGCTGGCGATGAGCCGGGGTCTGGAGCTCTGCCGTAAGTACGGAGGCTTATACCCGAACCATACCCGGAAGCCCGGTTCTAGTGACAGGGCATGACGGCACGACTTCGCGGTGTGCCCAGGCCCGGGCCCGGGTGACCCGTCCGTGCGGACGGGTCACCCGGGGTGATCATTCGCCGTCGCGTGCGGGCTCGTACCCCGCCCGCAGCAGCGCGTACGTCACCGCTTCTTCCAGGGCGTGCCACGACGCGGCGATGATGTTCTCGTCCACCCCCACCGTGCTCCAGGTACCGCCGGCCGCGCCGGTGCCGTCGCTTGACTCGATGAGGACCCGGGTGACCGCACCGGTCCCGTGTGAGCCCTCCAGGATGCGGACCTTGTAGTCGGCGAGTTCCAGCATGGCCAGCTCCGGGTAGAGCCGCTCCAGGCCGAGCCGCAGCGCTTTGTCCAGCGAGTTGACCGGCCCGTTGCCCTCTCCGGTGGCCACGATCCGCTCGCCCTTGGCGTGCAGCTTGACCGTCGCCTCGCTGACCACCTCGCCGCCCGCCCGCTGTTCCACGATGACCCGCCACGACTCGACCTGGAAGTGGCGCCGCCGCTCGCCCGCCAGCTCGTCGCGCAGCAGGAGCTCGAAGGAGGCGTCGGCCGCCTCGAACGTGTACCCGCGAGCCTCCAGCGCCTTGACCTGGCCGACCACCCGGCCGACGGTGTCCTTGTCACCGGACAGGTCGTAGCCGAGCTGCTTGCCCTTGATCTCGACCGAGGCGCGGCCCGCCATGTCCGACACCAGCATCCGCATGTCGTTGCCGACCAGTTCGGGGTCGATGTGCTGGTAGAGCATCGGGTCCACCTTGACCGCCGACGCGTGCAGGCCGGCCTTGTGCGCGAACGCGGAGAAGCCGACGTAGGGCTGGTGGGTGCTGGGGGTGACGTTAGTGACCTCGCTGATCGCGTGGCTGACGCGGCTCATCTCAGCCAGGCAGCCTTCGGGCAGGACGACCTGGCCCTTCTTCAGCTGGAGCCCGGCGACGACGCTGAACAGGTTGGCGTTCCCGGCCCGCTCGCCGTACCCGTTGGCGCAGCCCTGCACGTGGGTCACGCCGGCTTCCACGGCGACGAGGCTGTTCGCCACCGCACAGGCGGTGTCGTCATGGCAGTGGATGCCGAGCCGGGCTCCGGTGGCCGCGGCGACCGCGGTCACCACGTCACCGAGTTCCCCGGGCAGCATCCCGCCGTTGGTGTCACAGAGCGCGACCACGTCGGCCCCCGCCTCCGTGGCCACCCGGACGACCTCGAGCGCGTAGGCGGGGTCGGACCGGTATCCGTCGAAGAAGTGCTCCGCGTCCAGGAACACCCGCTGTCCCCCGGCCCGCAGGTGGCTGACCGTGTCGCGGATCATCGCCAGGTTCTCCTCCAGCGTGGTCCGCAGGGCCAGCCGGACATGCCGGTCGTGACTCTTGGCGACAAGAGTCACGACCGGCGCCCCGGACTCACGCAGAGCGGCGACCTGTGGGTCGTCGGCCGCCTGCACACCGGGCCGGCGGGTCGCGCCGAACGCGGCGAGCTGCGCGTGCCTGAGGTCTAGTTCGGTGCGGGCACGCTGGAAGAACTCGGTGTCCTTGGGGATCGCCCCAGGCCAGCCGCCCTCGATGAAGCCGACCCCGAACTCGTCGAGGCGGCGCGCGATAGCCAGCTTGTCGGCGACAGTCAGGCTCAGCCCCTCCTGCTGGGCTCCGTCGCGCAGCGTGGTGTCGTAGACGTGGAACACATCGTCGGGCATGACCTGGGTCCGTCTCTGTCGTGCGGCGCGGGAGCGCTGCGTGCCGGGATGACTGCTGGACTGCTGCCAGTGCTGGAGAATCCGCTGCCCGCAAAAAAAGACCCCTCGCGGCATGCGAGAGGTCTGCGCGTCGGCGGTGCGGGCTGCCAGCCGTGAGGCGGGCCCTGCTAGGTGCCGACGCGCCTGCCGATAATGATGCGGCCGGACGTCATGCACTCAGTGTTACACATGATCGGTGGTGCTCGCACCTGGTAAGGCCAAAGCCGGGGTGCGTGCAGCATGCGCGGGCTGGCCCTGCATCGCCCATGGTTCCCTGGTCACGGCCGCCGCGCGGAGTGCCCTGCCGCGCGCTGTATCGGTTACGCCCCGCGCAAACTGCACGCACCCCGGCCCCCTGCCCGGGCTGCACGCGGCCGCGCTGCAGGCCCTACCCGCCCGGGCCGCACGTGCACCGGCCACGAACCGGGTCGTGGGCCGTCCTCCTCCCCGGGCCTCAGAAGGCTCCGGTTCCGTGGGGGGTACCCAGGCCGGTGGGGGCGTCGTAGCCGCGGCCAGCGACGCACAGGGAATCGAAACCGCAGGCGGCCCCGTTGCTGCCCGAGAACCAGTCGTTGTTTCCCGAGGTGATGTCGAACAGCGAACCCCGGTGGGCGTAGAGGAACTTCTGGGTGGTGGTGGCGCCGTTGCCGGCCAGGCCGTAGACGCCGGCGATGAGGGGCGCGGAGGCACTCGTGCCGGCCACGGTGACCCAGCCGCCGTAGACCTTGTTGTAGACCGGGATGTTGAAGGCGGCGGCGGAGACGTCGGCCACGGTACGCATGGGACAGTCGGTGACTGGCTGCCAGGAGGGCTTGGCCACATAGGCCGAGCAGCCACTGCCGCCCGCTCCCCAGCCGTTGTTCCAGGTCGTCTCGGACCAGCCGCGCGCGTTCGCCGCGCGGTGCAGTTCGGTCCCGCCGACCGAGGTCACGCTGCGCAGGTTGGCGGGCCAGTTGGCCGCGGTGTAGCCGTAGTCACCGGCGGACACCACGATGGTGTGCCCGGGATGGTCGTAGTACTTGCTGAGCGAGAAGGAGTAACCGTCCTCACGGTTGCCGTAGCTGTTGGAAATGACCTGGGCACCGAGCCTGGCCGCGGTGTCCTCGGCCTTGCCCAGGGCGGGAAGCGACGGCTGGTTCGCCTCCACGACCAGGATGTGGCAGTGCGGGCACGCCGCGGAGATCATCGAAACGTCCAGGGTGATTTCCAGGTCCCAGCCACTGCCCTGGCCCGAAGACGGCAACGGGGACGTGCGGCCGTTCTGGTTGACCACCCGGAAGCATCCCCCGGCGGACGTGCAGGCCGGCAGACCGTACTGCTTGCGGTAGACGGCCAGGTAGTGAGCGAGGTGGGGGGTGTTGTAGGCGATCGTGACCGCGACGGTCTGGTGCGTGCGGCGGCTGACCGGAAGCTTGTAGGCCGATTCCAGGTCCTTGGCTCCCCACCCCTTGGGCCTCGCGGCCGCGCCGGTGACCCCGGCGGCGATCGCCCGGTTGACGGTGGCCTGCGGCCCCCACAGCGCGTAACAGCGGGCGAACCCGGGACGGGCTGGCGCACACGCCGCGCGCATCCCCGCGGCAGGCTGGCGGGCCGGCGGGGCGGAGGGGCCGGCTGCGGCGCTCGCGTCCGGCAGGCCCGCCGTCATGACGGCCGCGGCCAGAGACAGCGCCACCGCCAGGGTCCCTGCGGCCCGCCCCGGCCGGCGTAGCCAGGACGCAGCGGAAAACACTAAACCGTTCATGATGTGCCGCTCCATGCTTCCGGTCAGGAGACCTTGTAGGCGGGCAGGATGGTCTCTTTGATCTGGCTGCCGGCCGAGTCCGCGGCGATCACGCGGAGCGCCACCGCACCGGCCCACTTGTCGCTGAACACCGCGCGGAACCTGCCTGGCCCGGTGCCGGTCACGGCGACCTGCCGCCAGGTCTTCCCGCCGTTCTGCGACACCTGGACCGTGGCCCTCGTGACTGCGGCCGGCGCCGCCAGCTGCAGGTGCGCGGCTGAGAAGTCCACTACCTGCCGCCCGGGTGGCGCCGACTCGTTCAGCCTCAGCCCGGGGACCGAGTACCCGAGCGTCATCATCGGCTGGACGACGCAGGTCTGGCCGGCCGGGCAGCTCCACCCGGCCGGCAGGACCACCCCGGCCTGCCTGGCCGAGGGCCAGGTCCATACCGTGCGGCTGGACGCGGCCAGCCCGTAAGCCCGTCCCGTCCTGGAGGCGCTCACCGCGAACTTGATCACCGATCGCTTGGCACTCAGCCTGGCGTGGGTGTAGAGGTCGGGGCTGCCCTCGGCAGCCTTGACCGCGTTACCGCCCGCGATCTTCTTCCCGTTCTGGTCGATCTCGTAGCTGCCGGTAACCTTGCCGGTCGCGCCGAAGATCCCCAGCTGGAATCCGGACCCGAGATGCCCGGGCGCGTTGTCGCTGAACGGGGTGACGTCCAGGACCAGCGTGTTACCCGAGCGGCTGGCCGACGGGATGGTGAAGAACACGTTGGCGGCGCCAGCCAGGTTCATGTTGGTGCCCGCGTGCAGCGGGGCTGCGTTCCAGTCCGTAGCTACCGTCTGCCCCGCCGCGTACTGCTCCAGCGCCGCCGACTGACCGCCCGACAGGTTCTGGTTGTCCTGCCAGTACTGGGCGGCCCAGACCGCGGCCGGGTCACCGCTCACGTACACCGTCCGCTGGTAGGGCAGCGCCTGCGGGTAGATGGAGGTGAAGTAGCCGTCCTCCCACGGGTAGAACCCGATCCGGAAGTACGCGCCCTGAGCCTTCCCGGCCTGGAAGAACCGGTCGTGCAGGGTAGCCAGGCTGCTGGCCTGGACGGTGTAGTGCTGCGCCGGGATCGTCCCGCTGGTGTCCTGGTACGCCAGGTTGTACTGGTAGGGCGACGCCGCCGTGGACGGCGAACGCAGCAGCGCGTTCACTCCCGCGTACAGGTGCCCGACGGGCGGCGCGGAGGTGGTCGGGCTGAGGTACAGCGGAACGTTGCCGTTGTCGAAGGTGAACGAGGACTCCGGTCCCGCAGCGGACTGGGTCAGCAGCGTGGCCTGGACGTCTGTCACCCGCGCGGGCAGCGAAGTGGCGAAGGTGATCTTGCTGCTCGCCAGGCTCTCGGCTATCGGTACCGTCGCGGACCCCGTGGACGGCACGCTGAAGTGCGGCAGCACGACGAGCCGGGTCGCGCCGGACGCATCGAAGAACATGCCCAGCGCGAAGTAGTTCCCCGCGGGCACGCTGAACTTCGTGCTGCCCTGGTAGAAGTCGTTCTCTGACTCGATCGGGTCGCCGAAGAGCGTGCTGTTGTCCTCGTTGAGCACGAAGACAATATCGCCGTTGTCCGGTTTGCCGGAGATATTGGTCGCGGTCATCGTCAGGACGTGCATCGGAAGGTCCGGACGGACGGTCGCCGCACCGGTGGTTCCGGCCAGGGCGACCGACTCTCCGCCCGCGAACATCCCGTCCCGGCCGTAACTGCCGCGGCGGTGATCCGCCCGGAACTGGCGGATCAGCGCGGCACCGAACACGCGGGCCGACGAGGCGGTCAGGTATCCGGAGGCCAGGCCGCCGCCGGACCGGGTAATGGTCACCCCGGGCAGGGCGCGCAGCCGCGTCCCATAGCTGATCCGGACCGGCAGCCGGCCCGCCTTCTCCGCGGTGGCCAGCGCCGAGACGTCGAACAGCGTCCAGTTCAGCCCGTGACCCAGATAGGGGACGGCAGCGGACGGGACCACATAGTGATGCCCGCCCAGGCTGAGGCCCATGGTCGCCCGCGGCCAGGCCCTGAGCCGACGCGGGTGCCACCGCCACGTCGCGGCCGCCCGACGTCATGACCCGGTCCCCGTTGACCAGCAAGCACAGCCGGTCCCCGGACCGCCCCCGCCCGGCTGGAGACCCCCTGCGCGCCCCGCGCCGCAGCCGTAGCCGCGCCCGCCGCCCCACCCACTCCGGTCCAGCCCACGACACTGGCCAGACACAACGCCATCGCGGCCGGCGCCGCAGCGCGCCGGACTAAACGACGATCCACATCGGCCTCCCCGTTAGAGACAAAACGTGCTCACCTAAGTAAGACACGCCCAGCCCCCAAAGGTTGCTTCCATTTCAGCCGCACTTTCGGCCCCGAGAAGCGCGGCCACGGAAATGGAGCCAGCGGCACCCGCACCGCGCGCGGGTGCAGACGAGGCAACCGGAACGGAGTGAGCGGTGTGCGTGTGGTGTGCGCAGGCGACCCGACGAGGCAAACCGAGAAGCGAGCGGTGTGCGTGTGGTGTGCGTGTGGTGTGCGCAGGCGTACCCGATCCGGCCTACGGAAGAAGCACACCCGCGCTGGCCGCATCAGGCGGATGAACGCACGAACCAGGGCCAGCCAGCGCACACCGCACGCACACCGCCCCCCGCCCCCTCAGCAGATCTTGTGCACCCACCCGTGCGGGTCAGGGCGCTGGCCGTACTGGATCCCGACCAGCTCCTCGCGCAGCCGCATGGTGACCGGGCCGGGGGTGCCGTCCCCGATCACCCACTCGCCGCTGGCGCTCTTGACCTTGCCGACCGGGGTGATCACCGCGGCGGTCCCGCAGGCGAACACCTCGGTCAGCTCGCCCGAGGCGCACTCCTCGCGCCACTGGTCAGCCGAGATCTTGCCTTCCCCGGTGGGGAATCCGAGGTCCGGGCCGAGAGTGAGGAGCGAGTCGCGGGTGATCCCCGGCAGCATGGTCCCGGTCAGCGCCGGAGTCATGATCCGGGCGTCCGCGCCGGTGCCGTAGACGAAGAACAGGTTCATCCCGCCCATTTCCTCGACCCACCGGCGCTCCACCGCGTCGAGCCAGACCACCTGGTCACAGCCACTCTGGACGGCCTGGATCTGCCCGGCGAAGGCGGCTGCGTAGTTGCCTCCGCACTTCGCCTCGCCGGTGCCGCCCGGCGCGGCCCGGGTGTAGTCCTCGGACAGCCAGACCGAGACGGGGCGGACCCCGCCCTTGAAGTAGGCCGCCGCCGGGGACGCGATCACCGTGTACTGGTAGGACGACGAGGGATGGTTCACGCCCAGCCCCCGCTGCGTGGCGATCATGAACGGCCGCAGATACAGGCTGTGCCCTTCCCCGGTGGGGACCCAGTCGCGGTCCTGGCTGACCAGGAGCTCGATGGAGCGCAGGAAGGCCGCCTCGGGCAGTTCCGGCATGGCCAGCCGGGTCGCGGAGCGGTTGAACCGGGCCGCGTTCGCGTTGGGCCGGAACGCCACGATCGGGCCGCCGCCCTGGCGGTAGGCCTTCAGCCCCTCGAAGATCTCCTGGGCGTAGTGGAACACCGCGGTGGCCGGCTCCAGCATGAGCGGGCCGTACGGCTGGATGAGGCCGTCATGCCAGCCCCGCTCCTGCGTCCAGTGGAGCGTGACCATGTGATCGGTGAATACTTCCCCGAACCCCGGGCTCGCCAGGACACGCTCGCGTTCCGCCGGCGGAACAGGATCGGCGCTGGCGCGGACGTCGAAAGCGATCTCAGTGCTCGGGCTTGCCGTCATGACAGGGTCCTTCCCCTCATTACCCGGCGCCCCGCACCTGGCGGGCGGGGCGCCGTTGCCCCGGCCGTCACGGCCTGCGACAGGCCGCTACGGCAGTGTGTTTAATTTATCCGGCCACCCGGGCGGCGATGTCGTCGCCGATCTCGGGGGTGACCCGCGCGGCCCAGGCGCCCTGCCGCTCGACCAGGTCGTCGGCCACGGCCTGCTCGATACGGGCGGCCTCGGTGGCCAGGCCGAGGTGGTCACACAGCATGGCCGCGGACAGGATGGCCGCGGTCGGGTCGGCCTTCTGCTTGCCGGCGATGTCCGGCGCGCTGCCGTGCACCGGCTCGAACATGCTCGGGGCGCTCCGCTCAGGGTTGATGTTCCCGCTTGCGGCGAGCCCTATGCCGCCTGCTACCGCCGCCCCCAGGTCGGTGAGGATGTCACCGAAGAGGTTGTCGGTCACCACCACGTCGAAGCGGTCCGGCTGGCTGACGAAGAACATGGACGCGGCGTCAACGTGGCAGTAGTCCACCGCGATCGAGCTGAACTCCTTGGCCAGCGCCTCGACCGTGCGCAGCCACAGGTCCCCGGCGTAGGCCAGCACGTTGGTCTTGTGCACCAGGGTCAGCTTCTGGGCGGGCCGTTCGGCGGCCCGCTCGAACGCGTACCGGACCACCCGGCGCACCCCGAACGCGGTGTTCAGGCTCTCCTGGGTGGCCACTTCCTCCGGCGTGCCCTTGCGCAGCACGCCGCCCGCCCCGGCGTAGGGGCCCTCGGTGCCTTCCCGGACGACCAGCATGTTGATCGACTCAGGCCGGACGCTGGCCAGCGGGGTGACCACCCCCGGGTAGAGCCGGACCGGGCGCAGGTTGACGTACTGGTCAAGCTCGAAGCGGAGCCGGAGCAGCAGTCCCCGCTCTAGCACGCCGCTGGGCACCGACGGGTCGCCGACCGCCCCGAGCAGGATCGCGTCCTGGGCCCGGATCTCCTCCAGTACCGAGTCGGGCAGCGTTTCCCCGTTGCGGTGCCAGCGCTGCGCACCGAGGTCGTAGGTGGTGGCGTCGATGCCCACGTTCGCGGCCTGGAGGACTTTGAGCGCCTCGGCCACGACTTCCGGACCGATGCCGTCCCCGCCGATGACGGCGAGTTTGATCGCTGAAGATGCCATGCGCGTACCTTACTGGCCGGCCGCAGCCGGTGACTCTCCACCGTTATCACGCCGGTCCAGGGCCATTTGGAGGGCCTTCGTGGCCGGGGTGACGCGGACCCTGCGGGGGCTCCGGGCGGCCCGGCGGGCGGCCCGGGAGCGGGGCGGCGCGGTGGGCGCGGACCCGTCAGCGGGCGGATTCCATGGATACATGTCGTACACGACGAAGTCTCCTGACCGATAGCTGGTGACTCACCGGACGTCGCCGGGCGGGTGGCCCGCGTCCCGCTGACCGGGTAGGTCGCGGTGCGCGTCAGCAGCCCCGGATCCGGGGTGCTCGGGTGCGGTTCACCCGGGCGGACTTACGGCCAGCACCGCACCCCGCAGCGGGTCGGCCGGCCTGCCCTGATCAGGCCCCGCTACGGCCGTTCGTGAGGGATACGAAGCGCAGCATGTACTTGGACATCCTAGTACTTGAGCCGCCGGTTGTCGCCTGCGGGACGGATCTGTCTCACATGCTGAGACGACCCAGCGCGCGGCGGCCGCCGGGACCGAGCCGGCTAGCGCTCGTCCAGGTCCACGGTGCGGCCGAGCACCGCGCCGATCGTGGACAGGATGTCGTCGAGCACCACCGCGGGGATGGCCGAGTCCACCGACAGCACGATCAGGGCGTGCCCGCCGCGGGCGTCGCGGCAGACCTGCATCCCCGCGATGTTGATGCCCTCGCTGCCCAGGATCTGGCCCACCGTGCCCACCACGCCGGGCCGGTCGGTGTAGGTGAGGAACACCATGTGCTCGGCGGGCGCGATCTCCATCTCGAACCCGTTGACCTCGACCAGCTTCTCCTGCTGCCGCCGCCCGCTCAGCGTGCCGGCCACCGAGACCACCTGCCCGTCGGGCATGATGCCGCGCAACGTCACCAGGTTCCGCCAGTCGGGGCTTTCCGTCTCGGTGACCAGGCTGACCTCGACGCCGCGCTCGCTGGCCAGCAGCGGCGCGTTCACGTAGGTGACCGCGTCCTCGACCACGTCCGCGAAGACGCCCTTGAGCGCGGCCAGCTGAAGCACCCGGACGTCGTGGCTGGCGATCTCCCCGCGCACCTCGACGTCGATCCGGGCGGCCATGCCGCCGGCCAGCGCGGTGAAGATGCGGCCCAGCTTCTCGGCCAGGGGCAGGCCCGGCTTGACGTCCTCGTCCACCGCGCCGCCTTGCACGTTCACCGCGTCCGGCACGAACTCGCCGGCCAGGGCCAGCTTGACCGACCGGGCGACCTGGGTCCCCGCCTTCTCCTGGGCCTCGGCCGTGCTCGCGCCGAGATGCGGCGTCGCCACCACCGCGGGGATCTCCAGGAGCGGGTTGCCGGTCGCGGGCTCCGCGGTGAACACGTCGATGGCCGCCCCGGCCACCCGGCCTTCGCGCAGGGCGAGCAGGAGCGCCTGCTCGTCCACGATGCCGCCGCGGGCTGCGTTCACGATGCGCACTCCCGGCTTGACCAGATGCAGTTCCTTGTCGCCCAGCAGGCCGATCGTCTCGGCGTTCTTCGGCAGGTGCACGGTGATGAAGTCAGCCTCGTTCAGCACCTCGCCCAGGCTGGCCAGCCGCACGCCGAGCTGGGCGGCCCGGGCCGGGGGCACGTAGGGGTCGTAGGCCATGACCCGCATGCCGAACGCGCTCAGCCGCTCGGCCACCAGGACGCCGATCCGGCCCAGCCCCAGGATGCCGGCCACCTTGCCGTCGAGCTCGACCCCGGTGAAGGTGGACCGCTTCCACTCGCCGGCCCGCAGTGAGGCGGCGGCCTGCGGCACGTTGCGGGCCACCGCGAGCAGCAGCCCGACCGCGTGTTCCGCGGCGCTCACGATGTTGGACGTGGGCGCGTTCACGACCATCACCCCCGCCCGGGTCGCGGCGTCCACGTCCACGTTGTCCAGGCCGACCCCGGCCCGGGCTACGACCTGCAGGCGCGGCGCATGGGCCAGCGCTTCCGCGTCGATCGTGGTGGCGCTGCGCACGATGACCGCGACCGCGTCGGCCAGCGCGGCGAGCAGCGCCGGCCGGTCAGAGCCGTCCGTGTGACGCACGTCGAAGTCGGACTCCAGCTGCGCGACGGCGGCGGGCGAAAGTTCCTCGGCGATGAGGACGATAGGTGCAGGCACGGCGATGGCCCCTCATGACGGACAGCGAACCCACAGTCTAACCGGGCTTGTGAAAACGTTCACGAGTCGGTCCTGGATCCGCCTGCCCGGCGGTCGCGCGCACTGCGCCGCGGAAGTGGCTGGCCGGGCTGACGTGAGCTGCGGCCGGCGCTCGCAGGTATGGCCAGGTCAGCTGAGGGGGCCGGGGTTTAGCCGGGGTGGCACCGGGTGTGGCGCCAGCCCGGAGGCTGGCGCCACACCACCGAACCGGTCGTTCAGGAGCCGTCCGCGTCGCCCGCGGAGTCCAGCCAGCTCATCAGCGGCCGCAACTGCGCGCCGACCTGCTCGATCTGGTCCGCCTGGGACGCCTCACGCCGCTTGAGGAAGTTCGGCCGTCCGGCGTCGAACTCCTCGATCAGCTCGCGGGTGAAGGTACCGTCCTGCACCTCGGCGAGGATCCGCCGCATCTCTTCCCGGGTCCGCTCGTCCACCACCCGCGGCCCGCGGGTGTACCCGCCGAACTCGGCGGTGTCCGACACCGACCAGTACATCTTGGAGATGCCGCCTTCGTACATCAGGTCCACGATCAGCTTCATCTCGTGCAGGCACTCGAAGTAAGCGATCTCGGGCTGGTAGCCCGCCTCGACGAGCGTGTCGAACCCGGCCTTGATGAGCTCGGAGACCCCGCCGCAGAGCACGGCCTGCTCGCCGAACAGGTCCGTCTCGGTCTCTTCCTTGAACGTGGTGACCAGCGCGCCCGCCCGGGTGCCGCCGATGGCCTTGGCGTAGGAGAGGGTGAGCGGCCACGCGTTCCCGGTGGCGTCCTGCTCCACCGCGACGAGCACGGGTACGCCGCGGCCCTCGGAGTACTGGCGGCGGACCAGGTGACCGGGGCCCTTGGGGGCCACCATGCACACGTCCACGCCCGGGGGCGGGGAGATGAGCTGGTAGCGGATGTTCAGCCCGTGCGCGAAGAACAGCGCGTCCCCGTCCACCAGGCTTGGCGCGATGGCCTCGGCGTACAGCGCACGCTGGAGGTGGTCCGGCACCAGGACCATGATCAGGTCGGCCTCTTCGCAGGCCTCGCCCGGGGTGAGGACCCGCAGTCCTTCGCTGGCCGCGCTGTCCCGGCTGCGGGAGCCCTCCGGGAGCCCGACCCGGACGTTGACCCCGGAGTCACGCAGCGACAGCGCGTGCGCATGCCCCTGGCTGCCGTAGCCGAGCACGGCGACGTGCCGGCCCTGGATGATGCTGAGGTCGGCACCGTCGTCGTAGAAAATGTCTGCCATTGTCTGCCTTTCGCTTACCGCTTGCTCATCTCAAGCTTGCGCGTCTCTGCTGGCCCAGCCCGGCTCGCTCAGCGGGGGCGGCGGACCACCGTTCCGGGCCCGGCCCCGCCACGACCGGACGTCACTGTGCGGCTCCGGCACCGCTGCGCTCGGCCACCCGGTCCACCGGGCGGAGCGCCCGGTCCGTGATCGACCGGCCGCCCCGGCCGAGGGCGACCATGCCGGACTGGACGAGTTCCTTGATACCGAACGGCTCGAGCACCCTGATCAGGGCGTCCAGCTTGTCGCGGTTGCCGGTCGCCTCGACCGTGACCGCGTCCTGAGCCACGTCGACCACCTTGGCACGGAACAGCGTCACGGTCTCGAGCACCCGGGACCTGCTCTCCAGGTCGGCCCGCACCTTGATCAGCAGGAGTTCCCGCTGGACCGACGCGGTCGAACTCGAGCTCCACGATCTTGAGCACGTTGATCAGCTTGTTGAGCTGCTTGGTCACCTGCTCCAGCGGGTGATCCGCGCAGTCCACCACGATCGTCATCCGGGAGATCTCCGGATGCTCGGTGGGCCCCACCGCGAGCGAGTCGATGTTGAACCCGCGCCGGGAGAACAAGCCCGCGATCCGGACGAGCACGCCTGGCTTGTTCTCGACCAGCACGGAGAGCGTGTGCCTGTTCATTGTCGGCTCCTGATCACGAAGGCGGGCCAGCCCCTGGCTCATTCGGTCACATCCCAGTCCGGCGCCATGTTCCGCGCCACGATGATGTCGTCGTTGCTCGTGCCCGCGGCGACCATGGGCCAGACCATGGCGTCACGGTGCACGATGAAGTCGACCACCACCGGGCGGTCGTTGATCTTCATGGCCTGCTCGATCACCGCGTCCACGCTCGCCGCGTCCTCGCAGCGCAGTCCCACGCACCCGTAGGCCTCGGCGAGCTTGACGAAGTCGGGGATGCGCGTCCCGCCACCGGCCGACGGATCCCGGCGGGGGGGTGGCTGTTCGCGGCTGAGCGCTTCGTCGTAGGTGCGCGCCACCCGGTCCAGGTCGGTGTTGGAGTAGCGCTCGTTGTAGAAGAGCGTCTGCCACTGGCGGACCATGCCGAGGTTGCCGTTGTTGATGATGGCGATCTTGACCGGGATGCCCTCCACCGCGCAGGTGGCGAGTTCCTGGTTGGTCATCTGGAAGCAGCCGTCACCGTCGATCGCCCACACGCACGCGGCCTGGTCGGCGACCTTGGCCCCCATCGCGGCGGGCACCGCGTAGCCCATGGTGCCGGCCCCGCCCGAGTTCAGCCAGTGGCCGGGCCGCTCGTGGCTGATGAACTGGGCGGCCCACATCTGGTGCTGGCCCACCCCGGCCACGTAGATCGCGTCCGGCCCGGCGATCTGGCCGATCCGCTCGATCACGTACTGCGGGGCCAGGGACCCGTCCTCGGGCTGGTCGTAGCCGAGCGGATAGGTGCTGCGCAGGGCGTCCAGCTGGGACCACCAGGGCGCCAGGTCGGTGCGGTGACCGGCCTGGAACTCGGAGGTGACCGCGGCGATCAGCTCGGTGATCACCTCACGGCAGTCCCCCACGATCGGCACGTCGGCGCGCCGGTTCTTGGAGATCTCCGCCGGGTCGATGTCGGCGTGCACCACCGCGGCCCCGGGCGCGAAGCTGTCCAGCTTGCCGGTGACCCGGTCGTCGAACCGGGCGCCCAGGGTGACGAGCAGATCCGACTTCTGCAGCGCGCCCACGGCCGCCACCGTGCCGTGCATGCCGGGCATGCCCAGGTTCTGGCGGTGACTGCCCGGGAACCCGCCCCGGGCCATCAGCGTGGTGACGACCGGGATGCCGGTCAGCTCGGCCAGCTCGAGCAGTTCCGTGCTGGCGCCCGCCTTGAGCACGCCGCCGCCCACGTAGAGCACCGGGCGGCTGGCCCCGGCGATCAGCCGGGCCGCCTCGCGGACCTGCCGGGAGTGCGGCCGGGTCACGGGGTGATAGCCGGGCAGGTCGAACACGGGCGGCCAGCGGAACTCGGTCTCCGCCTGGAGCGCGTCCTTGGCCACGTCAACCAGCACCGGCCCGGGCCGGCCGGTGGAGGCCACGTGGAACGCCTCGGCCACCGTGCGGGCGATGTCCTCAGCCTTGGTGACCAGGAAGTTGTGCTTGGTGACCGGCAGCGTGATGCCGGA
Source organism: uncultured Actinomycetes bacterium (assembly GCA_963781085.1). Classification (GTDB taxonomy): domain Bacteria; phylum Actinomycetota; class Actinomycetes; order Streptosporangiales; family Streptosporangiaceae; genus RYN-230. Next base: position 18,374 of record CAWAES010000018.1, read on the forward strand.
GATGTCAGCTTCCTGGAACCCGTCGGTGCCGATCAGGCTGCTCGGCACCTGGCCGGTGATGGCGACCACCGGCACCGAGTCCATGTAGGCGTCGGAGAGCGGGGTCACCAGGTTGGTGGCGCCGGGCCCCGAGGTGGCCATGCACACGCCCGGGCGCCCGGTCACCTGTGCGTATCCCGTGGCTGCGTGCCCCGCGCCCTGCTCGTGGCGGACCAGGATGTGCCGGACCGAGGGCGAGTCGAAGAGCGGGTCATACAGCGGCAGGATGGCGCCGCCCGGGATGCCGAACACGACGTCCACACCCAGCTGCTCCAGCGCCCTGACCAGGGCCGAGGCACCCGTCATGCGGGTACCGGCCGCAGCCGCGGGTTCGCTGCGCGGGGCCGGGTCACGGTGGGCCGGGTCATGACGCGGGCCCGGGTCAGAGCGTGGCCGTTCGCCAGGCGCGGCGGCGCCCTGCTGGGCCGGGCCGGAACCGGCGGGGCCGGGATGGGATTCCGCCGCATCGCGTGACGCGGCTCGTGCTGCTAGGTCGCGCGGCGTAGGGCTGGGGCCCTTCCGCGCCGGGCCTGCCAGTCCGGGGCCCGGATGGGCCGCGGTCGTCTGGTCGGTCATCGCAAGCTTCCTCGTCTGCGGTGGGTAGCTGAGTGGGCAACAAAAAACCCTCGGCGCCTTAGGGCGGACGAGGGTAGCGCGCAGGTAGCTGGACTAAGTCAGCTGCTTGCGCGCCTGTCAAGTACGAGTACAGGGTTAACGGACACGGGTATCACTCTGGCCCTATCCCGGGCTGCCGTCAAATTGACCGCGCAATCGTCTCAGCTGGCGAGATGAGAAGCGGGCGAGATGACGTCGCCGAACGGCAGCTCCCCGTGGGCCGGCCCACGCTCACCAGCCAGTCCGTGCTCACTGGCCGGCCCGTGCTCACTGGCTGGCCCGTGCTCCGCAGGAACGCCTTGCAGACTGGCGGGCGGCACGGGGCCGGCCACGAGCGCGCCCATCCCGAGGACGCAGCCCATGGCGGCCAGCAGGTCACGCTGCCCGGCGCGCTCGATTCCGTCCGCCGCCACCGGGATGCCCAGGTCCCGGCCGATCTCGACCAGCGCCCGGACCAGGGTCTCGGCCGCGGCGTCCACGCCCAGGCCGGCCACCAGGTCCGGGCCGATCCGGACCAGGTCCACCGGGTGGTCACTGAGCCGGGCCAGCGACCCGTATCCGGCCGCAGAGATGTCCACCGCCAGCCGGACGCCCCGTTCGCGCAGCTCACGAAGGCCGCGCAGGACGACGTCACCGTCCTGCGCCAGTACCTCGGCAGGGACCTCCAGGATGAGCGCGGCCGGGGAGAGCCCGCTGCCGGCCAGCGCCTCCAGTACCGACGCAGCGAACGGGGCCATCATCTGCATGGCCGGGCAGCGCAGCCACAGGCTGGCCTCCCAGCCGTCCCGCCGCCAGCCGGCGACCTGGGAGCAGCACTCACGCAGCATCCAGTCGCCCAGCTCGAGGGTCACCCGGGCGGTCTGCGCCGCCGCCAGGAACTCCTGACGGGGCACGTCGCCCCCCTCCCCCCGCCAGCAGGGCACGGCCTCGGCGCCGACGATCCGGGAGCTGGCCAGGTCGGCGATGGGCCGGTACTCGAGCGCCAGCTGGGTTGCGCCCTCCTGGCCCGCCGCGGACTGGTCTTCCGCCGGCCGGTCTTCCGCCGACAGGTCTTCCGCCGACCGGTCTTCCGCCGACAGGTCTTCCGCGGACCGGTCTTCCGCCGGCTGGCCCTCGCCCGGCTGGCCCGTCCCGGGCTGGTCCGTCCCCGGCTGTCCCGGGCCGAGAGCCCGGCCCAGCTGCGCGGCGAGGCTCAGGTGCCGGCGGGCGTCCGGGAGTGGCACGGCCGGGAAGACTTCCACCTGCCCGCCGCCCGTCTCCTTGGCCCGGGACACCGCGGCGTCGGCGTTGCGCCAGACGTACCCGGCCGGGCTGCCGTCCGCCAGCGCGACCCCGACACTGGCCGACAAGGCCATGCTGCGGTCGGCGGCGCGGAACGGTTCGGTGGCCACGCTGGCCAGGATGCGCTGGGCCAGCTCGACGACCTCCCCGGCCGAGACGGCTTCGGAGATCAGCACCGCGAAGACGTCGCCGCCCCAGCGGGCCACCGTGCCGCGTGGCGGCACCACGGCCCGCAGCCGCCGCCCCACCTGGGCCAGGACCAGATCTCCCGCGCTGGGACCGGCGGCGTCGTTCACGCTGGTGAACGCGTCCAGGTCAACCAGGATGACCCCGGCTACGCCTGGGCCCTGCCGCTCCAGGCTGAGTACCTCGCGGGCCTGTTCCTCCAGGTAGGCGCGGTTGGGCAACCCGGTCAGCCCGTCGTGATAGGTCAGGTGCGCGATCTGGCGGCGCAGCGCCACCTGGTCGCTGACGTCCCGCGACGTGACCAGCAGCCGGTCAGGGGCGCCCTGGCTCCGGTGCCGCGAGATGGTCGCCTCCACGTACCGCCAGGTCCCGTCGGCGGCCCGGACCCGGCAGGAGTAGCGGACCTGCTCACCCGGTCCGTCAGTCAGCGAAGCGCCCGCCACCGACGCGGCCTCACGGACCGCGCGCAGTCCACCGAGCCGGTCCTCCGGGTGTACCAGGTCGGTCAGCACCTGGCCTTCCAGGCCGGCCGGGGTGTATCCGTAGTCACGGACCGCGGGGCTCGCGTAGCTGATCGCCCCGGCGTAGTCACAGACCAGCACGACGTCGCTGATCCGGTCGGCCAGCTCGCGGAACTGGTGGCCCGACTCGTGCCAGAGCCGGGACCGGATGCTGTCCCGGTGCACGAGGATCAGCACCCGCGCGGTCAGCGCGAGCAGCGTCGTCCCGGTGACCAGGACCAGGACCGGCTCGGGCGCCGGGCTGCCCGCCAGCACCCAGCCGATCAGCACCAGCGCGGCCGCGGCCGCGGTGACCCCGGCGAGCGCGGTCGCGGCGTGGGCCCCGGCCCGGGTGAACTGGCCCGCGTCCCCCGGGCCGGCCCGCCACGAGCCGCCCAGCCAGGGGGCGGAGCCCAGGACGAGGAACCCGGCGATCAGCAGCAACTGGGAGGCCGCGCCCGGATGCCCGCCGCTGATCTTCGCGGTCACCGCGAGCGTGTCGCTCGCGGCGACCAGCAGCAGGGCCAGGACGGGAGCGACGCCGCGGCGCCCGGCCGCCACCGCCAGAGGCAGTACTGCGCCGAGTACGAGCAGGTCAGCGAGGGGATGGACGAGTTCGGCGGCGAACGTGCCGGGATCGTCACCCGAGTGCGCGTAGCCGGCGCTGAGCACGGTGATCCAGCCGATGACGAACAGCGCGGACGCCACGACGTAACCGTCTGCGCAGCGCGCCACCGCGGTGCCGATCCGGGCCCGGTGGGGCTGGGCCAGCGGATGACGCGCCGCTTCTCGCCGGGATCCGAGGCTGACCAGCCCGGTCACCAGGGCGGGGAGCGCCAGGAGCCCGGGCAGATCGGCGCCGGTGAACGGGAACGTGGCTCCGGTTGAGGCGCTGGCCAGCACTTGCTGTCCGATCGCCCCCGCCCCCCAGAGCAGCGCGGTCAGCGCGAAGACCCGGTACGCACGCTTGACGGAGCCTGCGTGCCGGTTGGCACCGCGCCACAGGCTGACCGCGGTCACGACCGCGACCAGCGCCACGACCGTGGTTGCTGCCTGCGCGGCCAGGCTCATCGCGGGTCACCCGATGCTTGCGGGTGCACCGAGTCTCCTTCCGATGCGTGTGGTCCGCTGGTTACGCACCGACCCATGCCATGTGGCCAGCGGCGCCTTGTGGGCCAGGCTGGCAGTTCCTGCGCAACCGAACTAAGACTCACGGTCACCAGGACAGGCGGGGGCCCGCAGGGTGTGCTGCGGGACCCGCCGGCGGGCTGGTCGCGCTCATCGCCAGTGAACGATGCTTCTCACTTTAGGCCCCTTAGGTCACACTTCGATTGAGGAAGAGCGTCCAGCGGGAGACATCTCCCCCGACGCGGTGGCCGTAACCTGGACATACCGCATTGACCTGGGGTAATTACCGGAAACCTTTCCGTAACCTGGCGCTATTCTTAATAACTGCCGGAGATGACATTCAGCAGCGGCGCACCATTGAGAAATCTCCCGGCCTGGTCGCGGACGTGGCTAATCATCCGGGCGGTCGAGACGGGGGTGGACGCCGCCTCGTGCGGGGTGATGAACACGCCCGGCATGGTCCAGAGCGGATGACCGGCCGGGAGCGGCTCCGGGTCGGTCACGTCGAGCGCGGCCCGCAGCCGGCCCTGCCGCAACTCCGCGACCAGCGCGTCGGTCCGCAGCAGCGAGCCCCGGGCCGCGTTGACCAGCAGCGCGCCGTCTTTCATCCGGGCCAGGAACGCCGCGTCGGCCATGCCGATGGTCTCGGGTGTCACCGGGGCCAGCAGCACCACCACGTCCGCCCCGGGCAGCAGCCCGGGCAGGTCGCCCACGGTGGCCACGCCCGGGCGGCCGGTGCGGGCCACCCGGACCACCTGCACCTCGAAGCCCGCCAGCCGGCGCTCCACCGCCGCACCGATCGACCCGTACCCGACGATGAGCACGGTCTTGCCCGCCAGGCAGTCAGTGAAGTGATAGTCCCACCGCCCGGCGGCCTGCTCCCGGGCGAACAGCGGGAACTCGCGGAGCGCGGCGAGGATCGCGGCGACCACCCATTCCGCCGTGCTCGCGTCGTGCACGCCGCGTGCGTTGCACAGAGTGACCCCCGGGGGCAGGCCGGGCAGCAGCCGGTCCACCCCGGCGGTCAGCGTCTGCACCACGGCCAGCCGCGGCATCTCGCGCATCGCCGCGATCCCCGGGGGGCTGGGGAAAAACGGCGGCACGTAGAACTCGACCTGGACGGCGCTGGGCGGCAGCGGCGCGCCGTCAGGCGCGACCACCTCCACGTCCGCGCCGGGCAGCCCGTCCAGTCCCGCGGCCACCTCGGCCGTGGGCACCCAGATCAGCATGGGCCGTCAGCGGCAGGTCAGCAGGCGTAACGCTCAGCCGAGGCGGTCGAGAATGAGTTCCCGGACCCGGCTGGCGTCGGCCTGGCCCCGGGTGGCCTTCATCACCGCGCCGACCAGGGCGCCGGCCGCGGCGACCTTGCCGCCCCGGATCTTGTCGGCGACGTCCGGGTTCGCGGCGATGGCCTCCTCGACCGCGGCGGACAGGGCCGCGTCGTCGCTGACGACGGCGAGGCCACGGCCCTTGACCACCTCGTCCGGCGTTCCCTCGCCGGCCAGCACGCCCTCGATGACCTCGCGGGCCAGCCGGTCGTTGACCGCGCCCGAGTCCACCAGCTGGGTCACCCGGGCCACCTCCGCGGGGGCGATCGGCAGGTCGCTGAGTTCCGTGCCGGACTTGTTCGCCGTGCGCAGCAGCTCACTGAGCCACCACTTGCGGGCGTTGGCAGGCGTGGCTCCCGCGGCGACGGTCTCCGCCACCAGGTCCAGCGCGTCCGCGTTGCGCAACGCCGCCATGTCCAGCTCGGACAGGCCCCACTCACGCTGCAGCCGGGCCCGCCGGGCCGCGGGCAGCTCGGGCAGCTGGGCCCGGACACTCTCCACCCAGTCCCGGGACGGTGCGACCGGAACCAGGTCGGGCTCGGGGAAGTAGCGGTAGTCCTGCGCCTCTTCCTTGCTCCGGCCCGGCGAGGTGGTCCCGGTCTCCTCGTTGAAGTGCCGCGTCTCCTGCACCACCCGGCCGCCGGCGTCCAGCACCGCAGCCTGCCGCTGGATCTCCGACCGGACCGCGCGTTCCACCGAGCGCAGCGAGTTCACGTTCTTGGTCTCGGTGCGGGTGCCCCATTGCGGCGACCCCGCCGGGGTCAGCGACGTGTTCACGTCGCAGCGCAGCGAGCCCTCTTCCATCCGCACGTCAGACACGCCGAGCGCGCGCAGCAGGTCACGCAGTTCGGTGACGTAGGTCCGGGCCACCTCGGGCGCCAGCGCCCCGGTCCCGGTCACCGGCTTGGTCACGATCTCGACCAGGGGGATCCCGGCCCGGTTGTAGTCCACGAGCGAGTAGTCCGCGCCGTGGATCCGCCCGGTGGACCCGCCGACGTGCGACGACTTGCCGGTGTCCTCCTCCAGGTGCACCCGCTCGATCTCGACGCGGACCGGCCGCTGGTCGCCGGAGTCCGGGTCAGTCACGAGGATGTCCAGCCACCCGTCGGTGCACAGCGGCTCGTCGTACTGCGAGATCTGGTAGTCCTTCGGCATGTCCGGGTAGAAGTAGTTCTTCCGGGCGAACCTGGCCTGGACGGCGATGGCGCAGTTCAGCGCCAGCCCGATCTTCATCGCGTACTCGATGGCCGTCCGGTTGGTCACCGGGAGGGAGCCGGGCAGGCCCAGGCAGACCGGGCAGACCAGGGAGTTGGGCTCGCCACCGAACCGGGCCGGGGTGCCGCAGAACATCTTGGTCTCGGTGCCGAGCTCGACGTGGGTCTCCAGGCCGATCACCGGGTCGTACCGGGCCACCGCGTCGTCGTAGGAAACCAGGTCCATGGTCGGGTGGTCGCTCATGCGCTGCTCCCTCGGCTCTCAGCAGCACCGTTTCCCGGGGCGCCGTTCCCGGGGGCGCCGCTTCCCGGCGCACCGGGGCCGGGCAGCCCGGCCGGCCCGCGGATCGCGTCCAGCAGCGGGCCGCCCCGGCGCCGGGTGAGCGCGGCCTCCACGGCCGCGGCCACCCGGTACACCCGGTCGTCGGCCAGTACCGGCGCCATGATCTGCAACCCGACCGGCAGGCCGTCCTCGGGCGCGAGCCCGCACGGCACCGACAGGGCCGCGTTGCCGGCCAGGTTCGACGGGATCGTGCACAGGTCGGCCAGGTACATCGCGATGGGGTCGTCGGCCCGTTCGCCGATGGGGAACGCGGTGGTCGGCGTGGTCGGCGAGATCAGCACGTCAACCTGCTCGAACGCGGCCTCGAAGTCCCGGGTGATGAGGGTCCGCACCTGCTGGGCCTTGCCGTAGTAGGCGTCGTAGTAGCCGCTCGACAGCGCGTAGGCGCCGAGCATGATGCGGCGCTTCACCTCGGGCCCGAATCCCGCGGCCCGGGTGAGCGACATGACTTCCTCGGCGTCGCGGGTGCCGTCGTCGCCGACCCGCAGCCCGTAGCGCATGCCGTCGAACCGGGCCAGGTTCGAGGAGCACTCGCTGGGCGCGATCAGGTAGTAGGCCGGCAGTGCGTAAGTGAAGTGCGGGCAGGACACCTCGACGATCTTGGCGCCCAGGGACTCCAGCAGCTCGACGGCCTCGTGGAACCGGGCCAGCACCCCCGGCTGGTAGCCCTCGCCGCTCAGCTCCGGCACCACCCCAATGCGCAGGCCGCTCACGTCGGCCTGCCGGGCGGCGGCCACCACGGGCGGGACCGGCGCGTCCACCGACGTGGAGTCGCACGGGTCGTGGCCGGAGATCGCCTCGTGCAGCAGGGCCGCGTCCAGCACGGTCCGGGCCAGCGGCCCGGGAGTGTCCAGCGACGACGCGAAGGCGATCAGGCCGTACCGGGACGGCCCGCCGTAGGTCGGCTTGGCCCCGACGATCCCGCAGACCGCGGCGGGCTGCCGGATGGACCCGCCGGTGTCGGTGCCGACGCCGAGCGGGGCCTCGAAGCCCGCGACCGCCGCGGCCGAGCCACCCGAGGACCCTCCGGGTACCCGGGCCAGGTCCCACGGGTTGTGCGACGGCCCGAAGGCCGAGTTCTCGGTGGACGAGCCCATCGCGAACTCGTCCAGGTTCGACTTGCCCAGCAGCACCACGCCCGCCTCGCGGAGCCGGCGGGTCACCGTCGCGTCGTACGGCGGCTGCCAGCTGCCGAGGATGCGGGAGCCGGCGGTGGTCGGCATGTCCGTGGTCGTGAAGACGTCCTTGAGGGCCAGCGGGACGCCGGCCAGCGGCCCGAGGACCTCTCCCGCCGCGCGGCGCTCGTCCACCGCGCGGGCGGCGGCCCGGGCGCGGTCCGCCGCGACGTGCAGGAAGGCGTGCAGCTGCCCGTCGACTGCGTCGATGCGGCCCAGGTGGGCCTCGGTCACTTCCAGCGCGGACACCTGGCCGCCCGCGATCGCGGCGGCGAGCTCGGCCGCCGTCATCCGGGTCAGCTCGCCCGCGCGGTCGGGAGTAGGCACGGCTTCGCCTGGCCTGGTCTCGTTCACGGTCAGTCCTCCGACAGGATCCGCGGGACGCGGAACCGCTGCTGCTCCACGGCCGGCGCCTGGTCCAGCGCCAGGTCCGCGCCGAGCGGTGTAACCACCACGTCGTCACGGAACACGTTGGTCACCGGGACCGCGTGCGTGGTCGGCGGGATGCCCTCCGCGGCGACTTCCTGGACCCGCGTGACGGCCGCGATGATCTGGTCGAGCTGGACCGCGAAGTGATCGAGTTCACCGTCGGTCAGGGCCAGTCTCGACAGCCGGGCCAGGTGGGCCACTTCGGCACGGTCAATGGGCATGAAGCCATCCTAGGCCCGGGGCCGGGGCAGGCTGACGGCATTTACGGCCGGGCCGCGGCGTCCAGGCGGTCACCGTCGGGCACCGGAGCCGGCACCTCCCCGGCTGGCGCGCCGGCGGGCCGCGGGTCCGGGGCCGCGGCTGAGACCGGGCGCGAACCCGGCGGCGGCGTGGTGGCCGAGGCTGGCCTGGCGGCCGGGGCCGGCCTCGGACCCGGCGGCGGCTTCGTGGCCGCGGCCGGGGCGACCGGCGCGGCGTGCCGGCGGGCCAGCCAGTCCGCGGCGGCGGCCGCGTTGAGCGGCCGGCTGAACTGCCAGCCCTGGGCCACGTCGCAGCCCATGGCCCGCAGGCTGGCTGCGACCTGCGGCGACTCGACCCCCTCCGCCACCGAGCGGATGCCCAGCCCGCGCAGCAGATGCACCGCGGAGCGCACGATCAGCTCGGTGTCCGGGCTGCTGGTCACAGCGGCGACGAAGGACGGATCGATCTTCACCTCGCCGATGCACATCTCCTTCAGCCGGCCCACCGAGCAGTACCCGGTCATGAAGTCGTCCACGCTGAGCTCGATGCCGAGGGCCCGCAGCGCGCTCAGGCCGCCCGCGATGTCGGCGGCCTCACGGTTCAGCGCCCGCTCGCTGATCTCGAGCAGCAGCACGCCCGGGGGCAGGCCATGCCCGGCGAGCTCGCGCTCGATCGTGGCGGCCAGGCCGGCGCCGAGCAGGTCGCGGCGGGAGACGTTGACCGACAGCTGGACCGCCAGCCCGCTGCTCCGCCAGGCCGACGCCTGGCGGAGCGCGAGCTGGACCACGTGCACGGTGAGCTCCCGCATCAAGAAGGACTGCTCAGCCAGCGGGATGAACTCGGCCGGCCCGAGCAGTCCCCGGTCCGGGTGCTGCCAGCGGAGCAGGGCCTCCAGCCCGGCGGCCTGACCGGTGGCCAGGAACACCTTGGGCTGGTAGTGCAGCTCGAACTCGCCCCGGTCGATGCCGCGCCGCAGGTCGCCGAGGAGAGACAGCCGCGCCGGGGAGTAGTGGTCCGCCCGGGCCACGTAGGTCTCCACCCCGGTCCGCCGTTCCTTGGCCAGATACATGGCCACGTCGGCGCGCTGCAGGAGCACTTCCACCGTCGCGGCGTCGTCTGGGTACATCGCGATGCCCACGCTGGCCTCGATCTCGAACGTCATGCCCTCCAGCCGCACCGCCTCGGCCAGGGCGGCCCGCAGCCGGGCGGCCACCTCGGCGGCCACCGTGATGGTCCGGACCGCGGGCAGCAGCACCGCGAACTCGTCGCCGCCCAGCCGGGCGACCACGTCACCCGGCCGGACACTGCGGGCCAGCCGGTAGGCGATCACCTGGAGCAGCCGGTCACCCAGCGGATGCCCGAGGGTGTCGTTGACCTCCTTGAACCGGTCCAGGTCCAGGAGCAGGAAGCCGCACTTGGCGCCGGTGCGCCCGGCCTCGCTCAGGGCGTCGGCCGTGCGGCGCAGCAGCAGGGTGCGGTTGGGCAGCCCGGTCAGCTGGTCGTGCAGCGCCTGGTACTCCCGGTTCAGCGACATGGCCGCGTTGGCGTAGACCGCGCTGAGCGGCAGCAGGAACAGCAGGAGCAGCAGCACCGAGCGGTTCATCGCCACGACCACCAGCGGCGCCGCGGACAGCAGGGCCAGGGTGACGAACGACTGATAAGGCAGGGCCCGGCGCAGCGTGACCCGCAGGGACGCCCGCGCGTGCAGGGCCGCGGCCACCCCGACCAGCAGGAAGTTGCAGGTGAAGTAGGCGGCCGCGGCCAGGCCGACGGCGGCCAGCTGGCTCCCGGCCGGAACCCAGGGCCGGGCCGGCGTCGGGTGGACGTGGGCGGCCGACAGGACCACCGCCGCGGCGGCCAGGCTGAGAGTGAGCTGGGCGACGTTGAAGAACGCCCGGAACAGCGCCCGGCGCGAGCAGAGGGCGACCACCAGCGTGGTGACCGCCCGGAGCACCGCGGCCACCGGGAAGCCCCAGTAGAGCAGGGCGGCGAAGCAGAAGGTCACCGAGACGGCGCCGGCGTCCGCCGCGGACTTGCCCGGCGTCACGATCCGCTTGAGCTCGCCGAGCAGGGCCAGGGCGGCGACGGCCCACAGCAGCGGCTGTTCCAGCAGCCGGGAGATCCCCGAGCCAGGCAGGCCGTGCACGGCGACCAGGAAGGCACCCAGCCCCGCCACCGTGACGGCGGTGATGTAGTTCCAGAGCGGGGAACCGATCCGCGGACCGATGTCCCTGGTGTCGTTCGGATCCCTCATGGTGTCCTCGTGCCGCCAACCGGGGATGCGCGTGGCTCTCTCAGCAGGGTACGGCGAAACCCGTACTTCGCGAAGCCAATCGCACACTATCCGTTACGATCCATTGCTGAGCATCAAGGATTTCGCAGGTCAGAGCGTTTTACGCCACTGAATCAATTTTGCCGAACCGAGCGGTACGTCATTATCACTGGTCGTCTGCGGACACAGGAGTCCCGGCGGCATCAGGGATCGCGCCCTCGGCCTGCACGGCCCCGGCGGCCGCGTCCGGGCCATTGTCCAGCAGTATCTGGAAGGCCGCCTCGTCGAGCACGGGGACGCCCAGGCTGATCGCCTTGTCGTGCTTGCTGCCGGGCTTATCGCCGGCGACCAGGAACGACGTCTTCTTCGATACCGACGAGGTGACTTTCCCGCCCCGGGCCTGAACCGCCTCCGCGGCCTCGTCCCGGCTGAAGGAGTCCAGGCTGCCCGTGATGACCACGGCCACCCCGAACAGCGGGAGACCAGCTCCCGGGTCTTCGGGAGCAGGAGGCGGGGTCCAGCCGGGCGTCGCCAGCCGGACCCCGTTGTCCCGCCACTTCCGGACGATCTCCTGGTGCCAGTCCACCCCGAACCACTCGATCACCGAGGCCGCGATCGTCGGTCCCACCCCGTCCACCGCGGCCAGGGCCTCCGCCGAGGCCGCCGTGATCGCGTCGAGCGAGCCGAACTGGGCCGCGAGCGCGCGGGCCGCGGTGGGGCCCACGTGCCGGATCGACAGGGCGACCAGGATCCGCCAGAGCGGGCGGCGCCGGGCGTCCTCCAGGTTGCCGATCAGCTTGCCCGCGTTCACGGTCAGGGTGCCTTGCTTGTTCACGAAGAACGCGCTGGTGGCCAGGTCCTCGTCGGTCAGCGAGAACAGGTCGCCCTCGTCGGTGACCAGGCCCGAGTCGAGCAGCGCGGTCACCGCCTCGTACCCGAGCACCTCGACGTCCAGGGCGCCCCGGCCGGCCAGGTGGAACAGCCGCTCCCGCAGCTGGGCCGGGCAGGCCCGGGTGTTCGGGCAGCGCCAGTCCACCCCGCCCTCCTCCCGGACCAGGGGGGTGCCGCACGCCGGGCACACGGCCGGGAACTCGAACGCCCGCTCGTCCCCGGTGCGCACGTCCACCACCGGCCCGACCACCTCGGGGATCACGTCACCGGCCTTGCGCAGCACGACCATGTCCCCGATCAGGACGCCCTTGCGGGCCACCTCGTCGGCGTTGTGCAGGGTGGCCCGGTTGACCGTGGACTGGCTGACCACCACCGGCTCCATGACCGCGAACGGGGTGACCCGGCCGGTCCGGCCCACGTTGACCTGGATGTCCAGCAGCCGGGTGTTGACCTCCTCGGGCGGGTACTTGTAGGCGATGGCCCAGCGGGGCGCCCGGCTGGTGTGGCCCAGCTGGCGCTGCAGGTCGAGCCGGTCGATCTTGACCACGACCCCGTCGATCTCATACGGCGTGTCGTGCCGGTGCTCGCCGTAGTTCGCGATGTAGTCCCGCACCCCGTCCAGCTCCGGCACCACCCGGAACAGGTCGCTGACCGGCAGGTCCCATCCGCGCAGCCGCTCGTACCAGCCGGAGTGGGTCTCCGGGGCGTCACCGGTAGCCAGCCCCACGCCGTGCACGATCAGCTGCAGCGCCCGGGTCGCGGTGACCCGCGGGTCTTTCTGGCGCAGCGAGCCCGCGGCCGAGTTGCGGGGGTTGGCGAACGGCGGCCGGCCCATCGCGGTCAGCCGCTCGTTCAGCTCGTGGAAGGCCGCCACCGGCAAGAACACCTCACCCCGGACCTCCAGCGTCTCCGGCACGTCCGGGCCGGTGAGCCGGAGCGGGACCGAGGCGATGGTGCGGATGTTCGGGGTGACGTCCTCCCCGGTCGTCCCGTCCCCGCGGGTGGCCGCCCGGACCAGGGCGCCGCCCCGGTACACCAGGTCCACGGCCAGCCCGTCGATCTTCAGCTCGCACAGGTACGGGCCGGTCCCGCCGAGCCGCTCGGCGCGGGCGGCCCAGGCGTCGAACTCCTCGGGAGAGAACGCGTTGTCTAGGCTGAGCAGCCGCTCCAGGTGCTCCACCGGGGTGAACTCGGTGGAGATGGCCCCGCCCACCCGCTGGGTGGGGGAATCCGGGGTGCGCAGCTCCGGGAACTGCTCCTCCAGCGCCCGGAGCTCGCGCATGAACGCGTCGTACTCCGCGTCCGAGATCGTCGGCGAGTCCAGCACGTGGTAGCGGTGGTTGGCCTCGGTGATCTCCGCGCTCAGCTCGGCGTGCCGGTGCCGGGCCGCCGCGTCCACGGCGGATCCGGGAATCCCGCCCGACTCCTCCGCCTGGCTCGCGGGCACCTCGTCCGCCTGGCTCGCGGGACGGGCTTCTGCTCCAGCGGGCTCGGTCACGGCGCTTCCTCCTCAATCAGCTCGGGGAGTATCCGGGCCGCCTCCCGGCAGGCGGCCAGCGCGGCCCGGGCGTAGTCCGGCGGGGCGCCGGCCAGTCCGCAGGCCGGGGTGATCACCACCTGGGCCGCGATACCCGCCGCGCTGATCTTTGAAGCACCGGGCTGGCGGGCGGCCGGCCATCCCATCTGGCGCCACAGCTCCACGACCCGCTGGGCGGTGGGCTGGGCGCCGACCGGGTTTCGTTGCGGAGAAGTAGCAGCGGGACCGGGGCCGCCGGCCTGCGGCCGGCCGGCTGGTGCGGCCACCCGGGCAGCTGGCGCCGGCGTAGCCGGTACCGCGCCCACGAAGATCCCCAGACCCGCCTCGACCGCCTCGGCCAGCACCTCTTCCTCCCCCCGGCGGAGCACGCCGAGGTCGATCCCCGCCCCGGCCGCGCCCGCGCTCCTGATGATGCCAAGGGGCGCCGACATTCCGCAGCAGTGCACCACGGTGGCGCCCTGCGCGGCGGACAGCACCGCGCGCAGGGCCGACTCGGCGTCTGCCTCCTCGACCGGCCGGACCCGGTTCAGCCCGCTCGCGCTCGGCACCCCGCCCTCCAGCACGGTGGGCAGCGACGGCTCGTCCAGCTGGAGCAGCAGCCGGGCGCCGGGCACCCGGGCGCGCACCCCGGCCAGGTGCGCGGCCACCCCCTCGGCGAGCGACGCGGTCAGGTCCCGGACCGCGCCCGGGTCGGCCAGCACCGGCTCCTGGCTGCGGGCCAGCTCCAGGCTGGCCGCCAGCGTCCACGGCCCGCAGACCTGCAGCTTCAGCGGGCCCTGGTAGCCGTCGGCCACCTCTTCCAGCGCGTCGAGGTCGCGGGAGAGCAGGGACTGCGCGCGCCGCACGTCCCGGCCGGGCCGGTCGGCGAGGCGCCAGCCCCGGGTGGTCGCGTCCACCGACAGGTTGACCAGCAGCCCGGCGGTCCGGCCGATCATGTCCGCGCCCACCCCGCGGTTCGGCAGCTCGGCCAGGTGGGGCAGGTCCGGAAGCTCGTCGAAGACGAGCCGGATGGCCTCCAGCGGGTCGGTGCCGGGCACCGAGCCCACCCCCGTGGCGGATTGCGGCGGCCAGGGATAAGGAGCGGGTGTCGCGGAATCTTGCACGCTGCCGAGCTTAGTGTTCGAGACCACTCGCTCCGGCTGAGCTGCGCCGACAAGGTTGCGCGCCCTGCCTTTCCCTCACGACGGCGCGGCGCGGACGACGTGACAGGAGCGGGCCAGCCTGGTCCGGACAGCGATCCGCGCCACACCATGCCCCCGCTATGGTGTGGCGCGGATGCCTCCGGTGGCAGGCCGACCGGGTCCCCCGCGGGCCCGGCCGGCCTGGCTCCTGGCCGGCTGAGACGAGCATTTCCGGCTGTCGTTCGAGGACGGGGTCTAGGTCAGTCCGCCGCCGGACCCAGAGGCCAGTCACCTGGCGGGCGCCCTGGCTGGCCAGGCCGGGGGCGCGGCGGGTCAGCGAGAAATCCCGCTCCTCCCGGCGGATTCCCCAGCTCACGAGGAGGACGCCACCGACTGCGGCGCCTGCTACGAAGATCACGATTCCGATGAGGAGGAGGGTGGTGGCCATGACAGTTCCCCTAACTTTCTGGCCTCCGGCGGTGGTGCCGCCGTCCTGCTCTACCTCATCTCCGGCATGGATGGCTGGGGTGAGGCGGGTGTTGGGGTCAAGATGGCTGATCCATGTGCGCCCAAGCAGAGGTACTGCTAGGCTCACCCCAATGGATCTAGCCATCCTAGTCATCCCAACCTTTGGCTATCTAACCCGGTTATAGCCCCTCACGAAGGGACTAAACCCAGACAGCCCAAAGATTCTGAAGACCCAGATAATGGGTATGATCCTTTCGGGTCCAGCCAGCCCATCTGTAGGGGTGGTTGGGATCTCTGGGAGGTGCCATGGTTGACCCGATGTACCGGCAGATCGCCGAGGATCTCCGCCGCCAGATCGAGGCCGGTGAGCTGCCCCCTGGCGCCCAGCTCCGGACCGAGCTGGAGCTCCGGGAGAAGTACAACGCGTCGCGGAATACGGTCCGCGACGCCATCAAGCTCCTCATCACCCGGGGGCTGGTGGAGACCCGGCCGGGCCAGGGCACGTTCGTCGTGCAGAAGATCGTCCCGTTCGTCAACACGCTGACCGGGGATCCGGGGGTCGGCAGCGACGGCGACATCTACCTGAACGAGGTGAGAGCCACCCTTCGGGCCGGGGACGTCAGCCCGCCCCGCGTCGAGATCCAGCAGGCGGGCAGCTCACTCGCGGAGGAACTGCAAGCGGACGAGGGATCCACCGTGGTCAGCCGCCACCAGGAGCGCCATATCGATGGCACGCCATGGTCGCTGCAGACCTCTTTCTATCCGCTGAGCCTGGTCCAGCGCGGAGCCACACGTCTCATCGACGCCAACGACATTCAGCAGGGATCGGTCGAATACCTCCGGGAAAGCGCCGGCATCAAGCAGGTCGGCTACCGGGACACCGTGAAAGTGCGGCCGCCGGACGCGACAGAGGCCCGTTTCTTCGGACTGGCGGACGATGGCCGGGTGTCGGTCATTGAAACCCGACGGACGGCATTCGACGAAACCGGCGCGCCTTTTAGGCTCACGGTCAGCGTGTACCCGGCGGACCGGAACCAGTTCGCCGTCAACGTCGGGCAGGTGCCCGACGCGATCGCTACCCCGCCCGCCGCGGATGGCGAGCCGTCCTCGACCACGGCCTGAGAAGAGAACTTTTCGGAGAGGTAACCAGAGACTTCCGTGAGCCAGCCTGCTTGAGGGCCACGGAACAGGGCACCAGCCCTGGCTAACCCGGGATTCTCCGGGCGCGAATCAGTGCGATAAGGAACGAGGAGGTGTCATGGCCAAGCGCATCGGTCGCCCGTCGCTCCAGTACCGTTATGAGCACTACGACCCACGCTGAAGAGTAGGGCGTTTCCCGGCCGGAGGCATCTCCGTAGTTCGGATGCCGTCACGGTCATAGCACGCTGCCGGCGCTGAGTGAGCTTGGACGGCCAGCCAGCGCCGACAGCGGGGAATGAAAATAGCACGACCCCTGGGTCAGGAGTGGCCGAAGGGACGATTGTCAGATCCCACGGCTTCCGGTGTCCCCACGGGCCCGGCCGCCCTCTCCGGGCCCCATCCAGTGACGCGTGGCCAGGCCCTGACCGGCCTTTCGGCCCGGCAGGCCGCGATTCCAAATCGTTCGTTATGGGCAGGATTTGGAATCGTGAGTTATGTACCGCTGGAACTCCGCCGCGCCGGTGAAGACGATCACGACGTCATCGTGGGCCTCATCGACGCAGCGGCTCAGTGGCTGCGGGCCACCAAGGACACCGATCAGTGGACCCAGCCGTGGCGCAGCGAGGAAGACCGGAGCAACCGGATCCGCCGCGACCTGACCGCGGGCAAGACCTCGCTGCTGCACGACAGCGGACTTGCGGTCGCCACGATCACGGCGGACCCGGAGGACTACCCGATCTGGCCCGCTGACCAGCAGCGCGAACCGGCGGTCTACGTGCGCCGCCTGGTCGTCCGCCGTGACCACGCCGGGCGGCGGCTCGGGACGACACTCCTGGACTGGGCGGGCCTGAGGGCGAGAGAGGCCTACGGCGCTAAGTGGATACGGGTTGACGTGTGGCGCACCAACAAGGAACTGCACAACTACTACGAGGACCAGGGCTTCAGGTCCTGCGGCGAGTGCCGCGACCCTGCTTACCCGTCCGGCGCACTGTTCCAGAAACCTACGGAGCATCTCAAGGAACAGGTGCCCCCGTTGTTTCAC
>CAWAES010000019.1:0-116687 GCA_963781085.1 uncultured Actinomycetes bacterium
TCCCCTTCCTGCAGCGTTCAGGGGTGATCGGCGATCCGGTCAGTGCGGCGGAGCTGGCCGTGGTCACGGCGGCCGCGCCGCTCATCCAGACCCGGATCAGCCGGCTCACCGAGGCGCCAGGCATGCTCGGCTTCCTGTTCGCCGACGAAGAGCATTTCGAGGTGGATGCCCAGGAGGCCGAGCGGGCCCTCGGCCCGGACGCGCTGCCCGTGCTCCAGGCCGCGGAGGCAGTGGTAGCCGAGGTCGAGCCGTGGACGTGGGAGGCTATCCAGGCGGCCCTGGGGGCGGCACTGGTCGAGCCGACCGGGCTCGGCCTCAAGCGCGGGGCGGCGTTCGCGCCGGTGCGCGCCGCGGTGACTGGGCGCCGCGTGTCTCCGCCGCTGTTCCAGTCGATGGAGCTGCTGGGGCGGGAGCGGACCCTGGCCCGGCTGGCGCACGCGATCAAGGCCTGCGGTTAGCCCCAGGACGGGAAACGAAAACCGGCAGGGCCCTCCTGGTCGAGGAGGCCTGCCGGTTTTTCGATCCTGCTGGGGTACCAGGACTCGAACCTAGACTAACGGGGCCAGAACCCGTCGGGCTGCCAATTACCCCATACCCCATCGCGCACTGCGCCTGAGCAGTGTAGCCGAACCGACCCCCCTCCCGCGAAACGATGAGCGTCAAGAGCCGCGGTTCAGCGCAGCTCGAAGTCGGCGAAGTCGAAGCCCGGTGAGACCAGGCAGGCGACCAGGGACCAGGAGGCCGGTGGTGTGGCCGGGACGGGAGTGGCGGACTGCCAGGCTCCCGCCGGGACCAGGACCTGGGGCTCGTGCCCGGCTCGCGGGTCCGGCCCGACCTGGCGGGTCTCCTCGCCGATCCGCAGCTCCATGGGTGCGCCGCCCTGCCAGAGCCACAGCTCGTCGCCCCGGACCCGGTGCCATGCGGACTCCTGGCCAGCGGGCAGCAGATACAGGATCGCCGTGGCCAGGGCCCGCTCGCCGGGCCACCCGGCCGGAAGCGTCCGCAGCGGGGAGCGGTAGGTCTCCCGGAAGAAGCCGCCTTCCGGATGCGGTTCGAGCCGCCAGCGGTCTACGGCCGTCGTGACGTCCATCGGGTGGGGTACGTCCATGCCCTGCTCAACGCTCGCCCCGGCCCGGGCATGCCTGGGCGCCGGCGGCCAGGCATGCCCGGGCGGACGGGACGGCCCGGCACCATGGGGGGATGGGTGCCGGGCCGAGTTCCGTGCGGTGACCAGGCCAGTCCGTCGCGGGCCAGCCGGGTCACGGGCGGGCAGACGCGGTCAGATCCAGCGGCGACGGCGGCTGGTACGGCTGCGGCTGCGGCTGTACCGCTTGTGGCCCCGCTCGTGGCCAGACAGCCGGAACAGGATCAGCAGGATCAGGGCGCCGACGATGGAGCCGATGATCCCCGCGGTACGGAGGTGGTGGACGGCGAGGGTGTGGTATTCGATCAGGTTCAGGATGAACCCGCCGAGGAAGGACCCCAGCACGCCGAGGACGATGGTCCCCAGCAGGCCGATGGGGTCGCGGCCGGGCACGAGCAGGCGCGCCAGCGCTCCGGCGATGAGTCCCACGATCAGCAGCACGAGGATGAATGCCAACATGCGCGGCATCTACCCCTACAAAATGTGATCATGCGCTACTGTCCGCCGTTTCCGGATTTCTGGCTTTTGGCGGGCAGAACTGCTGATTTGCCCGGCCTGTCCGGGCTGGGGTCGTGACCTGCCCCTTCGATGCGCGCCCCCCGGGGCGAGGTACGCCGGGGCCACGTCCATTTGGCGTCATCCCGCGCGGTACCCTACGATGCAGTGTCTGGCCCCGTCGTCTAGTGGCCCAGGACGCCGCCCTCTCAAGGCGGTAGCGGCGGTTCGAATCCGCTCGGGGCTACTCATGAAGTAGCAGGTCACAGGCCCGGTTCCCACTCCAGGGAAGCCGGGCCTTGATCATTTGTCACTGGTTTGTCATCGAGATGAGCCGTCGACGCTGCCGACCCGGCAGCCTGGTCCTGCTACCCGGGAAGTGCAGGTCCGGCCTGGGTTTGTGCAGTCACTTCGGCGTGTGCCGGGGGCGGCGTGCTCGCCGGGCGCAGTGGCCCGGGGCGGAGCAGGACGCCGGCCGTGACCGCACCGACGGCGAAGATGCCGGCGGTCCACCAGAACGCGGTGTCGTAGCCGTGCGCCAGCGCCAGCCCGGTCAGCGCCCGGCGGCCGATCAGCCGGGCTGCGGCGAGGTGGGCGGCGAGGTAGGAGGTGACGGCGGCGGTGAAGATGGTGTTCAGCAGCGACGTGCCGACCGAGGCGCCGAGTTGCTGCCCGACGGTGACGGTGGCGGAGGCGACGCCCGCGTCCTGCGGGGCCACGCCGAAGGTGCCGGTGTTGATCACCGGCGCGATCACCATGCCCACGCCGACGGCGGCCAGGATGATGGGGCCGAGCACGCCTCCGGCGTAGCCGCTGTGCGGGCCCAGCTGAGCCAGCCAGACCATCGCGCCTGCCGCGGCCAGCATCCCGGACGCGACCAGCGGCTTGGGCCCGAACCTGGGCATCAGCACGATCGTGGACAGATTGGACGCGAGGATGAGGCCGGCGCTGATCGGCAGGAACGCCACGCCGGTCACCAGCGGCGAGTACCCGAGCGTCTGCTGCAGGTAGTAGGTCAGGAACAAGAAGATCCCGAACAGCCCGGCCGAGGCGATGAGCATCGACAGGTAGGCGCCGCCCCGGTTGCGGTCGAGCACCACCCGGGGTGGCAGCAGCGGGTGGGCCGCCCGGCTCATCCAGAACGCGAAAACCGCCAGCAGCACCGCGCCGACGGCGAGGAACCCCCAGGTGGACGGCGCGTGCCAGCTGCGCCCGGCCGCGTTGGAGAAGCCGTAGACCAGGCAGAACAGTGCGCCGGAGACCAGCAGCACGCCGGGGATGTCCAGCTTGGGCTTAACCGGGGACGGCTGGCGCTCCAGCAGCAGCGCTCCCCCTGCAAAGGCCACCGCGGCAAAGAGCAGGTTCACATACAGGGTCCACCGCCAGGACAGGTACTCCGTCAGCGCGCCGCCGAGCAGCAGGCCCACCGCGCCGCCAGCCCCGGCGATCGCCCCGTAGACAGCGAACGCCCTGCCGCGGTCCTTGGGCCCGGTGAACGTGGTGGTCAGCAGCGACAGCGCCGACGGCACCAGCAGCGCCGCGAACGCGCCCTGGCAGGCCCGCGCGGTGATCAGCATGGCGAAATTGACTGAGGCGCCGCCGATGGCCGACACGCCGGCGAACCCGGCCAGGCCGGTCAGGAACGTGACCTTGCGGCCCAGCAGGTCGGCCAGCCGCCCGCCGAGCAGCAGCAGGCTGCCGAACGCCAGGGTGTAGGCGGTGACCACCCACTGCCGGTCCACGGTGGTGAAGTGCAGCGCCCGCTGCGCGGACGGCAGCGCGACGTTCATCACCGTCAGATCCAGCACTACCATCAGCTGCGCCAGGCCGATCACGCCCAGGATGAGCCACTGCCGCCGGTCCCAGGCGCTGCCGGTGGACGTGGCACTGGACATGAGATTCCCCACTTCTTTCGCTGTCGCTACTGTGCACGCGCGGAAGTTTGGTATGCTCTCAGTGTGATTACTGCACTTATAGTGCAACGAATTTGGGGGAACGTCAAGGCTCCGGGCGGGTCACGATGAGTCTTCCGCCCGGCGCGACGAGTCAGCCCGATGTGACGACCCAGCCGCCTGACCCAGCGAGCCAGCCGCCGAAGCGGTACGCGTCGCAGGTCCGCGACGAGCAGGCCCGCCGTACCCGGCGGGCGATCGTCACCGCGGCTCACGATCTTTTCTTGGCTCAGGGTTATGCGGCCACGACGATCGACGGGATAGCGGAGGCCGCGCACGTGAGCCGGCGTACCGTGTTCAACTCAGTGGGCGGCAAGGTGGCCCTGCTCAAGCTGGCCTTGGATTGGGCCATCGTCGGCGACGACGAGCCGATAGCCCTGGCCGACCGCCCGGCGATCAAGGCGATCCTGGCCGAGTCCGATCCGCGGAAGGCACTCATGCTCTGGGTGCAGGCCGTGTCCGACGTCGCCGCCCGCACCACGCCGCTTGGCGAAGTTCTCATCGCCGCCGCCGATATCGACCCGGCGGCCGCACAGTTGCTCGCCGAGGCGAGCGGCAACCGGATGCTGGGCGCGACCGCGTTCATCCAGTATCTCGCGTCCCTGGACGGGCTGGCCGTCGGCATGACCGAGCAACGTGCCGCGGAACTCTGCTGGGCGCTCACAGACGGCCACCTCTACCGGCTGCTGATCGCTCAGCGCAGCTGGAGCACCGCCGACTTCAACCGATGGCTGGCCGGCAGCCTCGCGGCGGCACTACTTCCTCCCAGCTGACCGCAGCAGGAGTGAGGCTTTCAGCTCCCATGACTTCCCCGCGTACTGTGGACGGGGATGGATGGAAAATGTTCGACGGGTGACCGTTACGGACGGTGACGGGCCTGGCGCCGGTGACGATGTCCTGGAGCTGGGCGGCCCACGAAGGCGGGCGCCCCGGTGGTGGCCACCATCGGCCGCTCTCGTCCCCGGGGTGGTGGCGCTCGTGGCCGGCCTGGCCATCGGCTACGCCGTCGGCGTCCGGCACGCCGGGGAACATGTCGCGCCGCCCTTGCCGTCCCGCGCCGCCGCGCCTGCCGCGCCGGCCGCTCCGTTCTCGGCGGGCGGCTTCCCGTTGAGCCAGTCCGGTCTGGAATGCTCCGTGCAGACCGGCCGCGAGCTGCAAGTGGGCCTGGAGATCACGAACCTGTCGCTGGCCACGCTCAGGCTCCGCCGGATCCAGGTCGTGCTTCCGCTGGGCGGGCTCAAGGTGACCTCGCAAGCCTGGGGGCCCTGCGGGCAGCTGGCGGCTGCCGACGACGCGTCAGGTCGCATCCTCCCTCCTACCCTTGGACGTGGAGCCAGCTCCTGGTTCACGGTCACGTTCCAGGTCCTGGTCAGATGCCCGCAACCGCTGCCGGTCCAGTTCGCACTCCACTACGACCAGCAGGGTCGGCCGGCGGTGATCCAGCTGCCGGGCTTCCCCGACCTGGGCCAGGTTCCCTACTCCGGATGCCGGTAAGACAGCCGGCCCACCATCTTTGGTGGCTGGTGCCGAAGCAGGCCGGCTCGGACGGGGGTGCCTGTCGGTAGTGGCCAGTACTCTCCCGCCATGGCCAATTTCGCAGTGAGACTCGTCCACGGGCCAGGATGGGACACCTCGCGCCAAATCCGGGCCCAGGAGGCATGGGATGAGCACGCGGCATTCATGGACGCGCTCGTCGATGACGGCTTTGTCATCCTGGGCGGCCCGGTCGGTGACGGTGAGCAGAGCCTGCACGTGGTCAAGGCCGCGGACGAGAACGAAGTCAAGGAACGTCTGGCCGATGATCCCTGGGCTACCGCCGGACTGCTCCAGGTCGCCACGATAGAGCCCTGGGCGCTCTGGCTCGACAGCCGCGCGGAGAACTCAGCAGACTAACGTGGCGCTAAAGACGAGGTTATACCCGGTTATACGGGCGGTGTGAAGACGGCAATATCACTCCCGGACGCCACGTTCGAGCGGGCCACGAAGAAGTCGAAGGAACTTGGCATCAGCCGATCGGAGTTCTTCGCCCGCGCCGCCGAGGTCTATCTGGACGAACTCGCAGGCCACTCGCTAACCCGCCAGATCGACGAGGCGCTGGAGACCGCCGGGACCGACGAGTCCGGTCCGGTTGCGGTGAGCGCCGGGCGGCGCCGTCTCGCCGAGGATGACTGGTGATCCACCGTGGCGGCGTCTACTGGGCTGATCTCGGGGAGATCTCCGGGAGCAAGCCGGCGAAACGCCGACCGGTCCTGGTGATCCAGTCGGAGCCCTTCAACGCCAGCCGGCTCAGCACCACGGTGGCCGCGGTGATCACCTCGAACACGAGGCTCGCGACGATGCCTGGCAACGTCTTTGTCCCCGCGGCTGCTACGGGCCTGCCGCGGGACTCCGTGGTCAACGTCACTGCCCTGGTGACCCTCGACCAGACGGACCTGGGTACCCAGGCCGGCCACCTGCCTGCTTCCCTCATGGACGACGTCGACCGCGGACTCCGCCGGCTGCTTTCCCGGTAGCAACGCAAGCTCGGCCTGGAAGGCTGCCGTCGCCGTTGTTCGCCCGGTCTGGGTGAGAGGCTGGCTGGGTGGAAACGGAGGACGTGGAGTTTTCAGCTGCTGGTGTGCGGCTCAGCGCGACCATAACGGTGCCGGGCCCGGCTTCAGCGTCGCCCGGCATTGTGCTGATTGGCGGCTCGGGCCCGTCAGACCGGCACAACGATGGGTTCTTCGACCTGCTGCGTGACCATCTGGTCAACGCAGGCGTGGCGGTACTCGCCTATGACAAGCGTGGCGTCGGCCGGTCTAGCGGCGACTGGACCACGGCCACGGTCGATGACCTGGCGGCCGATGCCGCTGCTGCCGTGGCGGCCCTGCAGGCGCGTCCGCAGGTCACTCCCGGCTCGGTAGGGGTGCTTGGTCACAGCGAAGGCGGATGGGTGGCGCTGCGCCTGTGCGCGCGGCTGGCTACACCGCGGCATCTGATCATCAATTCCTGCCCGGCGGTGTCCTTCGCGGAGTCTGAGGCCTACGCCCTGACCAGGGCAGGCGCTGAGCCGGACCAGGCGGCGGCGCTGATTGGGCAGCTGACTGCGGCGGTGCAGGCTGGCCTGGAACACCAGGAGGGACTGCGCATCCTGGCCGCCTGCGAGCACGAACCGTGGTACCCGGCGCTAGCCGCGGGCGGGTTCAGCCTGGACGCCGCCGCCTGGTCGCAGCTGGGCGTGTGGGGACACTACGATCCCGGTCCTGACCTGGACCAGCTCACGACACCCACCCTGGCCATCTTCGGCGGCGATGATCCGCTGGTCCCCGTCCAGGCCAGCATCGCGCGCCTGCGTGACACGGCCGGACAGGCAGCGCGGCTGCAGCAGACCACCGTCTTCCCCGGTGCCGGCCACCGGTTGGAGGCCGGGGCCAGCCCTGCCCCCGGATACCTGGCCTGCCTCGCCACCTGGAGCCGTGAACCACGAGTACGGCCCTGACGGTAACCGTCAGCGGCAGATCAGGATGTTTGATGTCAATCGGGGTCGAGCCGGCGGACTGAGATCAGGCAGAGCCCGAGGTCTCTGATTTTGGTCAGCAGACCGTGCAGCGCGGGCTGGTCGGCCAGCGAGCCAGAGATGACGGTCTGCGTGTCGTCTCTTTCGATATGCAGGCCGCCGAACCAGGCAGCCCACCGGCTGTCGAGGATGCCCTCGACGCGGATCTCGTACTGGGCCGGGCCGCCGGAGGTGCTCACTTCCGCTCCAGCCGTGGCCCGGGCTGACCGGCTGCCGCTGCGACTGCTGCCCGTCTGGGGCGGAGCGTGCCGGTCATGGCCTGCGCGGGGCCCGGGGTTCGCCGGGGCTGGGCAGGTGGCGGCCGGTCAGCCGGGGCCCGTCCAGGCTCGGGGTCCAGGCCAGCGGCCCGGCCCGGTCCACGGGCATCCGGCTGGACTGCCAGACAAGTTCCCACATCAGGACCTGCTCGTCGTGGATGGCCCGCAAGACCGTCGCGGCGCGGCAGGCGGCCCGCCACAAGGTCACGCCGCGGCGCTGGGTGGACTCGGTAGCTGTCATCAAGATCACCTCGTTCGTCTGAGAGGCTTGCCGGCGAGGGCCGGTGGCAGGGGCGGGGCTCGGCATGACCGGTCGCGCACCGGACGGCCCTGAGGGCAGCGGTTCCCGTCCTGCCGCCGGATGTGCTGCCTTCTCCCAGGCAGGCTAGGAGCGGACGCGGGGCCTGGGCGTCACCCGAAGGTGCCACGCGGGTGGAATCTTGCCGCGACGCGCGTCCATTCGGGCCCGCCCGTTGGGGAGAGTCAGACCATAGAATGGCCCCGTCCAGCGGCCGGACCGAGGCTCGCTGGCCGGCTGAGCGGTAGGTCCCCGATGGCTGACCCGCCTGTGGCGGCCCCGGACGGGGCTGCCCTGTCCGGGCAGGATGCCCTGCTGGCCACCAAGCTGCACGTACCCCGGCCGCAGCCGGGCTTTGTGCCGCGCCCGCGCCTAGCGCAGGCGCTCAGCCAGGGGATGGCGCGGGGAAGAGTGCTGATCTGCGCTCCAGCGGGATTCGGCAAAACGTCGCTGCTGGCCGACTGGGCCAGCGGTGGCGGGCGGCCGGTGGCGTGGCTGGGCCTGGACGCCGGCGACAACGACCCGGCCCGGTTCTGGCGCTACGTAGTCGCTTCGCTGGATCAGGCGCAACCCGGGATTGCCGAGCGGCTGGGCCCGCTGCTCGGGCCGCCGGCCCCGCGTTCTTTTGAGGGGCTTGTGACCGCCCTGATCAACGAGTTCGCTGCCCAGCCCGGCCGCGATGAGGTGCTGCTGATCCTGGACGACTACCACCTGGTCGACGCCGGCCCGGTGCACGAGTCGGTCGCGTTCTTGCTGGAGAATCTGCCGCCAGGCCTGCTGCTGGTGGTGTCCGGCCGGGCTGACCCGCCACTCCCGCTGCCGCGGCTGCGGGCCCGCGGCCACCTGGCTGAGCTGCGCGCCGGCGAACTCCGCTTCACCACCGAGGAGGCGGCGGCGCTGCTGGGCGCGGCAGCGGGGCCAGCCCTGCCTGACACTGCGGTGGCGGCGCTGACGGTCCGCACCGAAGGCTGGGCAGCGGGGCTGCAACTGGCCGCGCTGTCGCTGCGGGGGCGCACGGATGCGGCTGAGTTTGTCGCGGCGTTCAGCGGGAGCCACCGCTTTGTGCTGGACTACCTGGCTGATGAGGTCCTCGACGGCCAGCCCGGGCAGGTGCGGACGTTCTTGCTGGAGACCTCGGTGCTGGAGCGGCTGTCCGGCGAGCTATGTGACGCGGTCACCGGCCGGACTGGTAGCCAGGAGATGCTGTACCACATCGAGCGGGCGGGCCTGTTCCTGGTGCCGCTGGACGAGGTGCGCGGCTGGTGGCGCTACCACCATCTGTTCGCCGATCTGCTCCGCGCCCGCCTGGAGCAGGAACAGCCCGGCCGGGTGCAAGAGCTGCACCGGGCCGCGGCCGCCTGGTCCGATGAGCACGATCTGGGCGATGACGCGGTGCGGCATGCGCTGGCGGCCGGGGACGCGGCCTGGGCGGCCCAGCTGGTCGAGCGGTACGTCGATCTGCTGCTTCGCCGGAGCGAGGGCGTGACTCTGCGCCGCTGGCTTTCCACGCTTCCTGTAGAGGTGCTGCGCACCCGGCCACGCCTGTGCGTTGCTCAGGGGTTCAACGCCGTCGTCAGCGGCCAGGTGGAAGCGATCGAGCCACTGCTGGACGACGCTGAGCGCGCCTTCGCCGCGACCGGCAGCCGGCCCCCTGACCCGCCGATCGGGCCGGCCGGGGGCGTGCTGGCCAACGTCCCCGCGGGGATCGCATTCCTGCGCGCCGAGCTCGCGCGTCTTCGGGGTGACGCAGCAGGCGCGGTCGCCTGGGATCGGCGGGCCCGCGCCCAGCTGGGCGGAAGCGACTTCTACCTGCGTACCCTCGTCCGCGCCAACCTGGCCGTGACGGACTGGCTACGCGGCCAGCTCGGGCAGGCGGAACGCAGCCTGGCCGAGGCCCTCGCCGAGCGGCGGGCGGCTGGCGAGGGCTACCTCGCTACGCGGGTCTGCCATGACCTGGGCCAGGTGCAGCGCGCCCAGGGCAACTTGGATGCAGCGCTCGCGACCTACCGGCAAGCGCTGGACATCGCCGGTGAGGTCAGCAGCCAGCCGCCCCATCTGGGCATAGCGCACGTGGGACTGGCCGAGGTGTTGTACGAGCGGGACGAGCTGGCCGCTGCCCTTGACCACGCCACCCGCGGGGTCACGCTATGCAGGCAGCTGGCCTTCACCCCGCCGCTGGCCGCCGGCCTGGCCATCCTGGCCCGGATCCGGCAGGCGCACGGTGATACGGCCGCCGCCCTGGCGGCGATGAGCGAGGCCGGGCAGGTCGAGCTGAGCCCGCAAGTGGTCGCCCTGTTCAACCCGGTGCCCACGCAGCGGGCGCGGCTGCTGCTGGCCCAGGGCGATGTGCCGGCGGCCAGCCAGTGGGTGAAGGCGGCCGGACTCAGCCCCGAGGACGAGCCGGATTACCCCCGGGAGCCGGCGTATCTCCTGCTGGCGCGCGTGCTGCTCGCCCAGGACCGTCCCGGCCCAGCACTCGCGCTGCTGCAGCGGCTGCTGGCCACCGCGGCGAGCCAGGACCGCATCGGCAGCGTCATCGAGATTCAGGCGCTGCGGGCGCTGGCTCTGGCCGCCCGTGGCGATCACCCCGGCGCCCTCGGTGCCCTGGCCGAGGCGGTCACGCTCGCCCGCCCGCAGGGCTACGTCCGGGTCTTTGCTGACGAGGGCGCTCCGCTGCTCGCGCTGCTGACCGGGCTGTTCACCACGCGGAAAGACCGGCAAACCCCAGCCCGCGACATCGACCCCGATTACCTTGCTGGGCTCCTGCGCGCCTGCGGCCAGGCGGGCGCCGCGCCGCCGTCGAGGGGAGCGGCCGCCGCCCTACCGGGCATGGCCGAGCCGCTGACCGACCGCGAGCTGGAGGTGCTGCGGCTGCTCGCCGCGGGCAGGTCTAATCAGCGCATCGCCTACGAACTGGTAGTGGCGCTCGACACGGTGAAAAAGCACGTGACCCACATCCTGGGCAAGCTCGGGGCGGCCAACCGCACCGAGGCCGTCGCACGGGCCCGGCAGCTCGGGCTGATCCCCTGACCCGTCACCCAGGCACGCCCGTGGCACCTTCGTGTGAGGGTTCGCCGGGCAGCGATATTCCACCCGGCACGCACCTTTGGGTGACGCGCCGCGCTGGCGGGAATTCGTAGCGTTCCTCGCAGAACAGTCCCCGAAGAAGGCCGGGCTCGTAAGCGGACCCGGACACGGCGACTGACCGAGGAGATGACAGTGAAGCGCATCCGTATTCACCAGCCGAGGGCCCGGCACGAGCCTGCCTGGCACGAAGTCCTGCCGCCTGACCCGCGAGATCCCGATGTGGTCCAGGCCAAGGCGCTCGCCCGTGCCGGTGATCGCGCCGGCCGGAGAACAGCGAGCCGGCCACATTCCCCAAGACCTGCTGAGACCACGGGCTGAAGGCGTAACTATGCGATCCAAGCCCATGATCCTCGTCGCGCTGCTGCTCGCGGCGTTCCTGGTCAACCTGGACACGACCCTGGTGAACGTGGCGCTTCCCGCGATGGTGCGCGAGCTGGATGCCACCACTACTCAGCTGCAGTGGGTCGTCGACTCCTTCAACCTCGTGTTCGCCGCGCTGCTGCTTACCTTCGGCAGCTTGTCTGACCGGTTCGGCCGCAAGGGGATGCTGCTGGCCGGGCTGGCGGTGTTCGGGACCGCCAGCCTGGCCGGTGGGTTCACGTCCGGCCCGGCGCAGCTGATCGTGGCCAGGTCTGTGATGGGGCTGGGCGCCGCGATGACGTTCCCGGCGACGCTGTCGCTGCTCTCCAACGTCTTCACCGGGCGGAGGGAACGGGCTCGCGCCATCGGCTTGTGGGGCGCGGTCGCGGGCGTGGCCATCGCGATGGGGCCGATCGTGGGCGGCTGGCTGCTGGGGCACTTCAGCTGGGCGTCTGTCTTCATCGCGATGGCGCCGGTCGCGGCGGCCGCCGCGGTCCTGGTGGCGCTGGTCGTTCCTGCGTCGAAAGACCCGGACGCGGCGGCGCTGGACATCCCCGGCCTGGTGCTGTCGTCGGCCACCATGGCGCTGCTGGTCTTCACCATCATTGAGGCGCCGGACTACGGGTGGGCAGCGGCGCGCAGCCTGGCCGGTTTCGCCGCCTCGGCCGTCTTGCTGGCCGCGTTCGTCGCGGCTGAGCGGCGTGCTGCGCACCCGATGCTCGACGTGCGGCTGTTCCGCAACCTGCGGTTCAGCGCGGCTAGCGGCGCGGTCACGGTGTCGTTCTTCACCCTGTTCGGCTTCATCTTCCTGATGACCCAGTATTTCCAGTTCGTCCGCGGCTACGGCCCGCTGCCGGCTGGTGTTCGCCTGCTCCCGGTGGCGTTGTCGGTCGGCGCCGGGTCGGTCGCCGGGACCCAGCTCGCGGTGCGGGCCGGGACCAAGCTCGTCGTCACCGTGGGGCTGGTCGCGATGGCCGTGTTCTACGGCTGGGTGGCGGTGACTACCAGCGCGACGCTCAGTTACGGCGTCATCGCGGCCCAGATGGTGCTGTACGGGCTCGGACTGGGCCTGAGCTCGGCGCCCGCCACCGAGTCGATCATGGGCGCTGTCTCGCGGGCCAGGGCCGGCGTCGGCTCGGCGGTCAACGACTCCACCCGGCTGCTCGGCGGCACGCTCGGCGTGGCCGTGATCGGCAGCGTCTGCGCGTCGGTGTACGGATCACGGCTGACCGCCACCCTGCCAGCCAGCGTGCCCGGCCGGGTCGCAGCGACCGCGCACCAGTCCGTCGGCGCGGCGTACGTGGCCGCCGGCAAGATCGCGGCCCTCGGCCATCCGGGTCTCGGGCAGGCGCTGCAGCACACCGCCGCCAACGCCTTCCTGGCCGGCCTGACCATCAGCTGCCTCGTCGCCGCAGGCGCCGCCGCGGCGGGGGCCCTCCTGGCCGTCTTGTTCCTGCCCGCCCAGCCCGCCCGGCCAGCGAGCCCGGCGGCCGACCAAGCCGAAACAGCCGGCAGCGCACCCGGAACCGGGCCCCAGGCGCGTCCCGCCCCGGCAGCCCGATAACCCGGCTGGGACCCCGCCCACCTCATCCACGCTCGCGAAACGCGGCTCGCCCGGCCCCGCAGCGGGTCGCCGCCCACCCGACCAGCACCGAAGGGAACCAATCGTCATGACCGGACCGATCACCCACGACCGCAGCGTCGAATCGCTCAAGTCAGCGGGCCGCTGGCCTGGCGCCGACCGGAACACGACGGTCACCCTCGCCACCAGGCTCGCGGCGGCCCGCACAGACGCCGAGGGATACCGTTACTTCTCCGAGCTGGCCGACGCCCGGCCAGGCGAGGCGCTGCCGCTCACGCTCGCCGGGTTCTTCCAGGCCCGGCTGGGCGACGACGTGGACGCCGCGCTGGCCAAGCTGGACCAGGCCGCGGCCGCCGATCTTGGGCCGCCGCAGTACTTCCGCGGGCTGGCCCTGGCCGGGCTGCCGCCGGACCGGCGCCGGGCCGAACAGGCCGTGGCCGACCTGGAGTTCGTCCTGGCCGTCCGGGACCAGTTCCCGGCCATGCTGCTGCGCGCCGCGTACCACGGCCTCGCCGCGGCCCATGCCGTGCTGGGCCAGCATGAGCAGGCCGCCGAGGCCGGGCGCAAGTCAGGGCTCGGCGCGGCCCCGGCAGACACCCAGCTGATGTTCGGCGGCTTCTGGGCCACCGCCGCCGACGGGTTCCGCTTCACCTCGCCCAGGATCCTCCGCCCGGAACCCGGTATCCAGGTCGCCCAGGGCTACGACTTCAGCGATCTGGCGTTCATCACGACCAGCGACGGCGTCGTCGCGATCGACGCCGGAACCACCCAGGACCGGGTCAAGACCGCGCTAGGCGACCTTGACCCGCCGGCGGACGGGGCGATCAGCCATCTGATCCTCACCCACGCGCACTGGGACCACGTCGGCGGCGCGGGCGCGCTGCGCGGACCCGGCACCCGGGTGATCGCCCAGGCCGGTTTCCCCGCCGGACTGGACGGTGAGCAGGGCGACCGGCCACGGTTGCGCTACTTCACCGGGGCCGCCGGGAGCGCCCCCCCGGCCGTCGTCCCCGACCAGCTGATCAGCGAGCCGACGCCACTGACCATCGGGGGCACCGAGCTTGTCCTGTATCCGACGCCGGGCGGGGAAACCACAGACGCGCTGATGGTCTGCCTGCCGGCCAGCGGCGTGCTGTTCGCCGGCGACGTGCTCATGCCCTACCTGGGGCAGCCATTTGCCGGTGAAGGCTCCCCGGAAGGACTCCTGCAGACTCTCGCCTTCATCGCCAGCTTGCGGCCCAGCCTGCTCATCCACGGCCACACCACGCTGACCGAGCAATTTACCGCCGAAGCGGTCCCCGGCCTGCAGGTAGCGCTGACCCAGCTGCGCGACGAGGTGCTGGACGCCATCCGCGACGGCCGCACCCTCCCCGACATCCTGGAACAGGCCAGCCTCCCGGCCGCGCTCCGGGACCACCCTGCGGCGGTCGTGCCCTACCTGGTGATCCGCGACCACTTCACCGAGCGCCTCTACCACCAGCACACCGGTTACTGGCAGCCAGACGGGCACGGACTCGAGCCAGCCACCGCAGCAGAGCACGCCGCCGCGCTCGACCTGCTCGCCGGCGGCCGCGAAGAGCAGTTCGCCGCCGCCGCTGCCACCCTCCTCGGCCAGGGCGATCACGCCCTAGCCCTGGAGATCATCCAGCCGGGCCTGCTGACCCACCCCGCCAGCAGCACCCTGGCCGGGCTGCGCCGCACCGCGCTGCACCGGCTCATGGAGCAATACCAGCAGTTCGACCCGTTCAAGTTCCTCATCTACGCCGAACTCGCCGGCGCCGAGATCGGCCCCGTCCAGTAACCACACGGCCCCCTGCAGGGCTGGAAGCGACGGCAGCCCCCGCGTACCGACTGGTGGGCGTCACTGCACGTAGCCGCCGGCCGGGGTCACGTGGCCCGCCAGCGCAGCCCTTCCCCCGACTGTGTGGTTGTCCTGGCTGGCATGACTGGCCGACCTCCGCTGCGGAGAGTGTGTTCCGCTCATGGTACTACTGAGAGTAGTCGAAAAAATTACGTAACGTAAGAAGCTCACCGGCGGCGGTCCAGCCAGCCGCGGCGCGGTCAGCTCCCGCTCTGGGCGGGCTCGACTGGTGGCGGGAACGCGCGGGTCTGGTTGGCGTCCGAGGGATGGGTGAGGGTGGCCACATGGCCGTCGGCGACCAGGTGGCGCCAGCTGGTCTGCCAGCCGGGCAGGTCCGGGCTGTCTTGGTCCCAGTCGACGAAGGTCGCCTCGTCGCAGTAATGGTCCAGGCGTCCCTGGATGGTCAGGTGCGGTTGAGCGCCCACGAAGGCCTGCATCGGGTCCCGGCCGGTCCAGGCGCTGACGCTCCACCACGCGTTGTTCGCGTCGGCGAGCGCGTCCGCACCGAGGTTGCCGTCGGACTTCTGGGCCTGCTCAATCGCGGCGACGGCGTCGGTGAAGAACTCATCCAGCAGCGCCGGGTCCTTCAGCCGGAGCCGGGTCACAACGATAACCGGCATCACGACCTCCTCAGGGTTGATGGCCGGCGTGCGGTCAGTCTTACCCGCTTCGCGCTCAGGGATGCCTGGACTACCGCGTCCCAGAACGCCTGGGCAGCAGGGCGGGCCAACTTGCGGGCGGAGCCGGAATGAAGCCGGGTCTGCAGGGCAGTTGTCGTGCAGCAGCCGTGCCCGGCCGGCGCGGCCAACTCGGTGGAGGACGCGATGAGCTTCCAGAAGAAGATCAGGAACAAGTTCCAGATCACCCGGGGCCGCGCCAAGCAGAAGCTGGGCCGCGCGACGGGTAACCGCCGCATGCAGACGGCAGGCCTGGCCGACCGTATCGGCGGGAACGTCAAGCAGGCCGGCCAGCAGGTCAAGGATGCGGGCCGTGACCTTCGCCGGGGGGGCAGACGCTAGCTCGTCCCGGTGCAGAATCGGCTCATGCGCCGTGAGCCGTTCCGCTACCCCCAGGGTGAGCTGGTAGTCGTCATCGACTGCGCCCAGCTCGATCGTTCAGCTGAGTTCTGGACCGCCGTCCTGGGCTACGTCCAGGACGGTGTGGCCACGGGCCGCTATCAGAGCCTTCTGCCTGCCGACGGCCAGGGCGCGGAGATCCTCCTGCAGCGGGTTCCGGAGGCCAAGCAGGGCAAGAACCGGGTTCATCTCGATCTGCGCACCCCGGAACTGGAGCCTGAGACCCGCAGGCTGGTCAGCCTGGGCGCCCGGACGCTCACTGAGCAGCCTGTCACCGAGCACGGATGGCGCTGGCACATCATGGCCGACCCTGACGGCAACGAGTTTTGCGTGCTTCAGCCGCCCGCCTCTTACTGGGCCGGCTAGCAGCCCGCGACGGCGGACGGCCATTCTGGCAAAAAGTTCGCAAAGCACAAGTTTTGCGGCTAACGAGGTAAACCAGCCGCACTCAGCTGGGCGTCTCTTGTCCCCATCCTCACCACATTGTTCCGGCGGGGGTCCCGGGGCCCAGCTGCCCGGTCGGCGGTCCGGGTGGTCAGCAGCGTGGGCGCCGTGGCCGTGACCTCGGCCGCGCTGCTGGCGTCGGCGGGCGCGGCGAGCGCGGCGAGCCGCCCGGTGCTCTGGGTGGCCACGACCGGCACGGCCACGGCGGCGGACAGCAACTGCGCCACTGCCCGGTACAGCACGGTGCAGTCAGCGGTGACTGCGGCGGAAAGCCGCGAGACCGCCCACCCGATGGTCGTACCGACCATCAAGCTGTGCCCGGGCACGTACCAGGAGCAGGTGACGATCACCAAGAGCCTGACCATCACGCATGCCCCCCGAAGTGGCCGGGTCCTGATCGAACTGCCCGCCACGCCCGCGTCGTCCACGACGAACTGTCAGGCCAAAGCCACCTCCGCCCAGGTACCCCAGTCGGTGGTGGAGATCTGCGCGGCGGCGGTCAGTGGCGCGAACACGAACGGCGTGTCGGTGTCGATCAGCGGGGTCGCGGTCCAGGGTGACTGGCCCGCGGACGTCTGCAACGACAACCTGTACGGGGTCCTGGTCGAAGGCGGCGCGGCGTTGACCCTGGCCAGGTCCACCGTGAAGGACATCGGCGCTGACCCGCTCACCCAGGCCGGCGGCTGCCAGGGCGGCGTCGGCGTCGAAGCCGGGTACTCCTACACCCACCAGGTCGGCCACGCGACTCTCACCAAGGACGTCATCAAGGGCTACCAGAAGAACGGCGTCGTCGCCGACGGCAGCGGTTCGACCGGGTCCGTCGTCGACACCACGGTCACCGGGGTCGGCGCCACCCCCTACATCACCCAGAACGGGATCCAGATCTCGACCGGCGCGACGGGCGTGGTCTTCGAGAGCGCCGTTTCCGGCAAACAACTACACCGGGAAGGGCGAGGCGTCGTCCGCAGGCATCCTGGTCTACGGCGGCGGCGCGTCCTGCAGCGGTGGTGACCCGCAGTCCGGGCTGGTCCGCCGGACTGGGTTCCTCGGCAACACGCTGACCAACAACGACATCGGCATCGCGCTGTTCAACCTGAACTCCAAGTGCAACAAGTCCGCCCCCACCCCCACGCGTGACCTCGCGTGTGACAACACGATCAGCAACAGCCACGGCTACCCGAACGGTGTCCCGTCGGCGGACGCCAACATCAGTGGGCTGGTCACCACCTCCGGTTACGTGGGTGACCAGGCTGGGGTCAGCGACACCGGCAACCGCGACGTGATCTGCCACAACAAGATCAG
The DNA here is from genome assembly GCA_963781085.1 of uncultured Actinomycetes bacterium. Classification (GTDB taxonomy): domain Bacteria; phylum Actinomycetota; class Actinomycetes; order Streptosporangiales; family Streptosporangiaceae; genus RYN-230. Next base: position 17,415 of record CAWAES010000019.1, read on the forward strand.
CGGCGCCGGGTACGCCCCGATGGGCAAGGCGCGTTCCCTGCCCAAACCCGCCAGGGCCGGCCTGGGTCCGCCCGGTGGACGTCTACTCGTTCGCCGCCGCCATCCACCCGCAGGTGTCCGGCAACCGCTGCGACGGGAAGAGCTACAACCCGTAACGATCTGACCGCTCGGCATCTGGCCGGGCTGTCAGCGGCCGCAGCTGAGCAGTCTGGAATCTGAGGCCCGGGCGCCGTCACGGCGCCCGGGCCTTGGGTCAGGTGCCGTAGAGAGTCGAGGTCCAGATGCGCAGCAGGGTGTTGACGAGCGTGTCCTGGTCATCGAACGGCTGGGTGTCCGTGGCGGCGAGATAGTAAAGGCGTTCGCCGAGCCAGGTGAGGGCGCTGGCCAGGGCCCGGATGTCCGGGCCGCTGAGCCGGCCCAGGACACGCGGATCCGCGCTGAGCTGGGCGATGGTCGCGTCGGTGAAGGTCTGCATCTGCTCGAGCCACAGCGCCGTGAGGCGCGGATCGGTCCGCCAGTTCTCGACGATGGCGCGCAGGACCGGTGCGCTGGATCGCCACAGCTCGGCTCCGGCGGTGATCCCGGCGCGCAGCGCGGCCGCCGGGTCGGCCGGGCTGGCCAGCCAGGGCGCCGCGGCCGAGTGTCCCTGCGCCACGGCCCGGCGGACGAGTTCGGCGAGGACGTCGTGCTTGCTGTCGAAGTAGAAGTAGAAGGTGCCACGTGAGACTCCGGCCGCGGCGAGGATGTCGCTGACGGCAAGATCACCGAAGTCATGCTCGGTGAGCAGGTCCCTGGTGGCGGTCAGGATGGCCTCGCGCAGGTCCGGGCCGCCGTCGTCGCGGAGCGCCGCGCGACGGCCTTGCCGCCGGCGCGCGGGCGGACCAGGCCGCGGTGACGTGGGCATGGCCAGGAGACTACAACAAAGCTGTATAGACAGCCCGTCTGAACAATATGTATAGTCACGTGGGTGAGCACGCTGACTTGCTATCTGATGACCTGGAACCCGGCCGCAGCGGCGAGCTGGCCCGACGCGGAGGGGGCCTGCCTCGAAGCGGAGGCCTCCGGCCGGGGTACGGGCTGATGCGCTACCGGCTGTTCGGCGCCAGCGGGCTGCGCGTGTCGGAGCTGTTCCTCGGGGCGATGACCTTCGGTGAGCAGGGCGGCGTGGGCGCCGCGCCAGAGGAATGCCGCCGGATCGTCGATGCGTACGCCGACGCGGGCGGCAACGTCATCGACACGGCCAGCAACTACCGGGGCGGCGCCAGCGAGGAGATCCTCGGCGATCTCCTCCACGGGCGGCGCGACCGCTTCGTGCTGGCCACCAAGTACACCGTGTCGCGGAACCGGGACGACCCCAACGCCGCGGGAAATCACCGCAAGAACCTGCGACTGTCACTGGAGACGAGCCTGCGCCGGCTGCGCACCAGCTACGTCGACATCTACTGGGTGCACATGTGGGATCGCCACACCCCGCCCGAGGAGACCATGCGCGCCCTCGACGACGAGGTCCGCGCGGGGAAGATCCTCTACGTCGGCATCTCCGATTCGCCCGCATGGCTCGTCGCCCGGGCGAACACGCTGGCCCAGTGGCACGACTGGACGGCCTTCACCGGCGTCCAGGTGCCGTACAGCCTGCTGCAACGCGACGTCGAGCGTGAGTTGCTGCCCATGGCCGACACGCTGGGCATGACCGTGGCCGCCTGGAGCCCGCTGGGGGGCGGGATCCTGTCCGGCAAGTTCACCGGAGCTGACGCCGCCGGACCCGGCACCCGCATCGACCCGGCCACCCTCACCGAGCATCAGCGCACCGTGGCCGCCACCGTGCAGACGGCCGCCGCTGAGCTCGGGGTGACCCCGGCCCAGGTCGCCATCGCCTGGACCCGGACCCGGTCAGCCGCCGTTCACCCGATCATCGGAGCGCGCCGCCCCGACCAGCTGCTGGACAACCTCGGCGCCGCCGACCTGGAACTCCCCCGGGAAGTCGTCGCGCAGCTCGACAGCGCCACCGCCCTTGATCCTGGCTTCCCCACCGCCTTCATCCGCGATACCAGCGCCTGGGTCTTCGGCGCGGCGGCCGACGTCACGGCCCGGTAGCCGCGGCCGCCGGTGCCACCCCGGCGTCGCTCAGAAGGAGCGGATGGCGCCGCCGTCGACCGGGATCATGGCGCCGGTGATGTAGGACGCGGCGGGGGAGAGCAGGAAGGCGACCACCTGCCCGAACTCGGCGACTTCGCCGTACCTGCGCAGCGGGATGGTCTGCGACAGGCGGGCCCGTACCTCGTCGGGGTCGCCGAGGAGGGCGTCGAGCTGGCGGACCCGGTCGGTCGCGATCCGGACGGGCAGCAGCCCGTTGATCCGGATCCCGGCCGGGCCGTGCTCGTCGGCCAGGGTCTTCACCACGCCGGCGAGGCCGGGGAAGAGCCCGTTGGAGATGGCCAGGGCGGGCAGCGGCGCGCGTACCGAGGCGGCCAGGACGAAAGCGATAGAGCCGCCTGTCCCGGTCCGGGAGGCGGTCTCGTCTGAGCCCTCGCGGCCGGCGGCCAGGTCGGCCGCGAGTTCCCGGGCCAGCCGGACGGCGCCGAGGAAGACGCTCTCGAACGCGGACCGCCAGGCGTCGTCCCCGGTGTCCGCGACCGTCCCGCCTGGTGATCCGCCCACGCTGATCAGCGCCCCGTCCAGGCGGCCGAACCGCTCCCGCGCGGCGGTAATCAGCTGGGCCGGGGCGGCCGGGTCAGCGTTGTCCACGACGGCCCACGCGGCGGCGCCGGACGCAGCGTCCTGCGCGAGCCGGGCCGCGGCCGCGGCCGCCGTGTTCTCGTGGGGTGCGCTGAGCAGCACCCGTGCCCCGTCCGCGACGAGCGCCTGCGCCGCGCCGAAACCAAGACCCCGGCTGCCGCCGGTCACCAGGTACACCCTGTCCCGCAAGCCAAGATCCATGCGGCTCATTCTGCCCGCACGGCGACATGGCGCAGATGTCCGCCGCGGTCCTCCCATGCCTACGGGAGCCGCGCATCCGTCAGGCGAGCTTGATCTTGCCGCCCGCCACCTTGATCTTCTGGGCGGGCAGCGGTCTCGGCGCCGGCCCGGAGACCACGCTGCCGTTCTTGACGCTGAACTCGCTGCCGTGACAAGGACAGTCGATGGTTCCGCCCGCGACCTTGTCCACCAGGCACTGCAGGTGGGTGCAGACCGCGCTGAACGCCTTGAACTCACCCGCCGTGGGCTGGGTGACCACGACCTTCTCAGCGGAGAACACCTTCCCGCCGCCGACCGGGATCTCGCTCGTGCTGGCGAGCGCCGCGCTCCCGCTGCTTGCGGCCTGCCCGGACCCGGACGCAGGGCTGGACGACGAGCCGCTGCTTCCCCCGCCGCACGCGGCCAGGGTGGCCGCCAGGCCCGCCAAACCCGCGCCCGCCAGTGCGGCCCGCCGGGTCGTCTGCCCGCCAGGCGAGGAGTCCTGCGTCACGATGTCAACCTCCGGGCGTTGTCGGATCGGAGTTCCCACGCCCAGGTAGCACGGTATCCCTCCGGCCCCGGTTCAGCGCCCGGGGGCACGTAATGCGTTGTTAACACCCTGCGCCCGGTCTTCAGCCTCGGCCCACGTCCAGCGCGGTCAGCACGACGAGCACGATCGTGACGGTGGCGAAGACCCCGTGGCCGATCACGACCGGGAGCGGGAAATGCCGTTCGGGTGGCTCGGGGGCACCGGCCTGGGTGAGGTGCCCCGCGCCAGATGGTTCCGTTGCGGCGGGGTTGAAAAGGCCGGCCGAAGCGCTGTGCGCGCCGGTTACTGCGACGGCGACCCGCGGAGTCCGGTACGTGCGGTACACCACGATCCAGCGAGCCGCCATGACCAGCCCCAGCACGGCGACGACGACGAGAATCGCCACGGCGGACCAGGCGAGCCGGGCCGCGCCACTGATCAGGTAGTAGCCCCACAGGCCCAGCCCGGTGATGGCCAGCAGCGCGTGCGCGCTGATCACCGGCACCGGCAGCCGGGTCGCCGCCCCGGCCTGGAATTCGTGGTCGTACTCGATCAGCCAGATGGTCAGCAGGTAGAGTCCGCCGCCGGCGGTGATCAGCCAGGAAAACAGGGCAGCAAGCGACATCGGCAGCGTCCTATCGTCCGCAGGTGAGCCACCCGGGTGGTACTGCCGTGGCATCCGCAGCGCCGGGGTGGCGGCCGGGTCCCAAGGGGAGAAAGACCGGGTTTCCCGTTATGACGGATCAGGTCGCTGGCCAGTTCAGCCGGCCTCGCCCGCGGGCCGGCTGGCCCGTTCAGCGGCCCGCCTGGCGGCCGGGCCGCTGAACCGGTCCTACTTCTTGCGGGCGCGGGCGGCGGCCTGCCGCTCGGTCCTGGCCCCGGCGGTGGCGAGGGACCCGCTGGAGTCCTCGAGATGGGCCCGGACGAACCAGTGGAACTGCTCCAGCTGGCCAGCCTGCCCGACGAGCATGTCCTGCGTCACCGGGTCGGGGTCCTCGGTCGTCGCGATCGCCTTGCGGTGCGCTTCGATGACCCCCGCGTAGACGAGATCAAGCGCGCCCAGGTGGGCCAGCGCGCTGTCGCGGCCGAGGGAGTAGTCGTCCCAGGACCGCGCGGCGACCAGGGCGCCCGGCGTGCCGGCCGGTGAGCCGCCGAGGGTGGCGATGCGCTCGGCGGTCTCGTCGGCCATCAGGCGGACGGCGTCAACCTGCGGGTCGAGCATGGTGTGCACCGAGATGAACTGCGGTCCGACCACGTTCCAGTGGATGTGCTTGAGCGTCAGGGCCAGGTCGTTGAGGGCGTTGAGCCGGTCCTGCAAGATCTCGACGACCACGCCCGCGTCTTTCTTCCCGAGGCCGGGAACGCCGAACTGGACGGAACTGGTGCGCTTGGCGGCTGCCATGTTTGCTGCTCCTCGAAATGCCAGTACTGCCGCCGCAGGTGCCGCGGCAGACCCACCGCTCTACCCGTCCGGGGCGCCGTCATGCGGGCCCGGGTGGCGCCGATGACCGCCAGTGGTGCTCCAGGCGGTGATTCGGGACCCCGATTCGGGGTAGCCACCGGCCAGGAAAGCTCGTGAGCGACGCTCGGGGAGCGCAGGCATGCCAGAGGAGTCCGGCGGGAAACCGCGGCCGCCGGGCCAGGCTGCGGTCAGCGGCCCGCCGGGCGCGCCGCCTGGGCCCCAGCCCTTCCCCGCCTGCCTGCCCATGCTTCCCCGGCTGCGCCTCTCGGCCTGCCACCGCCAGGCCGCCGCGGGCACCGCGACCGAGGCTGACTGGCTCGACGTGCTCGTCCGGCCGGGCGGGGCCACCGCGCTCGTCGTCGGGTACGCCGAGGGGCCGAGCGGGCAGATCGGGGAGGCTGCGGACCGGCTGCGGACCGGCCTGCGGGAACAGCTGCGCGCAGGCGCGGCCCCGGCCGAGGCTCTGGCCCGGCTGGCGGCGGCCGTGCGAGCGTCCCCGGGCGTCCGCACGGCGACGGCGAGCCTCGCCGTGCTGGACCCGGTGACGGGACAGCTGCGCTACGCCAGCACGGGCCAGCCATGGCCGGTGATCTGCGGGCCGGGCACGAACGGGTGGCTAGCCCGATCGGCCGGCGAGCCGGCCGCGCCCGGCGCCCGCCCTCCGGAGCCCGGCACCGCGGTCTTGCCGGCCGGGGCGGTGGTGCTGCTCTACTGCGGGCGGCCCGGCCTGGCCGATCGGGAGAGCCCCGCCGCGGGCGCCCGTGAGGTGGCGGGGGCGGTCTCGCCCGCCCTGGCTGACGAGGGGCGGGCCGCCGCTGCTGATCTGGCCGAATGGGTGGGCCCGGCAGCGCTGGCGGGCCTCACCGGCGACGGCGACGGCGCCGCCACCGTGCTCGCCGCGTACCGGCTCAGGGATCCGGTCGCCGGCTGGTCGATGGACTTGCCCGCCGAGCCCCTGGCACTGCGCGGGCTCCGCGCCCGGCTCAGCGACTGGCTGCAGGAACTCGGGGCGGCGGCGTCCGACCGCACCGACCTCGAACTGGCCGTCTGGGAAGCCGCCGTCAACGCGATCGTGCATGGCCGGCCGCCGGCCGGGGACGCGACGGTCACGGTCCGCGCGTCACTCGACGACACGGGGCGGGCGGTGATCCAGGTGAGCGATCGCGGCCGGTGGCGGCCGCCGGGCTCGGCGGACCCTGGCCGGGCGTGGCCCGGCGGTCAGGGACTGTCGGTCATCAGGCAGGCCACCGACGAGCTGGATATCGCTCCTGGGCCGGCCGGGACCACGGTGACGATGCGCCGGGCCCTCAGCCGCCCGGTTCAGGGCGAGGCTTACCCCGGGGAGTGTCCAGCGACTGCTGCACGTCACGGTAGACCGGCATGATCTGGTCCAGTCCGGTGAGCTCAAATATCCGGGCGACAGGGGAGTCGCCGAGGGCCAGGCGGAGTTCCCCGCCTCCCGCGGCGACCAGTTCGTGCGTCCGGGTGAGGACGTACACCCCAGCGGAGTCACAGAAGACGGTGCCGGTCAGGTCGGCCGTGACGAGGTCCGGGGCCTGCCCGGCCACGGCTTTCAGCTGCTCGTCCACGGCCCCGGAGTTGCCCAGGTCGATCTCGTCCGGCATGGTCACCACGGCATGCCGCCCTGACCAGCTGACCTGAAGTTCCTGCCCGGTCATGAGTTCTCCCCGCGTTCCGGCCCCGGGCTACCGTTTGCCGCCCGATCGTACCCCGCCACGCCGCCGCCGGACCCCGGCTGAGGCGATCGGCCCGCTCGCCTGGGGGGACAAGGCTTCCCAAACCAGGACTCGCCGGAGGGTACGCTGCCGGAGGATCTGCGGCAATGGCGGCCTGGAGGGGCACCGGTGAGCAGTATGGAGCCCGCCGAACCCGCGGACGTGACCTTCCCCGGAGACGGCGAGATGGCGCGGCGGATGCGCGCGTACCCCTGGGCCGGGTCCGCGCTGGGAGATCCGCGCGGCTGGTCCGCGAGCCTGCGCACCGCCGTCCGGATCTGCCTCACCTCCCGGTTCCCGATGCTCGTGTGGTGGGGCCCGGATCTGCGGTTCCTCTACAACGACGCCTTTGTCCCCCTGCTCGGCACCAAGCACCCGGCGCTCGGCAAGCCGGGCGAGCCGGTGTGGGCGGAGATCTGGGACGTCGTCGGCCCGATGCTGCACTCGGTGATGAGCAGCGGGCAGGCGATCTATAACGAGGACCTGCTGCTGTCGATGAACCGGCACAACTACTGGGAGGAGACGTACTGGACCTACTCCTACAGCCCGCTGCACGACGACGACGGCGTGGTCCGCGGGGTTTTCACCGCAGTCAGCGACACCACTGAGCGGGTCATCGGAGGGCGCCGGCTTGCGGCCCTGCAGGACCTGGGGGCCCAGGCAGGCAGCGCCCGCAGCGTGGCCGAAGCGTGCCAGCTCGTGGTGACGGCCCTGGAACGGGCCCGGCGGGACGTCCCGTTCGCCGCCATCTACCTGCGCAGGCCGGGCAGCGACGAGCCGATCCTGGTCGCCGGGGCCCCGCAGCAGGCCGTTCTCGTGCCGCTGCCGGGCGGCCCGGGTGGCTGGCCGGTCCGGGAGGTGCTGACCAGCGGGCAGCCGGTGACGGTGAGCGACGTAGCCGCGCGGTTCGGCGACCTGCCGGCCGGCGGGTGGTCAACGCCGCCGGTCCAGGCCAGGGTGCTGCCGCTGGTCGGCGAGACCGGCGGGCAGACCACCGGCGTCATCGTCCTCGCCGCCAGCGCCGGGCACGCGCTGGACGAGGCCTACGAGTCCTTCCTCGGCCTGGTCGCGCAGCAGACCGCGGCGCTGGTCAACGGCGCGGTGGCCTACCAGGTCCAGCAGCGGCGCGCCGAAGAGCTGGCCGAGCTGGACCGGGCCAAGACCACCTTCTTCTCCAACATCAGCCATGAGTTCCGCACCCCGCTCACCCTGATCATGGGCCCGGTGGAGGAGCTGCGGGCCAGGCTGGCCGCGCAGGACCCGGCCGCGCAGGACCCGGCCGCGCAGGACCCGGCCGCGCGGAATCCGGCCGCGCGGGACCCGGCCACCCAGGACCCGGGCATCCGGGAAGAGCTCGAGGTCATCCAGCGCAACGGCCTGCGGCTGGGCAAACTCGTCAACACGCTGCTGGACTTCTCGCGGATCGAAGCCGGCCGGATGGAAGCCCGCTTCGAGCCGGTCGAGCTGGCGGCCTTCACCGCCGACCTGGCCAGCGTCTTCCGCTCGGCGATGGACCGGGCCGGCCTGGCCTTCAGTGTGGACTGTGGCGAGCTGCCCGAGGCGGTCTACATCGACCGGGAGATGTGGGAGAAGGTCGTCCTCAACCTGCTCAGCAACGCGCTGAAGTTCACCTTCGACGGCACCGTCAGCGTGTCGCTGCGGGCCGAGGGTAGCTACGCCGTGCTGCGGGTCAGCGATACCGGCAGCGGTATCGCGGCGGCGGAGATGCCCCGGCTCTTCGAGCGTTTTCACCGCATCCCCACCACGCGATCCCGGTCCAACGAGGGCAGCGGCATCGGGCTCGCCCTGGTGCGCGAGCTCGTCGGGCTGCACGGCGGCACCATCACCGCGCAGAGCACCGAGGGGGCGGGCACCACGTTCACCGTCCGGCTCCCGTTCGGCCCCGAGTACCTGCCAGCGGAGAATCTGGCCGCGGCCGGCCCGGAGCTGATCTCGGCGGTGGCCGATCCTTTCCTGGCCGAGGCCCTGCGGTGGCTGCCCGGCGATCAGCCGGCCGAGCTCACCCTGGCTGCCGACCAGGTGGGCGCCCCGCCGCGCCGGGACCTGGCCGGGCGGGACCTGGCCGGGCGGGGTGCCCGGGCCCGGGTCCTGCTCGCCGACGACAACGCGGACATGCGCGGGTACCTGCAGCGGCTGCTGCAGCCCGGCTACCAGGTGACCGCCGTGGCGGACGGGCAGGAAGCGCTGGACGCGGTCCGGGCACAGCCCTTCGACCTGGTGATCAGCGACGTGATGATGCCGGGCCTGGACGGGCTGCAGCTGGTCGGGGAGCTCCGGGCCAACTCGCGCGCCCCCGACCTGCCGGTGCTGCTGCTGTCCGCGCGGGCCGGGCAGGAGGCGGCCATCGAGGGCCTGGAAGCTGGCGCGGACGACTACCTGGTCAAGCCGTTCTCGGCTGCCGAGCTGCTGGCCCGGGTCCGGGCGACCGTGGAACTGGCCCGGCTGCGCAGCCACCACGCCCGGTGGCGCGCCGCGCTGATCGACTCGCTGCACGAGGGGTTCTTCCTGTGCGACGAGGCCGGCCGCGTGGTCGAGATCAACGCCGCCTTCACCGCCATCCTGGGGTATGGCCCGGACGGCCTGCCCTACGCTCCGCCGTACCCGTGGTGGCCGGACCAGGACACAGATCCAGACGCCCGGCGCCAGAGCAGTGAGGCGTTTGCCCAGCTCGTGAACCAGGGCAAGGGCGGCTTCGTGGCGCCCGTCACGCACCGCGACGGGCGCCGGCGCTGGGTCGCGGCCAGCTTCAACGAGGTGCAGGACCCGGACTCCGGCCGGCGCATGGTCGTCAGCAGCATGCGTGACATCACCGCCGAGCACTACGCCGGGCAGCGCGAGGCGGCCCTGGCGGCGATGGGCCTGCTGCTGTCCCAGGCGGACAGCCTGCCCGAGGCCCTTCAGGGTGCCCTCAACCAGCTGCAGCGACTCTGGCACGCCCGGCGGGTGATCGCTGCCACCTGGACTGGCGCCGGAGCGCCGTCGCTCACGTCCGCAGGCCCCACCGGCCACGCCGGCCCCGCCGTCGGCTGGACGGAGCTGCCCGCCGAGCTCCGGGAGACGATCGGGGACCTGCGCCAGCGGCCCCTGCTCACCCCGACCGACGGGTCGTCACCGGACGTGGGCATCAGGGTCGAGCACCCGGAGGGGGAGCTGGCGGTCTGGATCGACGTGGATCCCGCCCGGCCGTTCACGGCCGAGGACCGGACGCTGTTCGCGTTGCTGTGCGGGTATCTCGGCCAGGCGCTGCACCGTGCCCACCAGACGGATCAGCAGCGGGAAACCGCCCTCGCCCTGCAACGCGCCATCCTCGGCCCGGCCCGGCTGCCGGCGGGCTTCGCGGCCCGCTACGAGCCGGCCAGCCGCCCGCTCGAGGTGGGCGGTGACTGGTACGACCTGGTCGAACTGCCCGACGGGCGGATCGGCATCGTGGTCGGTGACTGCGTCGGGCACGGCCTCGAGGCCGCGGCTGTGATGGGCCAGCTGCGCAGTGCCTGCCGGGCCCTGCTGCTGCAGGACGCCAGCCCGGCGCAAACCCTGTCGGCCATGGACCGCTTCTCGGCCCTCGTACCCGGGGCCTACTGCAGCACGGTCTTCTGCGGCGTCCTCGACCAGGACACCGGCCAGCTGACCTACAGCAGCGCCGGCCACCCCCCGGGCATCCTGGCCCACCCGGACGGCCGGGTCGAGTTGCTGCGCGAAGGCCGCTCGTTCCCGCTGGCGGTGCAGCGCGAGGCCCGGCGTACCGACGCGACCTGCTTGCTGCCCGGCCGGTCGGCGCTGCTGCTCTACACCGACGGCCTGGTGGAGCGCCGCCGGGTCTCGATCGACGAGGGGATGGCCCGGGCGGGCGCCGTCCTCCGGGCGGGCCAGGACGCCGGCGTGGAAGACCTGGCCAGCCGGGTGATGGGCGATATGGCCCCGCCGGACGGGTATGAGGACGATGTGGCCCTCGTCCTGTTCCGTCATCCGGAGCCCCTCGACCTGACCTTCCCGGCGGACCGGGCGCAGCTCACGCCGGTCCGCGCGGCGCTGCGGACCTGGCTGTCCCGCGCCGGCGTGAGCCGCCGGACGATCCAGGACGTCCTGGTCGCCGTGGGGGAGGCCTGCGCCAACGCCATCGAGCACGGTCACCGCGACGCCCCGGGCCAGCCCATCCGGCTGCGGGCCGAGGCCACCGTCAGCCGGCTCCGGCTGACGGTCACGGACACCGGGCGCTGGCGGGCCACCTCGCCCGTGGCTGACCCGCTCCGCGGGCACGGCATCGCCCTGATGCGCGCCCTCATGGAGCGGGTCACCATCGAGTCAGGCCCGGCCGGCACGACCGTCGGCCTGGAGGCCGCGATCACCGCATGAGACGGCTCGCTGTATCGCGGTGCCTACCCTGACGACTGTGAGCCGGGACAGGTGTCCGCGGCCCGGGGGTGGCAGGCGGAGCGGCGGCCGCCGGTGCCGGCCCCGCGTACTAATGTGCCGAGTATGACCAGTAACTGGCCGGCCTGCTCATACGAGGAGTGGCGCGCGACCTGCGACACGCTGCACGGTCACACCCAGGTGCTCGGCAAGCTGGCGGTCCGGCTCGCCCCGCCCGAGCCCGAGCTCCAGCACTCAGCGCTGCGGCTGACCGCCCGGGGGTGGGAGACCGCCCCGCTGCCCGCGCCGGACGGTTCCGGGGCCCTGGTCGCCGCGCTGGACCTGCGGGCGCACGAGGCCGTGGTCGAGCACAGCAGCGGGCAGGCGGAACGGGTCGCGCTGACCCCGAATCGTGCCGTAGGGGACGTGACCCGTGAGGTGCTGGCCGCGGTGCGCCGGCTCGGCGGGCCGGTCGAGATCAACCCGGCGCCGCAGGAGGTCCCGTGGAGCGTGCCGCTCGACGAGGACCAGGAGCACGCCACCTACGATCCGGGCCAGGTCCGCTGACTACTTCACCGCCGCCACCCAGGCGGCCCTGGTCCTCGCGGACTACCGGGCGCCGTACCGAGGGCGATCCACGCCGGTCAACGCGTGGTGGGGGTCCTTCGACCTCGCGGTGAGCCTGTTCTCCGGCGAGGCCGCCGACCCGCCGTCCGCCGACTTCATCATGCGCAACGCGATGGACGCGCAGGAGGTCGCGGTCGGCTGGTGGCCGGGTGACGGCCGCTACGGCCGGGCGGCGTTCTACGCCTACGCGCACCCGGCGCCGGAGGGCTTCGGTGGGCTGCACGTGTCTCCGCCCGCCGCCCGCTGGGACGGCACGCTGGGGGAGTACGTGCTGGACTGGGACGACGTCCGGGCCGCCGACGATCCGCACGCCACCGCAGTGGAATTCGCCCGATCTGCGTTCCTGCAGGCCTGCCTGGCTTGCTCCTGGGACCCGGCCCTGGCCGCCACCGCAGCCGGAACCCCGCCCCCCGTCCACTGACCCGGCGAGATGAGCAGACGCGTTCAGGTGCGCATGTCCCGGCAGCGTGTCCTGTCCGGTGACAGCCCGCTTGAGCTGGCCGTGATCCTGGACGAGGCCGCACTTGAGCCAGGTGGGTGGGGCCTCGGTCATGCGCGCCCAGCTCCGCCACCTCGTGGAGGTCGCGGAACAGCCAATGTTCAGGTTCAGGTGCTCCCGAACGCGGCGGGCGCACATCCGGCGGTCACCGGTGAGTTCACGATCCTGTGCTTCCCGGAGCTGATCGCGCCGGATGTGGTCTACCTGGAGAACATGACCAGCAACGTCTACGTCGAGCAGGAGGCTGAGGTTCTCGTCATAGCCTTGCCCCGGAGCGGCTGAGCACCCTTGCCCTCGGCCATGAGGAATCGGTTGCCCTCATCGCCGGGCAGGCTGACGCGATGAAATGATCATGAGAGGGGGCGCGGAAGTGGACACTCGGGATCTGCGCCTCGCCCAGTGGCGCAAGAGCACCCGCAGCGGCGGGAACGGCAGCTGCGTCGAGGTTGCCCGTAACCTGCCGGGGATCGCCGCCGTGCGTGATTCGAAAAACCCGGACGAGCCGGCACTGGTCGTCAGCCCCGCCGCCTGGTGCGAGTTCACTGCAGAGATCAAGGCTGGTCAGTTCGACCTGCACTGAGCTGCAAGCAGGCCGGGGCGGCCACCACCGCCCCCAAGGCCACCCCGCCCCCAACCACGCGGCGGCACTGGTCGGCACCCTGGCCGGGGCGGAGTGGCCGGCACGCGGGGCGTTAGGACGAATGGGGGAGGTCGGCGAGGAAGGCGAGCTTGGCCAGGAAGTGCTGGGTCCCGCCGCCGTCGTGCCCGTTGAACGGGTAGACCTCGATCTGCTTCGGCCCGGCGTAGTGGTTGAACGCGGCGAAGACCGTGGACGCCGGGGTGATGTCGTCCACCAGCCCGACCGAGAACAGGGCCGGCGCCGTGGCCCGCTTGGCGTGATTGACCACGTCGAGGTAGGACAGCGTGCTGAACACCCGGTCCACCTCGGCGCGGTGCACGCTCAGGTACTCGATGAGCTCCACGTAGGGACGGCTGTCGGTCACCTCCACGGCCCGCCGGAAATCGGCCAGGAACGGGACCTCGGGCAGGGCCGCGGCCACCGCCGCCGGGCCAGGTGGGCGGCCACGATGGCCAGGCCGCCGCCCTGGCTGCCGCCGGTCGTGACCACGGGCCGCCCGGCGCTGGCCGGATGACGCCGGGCCGCGGTCACCGCCTGGGCCGCGTCGATGAACAGGCGGGTGTAGTAGTGCGTGCGCGGGTCGGCGACGCCGCGGGTGAGGAACCCCGGGGTGCTGGGCGCGCCCGGGTCGCTGGGATCGGGGGTGTCGGCGCTGCGCCACCCGCCGCCCTGGCCCCGGGTGTCCATGATCAGGTGCGGATGGCCGGCGCAGCTCCAGGTCAGCCAGTCGAACGGGTCGCCGCGCCCGCCGCCGTAGCCGATGTACTCGACCACGAACGCGCGGTCCGGCGGGCTCGCGTGCGGCAGCAGCAGCCAGCCCTTGATGGGGTCGCCGGCGTAGCCGGGGAACGTCACGTCGACGACGTCCGCGTGCTGGATCTGCGTCTGCACGGCGGTGAACACCGGCTCGGCGTCGTGTGCGGCCGCGGCGGCCAGCTCGCTGGCCCAGAACTCGTCGAAGTCCGCGGGCTCCTCGCACGGCGGGCCGGTACTGGCGCAGTTCGGCCAGGGGAAGATCGCGGAGCATAGGGTCCTCGCGGTCGGTCAGTCGGCGGGCAGCAGCGTGATCGTCCGGATGCAGCACCCGGCCGAAACCCACCTCCCGGCGCTGGCCGGTGAGAGTGTATCTGAGCGTGGTCTCGATATCCGTGCTCGACCGGCCGACCCGCAGCTCCACCTGGCCGGGGTCTACCTGCCGGTGGCCAGCCGCGCCCGGTGTAGCAGGTGAGGTCGGCGTGCACGGTGAACTGGACGGTACGCGAGCTGCCCGGCGGCAGGTCAACCTTCGCCGCCGCGATCAGCTGCTGGACCGGGCGGGCCACCTCGGCGACCGGGTCGTGCAGGTACACCTGGATGACCTCGGCCGCCGGGACGGTGGCGTCGTTGCGGAGTGTCACCGTGAACTGGCAGCAGCCGTCGGCCGGCCACTGCGGCGGCGAGCATGAGCGGACGCTGACCCAGGTGACCGGGGCGTAGGACAGTCCATGCCCGAAGGGGAAGAGCGGGGTGGGGTCGATGGTGCTGACCTGGGTGCGCTGGCCCAGCGGGGCCGCGAGATAGGTGGCCGGCTGGTTCGAGCCCGCGCCCGGGAAGCTGACCGGCAGGCGGCCGGACGGGTTGACCCGCCCGCTCAGCACGTCCGCCAGGGCGGCCGCGCCCTCCTCGCCGGGGTAGAAGCCGCATACCGCGGCGGCCAGCCGGTCGGCCTGGCGGGACAGGTCGTACGGCCGCCCGGCCAGCAGCACCAGCACCACCGGCGTGCCGGTAGCCAGCAGCGCCTCGAGCAGTTCCTCCTGGCGGCCGGGCAGCCGCAGGTCGGCCACGTCGCAGCCCTCGCCTGAGGTGCCCCGCCCGAACAGGCCGGCCAGGTCGCCGAGCACCGCGACGCAGACGTCCGCGGCACTGGCCGCCGCGGCCGCCTCAGCCAGGCCGGTGTCGTCCCCGCCCAGCACCGGGCAGCCTTGCGCGTAGCTCACCGTGTATCCGGCCGGGTCGGCCCGCAGTGCGTCCAGCACGGTCGGCACCTCGATGCCCAGCGGCACGCCGGGGTGGTGGACGACGACGTGCTGCGGGAACGAGTAGCAGCCGAGCATGGCGCTGGCCTCGTGCGCCCGCGGCCCGACGACCGCGATCCGCTGTCCCGGGGCCAGCGGCAGGGCGCCCTGGTTGGCGAGCAGGACGATCGACTGGCGGGCGATGTCCCGGGCCAGGGACCGCGATTCGCGGTCGTCCAGCACCGTGCCGCCCGCCGCGGACCCTCCCGCCCCGGCGAGCTCGGGGTCCGGCGACCAGTCCGGGTCGAGCAGGCCCAGCTCGCACTTCTGGCTCAGTACCCGCCGCACGGCCCGGTCGACCAGCGCGATATCGATCGCTCCCGTCCTCCAGCGCGGCGAGCAGCGGGCCGCGGTAGCAGTCCGCGGTAGGCAGCTCCACGTCGATGCCCGCGCGCAGGGCCAGGCCGGCCGCCTCGGCACGGGTCCCGGCCACCCCGTGCAGGCTGAGCAGGAACGCCACCGAGAAGTAGTCCGAGACCACCGTCCCGGTGAACCCGTAGTCCTCCCGGAGCAGGCCAGTCAGCAGGCCCGGGTCGGCGGCCGCCGGCACCCCGTCCAGGTCGCTGTAGGAGTTCATCACCGAGCGGGCCCCGGCGCGCAGCGCCATCTCGAACGGCGGCAGCAGCACGTCGGCCAGCTCCCGGGGGCCGATCGAGACCGGGGCGAGGTTCCGCCCGCCGCGCGAGGCCGAGTAGCCGGCGAAGTGCTTCAGCGTGGCGACCACCCCGGCCGACTCCAGGCCGCGCACGTACCCGCTGCCGATCACGCCGACCAGGTAGGGGTCCTCCCCGATCGTCTCCTCGGCCCGGCCCCAGCGCAGGTCCCGCAGCACGTCCAGGACCGGGGCCAGGCCCTGGTGCACGCCGAGGCGGCGCATGGTCGCACCGATCTGCGCCGCCATCCGCTCGATGAGGTCCGGGTCGAACGTCGCGCCCCAGCACAGCGGCGAGGGGTACACCGGCGCCTGCCAGGCCGCCAGCCCGGTCAGGCACTCCTCGTGCACCATGGCCGGGATGCCGTGCCGTCCGGCCGCCATGATCTGGCGCTGGCTGCGCGCCACGGCGCGGGCCCCCTCGGCCGGGGGCACCGGCGCGGTGCCGTACACCCGGGTCAGCTGCCCGATGCCGTCCTGGATGAGGACGTCCCAGCTCCCCGCGGCCGCTACCTGGTCGTGCTGGTGCGGCGCGACGTCGCCGCTGGCGGCGTCCGCGCCGACCCAGACGCCGTAGAGCTGGGCGACCTTCTCCTCGGTGGTCAGCTGCGCGAGCAGGTCGTTGACCCGTTCCGTGGCTGGTGCCGACGGGTCGCGCCAGGTCCCGGTGGCCAGGCTGCGCTCAATGGTCACGTGTGGTCCCGTCCGTCCGCCTGGGGCGGCAGCGTCTCGTGAGGGTGTGGGGTTGACCCCACGCGGGCGAGAATAGCGCTATAAAACGTTATCGACAACGATTGATATCGGACCACTCCCAGGTGGGTGCCTCGCCAGGGCCAGCTCCGCCGCGGCCGGCCTACCGCGCGCGGGTGGACTGCCGCACCACCAGCTCGGTGGCCAGCGTGATGTGCGTGGAGCGGACATGGTCGCCCCGCATGAGCTGCAGCAGCAGCTGGATCGAGCGCTCGCCCATCTGCCGGATGGGCTGGTTGACCGTGGTCAGCGGGGGCGAGCAGAGGGCGGACTCGGGAATGTTGTCGAACCCGACGACCGACAGGTCCTCGGGCACCCGCAGGCCCAGCCCGGCGGCGGCCTCGATGACCGCGATGGCCGACACGTCGTTGGCGCCGAAGATGGCCGTGGGCGGGTCGGCGCGGGTCAGCAGCTGGCGGGTGCATTCCGCGGAGACCTCCGGGTCGTAGTCGCCGACCAGGATCAGCCCGTCGTCGACCGCTACCCCGGCCGCGCCGAGGGCCTCGCGGTACCCCTGCTCGCGGAGCTGCGACGGACTGCAGGTCGGGCCGCCCGCCGATCATGGCGATCCGGCGGTGGCCGAGTTCGAGCAGGTGGGTCGTGGCCAGCTGGCCGCCGCGCAGGTTGTCGGAGTCGATCGTCGGCAGCCCGGACTGGCCGGTGTGCGGGTCGATCGCGACGATGGGAGCGCCGTAGTTGACGTCGACCACGGTCGGCGTGACCAGGACGGCCCCGTCGATCAGTGTCCCGCTCAGCCGGGAGAGGTAGCGGCGCTCCCAGCCCACGTGGCTGCCCGCGTGGCCGCCGGCGGAGTAGATCACCATCTCGAAGCCGGAGCCCCTGATCGCGTCCGCGGCGCCCTTGAGCAGTTCGGCACTGAACGGCTCGAGGTCGGCGACCAGGATGCCGATGACGTTCGTGCGGTGGTTGCGCAGGCTCTGCGCGACCAGGCTGGCCTCGTACCCCAGATCGTCGATCACCGCCTGGACCCGGGCCTGGTGTCCGCGGCCACGCCGTAACGGCCGTTGATGACCTTGGAAACCGTGGCGACGGAAACGCCAGCCTGCGCTGCGACGTCACGGATGGTGATGCGCGGGGTGGAGTCCACGCCGCGAGGATAGCGTATAAAACGTTATCGACAACGATTGACATGACTCAGACAACGCGCAAAACTCTGCGGCAAGCCCAGGTTGGCCAGGTTCGGGACACTTCCGCCATCTGCGTCAGGAGATGACCAACATGCGCAGCCTTCGAAAGCCAGCCGCCGTCACCATCGCGGCGGCAGCCGCGCTTGCCCTCGCTGCCTGCGGCAGCAGCGGTGGCAGCACGCCCAGTTCGAGCAACGGGAAAGTCACCCTCACCTGGTGGACGAACGCCACGGCGGGGCAGCTCAAGACCGTCTGGCAGCAGGCGGCGACCGCGTTCCACGCCGCCCACCCGAACGTGACGATCCAGGTCGAGCCGCTGCAGAACGAGGCCTTCACGACCAAGGTCCCGCCCGCTCTGGCCTCCAGCAACCCGCCCGACATCTACCAGCAGTGGGGTGGTGGCCAGGAGGCCACCCAGATCCCGTCCGGCAAGGTCGCCGACCTGAGCAAGCTCAGCTCGGGCTGGATCGGCCAGGTCGGCTCCGCGGCCCAGGCCTGGCAGGTGAACGGCAAGCAGTACGGCGTCCCCTACGACCTGCACACGGTGGGCTTCTGGTACCGCAAGGACCTGTTCGCCAAGGCCGGGATCACCACTCCGCCGACCACCCTCGCCGCGCTCGAGTCCGACGACGCCAAGCTGAAGGCCGCGCACATCGTGCCCATCGCGGTCGGCAGCAAGGACAAGTGGCCGGACGCGTTCTGGTGGGAGTACTTCGCCCTCCGCGAGTGCCCAACGGCCACCCTCAAGGCGGCGATGAAGTCCGTGAACCTGTCCGCCTCCTGCTTCATGCAGGCGGGTAACCAGCTCAAGACCTTCATGGCGACCAAGCCGTTCCAGGGCGGCTTCCTGGGCACCCCCTCCCAGGTAGGCGCGGGCAGTTCGGCGGGCATGGTCGCGAACGGCAAGGCCGCGATGGAACTGCAGGGTGACTGGGACCCCGGTGTCATGGCCCCGCTCACGTCGGACAAGAAGCTCAACTCCACGCTGGGCTGGTTCCCGTTCCCGGCCATCAGCGGGGGCGCTGGCTCGCCCACGACCACGCTGGGCGGCGGCGACGGCTTCTCGTGCACGACTCCGGCCGCCGAGCCGGCCTGCGCCCAGTTCCTGCAGTACATCGACAGCACGCCGGTACAGAAGAAGGTGGTGGCGGCGAACGTCGGCCTGCCGGCCAACCCGGCCGCGGCGTCGGCGCTGTCCCTTCCCGCGCTGAAGCAGGTGCTGGCCTACAACCACGCGGCACCGTACGTGCAGACCTACTTCGACATCGCCTTCCCCACCAGCGTGGGCCAGGCCCTGGACGCCGCGATCGCGACGTACTTCGCCGGCCAGGGCACGCCGCAGTCCATCATTACGGCGGTGAACCAGGCCAAGAGCCAGTAAGCCAGCCGGGCGGTCTCCGGCGCGGCGCCTGCGGCGCCGTCGCCGGAGTTCCCGGCCCCGGCCCCGGCCACGGTGGCCCCGCTGAACGAGGAAGGTGCTGATGGCCGTCGCAGGCGACAAAGACGTCGACGTCCCGCAGGCCGGGACGAGTCCCGCCCCGCCCAGCCCCGTGGCCTGGCGGCTCTCCCGCGCCGGACGGCTCCCAGGCCCCGGCTCCGGCCGGGCTCCCGGCGGTCCCGGCCCCGGTTGCGCCGCCGGCTTGAGCTGGTCGTGCTGCTGGCCCCGGCCCTGGCCTTGTTCGTCGGCTTCGTGCTCCTGCCGATCGTCCTGGCCGCCTGGGACGGGATGCACAGATGGACCGGCTTCGGCTCACTCGGCCCGTTCGCGGGCCTGTACAACTACCGGCTCGTGCTCTCTGACCCGGTATTCCGTGAATCGTTCGTGCACAACCTGATCATCGTCGTCGCCTCGATCCTCATCCAGCTCCCGCTCGGCCTCGGGATGGCCCTGCTGCTGAACCGGCGGATCCGCGGCCGGGCGTTCCTGCGCACGCTCGCCTTCGCGCCGTTCGTGCTGCCGTACGCCACCACCGCCGTGATGTGGCTGCTGCTGCTCCAGCCCGGCGGATTCGTGGATCAGATCATGAAGGCGGTCGGCCTGGGCGGCCTGGTCCAGCTGTGGCTGGCCAACCTGCACCTGGTCCTCTACACCATGATCGCGGTACTCACCTGGCAGTTCTTCGGCTTTGCGATGATCTTGATGCTGGCCGGGCTGCAGGGCATCCCCGGCGAGCTGCGCGAGGCGGCCGCCCTGGACGGGGCCAGCGGCTGGCAGGCCACCCGGCGCATCACGCTGCCGCTGCTCGGCCCGACGATCAGGATCTGGCTGTTCCTGTCGGTCGTCGGCTCGCTCCAGGTCTTCGACCAGGTGTGGATCATGACCGGAGGGGGCCCGGCGAACGCGTCCAGCACCATGGTCACCTACCTGGTCCAGCACGGCTTCCAGAGCTATGAGTTCGGATACGGCAGCGCGGTGGCCGTGATCATCTTCCTGATCTGCTTTATCTTCGCGCTGCTGTACCAGCGCTTCGTCCTGCGCCGCGACACCCGCGGTGCCCTGACCCGCGCGGTGGGGTGACAGACGTGTCTACGATCCTGCAGGCGGGTCGCGCCCGGCCGGAGCCGGCCCGGTCCGGCCCGCGGCCCCGCCCGGGGTGGCGGAGAATATCGCCGCTCACCCCGGTCACCTACCTGGCCGCGCTGGTCCTGGTGGGGGTGACCGTCGTCCCGCTGCTGTTCGTCTTCGTGGACGGCTTCAAGACCAACGCGCAGATCAACAGCTCCGCCACCGGGCTGCCGCACCCCTGGGACACGCACAACTACGCGCAGCTGCTCACCTCGGCGGCGTTCTGGCAGCCGCTGGAGAACAGCGCCGTGATCGCGGCGATCGCGACCGTCCTGGTGGTCGTGCTCGGTTCGATGGCCGCGTTTGCCCTGTCCCGTTACGAGTTCCACGGGCGGGAGGGCCTGTTCCTGCTGTTCGCGGTCGGGCTGCTGTTCCCGATCAACGCCGCGGCGCTGCCGCTGTACCTGATGCTGGACAAGCTCGGCCTGCTCGACAACCCGCTCGGCGTAGCCCTCCCGGAGGCCGCGTTCGGGCTGCCCATCACGATCGTGATCCTGCGCCCGTTCATGCGGGAGATCCCCGGCGAGCTGGAGGACGCCGCCGTGGTGGACGGGGCGACCCGGATCGGGTTCTTCCTGCGCATCCTGCTGCCCTTGTCCCGGCCCGCCCTGGTCACCGTGGCCGTGCTGGCCTTCGTGCAGAGCTGGAACCAGTACCTGATCCCGCTGCTCGTGTTCACCAGCCAGGGACGCTTCACGTTGCCGCTGGCCGTGGCGAACTTCCAGACCCAGTACGCGCAGAACACCGCGAGCATTCTGGCGTTCACGGCCCTGTCCATGCTGCCCGCGCTGGGCTGCTTCATCTTTGCCCAGCGGCATCTGGTGGGCGGGTTCACCGGCGCGGTCAAGGGCTGACAGACGGGCGGGATCCAGGCCGTCTAGGAGATCCTGGTGATGGGTCTGGGAGGAAGCGGTCCGGCTCGACCTGCGCTACGCGGAGAACTGCTCGCTGGCCCTGGACCTCCAGATCCTGTGGAAGACCGGATCGGCGGTCTTCCACAGGTCTGGCGCCTACTAACCCGCCCGCCCCGCCCGGGCACTCTCTCCGGCCGGTTCCGGCCGCCCGGCGGACGTCCGCTCCCGGCGCTGCCGCACGGACGCGCGTTCCATCATCGTCTCGATCGGGGACTCCGGCCGCATCGCGCTCATCGCGAATTCGACCGGGCAGTTGGCGCCGTCGTAGGTGGTCCTGGTGATCTGCAGTACCGGGCTGCCCGGCTTGAGCTCCAGCAGCTCGGCTTCTGGGCCGCCCGCCACGGTGGCGGTGAATACCTGCCTGGCCCGCATGATGCGGACCCCGTAGCGCCCTTCGATGGTCGCGTACAGCGAGTCCTCGAGCAGGGGTTCTGCGTCGAGCCCGGCGAACCGTGCGCAGGGCAGCCAGGAGTGCTGGACCGCGATGGGGTAGCGCGTCCACGACGCGTACCCGCTGGATGGTGACCGTCGCCGCGTACGCCGCGAGCTGCAGCGCCTCCCGGGCCAGGTCCGTCGGCTGCTCCACCGCGGCCTTGATGAGCCTGCTCTCCACGTCCCGGCCCTGGCTGCGCATCTCCTCGGTGAAGCTGAGCAACGCGCCCACCCGCCTGGTGGGCAGGCGCTCGGCCGCGAAGGTCCCCAGGCCCTGGCGCCGGACGACGATACCCTCGCCGGCCAGGGCCCCGATCGCCTGGCGTACCGTCATCCGGGCCACGCCGTACCGCGCGGCGAGGTCGGTCTCGGACGGCAGCCGGTCGCCGGCCGCCCATTCGCCGACCGTGATCCTCATCCTCAGGTCGTCTCGG
Source organism: uncultured Actinomycetes bacterium (assembly GCA_963781085.1). Lineage (GTDB taxonomy): Bacteria > Actinomycetota > Actinomycetes > Streptosporangiales > Streptosporangiaceae > RYN-230. The sequence goes on from CAWAES010000019.1 coordinate 39,184, forward strand.
ATGCTCACGTGAACCGGCTTAGTCATGATTTTTCCTGTGAAGGATGACGCGACGTCATCACGAGTCGGACCGTGGGGCGGCCCGTCCGGAGTCCGGGCGGCAAGCCCGGTAATACGTGACACCCCACTGACCACATCGACTGGTTATCCATACCCAACCGTTCTGCCGCACCCGAGAGAAGTTACAGGCATTTTTTCGTGATGCAAAACAAACTGTGAATACTGCCTGTGGGCTCAGAGTATAAGCACCGGGCCGTGGCGCAAAGCTGTTCTGGCCACGTCGACAGGTAGGGCACACTGTGAGGCCAGGTTTTAGTAATGGGTCCGCCAGGGATACGCCATCCGCGGTGGTAGCAGTGTTGCTCAGAGGGCCCGCAATCACCAGTCGTGCCCCGGAGGCGTGCATACTCGCCGGAATCCCGCGCTACCGTCAGTCCCGCGCATTAGCGCGCAATTGCGCCGCTCGCGGCGAGGCGGCTGTGCCGACCGCCAGAATGATCTGGCCGGCCGTGGTCCTCCCGGAGCGCAGCGCGTCGATTCCCAGGCGCACTTCAAAAACGCCTCGTGTAACGCTGGAATCCGCCTGACCTGCCTCCACCCGCCCGGCCTCGCCTGGTCCGCCTGCGTGCTCCCGCGCCAGGCCGCCAGGCCGTCAGGCCGGGACCGGCACCCCGCTCATCGCGACGCTGACCACCACGACCGGGCAGGGGGCGTTCCGCAGGCAGGCCCGGGCCACCGGGCCGATGCCGTCAGGTGCGCAACCGGCGCTGCCCAGCACCAGCATCTCGGCGCCGTCGGCGTGGTCGAGCAGCACCCGCGCCGCCAGTCCTTCCGCGATCTCCACGGTGACCGCGACCGGGGGTGCGCCGCTGACCGCGGTCGTCACCTCGTCCTCGAGTCGTTCCCGGGCGTCCAGAAGGTCTTCTTCGCGGTCCGGGGGAGAAGCGTGCGAGGCGTAAGGTGCTACCCGCTTCGCGGCGTCCTCCCAGGCCCGCACCACGTGCAGGGTCGTCCTCCGCAATCCCGCTTCGCGAACTGCCCATCGCAGCGCGGCCAGTGAAGCCGATGAACCGTCTGCGCCCACCACGATGCGCTGCAGCCCCAGGTTCTGATTCAGCGCCGCACCTCCTTCACAGAGTCAGTCGGGAAGGGCCGGCGTCCCAACGCGTCACCCGCCGCGTCCTGCTGCCGGAGGTACAAATACCCAGTGCTGGCTACTCTCACCCACTTGGGCGGTTACGCAGCGGAACTTCACCCTCTGGTCCAGCCTCTTGACTGCAGCCTCACCCGCCCGGCGGTGGCCGGGGAAGGGACTTTGTGCCCTAAATGCCTAAGTCAGGGGCCGCCCTGGGGCCGGGCGGCTGAGCCGCGCAACCGGACCGCGTCGAGCGGCGGCGCCGGGAGTGGTGCCCCGTGGTACCCGGTGACCTGGCCGAAGCGCTCACCATGGCCCCAGTCACGGGCCGCGTCGATGATGTCCTGGGGCGTGGTCCCCACGAAGTTCCACCACATCACCACCGGCTGGTCCAGCGGCTCACCGCCGAGCAGGAACAGCTCGGCGTCCGCCGCGGCGGCCAGCGTCACCTGATCCCGCCCGGTGGGCAGGTACAGCAGGCTCCCGGGGGCGAGCGCGGTCCCGTCGGCCTCGGCCGTCCCCGCGGCCATGAAGATCACGTGCTCGAAGCCCGGCTCCAGGCCGAGCTGGCCGCGGGTGTCGCGGCCCGCGCGCAACTGGGCGCCCACCACCGGGGAGAAGACGGTGGCCGGGGAGCGCACGCCCGCCAGCGACCCGGCGAACACGGTGATCTTGAATCCGGCCAGTCCCGCCGCGGGCAGCTCGGGATGGTGCTCGAAGGCTGGCGCCACCTGCCGCTGCGCAGCCGGGCAGGGCCAGCCAGAGCTGGACCCCGTGCAGCCATGGCTGGTGCTCGCTGGGCGACTCCTCGGCGTGGGCGATCCCCCGCCCGGCGGTCATCAGGTTGAGCTGGCCGGGCTGGATCATCTGCTCACTGCCCAGGCTGTCCCGGTGCAGCACGTTCCCGTCCAGCAGCCAGGTGACGGTCTGCAGGCCGATGTGCGGGTGCGGCGGTACCTGCATCCCGGCGACGCCGTCCACCGACGTGGGGCCGTAGTGGTCCACGAAGCACCAGGCGCCGACGCTGCGCCGCCGGCGCAGCGGCAGCAGCCGGCGGACCTCGATGTCCCCGACCCGGGCCACCCGCCCCGCGGTCAGCTCCGCCCTGCTCAGCTCCGCCGTGCTCAGCTCACCGGTGCTCGGGTCGCCCGTGGTCCGCTCAGCTGGCTGGCCGTCCGGGCCAGGGGTATCCGGGACGGTCACGTCCGCGTCAGCAGTGCTCATGTCCCCATTCTGCGCCGGACGCCCTGATTTCGCGCCGGGCGTCCCGGCCCGGGACCCGCCGGTCAGCCGACCAGCGTCTTGACCGCGGCGGTCAGCTCCGTCAGCGCGCCCTTGGCGTCGGAAAAGAACATGCTGGTCTTGGGGTCCACATAGAGCTCGTTGTCGATGCCCGCGTAGCCGTGTCCCATCGACCGCTTGATCACGATGATGCTGCGAGCCTGGTCCACGTCGAGGATGGGCATCCCGGAGACCGGGTTCCCGGCCCGCCGCGCGGCCGGGTTGGTCACGTCGTTGGCCCCGATGACCAGGGCCACGTCGGTCCGGGCGAACTCCGGGTTGATCTCGTCCATCTCCTTGAGCTGCGGGTAGGGCACGTTGGCCTCGGCGAGCAGCACGTTCATGTGGCCGGGCATCCGCCCGGCGACCGGGTGGATCGCGTAGCTGACCTCCACCCCGCGCTCCTCCAGCACCGAGGCCAGCTCGGCCACCTGGTGCTGGGCCTGCGCGGCGGCCAGCCCGTAGCCGGGCACGATGATGACCTTCTGCGCGTAGGCGAGCTGGATGGCGGCGTCGTCGGCCTGGATGGACCGCACGTCCCCGCCGGGCCCCTCGATCGCCGGGCCGCTGTCGCCGGTGCCGAACCCGCCCACGATGATGTTGCGGATCGACCGGTTCATCGCGTCCGCCATCAGCTTGGTCAGGATGCCGCCGGACGCGCCCACCAGCGCTCCCGCGATGATCAGCGCCCAGTTGCCGATGACGAACCCGGCCATCGCCACCGCGGTGCCGGTGAAGGCGTTCAGCAGCGAGATGACGACCGGCATGTCCGCGCCGCCGATCGGCAGCACCATGGTCACGCCGAAGGTCAGCGCGGCCAGGATGATGATGATCAGCACGACGACGCTCGGCGTGGCGATCATGTAGCAGGCGCCGCCGACCGCCACCAGCGCGGCGGCGACGTTGACCGCCCGCGAGCCGGGGAAGACGATCGGCGCCCCGTCGATCAGGCCCTGCAGCTTGCCCGCGGCGATGATCGACCCGGAGAACGTGACCGCCCCGATCAGCACGTCCAGGATGGTGAAGATCGTGGTCGAACTCGCCGATCCCCCCCGAAGCGAGCCTGACGTAGTCGTGGATCCCGACCAGAGCGGCCGCGCCGCCGCCCACCGCGTTGAAGATGCTGACTAGCTGGGGCATGGCGGTCATCTCGACCGTGCGCGCCGCGTACAGGCCAGCCCCGCCGCCCAGCAGCGCACCAGCGATCATCACGATCCAGCCGGTGGTGGTGACCGTGCCCGCGTGGGCGACCAGGGCCAGCGTCGTGGCCACGGCGAGCACCATGCCCGCGGTGGAGACCTGGTTGCCGCGCCGGGCCGTGGCGGGCGAGTTCATCAGGTGCAGGCCGAACACGAAACACGTCGCGGCCGCGACGTACAGCAGCTGGGTCACCCAGTCGAACGCGCTCATGCCTGGCCGCCCTGCTGTCCTGGCGGCCGGAGCCTGGCCGTTGCCGCTGACCGCTGCCGCGGTATCCGCGGCCGGTACCGGGGTGCGTGACCGGCGGAACATCTTGAGCATCCGGCCGGTGACCACGTAGCCGCCGACCACGTTCATCGCCGCGAAGGCGGCGGCCACGAAGGCCAGGATGTATCCGAGGGCGTCGTGCGCCGTCACCGCGATAAGCATCGCGCCGGCCAGCACGATGCCGTGGATCGAGTTGGCCGCCGACATCAGCGGCGTATGCAGGGTGGCCGGCACCTTGCTGATCACCTCGAACCCGACCAGCAGGGCCAGGACGAAGATCGTTATGTCGGTGAGAAGTTCCGTGGTCACGGGGTAGCACCTCCGGGCGAGCCAGCACCAGGCGTGGATTCAGCGAGCAAGGCAGCGGTGGCAGGGTGGATGACGGCCCCCTGGTGGGTGATGACCACTCCAGCCTGGATCTCGTCGCTGGGGTCGATGGCCAGCGCGCCGTCCTTGACCATGTACAGCAGCAGCGTGGCGACGTTCCGGGCCAGGAAGGCCGACGAGGCGGCGGGCACGCTGGCCGCCAGGTTCCCGGCGCCGATGACGGTGACCCCGTTCCCGGTGACGATCGTCTCGCCCGGCACCGACCCGGCCACGTTGCCGCCGAGCGGGCCGGACCCCATGTCCACCACGACCGCTCCGGCGTTCATCGCCTTCAGCGCGTCCTCGGTGACCAGCAGCGGCGGCTTGCGCCCCGGCACCTGGGCGGTGGTGATGACCACGTCATGACGGGCGATATGGCCGGCCAGCTCGGCCTGCTGGGCCTGGCGCTCCTCGTCGGTGAGCGCCCGCGCGTAGCCGCCCTGGCCCGCCGCGTCGCGCACCGAGGCGAGTTCGATGAAGGTGCCGCCGAGCGACTCCACTTCAGTCTTGGTCTGCGGCCGGACGTCGTAGGCGGACACCACGGCGCCGAGCCGCCGCGCGGTGCCGATCGCCTGCAGCCCGGCCACCCCGGTACCCAGGATGAGTACCTTGGCCGGCCGCGCGGTGCCCGCCGCGGTGGTCAGCATGGGGAAGAACCGGCCGAACGTGGCCGCCCCGACCAGGGCGGCCTTGTACCCGGCCACGTTGGCTTGCGAGCTCAGCGCGTCCATGCCCTGGGTCCGGGTCAGCGTCCGGGGCAGCCCGTCCAGGCTGATCGCGGTCACCCCCTGGGCGGCCAGCGCCGCGGCCAGGCCGGGATCGGCCAGCGGGCTGAGCAGGCCGAGGATCGCCTGGCCCGGGCGCAGCGCGGCCGCCAGCTCGCGGTCCGGCTTACCGACCATCACGATCAGGTCGGCGTCGGCGAGCAGCTCGGCCCGGCTCATCACGGTCGCGCCCGCTTCCGCGTAGGCGCTGTCGGCCAGCCAGGCGCCGTCCCCGGCCCCGGACTCCACGAGTACCTCGAGCCCGGCGCCGCGCAGCCGCGCGATCATCTCCGGGACGAGCGCCACCCGGCGCTCGCCGGGCGCTGACTCCTTGACGACAGCTACCTTCATGGACGCGACCTCATGACGTCAGGGTGTGGACGGTCCAGTATCGCCGACGACCCTACCCTCAGCTTCCCCCGCGGGGGTGAGACGCGGTATTCCGCGACCAGACCGCACCTGGTCTGACGCCTGCGCAGCCAGTGACGCCAGCCTCTCCAGGTGGACGGCGCCCCGGCGGAGCGCCGCGGGGCTAGCTGGCGCGGCGCAGGGCGGCGCTGATCCGGTCGCCCGCGGTGACCACGGCGTTGGCGTGCAGCCGTCCGGGGGAGCGGGTCAGCCGCTCGATGGGGCCGGACACCGACACCGCCGCGATGACCTTGCCGCCCTGGCCCCGGACCGGGGCGGAGACCGACGCGACCCCGGCCTCGCGCTCGGCCACGCTGGCCGCCCAGCCCCGCCGCCGGACCTGGGCCAGCGACGCCGCGCTGAACTTGGCCCCGCGCAGCCCCCGGTGCAGCCGCTCGGGCTCCTCCCAGGCCAGCAGCACCTGGGCCGCGGACCCGGCGGTCATCGGCAGCGCCGTGCCGACCGGCACGGTGTCGCGCAGCCCGGTGGCCCGCTCCGCGGCGGCCACGCAGATCCGGCTGTCCGCCTGGCGCCGGTAGAGCTGCGCGCTCTCCCCGGTGAGGTCACGCAGCCCGACCAGGACCGGCTGGGCCACGGCGAGCAGCCGGTCCTCGCCCGCGGCGGTGGCCAGCTCGGCGATCCGCGGGCCCAGGATGAACCGGCCCTGGGCGTCGCGGGCCAGCAGCCGGTGCCGTTCCAGCGCCACCGCGATCCGGTGCGCGGTCGGCCGGGCCAGGCCGGTGGCCGCGACCAGCTGGGCGAGCGAGGCCGGGCCCGACTCGAGGGCGGACAGCACGGCCGCTGTCTTGTCCAGCACGCCGACTCCGCTAGAGTTGTCCATGGTCCGATATTGCCGTCTCGCAATGCGAGACGCAAGTCGGAGACCGGGCCCCTCGGGACAGACAGCCTTTCCAGGTAGACGCCAGTTTGCAGGCCGACACCAGGTAGACAGGGACAAGGGGCCCCGCTAGACGGTTCGCGACGAGGCGCCCGCTGAAAGGGGTTTGCTCCATGGGACGTACGCTCGCGCAGAAGATCTGGGATTCGCACGTCGTGCACCACGCCGACGGTGAGCCGGACCTGCTGTACATCGATCTCCACCTGATCCACGAGGTCACCAGCCCGCAGGCCTTCGACGGGCTCCGGCTGGCCGGGCGCGGCGTGCGCCGCCCCGACCTGACCGTCGCCACCGAGGACCACAACGTCCCGACGCTGGGGGTGTCCGGCCCGGGGCTGCCGCTCGTGGGCCCGGGCAGCCCGGTGACCGACCCGGTCTCCCGGATCCAGGTCGAGACGCTGCGCAAGAACTGTGCCGAGTTCGGCATCCGGCTGTTCCCGATGGGGGACGCCGGGCAGGGCATCGTGCACGTGATCAGCCCGCAGCAGGGGCTGACCCAGCCCGGCATGACCATCGTCTGCGGCGACTCGCACACCAGCACGCACGGGGCCCTCGGCGCGCTCGCGTTCGGGATCGGCACCAGCGAGGTCGAGCACGTGCTGGCCACCCAGACCCTGCCGCAGCAGCCGCCGGCCCAGATGGCGGTGAACGTGACCGGCGACCTGCCCTTCGGGGTGACGGCCAAGGACCTGATCCTGGCCGTGATCGCGCAGATCGGCACCGGCGGCGGGGTCGGCCACGTCCTGGAGTACCGCGGCGACGCGGTGCGGAACCTGTCCATGGCCGGGCGGCTGACCGTCTGCAACATGTCGATCGAGGCGGGCGCCCGGGCCGGGCTCATCGCCCCGGACGACACCACGTTCAGCTACCTGGAGGGCCGCGAGCACGCGCCGCGCGGCGCCGACTGGGAAGCCGCCCTGGACTACTGGCGGTCGCTGCCGACCGACGCCGACGCCACGTTCGACCAGGAGGTCACGCTGGACGCGGCCGCCCTGACCCCGTTCGTGACCTGGGGCACCAACCCCGGCCAGGCGGCCCCGCTCACCTCGTCGGTGCCTGACCCTGACGCGATGGACGACGCGGGCGACCGGGCCTCGGCGCTGCGCGCGCTGACCTACATGGGGCTGACCCCGGGCACGCCGCTCACCGACATCGCCGTGAACACGGTGTTCGTCGGCTCGTGCACCAACGGCCGGCTCGAGGACCTGCGCGCCGCGGCCGAGGTGCTGCGCGGCAAGAAGGTCGCCGACGGGGTGCGGATGCTGGTGGTCCCCGGCTCGATGGACGTCAAGGTGGCGGCCGAACGGGAGGGCCTGGACGACGTCTTCACCGCCGCCGGAGCCCAGTGGCGCTCCGCGGGCTGCTCCATGTGCCTGGGCATGAACCCGGACACGATGGAGCCGGGCGAGCGCAGCGCGTCCACCTCCAACCGCAACTTCGAAGGCCGCCAGGGCAAGGGCTCCCGCACCCACCTGGTCTCCCCGCAGGTGGCCGCGGCCACCGCGGTCACCGGCCGCCTCACCGCCCCCGCCGACCTCTAAACGGGAGGGAAATCAGCTATGGAGCCTTTCACCACGCACACCGGCCGCGCGATACCGCTGCGCCGGGGCAATGTCGACACCGATCAGATCATCCCCGCCGAATACCTGAAGCGGGTCAGCCGTATCGGATTCGCCGACGGCCTGTTCGCCGCCTGGCGGGCCGATCCCGAATTCATCCTCAACCAGCCTGTCGCGGACGGGGCGACGATACTTGTGGCCGGACCCGATTTCGGAATCGGGTCATCCCGCGAGCACGCGGTCTGGGCGCTCAGTGATTACGGTTTCCGGGCGGTCATCTCGGCGCGATTCGGTGACATCTTCCGCAATAACGCGACAAAGGCAGGCCTGCTCCCGGTCCAGGTCTCCGCGGAATTCGCCGAGTCATTGCAGGACGCGCTCGAGGTGACTCCGGACACCGAGGTGACGGTGGACCTGGTCGCCCGGGAAGTGCGCGCCGCGGGCCCGGCCGGCCCCGTCGAACTGCGGGCGCCATTCGATATCGACGACTACACCCGGTGGCGCCTGATGGAAGGACTGGACGACATCTCGCTCACCCTGCGTTATGCAGATGAGATCACCAGTTTCGAGCAGCACCGGCCGCACTGGCTGCCCACGGCCGAGGCCGTGGCCTGAAAGTGCCCGCAGGACAGGAAATTCGGGCGCCTGGAGGCCGACACGCCGGGATTTTACGCGTAGGTGATTGTGCCCAAGCGCTGGATCGCCTAATTTCGGGCAGGTCAGAGGTCGCGGTTACGGCTCCCTGTCCGCGCGACCTCCCTTGGGGGAACCGCAGGAGTGATTCATGAACAAGCGTGACTTGATCGATGCGATCTCCGGCCGGCTGGGGGACAAGAAGACCGCGACCGAGGCGGTTAACGCGGTGCTGGACACCATTCAGCACACCGTGGCCAAGGGCGACAAGGTCGCGATCACCGGGTTCGGCGTCTTCGAGAAGGCTGTCCGCCCGGCTCGCACCGCCCGTAACCCCGCCACCGGCGCCACCATCAAGGTGCCGAAGTCGTCTGTGCCCAAGTTCCGCCCGGGTGCGGACTTCAAGGCGGTCGTAAATGGCGAGAAGAAGGCCACGGCCGCGAAGAAGCGCTAGTCCGTCGGCGCGACCGGGGGCCCGCCAGTCCGGCGGGCCCCCGGTCGCGTTTATTGGCGCGGGCCCGTCAGCGCAGGCCTGGGCCCCGTCGCGTTTACCGCCGCCCGGTCAGCGCAGGCCCGGCGACTTGCTGAGGGCCGTGGCGATCAGGCGGTCAATAAGTTCCCGCAACGAAAACCCGCTGGCGGCCCACATTTTGGGAAAATAAGACGCCGCGGTCATTCCGGGCATGGTGTTGATCTCGTTGAGCACGATCTCGCCGTCCGGCGTGTAGAAGAAGTCCACCCGGGCGAGCCCCTCGCAGGACACCGCCTCGAACGCGGCGCCGGCCAGGCGGCGTACCTCCTCCAGGTGGTCGGCGGGGATCGGGGCCGGGATCACCATCCGGTTCGCGTCGTCCAGGTACTTGGCCTCGAAGTCGAAGAACTCCTCGCCGCCGTCCACCATCAGCTGCCCGGGCATGCTGGTGTCCGGGGGCGCGCCGTCCAGCCCCTCCAGCACGGCGCACTCGACCTCCCGCCCGGGGACGGCCTGCTCCACCAGGACCTTGCGGTCGTAGCGCCGCGCGTTCTCGATCGACTCATACAGCCCGGCCAGGTCATCCGCCCGGGAGGTGCCGATGCTGGAGCCGCCGCGGGCCGGCTTGACGAACAACGGCCAGCCCAGCTCGCCGATCGCGTCCAGCACCCGCTTGCGCTCGGTCTCGGCCGCCCCGGGCGGCCAGTCCCGGTCGCGGACCACCACGAACGGGCCCACCGGCAGCCCCTTCGCCTTGAAGATCAGCTTCATGTACTCCTTGTCCATGCTGACCGCGCTGGCCAGCACGCCCGCGCCGACGTAGCGGACGCCCGCCATCTCCAGCAGGCCCTGCATGGTGCCGTCCTCGCCGAAGGGGCCGTGCAGCATGGGCAGGACCACGTCCACCTCGCCGAGCTCGCCGGGAATGGCCCCGGGCTCCGCGGTGGCCAGCGCGCCGCCGGCCGTCCACGGCAGCACCTGCGCCCCCGGCTCGGCGACCGCCTCGACCGACGGCAGCTGCCCGCCGGTGATGGCCAGCCGCTCGGGCTCGTCCGCGGTCAGCACCCAGCGGCCGTCGGGCAGGATCCCGATCGGGACGACGTCGTAGCGGTCCCGGTCGATGCAGGCCAGCACCGTCCCGCCGCTCGCGCACGAGATCGCGTGCTCCGGACCCCGGCCGCCGAACACGACCGCGACCCGGATCTTGCGGTTCTGGTTCACGCCCGCTCCTCTCTGCCCAACCCGTCCAGGGCCTGGTGCACGTCCGCGATCAGGTCCTCGGCGTCCTCGAGGCCGATGGAGAACCGTACCGCCCCCGGATCCATCCCCGCAGCCCGCAGGGCCGCGTCGTCGAACTGCCGGTGCGTGGTGGAGGCCACGTGGCTGACCACGGTGTGCGTGCCGCCCAGCGACGTGGCTACCTGGCCGACCCGCAGCCGGTCCGCGAGCTCGTACCCGGCCTGCCGGCCGCCATGCGGGGTCACCGTGACGATGGCGCCGAACCGGGTGCCCTCCGGCCCCGCGTCGAACAGCCGGATCGCCGTCTGATGCCCCGGATGCCCGGGCAGGCCCGGGTAGTCCACGCGGCGGACCGCGGGATGCCGGGCCACCGCGGCGGCGAACAGCATCGCGGTGGAGCACTGGCGCTGCACCCGCAACGGCAGCGTCTCCAGCCCCCGGCGGAGCAGGAACGCCTCGTCGGGGGCCAGCGCCCCGCCGGTGTCCACGCGCACCGCGCGGACCTGGCTGATCAGGCCCGGCGCCCCGGACACCACCCCGCCGGTCGTGTCCGAGTGCCCGCCCAGGTACTTGGTGGCGGAGTGCAGCACCAGGTCCGCGCCGTGTTCCAGCGGCCGGCAGATCACCGGGGGCGCCATGGTGGAGTCCACCACCAGCAGCGCGCCGCGGGCGTGCGCGATCTCGGCCAGGGCGGGCAGGTCGGCCACGGCGGTGGTCGGATTGGCCACCGTCTCCGCGTACACGATCTGAGTCTCCGGCCGCATCGCCGCCCGGACCTGCTCGGTGTCGGTCACGTCCACGAAATCGGTCTGCACCCCGAATCGGGCCGCCACGTCGCGCAGGAAGCCGTACGTGCCCCCGTAGACCGCGGCCGGCGCGACCACGTGCCCGCCCGCGGCGGTGAAGGTCCAGAACACCGTGCTGATCGCGGACATCCCGGAGGCGAAGGCCTGCGCCGCGGTCGGCCCGTCCCGGCCGGCGCTGTCCCGGTCAGTGCTGCCCCGGCCGGCGCGGTCCAGGCGCTGGCCTTCCAGCGCGGCGACCGCCATGGCGAACGCGTCCGCGGTGGGGTTGTCGATCCGGCTGTAGCTGTAGCCCGCCGTCTCGCCGTTCAGCAGCGCCGCGTACTCGGCGCTGGAGGAGAAGGCGAACGCCGCGGTCCGGTACACCGGCATGCCGAGCGGCTGCTGCGCCGGGGCCGGCGCCCGCGGCAGGTGCACCGCGCGGGTGTTCTCGCCCTGCTGGTCAGACGCCATAACGCTCCGGCTTGGCCGAGCGCGAGGTGAGCAGCATGGCCGCCTGGCTCAGGGCGATCTGCCCGTGCATCACGCCCACGACCACCTCGGTGATGGGCATCTCCACGGCGTGGCTGCGGGCCAGTTCCAGGATCGGCCCGGCCGACTTGGCGCCCTCGGCGACCTGCGTGCTGACCGCGGCCACGTCGGCCACGGCCATGCCCCGGCCCAGCATCTCGCCGAACGTCCGGTTCCGCGACAGCGGGGAACTGCACGTGGCGACCAGGTCGCCGAGGCCGGCCAGGCCGGCGAACGTGTGCTGGTCCGCGCCGAGCGCCGCGCCGAGGCGGGTGATCTCGGCCAGCCCGCGGGTGATCAGGGTGGCCCGGGTGTTGTCCCCGGTGCCCATGCCGACCGCGATCCCGACCCCCAGCGCGATCACGTTCTTGACCGCGCCGCCCAGCTCGCAGCCGATCACGTCCGGGTTGGTGTACGGCCGGAAGTACGCGGTGTGGCAGTCCTGCTGGAGCCGTTTAGCCAGCGTGTCGTCGGTACAGGCGACCACGGTGGCGGCGTGCTGGCGCTCGGCTATCTCCCGGGCCAGGTTCGGCCCGGAGATGACCGCGATCCGGTCCGGGCCGGCCCCGGTGACGTCGGCGATCACCTGGCTCATCCGCTCATGGGTGCCGAGCTCGATGCCCTTCATCAGGCTGACGAAGGCCGCCCCGGCGGGCAGCAGGTCCCGCCAGGCCGTGAGGTGATGGCGCAGCGTCTGGGCGGGGACAGCCAGCACGACGAGGTCCGCCCCGTCCAGCACCTGGCCCGCGTCGGCGCTGGCGGTCAGCTCGGCCGGCAGCGTGATGCCCGGGAGGTAGTCGGGGTTCTCGTGCCGCGCGTTGATCGTCGCGACCAGGTCTGGCCGGCGGCCCCACAGCCTGACCGGGGTGCCGGCGTCGCAGAGCACCTGGGCGAAGGTGGTGCCCCACATGCCGGCGCCCATGACCGCCGGCCGTCACGTCGGCGTCGCCTCGCGCGGGCCGTCGTCCGGACCGGTTCGGGCGGAGTCCTGGCCGGCGGCTCGGCCTGTTCCCGGGCGGCCTGGCGCGCGGCGCGGCGGGCCTGGGCGGGGTGGTAGGGCTCGGCCGGCGGCTGCCCGCCGCGCAACTCGGCCAGCAGCGTCGCGATGTCGCCCATGATGGCGTTCGTGGCCCCGCGCAGCACGTCCCGGGTCAGCGGCTTCCCCTCGTACTCGCTCAGGTCCACCGGCGGCCCGGCCAGCATCCGGACCAGCTTGCGCGGCACCGCATGCGGCTTGACCTCGCCGTAGGGCAGGATGTCCTGCGCCCCCCACTGGGCGACCGGGATCACCGGGACCCCGGTGGCCAGGGCCAGCCGGGCCACCCCGGTCTTGGCCATCATCGGCCACTGGTCCGGGTCGCGGGTGGCGGTGCCCTCCGGGTAGATGATCACGCACTCGCCGTCGGCCAGGGCCTGCTCGGCGACCTTCAGCACGTTCGCCGCGTCAGCTTCCCCCCGGCGCACCGGCAGCTGGCCGAGCACCCGCAGGAAGGGGCCGATCAGCTTCACGTCGAACGCCGACGACTTGATCATGAATGCGGGGTACCGCCCGGCCTCGTGCACGAACAGCGACATGGCCGGCCAGTCCGCGTACGACAGGTGGTTGGCGGCGACCAGCATGCCGCCCTCGCGCGGGAAGTTCTGGTAGCCCCGCCAGTCCCGCTTCATCAGCGACTTGATCAGCGGGGGCAGCACGACCTTGGTGCCGTTCCGCCACGCCTGGGAGTAACGCCGGCCCTGCCGCGCGCTCATCGCTGCCATCCGCTCATCCGGGGATCTCCCGCTCTCGTCCGGCTGCTCGTCATCGCAGTCAGTCTCCCGTTCCGCCCGCCACCCTGTACAGGCAAACCCGGACCAGGCAGGCCCGGCGAGGCAAACGCCTCAGGGTAGACCTCTCCAGGCCAGCCCGGGACGGCGCTGTCCGCACGCCCGACCAACCCGCTGCGCTCAGCACAGTATGGTCACCGGTGTGACCGAGATGCCGCTCACCTGGTCGGTGGTGATCCCCGTCAAGGTACTTGCCCGGGCCAAATCGCGGCTCGCCGGCCTGGCCGGCCCAGCCAGGTCGGAGCTGGCGCTGGCCATGGCGGCGGACACGGTCCGGGCGGCAGCGGCCTGCCCCGCGGTCGCGGCCGTCGTCGTGGTGACGGACGACCCGGCGGCGGCCAGCGTGCTGGGCGCGCTGGGGGCCCGGGTGGTCGCCGACGAGCCGGACGCCGGGCTCAACCCGGCCCTCGCGCACGGCGCGGCCGTGGCCGCGGCGACGTGGCCCGATCGCGGCACGGCGGCGATGGCCGCGGACCTGCCCGCGCTGCGGCCCGCGGAACTCGAGCGGGGGCTCCGGGCGGCGGCCCAGTGGCCGGAGGCGTTCGTGGCCGACGCGGCAGGCACCGGCACCACGCTGTACGCGGCCCGGCCCGGGGCCGTGTTCCGGCCGCGTTTCGGGCCGGGATCGGCGACCCGGTACCGGGACGGCGGGCGCCACCGAGATCCTGCTGGCCGACGTGCCCAGCCTCCGGTCGGACGTGGACACCCCGGCCGACCTGCATAACGCGATCAGCCTGGGGGTGGGCCCGCGCACCGCCGAGCTGGCGGCGCAGCTCAGCTGAGTCGCCGGCCTAGCGGGTCGGGCGGCGGCGGCGGCTCAGCCGGATCCCGACCACGACGAGATCCACCAGGATCACGACGATGCCGATGATCAGCAGCCAGAACAGGCCCTTCACGACCACGCCCACGATGCCCAGCGCGATGGCCGCGATGACCAGGAGCAAGAACAGCACCATCCGAGGACTCCGATCCCGACTGCTCAGCGCCGGGCGAGGCGGCGCTCGCCGCTCGCCCCGGGCTGGTACTCGAGGTTGTAGTGCTTGAAGACCGCTTCCTCGTCACCGGCCGGCAGTTCCCCGTCGGTGTCGATGGACGGCGAGCCCTTCACCAGGCTGCGCGGGTAGCGGACCTTGAGGTAGCCCGGTCCCACGGTGGCCTCGTCCAGGGGGACGAACACCAGCCGGTGCCGGGTCGGCAGGCCCACCGTGATGGTCGCGAACGAGGGCTCGTCACTGCCGGTGTCGACGTACACGGACTCGAGCGTCCCGATCTTGTGGCCGGCGTCGTCGACCACGTCGTGGCCCCGCCACTCCCGGATATCAGCCGCCTCGAACATGCTGGCCCTCCTGACTTCTCTGTGGCCGTACTACCCAGCCATCTCCTGGTCATCCGGAGATCGTCAGGGAGGGTGCCTGGCGGATGCCCTCAGCCGGGCGGCTGAGGCGCCGCCCGGCGCGTGGGCTCCAGCGGGCGGCAGGTCTGGATGTGCACGAAGTGAATCCCGTCCCGCCCTGACCTCCCGCTGCTCGGATCATATCGGGTCTGGCATTGATCAATGCCAGTCAATGAAGGTCAACGTCAGTCCCCATTGGTCGGTGTCAGACGGCTGCTGCCGCACCCGTGAAGACGGTCCCGGCCGCTCTCCAGCAGACTCCCGGCACTGGCCTCACAAACGCGGCTGGCCCGCTCCCTGGGGCACCTGCCGTCTGGGCGTAACGACTGGCCTCGCCCGCTGCGATGCCTGCGGCCTGCTCGCCATCACTGCCAAGCGCAATCGCCTGCATCGGACCCAGGACGGTGGTTGCCTATCGGCTGATCAGGCCGACCTGACCGGTGGCCGCCCAGGCTCACCCGATCCGTGAACCGCCCGCGATCCTAGTTGGCTGTTCGGGGTCAGTGAACCTTCGTGTGAGATGAGCTGATGATCTCGGTCACAAGTCTCATAACCAGGACAACTCGATCGCGCAGCCGGAGCTTCCGCAGATCTGCTGCCAGATCGTCCAGTCGCCTGCGCAACGGCGCCAAGTCGGGTCGCTGAGGAGATCGTCGGTCACCCCGGGGAGCCGTCCGGCCCTTTTCGGCAGCCTCGAAGCTGGCGAACACCCGCGCCGGGTCCTCGTCCTCTTCGTAGAACTGCTTGGCCTCTTCCGGCTTCACACCTGTCATCATGCCTCCCTCAGGTGAACGTGTCATTGGGGGTAGGCACTTCCCAAGGCGTAGAAGTCGCCGAACGGATCATCCACCGGATAGAGGACGACGAGGCACGGCGTGCCTCGTATGTCACTTGGATCAGGGCGCGAAGCCCGCGTTCGGGGTTGTCGTCCCAGGCATACTGCAAGTCGCGGACGCAGACGATCGCATCGCGGACGTCCTGCCAGTTGAGGTCATGGCGGCTAGCCAGTTTCTCGGCTGTCTTCTGGCTGACCTCCAGCCGTGCGACCCAGAGAGGCGAAACCACAGCGCGACTGTAGACCGCTGGGCGGGGAGAGGGAGATGTGTTCTCGCCCATGTCTATATCCCGGCTTGGGGCGGCGTTTGCGAGGTCTCATGTCCTCATATCGGAAAGCGAGCGGACGCCCTGACTACCTGACCTCCGCGGACTTCCCTGATCCTGGAACTGCCACCAGGGTCTGCCCGGTGGGCAACCGGGCCGGTGTTCTCCCACCGAAGGGCGGCAAAGAGCGGGACGTGCCGCTGCCAGGGCCGGTCAGCCTGGTCCTCGCTGCACACCTGGAAGAGCTCCCGGCCCGATGGGTCACCCCGGCCCTGGCAAGAGCCGCGCTGCGAATCTATGCCCACCTGACGCGGGGCGCCGAGGACCGGGCGAAGCAGGAGATCGAGGCAACGATGAGCGGCGCTGGTACGCGTGAGTCACGGCGGGCGGGCAAGTCACGGCCCCGGAGGGGGAGCGGTCCGAGTGAACGCAGGCCAGCGCCCCGTTGGGGTCATATGTGCACGATGGGACAGGTCAGCGTCCTGGTGATGCCGCTCACAGACTGGATCTGGGCGACGACGAGCTTCCCGAGGTCATCCACGTTGCCCGCTTCGGCCCGGACGATCACGTCATAGGGTCCGGTCACGTCCTCGGCAAGGGTCACCCCCTTGATGCCCCCGATGCGGCGAGCGACGTCAGCGGCTTTTCCCACTTCGGTCTGCACGAGGATGTAAGCCTGGACCATGCGTCCTCCCCGGGGGCCTCATTGCCTTCGGCCGGAATGGCCACGCTACCCTAAATTCAAAGACGGCCAGCCGGGAGGGCCCCATCACCGTCTCTGATCTGGGTGAATTCGGGCTTATCGCGGCGCTGGCCGCCCGTTTCCCGTCGGCCCCGGGCACGCTGGTGGGCATCGGTGACGACGCGGCGGTGCTCCCGGCCCCCGACGGGCGCGTGGTCGCCAGCACCGATCTGCTGGTCGAGAACCGGCATTTCCGCCGGGACTGGTCGTCCGCGCGCGAGATCGGCGGCAAGGCCGCCGCCCAGAACCTCGCCGACATCGCCGCGATGGGTGCGGTGCCCACCGCCCTCCTGGTCGGCCTCGCGGCTCCCGCGGATCTGCCCGTGGCCTGGGCCGAGGACATGGCGGCTGGCCTGGCGGACGAGTGTTCCCGGGTCGGCGCGGCCGTGGCCGGCGGCGATCTCTCGGGTGCGCCCCTGATCATGCTGGCGGTGACCGCGCTGGGGGACCTGGAGGGCCGGGCCCCGGTCACCCGGGCCGGGGCCCGGCCCGGGGACGTGGTGGCCGTGGCGGGCGTGCTCGGCCATTCCGCGGCCGGCCTGGCCCTGCTCCAGGCCGGCCTGTCCGAGCCTGCGGCCTTGCTGGCCGCGCACCGCTGGCCGCATCCGGACTACCCGGCGGGCCCGGACGCGGCGCGGCTGGGTGCCACGTCGATGATCGACGTCAGCGACGGCCTGGTGCAGGACCTCGGGCACCTGGCCGGGCAGAGCGGGGTCCGCATCGACGTGGCCTCCGCCGGGCTGCCCGTCAGTAACACTCTGCGGGCCGCCGCCGATGCACTAGGCGGGCCGGATCCCCTGGACTGGGTGCTCACCGGCGGTGAGGACCATGGCCTGGTGGCCACCTTCCCGCCGGAGGCGTCTCTCTCCGCGCGGTGGTCCGTCGTGGGGCAGGTCGGTGAAGGTCAGGGCGTATGGGTGGATTCGCGGCGATCTGAGGGGTTGTCCGGATGGAATCATTTTTGAGGCCCGAACGGCCATCACTCCCCGTATCCATCAAATTACAAGCATGTCACTATAGTTAGCCTGCCCTTTTCGTAGGTATAAACCCCCCAATGCGATCACCGGGCCGAAGAGCAGCACCCCGGCACCGGGCGCCGTCTGCGGCCGCCCGTGTGCGGGCCTGTGCGGCCCGCATCTGCGGGGCGCGGACGGCGCGGCGCCGGGCGCGGTGCGGCGCGGGATGCGACGTCCGGCGGTGACCGGCCGTGGACGAGCGGGCCGCGGCCGGCGGCCCGGGACCAGCGCTGGACGGGATCGGCCCGAGAAGGTCCGGCCGGGAGCCAAGCGGATCAGCCCGGCGCTGCGCAGGCTCGTGGTCACCCCCACGTTCGCCGCGGGCCTGGGCGTGGTCGTGGCCGCGTTCCTGGCGGCCAACATGTCCCGGACCGTGCTGCACTTCAGCGCCCCCATCCCCGGCAACCAGTGCACGGCCGGGGACTGCCACGCCCAAGCCGCACGGCGGCACGCTCGCCTCGGCCCGCCCCGGGGTGCACATCACGCCCAGCGTCCCGGCCGCCTCCGGCCCGGTCACCGCGGTCCAGCCCGGCGGAGCCAGCCCCGTGGTGAGCCAGCCGCAGTGGCAGCCAGCCGGGCAGCCCAGCGTGGGCAGCCAGCGGCGGGCAGGGCGGGGCCGCGCGGCCGGGGGCAGCGGCGGCCGCAGCCCAGCGTGGGCAGCCGGGCCGGTCAGCGTCACCTACCAGCAGGTCGAGCAGTGGCCGGGCGGCTTCGCCGACCAGATCACGATCCGCGGGCTCAGCGGGACCAGGAGCCGCAGGCCTGGAGCCTGGCCTTCGCCTACCCCGGGGCGCGCATCGCAGGCGTCCAGGGCGCGCGCTGGGAGCCGGGCCGGGCCGGGGCCGGGGTGGCCCAGGGGGTGTCGTGGCCCGGCTGGGGGCAGGCGCAGCACGTCCGCGGCCCCGGTGCGGCTCACGGTCATCGTGGAGGGCCAGCCCGCCGCGCCGTCCGGCTGCGCCTTCGACGGGCAGCTCTGCACGTTCGCGCCGGCCCGCGACCCCAGTGGTCCGGGGTCCGGTTCAGGGCCGTGCGCGCATGGCGGGTGAGCACGTCGGACGCCGCGGTTTTCGTTAGGGAAAAATCAAGACGCGTGACCGGGCCCGGTGACCAGGGGCCGGCGGGCGGCCGTGACGGCGCGGGCTAGCGGGTGACTTTGCCGGCCTTGATGCAGGACGTGCAGACCCGGATCCGCCGGCTGGTTCCCCCGGTGCGGGTCCGCATGATCTGGATGTTCGGGTTCCAGCGGCGCGGGGTCCGGCGGTGGGAGTGGGAGATGTTGTTGCCGAATCCCGGCCCCTTGCCGCATATCTCGCAGACAGCAGACACGGGACGCTCCTTGCATGCAGACGGATGGTGCTGGCCAATGTGCCCGGGCTCAGGCTGCGGACACGTCACCGCACCGCCACGCCCTCGGGCAGGGCTCAGGATAACCGACCAGCCGCCCGGAGCGCGAATCAGCGCCGTCCCCGGGGGCCCGGCCCGCGTGGCCGGGCGCTTCTGTCCGCACCGCAGCCTATTCTGGGAGGCCATGGCGAGGCTTGATGACCGGCTCGACCGGGAGTTCGACCCGCGGACGGCCAAAGTCCTGGCCAAGGCGCTGGACGTGCACACCGTGGGCGAGTTGCTGCGACACTACCCGCGCCGCTACGAGCAGCGGGGCGAGCTGACCGACCTGGCCTCGCTGCGCGACGGCGAGCACGTCACGGTGCTGGCCCAGATCTCCGCCGTCACCACCCGCACGATGAAGAACCGGCGGGGCAAGCTGACCGAGGTGACCGTCACCGACGGCCGCGGGCACGCTGACCCTCGCCTTCTTCCGCCAGCCGTGGCGCGAGAAGGACATGAAGCCCGGGCTGCACGGCCTGTTCGCCGGCCAGGTGTCCTCCTACGGCCGCAAGCGCCAGCTCATCCACCCCGACTGCGAGCTGCTCGGCACCGCGGACCCGGGCACCGAGATGGCCGCCGAGCACGCGGCCGAGGTCATCCCGGTGTACCCGGCCACCAAGGACCTGCCGTCCTGGAAGATCGCCAAGGCGATGCGGACCGTGCTGGACACGCTCGACATCGCCGACGACCCGCTGCCCGCCGAGGTCCGCACCCGCTACGGCCTGCAGAGCCAGCTGGCCGCGTGGCACGGCATCCACCGCCCGGTGGAGTTCGCGGACATCGAGCCCGCCCGGCTGCGGCTGAAGTGGGACGAGGCGTTCGTGCTCCAGGCCGTGCTGGCCCAGCGGCGGCGGGCCGAGGACGCGCTGCCGGCCACCCCGCGCATCCCGCGGCGCGGCGGCCTGCTCGAGGCGTTCGACGCCCGGCTGCCGTTCTCGCTGACCAAGGGCCAGCTGACCGCGGGCGAGGAGATCACCACCGCGCTGTGCCGGGAGCACCCCATGCACCGCCTGCTGCAGGGCGAAGTGGGCTCCGGCAAGACGTTGGTGGCGGTCCGGGCCATGCTCCAGGTCATCGACGACGGCGGGCAGGCGGCCCTGCTCGCCCCCACCGAGGTCCTGGCCCAGCAGCACTACCGCTCCATCAGCCAGCTGCTCGGCCCGCTCGGCCGGGCCGGGGAACTGGACGGCGCGGAGCATGCCACCCGGGTGGCCCTGCTCACCGGGTCGCAGGGGGCCAAGGCGCGCCGGGCGGCCCTGGACGACGTGGCCTCCGGGGCGGCCGGCATCGTGATCGGCACGCACACGCTCCTGTATCACCGGGTCCGGCTCGACGATCAGGTGGTGTTCGGCGACCTGGGGCTGGTGGTGATCGACGAGCAGCACCGGTTCGGGGTCCAGCAGCGCGACGCGCTGCGCGAGAAGGCCCGGGGCAGCCGCCCGCACGTGCTGGTCATGACGGCCACCCCGATCCCGCGCACGGTGGCCATGACGGTCTACGGCGACCTCGACGTGAGCACGCTCAGCGAGCTGCCGGCCGGCCGCGCCCCGATCACCACGCACGTGGTGCCCTCCGCGGACAAGCCGCACTACCTGACCCGGACCTGGGAACGGCTGCGCGAGGAGGTGACCGGCGGCGGGCAGGCCTACGTGGTCTGCCCGCGGATCGGCGCGGAGGACGCGGGTCCTGGCGCGGAACAGGGCGGGGGCGCGGACGCGGGCCGGGGCGGGGGCGGCGGACCTGGACCTGGGCCTGGGCGACGACGGCAGCGACGGGGACTACCAGGCGCCGGACGAGGACGCCGCCCGCCCGCCGCGCGCGGTCCTGGACATGGCCGCCGAACTCGCCGACGGCCCGCTGGCCGGGCTGCGGATGCGCATCCTGCACGGGCGGATGCCCGCCGACGACAAGGACGCGGCGATGCGCGCCTTCGCCGACGGGTCGGTGGACGTGCTGGTGGCCACCACGGTCGTGGAGGTCGGCGTGGACGTGCCGAACGCCACCATCATGGTGATCATGGACGCGGACCGGTTCGGCGTGTCCCAGCTGCACCAGTTGCGCGGCCGGGTCGGCCGCGGCGGGAAGCCCGGGCTGTGCCTGCTGGTCACCGACGCGCCGCCGGGCAGCCCGGCGCGTGACCGGCTGGACGCGGTCGCCGCCACCGTGGACGGGTTCGCGCTGTCCCGGCTCGACCTCGAGCAGCGCCGGGAGGGCAACGTGCTGGGCGCCGTCCAGGCGGGCCGCAAGTCCGGGCTGAAGATGCTGACCCTGCTGCAGGACGAGGAACTGATCGTGCAGGCCCGGGTGGAGGCTCAGGCGCTGGTGGACGGCGACCCCCAGCTGGCGGCCCACCCCGCCCTGGCCGGCGCGATCCGGACGCTGCTGGACGAGGAACAGGCCCAGTTCCTGGAGAAAGCGTGAGCCGCTGCGCGGTGGGCGCGCGTGCTGCGGGCGCGCGTGCTGCGGGCGCCGCGGTGACCAGGGTTATCGCCGGCGCGGCGCGGGGCCGGCGGCTGGCCGTCCCGGCGGGCCAGCTCACCAGGCCGACCAGCGACCGGGCCCGGGAAGGGCTGTTCGGCACGCTCGCGGCGCTGCACGGCCCGCTGGACGGCGCGTGCGTGCTCGACCTGTACGCGGGGTCCGGCGCGGTAGGCCTGGAGGCGCTGTCCCGGGGCGCGCGGCGGGTGCTGCTCGTGGAGGCGGACGCGCGCGCCGCCCGGGTGATCCGGGGCAACATCGCCGCGGTCGGCCTGGCCGGGGCCGAACTGGTCACCGACCGGGTGGAGCGGCTGCTCGGCCGGGGGCCGGCCGGGCTGGACCGCTACGACCTGGCCGTCGCCGACCCCCCGTACGCCGTCACCGGCGAGGAGGTCAGCGGCGTGCTGGCCGCGCTGGCCGGCGGCGGGTGGCTGGCCCCGGAGGCGGTCGTCGCCGTCGAGCGGGCCACCCGCTCCGGGCCGGTCAGCTGGCCAGCCGGGTACACGCCGGACCGGTCTCGTCGCTACGGTGATACGACGTTCTGGTACGGTCTCGCCGCAGGCGCCCAGTTGAACGGCCGAGTTGACGGAATTACCGTGATGGGCAGCGCATATGTAGCGACGGAAGGGCGGGACCGCGTGCGTCGTGTCGTCTGTCCAGGCTCCTTCGACCCGGTGACCAACGGTCATCTCGACATCATCAGCCGGGCGGCGCTGCTGCACGACGAGGTCCTCGTCGTGGTCGGCGCCAACCAGTCCAAGCACGGCCTGTTCACGGTGGAGGAACGGGTCGAGATGCTCCGCGAGGTGACCTCCGGCCTGAAGAACGTCGAGGTCGGGACGTTCCGGGGGCTGCTGGTCGAGTTCTGCCGGGTGAACGGGGTCCAGGCGATCGTGAAGGGCCTGCGGGCGGTCAGCGACTTCGAGTACGAGATGGAGATGGCCCAGATGAACTACCGTCTCGCGGAGGTCGAGACGCTGTTCATCGCGGCCAACCCGGTGTACAGCTTCCTGCGGTCCAGCCTGGTCAAGGAGATCTGCCGGTACGGCGGCGACGTCAAGTCGCTGGTCCCGGACCTGGTGTTCGAGCGCCTCCAGGAGCGGCTCGGCTCAGCGGACCACGGGAGCCTCGTCCGGGGCCTGACCCGCGGGGCCTCGTCCGAGGCTGAACGGTCCGGTCACCGGCCTGGATCGGTCCGGTCACCGGCTCAAGTTGGGAATCGGCTGGTACCCGGGTAGGCTGATCAATCCAACCTCGCCAGACACCGTACTTGCTATGCCACATTCACGAAAAAATCCTTCCGCGCGACTCGATCCGCGCAAGCCCCTGGTCTTCAGCACTCTTGACCTCGGCCGCAGTCCCGGATCGGAGTACTCGCAGCAGCGCACCGTCCCGGCTCCCGCCTACGCCCACGCCGGGCTGGCTGGCGTGCCCGAGGGCAGCGACGTGGAGCTGGACGTCCGGATGGAGGCGGTGTCGGAGGGTGTTCTGGTCACGGCCACAGCCCGGGCCCAGATCACCGGGGAGTGCGCGCGGTGCCTGGAACCGGTCAGCCAGCCGGTCGAGGTGCAGGCCCAGGAATTGTTCGCCTACTCGACGGACGACGGCCCAGACGACGCCGAAGGGTACTCTCTGCAAGGGGACCTGCTCGATTTCGAGCCGGTCCTGCACGACGCGCTCGTGCTCGCGGTCCCGCTGGCGCCCCTGTGCCGGGAGGACTGCCCGGGGCTGTGCGTGGAGTGCGGAGTGCCACTCGCCCAGGCCGGGCCCGGCCACGGGCACGGCCCGGCCATCGATCCGCGGTGGGCCAGCCTGCAGCAGGCTGCCTCACAGTTCGGTGTTCCTGGCCCGGGAGAACCCGGGCTGGGTGAGCAGGAAGTGAACGGGAACGGCCGGCGGACAACCTCCGCGGGCGAACCGGACGACTGAGTTCAGAACTAAGGAGAGTTAACGTGGCTGTTCCCAAGCGGCGGATGTCACGCAGCAACACGAGGTCCCGGCGGTCGCAGTGGAAGACGTCCGCGCCGGCCCTGGTGCGCTGCCCGCAGTGCCGGGACCCCAAGCTTCCGCACACGGCCTGCCCGACATGCGGAACCTATAACCGTCGTCAGGTGATCACACCAACCTGATGCGCTGAAAGGGCACGGCGTGAGAGGCGGCTCAAACGGCAGCGCGGCAGGCGATCCGGATAGTTCGGAGCTGCTGCGGGCCATCGACACCGGGCTGGGCCCGGAGTTGCTGGAGCGCGCCCTCACGCACCGTTCCTTCGCGTACGAGAACGGCGGCCTGCCCACCAACGAGCGGCTCGAGTTCCTCGGCGACGCGGTCCTCGGCCTGATCGTCACGGACACCCTGTTCCGCCGCTACCCCGACCTCCCCGAGGGCCAGCTGGCCAAGCTGCGGGCGGCCGTGGTGCAGATGCGGGCCCTGGCCGAGGTGGCGCGGTCCCTGCGGCTCGGCTCCTACGTGCGGCTCGGCCGGGGCGAAGAGGGCACCGGCGGGCGCGACAAGTCCTCGATCCTGGCCGACACCCTGGAGGCCCTGATCGGCGCGGTGTACTTCGAGTGCGGCCTGCCGGCCGCCGACCGGCTCGTGCACCGGCTGTTCGATCCGGTCATCGACCGCTCCGCGGGGCTCGGCGCCGGGCTGGACTGGAAGACCTCACTGCAAGAACTCACCGCCTCCGGGTACCTGGGCGTCCCCGAGTACCACGTCGAGGAGAGCGGGCCCGACCACCAGAAGTTCTTTCGTGCGTCGGTCCGCGTGGGCGGCCGGACCTACGGGTCCGGATCAGGGCGGTCGAAGAAGGAAGCTGAGCAGCAGGCGGCGGAGGCCGCCTGGAAGGCGATCAGCAGCGGGAACGAGAGCGGCTCGGACGCCGCCGCCGGGGGTGTCTCGGCGAACGGCACGGCCGCCACTGACGGGGCGACCAGCCCGGGGCAGTCGGCGAACGGTGCGCGCCCGGCCCCAGACGACGCCGGGGCCGGCCCCGCGCCGGTCCCGCCCACCGCCGAGGGTGGCGCCGAGCCAGCCGGCGGCTGATCCGTGCCTGAGCTCCCCGAGGTCGAAACCGTCCGCAGCGGCCTCGACAAGCATGTGGTGGGCCGCACCATCGACACCGTCGAGGTGCTGCACCCCCGGGCGGTGCGGCGCCATCTGGCCGGGCCGGCCGACTTCGAGGCGGTGCTGCGCGGCCGGACCTTCACCGGCGCCCGCCGCCGCGGCAAGTACCTGTGGCTGCCCGTCGCGGAGGACGCCCTGCTCGCCCACCTGGGGATGAGCGGCCAGCTGCTGGTCGGCGATCCGGAACGTCCCGTGTCCGGGCACGTCCGGGTCCGGTTCACCTTCACCGACCAGGGTCCTGACCTTCGTTTCACCGACCAGCGCACGTTCGGCCACCTGGTCTGGGCCAGCGGCGGGGCGCAGCTGCCGTCACTGATCGCGCACATCGCCCCCGACCCGTTCGAGCCCGCCTTCGACGACGAGGTGTTCATCACCCGGCTGCGCGCCCGCCGCACCGGGCTCAAGCGGGCCCTCCTCGACCAGTCTCTGGTCAGCGGGATCGGCAACATCTACGCCGACGAGGCCCTGTGGCGGGCCCAGTTGCACTGGGCCCGGGCGACCGAGACGCTCAGCCGGGCCGAGGCTGTCCGCGTCCTCGCCGCGGTCCGCGAGGTCCTGGCCGACGCGCTGCGGGCCGGCGGCACCTCGTTCGACACCCTTTACGTCAACGTCAACGGGGAGAGCGGCTACTTCTCGCGGTCACTGTGCGTATACGGACAGGAAGGTGAGCCCTGCCCGAGGTGCGGGACACCGGTCCGCCGCGACCCGTTCATGAACCGATCTGCCTATAGCTGTCCGCGATGCCAGCCGCGGCCGCGCTCCCGGCGCTATCATGGTGACCTGCACGATCGCTCAACTTGACCGGATACTCGCGGGGTGGGACCCTAGTGGTGTTACCTGCGCGCGCATTCTCGCGATGTTTCGCGTGTGCGCCCACTCTGGTCACTCAGTGTGGAGGACCCATTACAATGGCGAAGGCTCTACTCGGCCACGTCGGCGGGCCTGATCCCCGCATCGTCTCTGAGATGCGCCGCCTTCAGCAGCGAGTACGCGACCTGGAGGCTGAGCTTGTCAGGCTCCAGGACGTGAACGACGCGCTTGCTGCGGAAGTCGGACCAGAATTGCTCGTCGCAGATCGGGAGCGCGAGCCGGCCCTCACCTGAGGTGCCGCTGTAGTTACCACCAGGGGCGTTCCGGACGGCGTCCCTATTCGGTGTAGCCACCGGTTAAAAGTTTGGCGACGATCCGGTAATAATTGCGCCGCCCGGGGTTTTGCCGTACCCGGCCGTTCTGCCAATAACGCAAAATTTCGCCGCTAATGCGAACATAACCTGCTACCTGGCTGGCGCGCTACGTCTGGTGACATTTGTCGTGCCCGTGAGTCGTGGCCTGACCGGCGGTGTCCCTGGGGTCGGCGGTGTTCCTGGGTTCGCTGGTGTCCCTGCGTTCAGCGGTGTCCCTGGGCTCGGTGGTGCGTCCTGGGCGGCTGAATCCGGTGCGCAGGCCGCCCCCGGTCATCACGGCCCGCCCCGACCTGCGGGCTTACCGCGAATCCCCGGGAACGTCGGCTCCTCACGGTAAGGTGCGGACAGTTGGCCTGCCGGAGCAGCGTTGCACGGGGGTGACAGGGGCTTCCGGCCGACCGGGCCGACGGACGTGGCTAGTGCCCAGAGGGGGAGGGGAGCCGGCAGGTGTACCTGAAGACCCTCACCCTGCGCGGTTTCAAATCCTTCGCCTCGGCCACCACCCTCCGCTTCGAGCCGGGCATCACCTGCATCGTCGGTCCCAACGGGTCGGGCAAGTCCAACGTGGTGGACGCCTTCTCCTGGGTGATGGGCGAGCAGGGGGTCAAGACCCTGCGCGGCGGCAAGATGGAGGACGTGGTCTTCGCGGGGACGGCGTCCCGCCCCCCGCTCGGCCGGGCCGAAGTCACCCTCACCATCGACAACAGCGACGGCGCGCTGCCCATCGAGTACGCCGAGGTGACGATCAGCCGCCTGCTCTTCCGGTCCGGGCAGAGCGAGTACTCGATCAACGGTGACCACTGCCGGCTGCTCGACGTCCAGGAACTCCTGTCCGACTCGGGCCTGGGCCGCGAGATGCACGTGATCGTCGGCCAGGGCCAGCTGGACCAGGTACTTCACGCCGGGCCTGAGGCCCGGCGGGCGCTGATCGAGGAAGCGGCGGGGGTGCTGAAGCACCGCCGCCGCAAGGAGAAGGCGCTGCGCAAGCTCGAGGCGATGCAGGCCAACCTGACCAGGCTGGTGGACCTGACCGCAGAGCTGAAGCGCCGCCTCAAGCCGCTCGGCCGCCAGGCGGCCATCGCCCGCCGGGCCGCCGTCATCCAGGCCGACCTGCGCGACTCCCGGCTGCGCCTGCTCGCCGACGACTACGTCACCGGGTCCGCCGAACTGCAGCGCGACCAGACCGACGAGGCGGCCGCGCTGGCCCGCCGCGCCGAGCTGGAGCGGGTCCTGACCCAGGCGCGCCAGCGGGAGGCTGAGCTCGACAGCGACGAGCAGCAGCACGCTCCCCGCCTCGCCGCCGCGCAGGAGGCCTGGTTCGCACTGTCCGCTCTCTCCGAACGCCTGCGGGGCGTGGCCAGCCTGGCCCAGGAGCGGCACACTCACCTGGCGGCCCAGCCGGACGCGCCCCGCCCGGGCCGTGACCCGCAGGAGCTCGAGCTCGAGGCGGAGACGCTGCGCGAGCAGGAAGTGGTGCTGGGCGAGCGGCTGGAGACCGCGCGTGAGGAACTGTCCGCCGCCACCGCCCAGCGCGCTGCGGCGGAGAACGCGCTCGTCGAGGAAGAACGGCGGCTGGCGGCCAGCGCCCGCGCCGAGGCCGTCCGGGCCGAGCGGCTGTCCCGGCTGCGGGCCCAGGTCGGGGCCGCGCGCAGCAAGGCCGCCGCCGCGCAGGAGGAAGCCGGACGGCTGGCTGACGCGGTGGAGCAGGCCCGCTCCCGCGCTGAGCAGGCCCGGCAGGAGTACGAAGAGCTGCAGGAACTGTGTGCCGGCCGGGACGACGACCGGGCCGGGCTGACCGGAGAGCACGAGCAGGCCGCCGCCGTGGCGGCCGAGGCCAGCGCGCTGGTCGCGGAGCGGCGCGCCGCCGAGCGCGAGTCCAGCGGCCAGCGGGCCGCGTTGCAGGCCCGGGTGCAGGCGCTGCGCGAAGGCGTGCACGCGCTGCGCACCGGCAAGGACGCCTCGGGGACGCTGCTGGCCGACCCCGGGAAGTACCCCGGCGTGCTCGGCGCCGTCGCAGCACTGGTGAGCGTGGACGCCGGGGCCCAGGAAGCCATCGCGGCCGCCCTGGGCGGCGCGGCGGACGCGGTGGCGGTGACCGGCCTCGACGCCGCGGTGGCCATCCTGGAGGCGCTCAAGGGCGAGGACGCGGGCAGCGCGGGCCTGGTGATCACGCCCGGGCCGGCTGACGACGCGCCGCCGGCCGCAGACGCGGCCCGGCTCGCCGGCGGCGGACTACCGCCGGCCGTCCGGCTGCCGGACGGTGCCCATCCCGCCCTCGGGCTGGTGCGGGCCCAGGACGGCCTGGCGCCTGCGCTGGCGGGCCTGCTGTCCGGCATCGTCGTGGCCGCCGACCTGGCTCAGGCCCGGGAACTGGTCCGCACCTATCCGGAGCTGCGGGTCGTCACCCGGCAGGGCGACGTGCTCGGCGCGCACTGGGCCTCGGGCGGCTCGGCCCGGCCCGCCAGCGAGTTCACCTTGCGCAGCGTGGCCGACGAGGCGGCGGCCGGGCTGGAGGCCGTGGAAGAGCGCTGTCAGCAGGCCGCCGAGCAGCTTGCGCTGGCCGTCGAGGCCGAAGATCAGGCCCGTCAGGTCGTGGCCAAGGCCCAGGCCGCGCTCCGCGAGGTGGACGCCGCGGCCGCCGAGGTCTCCGGACGGCTCGGCCGCCTCGCAGGCGCGGCGCGCGCGGCCCGTGACGAGGCCCAGCGGCTGGAAGCCGCTATCGACCAGGCCCACCGGGCGCACGAGGCGAGCCAGGCGTCGGTCGCCGAACTCGAGCTCAGCCTGGCCGAAGCCGAGGCCCGCCAGGACGCGGAGGGGCAGCCTGAGTCTGAGACCGCCCAGGCCGGCCACCCCGGGGACGAGGCGGAGTCCGTCCCCGACCGGGAGGTCCTGGCCGCGCAGGTGACGGCCGGGCGGAACGCCGAGATGGAAGCCCGGCTGGAGGTCAGGACCGCCGAGGAGCGGCTCCGGGCGATCGCGGGCCGGGCCGACGCGCTGGTCGCCGCGGCCGCGGCGGAGCGGCAGGCCGCGCAGCGCGCGGCCGCCCGGCGGATCCAGCGTGAGCGCCAGGCGGTGGTAGCCCGCGCGGTGGCCGACGGCGCCGCGCACGCGCTGACCCGGCTGGCCGTCTCGCTGGCCGCCGCCAGCGAGCAGCGGCAGGCGGCCGAGCAGGCCAGCAAGGGCCGGGCGGTGGCGCTGAAGGAAGTGCGCGTCCAGGTCCGCGACCTCGCCACCGAGTTCGACCGCGTGGTGGACGCCGCGCACGGTACCGAGCTGGCCCGGGCCGAGCACCGGATGAGGCTGGAGCAGCTGGCCGCCCGGGCGGCCGAAGAGTTCGCGGTCTCGTCGGAAGAACTGGTGGCCGAGTACGGCCCGGACGTCCCGGTCCCGGTCATCAGCCCCGACGCTCCGGCTCCCGCACCGGCCGCAGAGAGCTCCGCTGACGCCGATCCGTCCGGCGACCCCCTGGATGGCTCGCAGGACGCGCAGCAGGCCGCTGAGGGCGGCGACGATCGTCTCCTGGTCCCGCCGCCGGCCCCGCCCAGCGAGGAACAGCAGGTGCTGACCGGGACGATCCCGTACGTCCGGGCCGAGCAGGAACGCCGCGCGGCCGCCGCCCAGCGCCAGCTGGACCAGCTGGGCAAGGTGAACCCGCTCGCCCTCGAAGAGTTCGCGGCCCTGGAAGAACGGCACGCGTTCCTGGCCACCCAGCTCGAGGACCTCAAGAAGACCCGCCGTGACCTGCTGATCGTCGTCAAGGAGGTGGACGACCGGGTGCTGGAGGTGTTCGCGTCGGCCTTCGAGGACACCGCCCGGGAGTTCGAAGGGATCTTCTCCCGGCTGTTCCCCGGCGGCGAGGGGCGGCTGATCCTCACCGAGCCCGACGACATGCTGGCCACCGGCATCGACTTCGAGGCCCGGCCGCCGGGCAAGAAGGTCAAGCGGATGTCGCTGCTGTCCGGCGGCGAGCGCTCGCTGACCGCGATCGCCTTCCTGCTGGCCATCTTCAAGGCCCGGCCCTCGCCGTTCTACGTGCTCGACGAGGTCGAAGCCGCGCTCGACGACACGAACATGCAGCGGCTGCTGCACATCTTCGAGGAACTGCGCTCGGTGTCCCAGCTCCTGATCATCACCCACCAGAAGCGCACCATGGAGATCGCCGACGCGCTGTACGGGATCAGCATGCAGGGTGACGGCGTCTCGGCCGTGGTCAGCCAGCGGCTGCGGGAGCGCGAGACCGCCTGACCCCTGCGGGCCGCCCTCGCGCACGCCGGGAGCGGCCGTGGGCGGACGTGGACGGCCGGACCGCGCGCCCCACCATTGCCAGGGGCCCCATCCCGCCAGCGCCCGGACCGCGCAGCCCGGGGCGTCTGCCAGACTGGGGCCGTTATGGAACTTGTGATCATTCTTATCGTCGTCGCCGTCCTGGTGGTCGGGGGGCTGGGCACCACATTCCTGGTCCTTCCCCGCCGCCGGCGGGTCAGCGCGCCGCCCAGGCCGCCAGTACCAGGCCCGGAAGCGGGCCAGACCACGGCTCCGCCAGCGGGCCAGACCCGGGCTCCACCTGCGGATCAGGCCGGGGAGGACGGAAGCGGCGCGCCGTCGGCGGTGGTGCTGCCACCCGTCGCCGAGCCGGTCCCCCGTGAGGCGCCCACGGCCCCGATGCGCGGCCGCCTCACCCGGCTCCGCGGGCGGCTGGCCGCCTCTCGCGGCGGGTTCGGCTCCACCCTGCTCAACCTGCTCTCCCGCGACGCCCTGGACGACCAGGCCTGGGAGGACATCGAGGACACCCTGATCACCGCGGACATGGGCGTGGCGCCGGCCCGCCAGATCACCGAGGAACTCCGGACCCAGGTGAAGGTCACCGGCACCCGCGACCCGGCCCAGGTGCGCGCGATGCTGCGCGACGAGCTCATCAAGCAGATCGGGCCGGACATGGACCGGACGCTGCACACCGGGTCACACGGGGACCGGCCCTCCATCATCCTCGTGGTGGGGGTCAACGGGACCGGTAAGACGACGGTCGTCGGGAAGCTCAGCCGGGCGCTCATCGGCGAGGGCCAGACGGTGGTGCTCGGCGCGGCCGACACGTTCCGCGCCGCCGCCGCCGACCAGCTGCAGACGTGGGGCCGCCGGACCGGGGCCGAGGTGGTCCGGTCTGACCGTGAGGAAGCCGACCCGGCCAGCGTGGCCTTCGAGGCGGTCCGGGTCGGGATCGACGAGCGGGCGAGCACCGTCATCGTGGACACCGCCGGGCGGCTGCACACCAAGACCGGCCTGATGGACGAGCTCGGCAAGATCAAGCGGGTCATCGAGAAGCGGGCCACCGTGGACGAGGTCCTGCTCGTGCTGGACGCCACCACCGGGCAGAACGGGCTCCGCCAGGCCCGGGTGTTCGCGGAGGCCGTGGACGTGACCGGCATCGTCTTGACCAAGCTGGACGGGACGGCCAAGGGCGGCATCGTCGTCGCGGTCCAGCGCGAGCTGGGGGTGCCGGTCAAGCTGGTCGGGCTGGGTGAAGGGCCGGACGACCTGGCGCCGTTCGAGCCCGAGGCCTTCGTGGACGCCATCCTGGGGAGCTGAGCGGGTCTCTCTCGCTTTGCCCTCCGGGCTGGGCGCTCCGCGGGATGGGTCGCCGGCCCAGGCCTCGGGCTGCGGCCCACCAAACGCCGCGATCCGAGGACCGGTCCCGGAGCCCGGTCACCCGGCCGAGCCTCCTGGCCGCAGGATCTGCCCCGCCCGTCAGGCCAGCCCCTCCAGCACGTCACGGTCTTCGTGATCAAGCGATTGGTGTCGTTCCAGCAACAGCAATCGCTTGATCACGAAGCGGCGGCCAGGCCGGACAGGCGAGGACGGCAGCGCCCGTGGACCTGAAGGCCGTCCGGGCCACGAGACCTGCCACCCAGAAGACTCAGAGCCCTGGCGACCTGAGCCCGGCGCCCACGTGTCCGCCGCGGGCGGAAGGTCGGTAATGGGGCAATGGGCGTAGCTATGCGCCATTTGCGGAATTCGTGTGACCGGATTGGCACATTATCTGCAGATCCTCTGCTGACTAATAATCTAAATATATTAGTAGAAGCCTCGCAGTTGGCGCACTTGTTTGTGGGACCTAGTTGTGGTCACGGTGCGCATGTGGCAAACTGCCCAGCGTGGCGATTCTGATGGGTAATAACGGTGTCGGCAGCGGCGATACGGACTCTCGCGAGCTGGATGACGTGGTCAGCGAAGCTGAGCCGCCAGTCGTATCCAGTACCGAGGCAATAACCCATACATTCTCGCTCGTGACACAGGCGGGCGACCATGCAGTGGCCTATTTCTATGGTCGATTGTTCGCCGCGAATCCCGAACTGCGTCCAATGTTCCCGGCCGCCATGGATGCGCAGCGCGACCGCCTTTTCCATGCCCTCGCCCGTATCGTGCACAGCCTCGGCACGCCGGACGAGATGGAGCCGTACCTGTGTCAGCTGGGGCTGGACCATCGCAAGTACGGGGTCCTGACCGAGCACTACCCGGCGATCGGCCGGGCCCTCCTGGCCACCCTGTGCCGGTTCTCCGGGGACGCGTGGAGCCCGGGCGCGGAGGCCGCCTGGGCAGGCGCGTACGAACGGGCGACGCAGCTGATGACCGGGGCCGCCGACGAGGCCGCGGAACACTCGCCGCCCTGGTGGTCAGCGGAGGTGGTCGGGCACGAACTGCGCAGCCCGACCCTGGCCGTGCTCACGCTGCGCCCGGAGGAGCCGTTCCCCTACCTGGCCGGCCAGTACGTGACTATCCAGTCGGCCCACTGGCACCGTGTGTGGCGGCCGTTCTCGGTGGCCAACGCGCCGCGCGCGGACGGCCTGCTCACCTTCCACGTGCGCGCCGTGCCCGGCGGGTGGGTGAGTTCCGCCCTGGTCCATCACACCAACGTGGGCGACCGGGTGAACCTCGGCCCGCCGCAGGGCGCCATGACGCTCGCCGCCGCGTCCGGCCGGGGGATGTTCTGCGTGGCCGGCGGCTCCGGCCTGGCCCCCCTCAAGGCGCTGATCGAGCAGGCGATCGCGGACAGCGAGCCGGACTCGCCGGCGCCGGATCCGCCTGATCGTCGGTGCCCGGCGTGAGTCGGAGCTCTACGATCTGTCTGACCTGTGGCGGCTCGAGTCGTACTACCCATGGCTGCGGGTCAGCACCGCGGTGTCAGACGATCCGGATTACACCGGGGTCAAGGGAATGCTCGCGGATATCATCGCCCGCCAGCTCCCGCAAAAAGATGACGATGTCTTCCTCAGCGGACCCTCTCCTATGGTGACTAGTTGCACCCAGGTGCTGCGCACCACGGGGGACCATGATTGGCGTATTCACGCGGACCTCGTCGATCCTCCCGGCGAGTTATGCGCGGGCGCAGTCGGGGATTCTGCCGGTCATGAGTGCGCGAGCTTGTAGCTGCACTTGACGCACGCACCGCTTGATGGGATGCCGCTGCGATGAAGTCACGCCTGAGAACCTTTTGGCGCCGGGGCCCGTTAGCCCGCCGGATGTGGCCGTCCGTGGCCGGGCGCCCAGCCTCCGGCCTCGCCCTGGCCACGGGGTGCCGCAGGCCGGGGCCCGCGCTGCCGGCCAGGTCGCTGATGGCGGTGCCCACGGTGGCCACCTGCCCCGTTGTGGCCGACCCAGTCGTGACCGACCCAGCGGTGACCTGCCCAGCGGTAACCGGCTCACCGGCAGCCGCCTTACCAGAGACACCCGCCTTACCGGAGGCACCCGCATTACCGGAGCCCCCTGCCCCGCCGCAGGAAACTGCCCCGCCGCAGGCACCCGTTTCACCGCCAGCACCCGTGGCCGGCCCGGCTTCCCCGCCGGCCGCGGCCGGGCGGTCGCGGTGGCCGCTCCGGCCGCTCCGGCCGGTCCGCCTCGCCGGGCTGGGCGGGCCCGCCCAGGCCGTCGACATGGATCTGGCCGCCGAGTTCATCCAACTGCACCGCCGCGAGGTGCCCGGCGCGGGCCCGGCCGGGCCCCGGCTGCGGGAGATCCGCCGGGAAGTCAGGCTGACCGGCACCTACCGGCACACGCTCGAGGAGCTGGAGTTCGGCGCGCGGGTGGCGTGGCGTAACAGCAGCCGCTGCATCGGGCGGCTGTACTGGCAGAGCCTCAAGGTCCGGGACCGCCGGGGGGTCACCGGCGCGGCCGCCGTCGCCGCGGAGTGCGCAGAGCATCTGCGGGTCGCCACGAACCATGGCCGGGTGCGGCCCGTCATCACGGTGTTCGCCCCGGACACGCCGGCCCGGAGCGGCCCGCGCATCTGGAACGAGCAGCTCGTCCGGTACGCCGGCTACCAGCAGCCGGACGGGTCGGTGCACGGCGAGCCGGCCAGCGCCGAGCTCACCAGCCTGGCCCGCGCGCTCGGCTGGGCCACCGACGGCCGGGGCCGGTTCGACGTCCTGCCGCTGGTCGTCTCCACCGCCGACGAGCGCCCCCAGGTGTTTGACGTGCCGGCCGGCGCGGTCACCGAGGTCCACCTGATCCACCCGCGCTTCCCCTGGTTCGGCGAGCTGGGCCTGCGCTGGTACGCGGTGCCGGTCATCAGCGACATGTGCCTGGAGATCGGCGGCGTCTGCTATCCGGCGGCCCCGTTCAACGGCTGGTACATGGGCACCGAGATCGGCGCCCGCAACCTGGCGGACTCCGGCCGCTACGACCAGCTGCCGGCCATCGCGGCCCGGATGGGCCTGGACACCGCCCGGGAGCGGTCGCTGTGGCGCGACCAGGCGCTCGTGGAGCTCAACCTCGCGGTGCTGCACTCGTTCGAGACGGCCGGCGTGACGATCACCGACCATCACACGGAGTCACGCCGTTTCCTCACCCACCTGGCCCGTGAGGAACGGGCAGGCCGGGTCTGCCCGGCCGACTGGACGTGGATCGTCCCGCCGGTCTCCGGCGCGGCCACCGACGTGTTCCACCGCTACTACTCCGACGCGGCGCTGCGCCCGGCTTACGCCCGGCACCAGCGGACACTGCCGCCCGCCCCAGCGCCGCCTGGTGGCGAAACCTGCTCGTAACATGTGGCCCACGTCTTTCACCCTCCCGAAACACTCCGTGATGGCGGGCGAAACGCCTCAGGCGGAGGGTCGGCACAGGACAGGGTGCCCCAAGAAGGTGGTCGCATGAAGCTCATCACTGCCGTGATCAAGCCGTTCAAGCTAGACGAGGTTAAAGCAGCCTTGCAGGCCTTTGGTGTCCACGGGATGACCGTGAGCGAGGCCAGCGGCTACGGCCGCCAGCGCGGTCACACCGAGGTCTACCGGGGTGCCGAATACCAGGTCAACCTGGTGCCCAAGGTAAGACTGGAAGTGCTCGCTGACGACGAGGACACCGACGATCTCATTGGCGTGATCGTCAAGGCCGCCCAGACCGGACGTATTGGGGACGGGAAGGTCTGGTCCATCCCGGTTGAGACGGTGGTGCGGGTCCGGACTGGTGAGCGTGGTTCAGGCGCTCTCTAGCCCCCTAGCAGCGATAGAGGTCTGATCGGAGTGCACAGTACGGGTCGGGGGGTGGGGCAGCCGTGACGTCCGCGCCCTCGGCCCGTTCGCAGCCCGACGGGCCGCCCCTGACGTCGTTCGCCGCCGACCGCGCCCGGCGGAGCGCGGAGACCGACCGCTGGCTGGCCTCCCTGCTGGGCGCGGAACCGGGGGTCGCCCTGGTCGCCGTGGGCGGCTACGGGCGGCGTGAGCTGCTGCCCGGCAGCGACCTCGACGTGCTCCTGCTGCACGACGGGCGGGACGGGATCGCGGCGATGGCCGACCGGATCTGGTATCCGATCTGGGACTCCGGCACCCACCTCGATCACGCGGTGCGCACCACGGCGGAAGCGCGCCGGGTGGCCAAGACCGACCTCAAGGTAGTCCTCGGGCTGCTGTACGCCCGGCACGTCGCGGGCGACCCCGAGCTGACCAACGCGCTGCGGGTGCGGGCCCTGGAGGACTGGCGGGCCTCGGCCGGCACCCGGCTGGCCGAGCTGCAGGCGCTGCACGTGGAACGGACCCAGCGCAGCGGCGAGCTGGCTTTCCTGCTCGAGCCCGACCTCAAGGAGGCCCGGGGCGGGCTGCGGGACGTGCACGCCATCCAGGCCATCGCGGCCGCGTGGGTGGCGCCCGGTCCCGGGCCCCGGGTCCGGGCGGCGTACGAGTCGATCATGGACGCCCGCCACGCGCTGCACGAGATCACCGGCCGCCCCGCCGACCGGCTCGTCCTGCAGGAGCAGGACGAGGTGGCCCGGGTGCTCGGGCTGCTGGACGCGGACGCGCTCATGCGCCATCTGGCCGGGGCCGGCCGCGCCGTCGCCTACTCGGTGGACCAGGCGTTCCGGCAGGCCCAGCGCAGCCGCGGCGGCAGGCGGCGGAGCAAGGCCCAGCGCCGCCCGCTGGCGGACGGCCTCGTCGAGCAGGACGGTGAAGTGGTGCTGGCCCGGGCCGCGGACCCGGCCTCCGACCCGGCCCTCCCGCTGCGGGCCGCCGCCGCGGCCGCCCAGGCCGCGCTGGCGCTCGCGCCGCGCACCCTGGCCAGGCTGGCGGAGTGCCCGCCGCTGCCGGTGCCCTGGCCGCCCGACGCGCGTGACGCCCTGGTCGCGCTCCTCGGCGCGGGTCCGGCCGCCGTCCCCGTCTGGGAGGCGCTCGACCAGGAAGGCCTGGTCGCGAGCCTGCTGCCGGACTGGGACCGGGTGCGCAACCGGCCTCAGCGCAACCCCCTGCACACCTACACGGTGGACCGCCACCTGGTGGAGACCGCGGTGCGGGCCGCCGTCCTCACCCGCGACGTGGCCCGGCCCGACCTGCTCCTGCTGTCCGCGCTGCTGCACGACATCGGCAAGGGATGGCCCGGCGATCACCGGGTCACCGGCGAGGTGGTGGCCCGGGACGTGGCCCGCCGGGTCGGGCTCGGCCCGTCGGACGCGGAGCTGGTCGCCGGGGCGGTCCGGCATCATCTGCTGCTGCCGCAGACGGCGACGCGCCGCGATCTCGACGACCCGGTCACCGTGGCCCAGGTCGCCTCCGCGGTCGGCGGCCGGTCGCTGCTCGAGCTCCTGCACGCGCTGGCCATCGCCGACGGCCAGGCGACCGGCCCGGCCGCCTGGAACGACTGGAAGGAAGGCCTGGTCGGCGACCTGGTCCGGCGGGTGGAGTCGCGGCTGGCCGGGGAGGCGCCGCCCGAGCCGCTGCCGCTGCGCCCGGACCAGGCGGCGCTCGCCGAGGCGGGGGCGCCCGCGGCCCGGCTGACGGGCTCTGAGGTGACCATCGTCGCCCCGGATCGCCCCGGGCTGCTGTGGCAGGCCGCGGGCGTGCTGGCCTCGCACCGGCTCGCGGTGCGCTCCGCGAACGCCACCTCGCACGGGAACATGGCCGTGGCCGCCTTCACCGTGGCCCCCGAATACGGCGACCCCCCGGAAGCGGACCTGGTCACCAGCGACCTGCGCCGGGCCCTGGAAGGCCGGCTCGACGTGGCGGAACGGCTCGAGCGCCGGATGCGCGCCTACCGGGAGTCGCCGGCGCCGGTCGCGGTAGCCCCGCCCAAGGTCACCCTGCTGGACGACGCCTCGCGGACCGCGACGGTGGTGGAAGTGCGCGCCCACGACGCACCGGGGCTGCTCTGGCGGATCGGCCGCGCGCTCGGCGACTGCGGCCTGGACGTGACGGCCGCCCGGGTGGAGACGCTCGGCGCCGAGGCGGTGGACGTTTTCTACGTGGTCGACGCGTCTGGCGGCCCGGTCGGCGGTTCCCGGATCCGGGGCAAGATCGCCGCCCAGGTACTGGCCGCCCTGAGCTGAGCTAACGCTGACGAGCTAAGCACTGACCCGGTGGCCATGACCGGATAGCCTGGGATGCGTGTTCGAGACACTCTCCGACCGGCTGACCCAGGTCTTCTCCACCCTGCGCGGGCGGGGGCGGCTGTCTGCGGCCGACATTGACGCGACCGCCCGCGAGATCCGCATCGCCCTGCTCGAGGCGGACGTGGCCCTCCCCGTGGTGCGGGAGTTCATCGCCCGCGTCAAGGAGCGCGCGTCGTCGGAAGAGGTCTCCGCGGCGCTCAACCCGGCCCAGCAGGTCATCAAGATCGTCCACGAGGAGCTCATCGCCATCCTCGGCGGCGAGGCCCGCAGGCTGCGGTTCGCCAAGGTCCCGCCGACCGTGATCTTGCTGGCGGGCCTGCAGGGCTCCGGCAAGACCACGCTGGCGGGCAAGCTCGGCCTCTGGCTGCAGCATCAGGGCAACACGCCGATGCTGGTCGCCGCGGACCTGCAGCGCCCCAACGCCGTCCAGCAGCTCCAGGTGGTGGGCGAGCGGGCCGGGGTGGCGGTCTACGCCCCGCAGCCGGGCAACGGCGTCGGCGACCCGGTCCAGGTGGCGCGCGACTCGATCGAGGAGGCCCGCCGCCGCCAGCACAACGTCGTCGTCATCGACACCGCCGGCCGGCTGGGCATCGACGAGGAGCTGATGCGCCAGGCGATCGGGATCAGGGACGCCACCGACCCGGACGAGATCCTGTTCGTGGTGGACGCGATGATCGGCCAGGACGCGGTGGCCACCGCCCAGGCGTTCCTGGACGGCGTCGGCTACGACGGCGTCGTGCTGACCAAGCTGGACGGCGACGCCCGCGGTGGTGCGGCGCTGTCGATCGCCGAGCTCACCGGGCGCCCGGTGATGTTCGCGTCCTCCGGGGAGAAGCTCGAGGACTTCGACGTCTTCCACCCGGACCGGATGGCCTCGCGGATCCTCGACATGGGCGACATGCTCACCCTGATCGAGCAGGCGGAGCGGGCCTTCGACGAGGACCAGGCCGCCTCCATGGCGAACAAGCTGGCCTCCGGCGAGGGCTTCACGCTGGAGGACTTCGTCGAGCAGCTGGCCATGGTGCGCAAGCTCGGCCCCATCGGGAACCTGCTCGGCATGCTGCCCGGCGCGGCGCAGAACCGCGAGATGCTCAGCCAGATCAGCGACAAGGACCTGGACCGCGCGGCGGCCATCGTCAACTCGATGACCCCGGCGGAACGCCGCAACCCGAAGATCCTCAACGGGAGCCGCCGGTCCCGGATCGCCAACGGCTCCGGGGTCACCGTCGGCGAGGTGAACAACCTGGTCGTCCGGTTCCTCGAGGGCCAGAAGATGATGCGGCAGATGATGGGCGGCGGCGGGATGCCCGGCATGCCGGCCATCCCGGGCATGCGGCGGGCCACGGCCAAGAGCGCCAAGGGCAAGAAGAACAACAAGAAGAAGCCCAAGGGCGGCCGTCCCGGCGGCAACCCGGCCGCGAAGCCGGGGGCCGCCAAGGCCGCTGGCGCGCCCAAGGCCGGCAACGGCGCGGGCCCGGCCCTTCCCCCCGGTCTCGGCGGGGGTGGCGCGCTGGGCGGGATGCCCGGCTCCCAGGAGGAACTGGCCGCCAGCCTGGAGGCGCTGACCGCCAACCCGGCCGCGCTCCGGGCGGCGAGCAAGGTGGCCAGCAAGATGCCGCCGCCGGACAGCCTGACCGGGGGGACCGGGAGCACGTCCGGCCCGGCCAGCCTGCCGGCCGGCTTCGGCCTGCTGCGCCGCAACCGCAAGAAGGACGACGAGAAGTAGCCGCGGCGCCCTCGCGCGATCACGGCGAACAATTTTCTCTAACGCTCTTTCCGGCGTCACCCCCAGCGAAAAGCACGAGAGAAGCCGGGCCGGGAGGAGCGGGATTCCGCTCGATTACGCCCTGCCCCCGGGTGTCTGGCACAATGGGTCGGTCACCCCGTGGTTCGTCAACGCCCTCTCACGCTCGTCGGCCCGGGACCGAGCAGGCCGACGCGGTGGTCCTCACCCGGCGCGAGCGTTGCCTGCATCCGAGCTTTACTGGGAGAGACCACACCCGTGGCTGTCAAGATCAAGCTGAAGCGCATGGGCAAGATCCATGCGCCGTACTACCGGATCATCGTGGCTGACGCCCGCACCAAGCGGGACGGCCGCGCGATCGAGGAGATCGGTAAGTACCACCCCAAGAACGACCCCTCGTTCATCGAGGTCAACTCCGAGCGCGCCCAGCACTGGCTGTCTGTCGGCGCGCAGCCGACCGACCCGGTCCGCAAGATCCTGGAGATCACCGGCGACTGGCAGAAGTTCAAGGGCCTGCCGGGGGCCGAGGGAACGCTGAGGACCGCGGCGCCCAAGGCGGACAAGAAGGACGCTTACAACGTCGCGGTCGCCGAAGCGCTCTCCACCGGCGACGGGGCTAAGGGCAAGGGCCGCAAGTCCGGGGCCAAGGCCGACGGCGACCAGGCAGACGCGGACGCGAGCGGCGCGAAGGCCGGCTCCGGCCGGGCGGCCGCCCGGTCAGGCGGCAAGCGGCCACCGCGCGGCCAAGGCCGACGCGCCAAGGCCGACGCGGCCAAGGCCGACGCGCCTAAGGCTGACGCCGCCAAGGCTGAGACGGCCAAGGCCGACGCGCCTAAGGCTGACGCCGCCAAGGCCGAGACGGCTAAGGCTGACGCCGCCTAAGGCTGAGACGGCCAAGGCCGACGCGCCAAAGGCCGACGCGGCTAAGGCTGACGCGGCTGCGGACGAGAAGCCGGCCAAGGCCAGCCCCGCCAAGGCCAGCACTGACGAGGCCAGCCCGGCCGAGGCCAGTGCTGACGAGGCCAGCCCGGCGGAGGCGAAGGCGGCAGAGTCCGCCGAGGCCGAGCCGGTGGCCGCGGAGCAGGGTGACGGGGCCTGACATGCTGGAAGAGGCCCTCGAGCACCTGGTGAAGGGCATCGTCGAACACCCGGACGAAGTCCGGGTGGACAGCCACGGCCTGCGCCGGGGCCGGGTCCTCGAGGTGCGGGTTCACCCCGAGGACCTCGGCAAGGTCATCGGCCGTGGCGGCCGGACCGCCAAGGCGCTGCGGACCGTGATCGGCTCGCTGGCCGGCGGCAAGTACGTCCGGGTCGATTTGCTGGACGTGGACGAGGTTCGCTAGCCCGTCATGCAACTGGTGGTCGGCCGGGTCACGCGGCCGCACGGGGTCCGCGGCGAAGTCTCGGTGGAAGTACGCACCGACGACCCAGACCTGCGGTTCGCCGTGGGCCGCGTGATGGCCACCGATCCGGCCGCGGCCGGGCCTCTCACCGTGGAATCGGTGCGCTGGCACTCCGGCCGGCTCCTGATCCGGTTCGCCGGTGTCGGCGACCGGAACCAGGCCGAGGAACTGCGCGGGACCTGGCTCACGCTGGACTCCGCCGAGGTGGGGCCGACCGGCGACCCGGACGAGTTTCACGATCATGAACTGATCGGGCTCGCCGTGGTCACCACCTCGGGCGAGCCCGTGGGCCGGGTCACGGATGTCCGGCACTTCGGGCAGGACCTGCTTGTCATCGAGCCGGCGCCCGCCAGATCACTGGCTCGGCCCGGAGCGGGTCCAGCCGAGGCAGGCCCAGCCGGGGTGAGCCCGGCCGGGGCTGACGTAGCCGAGGCGGGCGCAGCCGAGTCAGGCCTGGCCGGGTCAGACGCCCCCGAGGTGGCCGCCCCGAGGTGGGCCCAGTCCCCACGGGACCGGCCCAGGCTGGCCGGGCCCGGGCGGCCCCG
Source organism: uncultured Actinomycetes bacterium (assembly GCA_963781085.1). Taxonomy (GTDB): domain Bacteria; phylum Actinomycetota; class Actinomycetes; order Streptosporangiales; family Streptosporangiaceae; genus RYN-230. Next base: position 80,523 of record CAWAES010000019.1, read on the forward strand.
CGCTGGCGGCCCGGGCGCAGCCCCGCAACGGGCTGGGCAGCGAGCTGCTGGTCCCGTTCGTGGCCGCGATCGTGCCGGAAGTAGACGTGGCTGCGGGACGGCTCGTCATCGACCCCCCGCCGGGGCTGCTGGAGCTGGGTACCGGGGAACCCGGCCCGGCAGGCACAGGCTCCGCAGAAAGCTGAGGTGAGCCCGGTGCGCATCGACATCATCACGATCTTCCCGGACTACTTCGCCCCGCTCAGCGTCTCGCTGCTCGGCAAGGCGGCGTCCCGCGGGGACATCGAACTCCAGGTACATGACCTGCGGAACTGGGCCCACGGGGTGCACCGTCGCCGTGGACGACGCCCCATTCGGCGGCGGCCCGGGCATGGTCATGTCGCCGGAGCCGTGGGGCGAGGCGCTGGACGAGGTAGCAGGCCCGAGCCCAGCACCGGCCCGGCTGGTGGTGCCCACCCCGTCGGGCATCCCGTTCACGCAGGCGACGGCGGCGCAATGGTCCCGTTGCGGCGGGTTGGTTTTTGCTTGTGGCCGGTACGAGGGAATCGACGCGCGCGTCGTGGACGAGGCGCGCGACCGGATGCCGGTCGACGAGGTGTCCATCGGGGACTACGTGCTGTCGGGGGGCGAGCCCGCCGTGCTGGTGATGGTGGACGCGGTCGGCCGCCTGCTGCCAGGCGTGCTCGGCAACGCCGAGTCCGCCGCCGACGATTCGTTCGGCGCAGGTGCGGGCCCCATGGACGGCCTGCTCGAGGGGCCCTCTTACACCCGGCCCCGGGTCTGGCGCGGGCGTGAGGTCCCGCCGGTCCTGCTATCCGGGGACCACGCAGCCATTGCCCGCTGGCGGCGCGACCAGGCGCTGCGGCGAACCGCTGCGCTGCGCCCCGACCTGGCCGCCCGGCTGGCCGCAGGACCGGCCAGTGAGCGGCTCGACGCACGCGACCGGCAGGTGCTCATTGACGCTGGCTTCCCGATCAGTGCTGAAGATATGGCACACTGAAGTCTGCCACCCACACCAGGCCGACCCTGCGGGTGCGCGTCCTGGTGCCCTCAGCGCCCAGGAAGACAGACAGACACCGACGAGACGATGCCACGCGTTCGCTGGCCTGTGCGCGCGTGAGGACAACTGAGGAACCGCAGCCATGCACACCGCGATCGCCGAGCTGGAGCAGGACCAGATCCGCTCCGACATCCCCGATTTCCGGCCCGGGGACACGCTGAAAGTCCATGTGCGGGTCACCGAAGGCACCCGGTCCCGGATTCAGGTTTTCCAGGGCATTGTGATCCGCCGCCAGGGCGGTGGGGCGCGGGAGACGTTCACCGTCCGGAAGATCAGCTACGGCGTCGGGGTGGAGCGGACCTTCCCGGTGCACAGCCCCACCCTCGAGAAGATCGAGCTCGTGACCCGGGGCCGGGTCCGCCGGGCCAAGCTCTACTACCTCCGTGAGCTGCGCGGGAAGGCCGCGCGCATCAAGGAGCGGCGCTAGTCGCGCCCTCTTCCGGTGACCGGGAACGATCTCGGTTACGCGGGCCCGGCACAGCCCGCCAGCCCGCCCGTTTTCGCATGCCATCCGTCTGGATGGCGCAGCCTGACGGTGCCGCCTGGCAGGCTCTGGGTGATGGTGACCACCGGCTGAACTCTTCCGGCTCCCGCTGCCACGGTGCCGACCCGGAGACGGGACGATCCCGGGGCAGGCGGTGATCAGGCGGGTGTTCCTGGTCGTGTGGCCTGCGGCACACTTCAGGGAGGTTTCGATTCCCGCTACCTTCGCCCGGCGCGGGCTCGCGGCCCTGCCGCGCCGGGGGACTGACGCCCCGGCCGGCGGCGGTGGGACTGGCCAGGACGGTGCTGGTTGGGTGGGCGCGCCGCCGGCCGACCGCACACGTTCCGTCAGACCGGCGTTAGGCTCGGACCAATGAACGACGACCGGGGTATGGGCGAGCCGGCCAGCGCAGGCTCCCCAGGCACCGAACTGCCTGGCCACGCCAGCGACAGGGCCGTGGGCGCAGATCCGGAGATACCAGGGGGCACCGGGACAATGACTCCTCCGCCGCGCAGTGACGCCACGGCTGAGTCCGGCGACACCGGCGGTCAGGCCACCGGCCCCGCCGGCCCAGGTGCCGCCCAGGCCAGCGACGGCTCTTCCGGCCCAGACGCGGCTGACCCTGGCGCCGCCGGCCCGGGCGGGGCCGATCCGGGCGCCGCGGGTGCGGGGGCGGCAGGTGCGGGTGCGGCCAGCGCCACCCGGTCCAGGCGGAGGCGCCGCCTCTCCTGGTGGTCGGAACTGATCGTCCTGTTCGCGCTCGCGCTGGTGATCATGCTGGTGATCAAGACCTACGTGGTGCAGGCGTTCTACATCCCGTCCTCGTCGATGGAGAACACCCTCGACATCGGGGACAAGGTCCTGGTCAACAAGCTCATCTACCACTTCCGCTCGATCGAGCGCGGGGACGTGGTCGTGTTCAACGGGGAGGGCTCGTGGGATCCGCCGAGCCCCCCGCAGTCCAGCGACCCGGTCGTCCGGCTGGCCAGCGAGTTCGGGCACGCGGTCACCGGGCTGTTCGGGATCTCGCCCGGCGTGCACGACTACATCAAGCGGGTCATCGGGGTGCCCGGTGACAAGGTCGCCTGCTGCGACGCGCAGCACCGGGTCACCGTGAACGGCGTCCCGCTCAGCGAGAAGTCCTACCTGTACCCGAACAACCCGCCGTCCATGACCAAGTTCCGCGTCACCGTGCCTGCGGGCCGGTTGTGGGTGATGGGCGATCACCGCAACGTGTCCTACGACTCCCGCGGCCACATCGGCGACCCGGGCGGCGGCACGATCCCGGAGAGCCAGGTAGTCGGCCGGGCCTTCCTGATCCTGTGGCCGCCGAGCCGGTTCCGGGTGCTGCCCATCCCGGCCACGTTCAACAAGCTGGACAACGGCCAGGCCCTCGGCGCCCGGGCGATCAGTGAACTCGGCAGGCCGGCCGCGCCCCTGGTGCTGGCGGGGTCGGTGGCGCTGCCCCTGACCTGGCTTGACCGGCGGCTGCGCCGCCGGCGCGCCGGAGCGCGGCGGCCAGGGCCTGCGGAGAGCACGGGAGGCAGAAGGCGGTCTGCCCGGCAGGGAGGGCGCTGGTAACGACGTGGCGATGCCTTGGTGGCGGCATCCCGGCTATACCCCCCGGCGTGCGGCAGGAATCACGGGGTATGAGCGTGTCCTGGCCCGGGCGGGCCTGTCCCCGGTGGCCGGGATCGACGAGGCGGGCCGTGGGGCCTGCGCCGGACCGCTGGTGGTCGCGGCGGTGATCCTGGATCCCCGCAAGCTCTCCGGGCTCAGCGGCGTCGCGGACTCCAAGACGCTGACGGCTGCGGCCCGCGAGGAGGCCTACACCGAGGTGATGCGGACCGCCCTCAGCTGGCACCGGGTCATCATCCCGGCCGCCGAGATCGACGCGTGCGGGCTGCATGTCTGTAACATCGCCGGGATGCGGCGGGCGCTGGCCGGGCTCTCCACCCGGCCGGGGTACGTGCTCACGGACGGTTTCGCCGTCCGCGGCCTGGCCGTCCCGGCTCTCGCCATGTGGAAGGGCGACGAGGTGGCGGCCTGCGTGGCGGCCGCCTCGATCGTGGCCAAGGTCACCCGGGACCGCATCATGACCGGGCTCAGCGAGCAGTACCCGGCGTACGGGTTCGCCCGGCACAAGGGATACTCCACCCGGAGCCACATGCGGGCGCTCGCCCAGCATGGGCCCTGTCCAGAGCACCGGGCGTCGTTCGCTAACGTCAATGGGCTGGTCCGGGACCTGCCGCTGGAAGACGAGGAGCAGGCCGGGGACCAGGAGCCGGTGGCAGACCAGGCGCCCGTGATGGACCAGGAGGGCTACGAGCAGGAGGTAGCTGGCCCGGAGATGGCCGGCCAGGCAGTGACGCAGGTGGAGGCCGGCCAGGAGGTTGGCGGCCAGTTGTCGCCGGGAGAAATGCTCGGCGGAGAATTGGCTTATCGTTGATGGCAACCGGACCGGACCTCCCGACGCAGGCTAATCGGAGGGGGAGGACATGAGCGCAGAAGATCTCGAGAAATATGAGACCGAGATGGAGCTGCAGCTCTACCGCGAGTACCGGGACGTCGTGGGGCTGTTCACCCATGTGGTCGAGACCGAGCGCCGGTTCTACCTCACCAACGACGTGGAGCTGAACGTCCGCGCCGCCGAGAACGGCGAAGTGTACTTCGAGGTCACCATGCAGGACGCATGGGTGTGGGACATGTATCGTCCAGCGCGGTTCGTGAAGAACGTCCGGGTTGTGACGTTCAAGGACGTCAACGTCGAGGAGCTGGCCCGGGCCGAGCTCGAGGTCCCCGACGACAACAAGTGACCCAGAGCCTGGGCGTCACCCGGCGGAGAACGCGTGGTGCCCGGCGGGGAAGGCGTGGTGCCCGGCGGGCGCCTGACGCCCGGCGCGGGTGGGTGGCCGCGGCGTGCGGCGCGGCCCGCCTGGATTGAAGCATCCGGCAGCGACAAAACGGCGTTCGCTGTCCACAGAATCCCGGTTCGTGCTCTTTCGTCCACAGCGAGGCAACTGCTCCAGCGGGGCGCTTCCAGTTCCGGCAGCGTCAGCACCGGAGGTGGTGCCGGGTGAAGGACAAGGACGAGCTGGGCCGCCGGGGCGAGCAACTCGCGGCGGAGTACCTCGAGCGGGCCGGACTGCGGATCCTCGACCGGAACTGGCGGTGCGGGATCGGCGAGCTCGACATCGTGGCTCTCGAGCAGCAGGTCCTCGTGGTCTGCGAGGTCAAGACGCGCTCGGGCCTGGGGTACGGCAGCCCGATCGAAGCCGTCAGCCTGAACAAGCGCCTCCGGCTGCGCCGCCTGGCGGCCGCGTGGCTGGCTGCCCAGGGGCTGGGATGGTTCGACGAGGTGCGAATCGACGTGATCGGGCTGGTCGGGAACGGGTCGGGGGAGTTCACCCTCGAGCACGTGCGGGGGGTGGGCTGAATGCCCGTCGCCCGGACCCACTCGATCGCCCTGGTCGGGGTCGAGGGTCACCCGGTGGAGATTGAAGCCGATATCCAGAACGGGCTCCCCGGGCTGCTGCTGGTCGGCCTGCCCGATACGGCGCTCCGCGAGGCCCGGGACCGGATCCGGGCCGCCATCGTGAACAGTCATGAGCAGTGGCCGCAGCGGCGGATCACCGTCGGCCTGTCCCCGGCGAGCCTGCCCAAGCGGGGCAGCGGGTTCGACATCGGCATCGCGGTGGCCATCCTCGGTGCTGCGGGCTCGGTCCCGGCCGGGGCGATCGACGGGGTGGCGTTCCTCGGCGAGCTCGGGCTCGACGGCCAGTTACGCCCGGTCCGCGGGGTGCTGCCGGCGGTCGCGGCCGCGGCGGCCCGCGGGTTCCGGCGGGTGGCGGTGCCGTTCGCCAACGAGGCCGAGGCCGCGCTGGTCCCCGACCTGCGGGTACTGAGCGCCACGACCCTGCGGGGGCTGCTCGGCTGGCTGCGTGGCTGCCCTCCGGCCCGCCCGGAGGGAGCAGGTGACGCGCGGGACCCCGTCCGGCTGGTCGAGGGCGGTGGCCTTCCCCCGGCGGGAGGGGGCTCCTCTCCGGGTGCGGCGGCCCGCTCCCCGGCGGGCGCCGGGCCCGACCTGGCCGACGTACTGGGCCAGCCCACGGCGCGCCGGGCCGCCGAGGTCTGCGCCGCGGGCGGCCATCATCTCTGCCTGCTCGGCCCGCCGGGGGCCGGGAAGACGATGCTGGCCGAGCGGATTCCCACCGTGCTGCCCCGGCTCGACCCCGCCGCCGCTCTCGAGGTCACCGCGATCCACTCGGTCGCGGGCGTGCTCCCGGACCGCAGCCCGCTGCTCACCGCGCCGCCGTTCTGCGCCCCGCACCACACCGCGACCAAGGCGGCGATCGTCGGCGGCGGCAGCGGGGTGATCCGCCCGGGAGCCGCGTCCCTGGCCCACCGCGGGTGCCTGTTCCTGGACGAGGCGCCCGAGTTCGGCCGCGACGTGCTCGACGCGCTCCGCCAGCCCCTGGAGTCGGGGGAGGTCGTCGTGGCCCGGTCAGGGGTGACCGCGCGCTTCCCGGCCCGCTTCACGCTGCTGCTGGCGGCCAACCCCTGCCCGTGCGCCCGGGGACCCGGGCGGCAGCCGGGCTGCGACTGCACGCCCGCGGTCCGCCGCAGGTACCTGGCCCGGCTGTCCGGGCCGTTGCTGGACCGGGTTGACGTGAAGGTGGAATTCCTGCCGGTCAGCCGGGGCGAGCTGCTCAGCGACGCGACGTTCGCGGAGTCCAGCGCGACCGTCGCGGCCCGGGTCGAGACGGCCCGGAGCCGGGCCGCCGCCCGGCTGCAGGACACGCCCTGGCGGGTCAACGCGGAGGTTCCCGGCAGCGAACTGCGCCGCAGCTACGCTCCTGCGCCGGGTGCGCTCGTGCCCCTGGAGCGGGCCATGGACCTGGGGCAGATCAGCGCGCGGGGCGTGCACCGGGTGATCAGGGTGGCCTGGACGCTGGCCGACCTGGCCGGGGTGCCGCGCCCCACCGCCGACCAGACCGCCGCGGCGCTCGGCTTGTGGCTGGGGGTGCCGCGATGACCTACGATCCGGCCGCGCGGGACCGGCGACCGGGCGGCTGGCCCGGGCGGCGCTGACCTGGATCGCCGAGCCCGGCGACGCGCAGCTCGGGCTCTTGCTCCGGCAGCGTTCCCCGGCGGCGGTCATCGCCGCTCTCACGGCCGGGGCGCCTCTCCCGGCTGCCCCGGCCATCCCGGGCCTGGACCGGGCCCGGCAGCGGTGGGCCGCCCGGCTCGGTGACGCGCCCACCGAGGCCACGGTGGATGCCTGGCGGCGGGACGGGATCCGGCTGGTCTGCCCCGGCGACCCCGGGTGGCCCAGCCAGCTCGAGGTGCTGGGCGTTGGGCAGCCGTGCGCGCTGTGGGTACGCGGCGAGGTAGATCTCCGGTTCGCTTGCCTGCGCTCGGTGTCCGTCGTCGGCACCCGGGCGGCCACCGCGTACGGCGTCCACGTGACCGTCGAACTGGCCGCGGGCCTGGCCGAACGAGGCTGGACGGTGTTGTCTGGTGGCGCGTTCGGCGTCGACAGCCAGGCCCACCGCGGCGCGCTCGCCGCCGAGGGGGTCACCGTCGCGGTCCTTCCCTCCGGGCTGGACGACCCTTACCCGCGCAGCCACCACGAGCTGTTCGCCGCCATCGCGGGGCACGGGGCGCTGGTCAGCGAGCAGCCGCCCGGCCGCCACCCGACCCGGCCCGGGTTCCTGGTCCGCAACCGGCTGATTGCCGCGCTCAGCCGCGGGACGGTGCTTGTGGAGGCCGCGCTGCGCAGCGGGGCGCTGAACACGGCCCGGCACGCCCGGGACCAGAACCGCCCGCTGATGGCCGTGCCCGGCCCGGTGACGTCCATCGCGTCGGCCGGCTGTCACCTGGCCATCAGGGACTGGGGAGCCGTCTGCGTCACCGGTGTGCAGGACGTGCTGGCCTGCCTGTCGCTCGGCGCCGGTGACCTGGTTCCGCCACCCCGGGGTCCGGTCCTGCCGCGGGACGAGCTGGACCCGGTCAGCCTGAGCGTCCTGGAAGCCGTGCCCGCCCGCGGTGGCCGGGGGCCAGCCCGCATCGCGGTGTCGGCGGGCGTGGACTTCGACACCGTCCTGCGCTGCCTGGGCGGGCTCGCCGCCGCCGGGTTCGTCCAGCGCTGCGAACGTGGCTGGCGGGTCCGGCTGACCCGTGATGAAGGTCCCTAGGTCACCGCCGGTCAGCGGGGCCGGGCTAGACATGTAGCCGGGCCCGCTCACCAGCACGTGACCGGCAGAGGCGAGCGGTGCGAACAGCGCCGGATTCGGCACCTGGGCAGGCCACGGCCAGCGGCGTACGATGCGTCGGTGGACAGGTCGAACCCGTCTGTCGCCCAGCGCGCCACCGACGTGTCCGGCGCGCTGACCCCCCGGACCGCCGAACTGGCCACCGACATCTACGACCTGATCGTCCGGGAGATCCCGCAGCTGCGCGGGGATAAGCAAGTCATGACGCTGCTGGAAGCCAGCGTCGAGGAAAACGTCGCTACCGTACTGCACGTCCTGCAGCACGGCATCGACCTGGAGAACGTGCACGCGCCGGTGGCGGCCGCGGAGTACGCGCGCCGGCTCGCGCAGCGCGGCATCCCCGTCGTCGCCCTGCTGCGGGCCTACCGGATCGGCTCCGCCCGGTTCCAGGACTGGTGCCTGGAGGAACTCGGGCGGCGCACCGATGACGCCTCGGTCGTCAGCGCCGCCGGCGTGCGCATCGCCAGCGTCACCGCCGCCTACATCGACCGGGTCTCCGAGCAGGTCGTGTCGGCCTACGAGACCGAACGGGAGAACTGGCTGCGCAACCTCAGCGCGGCCCGGGTCGCCCGGGTCCAGGCGCTGCTCCGCAGCGAGCGGGTTGACCTGGACTCCTCCGAGGCCATCCTGGGCTACCGGCTGCGCCAGCACCACGTCGGGATGGTGTGCTGGGTGACGATCCGGGCGGTCAGCAACTCCCTGGCCCGGCTCGAGGAAGCCACCGCCGACGTGGCGCGGCGGGCGGGCTGCCGGGACCGGGCGATCTTCCTGCCCAAGGACGAGTCCAGCGCGTGGGCCTGGCTCCCGCTGGGCGGCCGGGACACCCTGGCTATCGAGACGCCGGGCCAGCGCCCGCCCGGCGCCGCGGCTGACATCCGGTTCGCCCTGGGCGCCCTGGGCTCCGGCGTGGCCGGCTTCGCCGCACCCACGAGCAGGCTCTGGGCGCCCAGGCTGTCGCGCTGGCCGCCGGCCCGTCCGGGCCGTTCATCACCAGCTTCAGCGACGTGGCGCCGCTCGCCCTGATGTCGGGTTCGATCGAGCTCATCCGGGCCTGGGTGCTCGAGACTCTCCGGTCCCTCGCGGACGACGACGACCACAACGCCAGTCTCCGCTCCACCTTGCAGGTCTTCCTGAAGGAAGGCGGCAGCTTCAAGGCCACCGCCGAGCGGCTGACCGTGCACAAGAACACCGTCCAGTACCGGATCCGCAAGGCCGAGGAAAGCCTCGGCCGTCCGGTTGACGCGGACCACCTGCAGATCGAGCTGGCGCTGCTGGCCAGCCACTGGCTGGGGGCGGCAGTGCTCCGGCAGCCGTCCGGGCAGCGCGCCGGCCGCCCATGACGGCACCGAAATTAACTTCTGAGGCGGCTCATAAGTGAAATCCTGCCCGATTCCGGGCAGGATTGTTGCCATTGTGTCCGCTGATCGAGCATGCTGACCCGTGTGGCAGGCGCGCAACGGCCGTTCGAGGAGCTGGTCGCCCACCTCACCGGGAGCAGTTCGCTGGGCTCGGGAGAGGCGGCACGGTTGATCGACGAAGTGGTCGGGTATTTCTCCGAGCCAGCGGACGTCTTCGTCCGCAGGCGCCACGGGGAGCTCAAGGCACAGGGCCTGACTAACGACCGCGCGTTCCATCAAATCTCGGTTGAGCTGCAGCAGCGGCTGGTGGCACCGCCTCAGTACACGCTGCGTCAGTTGCGCCGCATCATCTACGGCTGAGGGGCAGAGCATGTGCGGAATCGTCGCTCACATCGGGGGCCGTGACTGCGTGCCCATCCTGCTGGAGGGGCTGGCCCGGCTGGAGTACCGGGGCTACGACTCGGCCGGCATCGCGGTCCTGGGCCGGTCCGGCGAGGTCCGCGTGCACAAGACCAAGGGCCGGGTGGCCGACCTGGCTGCCGGGCTGCCTGCGCGGTTCAAGGGCAGCCCGGGCATCGGCCACACCCGCTGGGCCACCCACGGCGAGCCGAGTGACGTCAACGCGCACCCGCACGTCTGCGGGCCCATCGCGATCGTGCACAACGGGATCATCGAGAACGCCGACGAGCTGCGGGCCAAGCTGGCTGTGGACGGGGCCGTGTTCGCCTCCGAGACCGACAGCGAGGTGCTCGCCCACCTGATCGCGGCCAGCAGCGCCGACGACCTGGAAGAGGCGGTCCGCCAGGCGCTGACCTCGGTGGTCGGCACCTACGGCATCGTGGTCCTCGACGCCCGCCATCCGGACGTCATCGTGGCGGCCCGCAACGGCAGCCCCGTGGTGCTCGGCCTGGGTGACAAGGAGATGTTCGTCGCCTCCGACGTGGCCGCGTTCGTCCGCTACACCCGCCAGGTCGTGCACCTCGACGACGGTGAGGTCGCGGTGGTGCGCGCGGACGGCTTCGCGACGTCCACCCTCGACGCGCGGACCACCATCAAAGAACCCTCCATCATCGACACCGAGGTCGGCTCCTACGACGCCGAGGGCTACACGCACTTCATGCGCAAGGAGATCCACGAGCAGCCGCGCGCGGTCGAGCGGGCCCTGAGCGGCCGGCTGGACGCCAGGTTCCACACCGCGCACCTCGGCGGGCTGAACATGGACGCGCGCGAACTCCGCGAGTTCCGCCGGGTCCTGGTGCTCGGCTGTGGCTCGGCCTACTACTCGGGCCAGGTCGGGGCGCAGCTCATCGAGGACCTGGCCCGCATCCCGGCGTCGGCCGAGCCGGCCTCGGAGTTCCGTTACCGCAACCCGGTGGTGGAGGCGGACACGCTCTACGTCGCGGTCAGCCAGTCCGGCGAGACCTACGACACCCTGGCTGCTGTCCAGGAGCTGCAGCGCAAAGGCGGCCGCGTGCTGGGGGTGGTGAACTCGGTCGGCAGCGCCATCGCCCGCCAGTGCGACGGCGGCATGTACCTGCACGCCGGCCCGGAGATCTCGGTCACCTCGACCAAGACCTTCACCGCCACGACGGTCGCCTTCGCCCTGCTCGGGCTGCACCTGGGCCGCATCCACGACCTCTCGCCGGCCGACGGCCGGCGGATCATCGCGGGACTGCACGCCATCCCCGGGCAGATCGAGGAGATGCTGGCCGGGGAGGACCACATAGCCAGCGTCGCCGCCGAACTGGCGAAGGCCCAGGGCATGTTCTTCATCGGCCGGGTCCGCGGCTACCCGGTCGCCCGGGAGGGGGCGCAGAAGCTCAAGGAGGTCTCCTACCTCCATGCCGAGGCCTACCCGGCCAGCGAGCTCAAGCACGGGCCGCTGGCCCTGGTGAACCCCGAGCTGCCCACGGTCGCGATCGTGCCCAGCGACGACCTGTTCGACAAGAACCTGTCCACGCTCGGGCGAGATCAAGGCCCGCCGCGGCCCGGTGGTGGCCGTCGCGCACACCGACCTGGATCCCAAGCTGGCCGATCACGTGATCCGGGTGCCGAAGAACGAGCCCGAGCTGGACCCGATCCTGCTCTCCGTGCCGCTGCAGATGCTCGCGTACCACGCGGCGGTGGCGCTCGGCAACGACGTGGACAAGCCGCGCAACCTGGCCAAGAGTGTCACGGTGGAGTGAGCGGCGCTCCTGCCCCAGACTGGGGTCATGCGAGAGCAGCCTGAACTGCCAGACCAGCTGGAGTCGGTGCTGGAGGCGTTCCGGCGCCACCTCGCGGCCGAGCGCGGGGTGTCCGGGCACACGGTCCGGGCCTACCTGGGTGACGTCCGCGCGCTCCTGGAGCACGCCGCCCGCGCGGGGGTGACCAGCCCGGACGGCCTCGACATCGCGGTCCTGCGGGGCTGGCTGGCGGGCCAGCACGCGACCGGGCGGGCCCGGGCCACGCTGGCCCGGCGGGCCGCGTCGGCCCGGACGTTCACCGCGTTCGGGCACGCCCGCGGCTGGCTGCCCAGTGACCCGGGGCCGTTGCTGGGCACGCCCCGGCTGCGCCGCAAGCTGCCCGAGGTGATCCGCCAGGACCAGATGGCGGCGGTGCTCGCGGCCCAGGACGGCCCGGCCCCGGCAGCCCGGGAGAGCCCGGCGCCGGAGGGAAGCGAGCCGGACCCCCGCGACCAGGCGCTGGCCCTGCGCGACACCGCGATCATGGAACTGCTCTACGCCACCGGGATCCGGGTCAGCGAGCTGTGCGGGCTCGACCTCGGTGACCTCGACCACGAGCGGCGGACCGTCCGGGTGATGGGCAAGGGCGGCAAAGAGCGGACGGTGCCGGTGGGGCTGCCCGCCGAGCGGGCCACCGCGCGCTGGGCCCGGGACGGGCGGCCGGTCCTGCTGGCCCCGGGCAGCGCGGCCGCCCTGTTCCTGGGGGCGCGCGGCAGGCGGCTGGACCCGCGGACCGCGCGGCGGGTGGTGCACACCAGGCTGGCCGCGGTGCCCGCGGTGCCCGACACCGGGCCGCACGGCCTGCGCCACGCGGCCGCGACCCACCTGCTGGAAGGCGGTGCGGACCTGCGCAGCGTGCAGGAGATCCTCGGGCACGCGTCGCTGGGCACCACCCAGATCTACACGCACGTCTCGGTCGAGCGGCTGACGTCCGCGTTCCGCCAGGCGCATCCCCGGGCCTGAGGAGCCCCGGGCCTGAGGACCGCCTGAGGAGCCGGGCGAAGTGAGTGCATCCGCGGGCTTGAGCGCAGCGAGTAGACTGGCTAACAGGTCGTGGAGTCGGCCCGCGTTACGCGGACGGCTTCCCGGCTAATTCGCGCGTCCGCTTGCCGCCAGGTGCCGCTTCGGCCCCCGGCGGGACGCATCCCACCGGTCCGCGGTCTCCCACACCGCGGCGGGCTGCGCCCGGGCGCCAGGCAACAACCGAGAGCGCCGGTGTGCTCAGGCACGGCGCGTAACAGGAAGGGGACCGCGGGCATGGCTCCGGTCGTAACTATGCGGCAGCTGCTCGAGAGCGGCGTGCACTTCGGGCACCAGACCCGGCGCTGGAACCCCAAGATGAAGCGATTCATCCTGGCCGAGCGCAACGGCATCTACATCATCGACCTCCAGCAGTCGCTCGAGTTCATCGACACCGCCTACGAGTTCATCAAGGAGACGGTCGCTCACGGCGGCTCCATCCTGTACGTCGGCACCAAGAAGCAGGCTCAGGAAGCGGTCGCCGAGCAGGCCCGCCGGGTGGGCATGCCCTTCGTCAACCAGCGCTGGCTGGGCGGCATGCTGACCAACTTCCAGACCGTCTTCAAGCGCCTGCAGCGGCTGAAGGAGCTCGAGGAGCTCGACTTCGACGACGTGGCCGGCTCCGGGATGACCAAGAAGGAGCTGCTCCAGCTGCGCCGCGAGCACGACAAGCTGGAGCGCTCGCTGGGCGGGATCCGGGACATGTCCCGGGTGCCGAGCGCCATCTGGGTGGTGGACACCAAGAAGGAGCACATCGCCGTCAGCGAGGCCCGCAAGCTGGGCATCCCGGTCATCGCCATCCTCGACACGAACTGCGATCCGGACGAGGTCACCTACCCGATTCCGGGGAATGACGACGCCATCCGCAGTGTTTCGCTGCTGACCCGGGTCATCGCCGACGCGGTGGCCGACGGCCTGATCGCCCGGGCCGGGGCCGCGGAGGGCGAGGCTAAGCCGTCCGCAGCGCCCACGTCGGGCGAGCTCGGTGCCGAAGAGCCGCTCGCTGAGTGGGAGCTGGCGGTCCTGGAGGGCAAGCCCGGTGACGACGCGGCGGCCCAGGCCCCCGACGCGCCAGCCGGCGACCAGGTCAACGGGACGACCCCGGACCAGGCCAACGGGACGGCGACCGACCAGGCGACCGACCAGGCCGCCGAGCAGGCTAACGGGGCAGCGCCCGAGCAGGGTGAGACCCCGGCGCCCGAGCCGGAGGCGGCGGGCGTGTCCGCTGGCTCCGGTGAGTCGCACGAGGCCTGAGGCAGCGGACCGGCGGACGGCCTGGCCGAGGGACTAGCGGAGCGGGGCGACGAGCCCCGCCCCACTACGAAGACACAGCGAGAGATGAGGAAATGGCGAACTTCACCGCCGCGGACGTGAAGCGGCTGCGTGAGCAGACGGCCGCGGGAATGATGGACTGCAAGCGTGCACTTGAGGAGGCCGACGGCGACTTCGACGTCGCCGTGGAGCTCCTCCGCGTCAAGGGCGCCAAGGACGTAAGCAAGCGGGCTTCCCGCACCGCCGCGAACGGGCTGGTGACCGCGGAGCTCGACGGCACGGACGCCGGGGTGCTCCTCGAGCTCAACTGCGAGACCGACTTCGTGGCCAAGACCGACGTGTTCCAGGCCCTGGCCGCGCAGATCGCGAGCGTGGCCCTGCAGCAGCGGCCCGCCGACCGGCTGACCCTGCTCGGGCTGGAGCTCCGGCCCGGGACCACGGTCCAGCAGCACATCGAGGAGGCCGGCGCCTCGCTCAAGGAGAAGATCGAGCTGGGCCGGTACACCCTCCTGCAGGGTGGCTACGTCGCTACCTACCTGCACAAGTCCGACCCGCAGCTGCCGCCGACCGTGGGCGTGCTCGTCCAGCTGGACAAGCCGGCGCCCGAGGCGGCCAAGGACGTGACGCACCAGGTGGCCGCGATGCGGCCGCAGTACCTGACCCGCGACGAGGTGCCCGCGAACGTGGTCGAGCACGAGCGGGGCATCATGGAGCAGATCACCCGGGACGAGGGCAAGCCGGAGCAGGCGGTTCCCAAGATCGTCGAGGGCCGGCTGCAACGCGTTCTTCAAGGACGTGGTGCTGACCGAGCAGCCTTTCGTCCGGGACCCGAAGAAGTCGATCAAGCAGTTGCTCGCCGATCAGGGGGTTACCGTCCGCGCGTTCGCGCGGTACCAGGTCGGCCAGGCCGGATGAGGACCGGAGCCAGCTGGTGAGCGAGGGCGAAGGAGAACATCTCGTGGACGGCAGCGCCACGCACTCTGCGGGCGCTGCCGTGCGCGCGGACGCCGCGGCCGGGTCGGTCACGTCCGCGGCCGCCGAGGCGGAGCGGTATCCGGAGCCGGAGGCGCCGAAGGCGCACCGCCGCTGGAACCGCGTGGTCGTGAAGCTCTCCGGGGAGGCCTTCTCCGGCAACGAGCCGCTGGGCATCTCCCCGGACGTGGTCTTCCACCTGGCCAAAGAGATCGCGGCGGTAGTAGCCGACGGGGTCGAACTGGCCGCGGTGGTCGGCGGCGGGAACATGTTCCGCGGCAAGCAGATGGCCGAGCGCGGCATCGACCGGGCCCGGGCCGACTACATGGGCATGCTCGGGACCGTGATCAACTGCCTGGCCCTCCAGGACGTGCTGGAGAAGCTCGGCGTGGAGACCCGGGTGCAGACCGCGATCACCATGGGACAGGTGGCCGAGCCCTACATCCCCCGGCGGGCCATCCGGCACCTGGAGAAGGGCCGTGTCGTGATCTTCGGCGCGGGCCTGGGCGCCCCGTTCTTCTCCACTGACACCTGCGCCGCGCAGCGCGCCCTGGAGATCGGCGCGGAAGCGGTGCTCAAGGGCACCCAGGTGGACGGGGTCTACGACGCCGACCCCCGCACGATTCCCGGCGCGACGCGGTTCACCCAGATCGACTACGGCGAGGTCCTCCGCCGCGAGCTGAAGTTCATGGACGCGACCGCGGTCAGCTTGTGCATGGACAACGGCCTGCCGATCGTCGTTTTCGACCTGATGGAAGAGGGCAACGTCGCGCGGGCGGTGCGCGGTGAGAGGATCGGCACGCTGATCTGCCGCTCGGGGGACTACTAAGACCCTTCAGCCGCCAGGACCCGTCAGCCGCGGAAGCGTGAAGGCACGGAACGCACAGGAGCCGCAGTGATAGACGACACTCTCTTCGAGGCCGAGGAGAAAATGGAAAAGGCCGTGGTGGTCGCCAAGGAAGAGTTTGGCACCATCCGGACCGGGCGCGCGCATCCGTCCATGTTCGCCAAGATCACCGCCGAGTACTACGGAACCCAGACTCCCGTGAATCAGCTGGCCTCGTTTCACATCCCGGAGCCCCGGATGGTGATCGTCCAGCCGTTCGACAAGTCGTCCATGGCCAACATCGAGAAGGCGATCCGCAACAGTGATCTCGGGGTCAACCCGAGTAACGACGGCAACATCATCCGGGTCGTCTTCCCGGAACTGTCCGAGGAACGGCGCAAGGACTTCATCAAGGTGGCCCGGCACAAAGCCGAGGACAGCCGGATCTCCATCCGCAACATCCGGCGGCACGCCAAGGACACCCTGGACAAGATGGTCAAGGCCGGCGACGCGGGCGAGGACGAGGTGCACCGGGCGGAACGGGAACTCGACGAGCTGACGCACACCTACGTGGGGCAGGTGGACGAACTGCTGCGGCACAAGGAAGCCGAACTCCTCGAGGTCTGAGATTTGGGTCCCGACGAGCTGAGCGGACCGGGCCACGCTCCGGCGCACGGCGGCCAGCCCGGGGCGGAGCCACCGCAACCACCGCCGGCCGAGTCACCGCCACTCGGGGCCCCGCCTCTGGAGGGCCCGCCCCTGGAGGCCCCGGCCGCCGGGCCCCCGCCCGCTGAGCCCCCGGCACCGGAACTCCCGCCCGCCGAGATCCTCAAGCCTTCCCGGGCCGGCCGCAACCTGCGCGCCGCGATCGTGGTCGGCCTGCTCCTGGGCGGCCTGGCCGTGGTCACCCTGTTCACCGTCAAGGTCATCTTCCTGATCTACGTGGCCGCCGTGGTCGCGCTCGGCCTGTGGGAACTCACCCGGGCCCTGGAGGTGCGCGGTGTCCGGCTGCCGCTGGTCCCGGTGGGCGCCGGTGGCGCGGTCATGCTGGGGCTGGCCTACTACAGCGGCGAGCGCCCGCTGGTCGCCGCGCTGGCGCTGACCGCGATCGCGGTGCTGGCCTGGCGGATGGCCGGCGGCAGCGCCGGGTACCTGCAGGACGTCACCGCCGGGATCTTCGCCCTCGTCTACCTGCCGCTGATGGCGTCGTTCGCCGCCCTGATGCTGGCCGCCCCGGACGGCTCCCGGTGCGTCCTGGCCTGGATCGTGGTCACGATCTGCAGTGACATCGGCGGTTACCTGGTGGGCAGCCTGCTGGGACGGCACCCCATGGCCGCCGTGATCAGCCCGCACAAGACCTGGGAGGGCTTCGCCGGTTCCGCGCTGGCCTGCGTCGTGGCCGGCGTCCTGCTGCTTGTCCTGCTGCTGCACGGCACGTGGTGGCAGGGCGTCGTGCTAGGCGTCGCCGCCGTCGGCGCCGCGACCCTCGGCGACCTGTCCGAGTCGATGATCAAGCGGGACCTGCAGATCAAGGACATGGGCACGCTGCTGCCCGGCCACGGGGGAGTCCTGGACCGGATCGACTCGCTGCTGGTCACCGCGCCCGTGGTCTGGCTGCTGCTGGTGGTCTTCTTCAGCCGCTGATCCGCACCGGTTCACCTGCTGGCGTTTGGCCGCATCCGCCCGGGGGACTTGGCGGGCGACTCGTACATACAGCCGGGGGAGATGCGGAGCAGCGGGATGTTCAGACGTATCGGTCTGGTCGGCCTGATCTATATCATCATCGGGATCGTGGTGGCCTGGGAGAAGCACTACATCACCGTGCACCTACTCAAGCTGGTCTTGTCCGCGCTGCTGGCCATCTTCTTGTGGTGGCTGCCGCTGCTGGGAGTGAGCCTGCACATCCATTAGTTCTCAGATAACGAAAACCGTAAGGGCGCGGCCGGGGAGCCGCGCCCTTACGGCGTGCGGCGCGGGCGCCGGGTGCTGCGGCGTGCGACCCCCGCCGCGCCGTTAGGGCGTGACCACCCAGTCCCGGCGCTGGGCGGCCAGATGCGTGACCAGGCTGGCCGAGCCGCGCTCCTTGCCGAACAGCCGTTCCCGCTCGCTGATGGGCACCACCCACAGCCAGCGCACCGGGTCGCCGCCGAAGGAGAACCCGGACAGGTCCGGCACCTCCGGCCCGGGGAGCTGGGCCGGGTCGTCGAGCAGCAGCACCGCGGTGTTCCCGCCGCCCAGCGGGAAGGTGGCGGGCTCGTGGTACCACCGGATCGTGTGGCCCGGCCCGAACCAGGTCACGGCGCGCCAGGGGTAGTGCGCCAGCCACAGGAAGATACGCGCCGCCTCCGGGCTGGGCAGCGTGGTGGCCAGGGCCAGCTCGATCCGCCCTGAGGAGGCCGGGTCCTCCGAGAACTGCTCGACGACCGGCATCCGCTGGCAGCTCATGCCGAGCGTGGACAGCACCGTGAACGGGCGGCCGCGGGCCGGCGGCCGTTCGGACACCCCGGCCGCCGGCTGCCGGCCGCCGCTGACGTCCCAGTACCGGGCCCCCGGGCCGAGCCAGGCCCAGCAGGTGCCCCAGGGCCGCCTTCTGGAAGCCGGCCCACGCACCCTCGCTGACCCGCCAGCGCCAGAAGGCCGTGGCCCGGTCCGCCCGCGGGCCCAGCCCTTCCATGGCGTCGTCCAGGGACCACGCGAACGGGGTCTGGCCGATGCACTCCCGGCTGTAGCCGGGCATCCCGCGGGACATGTCCGACCAGCCGGGAACCACGGCGAGCAGCCGGCCGCCCTCCACCAGGGCGACCCCGTCCCCTTCCTCGAACCACAGCGGCCGCAGGATCTGCGGGTCCAGCAGCAGCAGGCCACCGGGATGCTTGGTGTGCCCGGCCGGCATCACCGGAGCCTGCCCGGCCTCGACCTGCGCCGGGTCGGCGGCGGCCGGGGCGGGCTGGTGGTTGGCCAGCCAGACCGCGGCGATCACGGCCGTCTGGTCGTAGACGTACGCGGCGGTGGTCACGCCGTCGTACTCCACGACCAGCCGTCGGCTGCCGTACGGGCTCTCACTGGTGAGCAGGATCTCTGGCCGGCCCGGCCGGGCGGCGAGATTGCCTTCTCTCCCGCCCCTGCGCAAAGTCGGCATAACCGAAATCTACTGATTCGCCGCAGGTCATCGCCTCCGCACCCAGGATATTGTTAAGCGTTCGAAACGACTTTCCTACGGAGCACAGGTGCCTGGCAGAGCGACCCCCACCCGACCGCCCCGGCATCTGGCTGACCTGGACCCGGCGGAGCGCCGCGCCGCCGCCGCTGAGCTGGGCGGCCCGGCGTTCCGCGCCGACCAGCTGGCCCGGCACTACTTCGCCCGGCTGACCGACGACCCCGCCGACATGACCGACCTGCCGGCCACGTCCCGCGACGAGCTGGCGGGCCAGCTGCTGCCCCGGCTGCTCACCGCGCAGCAGGAGCTGACCTGTGACGAGGGGATGACCCGCAAGACGCTGTGGCGCGCCTTCGACGGCGCCCTCGTCGAGTCCGTCCTGATGCGCTACCCGCACCGGGTCACCATGTGCGTGTCCTCGCAGGCGGGCTGCGGGATGGCCTGCCCGTTCTGCGCCACCGGCCAGGCCGGGCTGACCAGGAACCTGTCCGCCGCGGAGATCGTCGCCCAGGTGGTCGCGGGGGCGCGGGCGCTGGCCCGCGGCGAGGTGCCCGGCGGTCCGGGACGGGTCTCCAACGTCGTGTTCATGGGCATGGGTGAACCGCTCGCCAACTACGCCAGCGTGCTGAGGGCCGTGCGCCGGATCACCGACCCGGTGCCGGACGGCCTGGGGATCTCCCAGCGCTCGGTGACCGTCTCCACGGTCGGCCTGGTTCCCGCCATCCGCCGGCTCACCGCCGAAGGCCTGCAGGTCCGGCTGGCGGTCTCGCTGCACGCTCCCGACGACGAACTGCGTGACGAGCTCGTGCCGGTCAACCGGCGCTGGCAGGTGGCCGAGGTCCTGGAGTCCGCGTGGGACTATGCGGCCACCACCGGCCGGCGGGTCTCCATCGAGTACGCGCTGATCAAGGACGTCAACGACCAGCCGTGGCGGGCCGACATGCTCGCCGGGCTGCTGGCGGGGCGGCTCACGCACGTCAACCTGATCCCGCTCAACCCCACCCCCGGCTCGCGGTGGACGGCGTCCGAGCCGGGGTCCATGCGGGAGTTCGAGGACCGGCTGGCGGCCCGCGGCGTCCCGGTCACCATGCGCGACACCCGGGGCAGCCAGATCGACGGGGCCTGCGGCCAGCTCGCCGCGCCGTCGCTGGCCCCCCAGACGCCGGTCACCCAGCCCCGGGCGGCACAGACGCTGCAGATCAGCGCCCGGGTACCGTAGTCCTCCATGCCGGGCATGGAGGCTCTCGCCAGTGGCTGCCGCACGCTGGCGTGGCGGCTGGTGCACCGGGCCTGGCGGGCGGCGCAGCAGGCCGGCGCGATTACCGCGGCGACCCCGGCGGGCCGCCGGTTCGCCGCGTTCGGCCCCGGGTCGATCATGGCCTTCCCGACCGGGGCGCTCTACGGCGAGGCGTGGATCGAGGTCGGCGCCGGCTCGCTGATCGGGGCCGAGGTCAGCCTGACCGCGGGCCTGGTGCCCGGCCACCAGCTGGGCGAGCACCCGGTGCTCCGGGTCGGGAACGGCTGCGTGATCGGCCGGGGCAGCCACCTCATCGCGCACCACTCGATCGTCATCGGCGACGACGTGTTCACCGGCCCGTACGTCTACATCACCGACCAGAACCACGGGTACACCGACCCGGACGTGCCGATCGGGCGGCAGTGGCCGAGCAACACCGCGGTGTCCATCGGGCCGGGGACATGGCTAGGAGCTGGTGTGATCGTGCTGCCCGGCGCGCAGATCGGCCGTAATGTGGTGGTGGCCGCGGGCTCGGTAGTCCGCGGGACGGTGCCTGACCGCTGCGTGATCGCCGGTGTTCCCGCGAAGGTGGTCCGGGAGTACGTAGCCGGGGATGGCTGGTCACGGCCGTCGCCCACCGTGGGCGACCGTACATGAGCATCTGGGGATCCAAGAGGGCACGTGAAGGGACGCAAGGACCTCGTCGCGAGTGCGGCGTACCTGCCTGAGCCTGCGGCCGTCGCGGCGGCCCGCAAGTTCGTGCGCGATACGCTGCGTTCCTGGCTGGACACGGCGCCCGGCGCCGCCGCGGACGGCGGCCTGGTCGACGACGCGGTCCTGCTGACCAGCGAGCTGGTGACCAACGCCGTGGTGCACGCGGGCACCCAGGTCCAGGTCACCTGCAAGCTCGCCGCGGGCGCCGTGGAAGTCGTGGTCCGCGACAGTCACCCGGCCCGGATGGTGCCCGGCCCCGCGCCTGACGACACCGTTCCCGCCGAGCGCACCGGCGGGCGCGGCCTGCTGCTGCCCTCCGCCCTGGCGGCCGCCTGGGGGGTCAGCTACGGGACCGACGCCAAGGCCGTCTGGTTCCGGATGGGTCTTCCCGGCGCCCCAGGCGGGACGCCGGGCGCCGGGACCGGCCCCGGGGCGCTGGAGGCCGTGGTTCCGGCCGGGCCCTGGAACGTCACCGGCGGCGCACCCGAGGGCGCGCCGACCGGCAGCGCACCAGGGGGCGCCGGGCCGGCCAGCCCCGTCTCAGCCAGCCCCGGGTCAGCCAGTGCCGGGCGCAGCCAGTGACGGGGCAGCCAGTGACGGGGCGGCCAGCGCCGTGCCGCTCTACGACGCGACGGCTGCGTCCGGCTATGACGTGCTGCTGGACCAGTGCGTGACGTCGGCGCGGGTCATCGCGTCCGCGGACAGCGCTTATGCCCTGGTCGCGGACGAGGACGGGGACCTGGGCGTGCGCGCGGCCAGCGGGCTCGGCCCGGCCGCGTGGCTGCGTACCGCGCCGTCCGTCTCGACCGTGCCGTTCATGGTGGACGGCCAGGTGACCGGGGTGCTGGCGGTCGCGGCCGCCCGTCCCGGGCAGTTCACCGACAGCGAGGTCCGGCGACTGCAGCAGCTGGCGGACCAGATGGCCCCGGCGCTGGAACGGGCCCGGCTGGCCGGGCTGGAACGGGCCCGGCGGGCCCGGATCGGCGTGCTGGCCGAAGCCGGCACGCTGCTGGCCGGCCCGCTGGACACCGACCGGATCCTGGCCGTGGCCGGGCAGGTCGCCGTGCCCCGGCTCGCGGCGTGGTGCGCGGTGCTGCTGGCGGGTCCCGGCGGTGACCTGCGGCTCACCGTGGCCCGCCACGCGGACGAGTCGCAGGCGGGCGCGCTGACCTGGCTGCTGAACCTGGGCTGTGACCTGGCGCCGCCGGCCCTCGCCGCGGACTCCCGCCCGGCCGCCGCGCGCTCCTGGCCGCTGGCCGCGCTGGTCCCGGCGCACGCCCCGGGCGGCGTGGCCGACCTGGCCGCCCGGGGGGCCTGGTGCTTCCCGCTGGCCACCCGGGGCGGCCCGCTGGGGCTGCTCATCCTGGGCGGGCCGCACGGCGGGCGTCCCTCCCGGGAGGTGCAGCGGCTGGCGGAGGACCTGGCCGCCCGGATCGCGCTGGCCCTGGAGAACTCCCGGCTCACCGCGCGGCAGCAGCAGGACAGCGACGCGCTGCGCGCCGCCCTGGTGCCGCCGGAACTGCCCCGGATTCCCGGTCGTCGAGCTGGCCTTCGCGCACGACCTGCCCAGCGCCGACGGGTCCGGGAGCGGCCTGCCGCGGGCTGACGCGGGCGGCGGCGACTTCTGTGACGTGTTCCCGGTGACCGGCCGGCGATGGCGGTTCGCCATCGGCGAGGTGTGCGGGACCGGTCCGGCCACCCTGGCGGTGACCTCGCTGGCCCGCAACGCGCTGCGCATCCTGGGCGCGGCCGGGCTGGGCGTCCCCGCCGTGCTGGACCGGCTGAACCAGCTGATCCTGGACGAGCGGGCTCCGGGCACGTTCCTGACCCTGGTCCACGGCGAGATCGTGCCCGGCGACCCGGCCGTGGTCTCGCTCGCCTGCGCGGGGCAGCCGCTGCCGCTGGTGCTGCGGACCCAGGGACGGCCCGAGACGGCCGCGGCCCCGCAGCCGGTGCTCGGCGTGATCGAGGGGCAGGGCTTCTCCGCCCAGGACGTCACCCTCGGCCCCGGTGACCTGCTGCTCTGCGTCACCGACGGGGTGACCCGGCGGCGCGACGGCGACCGGCAGCTCGACGACGACGACGGCCTGGCCCGGCTGCTGGCCGCCTGCACCGGGCTGACCGCGGACGTGGTGGCGGACAAGGTCCACGAGGAAGTCCGGACCTTCGGCGGGCACCCGGCGGTGGACGGCATGGCCGTGCTCGCCATCCGGGCCGCGACCTGAACCAGGCCGGCCCGCTCGCGTTCCCGCTTACGGCGCGGCGCCCGCCCCGGTCCCTGCTTACTCGGCGCGCAGCCGCGGGTTGAACACCTCACCGCGCAGAGCCCGCCCGATCAGGTCGACGGCCCGCGCGGTGTCCACCAGCCTGCGTCCCTCACTGCGGTAGGCGGCCAGCACCGCGTCCACCCCGTGCGCGGGCAGCGACCCGCCCAGTTCGGTCCGGGCGCTGCGGTACCCGTCGCGGGCGCCCTCGACGCACGCGGCCACGTGGTGCCGGGCCATGGTGGCCAGCGCGAGCGGGTGGCGCCGCAGCACCCCATACAGCCGGTAGTCGGGCGGCACCACGTCGAGCAGCCAGGCGACTGCGGTGGCCTCGAAGTCCGTACTGCCTGGCGGATGCACCCCGGTCGGCCAGCCCGGCGGAACGTACGCTGCCATGCCACGACAATAGCAAGTAATCGAACATTCGTTCAAAGCAGTCCCGGGAGGGCCAGACACCCCGGCGCCCTCGACCTGGGAGAAATCTCGTACCGGGTCAGCAGTAACTGAAAGTAACATCTGGGTGGTTCGCCCGGTCCTCTCCCCGGGCCCGGAGAACGGGCCGGGGAGGGGACGGGGCACGGGCCGCGGAGCCTGGGATCGGGCCGCGAGCCGCTACTTGGCGGCGCACTGGGCGGGCGCCGGGTCGAGGCGGGTCACGCGAGTCTGGGCGCCCAGGTCAGCGTGGCGCCGCGCGCGGCGGGCCCTCCGGGCGCGCCGGGCCTCGCGGCCCCGGCCGTCTTCGGCGGCGTGGTCGAGCATGTCCTTGACGTGCTGGGCGGCCACTGCCGACTGGATTACTGGATGCACGACATCCTCCTTGGTTCGCGGCCACGGTCATGACCGCACACCATTCAGGTTCGTCGTAAGGCCCCCCGCGCCACATCGGGAAGATGCCTTATCTCCGCAGCGCAGGAGGTACTTAGGCGCCCCGCCGGGGCTTAGGCCGCCCGGCTTAGCGCAGCCCGCCCGGCTTAGCTCCGTCCCCTTAACCCTCCTGATACCTGCCCGTGCCACCCTGGACCAGGTGGGCGGGGTGTACGCGGGCTGGCGCGGGCACGTGATCGTCTGCGGGCTGCACGGCGTGGGCCTGCGCATCGTCGAACTGCTCCGCTCCTCCGGCGTGCCGACGGTCGTCGTCGACGACCATCCGGACCCGCGGCTGGCCCGCACCCTGACCGGCTGGGGCGTCCCGCACATCGCGGGCAGCCCGCGGTCGGCGCAGACCCTGGCCGAAGCCGGGCTGGCCGGGGCCGAGGCGGTCGTCTGCGCCCAGGAGGACGATCTCCCCACGCTGGAGACCGCCCTGCTGACCCGGGAACTGCGCGCCGACGTGCGGGTCGTGGTCCAGCTCAGCAACCCGGCCGTGGGCCGGGCGCTGTCCCGGATCGCGATCTCGGTGCTCGACGTGGCCGGGCTGTCCGCGCCGTCGATCACGGAAGCCTGCCTGCGCACCGGCGTCCAGGAGATCCGGCTGGCCACCGAGCGGTTCGCCGCCGCGCGGACGGTGGCTCCCGCCCCCGCCACGCTGCGCGAGCTGTACGGGGCGCTGGCCCCGATCGCCGTGCTGCCTGCCGGCGGCGGCGACGTGGTGATCTGTCCCGGCCGTGATCACCGGGTCGCGGCCGGGGACAGCGTGACGCTGTTCGGGACCCCGGACGAGCTGCACGGCGCCGGGGTGATCGCGCACCGCCACGCACCAGCTATCGGGGCCGGTGCGCTCGGCGCCCTCGGGGTGCTGGCCGCTTCCCCCGGCCCGCCCAGCTGGCTCACCCGCAGCCTGCGCTCCGCGCGGCACGTCGCCGCCTCCCTGCTGCAAGCCGTGGACCGCCGCCTGGTCGCCGCGCTGTTCGCGCTGTTCACCGTGGTCATCGCGTCCACCGTGATCCTGCGGCTGGCCTACCGGCTGGGCGGGCACCATATCCCGCTGCTGGACGCCGTGTACTTCACCGCGGAGACGGTCACC
This sequence comes from uncultured Actinomycetes bacterium, assembly GCA_963781085.1. GTDB lineage: Bacteria > Actinomycetota > Actinomycetes > Streptosporangiales > Streptosporangiaceae > RYN-230. The sequence continues at coordinate 105,350 of CAWAES010000019.1, forward strand.
ACGGTGAACTACGGCGACTTCTCCTACATCAACCAGAGCCCGTGGCTGATCGGCGGGGCCGTCGTGCTGATGCTGCTCGGCGCCCTGTTCGTCGCGGTGTTCTTCGCCATGCTCACCAACATGCTGGTCAGCCGCCGCATCGAGGAGTCGCTGGGCCGGGCCCGGATCACCGGGCTGCGCGGCCATGTGCTGGTCATCGGCCTGGGCTCGGTGGGCATGCAGGCCGCGTCCAGGCTGGTCGCCGCGGGCAGTGAGGTGGTCGTGGTGGAGAAGCACGACGGCAACCGGCATCTCAGCCAGGCCCGGGCCCTCGGCGTGCCGGTCGTCATCGCGGACGCCACCCTGCCGGAGACGCTGGAGTCGGTCAGCCTGGCCAGCGCCTCGGCCGTGGCGGTCCTGACCAGTGACGACCTGGCCAACCTGGAGACCGGCCTGGCCGTGCGCGACCAGCTCGGGGACGCGCTGGGAGGCCACCCCGGTGGTGCTGCGCATGTTCGACCCGCAGCTGGCCCGGTCGGTCCGGCACAACTTCGGGTTCCGCAACGTCCGCTCCACCGCCGCCCTCGCCGCGCCCTGGTTCGTCGGCGCGGCGCTCGGCCTCGACGTGCTCAACACGTTCTACGTGGGCGACGAGCCGCTGCTGGTGGCCCGGCTGACGGTGAGCCGCGGGGGCGGCCTGGACGGGCTGGCCCTGCGCGACCTGGGCGCCCGGACCCGCGTCCTGGCCATCAGCCGGGCGCCTCATCAGGCCTACCTGGAGCACCCGCCGCGCCGCGGTACCCGGCTGGGGGCCGGGGACCAGGCCTACCTGATCGGCCCCTACGAGGAACTGCTCGCGGTGCTCCGCCGGGACCGCCCGGCCCCGCAGGCCGGCGTCGTCAGCCGCCACCAGGCCGCCCCGCGCCGCGGGGCCGCCGGCCGCTCCCGCGGGGAGCGGCGAATAGGCGCCGTCGGGTCTGGTGATCAGCGGCGAATACAATGGGAGGGCTGCGTGTTGTACATGACAGCTCCCACCTCCGATGCAAATGAGATTCCGTATGCCCGTTCGCCAGGCCCAGCTCGCCACGCGTGATGAATTGCGCAACGTGGCGATTGTCGCGCACGTCGACCACGGCAAGACGACGCTGGTTGACGCCATGCTCTGGCAGTCCGGCGCATTCCGGGTCGGCGCCCAGGTCGCCGACCGGGTCCTCGACTCCGGTGACCTGGAGCGGGAAAAGGGCATCACGATCCTGGCCAAGAACACCGCGGTGGCGCACGGCGGCCTGACGATCAACATCGTGGACACCCCCGGGCACGCCGACTTCGGCGGCGAGGTCGAGCGCGGCCTGTCCATGGTTGACGGGGTGCTGCTGCTGGTGGACGCCAGCGAGGGCCCGCTGCCGCAGACCCGTTTCGTGCTCCGCAAGACGCTGGAGGCGAACCTCCCGGTCATCCTGGTGATCAACAAGGTGGACCGGCCGGACGCGCGGATCGCCGAGGTGGTGGACGCGTGCTACGAGCTGTTCCTCGACCTGGACGCCACCGAGGAGCAGATCGAGTTCCCGATCGTCTACGCCTCCGCCCGGGCCGGCCGGGCCTCGCTGACCCGCCCGGCCGACGGCACGCTGCCCGACTCGGCCGACCTGGAGCCGCTGTTCACGGCGCTGCGCGAGACCGTGCCCGCGCCGTCCTACGACCCGACTGAGCCGCTGCGCGCCCACGTGACCAACCTGGACGCGTCGGCCTACCTGGGCCGGATCGCGCTGTGCCGGGTGGAGTCCGGTGAGATCATCAAGGGCCAGCAGGCGGCCTGGTGCCGCCGCGACGGTTCCATCGTGAAGGTCAAGATCACTGAGCTGTTCCGGACCGAAGCGCTGGAGCGGGTGCCCGCCCAGAGCGCCGGGCCCGGGGACATCATCGCGGTGGCCGGCATCCCGGAGATCATGATCGGCGAGACGCTGGCCGATCCGGACGACCCGCGCCCGCTGCCGCTGATCACCGTGGACGAGCCCGCCATCTCGATGACCATCGGGGTGAACACCTCGCCGCTGGTCGGGCGCGAGAAGGGCTCGAAGGTGACCGCGCGGATGGTGCGCGACCGGCTGGACCGGGAACTGGTCGGCAACGTGTCGCTCCGGGTCCTGCCCACCGACCGGCCGGACACCTGGGAAGTGCAGGGTCGCGGCGAGCTGGCCCTGGCGGTGCTGGTGGAGACCATGCGCCGGGAAGGCTACGAGCTCACCGTCGGCCGTCCGACCGTGGTCACCCGCGAGGTCAACGGCAAGCTGCACGAGCCGGTGGAGCGGCTCACCGTGGACGTGCCCGAGGAGTACCTGGGCGCGGTCACCACCCTGCTGGCCCTCCGCAAGGGCCGGATGGAGCGGATGACCAACCACGGCACCGGATGGGTCCGGCTCGACTTCGTCGTGCCCGCCCGGGGCCTCATCGGCTTCCGCACCCAGTTCCTCACCGACACCCGCGGCACCGGCATCGCGCATCACGTGTTCGACGGATACGAGCCATGGTCAGGCGACATGCGGATGCGCCCGACCGGGTCGCTGGTCGCCGACCGGACCGGTTCGGCCAGCGCCTACGCCATGTTCTCGCTCCAGGAACGGGGCGCGCTGTTCGTCGCGCCGGGGACCGAGGTGTACGAGGGCATGATCGTCGGCGAGAACTCACGCTCGGACGACATGGACGTCAACATCACCCGGGAGCGCAAGCTCACCAACGTGCGCCAGTCCACCGGCGAGGAACTCGAGCGGCTGGTCCCGCCGCGGGTCCTCAACCTGGAGCAGGCCCTCGAGTTCTGCGCCGACGACGAGTGCGCGGAGGTCACCCCGGCCGCGGTCCGGATGCGCAAGACCGTGCTGGACGCCAAGGACCGCTTCCGGGTCCGCGCCCGCCGCTCCCGCGGCGAGTAGCGCCTTCCCCGCGTCCGGCTGGGTGGGCGGACTCCGGCCGGCTCGGAACCAGGAACGGCCCGCTGACAACGGGCCGCGGCCCGGCAGGCACCGTGAGGTGCCCGCCGGGCCGCGGTCTTCTTCGCCGCTGGACCTAGGAGCCGGCCAGGTCGCTGACGAAGTTGGGCCCGGTCGCGCCGAGCCCGGTCATGCTGTCGTAGCCCTTGGCCGTAGTGAGCGTGTTCGGCCGCGTGGCACAGTTACCGGTTGCGTCGCAGTACGTGATCGCACCCTCATAGGTGAGCTCACGGAACGACTGGATGAACCCCTTGGCGCCGGGGACATAGGTGAAGGCGTGGTCCACCCGGATCTGGGCTTGCTTGCCACCGGGCAGGATGTCGTCGATCGCGCCCGGCGTGCTGTCGAGCTTGTAGATCGCCGGGTTGATGAATCCGACGGCCACCCCCGCCGCCTGGTCGGCGTCGGCGAGCACGCCCGCCAGAATCGGCGAGGCGAGGCTGGTCCCGCCGTACCGGGTCTGGCCGTACCGGACCGTCCCGTTCGGGAAGGTCTCGTGCAGGCCGATGAGGAAGCCGGTCGAAGGATCGGCGTCCATCGAGATGTCGGGCTCCACCCGCAGCGGGATCGTCTCCGAACAGAGCCTCGTTGCGCAGCGCCAGCGCCGAGGGCACGACGCCCGCCTGGTACCACGGCTGGGTGTAGTCGTAGCTGGTGAACCCGCCGCTGCCGCCGTCGTACGTCACCGGCAGCCAGGTACCCACCGCGGACTTGGTGCAGCCGGGCAACGCCGCCCACGACGTTGGCCGTGCACTTGAAGGAGCGCCCGGTGGCCCAGCCGAGCTGGCCCGTCTGCTGGCCGCTCGCCCCGACCTTGAGCGACGTGCCGCCCACCGCCGTGACGAACGGGCTGGACGGCGGGTAGTCGGCCGAGGAGAGGCCGAACAGGTTGAAGTTGTCGCCGTTGTCGCCGGAGGAGAACAGGACGCTCATCCCGGTCGTGTCGGCCAGCATGAACAGGTCGTCGAACGCCGTCTTGGTCGCCACGTCGTCGAGGAGGTCTCCGGCGTCGTCGCCCCACGAGTTGGTGACCACGTTGGCCAGGCCGTTGTCGATGACGTTCTGCTCGGAGTCGAACAGGCCGTCGATGCAGTTCTGGGCGCCGACGTAGAGGATGTGCGCGTTCGGTGCCATCGAGTGCACGGACTGGACGTCGATCGCCTGCTCGTCCAGCCAGCTAGAAGCGTCGCACTCAGCCTGGTCGGTGAACGGTGTCGAGTTGAGCTGGGTGAGGTGCGCGTTCGAGAACGGGTTGCCCGGATCGTTCATCCGGAAGTAGCGAGCGGAGTCGCTGGCGATGGTGGCCGAGCCGTAGGCGTCGACGACGGCTACGGTGACGCCCTTGCCGGTGGTCGCTGAGCCGATGTTGTAGGCGGAGCGCAACTGGCCGGGCTTGTAGCCGCACACCTGATAAGGCACCTTGCTGGGGTAGCCGTGGCCGAACGCCGGCCTGACCGTCGCGATCTTGGCCGAGTAGGAACTGCCGCACGGCGGGGCGGTGATGAAGGCGGCCGGCGCCGGCGGGAACGGGTTCGTCGCGGCCGCCGCGCTCGTCCGGGTGCTCGCGGCGCTCCCTGACACGTCGGCGGGCTTGGCGATGGTCTGGTTGATGCCCAGGGCGCCCGCCACGCTGCCGCTGAGCGAAGCCGGGACGGACATGGTCTTGGCGGCCATGCGCAGAGTGTGGCCGTGCACCTTGTAGTTCTTCAGCGTGGTGCCGAACGCCTTCTCGACCTGCGCGGCGGTGCCCGAGGCAGAGACGGTGATCCGGTCCTTGGACACGGCACCGACCTTGAAGCCCTCGCTGGACAGCCACTTACGGGCGGTGCTGACCGTCGCTCGCGGCCGGCGAGAACCGCGACTCCCACTGGGAGGCGGTCAGGTAGTGCCGGTAGCTGGCGCTTCCCGGAGAGCTGATCGCCCGCACAAGCGATTTCGCTCCCGACGCGTCGCGCAGCTTCAGCACCAGCTCGAAGTTCACCCGGGCTGACTTGGCTACGGCTCCGACCACATGCTTGCGGGCAGTTGCCGTGACGGCACTGCCCTTGAGCGGGGTCCGGGCGGAAACAGCCGCCCCGGCAGCCGACGCCCCGACGATGCTGCCCCCGGTGGCCAGGGACAATAGGATCGCCGCCCCGGCCGCTGTCGTGGACGTTCTGTGTCGTGCACCCACGATTGCCCTCCTTTGGACATGGTGAAGTTGCTCGGGCCAGTATCCAGGTTTTTAACCGGTCTGCAATGGCCTCCGCGTACGGCTTTTACCCCGATCCGCATTCAAAAACTCATGCGATCACCTGTGATGCTGCCGTGCCGGCGACGGCGGCGTGCGGAAAGATGCGAAATTGCCGCCATCGGCACAAAACGGTTAGTGCGCAATTAGTGCGCAGTCGGGCCGCCTGTCCCCGGGGGCCGCGAGCCGGCCGTCCGGCCGCCCGGCCGCGCGGGACCGGGCCGACAGCCCTTTCCCAGCGCAAATAAGCGCCGGGAAAGGGGCGGCCCGGCCCGCGCTTTCAGGTGCCCGCGGCCGGAACGCCCTGCTCCCGGGCCGCCGGCCCAGTCCTCAGCGCCGGCCGCCGGGTCGTGCTTGTCTAAGTGGGATACTCTTTTCAGAGTACTTTCGGTGTGGGAGGCAGGCATGAGTGCTGGGGCGGTCTTGGGGTTCATCAGCGTGTTCGGGGCCGGGCTCCTGGCCGGCGAGGAGTTCGTGATCCGGTACGGGGTGCGGGGACCGCTCAGCCGCCTGGACCAGGAGCCGCACATCCGGATGCGGCAGGGGCTCATCCGCACCCTGCGCGTCCTGGTCCCGGCGATCCTCGCTCCCACGCTGCTGTCGGCGGTGGCCGTCACGGTCGTGGACGGCGCCGATGGCGGCCTGGCGTTCCGCTGCGCGGCCATCCTCGCCTTGCTGGCCTGGGTCGCTGTGACGCTCCGGGGCACCGTGCCGGTCAACGAGGCCGCCCTGGACTGGGATCCGGCCGCCCCTCCGGGTAACTGGCGGACGCTGGTCGATCGATGGGAGGACCTGAACTCTGTCCGGGCCTGGCTCGCGATGGGGGCCTTCGCGCTGCTGCTGGCCGGGCTGCTGCTCAGTTAGCCTCGGCCTTCGAGGTAGTAACCCGACGGCGAGGGGTCGCTGCCAGCGAGCTGAGCCTGGCGCCGCAGCTGCTAGTTCTGAACTAGTACTCTGGAAAAAGTAGACTGGGGCATATGCCCGCCCGCAGCCGCAGCAATCCGCTGGCCCTGGCCGTGCTCGTCTGCCTGGCCGAGCGGCCGATGCACCCGTATGAAGCGGCCACCACGCTGCGCCAGCGCCAGAAGCACGAAAGCGTCCGGCTCAACTACGGCTCGCTCTACGCCGTGGTCGCGTCCCTGGAGAAGCGGAAACTCATCGCCCCCCAGGGGACCGAGCGCAAGGGCCGCCTCCCCGAGCGCACCGTCTACCGCCTCACCGACGCCGGCCGGATCGAGCTGCACGACTGGCTCACGGAGCTGCTGTCCACGCCGGTCAGGGACTACACCAGCTTCGAGGCCGCCCTGTCCTTCCTGCCGACCCTCCCGCCCGAGGACGTGGCCAGCCTGCTGCGGGAGCGGGCGGAGCACCTGGAGCGGGAAGTCGCCCAGGCCCGTGCCTCGCGTGAGCTAGCCGAGAAGCAGCACGTACCCCGCCTGTTCTGGGTGGAGGAGGAATTCCGCACCGTCCTGCGCGAGGCCGAGCTGGGCTACGTCCGCACGCTGGCCAGCCAGATCGCCGACGGCAGGCTCGGCGGAGACGACTGGTGGAAGGCCATCCACGGTCCCGAGGACGACGGCCCTGAGGACGACGGTCCTGGGGCCGAGCTGACGTACCACCGTCCTGGATCGGCCCTGGCTACGGGGCACGCCGTCTCAGCGCGGCTCAGACGGTGATGACGATCTTGCCGCGTGCTTGTCCTGCTTCGAGGTGGCGCATGGCGTCCGGAACCTGGTCCAGCGGGTAGGTGGCGCCGACGCTCGGGGTCACCGTGCCCGCATCGATGAAGACGGCGATCCGGTCCAGGTCGCTGGAATGCTGCCGGGGGGTGAGCATGGCCAGCCGCTGGCGGAGGAACGGCGACAGGGCCAGCGCCCGGAGCTGCCGGTCCATGCCGGTCCACTTACCGCCGTCCTCGCCGCCGGTGAGGACGGCGGTCCCGGACGCGGTAAGCGCGCGGCGCAGCCGTGCGAGCCCGGGGTTCCCGGCGATGTCGATGATCAGGTCGTAGCGGTCCGCGCCGTCGGCGAAGTCGTCGCGCGTGTAGTCGATCACATGGCGGGCGCCGAGAGCGCGCACCAGGTCCAGTTTCGCGGCGCTGCACACGCCGGTGACCTCCGCCCCGTAGGCCGTGGCCAACTGCACCGCGTAGCTGCCGACGCCGCCTGACGCCCCGGTGACGAGGACTTTCTGCCCCGCGGTGACGTGGCCGACGTCGGTGAGGGCCCGCAGGGCGGTGACCCCGGACACCGGGACCACCGCGGCCTGCTCGAAGGATGCGCCAGCCGGCTTGGTGGCGAGCTTGTCTTCGTGTGCGGCGGCGTAGTCGGCGAAGGTGCCACGGCCGAAGCCGAACACCTCGTCACCTACTGAGAACCTGGTCACGTCCGGGCCGACCGCGACGATGGTGCCGGCTACGTCAAGCCCGGGTACCGGGTTGCGCGGTCCACGCAGGCCGGCCACCGGGCGCAGCAGATACGGCTGGCCGGTCATCAGGTGCCAGGTGCCCCGGTCCAGGCCGGCTGCGTGCACCCTCAGCAGCACGTCATGGCGGCCGATCCCGGGCCGGGCGATCCGCGCGAGCCGCAGGATCCCGGCGGAACCGTACCCGTCCTGGACGATCGCCCGCATGGTGCTCTCCGCGGTCAGCGGCGGAGCTGCCTCGCCGCTGACGGCCGTGTGCTGCCGATCCGTTCCCATGACCGCTACTCTCCGGGCTGCTGACGCGCGACCCGCTCGTTCGTACTTAGTAAGTCACGGTACAGTACTAAGTACGAAATGGCTATGACCCTGGGAGCGGGATGTCGGAGTCAGCGAGCGAGAGGCCGGCCGGGCGTGTTCCGCTCAGCCGGGAGCGGGTGCTGCGCGGCGCCGTCGCGGTCGCCGACGCCTCGGGTATCGGGGCGCTGACGATGCGCTCGCTCGCCAGCGAGCTCGGCGTCAAGCCGATGTCCCTGTACCACTACGTCGCCGGCAAGGACGAGATCCTCGACGGCCTCGTCAACCTTGTCTTCAGCGAGATCGAGCTGCCGGCGTCCGGCGGCGACTGGCGGTCGCAGATGCGGCTGCGGGCCCACTCGGCCCGCCGTGCGCTGCGACGTCACCCCTGGGCGATCGGGCTGATGGAGTCACGAGCCAATCCCGGCCCCGCGACGCTGCGCCACCACGACGCGACCCTCGGCACCCTGCGCGCCGCGGGCTTCTCCGTGGCCATGACCGCCCACGCCTACGCCCTGCTGGACAGCTACATCTACGGATTCGCACTCCAGGAGGCCGCTCTGCCCTTCAGCGCGGAGACCGTCACCGAGTCGGCCGAAGCGATGATGCAGCAATTCGCTGGCGAATACCCCTACCTGACCGAGATCGCGACCGAGCACATCCTCCGGCCCGGTTACGACTTCGGCGACGAGTTCGAAATCGGGCTCACCGTCATCCTCGACGCCCTCAGCCGGTCCATCCCGGCCGGCAGCAGCCAACCCGGGCTGACCGTCGGCCGCGGTGCCGGCCCCGGCCGCCGGCTATTTGATGGCGCCCAGGTAGATGACGCTGAGCAGGCCGAAGACGAAGCAGTAGATCGCGAACGGGGTCAGGGTGCGGGTCTGGAAGTAGCGCATCAGGAACCGGACCGACAGGTACGCGCCGACCCCGGACAGGATGCTGCCCAGCAGGATCTGCCCGTGGATGCCCTGTCCGTCCGGGCCGGTCAGCTTGGGGAGCTCGAGCACGCCCGCGGCCAGGATGACCGGGGTGGCCAGCAGGAACGCGAACCGGGCCGCGTCCTCCCGGGACAGGCCCCGGTTCATGCCGGCCACCATGCTGACCCCGTCCCGGCTGATCCCGGCCAGCAGCGCCAGGATCTGCGAGGCCCCGATGAACAGGGCCCGCAGCCAGCCCATCCCGGCCAGCCGCTCGTCGGCCTGGATGGCCTGCACGAGTTCCTCCTGCCGCACGGCCTGCTGGCCCGAAGCGTGCCGGGCCTGCCGGGCCATCCCCGGCGCCGGGGGTCCCGGCGGGCGGCGCGCGCCCGCGGACACCAGTGCCTCCTCCCGCTGCGCGGCGATCTCCTGGTCGGCGCGGACCGAGGACCGCGGGCGGAACTTCTCGCCGCAGTACAAGATCACGCCGTTGATGATCAGGAACACCCCGGCCACGATGGGCCGGCCGAAGATCTCCCGGAAGGGCTTGTCGGCGACCACGCCGACCAGGCCGACCGGGATCGTGGCCAGGATGATCATCCAGGCCAGCCGCTGGTCACGGGTCTGGACCTCGCGGTGGCGGATCGAGCTGAAGAAGCCGCCGATGATCCGGATCCAGTCCCGCCAGAAGTAGATCAGCAGCGCGATCGCGGTCGCGACGTGCATGCCCACGATGAAGGCCAGGTAGGGCGAGTTCGCCTTGGACACGTTCAGGTCGCTGGCCCAGCTCCCCCCGATCAGCGCCGGGATCAGCACGTTGTGCCCCAGGCTCGACACCGGGAAGAGCTCGGACACCCCCTGGATCAGCCCGACGACGGCAGCCTCAAGGTAGGTCAGGTGGGTCATGGAAGCCTTTCAGTCTGCGGGGTGCCAGGGAACGGGCGCCCTGCGGGCAGGACCCATCGTACGGAAAAGCCGTGGCTGGGAAGCGCTACTTGATCGCGCCGAGGTAGATCACGCTGAGCAGGCCGAACACGAAACAGTAGACCGCAAAAGGGTACAGGGTGCGGGTCTGGAAGTAGCGCACCAGGAACCGGACGGACAGGTACGCGCCGACCCCGGACAGCACGCTGCCGAGCAGGATCTGGCCGTGGATCCCCTGGCCGAGCGGTCCCGTCAGGTCAGGCACCTTGAGCACCCCGGCGGCCAGGATGACCGGGGTGGCGAGCAGGAAGGCGAACCGGGCCGCGTCCTCCCGGGACAGCCCCCGGGCCATGCCGGTCACCATGGTGACCCCGTCCCGGCTGATGCCCGCCAGCAGCGCCAGGATCTGCGAGCTGCCGATGATGAGGGCTTCGGCGAACCCGACGCTGGCCAGCCGCTCGTCGGAGGCCAGGGCCCGGCGAGATCTCGTCCTGGCGGACCGCCTGATGGCCGGCGGCCGGGACGGCCGCGCGGGGTGCGGCCTGCTGGCCGTCCTGGACCGGCGCCGGCGCCGGCGCTGGCGGCCCCGCGCCGCGCGGCTCCGCCCGCTGGGCGGCGACCTCCTGGTCGGCCCGGATCGAGGCGCGCGAGCGGAACTTCTCGCCGCAGTACAGGATCAGGCCGTTGACGATGAGGAACACCCCGGCCAGGATCGGCTTGCCGAACAGGACCCGGAAGGTGTGCTCGGCGACCAGGCCGACCAGCCCGACCGGGATGGTGGCCAGGATGATCATCCAGGCCAGCCGCTCGTCCCGGGTCGCGACCCGCGGGTGCCACCTCTGCCAGTGGCCCAGCGAGGTGAAGAAGCCGCCGATGATCCGGACCCAGTCCCGCCAGAAGTAGATCAGCAGCGCGATCGCGGTGGCCACGTGCATGCCCACGATGAAGGCCAGGTAAGGGGACTCGGGCCGGGCCACGTTCAGGTCGCTGGCCCAGCTCCCCCCGATCAGCGCCGGGATCAGCACGTTGTGCCCCAGGCTGGACACGGGGAAGAGCTCGGTCACGCCCTGGATCAGGCCGACCACGCCAGCCTCGAGGTACGTCAGATGGGACATGCGGACCTTTCCATCCCCGGGGATCCAGCAGCCTGTCTGACCCTATTCGACCTGCCCAGCACCCCTGCGGCGGCGCAGATCAAAGTTTCAGTTAAGAAAGCTGGCGCAGCGCCGGCGTCTGGCCGGGGCCGCCCGGGCCAAATCTCGCGGTGTCCGGGCCGTCCGGCATGCTCGTCCCGTACCGCCAACAAAGTTTTCTAATACCGAGGACCGGGGGGATGGGGAAAGGGGACCATCATGCCTGCTCGCTCGCTACCGCGCCTGGCTGGATTAACCTGGCGCGCGGCGCTGCCCGCCGCGGCCGCGGCGCTCACCCTGGTGGCCGGGCTCGTCCCGGCCCAGGCGGCCAGCCCGCCGGGGTGGGGCATCAGCGAGGTCTTCGGGGCCCCGACCTACCCGCTCCTGCAGGACGTGTCGGTGTCCGGGCCGGACAACGCCTGGGTATCCGGGTCGGGCGGTCAGTCGCTGTTC
>CAWAES010000020.1:0-123861 GCA_963781085.1 uncultured Actinomycetes bacterium
CGTACCGGGCTCGCGGAAGACCTTGTGCTGGGCGGCCTGGGCCCGGGGGCGCAGGACCAGCAGGTCCACGTTCACGTGGGACGGCCGGGTGACGGCCCAGGCGACGGTGTCCGCGACGTCCTCGGCGGTCAGGGGCTTGGACACGCCGGCGTAGACCGCGGCGGCCCGCTCCACGTCCCCCCGGTAGCGGTTGACCGCGAACTCGTCGGTGCGCACCATGCCCGGTGCGATCTCGATGACGCGTACGGGCTGGTCGTACAGTTCGAGGCGCAGTGTCGCCGCGATCGCGTGCTCGGCGTGCTTGGCCGCGACGTAGCCCCCGCCGCCCTCGTAGGCGACGAAGCCGGCCGTGGACCCCATCACCACGATGGTGCCGTCACCGCTGGCGATGAGCTTGGGCAGCAGCGCCTGCGTGATGTGCAGCGTGCCGAGCACGTTCACGTCGAACATGGCCCGCCATTCGGCGGGGTCGCCCTCGGCCACTGTGTCGGCGCCGAACGCGCCGCCGGCGTTGTTGACCAGCACGTCGCAGCCGTCCAGTCGTTCGGCGAACCCGTCAACCTCGGCCCGGTCGGTCACGTCCAGGATCACCGGGTCCGCCTCGCCGCCCTTCTCGCGGATCAGCCCAGCCAGTTCGCTGATCCGGTCGGCCCGCCGGGCGGCGAGGATCACCCGGTAACCGGCCTCGGCCAGCTTGACCGCGGTGGCCGCGCCGATCCCGCTGCTCGCCCCGGTGATGACCGCAACTGGTGGCATGAGCCTGCCTCTCCACTCGGCTGTGCTGGTCCCGCCTGGCCTACGGGCCAGACTTCGCTGGTCCCGCCTGGCCTACGGGCCAGACTTCGCTGGTCTCGCCTGGCCAGACTTCGCTGGTCTCGTCCGGATCTACGGCCCTGCCGGCCGGTCGCCGTCGCCCGGCCTGGCGGACCGGCGGCCGATGGGGGTGATTCTGCCAGGAACCCGTCCGCCGCCGTCGTCGGCGTCTCATGCAAAGAAAGCTTTGCATATCTGCCTGGATACCTTCCCAAGAACCCTTTGCAAAGCTATGTTGGCATCTATGACTGATGACCCTGCCGCCGCCGACTCGACCGCCGCCGAGCCCCCGGCCAGCACGTCCGAAGGCCCGGCGAACCGCTCGGTCACCCGGCTCCGGGATCCCCGGGCCCTGCGGGCCCTGGCCCATCCGATCCGGCTGTCCCTCGTCGGGCTGCTGCGGGTCGAGGGCCCGCTGACCGCGACCCGGGCCGCGGAACTGCTCGGCGAGAGCTCGGCCAGCACGTCCTTCCACCTGCGCCAGCTGGCCAAGTACGGCCTGGTCGAGGAGGCCGGCGGCGGGAAGGGCCGGGAGCGTCCCTGGCGGGCGACCGCCATGTTCACCAACCTGCCCGACGTCGCGGAGAACCCGGATCTCGCGGTGGCGGCGGAGCTACTCAGCTCGGTGATCGCGGAGCGGTACTTCGAGGACGTGATGCGCTGGCTGGAGGTCCGGCAGGCCGAGCCGGAAGAGTGGCAGCGCGTCGCCCAGTTCGGGGACACCTACCTGTACCTCACTCCGGACGAACTGGCTGCGCTGGGCGAGCAGACGCAGCAGATGATGGACCGATACATCGACCGGCAGGCCGATCCGGGACTCCGGCCCGAAGGCGCCCGCCTGGTCACCTACCTGCACCTGGCCTTCCCGATGTCGCGGCCGTTCGGCCGCCTGCCGGAGGCTCACCTGGCGGGCGAGAAGGCCGGCCGGACGAGAAGGCCGCTCCGGACGAGACGGCCACGCCGCCTGAGGAGGCCCCGCCGGACGGGAGCGCCCGGTGAGCGTCGCGGTCGCCCCGGGACGCCGGACGTCCCGGATCCCTCCCTTGCTGCGCGGTACCGCGTTCCGCCGGTACTGGGGCGCGCAGAGCGTCTCCCTGTTCGGCGACCAGATCTCGGCTATCGCGCTGCCGCTGGCCGCGGTGCTCGTGCTGCACGCGAGCCCGGCCGAGATGGGCTACCTCAGCGCCCTCATCTGGCTGCCCAGTCTGCTGTTCGCCCTGCACGCCGGGGCCTGGGTGGACCGGCGCGGCCACCGCCGGGCCACCATGATCGCGGCGGACGTGGGCCGGGCGGCGCTCCTGGCCAGCATCCCGGTCTGCTCAGCCCTGGGTGTGCTCAGCCTGACCCAGGTGTTCGCGGTAGCGTTCGCGGCCGGGACGCTGAGCATCTTCTTCACCGTGTCCGACGCCGGATTGTTCGTGTCCCTGGTGCCCAGCGACCAGTACGTGGCCGGCAACTCGCTGATCTACCAGAGCCGGGCGCTGGCCGCGGTGGGAGGCCCCAGCCTGGGCGGCCTCCTGGTGCAGGCCCTGTCCGCGCCGTTGGCGCTGGCGGCCGACGCGCTGTCCTTCCTGGGCTCGGCGTTCTTCCTGAGCCGCATCCGGCCGGCCGAGCCAGCCCCGGACCACGCCCGGCGCCGCGGGGCGCTGAGCGCCGGCGCCCGCTTCATCTGGACGTCGCCCATCCTGCGGCCCTCGCTGGCCTGCGTGTCCGTGATCAACTTCTTCAACTTCATGTTCATGGCCCTGTTCGTCCTGTACGCGACCCGGTCGCTGCACATCCGGCCCGGACTGCTCGGCGTGGTGCTGGGCGCGGGCGCGGTCGGCGGCGTGCTCGGGTCGCTGCTCACCCGGCGGATCGCGAGCCGGGCCGGGGTCGGCCGGGCCTACCTCATCGGCTGCGTCGTGTACCCCCTCCCGGTCCTGCTCGTGCCGCTGGCGGCCGGCCCCCGGGCGCTGGTCCTCGGGATGCTGTTCACGGCCGAGTTCGTCTCGGGGTTCGGGGTGATGATCCTGGACATCAGCATCGGCACGATCTTCGCGGCCGTCGTGCCCGATCCGCTCCGAGCCCGGGTCTCGGGCGCTTTCCAGGCCGTCAACTACGGCACCCGCCCGGTGGGGGCGCTGGCCGGCGGGGCCGTGGGCACGCTGATCGGAGTGCACCCGGCGCTCTGGATCGCCGCCGCCGGCGGGACGCTGGGCTTCCTGTTCCTGCTTCCCTCGCCGCTGCCCCGCTTCCGCCTCGCCGAGCCGGGAAGACCGGGCCAGCCAGCGGGATAGTCCCGGCCCGGTCACGGTGCCGCGCCTGGCCGTCTCCTAGCCCATGGTCTTGGCGCCGTCCAGGGACTCTCGGATGATGTCGGCGTGCCCGGCGTGCTGCGCCGTCTCCCCGATCACGTGCAGCAGCACCTGGCGGGCGGACCAACTCGCCCCCTTCTCGAACCAGGGCGCCTCCGGCAGCGGATGGGACGCGTCCAGGTCCGGGAGGGACCGGATCAGGTCGTCGGTGTGCTGCGCGACCTGGTCGTAGTCCGCCAGCAACCCGGCCAGCGTCTCCCCCTCCAGCATCCGGAATCCATCCATGTAGGCCCCTACGGCTGACTCGTCAGAGGCCATGGCCGACGGGCCCACCAGGATGAACTGGGTCCACTGTCGTTCGGTCTGGGTGACGTGCTTGATCGCGCCGCCCACGCACAGCGCGCTGACGGTGGTGCGCTGCGCGGCCTGCTCGTCGGTGAGGCCGCGGGCGGTGAAGCGCAGGAAGTAGCGCTGCTTGGCCAGGGCGCTCAGCAGGTCAGCCCGCTCGCCCGTGGCGGCGTCGGTACTGGTCATGGTGCCCGTCCGCCTTCCCCTCGGTGCCGTATAGGAGCACGGTACGGCGACGGGCCGACAGTTTCTGCTCCTCGGCCGGCGAACCGAAACGTGTCCCGCCGGGCACATTCATAGGGAGCGCAGAAGTCCTGCCCACCGCGCACAGAACCCCGTCGGCAAGGTTAAGAACGTCAGAAGCCGGTGGGGCCGCCGCCGGCGAGGAGCTTCCAAGGAGAAACGACGTGACCGGCATCGTGATCGCCAGCTTCCCCGTCATCGCCCTGATCGTGGCCGCCACGATCGGTATCCCGCTGTGGATCACCTTCAGGCACCCGCACCGCGCACCGGACTACTCCGAGGCCCGCGCCCACTTCCGGGCCAAGGCCGCCGCCGAGGCTCACACCAGCGACTTCGTGCCGACCACGAAGGTGGCCGCGTTCGATGGCCTCACCATTGCGCGCCAGCACCTGACGCCGCGCACCCTCGTCCCGGGCCGTCGGCACGCGACCGATGGGCCGTCTGTCCGTACCCACGCCCAGGTCGCCCGGTCCGGCCAGGCCCAACCCAGTCGGCGGCTCCGCCACGCCCGGTGATACACGGTGCGGGGGGAGATCGCGCTTAACGTCGCCCGGCGGCGAACGGCGGGAGTCAGTGAACTCCCGCCGTGTCGCACGTACCGCCCCGGCCTGAGCGGTAGCTGACTGACTACGGGCTGACCAAAAGCGTTAGGCAAAGATCATGGCGCGAGTAGGACGCGATGAGATTCCGCCGCGCGCGACCGCCGGGCCGCACTCCGATCCGGACGTCCCGTCCGGGGCGGCTTCGTGATCCCGGGTATGGTCCTGGCCATGGCGCTCGCCGGATGCTCTGGCCGAGGCGCCGCAGCACCCAGGCCGCGGCCGCGGCGCCGCCGCCGCCGCCCGCAGTACCGGCCCCGCGGTGTCATCCCAGGTCGCCGCCATCGTGAACGGGATGACGCTGCCGGACAAGGTCGGCCAGTTGCTGGTGCCGACGGTGCCTGGCCGCACCGCCGCGGACGGCGGGGCCGGCCTGGTCCGCCGCTATCACGTCGGCGGGGTCATCTACTTCGGGTCGAACATCGGCGGCGCGGCCCAGGTCGCGGCGCTCTCGGCCGGGCTGCAGCAGGCCGCGCGCAGCCAGCCACCCCACCTGCCGTTGCTGATCGGCACGGATCAGGAGGGCGGGATCGTGTCCCGGCTGGCCGGGGTGACCACGGTCTTCCCCGGCCAGATGGCCGCCGGGGCGACCCGCGACCCCGCCCTCGTCCGGGCCCAGGACCAGGCCACCGGGGCCGCTATGCGGGTGCTGGGCGTCAACCTGGACTACGCCCCGGTCGCCGACGTCAACGTGGACCCAGCCAACCCGGTGATCGGGATCCGCTCCTTCGGCGCCCACCCCGCCCTGGTGTCCGCCATGACCGCCGCCGCCGTGGACGGGTTCCACCAGGCCGGCGAGGTCACGGTGGCCAAGCACTTCCCCGGGCACGGGGACACCGACGTGGACAGCCACACCGGCCTGCCGGTCATCCACCACACGCTGCGCCAGTGGTGGCGGATCGACGCGCCGCCGTTCCAGGCCGCGATCCGGGCCGGCGTGGACGAGATCATGATCGGGCACATCAAGGTCCCGGCGCTCGACGACTCCGGCCTGCCCGCCTCGCTGTCACCTGCGATCGTCACCGGCCTGCTCCGGGGCCAGCTCGGCTACCAGGGCGTGGTGGTCACCGACTCGCTGCAGATGGCCGGCGTGCTGCAGGGCCACACCCCGGCGCAGGTCGCGGTGCAGGCCGTCCAGGCCGGCTGTGACCAGCTGCTGATGCCCGGCGACCCCGGGGTGGCCTACCACGCCCTGCTGCGGGCCGTCCGGCACGGCCGGATCAGCCCGGCCCGGCTGGACGCCTCGGTGGCCCGGATCGTCAGCCTCAAGCTCGCCCGCGGGCTGGCGAGCGAGCCGGCCGTCTCCCCGTCCGCCGCGGCGGACGCCGCCAGCACGTCCCAGCAGCGGAACCTGGCCCAGCAACTAGCCAACCGCTCAATAACGGTCGTGGCCAACGACCGGGAATCCGCGGGTGGGGTGCGCCACGAGGATCGTTATCTGCCGCTCCGAAGCAAGCGGGTCTACGTCGCGGGACCGGCAGCCGCCGGGCTCACCGCCGCCCTGCGGCCAGAGCTGGCGGCCACCGGCGGGCGGATCGTCGCGAGCCCGGCCCAGGCCGACGTGATCGTGGCGGCCACCCGGGACGCGGTCGGTGACGCGGCGCAGCGGCGCCTGGTGCGCGGGCTGGTCGCCTCGGGCCGGCCCGTCCTGGTGCTGGCCACCGGGCTGCCCTACGACCTGGGCCTGTTCCCGGGGATGCGGGCCGGAGTCGCGAGCTACTCCGGCAGCGGCGTCTCGCTGAGCGCGGCCGCCGCGGTACTGACCGGACGGCTGCCCCCGGTGGGCCGGCTGCCGGTGGCCATCCCGGCCGTGGCCGGGGGCCCCGCGTTCGCCTGCGGCACGGGTCTGTCGTACTGGGCTTGCCGTGCTGCTTTCGTCGTCCTGGGCCCGGTTCTGCGTAACCAGCCGGCCAGGTGGCGTTAGCCCGGGGCGCTTACCATCGGAAGCGTGTTTGACCCCCAGCTGACGTCCCGTCCCGCCCACTCAGGCGGGGAGACTGCCCCCGACACCGGCGCTGCCCCGGCGCCCGGCCGGCCGCCGCTGCGCGGCGTGGTCGCGGACTGGGGCGGGGTGATGACCAACCCCATCACGGAGACCGTGCGGGCCTGGATCGCCGCGGACGAGATCGAGTACGCCAGCTATCACGCGGTCATGAAAGCCTGGGTGACCAGCGCGTACGACGTCGCCGGGGCGGACAACCCGATCCATGGTCTGGAACGCGGAGAGTGCAGCAACGAGGAGTTCGAGCAGCTGCTCGCGGCCCAGATCGTGCGCCGGGACGGCGGCCCGGTGGTCGCTGCGGGGCTGCTGGACCGGATGTTCGCGGCCACCGTGCTCAGCGAGCCCATGCTGGACTTGCTCCGCCGGGTCCGCCAGGCCGGGCTCAAGACGGCCATGCTCTCCAACTCCTGGGGGATCACCGCCTATCCGGCCGACCTGCTCCCGGAGCTGTTCGACGCGGTGGTCATCTCGGCCGAGGTGGGCATGCGCAAGCCGGAGGAGCGGATCTTCCGGCACGCGGTCGGGCTGCTCGGACTGGACCCGGCGCAGTGCGTGTTCATCGACGACATCGAGGCCAACGTGCAGGCCGCGGAGGCCCTCGGGATGACCGGCGTGCTGCACACCGACCCGGCCGCCACCGCGGGCCGGCTGGCTGAGTTGCTCGACCTTTCTTAGTGCCACGGCCAGCGGCCGCGATAGATGGGCGGGCACGGCGGGGCGAGCTGCTCTAGCCTGGCCCGGTGGCCGATCATCCGAGCCCGCCCGGCCTGACTGCCACGGGCCTCATTCCCCCCACCCCGGGACGATCGGCGAACATGCGCGCCAACCGGCGCACCGACACCAAACCCGAACTCGCCCTGCGCAGCGCCCTGCACCGGCAGGGCTACCGGTTCCGCAAGGACTTCCGGCTCGACCTGGACGGCGGCGCCCGGGTCCGGCCGGACATCGCGTTCACCGGGCGCCGGGTCGCGGTGTTCGTGGACGGCTGTTTCTGGCACGTATGCCCGCAGCACGGCCGGGATCCGGCGGTCAACGAGTCGTACTGGTCACCCAAGCTGCGCCGCAACGTCGAACGCGACCGGGCCGCGGACGCGGCGCTGGCCGCGGCGGGCTGGCGGGTGGTCCGGGTGTGGGAGCATCAGTCCCTCGACGAGGCAGTGGCCCTGGTGGTTGCGGTCCTCAGGACCTGACTGCCGGGACGACTGCTCATCCGCCCGCTAACCCAACTGCTGGTCCAGCTCTGCTGACACAGCTCCGCTGACCCAGCTCCGCCGATCCAACTCTGCCGATTCAACGGGGGAGAAGCATGCGTGTCTATCTGCCGGCCACGCTGCCGGTCCTGGCCGGCGCGCTGCGGGCCGCCGAGATCGGGCCGGCCCCGATGCAGGCGTTCACCGTCACGCCCGCGCTGCGCGAGTGGTACGCCCAGGCGGACCTCGAGGAACTCGAGTACGCCGCGCTGACGCACGCCGCGCGGGCCTCGCTGTGGCTGCTGCTGGCCGACCCGGACGCGCCGCGGCGGCGCGTGGTCCTGGCCGCCGACGTGCCCGACGAGCAGGCCGGCCGGGACGGGGGTTTCGGCGGCAGTTTCGAGGAGCCGACCCGGGTGGTGCTGTCCGCGCCGGTCCCGCTGGCCCGGGTGGTCTCCGGGCACGTCGACGACCTGCTCGCCGTGCCCGACGTCAGCGCGGCGGTCGCCGCGCTCGGCGCCGCCGAGGCCGGGGACGACGACGCCCAGTTCCTGGTGGACGGGGCGGAGGGACACGAGCTGATGTGGTACGCGACCCAGGAATTGCCGTTCGTGGCGGGGAACGCGAGCTAGCCGACGTCCCGCCTACGATGGGGCCACCGCATCGTTAGAGCAGTTCGGGGAGATCCTCATGGACGCCGTCAGCAACGTTCCACCGCCCGTCAACGAGCCGGTCCGGGCCTACGCGCCGGGCAGCGCTGAGCGCGCCGCCGTCGAAGCCAAGCTCAAGGAGCTGGCCGCCACCCCGGTCGAGCTGACCATGACGGTGGGCGGCCAGCCGCGGATGGGCGGCGGCGACCGCATCGCCGTGGTCGAGCCGCACAACCACGCGCACGTCCTCGGCCACCTCGGCAACGCGACCGACGCGGACGTCACCGCCTCGATCGAGGCGGCTGCCGCCGCCGCGCCGGGCTGGCGGGCGCTGTCCTTCGACGACCGGGCCGCGGTGTTCCTCAAGGCCGCCGAGCTGCTGGCCGGGCCGTGGCGGTCCACGATCAACGCGGCGACCATGCTCGGCCAGTCCAAGTCGGTGTACCAGGCCGAGATCGACGCGGCCTGCGAGCTGATCGACTTCTGGCGTTACAACACCCACTTCGCCCGGCGGCTGCTGGCCGAGCAGCCCTCCTCCGTCACCGGGGAGTGGGACCGGCTGGAGTACCGCCCGCTCGAGGGCTTCGTGCTGGCCATCACGCCGTTCAACTTCACCTCCATCGCCGCCAACCTGCCCACCGCCCCGGCGCTGCTCGGGAACGTGGTGCTGTGGAAGCCGTCCCCGACCCAGCAGTTCTCGGCGCACTACACGATGCGGCTGCTCGAGGCGGCCGGGCTGCCTCCGGGCGTGATCAACCTGGTCACCGGCGACGGCCAGGCGGTATCCCAGGTGGCCCTGCCGCACCGGGACCTGGCCGGCATCCACTTCACCGGGTCCACGGGGACGTTCCAGCACCTGTGGCGCAGCGTGGGCGAGAACATCGCCGGCTATCGCGGCTACCCGCGGCTGGTCGGCGAGACCGGCGGCAAGGACTTCGTGATCGCGCACCCCTCGGCCGACCCGGAGGTGCTGACGGTGGCGCTGATCCGGGGCGCGTTCGAATACCAGGGCCAGAAGTGCTCGGCCGCGTCCCGCGCCTACATCCCGCGCTCGGTCTGGGACCGGATGCGCGACGACTTCCTGGCCCAGGTGAACTCGCTCACCGTGGGCGACGTGACGGCTGACCTGTCCCTGTTCATGGGTGCGGTCATCGACGCCCGGGCGTTCCGGAAGCTGTCCGACGCGCTGGCCCGGGCCCGGAGCCGGCCGTCGGTCCAGGTGCTGGTCGGCGGGGACGCGGACGGCGACCAGGGGTACTTCGTCCAGCCGACGGTGCTGGAGTGCTCCGACCCGGAGGACGAGGTGTTCCGGACCGAGTACTTCGGCCCGATCCTGGCCGTGCACGTCTTCGAGGACGCCCAGTACGACCAGGTCGTGGCCCAGGCCGCGAACGTCGCGCCCTACGCGCTGACCGGGGCGATCATCGCCCAGGACCGGGACGCCATCGCCGCCGCCACGGAAGCGCTGCGCTTCGCGGCCGGCAACTTCTACATCAACGACAAGCCCACCGGGGCCGTGGTGGGCCGGCAGCCGTTCGGCGGGGCCCGGGCCAGCGGGACCAACGACAAGGCGGGCTCGATCTTCAACCTGACCCGCTGGGTGAACGCGCGGGCGATCAAGGAGCTGTTCGCGCCGCCGACCGACTACCGCTACCCGCACATGGGCTGACCGGAGCGACCACCGGCTGTCAGCCCGAGATCCCCGCTGCGCAAAGCCACCGGCAACCCCGCCCGGCCGGGCGGTCTGGTCCCGCCGGGGGCCTCCGTGCGGCCGGTAATCCCCGGCTAACGCCAGAAAGTGGGGCCATTGTGGATAAGCCACAGGTCAGCGGGTAGGGCAGGAGCCCACGAGGGACCCACAAGGGACCTAGAGGGTGTGGGGGTATTCATGGCCAAGGTGAGATCAGCGCATCGTCTGACGAATCTGGCCGGAACCGGCGTACGGGAACTTCCGGCCAACGCGGCATGGCTGCTATCTAAAGCGCTGAAACCGGCGGTATCGGCCTCGTCCGGCGCCGCCACCTCGGTGGTCGGCAACGTCTCGGAGACCGTGTCGGACACTGCGTCCTCGGCAGCGGAGACGGCGGGTGCCGTAACCGCTGGGATGCGGCGCAGGACTAGGGCGGCTGGGCGGTCGGTCAGGGCCGCCGTGCCGGGCCTCGACGACAACTCGATCGACTCGCTGCTGCGGCAGGCTGATGAGGCGGCAGAAGAGGCACGCGAGAAGGAGACGCGGGCCCTGGCCCTGGCCCAGGAGGCCAAGGACCGCGCCGACGACGCCGAGCGCACCGCCCGGGAGATGGACGAACACGTGCGCCAGGTCGATTCGGATGCGCGCGCCCAGGCGGAGGAGCACCTCGAGCGCGTCCGCCTCGCGGAGGAGGCTGAGCGGCGCAAGGCGCTCGACCAGGCGGAGGAAGAGGCCGCGGCCCGCACGCGGGAAAAGGAGCAGGAGGCCGAACGCGCACAGGAGCGTGCCCGCCAGGCCATCCAGGAGGCCAACCGGGCGGTCGCCGAGGCCAGGAAACTGGCGGGCCAGGCCTCGAAGGCCGCTCAGCAGGTCGCGTCGCAGGCCACCCAGGAGGCGGATCGGCTGGCGGCTTTGGCGCATGAACCGGTGGCGGCGCGACGGCAGGTCGCCCAGGCCGCCCGGACGCGGCGCCGGACGGCGTCCACCGCCAGCCGATCAGCGCGCCCGGACAAGCGGCCGTCCCAGCGAGAGGCGCAGCCGGGTCAGGGGCGCGCGGCCGCGAACGGGAACGGTGCCACGCTGCGCACCGTCGACCAGGTGGACCGCCTTACCAAGGCAGAGCTCCTCCGCCTGGCCGGACAACTCGACGTGGCTGACTCTTCCACGATGAACAAGCAGGACCTGGTGCGGGCCGTCGTCCGGGTCGGCGGCGTGGCTCTGGACCGGCTCAACAAGGACGAGCTGTTGCGGCTGGGCCGGGGGACCGGTGCCGAGCTGCAAACGTCGATGACGAAGCCCGAACTCATCGCGGCCATCAGCACATCACGGGTGGCAGGGTAGCGGGCGGCCAGCGGGGCGCCCCCCAACGGGCGGCCGACGGCCGGCCATTTCATGGAGAGGGACACAGACTGATGGGATTGTTCACACGCAAGAGCAAATGGGATCTCCTGCTGGAGTCCATCGAGGCGGCTTCGGCCAACGACACTGTGCGCCTGGCCTCCAAGGTCACGCTCGGCGTCGTCAGCGGGGCCGTGGCGGCCACCGCCGCGAGCGCGGCCATTTCCGCTAGGCGCCACCAGGACGAGTCGTGAAGCTGACCACCGTGGCCGTATTCGGGGTCGGCTACGTGCTGGGGACTCGCGCGGGCCGCGAACGTTACCAGCAGATCCTCGAGCTTGCGCACAACGCGAGCGGGAAGTTCGCGGCGTCCGGTGCACGCCGGAGCCTGGAAGAGTACGGCGCCCGGCTTGAGGCCTACGCGTCCCAGTCACGCCTGGGTCAGTCGGGTGAGGGCCAGTCACATGCGAGCCAGTCACGTGCGGGCCGGTCGCCTCGCGCGACGGGAACGGGAAGTGGTGGCCGGACGCGGTCGTGACCGCGTGCCTACGGCCGTGAACTGGCCGGAACAGGCACGCCGCTCGTTCCGGCTGGACCTGCGGGGGCTGGATCCGGCCCAGGGCGACATGGTCATCGGCGCGTTCGTGCTAGCGCGGCTGCTTCGGTATCCGGTTGCTGACCCTGGAGGCCCGGGTGGTCGTACACGAAGATGACCGCGGCGGCACTGGGCCGGGCCGCTGGTTCTCACCCCGGTCCCGCCGGACCGCCCGGCTCCAGACCCAGCCCGGCCGCAGCGCCCCGTCCCGCCGGACCGCCGGGTCCTCCGGCAGACCGGTGCCGCGCCTGGCCGGCCGTACAGTCCCGCAGAGGTCGGGTGGACCCGCCCCGTCGGCTGGGGTCCATGAGCGCCGGATCCGAGCGGCTGGCGCGCGCAGTGTGGCTGGTGGAGCAGGGGGCCGACACGCTCGAGCGGACCCGGCGGGCCCAGTACCGGGGTTGACCGGCCTGTGGTGGCGGCCGCGCCAGTTTGATGCGGTCCGTCTCCGTCTCATTCAGGTGGGGTGGCTGGTCAGGGAGTCGTCTCCGGCTGGAGCAGCCCCACCGGGCTGGGTGCGGCGAACTGGATGCTCAGCACGGATGCGCCGGCCGGGCCGGGCTCGATCAGCGACCGGGCGGGCAGGTAAGGCGCCGGCTGCGGACGACGAAGGTGAGCATGTCCGCCACGGCGGCCGGGTCGTCGCGGCCGGCCACGGTGATCACCGCGGAGCGCAGCGGGACGCCCGCGCTCGCCCCGGGCCCGGAGTCCGCGAACTCGACGACCTGAACCGGTTCCTCCCCGGCCAGGGCGGCCAGGGTGGCGAGCAGCCGGCGAGTCCACCTGGCCGGCCTGGAGCTCCTTCCGGGCGGCGGCGGAGACCTGGATATGCGGATTGCCCAGCAGCTGACCGCCCGCTTTCCGGCGGGCCGTCAGGTCCGCGGCCAGCTGGGCCCGGTAGGCGGCCGCGCCGTCCGGGGCGACGGCACGCACGTCGATCCGGAGGCGGCCGGAACCGAAACTGGCCAAGACGGCCGGCGCGTAGACGCTGGCCAGCCGCGCGCCGAACTGGCTGCGCACCGCGGCGGTCGCGACGAGGACGTCGGAGCCGAGCGGATCGGCTGTCCCGTCCCGTAGTTCCAGCAGATTCCCGGGTGCGATCTGCTGGGCCAGCAGCGCCGAGCACATGTCCGGGTCACAGGCCACGATCGCGTCCTGGCTGACTTGCCGGGCCACCCACGCGGCCGCCCGGGAGCGGATAGCTGACGCCTGCTGCAGCACCGCCTGCTGCCTCTCAGGCGCATCCTCGGCCCGGCCGCGTGCGCCGCGGACGACCCGGGGCGCCCCAGGACGAAAGCCCCGGCCGCCGCGGCCAGCGCGAGTCCGGCCACCACCAGTCCGGCCACCACGAGTCCGGCCACCACGAGCCCGGCCAGAACCAGCCCGGCAGGCACCCGTCCGGTCAGCCTCAGTCCCTCCAGCGGCGTGGCGGGCGTGTGGCCGGAGCGCTCGCGGTAGCGGCCTGCCGCCAGGCGGCGCAGCAGGCCCGCGGCCCGCGGGGGCTGCGCGGCCGAGGAGGAGCCGCCGAGCTCGTGGAGCAGGAGGTCGCGGGCGGCCAGGGCCACCGACTCCGCAGCGGCCGGCGGCAGCTCCGTGGGCGCGGCTGGCCCGGCGGGCCGGGCCGGGCTGGCGCTCTTGCCCTCGACCGCGACCTCGAGACGGCGGGCTACCTCCGGGAACTGGACGTGACCCGTGGCGAGCAGCGAGTCCAGGTATTCCATGGCCTGGGGATGGCCGCCCAGCAGCCGCCAGGCCCGGTCGAGCTCTTGTTCGCCGAGCGATCCGAGGGCGGGCAGTGATTTCGCCAGCTCGAAAGCGCTGGAACGGGACAGCGGGCCGACATGGTGGAATGTGAGCGGCGGCCCGGCGGTCCCCAGGCGGGCGGAATGGATGGCGGCACGTAATGAGCAGCCGGCCGCGATGCGACGTGCTGCCCCAGCTCGTTATCAATTCGGCCAGGGCTGGATCGCGGACCGTCCAGCCACCGGAAACGGGCGACACGTTGTCGTCGAAGTCGTCCAGGACCAGCAGGACCGGAACCTGGCCGAGGACCAGTTCGCGCAGCAGGGCCAGCCGGTGAGCCCACGGCAGGTCGGTGCGGTCCGCCGCCCGCAACGACTGCGCCTGTCCATCGCCCTGAGCGGCCACCGGGTGACGGCGAAGAGTCTCGGCCACCCCGCCCAGCACCGTGTCGGCCGACACCTGGCCGCGGACGACGACGGTGACCCACTCGGGCTCGAGATGGCTTATCCGCGAGACGATCTGGCTGGCCAGCGTGGACTTGCCGATCCCACCGGCCCCATGCAGGACCAGCCCGGCCAAGTCCGGGCCGGTCAGGTCCGCGGCCCAGCGCCGCCGTTCGGCGGAGCGGATCGGGACGGACGTGACTGCGTAGAGAGCGCCAGGCGGCGCGGTCACGAGCGGTGCATTGCCTTTCGGCAACATAAGGTCGTCCGGCCGCGAGCGCGCAGTCGTTACCATCCGTAATCCCCCCTGCCGGGCCGGCTTCAGCCACGGTCCCGTCGTTATATAGCACGTTAGAAGAGCCCTAAGCGCCCGTAATAGCGAATCGATCAGATCGGCCTCTTGAATAGTTATCTACTAGCCGTCATCGTTTATTCGGAATTAAAGAGGGCCACACTAAAAGTAAAGTTTTGAGCTAATTGTCCGTCTGAATCCGGAATTTCGCCCGGGGCAGGAGGGAGCCGGGCGGGGCAACTCAGCAGCGGGGCGCCCCCACCTTCGTGAGACCAGGCATGCCCGCCGCCGTCGCTGATCGGGCGTCTGGACGGGCGGCCCGGGCATAGGCTGGCCGTGCCCGCCGCGAGGGGGATGCCAACCCCGGAGGTCCTCATTAGCCGTCTGGTCCTGTGGAACATCGATCTGACTCTCATCGACGTCGACCGGATCACCAGGGAGGCGTACGCGGAGGCGTTCCGGCGAGTCACCGGACGGCCGATGGTCCAGCTCCCGCAGCTCCCGGGGCGGATGGAGTCGGAGATCTTCTTTGAGGCGCTGGCCCTGAACGAGGCGGTGCCGTCCGGGCTGCCCAGCCCGGCCACGGCCGGCGGCGAGGAACTGCTGGCCCGGTTCAGCTTCGAGCTGGCCAAGTCCTTCGCGGCCCGCCGCAGCCAGCTGCGCGGGCAAGGCCGGCTGCTCCCCGGGGCCGCCGAGGCCGTGGCCGAGGTAGCGTCCCGGCCCGGGGTGGTCCAGACCGTGCTGACCGGGACGATCAAGCCGAACGCGGTCGAGAAGCTGCGTGCGTTCGGGCTGGAGGAGTTCTTCGACCTGGAGATCGGCGGCTACGGGTCGCAGGTGTACCCGAAGGGCGCCCAGCTGATGATGACCCGCAGCCGGGCCGCCGAGAAGTACGCCATCCGGTTCGACGAGGACTCCACCGTCTACATCGCCGACTCCATCCGCGACGTGGCGGCCGCCCAGACCGGCGGCGCGCGGTGCCTGGCCGTGGCGACCGGCCGCTCCACCATGAGTGAGCTGCGGAAGGCCGGGGCGGACGTGGTCTTCGACGATCTCTCCGACACCCTGGCCGTGGTGCGCGCGGTGGACCGGCTGACGCTGGCCGTCGCCGGCTGAGCCGCGGTGCCAGCTGGCCACCACCTGTTCAGCTGCGCTGCGTAGGTTGGCTGCGTGCCTGATCACGTTGTGCGCGAGCAACGTCCCACCGGGTCCCAGCCGGTCCCGCTGACCACGATCGCCCGGGAATGGGGCCGGATCGGCTGCGTCGGGTTCGGCGGGCCGCCCGCGCACATCGCGCTGCTGCGCAAGCTGTGCGTGGCGGACCGGGAGTGGCTGCCGCCGGACGACTTCGAGGACGGGCTGGCCGCCTGCAACCTGCTGCCCGGGCCCGCCTCGACGCAGCTGGCCATCTTCTGCGCCTGGCGGCTGCGCGGTCCGGCCGGGGCGATCCTCGGCGGGGTCTGCTTCATCGTCCCCGGGCTGGTCATCATCCTCGGTCTCGCGGCCCTCTTCCTGGCGCCCCGCCCGCCGGGATGGATCGCGGGTGCGGCGGCCGGATCGGGCGCGGCCGTGCCCGCGGTGGCCGTGGCCGCCGCGGTGGGCCTGATCCCGGCGAGCTGGCGGCGGGCGGCGGGCGGAAGTAACCCCGCAGCCCGCGCCGCGCACGGCCGCTGGATCGCCTACCTGGTGGCCGGCGGGGTGGCCGCGGCGACTGTCGGGCCGTGGCTGGTCATCGTTCTGGCGGCCTGCGGGCTGGCCGAGGTCAGCGCGCGGACCTGGCCCCGGTTCCGCCCGCACGGCCCCGGGTCGTCCGGCCCCGGGTCGCCGGGGCCCGGGTCGCCGGGGCCGGAGTTGCCGGGGCCGGAGTTGCCGGGGCCTGGGTCGTCCGGGCCGGAGCGTTCCGGGCTCGGCGCGGTCCTGCTGCCGCTGGCCGTCGCGGTGCCCGCCGCGGGCGGCCTGCTCGCGGTGGCCTGGGAGGGCCTCAAGGTCGGTGCTCTCTCCTACGGCGGCGGTTTCGTGATCATCCCGCTGATGCAGCACGACGCGGTGCACACCTACCACTGGATGACCGCCGGCCAGTTCCTCAGCGCGGTCGCGCTCGGCCAGGTCACACCCGGGCCGGTGGTGCAGACCGTCGCGGTGGTCGGGTACGCGGCCGCCGGGGTAGGCGGCGGGCTGCTCGCCGCGCTGGTCGCCTTCACTCCCTCGTTCCTGTTCGTGCTCGGCGGCGGCCGCTACTTCGACCGGCTCCGCGCCAGCGCAGCCGTCCAGGCCTTCCTGACCGGGGCCGGCCCCGCGGCCATCGGCGCCATCGCCGGGGCCGCGCTCCCGCTGGCCCTGGCCCTCGCGCACCTGTGGCAGCTCGGCGTGCTCGCGCTCGCCGCGGCCTGGCTGCTCGGCGTGCGGCGCGGCGTGGTCAGCGCGATCGTGGGGGCCGCCGGGCTCGGCATGCTGGCCTTCGCCGCCGGCGCTCCCGTGGGGTGAGCCAGAACCCCGGTCAGCGAGCGACGGGCGGTCCCGTGGGCGGAGTGAGTTTGACCACAGCCCGGGCCGCGTGGCTCCCGTTGCGATGCGCGGGCGAACCCTTGATGCTGGGCCTATGCCAAGAAACGACGAGGTGGCTCGGCTACTGGGCAGCGACTACGGCGAGGTTCTGTGGGAGCCGGGCCCGGAGGTCATCGATCAGGCGCGGATTACCCAGTACCTGCGCTGGCTGGCCGAGCACCAGGGCGTCGCCGCCGCCGACTACCAGGACCTCTGGGAGTGGTCGGTCGGCGAGCCGGGCGCGTTCTGGGACTCGCTGTGGGAGTACTTCGGGGTGCTCGGCCAGCGCGGTGACGGCCCCGCGCTGCGTCGGGCAGCTGCCCGAGGCCACCTGGTTTCCTGGCGCCACGCTGAACTACGCGCGGAACGCGCTGCGCACGGCCCGCACCGACCCGGGCCGCACCGCGATCATCGCCTGCACGGAGGACGCCCCGCCGCGGACGTTCACCTACGGCGAGCTGGCCGCCGAGGTCGGCCGGGTCCGCGGGGCGCTGCGGGCGCTCGGCGTCGGCCAGGGGGACCGGGTGGCCGCGTTCTTGCCGAACGTCCCCGAGGCGCTCATCGGGCTGCTGGCCACAGCCAGCCTGGGGGCCATCTGGTCGTCCTGCTCGCCGGACTTCGGCGCGCACAGCGTCATCGACCGGTTCGCGCAGATACGCCCCACCGTCCTGTTCGCGGTGGGCGGCTACCGCTACGGCGGCAAGGAGTTCAGCCGGGACGAGGCGGTGGCCGAGATCATCGGCGGGCTGCCCGGGCTGGCCGCCGTGATCATGGTGGACAGTCCCGGCGCCGCGGCGCAGGACGCTGCCCCCGACGCAACTGCCCCGGGCGCGGCGGCCCAGGGCGCTGGTTCCCCGGGCGTGCCGTCCCCCAGGCTGGGACCGGCCACCCGGGCCGCCGCCGGCCGGGCCGGGGTACGCACGCTCAGCTGGGCTGACCTGCCGGCCGCGGCCGGGGACGGCCAGCCGGAGTTCGTGGAGGTCCCGTTCGACCACCCGCTGTGGGTGCTGTACTCGTCCGGCACCACCGGGCTGCCCAAGGCGATCATGCACGGTCACGGCGGCATCGTCCTCGAGCACCTCAAGGCGCTGGGCCTGCACCAGGACCTCGGCCCCGCGGACGTGTTCTTCTGGTACACCACGACCGGCTGGATGATGTGGAACTACCTGGCCAGCGGGCTGCTGGCCGGGGCCACCGTGGTGCTCTACGACGGCAGCGCCACCTACCCGGGCACCGACGCGCTCTGGCGGCTCGCCGCGCAGACCGGGGTGACCTACTTCGGTACCGGCGCGCCCTACCTGCTGGCCTGCGCCAAAGCCGGGCTGGCCCCGGGCCGGGAGCTGGACCTGTCGGCGCTGCGCGGCATCGGCTCCACCGGATCACCGCTCCCGCCCGAGGGCTTTCACTGGGTCTACCAGGGGGTCAGCGAGGACGCGCAGCTCGGCTCGTTCTCCGGCGGCACCGACGTGTGCACCGGGTTCGTCGGGCCCAGCCCGCTGCTGCCGGTCCGGGCCGGCCTCATCGCGGGCCGGTGCCTGGGGGCCAGCGTGGAAGCCTTCGACGCGGCCGGGAAGCCGGTCACCGGGGAGGTCGGCGAGCTGGTCGTCACCGGGCCCATGCCGTCCATGCCGGTCGGCTTCTGGAACGACCCGGACGGCGAGAAATACCGGTCCAGCTACTTCGCCGCATACCCTGGAGTGTGGCGGCACGGTGACTGGATAACCATGCTGCCGGACGGCGGATGCGTGATCTACGGACGCTCGGACGCCACCTTGAACCGTGGTGGCGTGCGGATGGGCACCAGCGAGTTCTACCGTGTGGTGGAGCGGCTGCCGGACGTCACCGACAGCCTGGTGGTGGACACCGGGCAGCTGGGGCGCCCGGGGCGGCTGGTGCTGTACGTGGCGCTGGCCGAGGGACGCGAGCTCGACGACGACCTGATCGGGCAGCTGCGCGGGGCACTGCGCAGCGAGCTGTCCCCGCGGCACGTGCCGGACGAGATCCATCAGGTCCCGGGGATCCCGCGGACGCTGTCCGGGAAGAAACTGGAAGTTCCGGTGCGCAAGATCCTGCTCGGCACGCCGGTCGCGGAGGCGGCCGACCCGGACGCGCTGGCCAATCCCGAGGTGCTCGAGCTCTTCGCCCCCCGGGAAGGGTCCCGCGTAGAGTCGAGACCAGGCGATGCGCAGCAATCAACGGTGATTGAGGGAAACGCGTGACAACACCACAATGGCGTGGTGCGCCAGTGAGTGACAGCTCGGCTGCGGACCGGGAGACCCTGCTGGCCGAGGCGGCCCGGGCGGTCAGCGCCGAGGACCTGGCCGACCTGCACGTCGGCGACCTGCTCTGCTACCTGCGGGCGTACTACCGGCACGTTCCCGTCGAGGACCTGGCCGTGGCCGGGCCGGGGCCGGTGGCCGCGGCCGCGCTGGAGCAGGCCCGGCTGGCCGTGCGCCGGCCGCAGGGCCGGGCCCTGGTCCGGGTGCGGCCCGCGGGCTCGCCCGCCGCGTTCGACCCGGCCCGCCGCGTGGTCGACATCATCACCGACGACATGCCGTTCCTGGTCGACTCGGTGACCATGGAACTGGCCCGCCATGGCCTGGACAGCGACCACATCCTGCATCCCCAGCTGCTGGTCC
Organism: uncultured Actinomycetes bacterium; assembly: GCA_963781085.1. Lineage (GTDB taxonomy): Bacteria > Actinomycetota > Actinomycetes > Streptosporangiales > Streptosporangiaceae > RYN-230. The sequence goes on from CAWAES010000020.1 coordinate 19,427, forward strand.
GCCGGGACGTGGCCGGGACGCTGCACGACGTGTGCGGGACGCTGAGCGGGCGCAACGGCGACCACGAGGAGATCGCCGAGTCCTGGACCCACATCGAGATCGGGGGATCGGCCGCCGACGGCGCGTCCGGGCCCGACCCAGCCGCGGCCAGCGCACAACTCCGCCGCCGAGCTCGAGCAGGACCTGCACCGGGTGCTGCACGACGTCCGGGTCGCGGTCGAGGACTACTCGCGGATGCAGGCCCGGGCCACCTGGCTGGCCGACCGGCTGGCCGCGGAAGGCGCCGGGGCCCCGGCCGAGACCGTCGCCCTGCTCCGCTGGCTGGCCGACAACCACTTCACCTTCCTCGGCTACCGGGAGTACGACCTGGTGGACGGGCCGGACGGAATGGCGCTGCTCGCGCTGCCCGGCACCGGCCTGGGGATCTTGCGGCACGACAAGCAGGGCTCCACGTCCTTCGCCGCGCTGCCCCCCGAGGTCCGGGCCCGGGCCCGGGACCGGCAGCGTCTCATCCTGACCAAGGCGAACTCCCGGTCCACCGTGCACCGGCCCAACTACCTGGACTACATCGCGGTCAAGCGGGTCAACGACGCAGGCGAGGTGGTCGGCGAGCACCGCTTCCTCGGGCTGTTCACCCACGCCGCGTACCACGAGAGCATCACCCGCATCCCGGTGCTGCGGCGCAAGCTGGCCAGCGTGCTGGAGGCGGCCGGGATGACCGCGGACAGCCACGACGGCCAGGACCTGACCGAGATCCTGGAGGGGTACCCGCGCGAGGAGCTGTTCCAGATCTCCGTGCCCGAGCTGACCCCGATCGCGCTGGGCGTGCTGGCCCTGCGGGAACGCCGCCAGACCCGGCTGTTCCTGCGCCGGGACGTCTACGGCCGTTACATGTCGTGCCTGGTGTACCTGCCGCGGGACCGCTACACCACCGCGGTGCGGCTGCGCGCCCAGGAGATCCTGCGCGAGGCGTTCGGCGGCGCGACCGTCGAGTACAGCGCCACCGTCGGCGACTCGGCGCTGGCCCGGCTGCACGTGGTGGTGCGGGCCGAGCGCGGCCACCGGCTGCCCCAGGTGGACACGGCGGAGCTGGAGGCCAAGCTGGCCGCCGCGGTCCGTTCGTGGGACGAGGACCTGGCCGCCGAGGCGCTGGCCCGGCTGGGCGAGGAGCAGGCCGGGGAACTGCTCAGCCGACTGGGCGCGGGCCATCCCGGAGACCTACAAGGCTGACGTGCCCGCGGCCTACGCGGTGAGCGACCTGACCCGGGTGCGCGCCATGGTCGAGTCCGGCGCGCCCGTGGCGTTCGACCTCTGGGAGGCCGAGGGCTTTTCCGGCGGGGTACCCGCCGAGGACACCGGCCAGCCGGCCGGCGACCAGCCGCACGTCTGGCGGCTGACGATCTACCGGACCGGATCGCCGATCACCCTCACCGACGTGCTGCCCCGGCTGCAGCACCTGGGGGTCGCAGGTGGTGGACGAGCATCCCTACGAGTTCTCCGCGCCCGGGCTGCCCACCCCGTTCTGGATCTACGACTTCGGGCTGCGCCCCAGCAGCGCCGGAACCGGCGGGGGCAGCGCGCACGGCCGCAGGCTCCCCGGCGCAGGCACCCGGCGGCGTGCTGCCGCACCCGGGCCCGGTCAAGGGCCTGGTCGAGGACGCGCTCGACGCGCTGTGGCGCGGGCAGATCGAGGACGACGGGTTCAACGCCCTGGTGCTGGACGCCCACCTGAGCTGGCGCCAGATCATGGTGCTGCGCGCCTACGCCAAGTACCTGCGGCAGGCCGGCACCCGGTTCAGCCACGCCTACATCGAGCGGGTGCTGCGCTCCAACACCACGGTGACCCGGCTGCTGGTGCGGCTGTTCGAGTCCCGGTTCGACCCGGCCCGGCACAGCGGGCAGGCCGAGCGCAGCGAGGCCATCACCGAGGAGATCCGCGGCGAGCTCGACGACGTGGCCGTCCTCGACCACGACCGGGTGCTGCGCGCCTACCTGGGCCTGATCCTGGCCACCCTGCGGACCAACTACTTCGCCGACCAGGCGGCCGGCCGGCGCGCCCGGGCTGGGGGAGGTCCCGTACCTGGTGGTCAAGCTGGACGCGGCGGCCGTGCCCGACCTTCCCGCGCCCCGGCCGAAGTTCGAGCTGTTCGTCTACTCACCCCGGCTGGAAGCGGTGCACCTGAGGTTCGGCGCGGTCGCCCGGGGCGGGCTCCGCTGGTCGGACCGCAGCGAGGACTTCCGCACCGAGATCCTCGGCCTGGCCAAGGCGCAGGAGGTGAAGAACTCGGTCATCGTCCCGTCCGGGGCCAAGGGCGGCTTCGTCTGCAAGCGGCTGCCCGACCCGGCGGACCGGGAGGCCTACCAGGCCGAGGTGCTGGGCTGCTACCGGACCTTCATCACCGCCATGCTGGAGGTCACCGACAACCTGCAGGCCGGCCGGGTGGTACCGCCGCCCGGCGTGGTCAGGTACGACGGGGACGACCCCTACCTGGTGGTCGCGGCGGACAAGGGCACCGCGACGTTCTCCGACACCGCCAACGAGATCGCGCAGAGTCACGGGTACTGGCTGGGTGACGCGTTCGCCTCCGGCGGGTCCGAGGGCTATGACCACAAGAAGATGGCCATCACCGCCCGCGGCGCGTGGGAGTCGGTCAAGTTCCACTTCGCCACCCTGGACCTCGACGTGGACACGACGGACTTCACGGTGGCCGGGATCGGGGACATGTCCGGCGACGTCTTCGGCAACGGGATGCTGCTCTCCGAGCACATCAAGCTGGTAGCGGCGTTCGACCACCGGCACATCTTCCTCGACCCGTCGCCCGACCCGGCGGCCAGCTTCGCGGAGCGGCAGCGGCTCTTCGCGCTGCCCCGCTCCTCCTGGGCCGACTACGACCCCACGGTCATCTCGGCCGGCGGTGGCGTATGGTCGCGGTCCGCGAAGTCCATCCCGGTCTCGGCGGCCGCCGCCGAGGCGCTGGGCCTGGACCGCGACGTCCGGGCGCTCTCCCCGGACCAGCTGATCTCGGCGATCCTCGCCGCCCCGGCCGACCTGCTCTGGAACGGCGGGGTCGGCACCTACGTGAAGGCCAGCACCCAGTCGCACGCCGACGCGGGGGACCGGGCCAACGACGCGGTCCGGATCGACGCCACCGCGCTCCGGGCCAGGGTGATCGCCGAGGGCGGCAACCTGGGCCTGACCCAGGCGGCCCGGATCGAGTACGCGCTGGCCGGCGGCCTGATCAACACCGACTTCATCGACAACTCCGCCGGAGTGGACACCTCCGACCACGAGGTGAACATCAAGATCCTGCTGGCGGACAGCGTCAACCGCGGCGAACTGGGCGCCGAGCAGCGCAACCGCCTGCTTCAGGAGATGACCGACGAGGTCGCGGCGCTGGTGCTGCAGGACAACTACCACCAGAACCGGGCCCTGGCCTCGTCCCGGGCCCAGGCCCCGGAGATGCTGCACGTGCACAGCCGGATGATGCGGAAGATGGCGCGCGACGGCCGGCTGCGCCGGAAGCTGGAGGTGCTCCCGGGGGACAAGGAGGTCGCCGAGCGCCGCTCGGCCGGCCTGGGCCTGACCAGCGCCCGAGTTCGCCGTGCTGCTCGCCCAGGTCAAGATCGCGGCCGAGCAGGAGATGCTGGCCTCGACCCTGCCTGACGACCCTTACCTGCAGTCGGTGCTCACCGCCTACTTCCCCGAGCCGCTGCACGAGAAGTTCGCCGACCAGATGCACGCCCACCCGCTGCGCCGGGAGATCATCACCACCAAAGTCGTCAACGACATGGTGGACCGCTCCGGGACGACCTTCCTGTTCCGGATGAACGAGGAAACCGGGGCGTCGGTCCCGGACATCACCTGCGCCTGGCTGGTCGCCCGCCGGGTGTTCGACCTGCCCGGGTTCTGGGCCCAGGTGGAGGCGCTGGACGGCCAGGTCGAGGCGGCCACCCAGCTGGCCCTGCTCCTGGAGGGGCACAAGCTGGCCGAGCGCGCTACCCGGTGGCTGCTCTACAACCGCAGGCCGCCGTTCGACATCGCCGAGACCATCGACTTCTTCTCCGGCGGGGTGCTCACCGTCTCCTCGGGCCTGCCCAAGCTGCTCACCGGCCGGGACCAGTCGGGCTTCGCCGACCGGCTGGAGTCGTTCACCGCCCGCGGCGTGCCCGAGGGGCTCGCGGAGCGGGTGGCCGCCATGGTTCCGGCCTACTCCGCCTTCGACCTGGTCGAGATCGCCACGGCGACCGGCCGCAGCCTGGAGGAGACCGCCGAGGCCTACTTCGACCTGGCCGAGCGGCTGCAGATCACCCGGCTGCGGGACCGGATCACGGCGCTGCCGCGTGACGACCGGTGGAACACGATGGCCCGGGCCGCGCTCCGCGACGACCTGTACGCGGCGCACGCGGCCATCACCCGGGACGTGCTCCAGGTGACCGGGCCAGGCAGCCCGGAAGAGCGCCTCGCCGACTGGGCCCGGCGCAACGAGTCGGCGGTCCAGCGCGCCGGGCAGACCCTGACCGAGATCTGGGAGAGCGACCGGTTCACTGTCGCGATGCTGTCGGTGGCAGTGCGTGCTATCCGCACACTGGTGGACGCCAGCTCGCTGCCGGAACATCCCTGATTTCGCATTTGGCGTAGATCCGGACCCGCCGTTGGCGGACGATCGTCCTTTCGAATGCCCGCGCTCGCGTAGGCTTTCCCGCATGGCAGGTACCGATCCCGCAAACGAAATCTCGGAACTGTCGTCAACCCTCACCAGCGTGGAGTCCGTTCTCGACCCGGAAGCCATGCGGCGCGAAGCAGACAACCTGAGGGAGCGCGCGTCCGACCCAGGGCTCTGGGACGACCCGGAGAGGGCGCAGGCGGTCACCCGCCGGCTGTCCTACCTCGAGGGGGAACTGAGCCGGCTGGCCGGCTTGCGCCGCCGCCTCGACGACACCCGGGTCATGTTCGAGCTGGCCGAGAGCGAGCACGACGAGCCCACCCGCGAGGAGGCGACCCGTGATCTTGCTGCCCTGCGCAAGGAGATCGACCAGCTCGAGGTGCGGACGCTGCTGTCCGGCGAGTACGACGCCCGCGAGGCGCTGATCACGATCAACGCGCAGGCCGGCGGGGCGGACGCGGCCGACTGGGCCGAGGGGCTGCGGCGCATCTACCTGCGCTGGGCGGAGCGGCACGGGTACTCGAGCGAGATCTACGACACCTCCTACGCGGAAGAGGCGGGCATCAAGTCCACCACCTTCGCGATCAAGGCGCCGTACGCGTACGGGACGCTGCGCGGCGAGCACGGCACGCACCGGATGGTGCGCATCTCCAAGTACGACAACCAGGGCCGCCGGCAGACCTCCTTCGCCGGGGTGGACGTGATCCCGGTCGTCGAGCAGACCGACCACATCGAGATCCCCGACGACGACATCCGGGTGGACGTCTACCGCTCCAGCGGGCCGGGCGGCCAGGGCGTGAACACCACGGACTCCGCGGTCCGGCTCACCCACCTGCCCACCGGCATCGTCGTGTCCTGCCAGAACGAGCGCAGCCAGATCCAGAACCGGGCCAGCGCCATGGCGGTCCTCCAGGCCAAGCTGCTGGAGCGCAAGCGGGCCGAGCAGGCGGCCAAGATGGCCGAGCTGCGAGGTGACTCCTCGGGCAGCTGGGGCACGCAGATCCGGAACTATGTGCTGCACCCCTACCAGAACGTCAAGGACCTGCGGACCGGGCAGGAGACGGGGAACACCGCCGCGGTCATGGACGGCGAGATCGACGACTTCATCGAGGCGGAGATCCGCTGGCTGCGCAAGCAGCCCGCCGAAGGGTGAGCCAGCCCGGCTCACCCTCCAGCGGGTCCCCGGCCTAGTGGGCCACCTGCAGCATGACGGCCAGCGCCAGGGCGGCCAGCAGCAGCATGGCGATCACCGGCAGGCTCAGCCCGCCCGAGTGATGGTGCATCTGGGCTCGCGCCGACTGGCAGGCAGGGCAGCGTGCCTCGACCACCGGCCCCGCACAGCTGGCGCAGATCAGGTCTTCGCAACTCATCTGGGTCCCTCCCTCAGCAGGCACCGGTGTCACTTCCGCGGTGTTGGACGTTCGAAGCCAGTTTCCCCCCTAGACTGGCCCCTGGCCAAACCGGACAGTCCGACCAGACCCGGGAAGGCCGTACAGCGGCCGGTTTCCGGCTGCGGCGTCCGCATTCTGTCGAGCGTTGTGATGGGCCTGTGATCCACTTCGATAACGTCACTAAGACGTACCCGAACCAGGGCCGCCCGGCCCTGGAGAACGTCACGATCGACGTCGAGAAGGGTGAGTTCGTCTTCCTGGTCGGGCCCTCGGGCTCGGGCAAGTCGACGTTCCTGCGGCTGGTCCTCAAGGAGGAGAAGCCGACCGACGGCAGGATTCACGTCGCCGGCAAGGACCTCGCCCGCCTCACCAACTGGAAGGTTCCGTACCTGCGCCGCAGGATCGGGTGCGTGTTCCAGGACTTCCGGTTGCTGCCCAACAAGAACGTCTACCAGAACGTCGCCTTCGCCCTCCAGGTGATCGGCAAGCCCCGGCGGTTCATCCGCAAGGTCGTCCCCGAGGTGGTGGACCTGGTCGGGCTGGAAGGCAAGCACGACCGGATGCCCGACGAACTGTCCGGTGGCGAGCAGCAGCGGGTCGCGATGGCCCGGGCGTTCGTGAACCGGCCCATGATCCTGCTGGCGGACGAGCCGACCGGGAACATCGACCCGGCCACCTCGATCGGGATCATGAAGGTGCTCGACCGGATCAACCGGACCGGGACCACGGTCGTCATGGCCACGCACGACGCGGCGATCGTCGACTCCATGCGCAAGCGCGTCATCGAGCTCGAGTACGGGAAAGTTGTGCGCGACCAGTCTCGCGGGGTGTACGGCCAGGCGTACTGACCAGCTCAGTGGCCCGTCCGGGCTGCTGACGGGGGCTTGGGCGGTACCAGATACCGAGGAATTACCGAGGGATCAAGCGACCATGCGTGCACAGTTTGTCTTCCAAGAGGTCTGGACCGGCCTCCGGCGCAACCTCACCATGACGGTGGCGCTGGTGGTCGTGGTGGCGATCAGCCTGTCGCTGCTGGGCACCGGCCTGTTGTTCGTCAAGCAGGTGGACAACACGCGGACCTACTGGCAGGGCCGGGTCCAGCTGTCCATCTACCTGTGCACGGCGACCAGCGTCAGCCCGCAGTGCAAGCAGAACGGCCCGGCCACCGCCGCCCAGCGGGACTCGATCTACCACGACCTGACCTCGCTGCGGTCCCAGGGCGTGGAGGCGGTCTACTACGAGTCGCAGGCGCAGGCCTTCGCGCGGTTCAAGCAGGACTTCGCGCAGGACCGCTCGTTCTCCAGCCTGGTCACCCAGAACGAGATCCCGGACTCCTTCCAGGTCAAGCTGCGCAACGCGCAGACCGACTACCCGGTCGTGGCCGGGGCGGTGGAGGGACGCCAGGGGGTGGACAACATCGTGAACGTCGAGTCGATCCTGTCCAACTTCTACAAGCTGCTCGACGGCGCCCGGAACGCGGTCATCGTCGTCGCGATCATCCTGGTCATCGCGGCCATCCTGCTCGTGGCCAACACCATCCGGCTGTCGGCGTTCAACCGGCGCCGGGAGACCAGCATCATGCGCCTGGTGGGCGCATCCAATTTCTATGTTCAGCTACCATTCTTGCTAGAAGGCATCATCGCGGGAATGTTCGGCTGGCTGATCGCCGCGGGGTTGCTCATCGCCGTGAAGACCCTGGGCCTCGACACGCTCCAGCAGTACTTCCCGTACAACGTCCGGCTCAGTCTCGCCGACCTCATCGAGGTCATCGTCCTGGCCATGGTCATGGGAGTGGTGCTCTGTGGCGTCACGTCCTTCCTCACCCTCAGGCGCTACCTTCGCGCGTGACGGCCACGGACGCTAAGTCGTGGCACCAAGGCAGTGGCATCCAAGCGGCAGTCCTCCGTCATCGCCCGGAACCGCCGGGCCAGGCATGACTATCACCTTGAGGACACGGTGGAGGGCGGGCTCGTGCTCACCGGCACCGAGGTGAAGTCGCTGCGCGCCGGGCGGGCCTCGCTGACCGACGGCTTCGCCCAGATCGAGGACGGGGAAGTCTGGCTGCACGGCGTGCACATCCCGGAGTACACCCAGGGCACCTGGACCAACCACGAACCGCGGCGGCCCCGCAAGGTGCTGCTGCACCGCAAGGAGATCGACCGCTTCGCCAGCAAGGTGGCCGAGCGGGGCCTCACCATCGTCCCCCTGGAGCTGTACTTCAAGGACGGGCGGGTCAAGGTCGAACTGGCCCTGGCCCGCGGCAAGCGAAGCTATGACAAGCGTCATGATTTGGCCGAACGCGACGCCGCCCGGGAGGTAGAACGTGCCTTCCGGCGGCGCGGATGATGGCGAAGCAGGCCGTGGCCTCCTACCGTAGACGTGGGGCGCACGCGGCTGCTCGCAAGCACGCCGTCACGCCCTTCGACGGGGAAAAGCGCGTTCCGCAGCCTGCCGTCGGCGGGCGCGTACCGCACAGCGGCGGCATCGGGGGATGGGTGGGCGGCCTGCGCTTGAGGTCGCGGCAGCTGAAGCTGGGCGCCGCCGGTGTGGTGGTCCTCCTGCTGATCATCGGGGTCGCGGGCGGGTTCGCCAGCGGCGAGCCGTCCGCCGAGCCAGCCGCCCAGGACTTCCTGCTGGCCTGGGCCCAGGGGCAGTACAAGACCGCGGCGGCGCTGACCACCGGCGGCCCGGCTACCGTGACCACCGACCTGCGCACCGCCTACCAGCAGCTCGGGGCGGCCGCCTACTACCTGTCCATGGGCCCGATCACCCAGCACGGCGGCACCGCCGAGGCCCACTTCTTCGCGTCCGTGGACCTCGGCCAGGACGGCGCGCCCTGGAGCTACGAGGGACGCTTCGCGATGCGCAAGACGCCGGCCGGCTGGCGGGTGGTGTGGAGCCCCACGGTCATCAACCCCGGCCTGCGCCAGGGGCTGCGGATGGCCGTGGTCACCACGATGCCGCCCCGCGCCGCGCTGCTGGACGCCGAGGGCGCCTCGCTCATCCACCCGTCCACGGCCTGGATAGCCCAGGTCCGCCCGGGCCGGCTCAGCCACCCGGAGGACACGGCCACGGCGTTCGCCGCCGCTGACCGGGCTGGATCGAGGAGCAGGTGCTCAGCGTGATCCGCGCCGCCCCGCAGACCCATCCGCTCACCCTGGCCACGCTCTCCCCGGCGGACTACGCCGCACTGCGCAAGAAACTCAGCCAGGTCCCCGGGCTCCTGCTGCGCCGCGTCTCGCGTCCGCCTGTTCGAGACCGCCGCCACCGACGTGACCGGCACGGTCGGTACCGAGCTCGCGCCCGTGCTCCAGGAGCAGGGCGTCACCTACCGGCCGGGAACCACCGTCGGGGTGTCCGGGCTGCAGAAGGTGTACCAGCGGCGGCTGGCGGGCTCGGCGGAGACCGAGGTCATCGCCGAGAACCGGGCTGGCCACCAGGTCGCGGTGCTCAAGAAGTGGGTCGGCACCCAGGGAACCGCGGTCCGCACGACCATCGAGGCCGGGGTGCAGCGGGCCGCGACCAACGCGGTCGCCGGCCAGCCCGCCGCCGCGGCCATCGTCGCCGTGCAGGCGTCCACCGGGCACGTCATCGCCGTGGCCGACCACGCTGGCGGCGGGACCCGGGTGGACCCGCTGGCCGGGCGCTACCAGCCGGGCGGGGCGTTCACCATCGTGTCCACGGCGGCGCTGCTGGCCAAGGGCACGGCGCTCAACGAGCCGATCCCCTGCCTGGGGACCACCAGAGTCGGCGGCCGGACCTTCACCAACGTCCCGGCCGTGTCGTCCTTCGGCGCCCAGCCGCAGTTCAGCGCGGACTTCGCGCAGTCGTGCGGGACCGCCTTCACCACGCTGTCCCAGGGGCTGACCGGCTCCCGGCTGACCACCGCCGCGACGGCCTTCGGCCTCGGCGCCCAGTGGAAGCTCCCGCTCAGCGCCTTCCCGGGGTCCTTCCAGGCGTCTCAGACCCAGGGTGGGCTGGCCGCGGACACCATCGGCGAGCAGGGTGTCCAGACCAGCCCGCTGGCCATGGCGCTGGTCGCGGCGGGCGTGGACTCCGGGAAATGGCGTCCCCCCATGCTGGTGACCTCGCCGCCCGATCCCGGCCTGAGCCCGCGGGTGGTGGCCGACCCGCAGACGGTGGACTCGCTGCGCTCGCTGATGCGCCAGGCGGTCGCCTCCGGCGCCGCCCGGGGCGCCAACCTGGCCGGCCTCCCGGTGTACGGGCAGGTCGGGACGGCCCGGGCCGCGGCCGGCTCCAAGTACTGGGCGCACTGGTTCGTGGGCTACCGGGGCGGCGTGGCGTTCGCCGTGCTGGAGCTGACCAAGTCCCCGGGCACGTCGGCCGTCCCGCTGGGCGCCTCGTTCCTGTCCGGCCTGGGCTGATCGCCGGTCCCCGCTGGGCTGGACCCCCGGTCCGGCCGGGCTCGGCCCCGTGCGCCACCACGCTGGCCGGCGGCTGGCGAATCCGTAGCGTGAACTTCCCAAGATTTTTGTAACTCAGAGCAACCATACGACTACTCTCCGACGTCTTACCTAGTGACTGGGAGCCGCTTGGGGGGTTGCGCCCTAGTCGCCGTGATGAGAACCGGACCTCATCTCGGGGGAGGTCCGGGCGTGAAGACCGGCCCCGACCCTGCCGGTCAACCCCCGTGGGCGCACTTCGGCCACCGCCAGCGCCCACGGGGGTGTCTCATCACCATGTGGGGTGCCCGATGGGCCCGCTTTGCGGGCAACCCATCGGGCATCTTGCGTTCACCGGGGCAACGCGGAATCCCGCTTGGTTGTTCAGCGTTGGATCCTGTAGCGTCCGGAAGGACGACAACTCAACAGGGGGTGACAGGCTTCGACTTCAGTGGTTGATCCAGGGGAAGCGAGCCGAGGACGGCGGACATAACCTCGTTAATACTGTGACCGCAAACCTCATAAGTGCCAAGGTTAAGCGCACTAACCTCGCTCTCGCGGCCTAAATAACCGCAGAGTAAGAGGTTTGTCAGCCCGGGGATGCCTCCGACCCGGTGTCTGGCATCAGCAAGGGGGATCCACCGCCCAGCCCGGTCGCGGGACTGGTCGGGACATCTAACAGCGACTGAGCCCGTCGGCAGCTTGCCTGCAGGACTGCCGGGGCCGAGAAAAGCGATGCAGGATGCGCTCGGAGAAGCCCTGGTGAGGTACTGAAGGACGCGGGTTCGATTCCCGCCACCTCCACGATGCGGGCCACGTCGCTCGCCGGCCACACGGCCGGCTGGCGCACGTGGCCCGCTATTGCTTTCCCCGTAAAGCCCGCCCCGGCGCGGCCCACTGGCCCTCGCCGGAGCGGGCCGGTCAGGAGCCGATCCCGGCCAGCTTGCACTGGGTCCGGGTCTGCCGGGACTGGCTGTCGGTGTGGGCGTAGGCGCTCCGGCAGATCGTCCGGGCCTTGCTCCCGCACGCGTGGATGACGGCCCCTCCGGTGGAACTCACCACCGAGAGGTTGATGCACCCGTTCCTGGACTGGTCGTAGCTGCCCTGGTGCAGCCCGGACCACACCCCGACGCCAGCGAAGATCACCAGCGCGCCCGCGCAGATGGCTCCGATGATCCACTTCCCCCGGCGGGACAGTGACTGTCCGAAGTGTTCCGGGTTGCGGCCTCTCATGCCCCCTGAGCATAAGGGACGCCGCTCAGGCCCGGGCAGGCGCGCGCGCCAGCGAAGAATGTCAGGGCGGCCGCGAGTTCCGCGGCCCGGTGGGGAAGGATGTCCAGCAACAGGACACCGGGTGGCGATCAGCGGGGGCCCATGACTGAGCCGAAGCCAGCGAACGGCGGGGACGGAGACGGCGCCGGGAATCCCAGGCTGCCGCCCCGCTGCGTCCGGGCGGTTCTGGCGCGACTTCGAGCGGGGTCTGTCCCTGGCCCAGCTCACGCTGGTGCTGCCGGTCGTCGTCCTGGTGCTGTCCGGGATCGGCGCGTTCGTCTACGGGGTCGTGATCGCGGTGCACTCGGTGGCGGACATCGCCGATCATCCGTTCGTCGCCCACAATCTGCGGCTGTTCCTGACCGAGATCGACCTGTTCCTGATCGGCGCGACGCTGATCATTGCGGCCATCGGCTTGTACGAGTTGTTCATCGCCCGGATCGACCCAGCCAACCTGCACCGCCCGCTGCCGGCCTGGCTGGAGATGAACGACCTGAACGACCTGAAGGCCCGGGTCATCGCCATGATCGTCCTGGTCTGCGCGGTCACCTTCACCGATGTGCTCCTGGAGTTCCCCAACGACACGCTGGACGTGCTGTACCTGGCCGCCGGGGTCGGGATCTTCATCGTCGCGCTCACCATCTTCCTCAGGTTCGGCTCCGACAACGGTGGTGATCACGCATGACGGACGCCGGCCGCCCGGCCAGCCCGCTCCGGGTCTCCGCGCAGGTCCACGTGGCGGCCGACCCGCACGAGGTCTGGCGCCTCATGACCGACTGGTCCCGCCAGCACGAGTGGATCTGGGCCACCCAGGTCCGCGGCGGCCAGGGCCTGGGCGCCACGGTCGTCGGCTGGACCGGGGTGGGCCCGGTCGGCTTCACCGACACCATGGTCGTCAGCGAGTGGGATCCGCCGCTGCGCTGCGTGGTCCGGCACACCGGCCGGCTGGTCCGCGGGTCCGGGACGTTCGAGGTCATCCCGGTCGGGGAGGAGGCTGACTTCCGCTGGACCGAGGACCTGGAGCTGCCCCTGCCCCCGGCCATGGGCAAGATGGCCGGACTGGCCATCCGGCCCGTCGCCGAGGCGAGCCTGGCCGCGTCGCTGCGCCGGTTCGCCAGGCTGTTCTAGCGCCTGGAAGGCTGTTGCAGCGCCCAGACCCCTGGACACACCGCGCTGTCCCGCATATCCTTGACTGTATGGTCAGTCAGGACTTTGCCCAGCCCCGCCCCGCCGTCCGCCGCATCGCCCGCCGCGTCGCCGATCCGGCCGGCCGCCCCGCTCGACGAGGCCGCCGTGCAGGAAGCGCTGCGGCCGTTCGGCAGCAGCCGGATGCTGCCCCGCGACGCCTACGTGGGCGCGGACGTGTTCGCCTGGGAGCGGCAGTACTTCTTCGGCGGCGGCTGGCTGTGCGTGGGACGCAGTTCCCAGACCCCGGCCGCCGGGGACATGCGGGCCGAGCCGGTCGGCGAGGGCAGCGTCCTCGTCGTCCGCGGCGACGACGGCGCGCTGCGCGCGTTCGCCAACTTCTGCCGCCACCGCGGGCACGAGCTGCTGCCCTGCGGCGCCTCCGCGCAGGCCGGCGTCATCATCTGCCCGTACCACTCGTGGACCTACGGCCTGAAAGGGAACCTGCGCGCCGCCGCGGGCTTCAAGAACCGGCCCGGCTTCGACGCCGACGCCTGGGGCCTGGTGGAACTCCCGGTCGAGGAGTGGCACGGGCTGGTTTTCGTTGATGGATCCGGAACTGCCGGGCCGCTGGCCGACTCGCTGGGAAGTCTGGACGAGCTGATCGCCCCCTACGAACTGGGCCGGCTCGTGGTCCGCGGCCAGCACGACTACGAGGTCGCGTCCAACTGGAAGATCCTGACCGAGAACTATCACGAGTGCTACCACTGCCCGCAGATCCACCCCGAGCTGTGCAAGGTCAGCCCGCCCAAGAGCGGCGAGAACTACCAGGCCCCCGGGACCTGGATCGGCGGCTGGATGGACCTGCGTGACGGCATGACCACCATGTCGCTGGACGGCACCAGCAACGGGGTGCCGTTGCGGAACCTGGACGCCCAGGGGCTGCGCACCGTCATCTACGTCCAGGTCTTCCCCAACATCCTGCTCAGCCTGCACCCGGACTACGTGATGACGCACCGGCTCATGCCGCTGGCCGCGGACCGGACCCGGATCGAGTGCACCTGGGCCTTCGCGCCCGAGGCGGCGGACGCGCCGGGGTTCGACCCCGGCTACGCGGTGGACTTCTGGGACATCACCAACCAGCAGGACTGGCACGCGTGCGAGTCGGTGCAGCGCGGGCTGTCCTCGCCGCACGCCATCCCCGGCCCGCTCTCGGCCGAGGAGGACGCGGTCTACCAGTTCGTGACCATGATCGCCCGGGGCTACCTGGGCCAGCCGGTGTGGAACACCGGCAGCGCCACCGCCGCCCCGGTCGGCTGACCGCCCCGGCTGGCCGCTCGCCTGAAAACCCTAAATTCGCCGCAACGAACACCTCAGCGGCGCCGGCCCTCTGCCTCGCGTGCGCGCCCTAGTATCGGCCTATGCGGGACCTGCTCTATCTGTCTGAGACGAAGATGCGCGCGCTGGTGCCGCAGCTCCCGGGCCGGGTCCTCCGGCGCCTGGGCCTGGAGGCCGGGCTGAACGCCGGGGTGGTCTCGGTGCGGGCGACGCTTCCGCCGCAGCAGCAAGAGGCGTCGCTGATCACGGCGCTGGACCAGGTGATCGACATGATCGACGCCGAGCGGCTGCCCCGCTGGCGCACCGATCCGGGACTGGCCGCCGGGGACTGGATCCAGTTCGAGGAGGAGTTCCGTTTCGGTGAGGCGCCGTCGGTGCCGGGCCGGCTGTCGGGCCGCGACCTGGTGTACTTCGCAGCCAGAGACGACACCGAGCCGTTCGTGCTGTGCGGCTCGCGGGCCCACGTGCTCGACATGCGCCAGGTGCCCGACGCGCAGTACCCCCAGGGCGTGGGCTTCTACACTTCGGCGGTGCTCGACTTCACCCGCCGGACGGCAGCCCTGCCGGACGAAGCCGCCCTGGTGGAAGTGCCCCCGCTGGCCGGGAACATGAACTCCCGCGGGATGGTCACGCAGGAAGCGGATCAGGTGATGCGCGACCTGCGTTACGGGATGGGCTGGCTGTGCAGAGCCAGCGTTGACTGGCCCGGCCGGGCGATCCTGTCCGGTCAGGCCCGGGTCCTCGCCGCCGGTGGCTTCGTGCTGGCCACCCCGCTGTACGTCGAGTACTCCGCGGATCGTCCCAGCTAAGCGGACGGCTGCTCCGGGGTGGCAGCGTCTGAGCAGCCGGGGCATGATCAGGACAGGACATCGCGGCACCGGGGGTGGATCCGATGGCCGGGGCGCTGCCGCTCGTGGCGTCTCACGCTGTCTGAGACCTCAGCCTGAGCCCGGATTCGTCAGGCTGGAGGGATGGAGCGTGGTGGACCTCGACGGCCCGGGCCCGGCGCCCGCCCGAGCGGCGGTGCGCTTGGCCGATCTCGTCGCGGCCCTGTCTCTCGGCGTCGACCTCGGCTTCGGCCAGCCCATGGAACACGTGCTGCGCCAGTGCCTCATCGCGCTGCGCCTGGCGGAGCGGGCCGGGCTGGACGACGACGCGAGGTCGGTCGTCTACTACACCGCGCTGCTGGTCAACGTGGGCTGCCATGCCGACGCGCACGAGCAGGCCAAGTGGTTCGGTGACGACATCGACCTCAAGTCGCATAAGTATGAGCACGAGCCGCGGAGCATCGCCGGGGCAGTAGCGGCGATGCGCTCCCTGGGCCGGGGCAACCCGCCGTTGCACCGTTTCCGGGTGGGCCTGGAGTTCGCGCTGTCCGGGTTCCGCGAGCTGGACGGGATGATCGAGGCGCACGCGGCACTGGCCGGGTCCCTGGCGGCGGAGCTCGGACTGCCCGTCCCGGTGCAGCAGGCCGTCGGAGCCTCCTATGAGCAGTGGGACGGCCGGGGCTGGCCCGGCGAGCTCCGCGGGGACGCCGTGCCGGTCGCGTCGCGGCTCGCGCAGCTGGCGGAGTACATGGAGGTCGCCCACCGGATCGGCGGGACCGGCGGCGCGGTGACGCTGGCCCGCGGGCGGTCCGGCACCCAGTTCGATCCGTCGCTCGTGGGCCTGCTCTGCGGCGGCGCCGAGGACATCCTCGGTGACCTCGACACCGCTCAGACGTGGGACGCGGTCATCGCGGCCGAGCCCGCGCTCGGTGTCCGGCTGGAGCGGGAGCAGCTCGACGCGGCGCTGCTCGGCGTGGCCAACTTCGTGGACCTGAAGTCGCCCTGCACGCTCGGCCACGCCCGCGCCGTGGCCGGGTACGCCGCCGCGGCCGGCCGTCAGCTGGGATGGCCCGAACCCGACGTCCAGACGCTGCGCCAGGCCGGCCTGGTCCATGGCCTGGGCCGGCTCGGCGTGTCGAACTCGATCTGGGACAAGCCGGGGCCCCTCGGCGCCGGCGAATGGGAGCGGGTCCGCCTGTTTCCCTACCTCACCGAGCGGATGCTGCGTCAGTCGGCCTGGCTGGCGCCGCTCGGCGCGATCGCGGTGCAGCTCCGCGAGCGGCTGGACGGCTCGGGGTACCCGCGCGGCCTGTCCGGCGCGGCGATCTCACCGCCGGCCCGCGTCCTGGCTGCCGCCGACGTCTACCAGTCCATGCGGGAGCCGCGGCCGTACCGGCCCGCACGGCCCGCGCCGGAAGCCGCGGCGCAGCTGCGCGCCGAGGTGACGGCCGGGCGGATGGACGCAGACGCCGTCGAGGCGGTGCTGTCGGTGGCCGGCCACGCCAGCCAGGCGGCGCGGCGCCCGGAGCGTCCGGCCGGCCTGACGGCGCGTGAAGTCGACGTGCTGCGGCTCGCCGCCCAGGGACTGTCCAGCAAGCAGATCGCGCAGCGCCTGGTCATCTCGCCCAAAACGGCGCGCAACCACATCGAGCACATCTACCTGAAGATCGGGGCGTCCAGCCGGGCGTCGGCCAGCCTGTTCGCGATGCGCCATGGCTTGCTGCCCGAGCAGGAGCCGGCCCGTCCCTGAACCAGGTCCCCCGAAGATGAGGCAATCGCCCCATGTGGCCGTGCCCGGGCCGCCCTTACCGTCAGGGCGAGGAACCGGACCCAGGACCACTGGAGGAGACCATGCCTAAGCTCTCGAAAGACACCGCCCCGGACGTCGGGGACTTCGGTGCGGCCATCGACCGCGGCGGCCAGCTGGACGATTACACCGTGGACTTCGTCACGATCCGCGAGAGCCACTCGCTGGCCGCCCTGCTCAAGGGGCTGCCTGGTGACAGCTGCCAGTGCCCGCACTGGGGATACCTGCTGGCGGGCAAGATCACGGTGAGTTACCCGGACCACGATGAGGTCTACCAGGCGGGCGACGCCTTCTACATGCCCCCCGGTCACGTGCCCGCGGCCGAGGCGGGCAGCGAGTTCATCCAGTTCAGTCCCAAGCAGGAACTGGCCGAAACGACGGCCGCGATCAAAGCCAACGCCCAGCGGATGATGGCGGGGAGCTGAGCCGCGCGGTGGCCGGCCGACCGGCCATCTCCCGTCTGGCCAGGGTTCCCAGCCGCCGGTTAGTCGTGGCCGGGGATCCGGCGCGGCAGGGCCAGTACCAGCACCAGGGCCAGCACCACGAAGCCCACGTTGACCAGCAGGGCCAGTTCCGCGCTGTGGCTGAACGCGACGGCCACGGCGTCCGGTCCGGGCCGCACGGTCAGGGTGCCGAACAGCACGGTGCCGATGATCGCGATGCCCAGCGCGGTGCCGATCCGCTGGGCGGTGCCCAGGATGCCGCTGGCCGTGCCCGCGTCCCGGCGCGGCACGCTGGCCAGCACGAAGTCCTGGTTCGGCGCGATCGTCATGCCGTTCCCCAGGCCGGCCACGAACAGCGGCACCAGCAGGTACCAGCCGCTGACGGCGGGCGCGGTGAGGTGCACCACGAGGACCGCGAACCCGAGCCCGGCGATGACCAGCACGCAGCCGGTGACCAGGACCATCCGGCCGAGCCAGGCGGACAGCTTGTCGCTGCGCGCCGCGGCGATCAGGCTGCCCAGTGAGAACGGCGCGAGGACCAGCCCGGTGACCAGCGCGCTGTGCCCGAGGCCTTCCTGCCACAGGATCGACAGCGTGAAGAACACGCTGGCGAAGCCGGCGAAGTAGATCACCGCGAAGATCGCCCCGGCCGAGAACGACATCTGCCTGAGCAGTCCGGGCTTGAGCAGCGGGTCGCCGCCGCGCCGGTCCTCGCGTATCTCCCAGGTGGCCAGCAGCGCGACGGCCACGGCGAACCCGCCGAAGCAGGCCCAGCACCAGGCGGGCCAGCCCGCCTGCTGCCCCTCGACCAGCGGGACCAGCAACAGCAGCAGCGCTGCGGTGAGCAGTCCGAGGCCGACGGGGTCGAACCCGCGCCGGGCGCGCGCCGCCGGCCGGGGCAGCAGCCACGCCGCGAGCGGCACGGTGACCACCCCGATGAACAGGTTGACCAGGAACACCCAGCGCCACCCGTCCTGGGGCCCGGCCGCCGCGATGATCAGCCCGCCCAGCAGGGGCCCGATCGCGGTCAACACGCCGATGGTCGCGCCGAGGACGCCGAAGGCCCGGGACCGGGCCGGCCCGGTGAAGGACAGCTGGATGGTGGCCGAGATGGCCGGGTAGAACACCCCGGCGCCCAGCCCCTGCACGACCCGGGCGATGACGATCTGGTCCGGGTGCTGCGCGACGCCGCAGGCCACGCTGGCCAGGGTGAAGATGGTCAGGCCGATGAGGAACAGGGGCTTGTGGCCGAACCGGTCGCCGGCCCGCCCGGCGGGCACCAGGGCCAGGCCGTAGGCCAGCGCGTAGCCGGCCACGATCCACTCCAGGCTGGACGCCGGGGCATGCAGCCCGGTGCGGATGCTGGGCAGGGCCACGTTGACGATCGTGGTGTCGAGCAGGGCCATGAAGGCGCCGACCAGCACGATCGACACGGCCCGCCAGCCGTGCCCGGGCGGCGCGGCCGTGACGGCAGCCCGGTCCGGGCCGGTGCCGGTGGTCATGAGGTCCCCTTCCAGGCGGGCGGCCCGCCGATCCCGTCGCGGAAGTCGGCGGCGATCTTCGGCATCCGGCCCAAGAGTTCTTCGTGCCAGCGCACCTCCGCGGCCGCCCGTTCGACGAGGTGCCGCAAGACCATCCGCTCCGCCTCGTTGAGGTAGATGTCCGCGGTCTCGGCCCGGTGGCGCAGCGACGACTCCTGGAGCCGGAGCCCCGCCAGCCGGTGGTCCACGATCTGGGTGAGCGTCTCCTCCGGCAGGTCCCGGGACTGGGCCAGGGCCAGGTCGAACGGGTCGTTGCGCAAGACCAGCTCGCGCAGCGCCTGGTCCCGGACCGCGTCCAGGGCCCGGTGGCCCTCCCGGGTGATCTCGTAGACCGTGCGCTCGGGCCGGTTCCCGACCCGCTCGGTACGCACCTCGCGGACCAGCCCCTCGTGAGCCAGCCGCTTCAGCGCCCCGTAGAGCGAGCCGACCGGGACGTCGGCCCACATGTCGGTGCGGTCGGACTGGGCCTGCTGGCGGATCTGGTGCCCGTGCAGCGGCCCGCTCGCGGCCAGCGTGCCCAGGATGAACAAGCGAATAGACGACACGCGATTACTCTCGCACAAGTAATCGCGCGATGGCAAGCGTGGGTGGCCACGGAGCCTCTCTGGTAACCGGAAGCCCCCTCCGGGCTAGCGCTATTTCCGCAGGTAGGGCAGGCTCGGCGCCAGGAACATCGTGACAACCGGGGGGATAATAGGATGCCTGAAGCAGTGATCCTGGAGTTCGCAAGCCTGACCGACGCCGACTATGCCGCGGTCAACGCGAACCTCGGCATCGACCAGGAGACCGGCAAGGGGGACTGGCCGGCGGGCATGCTCTCGCACGCGGGCGGCCCGGGTGGCGACGGCACGTTCGTGGTGGTCGAGGTGTGGTCGTCCCAGGCGGACCAGGCCGCGTTCATGCAATCGCGCCTGGGCGCGGCGCTGGGTGCGGCCGGCGTGACGGCGGTGCCCACGATCCGCTGGGTCCCGCTCCGCAGCTACCACGTACTCGAGGGCTGACCCGGCCGGGGCGGGTCAGGCCAGGGCGGCCGGGCCGCGCTTGGTCATCTGGGCGGCGATGATCGACCGCTGGACCTCGCTGGTGCCCTCCCAGATGCGTTCCACCCGCAGTTCGCGGAAGAAGCGCTCGGCCACGTTCTCGCGCATGTAGCCGCGGCCGCCGAAGACCTGCACCGCGCGGTCGGCCACCCGGCCGGCCATCTCGGAGGCGTACAGCTTGGCCATCGAGCACTGCGCGTGGGCGATCTTGACGTCGATGCCGCGGTCGATGCCGCGAGCCGTCTCGTAGACCAGCGACCGGGCCGCGAACAGCTCGGTCAGGCTGTCCGCGAGCATGGCGGCGACGGTGCCGAACTCGCTGATCGGCCGGCCCTGGACCTGCCGCTGCGTGGCGAACGCGGTCATGTCCGTGGTCAGCCGCTGCGCGGCGCCGAGGCAGCGGGCCGCGACCATCAGCCGCTCGAAGCGGAACCACTCGTAGGCGAACGACATCCCGTCGCCCTCGGCGCCGATCAGGTGGGCAGCGGGGACGCGGACGTCGGTGAACGCCACGATCGGGTGATGATGGCTGATCGTGTGCGAGTACGCCGGGGTGCGGACCACCGTCACCCCCGGGCTGGGCAGGTCGACCAGGAACATCGCGTGCTCGCCGGCGTTCGGGCCGCCGTCCAGCACGCCCTGGAAGAACGCGAAGTCAGCCGAGTTGTACGACGTGACGTGCCACTTGACCCCGTTGAGCACGTACTCGTCGCCGTCCCGGCGGGCGGTGGCCTCCAGGGCGGACACGTCGGAGCCCGCGCCCTCCTCGGTGATCGCGTAGCACTCCTCCCGCTCCCCGGCCACGGCCGGGCGCAGGAAGTGCTCGATCTGGTACGAGGTGGCCACGGGTGGCAGCCACGACGGGGGAGTGGCCGCCACCCAGCCCAGCGCGTTGGTCACCCGGCCCATCTGTTCCTGGACGAGGACCTGCTGCAGCGTGCTGCATCCGCCCCCGCCGAGCTCGCGGGGCATGTTGGTGGACGCGAGCCCGAGCTCGCGGGCCCGCTTCGCCTGACCGGCGACCACGTCGGGCGGGAGTTCGCCCCCGCTCAGCTCGGCGTCCACCTCGAACGGGATCAGCTCCTCCGCGAACGCCGCGGCCCGCCCCTGGATGGCTAGATCCTCGTCTGACAATCCGTACACGCTGAGCTCCTCGCCGAGTTCGTCCAGACCGCCTGCCGGGGCCTGAGCCGCACCCGGCACCTACCCACTCATCTTGACTGACTGTTCAGTTTATGTCAGCATCGAGTTCGTGCCAATGCCCCTCGCCGGTCATCCGGACACCGCCGACGTCGTCGTCGTCGGCGGCGGGACGGTGGGCGCGTGGTGCGCCTACTTCCTCCGCCAGGACGGCCTGCGGGTCGTCCTGCTGGAGAAGGGCCTGCTCGGCCAGGGGGCGAGCAGCCGGGCCGCGGGCGTGGTCCGCGCCCAGGGCGGTACGCCCGAGGCGGTGCGCCTGGGCCAGTGGTCCCAGCACTTCTACCGCTGCCAGCGCGACGAACTCGGCATCGACTCCGGCTTCGTGGCCCAGGGCTACCTGCTGCCGTGCTTCACCGAGGCCGAGGTCGCCGCGGCGCGGGAGCGGATGGCCATGCAGCTGGACCTGGGCCTGGACGTCGAATGGCTCAGCCCCGACGAGGTGGACCAGGCCAACCCGACCCTGGCCCCCGGGCAGACCCTGGGCGGCACTTTCTGCGCGGGGGACGGATACATCACCCCGCCGCGCAACGTGACCGCCTACGCGGTCGCCCTGGCCCAGTCCGGCGTCGTGGTCCGTGAGCAGGTCCGGTTCGTCGGGCTGCGGCGTGACGGTGACCGGCTCACCGGGGTCGAGACCAGCGCCGGGCCGATCGCGGCCGGGTCGGTCGTGCTGACCGGCGGCCCGAAACTGGCCGAAGTCGGCCGGCTGGCCGGGCTGCGGATCCCGGTCGGCGGGGCCCGGCACCAGGTCGCGGTCACCCAGCCCCACCCGGACCTGGACCCGTCCCGGGTGCCCATGGTCTTCGACCTGGCCTCCGGCCTGTACTGGCGGCCAGAAGAAGGCGGCCTGCTCTTCGGGATGAGCAACCCCGAGGAGCCGCCCGGCTGGGCCACCGAGGTGGACGAGGCCTACCTGGCCCGGATGCGCACCCGGCTGGAGCGGCTGGTCCCGGTGACCGCCGGGCTCGGGCTGCGCCGGCTGTGGGCGGCCACCATCGACTACACCCCTGACCACCTGCCGATCATCGGCCCCGCGCTTGGCCCGGACGGACCCCTGCCCGGGGTGACCGTGGCTGCGGCGGGCGGGGCTGGCATGATGTGGGGTCCCGGCGTGGCCCGGGCCGCGGCCGACCTGGCCCAGACCGGCTTCTCCGCGGTGGTGGACACCACGGGCCTGGGCCTGGACCGCTTCGACGACCAGGGCCGCAGCAAGGTTCCCACCGACCCCATCGCGCTGCCGTTCCCGCAGTCAGCCTGAACGCCATGCAGCCTGAACGCACACCGCCTGAACGCACACCGCCCCGGAAAGCACCGGGTGCCCAGAAGCCACTGGGCCCGCCGGAACACTGAGAGGACCGACCCACACCATGACCGACACCACCCCGCTGACCCCGTTCCTGTCCGCCGCCGCGCTGCACGGCGAACTCGAGGACTGGGGCCCGCTGGCCGAGGCCACTGGCGACCCCATGCGGACGTCCGGCACCACCACCTGGGCCAACGGTGACCTGGAGGTGGGCGTCTGGGAGTGCACCCCCGGCCCCTCCTACTGGAAGCTGGAGACCAACGAGGCCATCCACATCGTCAGCGGCCGGATGACCTGCACCCCGGACGGCGGCGAGCCGCAGGACATCGGCCCGGGTGACAGCGCCGTGTTCCCGCTGGGCTGGACCGGTACCTGGCAGATCCACGAGACCATCCGCAAGCTCTACGTCCTGTTCTGAGCGGAGAACGTCCAGGCCGCTGACCTGGGCCCTGATCGGCTTCGTCTGCTGTCCGTGATCAGCGACGACGCCGGTTACTACGCGGCCTGGGCCACGGCGGCCACCCCTGGCCCGGGCTCACCAGGCTATCCACCCAAGGCCACTGAACCACGCCCCGCATGCAGGCCAGCCAAGCCTGGCCATCACGTACGACTCTCACGGACGGACACGCACCCGCCGGGCCCATGACACTGAGCCAGGTCCGGACCCGGCATATCACCCGAGCGTGCCGAACGCTCCAACCCGCTCCGCGACGGCTACCCGATCTTCCTGAATGAGAGGCTGAAGTCACGCTTCCAGGTCACGCCGTCCTGCGAATGCTCCCAGGCTCCATTGATGGTCCTGTCATCTTCGAGAGTTCCGGTGAACCGCTGCGTGACATCGAGCGGCGTGAAGTCCTGGGCATCGCGCAGGAGTATCCATTTCCCTTCGCTGAAGGTCATCTTGTAAATGCGGGCGACGCCCCGCGAGTCGAAGTAATGCTGGGTGTAGGTCTCCCCGCCGGGGTCGGCGGCGACGATCAGGTTGCTGTCGGGGAAGTCTGGGTGCGGTATCTCGTTGCGTTGCAGCAGGAAGCTGCCGTCCAGCATCCACTCGAAGACCGTCCGCCCGGCCGGGACCCCGGTCATGCCGATCTCTTGGGTCCACTCGCCCACCAATACAGCCAGCCGGGCCATGGCGGGGGACCTGGCTGACTGGTTTGCCTGCATAAGATCTCCTCAGTGTCAGCCGTCGCGGTACGAGACCCGACGCCGTGGCCGCGCCCGCCGAGCCCGCTCGTCACCACGGGTCGCGGGGGAAGCGGCGGTCCCAGGTGCGTTCGCGGACGACCAGGCCGTCGCAGCGTAGTTCCCGGCGGAAGCGGTAGTGCAGGGACGTCTCGTCGCCGTCCAGGTCCAGGGTGGACGTCGTGACCAGCAGCCGGCCGTCCAGGTGGACCTCGGTGCGCGCCTCGCCGTGCGCGGAGGCCTGCGCGGGCCGGTCGTCGTGCACCTCGTAACGCAGGTACTCCTCGTCCACGACCCGGCCCCACGGGAAGTCCGACCCGGAACTGCCGCGCCACGACACGGACACCGTTCCAGTCTCGTCGCGGTGCACGGTCCAGGACACCGGGACGATCTCACCCCAGTGCCGGACCCCTTCGGGCAACTCCTCCGGCCCAGGCTCGGGGAACTGGGGCGCGGGCAGCTCCGCCCCGGCGGGGGGGACCACGGGCAGCACCAACCGTGTCCCGTCCGGTCCGAACCGCAGCTCCGACTCCCCAGGCTGCGGGAAAGGCCAGATCATCGGCCACATCGCGTTGGACACCGACAGCCGGATGCGGTGCCCGCGCGGGAACACCCACGACGTGACGTGCAGGTCCAGCGGCAGCGCCCCGTCCGTCGCCGGGGGGTCGCGCAGCGGGTCCGGCACCCCGGCCCGGCCTGCCCCGGTCACCAGCGTGACCGTCCCGTCCGGCGCGACGTCACTCAGCCGCGCGAACCAGGGCAGCGCTCTGGTGTTGTCCGGCCCGGTGCCTGCCGGCCTCGTGCTCCCCGGCCCCGTGCTGCCCGCCCCTGGCTCCGTGCTCCCGTACAGCTCCACCCGGGGGAAGCCGAGGATCTCGGTGTCGGCCTCCAGCGGCGCGGAGTCGAACGTCAGGCTCCAGGCGTCGGCGCCGCGCTGATCGGTGGTCAGCTCACCCCACCAGTTGCCCGCCGCGATCCCGGTCGACGGCACGCAGCGCAGCGACCGGGCCGAAGCGGCCGGAGGCGAAGCCGACAGCGCCCCCTCCGGCCCGCAGAACCAGGTCCGCAGCTCGGCCCGGTCCGGCGGCAGCGCCTGCTCGCGCCGCCAGCGCCCGGGGATCTCGGCCAGTTCCAGGTCCGGCGGATGCCAGTCCCGCACGTACACGGTGACCGGTGGCTCGGCCATGACGCCGTTCTCGGCGCCCTTGAGCCAGTGGTCCCACCAGCGGACCGCGTCTGCCCGCCACTCGATGGCCGGGCCGGGCACCGCGTCGTGCGGGAACGCGTGGTTCCACGGGCCGATCAGCACCCGGACCGGGGCGGGCACGTGCGCCAGCATCCGCGGCACCGAGTCCCGGTACCCGTCGTACCAGCCGCCGATCAGGTAGGCGGGCACGGTGAGCCGCCCGTAGTCGGGCCGCAGCGACGCCCGCCGCCAGAACGGCCCGTCCTGGGCCTGGGCCAGGAAGCTGATCAGCCAGGGCTCGGTGTCCATCCGGGCCAGCGCCGCCTCGTCGAGCGGGAAGTCCGGCGCGGGCGGCAGCATGTTCAGGTGGTCGATCATCAGCATGTACTCGTCGAGGTGCGGGAGCCCGTCGATGTAGTGCACGTCGTCGTGGAACAGGTCGTCGGAGGCGTCTACGGCGAGGATCGCCTTGAGCGCCGGGGGGCGCCGCAGCGCGACCTGGATCGCGTTGAAGCCGCCCCAGGAGATGCCCCACATCCCGACCGCGCCGGTGCACCAGGACTGGCTGGCCAGCCACGCGATGACCGTCTCGCCGTCGCGCTGCTCGGTCTCGGTGTACTCACCCGCGGGCAGGGTCCCGCCGCTGCGGCCGGTGCCGCGGATGTCCACCCGGGCCCCGGCGTACCCGCTGCGGGTCATGTAGGCGTACAGGTCGTGGTCGCGGGCCAGCATCGCGTCGTCCTTGCGGTACGGCAGGTACTCCAGCAAAGCCGGGACCGGCGCGGCCGCCACGTCGTCGGGCAGGTACAGCGTGGCGGCCAGCTCGATCCCGTCCGGCGTCGGGATGGCGGCCTGGCGCACGATCATGACGCCGGGCCCGGCGCGGGGCGGGCCGCCGGGCTGCCTGGTGCGGCCACCGCGCTGCGCAGCAGCTCGATGAACTCGTTCACCCGCAGGTCGCGCTGCCCGGCTGACTGGGTCGCGTACCCGAACAGCCCCGGATCCAGCTCCTCGGTCACCATCGCGTCCTGGACCCGGTCCATCAGCCAGTTGACCATGGAGACGATCATCTGCGGGTCGATGTCGCGGCGGATCTCACCCCGGGCCACGCCGGACCGGACGAAGCCCTGCGTGCCGTACGGGTCCTCGCGCGCCAGGAACTGGGTGATCTCGCGGCGCAGCTGCAGTCCCGCGCAGTAGTTGCCGATCAGGGTGACCCGGTACGGGATCCAGTCCTCGTGGATGAGGTGCGGGGTGGCGTCGATCCAGTACCGCAGGACCGCGAAGAACCCCTCCGCGCAGACCTCCGGCGGCGCGTCCAGGTAGGCCGGGAAGGACCGGGCCGCGGCCTGGTAGGCGGCCAGGAACAGGCCGGCCTTGGTCTCGAAGTACCCGAACACCGCGCCCTTGGCCACGCCCGCCTCGCTGGCGATCTCCTCGACGCGGGCCGCCTCGTAGCCGCGGGTGGCGAAGTGCTCCATGGCCACCGCGAGGATCCGCTCCTGCCGGGCGCGCTGCCGCCCGGGGGCCCGCCGGCCCGCCCGCACAGCCGTTCCCTGACCAGTAGTCATATAGTGACCTGTTCCGGGTTGCCCCACCTCATTGACTTTTACCAGGCCAGCTAACCATACTTTCGAGGGATCCAACTTCTTAAATGACCAATAGTCAATAACGAAAGTCCATCCTCATGACCGCCACGCCGGACTGGGACGTCATCGTGGTCGGAGCCGGTCACAACGGCCTGACCGCCGGCGCCCTGCTGGCCCGCGCGGGCCTGGCCACGCTGGTGGTCGAGGCCCGCGAGGTGGCCGGCGGATGCTGCGTCACCGAGGAGATCGCGCCCGGCTGCCGCGCCTCCACCACCTCCTATATCGCGAGCATGCTCCGGCCCGAGGTGATCCGGGCGCTGGACCTGGGCCGGCACGGGCTGCGGATGGTGGCCTGCGACCGGCCCTGCAGGTGGCGCTGGACGACGGCGAGGTGCTGGCCGACTGGAACGATCCGGCGCGCACCGCGGCCGGGATCGCGCGGTACTCCCCGGCGGACGCCCGCGCCTTCGCCAGCGTGCACGCCGAGCTGGCCCAGCTGGCGGCCCGGCTGCAGCCGCTGTTCATGGAGCTGCCGCCCGACACCCGGGCCACCGGGGTGCGCCGGCTCACCGAGGCGGTGCGGATGGGCCGGCACCTGCGCGGCCTGCGCGGCACCGACGTCGAGGGCCTGACCCAGATGCTGACCGGCAGCCTCGGCCAGTTCATCGACGCGCGGTTCGAGTCCCGCCCGGCCAAGGCGCTGCTGCTGGCCAACAACCTGTACGGCAAGCACGGCGGCCCCTACCAGCCGGGCACCCTGATCGGCCTGGCCTTCCACCTGCTCACCGGCGGCGAGGACGCGGTGCCGGGCTTCTTCGGGCACGTGATGGGGGGCATGGGCGCCATCAGCGACGCCATCGCCGCGGCCGGGCACGAGCACGGGATGCAGGTCCGCACCGGGGCGCCGGTAGCCCGGATCCGGGTCACCGGCGGCCGCGCCGGCGGGGTCACGCTGGCCAGCGGCGAGGAGCTGACCGCCCGCGTGGTGCTGTCCGGCGCCGACCCCAAACAGACCTTCCTGCGCCTGGTGGACCCGGCCGACCTGCCCGCGGACTTCCGGGCCGCGGTGGCCGGGATCACGATGGACGGCCCGTGCGCCAAGGTCAACCTGGTCCTGGACGCCGAGCCCCAGGTGCGGGGCATGCCCGCGGACGCGCCGCCCGGCCAGCGGGCGCTGTTCACCCTGCCGCCGGACCTGGCCGTGGCCGACGCCTGCTACGACCGGGCCAAGCGCGGCGAGCTGGCCGACGCGGAGCAGCTGTTCGTGGACTGCGTGGTGGCCTCCACCGTGGACCCCTCGCTGGCGCCCGAAGGCCGGCACGTCATGACGTGCTTCGTCCAGTACGTGCCGTACCGGCTGGCGCAGGGGACCTGGGACAGCCGGCGCGACGAGCTCGGCGACCGGGTGCTGGCCCGGATCGCGCAGTTCGCGCCGGGGGTGCCCGCGACGGTGCTGGCCCGCCAGGTGCTCACCCCGCTGGACCTGGAACGCGACTACGGGCTGACCGAGGGCAACATCTTCCACGGTGACATCGCGCCCGGCCAGCTGTTCCACATGCGGCCGGTGCCGGGCTGGGCCCGGTACGCCACCCCGGTCCCGGGCCTGTACCTGTGCGGCGCGGGTGCCCACCCGGGTGGCGGCGTGACCGGGGCGCCCGGCTACAACGCGGCCCATCGCGTGGTGGCCGACCTGCGCCGGGACCGGAAGTCCGGGCGGAGGCCCGCCGCGTGACCAGCCAGCGGCGGCGTAACCTCCCGGGTAGCCCATCGGCGCGGCACTTCGTGAGCGGGCTGGAGGGCCGCCCTCAACCACCTCGGCAGCGTGCGGGAGACACCAGATGAGCGCAGACGTGATCGTGGTCGGGGCGGGCGTGGCCGGCGCCTCCGTCGCGTTCCACCTCAGCCGCCTCGGCGCCGGGGACGTGCTGGTGGTGGACCGCGACACGGCCGGGTCGGGGATGAGCAGCCGGTCGTCGGCGATGATCCGGATGCACTACACGTTCCGGCCCGAGGTCGAGCTGGCCGTGCGCAGCGACCAGATGTTCGCGTCCTGGACCGAGCTGACCGGCCGCCCGGCGTTCGTCCGCCGGACCGGGTTCGCCCGCATCGTGCTGCCCGGCGAGGAGGACGCCCTGCGGGCCAACGTGGCCATGCAGCAGGACTGTGGCGCCCGGACCGGCACCGTGCCGGCCGCCGGCTTCGCCGCGCTCGCGCCGGGGATCCGCACCGAGGACCTGACCGAGGTGGCCTGGGAGCCCAACGGGGGGTACGGGGACGGCGCGCTGGTCGCCGGGGACCTGCTGGCCGCGGCCCGGGAGCGGGGGGTGCGCTACCGGCCGCACACGCCGGTCCAGGCGCTGCTGCGCGAGGGGGACCGGGTGACCGGGATCCAGACCCAGGACGGTCCGGAACACGCGGGGGTCGTGGTGGCGGCGGCCGGGGTCTGGTCCCCGGCCTTGCTGGCCAGCATCGGCGTCGACCTGCCGATCGAGACCGAGTTCCACGAGGTGGCGGTGCTCAGCCACGCGCCAGGCCAGGGCGCGCCGATAGCCTGCATCGACTCGACCACCCAGAGCTACTTCCGGCCCGAGGCGGGCGGCAGCAGGACGCTGGTGGGCAGTTTCACTGGCTACCGCGGCATCGATCCCGACACCGTGGCCCCCTCGACCGCCGCGGTCCAGGCGCATCGTGGTGAGTTTTACCCCGCCGGCGGAGCACCAGGCACCACGATGACGGCCCCCGGGGGTCGAGACCGGGCGGACGGGCTCGCGGCGCTGGTCGGAGCGGCGGCTCAGCGGCTGCCCGCGCTGGCCGAGGCGGGCATCGCCCACGGCACCACCGGCGTGTACGACATGACCCCGGACGGCCTGCCGATGCTCGGGGAGTGGCCGGGGCTGTCCGGGCTGGTGCTGGCCACCGGTTTCTCCGGTACCGGCTTCAAGATCTCCCCGGCGGTGGGCGAGGCGGTCGCCGCGCTGGTCACCGGCACCCCGGTCGCGGGCAGCGTGGACATCGGGCCGTTCTGGCCGGGCCGCTTCGCCGAGGGGCGGCCGGTCTCGCCCCCGCACCCGTACTCAGACGACTGAGGGGGGCGGGCATGTCACCGGACGACGGGGTGCCGCTGGAGCACAGCCTGCCGGGCGCCAGTTACACCAGCGAGGCCGAGTTCGCTCGCGAGCGGGACCAGGTGCTGCTGACCGGATGGTTCTGTGTCGGCCGCACCGACGGCCTGACTGAGCCCGGCTGCTACCTGGCCGCCGACGTGTGCGGGGAGAGCGTCATCGTGACCCGGGCCGACGACGGCGGTCTGGCCGGCTACTACAACCTGTGCCGGCACCGGGGCTCGCGGCTGGTGCCCACGGCCGGGTGCCAGCCCGCGGCCAGCGGGCGGTTCCCCGGCAGCGTCCGCTGCCCGTACCACGCCTGGACCTACGCGCTGGACGGGACGCTGCGCGCTGCGCCGTTCCTGCCCGCGCTGCGCGAGTACCGGGCCGCGCTGTCGCTGCACCGGGTCGACGTGGCCACCTGGGGCGGGTTCGTGTTCGCCCGGCTCGAGCCGCCCGGCGCCAGGCCGGGGGCCTCGCTGGCCGACACCCTGGGCGAGATCACGGCCCGCACCGCCGCCTATCCGCTGGCCGACCTGCGCCCCGGGGCCCAGTTGCGCTACGAGGTGGCCGCCAACTGGAAGGTCATCCTGGAGAACTACAACGAGTGCTACCACTGCGGTCCCGTCCACCCGGAACTGTGCGACCTGGTGCCGGCCTTTCCGCCGCGGTGGCGGCGACCTGGACTGGGCGGCCGGGATCCCGCACCGGGCCGGGGCGACCACGTTCACGTCGACCGGGACCACCCGCCGCGCCCCGTTCCCCGGCCTGCCCGCGGCCGCGCGGACCCGGCACTTCGGCGAACTGGTGCTGCCCAACCTGATGCTCAGCCTGTCCGCCGACCATGTGGCCGCCTTCACCGTGTGGCCCCGCTCCGCCGCGGCGACCACGGTGCTCTGCGACTTCCTGTTCCACCCGGCCGAGCTGGCCCGCCCGGACTTCGACCCTTCCGACGCGGTCGGCTTCTGGGACCTGGTGAACCGCCAGGACTGGTCCATCTGCGAGCAGGTCCAGGACGGCATGGGCTCGCGCCGGTTCTCGACCGGCTACCTGGCCCCCATGGAACAGCCCAGCGCGGACATCGGCCGCTACGTGTCCGCCCGCCTGGACATGAGCGCCCCGCCGCCGGGGCAGGACAGCAGCACAGCGGACGAACAGGACGACGCGACAACGGACCAAACAGCAGAAGACAGGAGGCTCCGGTGAACGCACACCGCGACGTCGTGGTGATCGGGGGCGGGCACAACGGGCTGGTCGCCGCGGCCTACCTGGCCAAGAGCGGGCTCGACGTGCTGGTCTGCGAGCGGCGGCCGGTGGTGGGCGGCGCGGCGGTCAGTGAGCACCCGTTCGGCCCGGACTACACCGTGACCTCGCTGTCCTACGTGGTCTCCCTGCTGCCCCCGGACCTGGTCACCGACCTGAACCTGACCCGGTACGGCTACCACGTGTTCCCGCA
The DNA here is from genome assembly GCA_963781085.1 of uncultured Actinomycetes bacterium. Taxonomy (GTDB): domain Bacteria; phylum Actinomycetota; class Actinomycetes; order Streptosporangiales; family Streptosporangiaceae; genus RYN-230. The sequence continues at coordinate 50,301 of CAWAES010000020.1, forward strand.
GGGACCGTACTTCGCGCCCCGGGCCGACGGCCGTTACCTGCGGCTGCCCGACGACCCGGCCCAGCGGCACGCCGAGATCGCCAAGTTCTCGGCGGCGGACGCGGACGCCTACCCCCGGTACGAGGCCCACCTGGAGGCCCTCGGCCAGGTACTCGGCCCGATGCTGGACGAGGTGCCGCCCCGGCTCGGTTCCCGCCGGCCGCTGGACCTGTGGCGGCAGGGACTGCTGCTGCGTCACCTGCGCGGGCTGGACGAGCGCGGCGTGGTCGACGTCACCCGGCTGCTGACCGGCAGCATCGCCGACCTCATCGAGGAGTACTTCGAGAGCGACGCGATGCTCGGCTTGCTCTCCGTGTCCGGTGTCATCGGCACCTGGGCCGGGCCGCGCTCGGCCGGCACCGCGTACGTGATGCTGCACCACCACATCGGCGGCGTGGACGGGCAGGCTGGTGCGTGGGGGTTCCCGCGCGGCGGGATGGGCGGGGTGACCGCCGCGCTGGCCGCGGCGGCCCGGTCGTTCGGGGCTGAGGTCCGCACCGGGGCCGAGGTGGCCGAGATCCGCACCCGCGACGGGCGGGTGGCGGGAGTGACGCTGGCCAGCGGTGAGGAGATCGACGCGGCCACGGTCATCACCACCGCGCACCCGCAGATCTCGTTCCTGCGGCTGCTCGACCCGGCGGTGCTGCCCGACGACTTCGTGGCTGACATCCAGCGCTGGCAGACCCGCAGCGGCACCGTCAAGATCAACCTGGCCCTGGACCGGCTGCCGGAGTTCACCAGCCACCCCGCGCCTGACCCGCAGATCCACGGCGGCACGATCGTCCTGGCCGAGAGCCTGGACGACATCGAGACCGCGTTCCAGCAGGCCGTAGCGGGGCAGCCGTCGGCCATGCCCTTCGCGGACATCTGCATCCCCAGCGTGTTCGACGACTCGCTGGCCCCGCCAGGCCAGCACGTGATGTCGATGTTCACCCAATGGGTGCCGCATCGCTGGGCCGCGGAGCCGCACGACGCGGAGCTGGACGCCTACGCCGACCGGGTCATCGCCCGGATGGAGCAGGTCGCGCCCGGGTTCACCAGCTCGGTGCTGCACCGGCAGGTGATCGGGCCCCACCGGATGCAGGAGGAGTACGGCCTGATCGGCGGGAACATCTTCCACGGCGAGCTCAGCCTGGGGCAGATGTTCCACGCCCGCCCCGCGGCCGGCTACGCGGACCTGCGCACCCCGGTGGCGGGCCTGTACCAGGCCGGGTCGGCCACCCACGGCGGCGGCGGGGTGACGGGCATCCCGGGCCGCAACGTGGTCCGCCAGGTGCTGACCGACCGCCGGGCCGACCGGCTGCGCGGCCACGTCGATCAGGTCCGCGAGTCGGCCTGCCGGCTGCGGACCCGCGCCGCGGCGCTCACCTCACCGGGCCGCCGGCCGCACTAGGGAGCGAGAACAGTAAGCCCGGCTCCTGCGCATTCGTCGTCTTGCCCAGGCATCATTCCGCCGCTTACCGCCAGCGCACCGAGGACGGTGTCCCCCCGCAGGATGAGCGCGGCGCCGGCGCCCGCCAGGATGGGCACCCGCACGGCCCGGTCCAGCTGGGCGAAGAAGGCAGGCGAGGTCTCCTGCATCTGGCGCAGTGCGGCACCGTCGCGGCGGAAGAGGGCGACGCTGGCCGCTTTGGCCTCGGCGATCTGGGCTGAGAGCGGCGCTGCGCCGTTCATGCGGCCGAGGGCCTGCAGGTGTCCGCCTTCGTTGACGACCGCGACCGTGACCAGTGCAGCTAGCTTGGCGGCGCGCTCGTGTGCGCCGGTGATGACTGTCTGAGCCTCGTGGAGCGTTAGCGGCATCGCGATCCCCTGAGTTATGTGGACAACCGTCCTTGCATGAACAAGCGTATCGCTGGACGGCCGCAGCGCAAGTACGCGAAGCTAAAATGATCGGGCGATGGACGACACCACCTCGGCGGGTCTCTCTGCTGGCCCTCGCCGCCCCAACGCGCGCGGGCAGGGGGAGCGGCTGCGGGAGGAGATCATTTCCGCCGCTGTGCAGATGCTCGGCGACCTAGCCGACGACGAGGCCTTGTCGCTGCGGGCGGTCGCACGTGCGGTGTCGATATCCCCTACGTCTGTCTACCTGTACTTTCCAGATCGTGACGCGCTCGTCGCGGCGGCCATGGAACGCTGCCACGCGGAGATGCTCCAGGCTGCGGATGAGGCCGAGGCCGCACATCAGGACCCCGCTCCCGGCTTGCGCGCACGGATCCTGGCGCAGGCGGCCTGGGTGCGGGAGCATCCCGGCCTCTACAAGGTGATGCATGAGAGCAAGGTCGGCATGCCTTTCAAGGAGGTCCTGTTCACCCGCACTACGGCGGCGGTGCAGCGCTGCATGGACGCTGGGGTTGCCGCGCCCGGGGACGCCGCCACCGTCGCACTCGATCTCCGGACGGCCGTCATCGGCATGCTGTCTCTGCGGATCAATGAGCCTGACCTGCCCTGGCCGCCCTTCCCTGAGCAAGCCGACCGATTCCTCGCCAAGCTCGTCGGACTCGCGCCGCCGGCGGGGGAGACGGCAGTCTCGCAAGCAAAGTAGCCCCGGCGCGGCGCCGAGCACGCCCGCTACCTCGAAACGCCCCCCTGGTGAGGGGCGGCACCAGGGTCCGGTCAGCGCAGGACCAGGAGGTCAAGCCAGTTGCTCCTGGTCTCCGGGTTCGCTGTGTCCTCGGCGCGCCGTACGGCCCGGCGGAGACGTTCTTTGCCGCGCAGGAACTCGTCCTCGGTGAGGCTGCGCATCGTGGTGTCGGCGCGGCGGAAAGTGTCCACCTGGCCGAGGAAGTCCGCGAGGCTGGCCGGGTAGGTCTCACGAACCTGCTCAAGAGCGTCCCGGCGGAACCCTGCCGCCGCGAACGCCTCGCACGTCTCCTCGGCGGACGGGAACGTACTGAGCGCCCGGGCGGTCTCAGGGAACCAGCGGACGAGTTCGATCCCGTCGGGCTTCAGGTTCCCCGCAGGCTCGTACCGGTCCGGGAACCCCTGCCGGATGAGGACGGGAGCACCGGGGCGCAGAACGCGGCGGATCTCGCGCGCGGCGACCCGCAGGTCTGGGATGTGGTGGATGACCAGGGAGAGCCACGCGGCGTCTGCGGACTCAGCTGGCAGCGGCAGGGCGCTCGCATCTCCCTCAAGCACCTGGATGGCCGGTGTCCGCGGGATCTGATCTCGCATCGCGGCCGACGGCTCGACTGCGAGGACGCTGAGGCCGAACCAGCCGCTGAACGCAGCGGAGAACGCGCCGGTCCCCGCGCCGATGTCTGCCAGCGTCATTCCCGGCGACGGGCGCAGGTGACGTCGTACCGCCTCGCGCCACTCCGAGAGCCCGTCGCGCGGGACCTCGCGGACCGCCTTGAACGCTGCGGCGGTCTGCTCGTCGTAGCTGATCCTGGCCATGTCACGCTCCTCGCTGGTGCCTTGGCCGACGAGCGGGCTAGCGCGTCACCCGGTAGTGGAGGTAGACGACTCCCGAGCTGAAGGTGCGGTTCTCGACGAGTTCGAGACCCACCTGGCGCTCGCGCTGGGGGAAGAACGGGATGCCGCCGCCAACCAGCACCGGGTAGACCCTGGCCCGGTACTCGTCGATCAGGCCCAGTGCGGCTGCCTCGGCGGCGAGAGCCGCGCCGCCGATCGCGATGTCGCCCTCCGCCGGCTCGGCTCGCAACCGCTCGATCTCCTCCGCCAGGCCGCCGGAGGCCAGGCGGGTGTGGCCCTGCACCGCCGGCAGCGTGGTGGAGAACACCACCTTGGGGAGCGCCTTCCAGATCGCGGCCCACTCGAGCATTGACTCGTCGAGCGATGGATCCTGGTCGGCGGTCTCCCAGTACAGCATCGTCTCGTACAGCCTTCGTCCCAGCAGGTGGACGCCGACCTGCCGGATCTCGTCGGTGACGAAGCCAAAGACCTCCTCGTCGGGCGCCGTCCAGCCGAAGCTGCCGTCCGGCCCGGCGATATAGCCGTCCAGTGAGACGCCCATCGAATAGGTCACGCTGCGCATCAGGAGTCCTCCCCGGTCACCGGTTCGACAGTACGACCGCCCGGCGCCGCGGGACTCATCGCGGCGCGCGGGACAGGGCACACGTGGCCAGTTACCTGGCCGGCGCGGCGATCGTCGCGCAGGCCAGGGCCCGGGCCGCAGGCCGCGCGCTAGCGCCAGACCCGGGACCCGGCTGGCGGTCAGCCGCCGAAGGCGGTCAGCGCGGTTCCCGCCGGGACGACCAGCAGCCCGTCGCCCACGGCCATCCCGACGAGGACCACCGGGTTCTGCTCATCCACACCGACGATCCGTGATCCCGCCTTCCCGCTCCATACCTGGGCCCCGGTCCTGGCCGACACCCCGTACACCATCCCGTTGCTGCTCCCCTCGAACACCACCGACCCGCTGACCACGGGTGCGGTGACGAGGGTTCCGGGGCCGAAGGACCACCGCCGCGGGCCGCCGGACCTGGGCCCGGCGACCAGCCGCCCGGCCTGCAGCGTGAACATGGCGTCGCTGTCGAAGGCCGGCGCGGTCTGCGAGATGAAGGTCCCGGTCTGCTTTCCCGAGGACTTTGAGAGGATTATCGGCGGAGGCCCGGGTCCGCGCGCGTACAGCGAGTGATCCGCGATGACCGCGGTACTGCCACCCCCGCCCTCGCAGCCGGTCGTGTGGTGCCAGACCAGATGCCCGCTGAGGCTGAACCGGTAGTCCTGCTGGCAGGCATAGGAGACGTATACGCCGCTGGCGTTCGACCGCAGGCGAGCTGTTCTCGCCGTTCTCCACCGTAGCCTTCCACTTGACGGCGCCGGTCGCCTCACTGACCGCGTACAGCGTTCCCGCATTTTCCTCGCCTGAGACGTAAACGACGCCGTCATAGGCCGTAGGGGGTGTCGATGAATAAAGCTGCCCAGGCAGCCGGACGGACCAGAACCGGTGACCAGTGCCTGCGGCGAACGCGAACAGGCGATTGAGGTCATTAACCGCGAAGATGCGGCCCTTGTCATAGGCCAGAGCCGAGAAGGCGAAAAGACTGCCCAGGTTCGCTGACCATTCGATGGCCCCCGTGCGCGCACTCAGCGCGTACAGCCTGGTGCCCGACGCCTGGGGGCTTTCGACGGTGACGAAGACCCGGTGATCGGCAATCACCGGGTAGGAAACGTCTCCGGCCTCGGTGCCGTCGCTGCCGACCTTGCCCAGGGTCACTTTCCATCTGCGCTTGAGCGATCTGGTGCTGAGCGTGCCCACGGCCTGGTCGCCGTCATGCCTGGGATCGATCTGGTAGGTCACGGCGTCACCCGGGCCCGCAGTCCTGGCCGGCGCGGTCGATCCGGCGATGCCCGACCGGGTGTCGGACCCCGGCCGGGCTGCGGACACATGCCGCACCACCTGGGTTCCAGCGGTAGCCGCAGGCAGCAGGACCAGTGCGACCGCCGCCGCGCTCGCGATGGCCAGGATGGGCTGGATGCCTCGCATGGACGCCTCTCGTTCCGGCCCGCGCGCCAGTCCCGCTCCGGCGCCGCTGCCTGCCGGCAGGCTAGCACCGCGACCACGGGCTTGGCGGGCGTTCGGGTGCCCGGATAAGAATGGCGAAAGGGCTAATTTACGGAAAGTACGCCCTTGTGCCACCGGCGAACTAGTGCCACTACGAGACGGTTAAATTGAATGCCGGCGAGAATCGGGCGTGCTAAGTTCCCCCGCGAATCAACCGCACTAGTGACAAGGGGCATCATGCGCAGAGCCTTGGGAGCGGCGGCCGGCACGATCGCGTTCACCGCGGTCGTCGCGGGCAGCAGCGTCACCGCTGCTAGCGCCAGCACGAGCAGCACGACCGAGCACTTCCAGTTCGTGACCACCTCCGCGGCCTCACCGAGGGCCAGCGCCATCGGCTGGGGCGTATTCACCGCAGGTGGCACCATCAACATAAATTCCGGTCTTATCCGTTTTCCGCGGGGAACCTTCCGGGCCATTCATCACCAGACGAGTGGCGCGAGCCAGCTCAACCGGAAGACCTGCCTGCTGATAGCGGTCGAGCACGGCACCTACAAGCTCGCGGACGGGACCGGTAAATACCGGCACATCAGCGGCCGGGGCACATACACCAGCCGGGTCCGCGCCGTGCTCCGGCGCAACTCCAAGGGCCGGTGTTCGCAGTCGAAACTGCCCCGGGCGTTCCAGCAGATGATCAACGCCCGCGGCCCGGTCCGCGGCGTGGCCAGGCACTGGGTGCCCGACACGTGGGCGAAGCCACGGCAGTCCGCCCGCCGCTCGGGCTGAGTCAAGACTCCTGGCCAGTCGGCGCCCCGGCCGCTTCGCGATCGCGGCCGGGGCACCGGTGGGCCTGGCCCAGGGTCACGACCTCACCCTGGAGTCTCAGCTCAAAGACCGGGCTGGCGGGGGACGGCCAGGGCGTCCACGGCCACCGCGCGGTCCGGGCCGCAGATCAGCGGGTTGATGTCGAGCGCCTCGAGCACGCCGCCGAGCTCCGCGGCCAGCTGGGACAGGCCGGTGATCGCGGCCGCGGCCGCGTCCAGGTCGGCCGCGGGCTGGCCGCGCACCCCGGCCAGCAACCGGGCCACCCGGAGCGTGCCCAGCATCTGGTGCGCCTGCACCGCGCTGACCGGGGGCAGCGCCACAGCCCGGTCGGCGAGCAGTTCCACCAGCACCCCGCCCGCGCCCACCACCAGCAGCGGGCCCAGCTCGTGGTCGCGGGCCAGGCCCAGGGACAGTTCGGGACCGGCCGGGATCGTCTCGCACACCAGCACCCAGCGGCCCAGCCGTTCAGCTAGATCCTGATAGGCCGCCCGCAGCGCATCCGGGTCACGGACGCCCAGCACCACCCCGCCGGCGTCTGACTTGTGCGCGATGCCGGGCTCGCCGGTCTTGAGAACCACCGGATAGCCAATCTCCGTGGCCGCGGCGAGCGCCCCGGCCTCGCTGTCCGCGGTCCGGGTCCGGGCCGCGGCGATCCCGTAGTCGCGGAGCAGTTCCTCCAGCCGCGCGCCGTGCGCCTCCCCAGCAGTGATCCGCCGGGTCCAGCGCTGCTGCCGGGCCCGGTTGGGAAGGACGCGGGGGACGGCGGCCGGGGAGGCTGGCCCGAGGGCGGCCCCTTGGACTGGGAGGCCGGGGCCGGGCAAACCGGGGCCGGGGGCGTCGTGGTCGAGGAGATGCTTCAGGGCCAGCAGGCCGCTCCGGGTGCCCTCCAGGACCGGGACGCCACCGGCCCGCAGCCCGGCGGCGGTGACCGGGTCGATAGCGGCCGGCACGTTGCTGAGCACCACGACGGGCTTGCTGGTCCGCCGCGCGGTCTCGGCCACCGCGACCGGGTAGGAGTCGTCCCCGTCGAACTCGTGCACCAGGTTGACGGCGAGCGCCACCGCGCGCACCGCCGGGTCGTCGGCCAGGGCGGCCAGCGAGCCGGCCAGCTGCTCCTGGGCGCGGGCCCCGGTGCCCCACACGTCGAGCGGGTTGGCGGGCTCCAGACCCGGGTCGAGCAGGGCGGCCAGCCGCGCCGTGGTCTTCGCGCTGATCGCCGCGAACGGCACCCCCAGCTCGTCGGCCACGTCGGCCACATGGGCCCGTTCCAGCCCGGAGTCGTGCACGGTCGCGATGCCCGTGCGCACGTTGGCGTTAGAGGGGTGGGTGTGAGTACCACTGAGGGCGAACAGTTCCAGCGTGTCGGCCATCTCGGCCAGGTCGCCGACCCGGTGCACGCCGTACGCGGCGGCCAGCGCCTCCCACCCGCCGTCCGCCGCGGCCAGCGCGCCGGAGTGGGCCGACACCAGGGCCCGGCCGCCTGCCGAGCGGCCCGCGGTGAGCATCACCACCGGGACGCCGCGCTGGCGCGCGGCGGCCAGCACCGCGCGCAGCCGGCCCGGTTCCCGGATGGCCTCCAGGACCAGCGCCAGCACCCGGGTCTCCGGCAGGCCCAGCGCGTACTCCGCGTACTGGGCCGCAGTGGTGACCAGTTCCTGGCCGGAGGACACGGCGATCGTGAAGCCCAGCCCGCGCCGGGTGCGCAGCAGGGCGGAGAACACCGAGCCCGAGTGCGTGATCAGTGCGACCGGGCCGCGGGGGAGCGGGTCCGGCTCCACGTACCCGACCGCGCGCAGGCCGTAGGTCACGTTGACGAAGCCCATGCAGCCCGCACCGCAGACCGCCATGCCCGCGGCGCGCGCCGTGGCGGCCAGCCGGCCCCGCAGGTTCAGCGGCGGGCCGGGTTGCGCGTCCGGCTGCTGACCGGGTCGGTCGTCCGGGTGCTGACCGGGCTGGGTGTCCTCGTGCTGACCAGGTCGGGTGTCCGGGTGCTGGCCAGGCAGCTCGTGCGCGCTGCCGAACAGCACCGCGGAGCGGTCCCCCCGGCGCGCCGCCAGGGCCAGCTGCTCCTCCACGGCCGCATCGGGCACGGCCATCAGCACCAGGTCCACTGGCCCCGGCAGGTCGGCCAGGGACGCGTGGCAGGGCCGTCCGGCGATCCGCTCGTGCCGGGGGTTGACCAGGTAGACCTCGGGCTGCGCCGGGCTCTTGGTGACCTCGCTGACCATCCGCTCGCCCAGGCTGCCCGGCCGTGGGCTGGCCCCGACCAGGGCCACGGTGCGGGCCTCCAGCATCGCGGCCAGAGCCGGACGGTCCGCCACCCCGGTCGCCGGAAGACCGGGGACCGGGGCGGCGGCACCGACGTCGCTCACGGTGTTCGTTGCGGGCAGTGAGAGCGGGTCACGCGCGGCGGGTCAGCCGGCGGACCTGCCCAGCCCGCTTGGCGCTCTTCTGGTCGGCGATCGCCGCCCGGGCCGCCTGCCAGCCGGGGATCCCGCAGACCCCGCCGCCCGCGTGCGTGGCCGAACTGCCGTAGTACAGGCCCGGCAGCGGGGTCCGGTAGTCCGCGTACCCCGGGGCCGGCCGCATGTGGAAGAGCTGTTCCAGGGACAGCTCGCCGTGGAAGATGTTGCCGCCGACCAGGCCGTACTCCTCTTCCATCTCGTGCGGCCCGACGATGTCGCGGTGCAGGATGGACGCCTTGAAGTTCGGGGCCAGCTCGTTGTAGCAGTCGATCATCCGGTCCGTGTAGGCCTCGAGTTCCGCGGTGTGCGGCTCCTCGCTCCAGTCGGCCGGCACCCACTGGGTGAACAGCGACATGATGTGGGTGCCCTCCGGGCTCAGCGTCTTGTCGAACGCAGTGGGGATCACCCCGTCGCTGAACGGCGCCGCGGCCGCCTTCCCGTCCCGGGCGTCCTGGAAGGCCCGCTCGATGTAGTCCATCGTGGGGGCCATCTCCACCGAGCCCGTGTGGTGCTCCTGCAGGTTGGAGCCGGGGTCGGCGACGAAGTCAGGCAGCTCGGACAGGGCCAGGTTGATCTTCACCACCCCGCTGCGGGTCTTCCAGTGCTCGATGTCGCCCACGAAGTCCGGCGGCAGGTACTCCCGGTCGATCTGGTCCAGGAACGCGATCTTCGGGTGCACCGTGGACACGATGACCTGAGCGCGGATCTCGTCGCCGTTCTCCAGCACCACGCCGCGGGCCTGGCCGTCCTTGACCAGGACGCGGGCCACCTTGGAGTTCAGCCGGACCTCGGCGCCGTGCTCCCGGGCGGCCCGCTCGATCGCGCTGGAGACCGCGCCCATGCCGCCCTCCTGGAACCCCCAGTTCCCCAGGTGACCGTCGCCGACGTCGCCGATCGAGTGGTGCGCCATCACGTACGCGGTGCCCGGCTCGTACGGGCCGGCCCAGGTGCCGATCACGCCGTTCACCGCGAGGGCCCCCTTGACCTGCGGGGACTCGAACCAGTCGTCGAGCAGGTCGGCGATGCTCATCGTCATCAGCCGGGTCACGTCGCCGATCGTGCGCACGTCCAGGCCCCGGTTCTTCCAGGCCAGCCGGAGCGTCTCGCGCAGGTCCCGGGGCTTGCGCGACCCGAGGTTGGGCGGGACGGTGAGCAGCAGCGGGCCGAGCACGTCGGCCAGCCCGGCCAGCCAGGCGTCCCAGCGTGGCATGGCGTCCGCGTCCTTCTTCGACCACTTGGAGACTTCCTCGTGATTGCGCCGCGCGTCGTCGGCGTACAGCTTGATCGAGCCGCCCTCCGGGAAGGCCTGGTAGTACGGGCCCATCGGGAAGATCTTGTAGCCGTGCCGGGCCAGGTCCAGGTCCTTGATGATGGTCGGCGGCAGCAGGCTCATCACGTAGGAGAGCCGGGTGACCTGGAACTCCGGCGCGTCCGGCCAGGGGGCCTCCGTGGTGGCGGCGCCGCCGGTCTTGTGCCGTCCTTCCAGGACCACGGTGCGCGCCCCGGACCGGGCCAGGTAGGCCGCGGCGACCAGGCCGTTGTGCCCCCCGCCGATGACGATCGCATCGTAGGACCCGGCTGGTGCCCCGGCCTGTGCTGGGGCCCCTGCTGCGGTGGGTGCTGCGGCCATGAATCCGTCCTCCAGAGAAATTCTCACCATGTTGACTGAATGTTCAGTCTAGAAATTTGATACCGTTGCCACAAGAGCGCGGGCCAGATCAGTGGGGTGGCGGACGAAAACGCCCCCGCTGGAGCTGGCTCGTCCGGCGGGGCTGGTGAATGGCTTCGCCGGGTCACATGGGCGGGGCCCCTGAATGGGCTCCGCCGGGTTACGGAGTGGGCGAGGATGTCCGCATGAGTGAACGCGCCGGCGACGCCGCCGACACTGCCGACCAGCGCCGTGAGCAGATGTTGCGCGCCGCCATCGAGGTCATCGAGGAGCGCGGATTCCCCGAGACCCGGATCGCTGACGTCGCGGCGCGGGCCGGCACCAGCCCGGCGCTGGTGATCTACTACTTCAAGACCAAGGACCAGTTGCTGACCGAGGCGCTGCGCTACGCCGAGGACGCCTGGTACGAGGCGGGCACCCGGCGGATGGCGGCCCTCTCCAGCGCCGCCGGGCGGCTGGAGGAACTGGTCGCCATGAACTTCCTCATCGAGATCGAGGGCGAGCCCACCAGCTCGTGGCTGCTCTGGCTGGACTTGTGGGCCCAGTCGGTGCGGCTGCCCGAGGTGGCCAGCGTCCGGCAGAAGTTCGATGAGCGCTGGCGTGAGATGATCATCTCCGTGGTCCTGGCTGGCCAGGCGGCGGGCGAGTTCGGGCCGGTGAACGCCGAGGACTTCGCGGTGACGCTGACCGCCCTGCTGGACGGGCTGGCCATCCAGATCGCGCTCACGGATCCCTCGGTGGACGCCGGGCGCGCGTTCGAGCTGGGCATGCGGTTCGCGTCCGGCCAGCTGGGATTCGAATGGGCCGGGCGGTCGCCCGGCCGGTGAAATAAGGAGGTCACCCGGTGCCTGGTGGACATATCCAGCTGGTCGCACTGACCAAGCAGTTCACGGAAGTTGCCGTAGACAGCATCGATCTCACCGTGGACAGCGGGGAGTTCTTCTCGCTGCTCGGGCCATCAGGCTGCGGGAAGACCACCACACTGCGGCTGATCGCCGGGTTCGAGCAGCCCACCTCGGGCCGGATCCTGCTGGACGGCACGGACATGTCCGGGGTGCCGCCGCACAGGCGCAACGTGAACACGGTGTTCCAGAGCTACGCGCTGTTCCCGTTCCTGTCCGTGTTCGACAACGTGGCGTTCGGGCTGCGCTACCAGAAGCTGACCAAGGCTGAGACGGCCAAGCGGGTGCACGAGTCGCTCGACCTGGTCCAGATGGGCTCGTATGAGAAGCGCCGTCCGGGGCAGCTGTCCGGCGGCCAGCAGCAGCGGGTGGCCCTGGCCCGGGCGCTGGTCCTGGGCCCGGCCGTGCTGCTGCTGGACGAGCCGCTCGGCGCGCTGGACGCCAAGCTGCGCCGCTCGCTCAAGGTGGAGCTCAAGGCCTTGCAGGAGCGGGTCGGCATCACGTTCCTCTACGTCACTCACGACCAGGAGGAAGCGCTGACCATGTCCGACCGGCTGGCCGTGATGAACTCCGGCCAGATCGTCCAGATCGGCGCGCCCCGCACGATCTACGAGGAGCCGGCGGACACCTACGTGGCCGACTTCCTGGGGGTGTCGAACCTGATGGAAGTGGACGTGGTAGAGCGGGGACCCGGCACGCGGTGCAGCGTCAAGATCGGTGAGTCCGCGCTGGACGTGGAGCGCGGTGACGTGGACGCGCTGGGCACCGCGCACGCGGTGATCCGCCCGGAGCGGGTGCGGATCGAGAAGCACGGCACGACCGGGCCGAATCGCGTCCCGGCCATGGTCGAGCGGCTGGTGTTCCTGGGCGCGGCGACCCAGGTCATGCTGCGGCTGGCGCCCGGTGCGCAACTGCAGGCGCTGGTGCAGAACGACGGCGGGCATCCCGAGCACCTCAGCCAGGGCACCCCGGTGCAGGTGTACCTCGCCCCCGACGCGCTGCGGGTGCTGCGCGGCGGCGCCCAGGACGTGGCCGTCGAGGAGCCGGACCAGCTCAAGGTGTCTTAACGGACGCAGTCGTTGCAACGCTCCTTGCCGGGCTGCCGTGCCGGGCGCCTGTCACGGCAACCGGCGTGAGTAGCCGGCAACTTTTGTTTTCGCAGGATGAGTCAGTTGTGTCCGGTCAGGTGGGCGTCAGGTTAAGATTGCGCTGTAGCTGCGAAGCAGTTACAGGCCGTGAGGTTTATACGCGCTGTAGTCTCGTCAGCACAGCGCGGGCCAGACCTGGGGTGGGCAGGCAATCTGGAGGCGTCATGACGGGTGTGCCGCAACTTCCGCCGGGCGTCAACCTGAGCAGGCCGAGCCCGGCTCGCATCTACGACTACATGCTGGGCGGCTGGCGTAACTACCCGGTGGACCGCGACGCGGCGGCGAAGCTGCAGGACGTGGTGCCGGAGTTCGCGGAGATCGCCTGGGCGAACCGGGGATTCCACCAGCGGGCCGCGCGCTGGGTCGCGGAGCAGGGCGTCGGCCAGTTCCTCGACATCGGCTGCGGCATGCCCACGGTCGGCAACACCCACGAGGTCGTCCGGGAGATCCTGCCGACCGCCCGGGTGGTGTACGTGGACATGGACCCCGCCGTCGCAGAGCTCGGCTACGCACTCGACGGTGACGGCGACGCCACCCTGATCCAGGCCGACCTGCGCGACCCCGACGCCTTACTGGCCCACCCGGAACTGGTCCGGCTCATCGACTTCAGCCAGCCGGTCGGCCTGATCATGACCGGGGTCATGCACTTCGTCGCGGACGGGTCGGACCCCTGGGAGCTGGTGCAGCAGTACCTGGCCCCGCTCGCGGGCGGCAGCTATCTCGCCCTGTCCCACGCCACCGCGGACGGCGTGCCGCCGCTCGCGGTGGCGCGCTGGGAGGACGTGTACGCAGACGCGCCGGTCCAGTTGCACCTGCGGGACCGGGCGTCGGTGCGGCGGTTCTTCGCCGGGCTGCGGCTGGAGCCGCCCTACGAAGGCGCCCCGGCCGAAGTGGCTCACCTGGGGCTGTGGGGTTGCGAGGATCCCGCGCTCGCCGACAGCGACAGCTCGCGCTGGGGCTACTGCGGGGTCGCCCAGCGTCCGTGAGGGCCGGGTTACCGGGTCTTGTCGAGCATGGCCAGGACGTCGTCGGTGGTGGCCGTCTCACCGAGCCGGGGGAAGATCCGCTGCACGCTGCTGCGGTGCAGGTCGGGGTCCCGGTCGGTCATCGCGTCGGTGGCCAGCACCACGTGGTAGCCGTGCTCGTGCGCGGCCCGGGCGGTGGACTCCACGCCCGCGCTGGTCGCGACCCCGGTCAGCACGATCTGGGTGACGCCGCGCTCGCGGAGCAGCGTGTCCAGCGGGGTGGCGTGGAACGCGCCCCAGGTCTGCTTGGTGACCAGCAGGTCGCCGGGCTGCTGGTCCAGTTCGGGGACGAGGTCGGTCCAGTCCGGCGGCGGGGTGAAGGCGGGCCTGCTGACCTCCGTGCGCCCGGGCGCACCGCCGCTGGCGTTGACCAGCACGACCGGCAGCCCGTGCCGGCGGAAGGCCGCGGCCAGGCTGGCCGACCGCGCGATGACGTCATCGAGGGGAGGAATCCCGGGCCGGGCGGTGATCCCTTTCTGCAGGTCGATCACGACCAGGGCCGGCCGGGCGTCCAGGGTGGTCAGGGCCATCGTGCTCCTCTTTCGCGGTGTTGATGTTGCTGCTGGCGCCGTTGCTGGTGGTGCCAGCGGTGGCTGGTGGTGGTGCTGGTGGTGGGGCTACTGGTGGTGGGGCGCTCGGATTGGAGTTCGGGGTGGACGTAACGGCCGCCCCGCAGCAGGGACGCGACCGCGGCCAGCGCGGCCAGCCCGGCGGCCACGGCGAACACCACGGTCAGGCCGTGATGGAACGGCGCCGAGATCAGCTGGGGGAAGAACTCGCGGCCGGTGAGGACCCGCTGGGCGGCGGCGGGCAGCGAGGCCAGCGCGCCCGCCGTGGAGAGCAGGTGCTCGATCGGGTTCACCCCCAGCACCGCCGCGAACAGTGACGACACCGGCGGCAGCGACCCCACGTGCGCGGCCACGCCGTGCGGGACCCCCTGCCGGACCAGGCCACTGGTCAGCGACTGCGGGAGGGTGCTGGCCAGCCCGGCGATCATCAGTGAGAAGAACACCCCGATCGACAGGGCCGTGCCGGAGTTCTGGAACGTGGAGCGCATGCCGGAGGCCGCGCCGCGTTGCTTGGCCGGGACGCTGCCCATGATCGAGGAGGAGTTCGGCGCGGCGAACATGCCGCTGCCGATCCCGTTCGCGGCGATGATCAGGGCGAAGGCCCAGTAGGGGAAGTTGATCGGCAGCAACAGCAGGCCGATGAAACTGCCGCCGAACACGATCATCCCGGCGGTGGCGATGCCCCGCGAGCCGAAGCGGTCAGACAGGGTCCCCGAGACCGGCCCCGAGACCAGGAAGCCCGCCGTCAGCGGCAGCAGGAAGATGCCGGCCCACAGCGGGGTGTCGGCGTAGGAGTAGCCGTGCAGGGGCAGCCAGATCCCCTGGAGCCAGATGATGAGCATGAACTGCAGGCCGCCGCGGGCGATGGCGACCACGAAGCCCGCGATGCTGCCGGCCGTGAACGCCCGGATCCGGAACAGGCTCAGCTGGAACATCGGGTCGGCGATCCTGGTCTCGATCACCGCGAACACCGCGAGCAGCGCGCTGCCCCCGGTCAGCAGCCCGACGACCGACGGGTTCGCCCAGCCCATGCTGTCGTGCCCGTACGGCTGGATACCCTCGGTGATGCCGATCAGGACGGCGCCCAGGCCGACGGCGAAGGTGACGTTGCCCCACCAGTCGATCCGGCCGGGGTTGCGGGCCCCGTTGTCCCGCAGCTTGCGGTAGGCCCACAGCGTCCCGAACACGCCGACCGGCACGTTGACCCAGAACACCGCGCGCCAGTCGATCGCGGCCAGCAGGCCCCCGGCGACCAGGCCGACGAACTGGCCGGCCAGGCCGGCCACCTGGTTGGTGCCCAGCGCGAAGCCCCGCCGCTCGGGCGGGAACGCGTCGGTCAGGATCGCGGCCGAGTTGGCCATGAGCATGGACCCGCCGATGGCCTGGAGCACCCGCCAGCCGATCAGCCACAGCGCGCCGTGCCCGCCCTGGAACGGGTCGAACGACAGCAGGATCGAGGCCGCGGTGAACACCGCGAACCCTGCGTTGTAGATCTTGACCCGGCCGAACATGTCGCCGAGGCGGCCGAGGCTGACCACGAGCACGGCCTGGACCAGCCGGTACCCCATGATCATCCACAGCAGGTAGCTGATGTTGCCGGGCGCCAGCGGGTCCAGGTGGATACCGCGGAAGATGGCCGGCAGGGCGATGATGACGATGGACCCGTCGAGGGTGGCCATGAACATGGCCGCGGTCGTGTTGGCCAGGGCCACCCAGCGGTAGCGGTCGCCGGGGCTGGCCGTCAGCTGCCGGGCCATCAAATGGTCTGCGCCAGTCGCTCGAGCAGCGGGGCGGCCGTGTGGAGCTGCCGGAGCTCCGCGGGCGTGAAGCCGTTCGACAGGGCCTGCGCCAGCTGGGCGACCCGGGCGCTGCGCTTGTCCCGCAGCACCTGCTCCCCGGCTCCGGTCAGCGAGAGCACGGCCCGCCGGCCATCCTCTGGGTCGGGCTGCCGCCGTACCAGCCCGCGGGCTTCCAGCCCGGCCAGCGTGGCGCCCATCGACTGCGGGCTGATCTGGTCCAGCTTGGCCAGCGTGCTGGAGGTGGCCGGGCCCGTGCGGTCCAGCCGGGCGAGGGCCGACGTCTCCGGCAGGCTGAGCTCCCCGTCGGGCCGGACCTGGCGCATCCGCCGCAGCAGCAGGCCGATGCTGACCCGCAGCGCCGCAGCCACCTCGGTGACGTCCGGCTCGTGAAGTCCCGCGTCCGCAACCATGACTCTAAGCCTAAACTGATAAGCCTGGCCTTAGCAAATTGGCGGCGCGGACGGGCGCCCGCGCGCTCATGTGGGTCCACGGGTCATATTGATGGCTGGTGGGGCGGACTCGTCACGTGTGTGGCGCGCGCCAGTGCCCGGTTTGCCACGGTATTCGCGCACCAGATCCGTGACACGCCGACTGCGGCGGCCCCGGCGGCCGCAGCGATCCAGGCGGCCGGTGGCCCTGGAGGGTCGCGGTCGGGGGGCGCAGCCGTCTAGTCGCTGCCGGCGATCGTGGTCAGCGCCTCGATCCCGCTGCCCCGCTCGCCGCGGGTCGCCCAGCGGTAGGCCACGTAGCCCAGGGCCGCGATGATGAGGGACATCGCCAGCATGATCGTGCCGAGCGCGTTCAGCGCCGGGCCGCCGTTGCCGCCGTGCTGGGTGGAGTAAATGATCACCGACATCGGCGTGTTGCTCGCGTTCGAGGAGAGCAAGTCGACGATCACGAAGTCGTCGATGACCCCGGAGAACACCAGCACGGCGCTGGCGAAGATGGCCGGCCCGAGCAGCGGGATCATGACGCGCCGCATGGTGGACACCTGGTTGGCACCCAGGTCCGCGGCCGCCTCCTCGTACTGGCGGCCCAGGGTGACCAGCCGGGCCTGGACGATGATGGCCGGCCAGCTCACGTTCCAGCTGACCAGCCCCAGCACCTCGGCC
Organism: uncultured Actinomycetes bacterium; assembly: GCA_963781085.1. Lineage (GTDB taxonomy): Bacteria > Actinomycetota > Actinomycetes > Streptosporangiales > Streptosporangiaceae > RYN-230. The sequence goes on from CAWAES010000020.1 coordinate 67,321, forward strand.
AGGGTGCCCAGGTGGACCGAGGTGTACAGGACCGTGAACACGAAGAACATCGCGACGCCGAAGATCAGCTCCGGGATCACGAAGGACAGGATCATCACGTAGTTGAACGTCGACGAGGTGAAACCGCGCCAGCGGTTGATGCCCAGCGCGAACGCCACGCCCAGCGGGACCGCGATCAGCGTGGTCAGCACGGACAGCCGGACGGTCTGGATGACGGCCGCATGCAGCTGCGGGTTGTGCAGCACCGAGTTGACCGGGTCGCCGAAGTACCACCGCCAGGAGAAGCCCTGCCAGGCGCTCTGCGACTTCCCGTTGTTGAACGAGAAGAGCACCGCGATGCCGATCGGCACCAGCGACCAGATCAGGTACAGCCAGGTGAAGCCCTCCAGGAACCACGGGTGGCCCCAGGGGTTGCGGCGGGGCAGCAGCCGGGACAGGCCGCTGCGGGCCGAGGTGCCCTGGGGCTCGGCCGCCCGGGCGGGGGCGCTGGTCGCGGTCACGCCGCCTCCCGCGTGGATCGGTTGGTGGCGATCACGTAGTAGATCATCGGTATCAGCAGGACCAGCAGCAGGATCAGGGACAGCACGGCGCCCTGCCCCTCCAGCCCGGGCGTGCCGAGCTGGCCCTGGATCAGGTTGCCCACCATCGAGGTGTTGGCCGCGCCGGACAGCAGCTGGTTGGTGAAGTAGTCGCCCAGCATCGGCAGCACGGTGATGAGCAAGCCGGTCAGGATGGCCTGCCGGGACAGCGGCAGGGTGACCCGGACGAAAGTGCGGACCCGGTTCAGGCCGAGGTCCCAGCCGGCCTCGATGAGCGAGGGGTCGATCCGGTCCAGCCCCGCGAACAGCACCAGGATGAGGTACGGGATGTAGCCATAGACCAGGCCCAGCACCACCGTGTACCACCGGCCGCCGAGCCAGTTGATCGGCGAGGAGATCAGCCCCAGGGCGGACAGGGCGCGGTTCACGTAGCCGTTGGTCTGGAGCAGGTCGATCCAGGCCAGCATCCGCATCATGTAGCTGATCCAGAACGGGGCGATCAGCAGGATCAGGAACAGCGCCTTGCGGCGGGCGGAGAAGCGGGCCACGAAGTAGGCCGCCGGGTACGCGATGACCAGGGACAGCACCGAGGCGAGGGCCACGTAGAACAGGGTGCGCAGCACGATGGGCCCGGCGAACGAGGTCGCGCCGAACAGGTCATGCCAGACGTTGATGACGTTGGAGGAGCTCCACCCGAACGGGTTCCAGACCGCGATCGGGGACTCGAACAGCCGGTTGAGCTGCCCCATCGCGATGGCCAGCACCGCGTAGAACGGCACGATGAACAGCAGGGTGAGCCAGAGGATGCCGGGCAGGGCCAGCAGCACCCAGAACAGCCGGCTCTGCCGGGCAGGCTTCTGGCCGCCGTCCCGCGGTCGTCTGAGCGATCGCGGCAACCCCGGCGGTGCTGTCATGGCCTCCCCTAAATTCCGTTGCTCACGACGAGCCAGGCCTGCTGCCAGAGGGCGTCAGCGTCCACCGGCAACTGCAGTTCGCCCACGCCGCGCCGGAAGTCGGACGGTAGCACCGCGGTGGATATCAGGCTCTTGGGCAGCAGCTTTTCCTTGACCAGGCGCTGCGGGGTGACCGCGTTGAGTGGCTGCATGTAGCCGTTGAAGCTGATGTTCTCCAGCACGTTCGGCAGGTCGAGCATGTAGTTCAGGAACAGGTGCGCCAGCACCGGGTTGGTTGACGACTTCAGCACCGTGAGGGTGTCGTTGGCCACCGGCCCCCGGCCGTCGGTCGGGAACCAGTAGCCGACGGTCTCCACCGGCACGCCCTTGGGCATGTAGTACGGGGCCGCGGCCATGTCCCCGGACCAGGCGTGGTGGATCCACGTCTGGCCCGTGGGGATCTCGGTGTAGTCGTTGTTGTCGATACGCACGTTGACCAGCCTGGACAGGTCCTCCAGCGACCGACGGGACAGGGCGATCTTGGCCCGGTCGGTGGTGTTCAGGTCGAAGATCCCGTTCTTCATCAGCCCCAGGCTGATGCCCTCGCGGTAGTCGTCGAGGATGGCCACCTTGCCCTTGTACTTCGACTGCCAGGGCATGGCCCAGGGGTTGCGCATGGCGTACGGGTTCTCGTGCACCAGGTCCTTACGCCAGGAGATCCCGGTCGTGTAGATCGTGTACGGGGTGGTGTACTGCCAGCCCTGGTCGTAGAACGGGTTGGTGAAGTCCGTCCAGGCCTGGCTGATGTTCGGGATGTAGCTGTGGTTCAGCGGCTGGACCAGCTTGGACTCGATCAGCTGGCCCATGACGTCCACGGTCACGCCCATGAACACGTCGAAGGACAACCCGCTGCGCAGCTTGGACAGGGCCTCGTTCATCGTGTTGAACGTGGTCACCTGCACCTTGCAGTTGTACTTCTTGGCGAAGTGGTTCAGGCAGGCCTGGTTGACGTAGGCGACCCAGTTGAAGATCTGCAAGGTGGCGCCGGTCTCGGGCTGCAGCCCGCTGGCGATCGCCTTGTTCTCGCTGAACAGGGGCCACCGGACCGGGTTGTCCTTGCGGGGCAGCGGTACCGTGCCCGACCCGGCCAGGGCGGGTGCGCACGCGTCCAGCAGGCCGCCACCGGCCAGGGCGGCCAGGCCGGCGCCCGCGCCGGCCAGGAAGTTGCGGCGGGTGAACATCGGCGGGCGTGACCCGTCCTTTGGCCAGCCTTCTCGCGGATGCACCAGCTCGCTTCTTCCTCCGGGGCTCGGTCCCGGTCCGCCCAGCCGGATGAATCCTGACTGAACAGTCCGTCAATAACAGGTACTACTGCGACAGCATAAGCGCAAGGTCCTCCGGGCAAAAGGGCATTCAGCAGGCAAAACAGGACCGAAAGTAGATCCTCAGCGAGCGGTCAGCGGACGTTCAGCTAGTCACGGCCGTGGCGAACGCACCGAAGTTGGCCACCAGCAGGTCAATATCGGACTCGTCGTGCTGGACCGAGATAAGCCACTGCTCGATCTTGCCCCATGGGGGCAGGAATACGCCGCCGTTGTGCTGGAAGAGCCAGTGCGCGTGGCTGTACCGGTCGTCGATGCCGAGGAAGCCGCGGTAGTTGCGGACCGGCTCCGGGGAGAACACGACACACCCCTTGGCTCCGACCGCCACCACGTGGGCCTGCAGCCCGGTGCGGGCGATCTCCCGCTCGATCCCGCTGACCGCGCGCTCCCGGAGGGCGTCGATCCGCTGGTACGCCTCGGGCGTGGCCACCTCGGTGAGCATGGCCCGGCAGGCGGCCACCGCGAGCGGGTTGCCGTTGAAGGTGCCGACCATCTCGTAGCCGTTGTCCGCGACGTGCGCCATGACCTCGGCCGACCCGCCGACCGCGGCGATGGCCACGCCACCGCCGATGGCCTTGGCCAGGCACATGATGTCCGGTGTCACCCCGGTCAGCCCGGTGGCGCCGCTGTAGCCCGCGGTCAGCCCGGTCTTGACCTCGTCGAACGTAAGCAGCGCGCCGCGGGAGTGCAGCAGGTCCTTCAGCGCGGTCAGGTAGCCCGGCTCGGGCTCGATGATTCCCGCGTTCATCATGATCGGCTCGATCAGCATCCCGGCGACCTGGTCCGGGTGCTCGTCCAGCAGCCGCTCGACGCTGGCCAGGTCGTTGAAGGTGGCCACCAGGGTGAGCTTCATGATCGCTTCGGGGATGCCCGAGCTGGACGGGGCCTGGGCGGGCCGGTCCGCCGGGCCGGCCTCGTCCGCCTCGGGGGCCACCGAGACCTGGACCGAGTCGTGGTGGCCGTGGTAACAGCCCTCCACCTTGATGATCAGGTCCCGGCCCGTGATCGACCGCATCAGGTGCACGGCGTCCATGGTGGCCTCGGTGCCCGAGTTGGCGAACCGCCACAGCGGCAGGCCGAACCGCCGGGCGAGTTCCTCCCCGACCGCCACCGCGTTCTGGGTGGGCTGGGCGAAGTGCGTGCCCAGGCCGACCTGGCTGTGCACGGCCTCCACGATGGCCGGGTGGGCGTGGCCGGCCAGGGCCGCGCCGTATCCGCCGTGCAGGTTGACGTACTCGTTGCCGTCCACGTCGTAGATCTTGGAGCCCTTGCCGTGGCTGAGCCAGACCGGCTGCGGGACGGTGATCTGCCAGCTGGACGTCACCCCCCCGGCCAGGCTGTGCTGGGCGCGGCCGGCCATCCGGGCCGACTCTGGCTGACGCTCGACGAAGATCTTTTCTTGCTGGGCGATGACGCTGGAGAGATCGTCGGAAAGCCGCGGGGGGCTGTCCTGCTGACTCGACACGGTGCGCTCCTCACGCTGACTGAACGTTCAGTCTATTTCCGAGGGCGCAGGGCTGGCAAGGGGTGGGCCTGGCCAGGGAGTGGTCGCACCAGCCCGGACCGGGATCGTGGTGCCTGACCCCGTCCCGCGGGGCCAGGGTAGAAGCGACGTATCCCGCGTGACGTGCGCCCTGGCGGGTGTTATGTCCGGTTATGGCGCACGTTTCGCGGGAGATGTGCCTGTCCGGTTCAGGCGGACACAAGTACGACGGACTCCGGTTCGACGCCGAGGCGCAGCGTGATACACAGATTGTTGGCCAGCCGGGCGAGGGTGGCCACGGACGGCTCATGGTCTCCGGCCTCTAGCCTCGCGACGGCGGGCTGCCTTATCCCGAGGCGACGGGCGAGCGCCGTCTGTGTCAGCCCGTGCTCCGCCCGGTACCGATGATCAGGATCGCCTGCCCGCGTGAGCCGCAGACCCCGCCTGGGCTAAACGCCGGGCGCCGAGACCGTTCGTGGCCTGCCCGCCTGGTAGCTAGGTTTCTCGTGTGGAGCTTGCTGACCTTGTCTTCGAGTCCGTGACCGGCGACGGCCCAGGCCACGCCGCCGGCGTCTGATGGCCCCGCCGGGCTGATCGCGCACGCGTCGGCTGGCCTGGCGGTGCCCGAACACGGAATCCCGATCGGTCCCGACACGGTCTTTGACATCGCCTCCGCGAGCAAGCAGTTCACCGCCGCCTGCCTGGTGCTGCTGGAGCGCGACGGCATGCTGTCCCTGGACGACGACGTCCGGGCCCACCTGCCGGAGCTGTCGTTCCCGGTTCCGGTGACGCTGCGGCAGTGCCTGACCCACACCGGCGGCTTGCGGGAGTACTTTTCGCTCTGCGAGCTGGCCGGCGTCCCCATGGCCGGGATGGACGAGGCCCGGCTGATGCCCCTGCTGGCTGGGCAGACCGGCCTTAACTTCCCGCCGGGTACCAGCTGGAGTTACTCCAACACCGGCTTCGTGCTCGGCGCCGCGGTGGTCCGGCGGCTGACCGGAACGTCGCTGGCCGAGTTCGCGTCGAAACGACTGTTCGGGCCGCTGGAGATGCGCGCCACCCGGTTCAGGGACAACCTTGCGGTACCGGTGCCTGGCCTGGCTTCGGGCTACACCCCGGCGTCAGGCGGCGGCTGGGACCGCGTTGACCTCCTCGAGACCACGGTCGGTGATGGCGCGCTGATCACGTCGGTCAACGATCTGGCCCGGTGGCAAGCCTTCATGCTGACCGGCGCCGTGCTGGGCGTGGAGGCTCGTGATGCACTGCTGGAGCCTGCCGTCCTGGCCGGCGGGCGCCAGCTGCCGTACGCGCTTGGCCTGGAAGTCGCGGCAGTCGGCGGGCACCGCGCGTACCTGCACGCGGGCTTCATCCCGGGATTCCGGTCTGCTCTGTGCTACTTGATCGATGAGGCCGTCGGTGTCGCGGTACTGGCCAACCGGGACGACACGTATCCGACTGAGATCGCCCTCCGCATCGCCGGGCGGATCACGGGCGTGCGTGCTCCAGCATCGCCTGCCCGCAGCGACCTGGCAGCTGCCCGTGCCGCGCAAGGCGCCGTTGCCGGGCGCTGGTACTGCACCGGCCTCGATGTCTACGCCACCCTTACCGCTGCCGACGACGGCCGCCTCGAGCAGGTTGAAGGCGACTGGCTGCACCACTTCGTCGCGCTCGCGGACGGCAGCTGGCGCGGCGTCGCCGACGCGGCCTCGATCCGCCTGCGCCTGGTCGCAGGCCAACTGTGGTACGAGGACGTCGGCAGTGACCTGCCACCAGAGATCTACCACCGCGCTGCCGCGGGGCCAGCAGCCCCGGCGCCCACCGGCGCCTACTACAGCGAGGAACTGCGCGCCTACGCCACCCTCACGTCCGCGAACGACGGCCAGGCGGGGTCAGCAGCCGTCAGCATCGGCCTCGCCAAGCCACGAACTGTGACGCCGGCGGCTCCCGGCGAATGGGCGGGGGAGGGCCTGACGCTCCGGCTTATTGATCACGGGGAGTTCCTGGAAGTCAGCAGCTACGGCGCGCAGCGCATCCGGTTTGACCGGGTCAGCGGCGCCGCGCCGCCGGTCCAGCGAGGCCTGACAGCGCCGCCGGAACGGGACAGCCGTCCGGGAGCCGCCTGGTGACTGCCCGGGGTCACTTCCGGGGGCGCCTGCGGTCACAGCAGAAGAGGCATGACCGCCACATCGGCGGTCATGCCTCTGCACTGAACTCACTTGATCCGGTAGGGACAGCGGAAGCTGCTCTGGACGGGCCAGCCAGTCAGGCCCAGGCAAAGTAGCTGAACACCAGGAAAGCAGGAACAACGAAGTTGAGGAACAAGATGGCGCTGTTGTTGATGGCGTAGTTGCGGTCCATGACGATCTGCTTGATGTGACCGGCGCCGCATCCCACCCGGAAGATGGAGTTCGCGACAATGATCGCGAGCCAGTACTCCTTCTGGAACGAGCCTGCCATCAGTGCCGCGACACCGAAGCCGAGGTTGGCGAAGCCCACTTCGAGCTCGTAGGGGCTCCGGGCGAATCCGATCGACCGGGAAATCGCCTTTCCGAAGAAGATGTGAGAGATCCCGGCTCCCAGCGCCGCCCAGCCGATCAGGTACACGACCGCCGCCAGCGCCAGCTGGTGCTGCCAGTCAGCGCTGGCCTCCGATCACGATCTGAGCGGCACTGATGGCGAACAGGATCACGCCGACGAACGGCAGCAGCCCGAGAAGCAGGCTCCTCTTGTGCTGCCGTGCGGGCTCGGGCGCGGAGGTGGCGGGCTCGGCCACGGAGGTGGCCTTGGTCACGCTTGGGCTGATCGTCATGGCGGTGCCTTCTGTCTTGGGGTGGCCGGTGGGGTCCAGCGGTGTGCCCGCCTGCTGGTGAGACGCAGGCTTCCGGACCTCAGAAATCTCAGCGAGAGTTTCCACGTCCTGATCATGTGGCCGTCCTGGCCGCAGCACCCTAGGGAGGCTCCCTAGTCTTCGGCGGGGGGCGGCGCTCCAGGAATCGGCGCCGATGTCGGTGGCCCGGGTCAGACTACGGCCATGACTGTGGAGTTTCAGGTGACGTTTGACAGTGCCGACCCGGCGGCGCACGCGGCCTTCTGGGCCGAGGCGCTGCACTATGTGCTGGCCCCGCCGCCGCCCGGTTTCCCGTCGTGGGACGCGGCGCTGGACGCGTGGGGTGTGCCCGCGGAGCAGCGTAACGACCGGTCGGCGATCGTTAACCCGGCTGGTGCCGGGCCGCGGGTGTTCTTCCAGAGGGTTCCGGAGCCGAAGACAGCGAAGAACCGGGTGCATCTGGATCTGCGGGCCGCCGCCGGGCTGACGGGCGAGGCCCGCCTGGCGGCTCTGGAGGCCGAGTGCGCGCGCCTGGTCGCCCTCGGCGCGAGTCGCGTTCGGCGTTTCGAACCCGGCCCGATGTCAGCCGGTTTCATCGTCATGGGTGATCCGGAGGGCAACGAGTTCTGCCTGGACTGACCACGCACCTGGCAGCTTGCTTGCTGAGATACGTTGATCACCGATACTTTGCGGGGATGACTGATCCGCTGCGCGAGCCCACCTTCCTGATCCTGGCCGCACTGGCTCCGCAGCCACTGCACGGGTACGCGATCATCGGTGAAGTCGCCGACCTGTCCGGCGGGCGGCTGGCGCTGCGCCCCGGCACCCTGTACGGGGCGCTGGACCGGCTGGCCGACGAGGGGCTGCTCGAGTCGGACCGGGAAGAAGTGGTCGACGGCAGGATGCGCCGCTACTACCGGCTCACCGACGCCGGGGCGGCCCTCCTGGAACGGGAGGCCGCCCGGCTGCAGGACAACGCCGACGCGGCGCGGCATCGGCTCTCGCGGCGCCGGGCGCTAGGCGTGACCGGCAGCCCCCGGCTACGGCTCGAAGTCAACGCGGCCGCGGCTTCTGGCCACTGAGCTGCCCGGCGGCTGCTGCGCGGGCCCCGCAGCGGGGTCAGCCGCGGGCCCAGGCCGCGGCCGGCGCGGTGACGGTGCCCGGCGCGGTGCGCCAGGTCATCACGTCGAAGCAGTAGAGCCCCTGCGCAACGCCGGGGTCTTGCTCCATCAGCCGCCGGACCTCGTCCAGCGACTCCTTCTGGTAGATGCCGACCCCGCAGATGTCCTCGTCTTCGGCCGGGCTGTCCTTGACCGGGCCCGCGGCGAGCTGGTCGCCGCCCGCGACCATGCTGAGCGTGTACGCGAGGTGCTCGCGGAAGATCCGCTCCCGCGTCTCCTCGTCGAAGTCGCGTCCCGCGGCCGCGTGCCGCAGCAGCACCATCTGGTAGGTCACGAGCTCGGGTGCGGTCATCAGGCGCTCCTGTCAGGCAGGCAGACGGGTCAGGCGGACGCGCAGGTCAGGCCCGCACGCCAAGCGGGGTTAGGCAGCTCTCGTGCGCCCGCCCGCCGCCCTCCGGCAATTTTTCTCTAACGTCAGTGATTGCGAACATTAGCGTCGTCGGTCAGAAGCCGGGGGCTGGCCCACCGCCACACCAGCCGCCAGCCGAGCTGGAACAGGCCGAGGAACGCCAGCGCGACCAGGATGAACGCAAACGCGGTGCCCTGGCCCGCGAGGACCCGCAACGTCATGCCGACCGCCACGGTGCTGAGCCACACGCCGACCCCGGTCGGGACCAGCGCGGTGGGCCGGCGCCAGAACCGGGTCAGCGCCATGCCGGCCGCCGCGCCCGCGGCGAACGGCCAGAAGGTGTCCCACAGTCCGGCCAGGGCCCCGCCGGCGTGGTGGTTGGCCCGGCCGATCACCACGAAGAGCAGCACACAGCAGAAATCCGCGAGGGCCGCACCAGCAGAACGCATGGCGCCAGGGTAATGTCGCTGGGCGATGGCCCGGCTGCTGATCGTTCACCACACTTCCTCACCGTCCATGCAGGCGATGTTCGAGGCGGTGCTGGCGGGCGCGGGGCACGACGACATCGAGGGCGTCGAGGTCGTGACCAGGCCCGCGCTGACCGCGTCGGCCGTCGACGTGCTCGGCGCGGACGGCTACCTGCTGGGTACGCCGGCCAACATCGGGTACATGTCGGGCGCGCTCAAGCATTTCTTCGACGGCATCTACTACCCCTGCCTGGAGGCGACCCAGCGCAGGCACTATGGCCTGTACGTGCACGGCAACAACGACACCGGAGGGGCGGTGCGGGCGGTGGAGTCGATCACGACCGGGTTGCGGTGGCGCCGCGCCCGGCCACCGGTCACGGTCGTAGGTGACGTGGGGGCCGCAGACCTGGAGGCGTGCTGGGAACTGGGTGCGACCGTCGCCGCGGAACTGGCCTCGTGATCCTCACCGTCGCGCTGAACGCCACGGTGAACGTCAGCTACGAGGCCGAAGAGATCTCCTGGGGCGCGCCCAACCAGATCAGCCGGATGACCAGCCGGGCTGGCGGCGGGAGCCTGGCGGTGGCGCGGGTCCTGGCCGGCCTGGGCGAGGACGTGCTGGTGGCCGGCTTCGCGGGCGGAGGGGCGGGTGACCTGATCGAGGCTGACCTGGCCCGCGCGGGCGTGACCACGGCCTTCACCAGGATCAGCCGCGAGTCACGGCGGATCGTCGAGGTGCTGGACGAGGCGCGCGAAGAGAGTACCCAGCTGAGCGAGCCCGCCCCGTTCATCACCACCGAGGAACTCGGCCGGTTCGCCGGCGAGTTCCGCAAACTCCTGCCGGGCATGGACGCCGTAGTGCTGAGCGGCGGGCTCCCGGCTGGCCTGCCCCTGGACATCTACGCGTCGCTGGCCAGTTACGCCGCGGAGGCGTCAGTGCCGGCCATCATCCACGCCGGCGGCCCGGCCCTGTGGCGCAGCCTGGAGCGCCACCCCGCCCTGGTGCTGCTCGCGTCCACGGCCGGGGTGCCCGGCGCGGGGGTGTCTGAGGGCCCGGCCGCCCTGGTGAACCGGGGTTCGAAGGCGGCGGCCATGCTGTCCGGTGCGGCACTCCTCGCCGCCGCGGCGAACGGGTCCGGGGGGCAGTGGCGGGCCGCACTGGAGGGCTATCCCGGGCTGTCCCTGTTCGCGGAGGCCGTGGTGGCCGGGCTGCTGCCCGCCGTGACGGCAGGGCTGGGCGTGGCCGGACGCGCTGCGGCACGCGGTGGCGCTCGGCGCGTCGGCCGACCTGCTGGGCGAGGTTGACCTGGACGCCTACGACCTGCTCTCGTCCGAGGTCGTGCTGGAGTCCGCGGGCGGGTCGTCGCCGGGCTGACCGCCCGGCTGCCCGGCCGGAGGGCCCGTGCCCCCGCCCGGCTTCCGGGCTCGCCGGCCAGGGCGCCGGGCCAGTCCCGCTACCCCGGCCACGGCCGTAATCAGGAGCGGGAGAACGGTGAGCCTGGGCGCGGGCGCGGCGGTATGCGCGGTGGCCAGCAAAGATCCGAGGAAGACCAGGTAAGACCCGATGATGAAGGCGCCGGTGGCCCGGCGCACCCCGCCGTCCCGGTAGGCGAAGGCGAGCGCGGCGGCGGTCAGGGCCAGGTACCACACGGCGATGAGCACCGAATGGACCGACACCGGGCCCAGCCCGGTGATGGTGGCGGGCAGCAGCAGTCCCGCGGCGACGTTGAGCGCGTTGCTGTTCAGCGTGGTGCTCAGCATGGCCGCGCCCCGGCCGCGCGCGGCCAGGTACACGGCCGCGACCGCGTTCGGCAGGCTGGTCACCGCGGCCAGCAGCACGCCGCCGGTGACGATCTGCGGTATCCCGAAATGCGTCCCGATCGACGTCCCCGACTGTTCCATGATCACGCTGGCCAGCACGACCACGAGCCAGGGCGGCCACGGCCAGGAACACGTCGCGGCGGCGGCCGTGCGGCGGGTGGATGACCTCCTCGAGTTCCTGCTCCTCCTCGGAGATCGCCACGGCCAGCCAGTTCTCCCAGCGGCGGGCTACCGGCACCCGGTGCAGCCGCCTGGCTCCCGCGCCGAGCAGGACGAGCGTAAGGCACCAGGACGGCCAGCACCGCGACGAGCCCGGCCGCGGGCGGGATCGTGCCGGTCGTGGTGACCAGGCAGACCGCCGCCACCCACAGGGCGATGACCCCGCCGAGGATGACGACCCGGCGGTGCAGCGCGATACTGCCCGCCACCACCCCGCCGAGACCGAGCAGGGCAGCCAGGTTGAACACGTTGGAGCCGATGATGACGCCCGCGCCGACCTTCTGCTGATGCTGGGCCAGCGCCGTGACCGCCGAGGTGATCTCGGGGGCGTCGGCGGCCAGCGCGGCCACCATGCCCAGCAGCGCCTCCGACAGCCCGAGCCGCTCGCCGATCCGCTCCAGCCGGGTGACCAGCAGGTAGCTCGTGGCCAGGCTGACCGCCGCGGCGAGGCAGAAGACCAGGAATTGCAGGGCCACGGGCACGGGCTGCCGGGCCGGGTCACCAGGGGTCGGGGGTGCCGTTGCCGAAGATCCGGGCCTGGAGCTGGCTCGCCGTCACCGACGTTCCGCAGACCGCCGGGGGCAGCTTGCCGTTGAGCGCGGTCCACGCGGTCCAGGCGGCCAGTGAGTAGTCCATGTGCCAGCGTCCGGTCGCCGGCCCGGGCGGGGACCCACAGGCTGCCGCTCTTGACCCAGGAAGTGCCGAACTCCAGGTAGTGGGTCCGGTGGCCGTCGATGACGAACGTCTGCGGGTAGGGTCCCGGCTTGTCGTGCGTGCTCCACCAGCTGGTGAAGTTGTCCGCGTTGGTGGTGTTGACCGTGACCTGGCCGTGGCTGAACCAGTCCAGGCCGGTGCCGGGCTGAAGGCGGGCGGTGTCGACCGCGCACTGGGTCAGCAGGGCGGGCGCGTCCGCCAGGCGGTAGCCGTACGGGTTGCGGAGCGAGGCCGCGGGGCTGGCGGCGGCGTGCTTCTTGGGCGGGACGACCGCGAACTGGCATCCGGCCAGCAGGGCCCCGGCCGCTATCGCCGCGACCGCCTGGCCGCTGCGCAGGATCCGTCTCATCCCTGCCTCTCGTCCGAACCCGCAGGCTCAACTTGTACCGTAACGGCGGCGGGCGGTGCAGCGGGTCTGTCATAGCGCAGAGAAGCGGGTGCGGGTGTCCGCTGTACCGCGGAGAGGCCGGTACGGCGGGTCCGCCGGGCCGCCCTGGCCGGGTACGCCGCAGCGGCCGGGCAAATTTACGCCGAGCATGGGCGAACCCCCCGAGCCGTGATCTACTCGTGGGTAGTTTCCCGAGGAGGTGGGCGATGGGGCTCGCGTTCTGGAGCCGGGCGCAGGCAGATCCCGGCTGGACCGCGCTGATCGAGCCAGATGGCACCCAGCGCACCGCGGGCGAGCTCCTGGCCAGGGTCAATCAGCTCACTAACGCCCTGCGGGGGCTGGGCCTGCGCCCCGGGGACGGCATCGCGGTGCTGCTGCCCAACGGCGGGGCCGCGCTGGAGATCTACCTGGCCGCGCTGCAGGGCGGCTGGTACTACACGCCGATCAACTGGCACTTCACCCCGCCGGAGATCGCCTACATCGTGGCCGACAGCGAGGCCAAGGCGTTCTTCGTGCACGAGCGGTACGCCGCGGCCGGGTCCGCGGCCGCGGACCTGGCCGGGCTGCCCGCCGGGGCCCGGCTCAGCCTGCGGCACGATCCCCGGGTTCCTCCCGGTCACGGACCTGCTCGCCGGGCAGCCTGCCACCACGCCCGCGGACCGCGTGGCGGGCTCGACCATGCACTACACCTCGGGCACCACCGGCCGCCCCAAGGGAGTGCGCCGGGACCTGTCCGGGATCGACCCGGACGACGCGGCGGAGCTGACCACCGCCCTGCTCCAGATGTTCGGCGTCCCGCCCGGCCAGCCCAACGCGCACCTGGTCACCTCCCCGAACTACCACACCGCGGTGACCCTGTTCGGCGGCGCGGCCATCCACCTGGGCCACACCCTCGTGTACATGGACAGCTGGGACGCCGAGACCGCGCTGGCCTGCGTGGAGCGGTACCAGGTGACGAGCACGCACATGGTGCCCACCCAGTTCAAGCGGATGCTCACGCTGCCGGAGGCCACCCGGCGCCGCTACGACGTGTCCTCCATGCGCTGGATGATCCACGCTGCGGCGCCCTGCCCGGTGCCGCTCAAGCGGGCCATGCTCGAGTGGTGGGGCCCGCGGGTGTATGAGTACTACGCCGCCACCGAGGGGGGCGGCACCCTCGCCACCCCGCAGGACTGGCTGGCCCGCCCGGGCACCGTGGGCAGGCCGTGGCCGGTGAGCGAGGTCATGGTCACCGACGACGACGGCAAGGAATGCCCGCCCGGCACGCCGGGGACGGTCTACATGAAGATGAGCACCACGACGTTCGAGTACAAGGGCGATCCGGCCAAGACGCGAGGCGGCCCGGCTGCGCGACTTCTTCACCGTGGGCGACATCGGCTACCTCGACGACGACGGGTTCCTGTTCCTCTGCGACCGCAAGGCAGACATGATCATTTCCGGCGGGGTGAACATCTACCCGGCCGAGATCGAGGCGGAGCTCATCATGCATCCCGGCGTGGCCGACGTCGCGGTGTTCGGCGTGCCCGACGAGGAGTGGGGGGAGCGGGTGATGGCCGTGATCGAGCCCGCTGCGGACCGGACCCCGGGACCGGAGCTGGCCGCGGAGATCCTCGGCTCGCTGGACGGGAAACTGGCCCGGCTGAAGTGGCCGACGGCCATCGACTTCACCAGCGAGATGCCCCGCGATCCCAGCGGCAAGCTGCTCAAACGCCGCCTGCGCGAGCCCTACTGGCAGGCCCAGGGCCGGTCGATCTAAGGCCCGCTGCCCCGGCCGGTCAGCGCTGGCCGGCCTGGGTCACGCCGGAACGGGCGGGCGCTCCGCGCCCGCGGTCACGCTGAGCACGTCGAGCAGCCGGGCCACGGCCGGCGGCTCCGGCGCCTCACCGTAGGTCACGGCGAGCACCTGGCGGTGCGACCCGGGCAGCGGCGTGGCCTGGATGCCCGGGTGGCGCGCCGCGCGGAGCGCCAGGCCCGGGAGCGTGGTAATCCCCAGGCCGGCCGCCACGAGCGCCTGGACCGCGACGAAGTCGTCGGTGGTGAACGCGATCTTGGGGCTGAAGCCGGCCAGCTCGCACTGCCAGACCAGGTAGCTGCGGCACCGCTCGCAGCCGCCGATCCAGCGGTACTCCGCGTAGTCGGCCAGGTCCGGCCAGCGGGGCAGCGGCGGCTCGTCGGCTGCGATCCGGGGCGGGCGGGGTCCGCACTGGCCGTCGCCGCCCGGGTGACCAGGTGGATGGGGTCGTCCAGCAGCAGCCGGGACCGGGTGCCCTCGTCGGCGTCTCCCGGCGGGCTTACCGTCACGCCGTCCTGGTAGTGCCGGAAGACCAGCGCCACGTCCACGTAGCCGGCCCGGAGCATGCGCAGCGCTTCCGGCGGCTCGGCCTCAGCCAGGGTGAGATCCAGGCCGGGGTTCTCGGCCTCGAGCCGGGCCGCGGCGATCGGCACCAGCGTGCTGAGCGCCGAGGGGAACGCGGCCAGCCGGACCCGGCCCGCCCGCAGGCCCACGTGGGCGGCGAGTTCGTTCTCCGCGGCGTCCAGCCGGCCCAGGATCTCCTCGGCCCGCTCCGCCAGGAGCCGGCCCGCGTCGGTCAGCCGTACCCCGCGGCCGGCCCGCTGGGTGAGCAGCGCCCCCGTCTCGGCCTCGAGCCGGGACAGGTGATGGCTCACCGAGGGCTGGGCGTAGTTCAGCGCCCGGGCCGCCGCGGTCACCGAGCCGTGCCGGGCCACCGCAACGAGTACGCGGAGCCTGGTCACATCCAGCATCCAGCAAGTATAGATCCGCTTGATCTAATCCCCAGCGGATCCCGGCGCCGCCTATCCGACCTGGTGAACCGGCTAATGATCCTTACCGCGCCCTGGTCCGCGGGTGGACGTGGAGTGGCTGGACGCGGAGTGCCTGGGCTGGGCGCCGGGGAACTCTGGTGCCCGTGACCGGGTGCCCCGGGGAGGGTTGCCGCGGCGCGAAGCTGCACGCCTGGAGACCGGCCCGGTAGCCCGGCGGCGGCATGCCGATCAGGTAGGTCGCGCCCGTCCGGTACAGGAACAGCGTGATCCTCCAGTCGATGCAGCTGGAATGATCGGGGCTCTGGGCGGGGTCCTGGTGGCTGGTAAAGGTCACCGTGGCCTTCAGGCCGCCTTTCAGCGCAGCGATCCCGACCAGTACGGCGTTCGAGTCATGGCTGGTCCGGTAGCCCCAGGCGAAATCCCGCGGGGTGAGCTGGCGCCGCTGGGCGAAGAGGCTGGCGTACGCCTGGTACCGGCGGTGGTTGACCGCCGCGAAGTAGCGGACCAGGAGCCCGCCGACCCGCCGGGCGTCGGCCCGTCCGGCCAGGCCGGGCGTGATCGACACGACGCCCGGGCGTGGGTGCCGGGCGCCCTGCCGCCCCGGGACCCAGGCGCCGGCGGGCGCGGATGCGGGGCCGTCGGGCGTGGTGCCGCGGCCAGAGCCGGATGAGCCGGAGCCGGATGGGCCGGACCCGGATGGCCGGACCCGGATGAGCCGGGCCGCCTGGCCTGGCCCGCTCTGGCCGGAGCCGGCGGGCTGGAGCCCTGGCCGGGCCCCCGTCTGGCCCGGGGCGGGCGGGCTGGATCCTGTCTGATGCGTCCCCGTCCCGCTCTGGCTGGATCCCGGGTGGCCGCCGCTGCTCTGGTCGTGCCCGGGCTGGTTGTGTCCAGACTGGCTGTGTCCGGTCTGCCCAGGCCGCGGCGGGCTCGTACCGGTCTGGGTAGGAGCAGGCCGGCTGGGCTGGAGTTGGCTGGGCGCGGGCTGGCTGCGCTGGATCAGGATGGGCGTCGGCTGGCCGGACAAAGCCTGGCCAGGCTGGGCGCGGCCCGGCCCCGGCCGGCTTGGCCGGGACTGGTGCGTCCCATGCGGGCTGCTGGCCTGGGGCGGGTTGACCCCGATCAGCCACGCGGTCGAGGCGACCGAGAGCAGCCCGGCGATCAGCACCACGCCGATGATCAGCGCCCGGCGATCGGGCCGCCGGCTGCCGGGCAGCCAGGGGTCTTCCGGTGAGGCCTCAGGGCTGGGCTCGGCGTCGATCCGGACCAGCCTGAACGGCTCGGCGTCCTCGGACCTGCCGGTGGGCTGAGCTGTAGCTGGCGGGGCCGGGCTCTCCTGGGGGGCCGGCCCGGGTGCGCCGGCCTCGGTCACTCCGGCCTGCGCGGGGGTGCCCGGGAGAGAACTCGGCTCGACCGGGCCGGCCTCGGCTGGGCCTGGATCGGCCGTGCCCGTCGCGGCCACGGTGGTCACCTGGCGGCGGTGGTGGAACTGGTCGCCGCGCCGCAACGCGTGCAGAACCGCAACATCCCGCTGACCGGGGATCCGCATGTGGTGCAGAATCTCATCGGCGTCAGCCCAGCCTGAAATTCATGTCGATCGCGGTCTCCCCGACGAGTTGCGGGCTAGCCGGGTCGAGCTGGTCGCTGGCCGCGTCGATCCCGGCCAGCGTGGCCCCGTGTATCGCGGCCACCAGGGCCCGGGCGGACTCAAAGCGGAGCGAGCGCTGGATGGCATTCCTGCGGCTGATCGCGTCCCTGATATTGCGGCCGATGACCATCAGCAGCAGGCGCAGTGGGGACATATAAAGCCAGAAGCTCCAGCCGACGTACAAGTCGGCCCCATGCACGAAACATGAGATGTAGCCGCGGAAATGGCCGCGGCGCAACTCCAGGTATTCACGATCGTCTTCTCCGTGCCGGGAGACGGTCCGTACCCGCTGGGAGTCAAGCGGAGCGCCATGGGTCCCGAACGCCGAATTGATCTGCTCGAATGCCAGCTGGGCCGCGTCGGAGCCTTGCTCCATGAGCAGGCTCCATTCGGTCAGCAAGGCTGGAACCGGGATCAGCCAGAACAGGACGGCCAGCGCCAGAGCGACCAGCCACACGCTGTCTATCTCCAGCCGGAGGGCGGACCCGTGGGTCGTCCCGGCCGCCCTGCTGAGCGGCAGGTACAGCCACAGGACCGTCTCGACGAGCAGGTAGACCCCGACGAACAGGCCGGCCTGGCGGAGCACGTACGCGAGGTAGCGGGCGTTGCGGATGGGATCGAGGTTCGCCGACCCGGAGAGCCTGGTCGCCGTGGGCCTGAGGGGTACCGCTGGGCCAGGCCCAGGTTCCGCTGCGGCGGCCCGGGCCGGAGGCTGCCGCTGGGAGTCGTGCGGCTGGGGCGGTCTGTCCGCAGCTACGCCGTCCTCGGGCACCGTGGCGCTCCGCGGGGACGCCGGGTCTCCTGCGGTCTGGGCCTGCCTGGGCGGCGCAGCCTGCGCCGAGGCGGCCTGTTCTGAGGCGGCCTGTTCTGAGTCGGCTGGCCCTGGCTCGGCTGGCCCTGGCTCGGCCTGCTGCGTGGGCGCCGCCAGGTCGTGCCCGGCCGGGATGATGCGGACCTGGACCAGGTCGGCAGCAGGCACGGCGAGGGGGGCTGACTCTAAGCCGTCAGGCTCCCGCGCGGCGGGAACGGCCGCCGAGACCGGGCGCCCGCAATTACCGCAAAACGCGTCTCCGGCGAAAAGTCCTTCGCCACACCCGACGCATTTCTCCCACATCGGCCAATCCTTCGTTTGGTCCGGGATTTTCGGACATCTGACGTACCAGTTCTGCCGCGCCACAGGTAACTTACCAACTCTTCGAATGGAAGAACCGATCATGGTCAGAGTAAGGAATTCGCCGGGTCGCGAATGGGATCACGAGATTGGCAGATAGAGCAGAACCGGTCACAAAAGGGCCACGCCCGGCGCCACCGGCATCCGGTGGCGCCGGGCGTTCTCCGCCCGCCAGGCCTCAGCCGTCCGCCGGGATGTCCGCGGCTGGGACCAGAGCCCGGGTGTCGGCCGGGGGCTCGCCCCCGTGAGCGGATGTCTTCGGCAGGATGCGGGCCAGCGGCCGGGGGAGCCACCAGTTCGCCGGGCCCAGCAGCTCCATCACCGCGGGCACCAGGACCATCCGGACCACGGTCGCGTCGATCAGCACCGCCACGGCCAGCCCAAGGCCGACCTGTTTCACCGAGACGTCCGCACCGAGGACGAAGGACAGGAAGACCACCACCATGATGGCGGCCGCCGCCGTGATCACCCGGGCCGTCCGGGCCAGCCCGGTGGCGACCGAGGCCGCGTTGTCGCCGGTCGCGTCGTAGGCCTCGCGGATCCGGGAGAGCAGGAACACCTCGTAGTCCATGGAGAGGCCGAACAGGATCACGAACAGGAAGATCGGCACCCAGGTGGTGACCGGCATCTTCTCCGGGAAGCCGAACAGGTGGCCGAGCCAGCCCCACTGCGTGATGGCGGTCAGGACGCCGTACGCGGCGCAGATGGACAGCAGATTCATCACCGCCGCCTTCACCGCGACCGTGACCGACCGGAACATCACCAGCAAGAGCAGCATGGACAGCGCGACGACCACGCCGATCAGCCAGGGCAGGCGCTGCCCCACGACGTTGGCGAAGGAAACGTTGCCGGCGTTCGGGCCGGTGAGGTAGGCGTGGACGCCGGTACCGGCGGTGGCGCGCGGGATGACGACCGTACGGATCGCGGTTGACCAGGGCGTTCGTGGCCGCGTCCTGCTCACCCGTGGTCGGATAGGCGATCACGAGCGCGGCCCGGCCATCGGGGCTGATCCGGGCCGGGCTGACCCGGGCGATGCCGGGGGTGGCCGCGATCGCGCCGGCCAGCCGCGTGGTGCTGGCGGTCGGGGAGGGCAGCGACGCCGCCACGATCAGCGGCGCGTCGAATCCAGGGCCGAAGCCGCGGGCCATCGTCGCGTAGCTCGAGTACCCCATGGTCCCGCGGGCCTGGCTGGACTCGTCAGGCATGCTCAGCTTCATGGTCAGAGCCGGAGCGGCGAGGAGCAGGATCAGCCCCCCGGAGGCCAACGCGGCCAGCGCGGGCCGGCGCTGGATCATGGTCGCCCATCGTTCGGCGGCGGGCCGCCGCGCGGCCTGCGTCCCGGGCTGGCCGGCTGCGCCGCCGGACGGACGGCCGCCCAGCCACCGGGGCAGCCTGAGCCGCGAGGCCTTGGCCAGCCGGGTGCCCGTGAAGCCCAGCAGGGCCGGGAGCAGGGTGAGCGAGCCGAGCAGGACCATGGCCACGGTGGCCGACGCCGCGACCGCGACCCCGTTGAGCAGCGTCTGGCGCAAGACCAGCAACCCCAGCATCCCGATGATCACGGTCGTGCCCGCGACGACCACGGTCCGGCCCGCGGTGCTCATCGCGGTCACCGCCGCGCTCTCGGCGTCCTCACCGTCATGCAGTGCCTCACGGAACCGGGTCACGATGAACAGCGCGTAGTCCACGCCGACTCCCAGCCCGATCATGGAGGCGACGATCGGCGAGAACGAGGGCGCCGGGAACACGTGGCCGAGCAGGGCGATCAGCGACAGTCCGGCGCCGATGCCCAGGACGGCGGTCAGCACGGGCAGTCCCATGGCCAGCAAGGAACCGAACGCGATCAGCAGCACGATCGCGGCCGCCAGCACGCCGACCCCGTCCGTGGGACCGCCGTAGGGTGTCTCGGCCAGGTCGACCACGTCACCGCCCAGGTAGAAGTTCAGCCCCCGGCCGGACATCGACCTGGCGTCGTTCATCAGCGCCAGCGTTTCCCCGTTGCTGATCGTGCTGGACGGCACGCCGAACTGGACGACGGCGAAGGCCGTGTGGCCGTTCGCCGAAATCTGGCCGGCGGCCTGATAGGGACTGGTCACGGACGTGACGTGCGGCGCCCGGGCGAAGGGGGAGAGCGCGCTGGTGACCCGGGCCCGGACAGCCGGGGAGCCGACCGGGGCCCTCGAGTGAATCGCCAGCGTGAGGGTGTCGCCTGACTGCCGGTGAAAGTGCTGGTTGAGCACGCTCTGCCCGGGGTCGCTGCCGGTGAAGTTGTTCTCGGCCGGAGCCCCGAACCTGGTCCACAGCGTGATCAGGCAGGCCACCCCGACGATCCAGGCGACGACGGTGAGCCTGCGGTGCCGGAAGCAGGTTCGCCCGAGCGGGCCGATGATCCCGGGGCGGGCCGGCTGGTGGACGGTGGGACGGTGGAGGGTGGACGGGCCAGGCATGGCGGTCTCCTGCGAGCCGGAGGAGTGGGTGCTCCTCGATACTCGCGACCGGCGGCGGCCAGGGCGTCCTCCGCAGGGAGGCAGTCGCGGACCGGGGTCTTCCCCGGGAGTACTCCGGCGGGAGTAGGACGCGCGGGCTTGACACAGCTAGATGGTCGCCACGCGGCGTGGCCCGGCCGCGGGCGGGTCTTAGCGGCTGACGAAGGTCACGAGCAGGCCATGAGGGGTAGCCGGGCTGGGCGAGCCCGTTCTCGTAGGCGAGGACGACGAGCTGGGCGCGGTCGCGGGCGCCCAGCTTGATCATCGCGTGGCTCACGTGGGTCTTCGCGGTCAGCGGGCTGACCACCAGGTCCGCCGCGATCTCGTCGTTGGACAACCCGGCCGCGACGAGGGCCACGACCTCGCGTTCCCGCTCGGTGAGCGAGGCCACTCCAGGGGCCAGGGCGGCGGGGCGGGGGAGGTCTCCCCGCCCGCGGCCCGCGGTCCCGGCCGGCCTGGAAGCGGCCGGGGCCGGGGCCGGGCCGCTTCGAGCCGCTGCGCCTTCCGCGCTCCGCCCGCTGGTGCCGGAGCCGCCGGCGCCGGACCCGGCGACGCCAGGACCGCCGGCGGGCAGGCCGCCGGCACCGCTCCCGCTGGTGAAGGCCTCGATGAGCGACCGGGTCACGCTGGGTGCGAGGAGCGCGTCGCCCCGGGCCACTACCCGCACGCCCTGCAGCAGTTCCTCGGGCTCGACGTCCTTGACCAGGAACCCGCTCGCTCCTGCCCGCAACGCCCCGAACACGTGCTCGTCGTCGTCGAACGTGGTCAGCACCACGACCCGGACCGCGGCCAGTTGCGGGTCGGTGGTGATCCGCCGGGTCGCGGTGAGGCCGTCCACCTCAGGCATGCTGAGGTCCATCAGCACCACGTCCGGGTGCAGCTCGCGGGCCAGGGCCACCGCGGTTCCCCCGTTAGGTGCCTCGCCGACGATCGT
Organism: uncultured Actinomycetes bacterium; assembly: GCA_963781085.1. Lineage (GTDB taxonomy): Bacteria > Actinomycetota > Actinomycetes > Streptosporangiales > Streptosporangiaceae > RYN-230. The sequence continues at coordinate 88,598 of CAWAES010000020.1, forward strand.
GATGTCGTCGGCCGATTCGAGCAGCATCCGGAAGCCCGCGCGGACCAGGGCCTGATCGTCGGCGAGCAGGACCCGGATCATCGGGCGGGATCTCGGGCGGCTACCGGGGCGGCCCCGGACTCCGCGTCCTGGCCCGCCGCGCTCCCGGCAGCCCCGTCCTCAGCAGCCGCGCTCCCGGCGTTCGCGCTCGCGGCAGCCGCGTCCTCGCGGCCGGCGGTCTGGCCTGGGCCGGTCCGGTCTGGCCCGGGCGCGGGGAGCCGCGCGACGACCACGAAACCTCCGTCTGCCCCGGCCGCCGACGAGAAACTGCCGCCGACCGCCGCGGCCCGTTCGGCCATCCCGGTCAGCCCGTGCCCGCTGAGCCGGTCTCCGATCGCCGTCCCGTCCCCGGCCGCCGTCCCGTCCCCGGCCGCCGTCCCGGGACCGTTACCGTCGTCGGCCACCCGGATGGCCAGGACGCCAGGCTCGTAGGTCAGGCACACCGCCGCGTGCGCCTGCGGGCCCGCATGCCGCAGCACGTTGGTCAGCGATTCCTGCAGGATCCGGTACGTTGCGTGGCTCACGGCCGGCGGCACCGGCCGCAGCTGGCCCTCGGTAGTGAGGGTGACCGGGGCGCCCGCGGCGGTCACCGCCTCGCACAGCGCGGGCAGCCGGTCCAGCCCGGCCTCGCGCAGCTCGGCCGACTCGTCCGGGGTCTCGTTGCGGAGCTGGCCCAGCGTGGCCCGCATCTCGGTGAGCGCTCCCTTGCTGGTCTCCCGGATGGCCAGGAGCGCGCCGCGCAGGTTGCCGTCCAGACTGCCGCCCGGACCGTCCTGACCGCTTTGGCCGCCCTGGCCGAGTACGTGCAGCGCGGACCCGGCCTGGACGGTGATGGTGGCCATGCTGTGCGCCACCGTGTCGTGCAGTTCCCGGGCGATCCGCAACCGTTCCTCGGCGACCCGCCGTCCCGCCTCAGCGTCGCGTTCCTCGCTGGCCAGGCGCAGCCGGTCCGCGGTCTCCGCGGCCAGCGCGCGGCGGCTGCGGACCACCTCGCCCAGCATGATGGCCAGCACGAGCACCGCGATGCTGGGCAGGAACTCCGCGGCCAGCGCGACCAGGCCCTGATGGGTGGACGCGTCCACCACGAACAGGCCGACTGACATGTAGAAAGCCGGGATGGCGATCGCGGCGGCCAGGTACCCGGCGACCGCGGCGTCGTACAGCGGCAGGCAGAGCAGCGGCGCCGGGGAGATGTTCCGCCGGTCCAGGATGTAGTACAGGAACAGCAGCACCGAGCAGGCGACCAGCGACCCCAGGGGCCAGCGGTGCCGGAACAGGATCGGCACAGCCAGGACCGCGCCGAACACGTAGGCGACCGCGTTGAGCGGGGCGGCGCCCGGTCCGCCGCCCACGACCACGTTGAGCTCGACCAGGACGGCCACCAGCGCGGCGGCCCCGGCGTCGATCCACCGGACGCCGAGGCTCTGGAGCAGCTGGCGTGGCCTGGCCGCGACGCCGTTCAGCGGTCCCACGCCGTCACGGTACGTGAGCCGGGCCCGCCGCGCTACGCCTGGATCGGCCAGAGCTCAGCCGCGGCCTTCCAGCAGCGGCGAGCTCGGGTCCCGGGCCGGCCGGGCCGGGTCGCCCGCCGCCCGGCGGCGCCGCCACGCGATTCCGGACAGGGCCTCGAGCACCACCCGGCCGGCCAGGAACGCGGTGATCTCCGCGTGGTCGTAGGGCGGCGCGACCTCCACCACGTCCACCCCGGCCAGCGGCAGTTCCATCGCGATCCGCCGGACCGCGTCCAGCAGCTGCCGCCCGGTCAGACCGCCGGGCTCGGGTGTCCCGGTCCCCGGGGCCATGCCCGGATCGACCACGTCCACGTCCACGGACAGGAAGACCCCGTCGCAGTCGTCGGTGGCGATGCTGAACGCCTCGGTCAGGCATTCGTCCAGGCCCCGGGTGACCACCTCGGTCATCTCGTAGCTGCGCATGTTCTGCTCCGCCATCCAGGCCAGGGTCTCCGGCTCCGGCCAGTAGCCGCGCAGCCCGATCTGCAGGAAACGGTCGCCGCGCACCGCGCCGGACTCGATCAGGCGGCGCATCGGCGTGCCGTGGCCGTACAGCGAGCCGAACTGGGTGTCCCCCGTGTCGGCGTGCGCGTCGAAATGGATCAGCGACACGCGGCCCCACCCCACGTGCCGGGCCACGCCGGTCGCGTCCGGGAAGGTGACCGTATGGTCGCCGCCGAGGATGACGGGGATCGCGCCCGCTTCGCTCGCGCGCTGCACCGCCTCCTCCAGGCGCCGCAGCGACAGCTCGGTGTCGCCGGACGGCATCTCGACGTCGCCGGCGTCCGCGATCCGCAGTTCTGTCAGCGGATCCACGCCCAGGGCGAGATGGGGCCGGGAACCGTCATGCGGCAGGTAGTCAGTGAACCGGATGGCCTGCGGGCCGAACCTGGCCCCCGGCCGGTGCGAGGTCCCGCCGTCGAACGGGGCCCCGATGATCAGGACGTCGGTGCCCGCCCAGGAGGCCGGGTCGTCCAGCTCCGCCCGGGGCACGCCGTGGAAGGTCGCGTCCGGGCCGTACATGTTGCCGAGCCGTGCCATGGATACTCCCTGCTCGCGAGCGGCACCGTCACGTCGAGCAGTATGACCCTCGTTCCGGGCGTGGTCAGCACCCGGTCCCGGCTGCGCTGCTTTCTACCGCCGCGGATCCCCGGTCGCCGTGACTCTGCGGGGCGCGGAGCAGGGCGTCAGCCCAGTGGTAGCTGGCGACGTGACCGCCTTCGATGGTCACGACGCCGAGCGCCGTGGCGGCGTCCCGCCAGATGGTGTAGTCACCGGCGGCGAGGTCGGGGTAGACAGCCGCGTACTGGACGCGGCCGGCGGTCCGGCGTTCGCGGACTTGCGAGTGGGTACGCCGGGCGCCCGGGTTGGCGTGGGAGCTGATCTCGATCTCACGACGGTCCAGGTCCGCGGGTACGTGCAGCACCAGGGCGCCGATACCGGGCCCGACGTTGAGTACCACGCTGCCGGAGTGGGAGGGGCCTGGGACATGCTCGCTCATCGCGTTGTGCTCCTGCATTCGTCGGGGCTTGGGAAGCCAGGGGAGCGTGGGACGGAACGGCGGGAGCCGGCCGGCGGCCAGCAGGCACACTGGCCGCCGGCCGGTTCGCCCGTCAGGAGGGGTTGTGGTAGCCGTCGTAGGGCACTCCCAGGTACGGGAACGCCGCCAGCGGCTGATCGGTAACGCTGGCGCCGGTCAGGCCGTCGGTGACCGACGGGACGACCGCGTCAACTGTGTACTTCGGGTCGATCAGCGGGTACACCGCTCCGGCGATGGCCCGCAGCTCGATGGTGACCACGTCGTCGATCACCCGCCGCCCGTTCGGGAATCCGGCCAGGTCGCCGCCCACGAGCCCGAGGGTGCTGAACGTCGAGGAGCTGGCGGGGGTCGGCGGGATCGACGTGTTGAGCCGCAGCATGTCGGCCTGCACGGCGCCGGTGAAGTTCGTGAAGCCCTTGATCAGGCCGGCCGGGATACCGGTGAGCAGGATCGCTTCCAGGTCGGCGCGGGCCGTCCCGGCCTTGTCCAGGGCGGCGAGGTTGGGGAACGCGCCTGGGTAGAGGACGGGCAGCAACGAAGCCAGCTCGGGGTGCGCGACGTACGTCGCGAACTGCTTGTCATGCACCGGGAGCTGCCGGTTCCAGAAGTCCTTCTTCCCCAGCGGCACGATGACCTCGTTGAACAGCGGGTTGCCCAGCCGTGACACCTGCGCGAAGGGGCCGCTGTGGAGGGCGCCGTTTCCCTCGTCCGACACCCGCACGCGCTGGCGGCTCGCGCTGGTCCATACGCCGATGGTCGGCCCGCCCTTCACGGTCAGGTCAGAGATCGGCACCTGGATCGCGATGGAGTGCACGTTCAGGCGATTGGTGGCGTTCACGCCGGGTGCGTTCTTCAGGCCGGCTGCCTTGGCGTAGACGTTGGCCGACTGGAGAGGGCGCAGGTTGCCCAGGTCGAAGATCGATCCCAGGTTGACGTAGAACTCCTCGGCGCGCTGGCCCGCGAAGACCGACACGCCATTGGCCAGGCGGTGAACGGCCGGGTTGCCGAGCTTGGCCTCGTAGTCCGGGGTGGACAGCACGCCGACGTTGCACGGCGGGCAGGCGAGCTTGGCGGCCAGGACGTGAGCGCCGGACCGGTCCACCCGGGTGACCTGGTAGAACTGCTTGCTGTTCCAGTTCGGGTCGCTGAGCGACCCGATCGGCCCCGTGTTGTAGAGGAAGCTCCCCGGGGTGGTCAGGATGGTCTCGAACCGGAACTGGTAGGAGATATCCGCGAGACCGTCGCCGCTGTTGTCAACGTGGATCTCATAGAGCACGTCGTCGCCGAACTCATAGAAGTTCGGGCCGCCTGCGGGCTCCTGGAGCGGGATGTAGTTGGCGATCAGGGTGACCGTGTCCGGCCGGTCCGGGCTGACAAACGCGTAGACGTCCGTACTGTCGGCGACGGGATCTTTCGAGATCTCAGGCGCCTCGCGATGCGAAGACATCATTACCTCTCAGGTTGGTACGGCGAAGGACAGGGGCTGGGGCGGTCACCGGCTCGCGCGCACCAGGCGCGCGGCCAGTTCCCGGTCACGCAGGCGGGTCTGGCTGGTGCCGCGGAACACGTCGATCTCTCCCGACCTCGCGTCGCGCACGTGCACGACGATCTGCTCCGAGGTGTCCGTGTCCTCGGCCCGGTCCTTCGTGTCATGCGCCGGCCCGGAGGCAGCGGCGAAGGCGGGCAGCGCAGTACCGGCGAGCGCGGTCGCGGCGATTCCCGCGACCCCGGCCCCGGCGGCGCCCCGCAGCATCGAGCGCCGCGACAGGCGCGGCCGCTCTTTCCCGTCCTCACGGGCGCGGTCTGCTGGTGAGTTGGTGTCGTCCTGACCAGGCATAAGTACCCTTTTCCGGGGCTGGCGCGAAGCCGTGAGCCCCTGCGGCGAACAGCAGGACGGAAGGGACTTAGCCGATAACCACGCTGAGGCAGCCATGCCGCGGTGCGCCATCTGCCGCCTCAGCCTCCCCCTCCGCGCTGTGATTCGGCGCACTCGGCCGGGCGGATCGGTACGCAGGCGACTGTGACCCAACCGTTACCTGGGGCCCGGTGATCCGGAGGTGAACGGGACGGCCCGCGGCCGGACCCGGTCCGCAGCGCCCGGCTACCGCCGGGCGCCCGGGGTTCCCGTCACCGGACCACCCGGCTGTACCGGCGCACGGCGAGCGGCACCATCACGGCGAGCAGCAGGACGCTCATGCCCAGGGTCGTCACCACCGGGTGCTGAAGCGACCAGACCGACGGTTCCGGCACCCCCTCGGTGGTCCCGAACAAGCTGCGGGCCGCGGCCGCCACCGCGGACACGGGGTTCCAGTTCGCGAACGCGCGCAGCCAGGCCGGCATGTTGGCCGTGTTCACGAACACGCTGGACACGAAGCCGAGCAGGAACGTGGGCGTCATGCTCAGCACGTCCGCGGACTGCGGGCTCTTGGCGTACAGGCCGATCACCGAGCCGACCCAGCCCATCGCGAAGCCGAACAGGGCCAGCAGCGCGAAGCCGGCCACGGCGTCACCGAGGCCGTTCTCGGCGCGCCAGCCGACCGCCAGCCCGCAGCAGATCATCACGACCAGCGACGGGAGGCCGACGATCTGGGTGGAGACGGTCCGGCCGATCAGCACCGAAGACCGGGTGATCGGGAGTGTCTTGAACCGGTCGATTACCCCCTCGGACATGTCGGTGGCCACGGCGACGGCCACCGACGCCGAGGCGAACAGCGTGGACTGGGCGAACAGGCCGGACATGAGGTAGGCGCGGTAGTTGCCGCCGGGCACGTGGATCGAGCTGCCGAACACGTACCCGAACAGCAGGACGAACACGATCGGCATGAGCAGGCCGCCGACCACGATGTCGGGCTGGCGCACGCTGCGCAGCAGGAAGCGGCGGACTCGCGGTGACCGCGTCGGTCAGCGCGAAACGGGCCCGGGAGGCGGGGGTGAGGGGCTCGACGATCAGGGCGGTCATGATGCGGTGGTCTCCAGTCGGCGGGATCCGCTGTCGCGGGCCCCGCTGCGGTCGGCGTTCTCCGGCCTGGCCTCGCTGGTGAGGGCGCCGAAGACCTCGTCCAGGGTGGGGTGCTCCAGCCCGGCCTGGTGGATGGCGGCGCCGGTGGCTTCCAGCCGGGTGATCGCGGCGGCCAGGGTGGCCAGCCCGTCCGGCGCGGGCGCGGTCACCACCCGGCCCTCGACCCGGGCCCGCGGGCCCAGGGCCGCCTCGACCGCGGCCAGCTGGGCGGGCCGCGCCTCGGCAAGCGTCACCCGCAGCCGGGCCTGCCCGGCGGCCGCCGTGAGCTGCGCCGGGGTGCCCGCCGCCGCGACCACGCCGCCGCTGATCACCACGATCTCGTCGGCGAGCTGGTCGGCCTCCTCGAGATGCTGGGTGGTGAGCAGCACGGTGGTGCCCGCGGCGACCAGCTCCCGGATGGCCTGCCACATCGCGGTCCGGCTGACCGGGTCGAGCCCCGACGTCGGCTCGTCCAGGAACAGCACCGGCGGGTCGGCCACCAGGCTGGCCGCCAGGTCCAGGCGCCGGCGCATCCCGCCCGAGTAGGTCTTGACCATCCGCCCCGCCGCGGCAGTGAGGCCGAACTGGTCGAGCAGTTCGCCGGCCCGCCGCCGCGACCGCGCCGGGCCGAGGTGGTACATGCGCCCGATGACGTCCAGGTTCTGCTGCCCGGTGAGCAGCTCATCCATGGTCGCGCTCTGCCCGGCCACGCCGATCCGGGCCCGGACCCGCGCGGGATCCCTGGTCACGTCGAAGCCGGCCACCTCGGCGCGGCCCGCGTCCGGGCGGATCAGCGTGGTGAGGATGCGGACAGTGGTGGTCTTGCCTGCCCCGTTACGGCCCAGCAGGGCACAGACGCTGCCGGCCGGCACCCGCAGGCTCACCTGCCGCAGCGCCTGGGTCCGGCCGAACGACCTGGCCAGCCCGTCCGCCTGGATCGCGTACTCAGTCATCGACGCTCCTTCGTAGAGACCCAGCGTCACGGCACCTCGATGCGTACGCTGTACTCTGTCTTGCGTACGCCGTATCTCGATGCGTACGCGGTACGCTAGGTCTACACTGTACGCATGTCAAGTCTCAGGCGCGTGCCGGGAACCCGGCCGCCGGGGGAGCGCGGGCGGCCAGGGAGTCGTTCTGGAGCGGCTACGACCTGCTCTGGGGGGACGACGCGGATAGCGCGGCCACCCGGCGCAGCCCGCTGGACCGGACCCGGATCGTCCGGGCGGCGCTCCGCGTCGCCGACGCCGAAGGGCTCGCGGCCCTCACCATGCGGCGGGTCGCCACCGAGCTGGGGACCGGCGCCATGTCCCTGTACCGGCACGTTCCCGGCAAGGAGGCCCTGGTCAGCCTCATGATCGACGAGGCGCTCGGCGAGGATGTCCTGCCCGATCAGCCCTCCGGCGACTGGCGCGGCGACCTGCGCATGGTGGCCAGCATGATGTGGGACTTCATCCAGCGCCACCCCTGGTACCCCGAGGCCGTGATGGAACGGCCGCCCATCACGCCCCGCGGATTGGCCGCCTTCGAATTCGCGCTCAGCATGCTGGACAACACCGGGCTCCCCCCGAACGAGCGGGTCGTCATCGTCGCCACGGTGACCAGCACGGTCATTAACGCCGCCCAGAACGCGGCCGCCGAGGCCCGGGCCAGGTCGCGGTTCCGGGTGACCGACGAGGAGATCGCTTCCTCCGTCAGCGCCTTCCTCGGCCCCATCCTGGAGCGCGGCGAGTACCCGCGGCTCCGGGAGGCGCTCACCAGCGACAACCGCCTCGATCCCAAACAGGAGATGCAGGTCTCCATCGAACTGATCCTGGACGGCGCCGCCGCCCGTATCGCCGCCAGCTGACCGCCGTTCCACCGCCCGGAGGGCCGCCGCCGCGCCGGGGACTGGGCAGGGTGGAGTCAGGGGCAGGAGCGGTGGTAGGCGTGGTAGCCCGCCGGAGGGTTGCCGATCAGCAGCGCGCCACCTTGCCTTCGCAGGTAGAGGGTGATGTCCCAGTAGGTGCAGCCGGTAACGTCCGCGCCCGGGGCCGCCCGCTGCTCGCTGGTGAACGTCACCGTGGCCGCCACGCCACCCGCAGTCGGCGAGATTCCCACGAGGCTGGCGCCGGTGTCGGTGGTCGTCCCGTAGCCCCGGGCGAAGGCCGCCGCGGACAACTGTGCTCGCCGGGCCGGGACCAGCAGCCGCTCGTACTGCTGGTAGTCGCGGGTGTTGATGGCCGTGAAGTAGCTGGCCAGGAAGCCGTCGACCTGGGCGGCGTCCGGAGCCTGGCTCAGCCCGGGCGCCATCGTCACCACGGCTGGGGCCGCCGCCCGGCGCCGGGACCGACGGGGAGGGTGCGGCCGTGGAGGAGGGGGATGGCGCGGCGGAGGGGGATGGCGCGGCGGAGCCGGACACTGGGGGACTGGCCTGGCGCGTGGCCGCGGTCTGGCGGCCGGCCAGCCGGGCCCCCGGTCCGGCGCCCCGGTGACCGCCGAACGCGGCCCACGCGGTGACCAGCCCGGCCAGCAGGGCCGCTGCGGCCAGCGTGGCGCTGATGACCTGGGCCCGGCGACCCGCTGCTGCCCGCCCGGCCCGGCGCGGTGGGCCGGGCGGCGGATAGAGCAGCCGGGAAGCCGTGTCGTCCCACTCCCCGCCGGCCACCGCAGCCGGGGCTGGCCGGGCGGGGGACGCCGCCGTCTCCGGGCCCCGCCCGCGAACCGGTCCCCGAACGGGTCGCAGCCATCGGGATCGTCCTCGCTACGGGCGCCTCCCCGTAGCGGTCCAGTTCGCCGCGGACTGGTTCTCCGGGCTGGTACAGCGGGGCTTCGTACCGGCCGGTCTGGTACTGGACTCAGGCCTCGTACTGGCCGGCCTCGTACGGCTCGGCTTCGTACTGGCCGGCGCTCGTGCTGATCGGCTTCGTACTGACCGGGCTGGAACGAACTGGTTACGTACTGGCCGGGCTGGTCCAGGGCGTCAACGTAGGGAGCGGGCAGGTAGGAGCCGGAATACCCGGGCTCGGCGGGATACCCGGGCGCAACCGGATAACCGGGCTCGCCGGGATATCCGGTCGCGGGCGGATAACCGGGCTCCGCGTCGTACTCCGGTTCTGCGTAATGCCCGGGTCCGGCATAATCCCGGGGATCGGCGTAATGCCCGGGCTCTGCGTAGTACCCCGGCGCCGGCCGATACCCCGGCTCCGGCAGCAGCGTGCTGCACCGGGGGCAATAGCGCAACGTCACGGCCACCTGGACAGCGCACGTCGGGCAGATTCTCATCACGCTCCCCTTGCTCCCAGTCTGGGATCGTAATCAGGGCGTGGGACTTTTTTCAGGATTATCGCCGCTTCGGTGCGCTGCCATTTAGCCGGGTTCGCTAGTACTAATCCGACATGACTGGTCATTCCGCGCTCTTAACGAAGCGGAATAGCAGAAAACGAAAACCGTGCGCGCAATTGCCACCGCCGCCCGGAGGTATAGCGGGGTGCCGCACCCGGCCCCCCGGAACGGCCCCGGCGGGACCGGAACGCGAACCCGCCAGGTCGTGATGGCCGCCGGGGCCGCGGGCTGGCAGGATCGAGGCGTGCCGGGAAGACCTGCTGCCTTCGACGAACTTGACGAGCGGATCGTGGCCGTGCTCGTCGGCGACGCCCGGACCAGCTATGCCGATATCGGGGCCACCGTCGGGACTGTCCGCGTCCGCGGTCAAGCGGCGGGTCGACCGGTTGCGCGCCTCCGGTGCGATCACCGGCTTCACCGTCACCGTCGATCCGTCCGCCCTGGGCTGGACCACCGAGGCCTACGTGGAACTGTTCTGCCGCGGCCGGACCTCGCCCAGCGCCATCGGCGCGGCGCTGAGCAAGTATCCCGAGGTCACCGGGGCCTGCACGATCACGGGAGAGGCGGACGCCCTGCTGCACATCCGCGCGGCGGACGTGCAGCACTTCGAGCAGGTGGTCGAGCGGATCGTCGCCGAACCTTTCGTGGACCGGACGCGGAGCGTCATCGTGCTCTCGCGACTAGTCAGCCGGGCCGACATCCTGCCGCTCAGTAATGCCGACTGAGCGGCAAGCCGCTCGCAAAATTCTCCCAATACCTGATAAAGCCGCTCATGGCCAGGTCAGGGTCGATACAGTCGGGCCATGCCCAACCCTGAGCATGATCCGTCGGCCAGTACTGCCCAGTTCCGCGCGTTCGCGAACGAGCGTTCCGGCGCCGACTCCGCGCCGTGGACGATGCGTGCTCCGCGTAACCGCGTGGTCGTCCTCGCGGCGGCGGTAGTCGGCGTGGCCTTGGTGTTTTTCGTCATTGCCCTCCTGGTCCTCGGCTAGCCACTACACCGTGGACCGCTCGGCGTGATTCCGGCGCTGCCCTGGTCATTGACTGCGGGTTATCGCCGCATTACCACTTAGTTTCGGGGGCGGAGGTCTGGCCGCCGGCCGCACCAGGCAGGATTGGCAGGCATGACGGTCCGTGACGCCACGCCGCAGCCGCCCGGGGCGGAGGACCAGGGGGACGAGCACCGGCTGACCGCGCTGGAAGGGCTGGCCGCACTCTCGCTCGACGCCCTGTCCTCGGTGGCCTACGGTCCCCAGGCGATCGTCATCGTGCTGGCCGCCGCCGGCACGGTGGGCTTCGACTACACCCTCCCGGTCACGCTGGCCATCGTGGTCCTGCTCGCGGTGCTGGTCATCTCCTACCGGCAGGTGATCGAGGCCTTCCCGAACGGCGGCGGCGCCTACGCGGTGGCCAAGCGGCATCTGGGGCAGAAGGCCAGCCTGCTGGCCGGGGCCTCGCTCACCGTCGACTACATCCTCAACGCCGCGGTCGGCGTGTCCGCCGGGGTCGAGGCGCTGCACGTCCGCCTTCCCCGCCCTGTACCCCGACCGGGTCTGGCTCTGCCTGGGCGTGCTCGCGGTGATCACGGCGGCCAACTTGTGGGGCGTGGCGGAGTCCGCCCGGCTGTTCATCGTGCCCACGCTGGTCTTCATCTTCGCCATCGCGGTCGTCATCGTCGGCGGCCTGATCCGCTCGCACCCGGCCGTCGCTCCCTCGACCCAGCTGCCGCAGGCCACCGAGACGGTCGGCATCCTGCTGCTGCTCAAGGCGTTCGCCTCCGGCTGCTCGGCGCTGACCGGTGTGGAGGCGATCGCGAACGCGGTGCCGGAGTTCAAGCAGCCCCGGGCGCGGCGGGCCCAGCACACCGAGATGATGCTGGGCGTCATCCTCGGGCCTGATGCTGATCGGCATCGCCGTCCTGATCCGCAAGTTCCACGCCGCCCCGTCCGCGACGGAGACGACCCTGGCCCAGCTGACCGGGGCCGCCGTGGGACACGGCATCGTCTTCTACGCCGTGCAGCTCATCACGACCGTCCTGCTGGCCCTGGCCGCCAATACCTCCTTCGGTGGCCTGCCGGTCCTGGCCAGCCTGCTGGCCAGAGACAACTTCCTGCCCCACATGTTCGCGCTGAAAGGCGAGCGGCAGGTCTTCCGGTACGGAGTCGGGGTGCTCGCGGCCGCGGCCGCCGTGCTGCTCGTCGTGTCGAGGGGCAGTACCCAGGCCCTGATCCCGGTGTTCGCCATCGGGGTGTTCGTCGGATTCACCCTGTCCCAGACCGGCATGGTCAGGCACTGGCACGAGCAGCACGGGGAGGGCTGGGCCCGGCGGGCGTTCATCAACGGGCTGGGCGCGGTGCTCACCACGGCCGCGCTGGCTATCGAGCTGGTCAGCAAGTTCACCGAGGGTGCCTGGCTGGTCGTCCTGATCATCCCGCTGTTCGTCCTGCTGTTCACCCGGATCCACCGGGCTTACGCCCAGATCGGCGCGCAGCTCGAGCTGGGCCAGATGCCGGATCCGCCCGAGCGGACTCCGGGGCTGGCCGTCGTCCCGGTCCGTGGCTTGTCCCGGCTCACGCGGGAAGCCGTCTCCGCGGCCCTGTCCCTGGCCGACGAGGTCGTCGCGGTGACGATCTGCTACGACGAACCCGAGGACGAGCAGGCCACCGACAGCTTCCGCGAGCAGTGGGAACAGTGGGATCCAGACGTGCCGCTGGTCACCTTGCATACCGAGCATCGTTCGCTGGGTCCCCCGGTGGTCGAATACCTGCGGGCCCGGGAGCAGGAAGATCCGCGCCGCCGGGTCCTGGTGGTGATCCCCGAGGTCCAGCCCCAGCACTGGTGGCGGTGGTTCCTGCACAACCAGCGGGGCTTCGTGCTGAACCGGGCCATCGTGACCGGTACCGACAACGTGGTGGTCTGCCGGCTCCGGTTCCAGCTGCGGCATCTGGCGCCGGACGAGGACCCGGCCGACGTCCCGGCCAGCGGGGGCCCGCAGATCCCGGGCGGACCGCAGATCCCCGAGGGACCGCGGATCCCCGAAGGACCACGGGCCAGCTGAGCAGGCCCCGCCGGGTCAGCCAGGGGCCAGGGCCCAGTTGACCACGGTGGCGACCCCCTGAACCAGGGCGACCCCGTCCGCCATGGCCGGGTTGTCCTGGCTCAGCACGACGATCTTGTAGACGCCTTGGTGACTGGTGAAAGCGCCGATGCTGTTGACCACCCAGAGCTGCGGGTCGGGCAGCCAGCCGTTCTTCACGTGCACGGTCACCCCGGGCCCGGCGCCCGCCGGGCACACCCCAGCGCTGCGCCGGGATGACGCGGGACATGAGTCCCAGCTCGTACCGGCGTGACGGCTGGTTCAGCACCGGATTAGCGCTGGTCAGCACCGTGAGCAGGCGCAGTTCGTTCGGCGCGGTGACCTGGGTCAGCCCCCACAGGATGCCGGGCCCCAGCGTGGTGTGCGTCATCCCGGCCAGATCGAGGAAGCGCTGCAGGTGAGCCCGGCCGACCTCGTCCCACAGCGTGTTCGCGGCCGCGTTGTCCGACTCGGTGATCATCTCCTGGGCCAGCCCGGCCTGGGCTGCGCTGAGCACGCCGTGGCGGGCCGCGACCTTGTGCAGCAGCGCGGCCAGGATGAGCACTTTGGCGATGCTGGCCGAGTCGAAGTGCCGCCCTGGGTGAAGCTCGCAGGTCATCCCGGTGTGCGTGTCCGCCACGGCCAGGCCGACGTCCGGCGCTCCGCGCACGGCGGCCAGGATGCCGCGCGACATCCGGGCCGCCCGGGCGTGGCCGGCGGCCGAGGGGGACGTGCAGATCCCCGCGGCCACTCTGGACTGCGCCGGCGGGCTGGCCACGGCAGAGCCCGGGGCCCGGCTCGCGGCGGGTGTGGCCGCCCGGCCATCCGTGGTCCGGAGCCGGGCCGCGGCGGGAGCCGGGGTCGGCTCCGCCCCGGCGAGCGGCCGCATCCCGGCCGCTCGCGGATGCCCCGCGGCCAGTACCACTCCCGCGGCGACGCATCCTGATACGGCCAGAATCACCCCGCATCGAATGGCAGCGCTCAGCCACCGGAATTGCCTGGTGTGCTTGCCTCTCACGGCCGCCTCATTCCCCTCTCATGCGGGAAATTACCAGGTGAGTGAGGGCTAGTTGAGGGTTCCGCGCAGAGCGGTAACGTTCCCGGAACGGTCCCGGCGTAGCGTTAGGTTTCTGTGAAGGCGCAGGCAGCGGGTGCGCAGGTACCGGAGCGGTCGGACGCTGCAGGCCGCCGCTTCCGGCTGGCGTCACCGGCGACTGCGAACGCGCTCGGCGCCCTGGTGGTCGTCCTGCTCGCTGTCACCGTGACACTGGCCGGTCTCATCCATCAGCTGACGATCCTCAACGTCTCGACGGGACTCACCATCCCGCTGATATACGGCGCCGTGGGTGTCGTGGTCGCGCGCCTCAGCCGGGTAACCCGGTGGGCTGGATACTGATCTTCTTCGTCTTGCTGCTCGTGATCCCCCTCAACGCCGGGTACTACGCGGTGCTCCGCTACCGCCTCGGATACCACGGCCTCCCGCTCGGCCCGGCCGCCGTGGCGGTCGCTTCGCTGGTGAGTCTGGCGCCCACCCTGTTTGCGCTGGTGATCTTGCTGTGCCCGGACGGCAGGCTCACGTCGCGGCACTGGCGATGGGCGCTGTGGGTGTACGCCGGCCTAGTTTGCTGCGTTGCAGCCATGAACGTCGGCCCGGCGCTGGCTGTGGATGCCAGTCACCACATCCACGTCAACTCCTCAGGCGGCGTCACGGATACCGGTCAGCTGACCGGATGGTTCGCCCAGCCGCCCGGATGGCTGACCGCCGTGGTCTACTTCTCAATCGGGGTGATCTGGCTCTCGTTCGTCGGCCATCAGGTGTTCAGCTGGCGCCGGGCGAGTGGTGAGCAACGGCAGCAGCTCAAGTGGCTCGCCTGCGGCGCCGTGGTCACCCTGTGCCTGGGCCTGCTGGGCAACCAAGCCGGCTGAGACCTGGTGGTGTCACGGCTTCTCGAGGTCGGCGTCGTCGCCCTGCCGGTCAGCATCGGCGTAGGAATCCTGAAGTACCGGCTGTACGACATCGACCGGATTGTCAGCCGGACCCTGGCCTATGCGATCGTCACCGGCCTGCTGGTCGGCGTGTACGCGGGGGCTGGTGCTGCTGGCCACTCAGGTGCTCCGGCTGCACACTCCGGTGGCCGTGGCCGCGTCTACGCTCGCCGCGGCGGCATTGTTCAGCCCGCTCCGGCGACGGGTGCAGCGCGCGGTGGACCGGCGGTTCAACCGGGTCCGCTACGACGCCGACCAGACCGTGGCCGCCTTCGCGGCCCGGCTGAAACTCGCGGTCAACCTTGACTCGGTTGAAGACGACCTGGCCAGTGTGGTGACCAAGGTGCTAGAGCCCGCCCACGTGTCGGTGTGGAGCAGCAAACGACAGTGAGGCCGCCTTCAGCTGGCCCTTACGCCAGGCCTTTATCCGGCCCTTCTCACGAAGTGCGGCTTTGGTACCAACCAGGGCCCGGGTCACCGGGCCGCGCCAGCTTGCGTGGGAGGATCTGGGCGGGCGGCGTCCCCGTCCCATTCTGACCCGGAGGATACGTGCCCATCCGCGACGAGAAGATCGGCGATTTCCTGGACCAGCTCGCCGAGCGGGTCCCCGCCCCGGGCGGCGGCGCCGCGGCCGCGCTGCTCGCCGCCCAGGGCGCGGCGCTGCTCGGCATGGTGGCCCGGTACACCACCGGCGAGAAGTACGCCGAGCATCAGGTGACGGTGGCCCGGATCATCAGCGAGGTCGACGAACTGCGGAACATCGCGCTGCGGCTGGCCGACGCGGACGCGGACGCGTTCCTGGCGGTGACCGACGCCTACCGGCTGCCCAGGTCCACCGACCAGGAACAGGCCGACCGGGCCGGGGCCATCACCCAGGCCCTGGCCAACGCGGCCTGGCCTCCAGCTCAGGTCATCAGCCTGGCCGGGATGGTGGTCGACCTCGCCGAGGCGCTGGTCGTGATCGGCAACCCCAACGTCGTCAGCGACGTGGCCGCGGCGGCCGAGTGCGCCCGCGCCGCCGCGTCCACCGCCCGGGTCAACGTGGAGATCAACCTGGCCGCGATCTCTGACGAGCGGGTCAGCCTGGAAATGATCGCCGAGATCGGGAAGGCCGACACCATCATGAGCCGCGCGGACCAGATCACCGCCACGGTGCGCGAGCATATCCGCGGCTGACCCTCCCGCCTCTACCGCCTAGGTGTGGTCCGGGTCGAAGCCGGCGCTGCTGAGCATCCGGCGCAGGTCGAGCACGGTCTGCTCGTCGATGTCCTTGCCGCGGGGCTGCTCGATGAACTCCTTCTGGGTGCCGATCGTCACGTCGAGCTTGCCGCCGTGCTGCTCCACCGTGGTGGCGACCGCGTCGAGCAGCGACACGACCTCCCGCCACTCGATGTTGTGGCTGACCGGATGCTCGAAGATCCTGCGCAGCGTGGTGCGGTGCCGGTTGCTCAGGTGCTCCGGCTCTGGTGTCACGGACATTCGTCCTCCCGTTGTCCCTGCCACCTTAGTGACCGCGGGCTCAGGCCGCCGGCGCCACCTGGACCTTGATGCCGTCGCCGCGGCGGACGCCCGCCAGCGCCTCGGGGAACTGGTCCAGGGCGAACGGCGGGCCCAGCAGCGGGCTCGTCTCGACGACACCCGCCGCCATCAGGTCGGCGGCGGCGCCGAAGCTATTCAGCACGGCCATCGACCCGAGCACGATGATCTCGTCGTTGTAGATGCGGAACGGTGAGAGCGACACCCGGGCGTCCGCGCTGGCCACGCCGAAGATCAGCAGCCGGCCGCCCCGGTCGAGCACGGCGAACGCCGCCTCGATCGCGGCGGGCACGCCCGTCGCGTCCACCGCCACGGCGAAGGTGCCGCGGTCGAGCGCGGGAACCTCCTCGGCGACGTCCGCCGCACCGACAGCCTTGGCCACCGTGAGCCGGGCCGCCTTCCGGTCCACCACGCTGACCGACCGCGCGCCCGCGTCGTTGAGCAGCTGCAGCAGCAGCAGGCCCATGGTGCCCGCGCCGATCAGCAGCACGTCCTGGCCGAGGACCGGGCCCAGGCGGCGCAGGCCGTGCACCGCGCAGGACAACGGCTCGATGAGCGCGCCCTGGGCGTCGTCCACGCCGTCCGGGAGGCGGTAGGCGTTCACCGCGGGCACGGCGACGTATTCGGCGAACGCGCCGTTCACGGTGGTCCCGAGCGCGTTCCAGTTCGCGCAGAGGTTCCCGCGCCCGGCGCGGCACGCGGGGCAGTGCCCGCAGAACAGCGAGGGATCCACGGCGACCCGCGCCCCCTCGGGCCAGTCGCCGGGAACCCCCGCCCCGCGGGCCACGATCCGGCCGGCGAACTCGTGGCCCGGAATGATCGGGTACGGCGTGGGCGGGAACTCGCCGTCGGCGACGTGCAGGTCGGTGCCGCAGATCCCGCAGGCCCCCACCTGGACGATCAGCTCGCCCGGCTGCGGGGCCGGGTCGGCGGCCTCAGTGATCGTGAGCTGGCCTGGCGCCTGCCAGGTAACGGCACGCATCATGTCCCCTCAGGCTTGCCGATCGCGGTCATGGTCGCGGGCCTGCTTCGCGGCGGGCGGGCACTCATTCGCCGAGCCGCAACCCGGTGTCCGCGTCGAACATGTGCAGCTGAGTGGTGTCCACGCCGACCTTGACCGTGTCCCCGTGCCGGGGGTGGTCCCGGCCGGACCTGACGATGACGTTGCTCGCCGTGTCGTCGGCCAGGTGACCGTAGATGTAGGAGTCGCTGCCCAGGTCCTCGACCAGCGCGACCTTGACCGTCAGCTCGCCGCCGCCGACGGTCAGGTGCTCGGGCCTGACTCCGATGATCAGCTTGGCGTGGCCCTGGGCGGCGCGCAGCTGGGCGTCGCCCGGGTGGAGTGTGGCCGCGCCCAGATGGATGCCATCACTATCGGCGGTGGCGTCGAACCGGTTCATGGCCGGCGAGCCGATGAACCCGGCCACGAACACGTTCGCCGGCCGGTCATAGAGCTCCGTGGGCGAGGCGAACTGCTGCAGCTGCCCGGCCCGCATGACCGCCACCCGGTCGCCCATGGTCATGGCTTCCACCTGGTCATGGGTGACATAGACCGTCGTCACCTCCAGCCGGCGCTGGAGCTCGGCGATCTGCGTCCGGGTCGACACCCGCAGCTGCGCGTCCAGGTTGGACAGCGGCTCGTCCATGCAGAAGACCTTGGGCTCACGCACGATGGCCCGGCCCATGGCTACCCGCTGGCGCTGCCCGCCGGACAGATTACGCGGCTTGCGGTCCAGGAACGCCTCCAGGTCGAGCAGCTTGGCCGCCTCCCGGACCCGGCGGGCGCGTTCGTCCTTGGCCACGCCGTGCATCTTCAGCGAGAAGCCCATGTTCTCGCCGACGGTCTTGCTCGGGTAGAGCGCGTAGTTCTGGAACACCATCGCGATGTCCCGGTCGCGGGACGGCACGCCCACCATGTCCTCGCCGTCGATGCGGATCGACCCGTCGTCTATCTCTTCCAGCCCGGCCAGCATCCGCAGGGCTGTGGTCTTGCCGCAGCCGGACGGGCCCACCATGACCACGAACTCGCCGTCCTTGATGGCCAGCTGGAGCGCGTCCACCGCTGGCCGCTCCGCGCCCGGGTAGATGCACGTCGCGCTGTCGTACGTGACCTCAGCCATGATCGACTCCCGTGTTCGCTACTTGCCCGTGCTCAGTTGCCCGCGCTCGCTTGCCGGTGCTCACTTGATGGCCCCGAAGGACAGGCCGCGGACCAGCTGGCGCTGCGCCACCCACCCGGCCAGGATGACGGGCAGGGTCGCGATCGTCGCCGCCGCGGCCAGCTGGGCGAAGTACAGGCCCTCAGAGGAGATGAAGCCGACCAGGAACACCGGGACCGTGGCGGCCTGGGTCGCGGTGAGGTTCACCGCGAAGAAGAACTCATTCCAGGAGAAGATGCAGCAGATCAGCGCGGTGGCCGCGAGGCCGGGCGCGACCACCGGCAAGATCACCTCGGTCACCGTCCGGCGCAGTGGCGCCCCGTCCATCTCGGCCGCCTCCAGCAGTTCGCCCGGCACCTCGAGGAAGAACGACCGCATCATCCACACCGCGATCGGCAGGTTCATCGCGGTGTACAGGATCACCAGGGTGAAGATGTTGTCCAGCAGGTGCAGGTCGCGCGCGGCGATGTAGATCGGGATGATCGCGGCGACCACCGGCAGCATCTTGGTGCTGATGAAGAAGAACAGCACATCGCGCGTCTTGCGCACCGGGCGCAGCGAGAGCGCGAACGCGCACGGGGTGGCCAGCAGCAGGACCAGGATCGTGGACACGATGGTCGCGAACGCCGAGTTCGCCACGTACGGCCAGATGCCGCTGGAGAACACCGCCTTGTACTGCGACAGGGTGGGCGTGAAGAACAGGTGCGGGGTGTTGGTGTACGCCTGGACCTCGGTCTTGAAGGACGTGAGCACCATCCACAGGACCGGGAAGAAGAACACGATGCCGACGATCCAGCCGACGATGCCCAGGGGGATGCTGTTGCTCGCGCCTCTTCCTGCGCGTCACCCGGCGCGGTGCCGCGCTGTGCCGAGGCCCGGTTCCGCCGTGCTGATATCCGCGCTAGTCATGCCGCCTGCTCCGTTCCGGAGAACGAGGTGAAGATCAGCCGCAGCGCGAAGGTGGCGATGATGATCGTCGCAACCACCACCACCACGCCCATCGCGGCCGCCTGGCCGACCTGGAAGCCCAGGAAGGCCCGCTGGTAGATGTAGAAGGGCAGGTTGGCGCTGGAGATACCCGGGCCGCCCTGGGTCATCATGTAGACCGCGTCGAACTCGTTGACCACGTAGATGGCCCCGAGCACGATGCCCAGCTCGATGTACCGGCGAATGTGCGGGAGGGTCAGCTCGCGGAAGATCTGCAGCGGCCGCGCACCGTCAGTGCTGGCCGCCTCCAGGATGTCCTTGGGCTGGCTCTGCAGCCCGGCCAGCACGAGCAGCATCATGAACGGCGTCCACTGCCAGATCATCTCGATCATCACCGAGCCCAGCGGGAAGCTGCCGATCCAGTTGAACTGGCCGATGCCGAACGGCCGGAGCAGGAAGTTGACGATGCCGAAGGTGGGATCGAGCATGATCGTCTTCCACACCAGCGCGCCGGCCACCGGCATGACCAGGAACGGGGTGATCAGCAGGGTGCGAACGATGCCCCGGCCGAGGAACTTGCGGTCCAGCAGCAGGGCCAGGGCGACGCCGATCACCATCGCGATCAGGACCGTGCCCACGGTCATGATGACCGTGTTCAGCGCGGTCGTGCGGAACTGGCTGTCCTGGAACACCTCCACGTAGTTGGTGAACCCGACGAAGTGCCGGGAGCCGGGCCGGACCAGGCTCCAGGACTGCAGCGAGTACCAGAGCGTCAGGACGAACGGCAACTGGGTGACGATGATGGTGAAAACCAGCGCGGGCAGCAGCGGCGCCCGGCGTACCCATCCCTGGCGGCGGCGGTCGGGGCGCGCCCGCGCGGGGCGCGCGGCGGCAACCGGCGGGGCGATCGTGGTCATCGGGACCTCCGGGAGGATGCGGTGCGTGGTCGCAGCCCGGCGCTGGCCATCAGGTGTGCCGGTAGGTGTCGCCGACCGCCTGGGCGTACAACTGCGCCTGGGCCAGCGTGGCCGTCACCGACTGCTGGCCGGCGATGGCCGCGCTGAGCTGCTCACTGACGTTGGTGCCGAGATCCTGGAACTCCGGGATGTCCAGGAACTGGACGCCGGTGTAGGGCACCGGCTTGACCGTCGGGTGCGCCGAGTTAGTGGCGTTGATGGACTGCAGGGTCAGCGGGCCGTAGACCGCGGAGAGCTTCTTGTACTGCGGTATCTGGTAGCTGGAGAAGCGGCTGCCCGGCGGCACGTGCGACCAGCCCAGCTTGCTGCCCACCGTCTTGATGTAGGACTTCGAGGTCATCCAGGCGATGAAGTCCCAGGCCGCCTGCTTGTGCGGGCAGGTGGAGGGGATCGCGAGCGACCAGGTGTACAGCCAACCGGACGGGCGGCCGTCCTGGGTCGGGGCCCAGGCATATCCATTACGGCCCGCCACCTTGCTGCTCTGCGGATCCTCGATGACGCCGACGGCGGAGGTCGCGTCGTACCACATGGCCGCGTCCCCCTGGCCATACAGGGTGGCGCATTCGGAGAAGCCAGCCTCGGGGGCGCCCGGCTCGCCATATTTCTGCAGCATCGACACGTAGGTGCTGATCGCGCGGGTCACCTCGGGGCTGGTCAGCTGGGCCTGCCAGGCCGGGTTGAACCAGCGGCCGCCGAATGAGTTGATCACCGTGTCCGCCGGCGCCAGGTTCTCCCCCCATCCGGGGTCACCGCGCAGGCAGATGCCCGCGCGTCCCTTCTTGGGGTTATGCATCTCGCCGGCGATCTTCTGCACCTGGGTCCAGGTGGGCCGGGCCGGCATCTTGATGCCCGCCTGGGCCATCAGGTCCTTGCGGTACATGAGGAACGAGGACTCGCCGTAGAACGGCACCGAGTACAGGTCCCCCTTGTGCGACAGCGTCGCCCGCAGCTGGGGCAGGAAGTCGTTGGCGTCGTAACCGGGGGTGGCGTTGATGTACGGCTGCAGGTTCGTCAGCCAGCCGTTGGCTGACCACATCGGCGTCTCGTAGTTGCTGATCATCACCACATCGAACTCGCCGCCCTGGGTGGACACGTCCGCGGTGATCTTGGCGCGAGCCTCGTTCTCCGGCAGCGAGATGAACGACGGGTGGATGTCCGGGTGCTCGCTCTCGAACAGGTGCGACAGGCTGATCGCGTCCGTCATCTGCGAGTTGGACACGATCGCCACCGTGATCGTCGTCCCAGAGCTCCCGCCGGAGAAGAGCTGCTCCGCGCCAGTCGCGCAGCCCGCCAGGGCGAGCGTGGCCCCGGCGGCGGACCCGGCCAGGAAGGACCGGCGGCTGAGCGTGGATGCGGGGAAGGGGGCGGCGGTTAATGCGGCGTCTCGTCGTCGAGTCATCGTCACGTCCGTCATCGGGTTGACTGCGCTGTCCGTGCGAGCTCTCATCTCGGCGCTCATCTGAGCGGCGAGCGCTCATCCGATCACACGATTACCGAACACACTGAATCGGTATGTGGCTGAAGTCAAGAAAAACTGCCAATATGAGCTCAGATCGCTCAAATGAGCGGAGCCGGATCGGCGAGCCGGATCGGCGTGCCCGGGCTGGCTTAGCTGTGCTGGGGGGAACCATGACAGGGCTGTCCGCGGAACGGCCTTCAGAGATCGTTCTCGCGGCCCGGGTGGCCCGGGAGTTCTACATCGACGGCGCCTCGAAGGTCGAGATCGCCGGCCGGCTGGGCATCAGCCGGTTCCGGGTGGCGCGGCTCCTCGACTCGGCCCGCGAGGCGGGCATGGTACGCATCGAGATCGGGCTGCCCGGCGGGGCCCTGGACGCCGGGCTATCCGCCGAGCTCTGCTCCGCGTTCGGGCTGAAGTACGCCTTTGCCTATGACTTTCCTGACCAGGACCAGCTCGCGCTGCGCCGCCGCCTGAGTGAGGCGGCCGGCCAGGCGCTGACCGATATCATCACCCCCGGCGACGTCCTCGGCCTGTCCTGGGCGCGGTCGCTGAGCGGGCTGGCCGCCGCGCTGACCCGGATGCCGCCCTGCCCGATCGTCCAGCTGACCGGGGCGGTCCCGCCGCCGGACGGCAGGGACCTGCTCGACCTGGTGCGCTCCGTGGCCCGGATCGGCGGCGGCACCGCGCACGTCTTCTACGCACCGATGATCGTCGACGACGCCGAGACGGCCGCCGCCATCCGCAGGCAGGCTGACGTCGCCGACGCGCTGGCGCTGGTCTCGTCGGTAACGATCGCGATGGTCGCGATCGGTGCCTGGGCGCCCGCGCTGTCCACCATCTACGACGCGTGCAGCCCCGCGGAGCGGGCGGACATCGCCCGGCTAGGGGTGATCGCCGAGACGGCCGGGGTCTTCCTGGGGAAGGACGGGCGCCCGGTGCCGACAGGGCTGGACAGCCGCATGATCGTGACCCCTGGGCCCGCACTGGCCCAGATCCCGTCCGTCATCGCGGTCGCTTACGGGGTCCCCAAGAGCGCCGCGGTCCACGCGGCGATCCGCGGCGGGATGATCCACGGCCTGGTCACGCACACCAGCATGGCCCGGGCCCTGCTCAGCAGGGCTTAGCAGCCCGTCGCCCCGGCCGCCACGGCCTGCGGACGGTCAGGCGTCCCGGCGGGCCCGGGCCAGCCAGCCCGGGCCGGCCTGGCCGAACGGCTCGGCCCGGGACGAGACCGCCGCGACCAGCCAGTCGCAGGTCTGCCGGGCCTGGCTGATCAGCTCGGCCGGGTAGCCCAGTTGCACCTGGTGCTCGGCGAACTCGTCCTCGTCCAGGACCGCCACCAGGCCGTCCCGGTACCGGACCACGTCCAGGTCCAGGTCGACGGCGCTGACCGTGCCCTGCTCCAGGGCCGGCCGGGTGGTCACGTCGACGTAGATCTCCATCTCATTGTCGGCGTTGAAGCACGCGGTCCAGCAGCCTATGGCCGGCATGAGCAGGACGAAGTCGTGGGAGAGCATGATCGGGGGCTCGGCGCCGCGCTGCTGGGTGATCCCCTTCCGGCCGAAGAACCACCAGCCGAACTGGTCCTGGCCGAGCGGCTCGAGCTCGAAATGCCAGTGATCGATGCCGCCCCACTTGGAGTAGCGCACCGCGACCCGCTCAGCGCCCACCCGGGCAGCGTACCGGTCATACCGGGCGCCGTCCCGCCGCGGCAGTCAGGGAGCAGCAGTGGTCGCGGCGAGCACCCTGCTCCCCTGCCTCCCGGTGATGACGGCGACCCGGTTCTGCGGGCCGAACACCAGCCACCGGGCCGTCAGGTGCACGGCGGCGCCGGCCGGATGGACGGTCAGCCGGGCCGTGACCCGGCCGGAGGCCTGATTCCACACGGCCGTGCCGTCGATGGTCGCGTCGCTCACCCAGCGGACCCGGTGCAGGGAGATCCTGATGATCCGGCCGCCGGCGAACCTGACCTGGCCGCCGAGCAAGCCGCGGTCGGTGTCACCATCGAGCAGCGGGTAGCGGCTGATCTCATCGCCCACGCTGGCCACCGCGACCGAGGCGGCCTGCCGGGCCAGCCGCCCGGCCGTATCCGGGCGCCGCGCGGTCGCCGGGACGGCCTGGGACAACCGCCGCGGGTAGCTGCCGACCGTGTGCACCGGCGGCACCGCCGCGGCGCAGGACACGTTCTGGGTAGCCAGGCCGGCCGGGTCGCGGATGAACTGCTGGTAGATGGACGCCGGGCACGCGTCGCCGGGGTCCTGCAGCGTGACATGGGTCAGGTTGGCCACCGTGACCAGCCGGGCCGTCGGGCCCATCTGGCGGGCCACCACTGTCGCGCCGTCCAGCCTGGGGGTGAGCGAGTCGAGGGTGCCGGACAGGATCAGGACCGGCAGCCGGGCCGGGACCAGCGGCGGCCGCCGGGTGATCGGCCTGACCAGGTGCACCGGAGTCGGCCAGTCCAGGCAGGCACTGTAAGCCTCGGTGTACTGGTCCATCGCCGTCCACTGGGCGACGCTGAAGGGCGCGAAGGTGCCCGGCGGCTGACGCCGCAGGGCCGCCCGGTATTGCTGCTTCCGGATGGCCGGCCGGGCCGTCCGGCTGAACAGCTGCACATAGTCGGTGCAGGAGGTGGCGAAGTACAGCCCCTCGCTGAACCCGTTCAGCGGCTCGTTGGTGTCGTCGTAACCCAGGGACAGGGCCGCGATCCGCAGCAGCGGGGCCCGGTAGCCGCGGTCCAGCAGGGCCCGGGCGGCGGCATCCAGGTCGCGGTAGACGACCGGGTCGAAGCCGGCGTTGTTGACCAGGTTGACCAGGGTCTGCGCGGTGACGGTGAGCCGTGCTCGAGTGCCTGCCACCGATGTGGTGACGCCGCTGACCGGCGCCCGGGCCAGCCTGCGGTCCAGGGCCGAGATCCGGGCCCAGGACCGGCCGTGCGCGGCGGCCGAGCACGCGGTGGACAGCGCGCAGGCCTGGTCGAAGGCGCGCCGGGCGGTGACGACGGTCGTGGTATACCACGGGTCCAGGCCCAGCACCTGGTAGGTGGAGTCCAGCGTGACCGAGCGCAGCTGCGCGGCGTACCGGGACGCGAACACCTGGGAAAACCAGGTGCCGTAGGAGTCGCCGTAGAGATCGACCCGGTTCAGTTTGAGGCGGCGCAGCACCGTGGAAACATCACGGGCCGAGTAGGCCGTGGTGAAAAGGTCGGAGGCGTGCACCCAGCCGCCGCCGCGATAGCGCCAGGTGTGATTCAGCTGGCGGCCGCAGGCTGCGACCAGCCGGTTGAACGCCGCGCCCTGCTGCCGGGCACCGGCATGCTCGAGCCCCGGGCAGTTCAGCGCGGTGGAGGTGCCGGTCCCGCGCAGGTCGACGAGCAGCAGGTTGCGGGTCCTGGTGAGCGGCCCCATCATCGCCCGGTACAGCGACTGCGAACCCGTCGATGAATATCCGGGGCCGCCCTCTACGGCCAGGATGGTCCCCTGCGCGGCGGAGGTCGCGGGCAGCCAGCGGAAGCCGATGCGGATCTGCGGGCTGGCCGGGCTGGAATAGTCCAGCGGCACCCGGATGTGCCCGCAGTAGGCGAGGGGCCGCACGGCGCAGCGGTGGGTGGTGACCGTCCCGGGCGTCGCCGCTGACGGGCCCGCGCCCGCCGCCTGGGCGGCCGCCGGGGAAGCGATGGCGCCCGGCAGGACGCCCGCGACGAGCAGGGCACTGGCGGCGCAGGCCCGGATGATGCCGGAGATCATGAGACGAGCCTAGGCTCAGCCGATGGAGGACTGGTCGGCCTGGGTGTCCTTCTCGGCCCTGGCCTCCCCGTCGGCCTCGGCTTCCCCGTCGGCGCTGGGCTGGTAGCGGTAGCCCATCCCCGGCTCGGTGAGCAGCCAGCGGGGCCGGCCCGGATCGGGTTCCAGCTTGCGCCGCAGCTGGGCCATGTAGAGCCGGAGGTTTCCGGACGCGTCGGCGTAGCCCGGGCCCCACACCTCGGTCAGCAGCTGGCGCTGGGTGAGCAGCTTGCCGGGGTTTCGGAGCAGGACCTCCAGCAGGTGCCATTCGGTCGGCGTCAGCCGGATCGCTGGGCCGTCGCCGCGCGAGACGGTCTTGGCGGCCAGGTCGATGACCAGGTCACCGAGGCGGAACACCGGCTCGTCGGCCGCGGGGGCGGCCCGCCGGAGCGCAGCGCGCATCCGGGCCAGGAGTTCCTCCATGCCGAACGGCTTGGTCACGTAGTCGTCCGCGCCCGCGTCCAGCGCCTCGACCTTGTCGGTGCTGTCGGCCCGGCCGGACAGCACGATGATCGGGGCCTGGGTCCAGCCGCGCAGCCCCTCGATGACCTCGACGCCGTCCAGGTCAGGCAGGCCCAGGTCGAGGAGCACCAGGTCCGGAGGGTGGCGTCCCGCCGTGGTCAGTGCCTCGGACCCGGTCGCGGCGGTGTCCACCTCGTAGTTGCGCACCCGGAGGTTGATCCGCAGCGCGCGCAGGATCTGCGGTTCATCGTCGACGACCAGGACGCGGGTCACCCCACCAGCCTGCCAGGTGCGCCGGGATCGGGCCCACCGGGATCAAGCCCAGCGGGATCGGCCCCACCGGGATCAAGCCCAGCGGGATCGGCCCCACCGGGATCAAGCCCAGCGGGATCGGCCCCACCGGGATCAGGCACCGCCGGCAGCGACAGCGTCATGGTCAGCCCGCCGCCCGGCGTCTCCTCGGGGTCCAGTGTGCCGCCCATGGCCTCGGTGAGTCCCCGGGACAGGGCCAGCCCCAGGCCCACGCCCGTGGTGTTGTCCGTGTCGCCCAGCCGCTGGAACGGCACGAACATCCGGTCACGATGAGACCGGGGGATGCCCGGCCCGCGATCCACCACGCGCAGCTCGACCCGGTCACCGAGAGCGCTCGCGGCCAGCAGCGGCGGGGTACCGGCCGGTGAGTAGCGCAGCGCGTTCTGGGTCAGGTTCACGATGACCCGCTCCAGGATGGCCGGGTCAACCCGGACCTCGGGGAGCGAGTCCGGGATGTCCACCTTGACCGCCAAACGGGGGGTCCCCAGGTCGTCGAGGGCCCGGGCGACGATGTCGTCCAGCCCGGCCGGGCGGGGGAACACCGACAGCGCGCCGGCCTGCAGCCGGCTCATGTCCAGCAGGTTGTCCACCAGGTGGGCCAGCCGGTCCAGCGACTCGTCCGCGGTGGCCAGCAGTTCGTCCCGGTCCTCCCGCCCCCACTGCACCTCGTCCGAGCGCAGGCTGGTCACGGCGGCCTTGGCCGAGGCCAGCGGGGTGCGCAGGTCGTGGCTGACCGCCGCGAGCAGCGCCGTCCGCATCCGGTCGGCCTCGGCGATGGGCCGGGCCGCCTCGGCCTCCGCGGCCAGCCGCTGCTGCTCCAGCGCCACCGCGGCGTAGGCCGCGAACGCGCCCAGCACCCGGCGGTCCGTCGCGGGCAGCGAGCGGCCGCGCAGCGCCAGGACCAGGGTCTCAGCCACCGGCACCTCCGCATCGGCGTCCGACGGCCGGGCTACCGGCGGCTCGCCGGAGTGCGCCACCGGGTGCCAGCCGGTCGTCGGGCCGTGGGTCGCCGTGCCAGGAATGTTCCCGCACTCCAGCAGCGTGACCGACTCCATGCCGAACGCCTCGCGGACCCGGTCGAGCAGGGCCTCCAGTGCCCGCTGGCCGCGCAGCACATTGCCCGCGGTGGTCACGAGCAGCTCCGACTCGGCGCTGGCCCGGGCCGCCTGCCGGGTCCGCCGGGCCGCGGTGTCCACCACCGAGCTGACGATGAGCGCGACGGCCACGAACACCCCGAGGGCCAGCGCGTTGTTGGCCTCGGCGATGGTGAACTTGTGCACCGGCGGGGTGAAGTAGTAGTTGAGCAGCAGCGACCCGGCCACCGCGACCAGGATGGCGGGCACGAACCCGCCGACCAGGGCGACCGCGATGACCGCGACCAGGAACGCGAGCACGTCGCTGGTCAGGTTGAGCTGGCCGCGCAGGCTGGCCAGCAGCAGGGTCAACAGCGGGCAGAGGACCACGGCCAGCGCGTAGCCGGCCAGCCGGCGGCGCAAGGTCAGGCCGCCGCGGGAGCGGGGCAGCAGCCCGCGGCCCCGGCCCATGTGCGCGTGGGTCACGATATGCACGTCGATGTCGCCCGAGCCGCGGATGGTCCGGGCGCCGAACCCCGGCCCGGTCAGCAGCGCGGCCAGCCAGGACCGGCGGCTCGCGCCGAGCACCAGCTGGGTGGCGTTCTCGGCCCGGGCGAAGCTGAGCAGGGCCTCGGGGATATCGTCCCCGACCACCTGGTGGTAGGTCCCGCCCAGCGACTCGGTGAGCCGGCGCTGCTCGGCCAGCGCGGCCGGGTCCGCACCGGTCAGCCCGTCGGACCGGGTCACGTGCACGGCGAGCAGGTCGCCGCCGGTGGACCGGGCGGCGATCCGGGCCCCGCGGCGGATCAGGGTCTCGCCCTCCTCGCCTCCGGTCAGCGCGACCACGACCCGCTCGCGCGCCTCCCAGGTGCCCTGGATGCCGTGCTGGGCCCGGTACCGCTGCAGGCCCTCGTCCACCTTGTCGGCCAGCCAGAGCAGGGCCAGCTCCCGCAGGGCGGTGAGGTTGCCGGTACGGAAGTAGTTGGTCAGCGCGGCGTCGATCTTCTCGGGTGGGTAGATGTTCCCGTGCGCCATCCGGCGGCGCAGCGCCTCGGGGGTGATATCGACCAGTTCGACCTGGTCGGCGGCGCGGACCATGGCGTCCGGCACGGTTTCGCGCTGCGGCACGCCGGTGATCTTCTGGACCACGTCATTCAGGGACTCGAGGTGCTGGATGTTGACGTTGGAGATGACCTCGATCCCGGCGGCCAGCAGTTCCTCGACGTCTTCCCAGCGCTTGGCGTGCCGCGATCCCGGCACGTTGGTGTGCGCGAACTCGTCGACCAGGGCGATCTCGGGCTTGCGGGCCAGCACGGCGTCGAGGTCCATCTCCTCGAACGTGGTGCCCCGGTACGCCACCTGGGCCCGGGGGATGATCTCCAGGCCGTCCAGCAGCGCGGCGGTGTGCGGGCGCCCGTGCGTCTCCACGAACGCCACCACCACGTCCGCCCCGCGCTCGATCCGCCGGTGCCCCTCGCTGAGCATGTCAAAGGTCTTCCCGGCGCCCGCCGCGGCGCCCAGGTAGATCCGGAGCTGCCCGCGCTCCTGCTCAGCCATGGTGCTGTTTCTCTCCCTCTAACGAAACTCTGGTAATAGTGTGCCCACCCCGGCGGCGGGCCGTAATCAGGGCGAGAATCGGTAGCCCATGCCGGGCTCGGTCAGCAGGTGACGGGGGCGGGCCGGGTCGTCCTCCAGTTTGCGGCGCAGCCCGGCCATGTGGAAGCGCAGGTAGTGGGTGCTCTGCTGGTAGGCGGGCCCCCAGACCTCGGTGAGCAGCCGCCGGCCGCCGACCAGCTGGCCCGGATTGCGGATCAGGATTTCCAGCAGCCGCCACTCGGTCGGCGTGAGCCGGACCTGCTCGCCGTCCCGGGTGGCCAGGTGCGCGGCCAGGTCAATCGTGGAGCGGCCGATGGCCACCGGCCGGGCCGGCGGCGCCGGGCCATCGCGGCGCAGCGCGGCCCGCAGCCGGGCCAGCAGTTCCTCCATGGAGAAGGGCTTGGTCACGTAGTCGTCCGCGCCGGCGTCCAGGGCGCCGATCTTGTCACCCGGCCCGGTCCGGCCGGACAGCACGATGACCGGCGCGGAGGTGATCAGCCGCAGCTCCCGGATCAGGTCGATGCCGTCCAGGTCGGGCAGGCCGAGGTCGAGGATGACCGCGTCCGGTGCTCGCTGGGTGGCGTGGTCCAGGGCGGGCAGGCCGGCCTGGACCGTGATGGCCTCGTAGCCGCGGGCCCGGAGGTTGATCCGCAGCGCACGCAGCAAGGCTGGCTCATCCTCGACTACCAGGATGGTCTGCCGGGCGGCCCCCTCCGGCGGTGGTGCAGACGGCGCGGCGGGCGTGGCCGCGCCTGCAGACGGCGCGGCGGGCGTGGCCGCGCCCGGGTCCTGATCCGGTGCTGCCGCGCCCGCCGCCATGTGCCGCCTCCCTTTCTGCTGCCGGGCCGTCTACTGTCCGCCTGACAGCGGGAACTGCTGGTCGAGCGCGATATTCAGGGTCAGCACGTCCACCCGGGGCTCGCCGAGGAAGCCGAGGTTGCGGCCCTGGACGAACCGGCTGACCAGGGCCCGGACCGCGGACGGGCTGGCGTGCCGCGCCGCGGCCACCCGGTTCACCTGCAGGTAAGCGTTCTGCGGGGAGATGTCCGGGTCCAGGCCCGATCCGGACGCGGTGACGGCGTCCGGCGGGATCTGCGAGATCTTCACGTGGTTGAGCGCGGCGTACGCCTTCTGCCGCTGCTTGACCAGCTGGACCTGCGTGGAGTTGTTCGGGCCCAGGTTGGACGCGGCGGAGAAGCCGGGGTCGCAGCCGTAGTCGGTCTTGTCCGCGGGGTTGACCGCATCGGACGGCCGGGGCTGGAAGTACTGCACCAGCGGGTCGCCCTTCGCGTTCACGAACTCCTGGCACAGCAGGCTGGACCCGACTACATGGCCCTTGTAGCTGACCAGGGAGCCGTTGGCCTGATTGTGGAAAGCCACCTGGGCTACGCCGAACATGACGAGCGGGTAGAGGATCCCGGTGAGCACGGTGAAGAAGAGCAGGCCGCGGAAGGC
The DNA here is from genome assembly GCA_963781085.1 of uncultured Actinomycetes bacterium. Classification (GTDB taxonomy): domain Bacteria; phylum Actinomycetota; class Actinomycetes; order Streptosporangiales; family Streptosporangiaceae; genus RYN-230. Next base: position 118,804 of record CAWAES010000020.1, read on the forward strand.
AGCGAGGTGCTGCCGGACGAGGCTCGGAAGACGATTCATTTTCGGTTAACCACCGAATCCTGGAATGTACGTGATGATGATGTCGATGAGCTTGATCCCGATGAACGGGATGATCAGGCCGCCCACGCCGTAGATCCACAGGTTCCTGCGGAGCATGGCCGACGCCGAGGATGGCCGGTACCGGACACCGCGCAGCGCCAGCGGGATCAGCGCCACGATGATCAGGGCGTTGAAGATGATCGCCGAGGTGATGGCCGAGTCCGGGCTGTGCAGGTGCAGGATGTTGAGCTTGGCCAGGCCGGGGATCACGCTGGCGAACATGGCCGGGATGATCGCGAAGTACTTGGCCACGTCGTTGGTGATGGAGAACGTGGTCAGCGCGCCCCGGGTGATCAGCAGTTGCTTGCCGATCTCCACGATCTCGATGAGCTTGGTCGGGTTGGAGTCCAGGTCCACCATGTTCCCGGCCTCCTTGGCCGCGGAAGTCCCGGTGTTCATGGCCACGCCGACGTCGGCCTGGGCGAGGGCCGGGGCGTCGTTGGTGCCGTCCCCGGTCATCGCGACCAGCTTGCCGCCTTCCTGCTCCTTCTTGATCAGGGCCATCTTGTCTTCCGGCGTGGCCTCGGCGAGGAAGTCGTCCACGCCGGACTCGTCCGCGATGGCCTTGGCGGTCAGCGGGTTGTCGCCGGTGATCATGACGGTCCGGATGCCCATGGTGCGCATCTCGGCGAACCGCTCGGCGATGCCCTCCTTGACGATGTCCTTGAGGTTGATCACCCCGAGCGCCCGGGCGGTCCCGGGCTTCTCCGCCGCTGTTCCTCCTGCGCGCTCCGCCACGACCAGGGGTGTCCCGCCGACGGAGGAGATGCCGTCTACGATCTCGCCGAGCTCCTGCGGGGGAGAGCCGCCGTTGTCCCGGATCCACTGGGCGACCGAGGCCGCCGCGCCCTTGCGGACCTCACGGCCGTCGGCCAGGTCCACGCCGCTCATCCGGGTCTGCGCGGTGAACTCGACGAACTCGGCGCCCTGCAGTTCGCCTTCGTGCCGCTCCCGCAGGCCGTACTGGTCCTTGGCCAGCACCACGATGGACCGGCCTTCCGGGGTGTAGTCGGCCATGCTGGACAGCTGCGCGGCGTCCGCCAGTTCCGCGGCGGTGACGCCGCTGACCGGGAGGAACTCGCTGGCCTGCCGGTTGCCGATGGTGATCGTGCCGGTCTTGTCCAGCAGCAGCGTGTTGACGTCGCCGGCCGCCTCGACCGCCCGGCCGGACAGGGCCAGCACGTTCCGCTGGACGAGCCGGTCCATGCCGGCGATGCCGATCGCGGACAGCAGCGCCCCGATCGTGGTCGGGATCAGCGCCACGAGCAGCGCCACCAGGACCACCAGGCTCTGGGGAGCCTTGGAGTAGAACGCCATCGGCTGCAGGGTGATCACTGCGAGCATGAAGATGACGGTCAGCGAGGCGAGCAGGATGTTCAGCGCCAGCTCGTTCGGCGTCTTCTGCCGCTTCGCCCCCTCGACCAGGGCGATCATCCGGTCGATGAAGGTCTCACCGGGCTTGGAGGTGATCTTCACCACGATCCGGTCGGACAGCACCTTGGTGCCGCCGGTGACCGCGGAGCGGTCACCACCCGACTCCCGGATGACCGGGGCGGACTCGCCGGTGATGGCCGATTCGTCCACCGAGGCGACGCCCTCGACGACATCGCCGTCACCGGGGATGATCTCGCCCGCTTCCACGACGACGAAGTCGCCGAGGGTGAGCTGGGCGCCGGGCACCTCTTCTTCGTGGACCTCGGCCTGGCCCGGCTGCCAGCCGGTCAGCCGCCTGGCCACGGTCTCCCGCTTGGTCCGGCGCAGCGTCTCGGCCTGCGCCTTTCCCCGGCCCTCGGCCACCGCCTCGGCCAGGTTGGCGAAGACCACGGTCAGCCACAGCCAGACCACGATGGTCCAGTTGAAGACCGACGAGTGGGCGATGGCCGTGCCGGTGGTCAGCACGGCGCCGACCTCGACGACGAACATGACCGGGTTCTTCAGCTGAACCCGGGGGTCCAGCTTCTTGAACGCGTCGGGCAGCGAGCGCAAGCAGGACCTTCGGGTCGAGCAGGCCGCCGCCGACGCGGCGATCGGTCTCGGCTGTCTGGCCCGTGCCCGCCGGCGCCTCGGGTGTAGTGGTTACGGACATCAGTGCAGTCCTTCTGCGAACGGGCCCAAGGCCAGGGCCGGGAAGTAGGTCAGGCCGACCAGGATGAGGATGACGGCGACGAGCATGCCGACGAACAGCGGTGTCCTGGTGTCCAGCGTCCCCGCGCTCGCAGGCACGGGGCTCTGTCTGGCCAGCGAGCCCGCCAGGCCCAGGGCGAAGATCTCGGGCGCGAACCGGCCGAGCAGCATCACGACGCCGCCCACCGCCTGATACCACCAGCCCACGCCGGTGGCCAGGCCGGCGAAGGCCGAGCCGTTGTTATTGGCCATCGAGGCGAATGCGTAGACGATCTCGGTCAGCCCATGCGGGCCCGGATTGAAGATCGCGCTCTGCCCGATACGCAGTCCGATCGACAGACCGGACGCACCTAGCACCAGGACGGGAAGGGTCAGGAAGTACAGGGCGGCGTACTTCATCTCACGGGCCGGATCTTCTTGCCAATGTATTCCGGCGTCCGGCCGACCATCAGGCCGGCCACGAACACCGTGACAATGGCCAGGACCAGGATCCCGTACATTCCGGCCCCGACGCCGCCCGGGGCGATCTCACCTAGCGCGATGTCGAACAGGGCGATGCCACCGCCGAATGGGGTCAGCGAGTCATGGAAGCAGTCCACCGCGCCGGTGGACGTCACCGTGGTCGAGGCCGCGAACAGCGAGCAGCCCGGTGTACCGAACCGGGTCTCGGTGCCCTCCGCCGCGCCGTGCGCCAGGTGCGTGGCCGCCCCGGCACCCTGCATCTCGAAGAAGCTGATGCCGCCGACGGCGACGATCCAGATGATCGCCATGACCGCGACCAGCGCGTAGCCCTGCCGGTTGTCGCCGACCATCTTGCCGAAGGCGCGCGGTGTGGCGAACGGGATGAGCAGCAGCAGGAAGATCTCGAACCAGTTCGTGAACGGGTTCGGGTTCTCGAAGGGGTGCGCGGAGTTGGCGTTGAAGAAGCCGCCCCCGTTGTTCCCCATGTCCTTGATGACTTCCTGGGAGGCCACCGGGCCGCCGACCATGGTCTGGTGGCTGCCGGACAGCGTGGTGAGCGTGTGGTAGTTGGCGAAGTTGTCGATCGCGCCACCGGCCATCAGGACAATGGCGCCGATGACGGCGAGCGGGAGCAGCAGCCGGAACACGCAGCGGGTCACGTCCACCCAGAAGTTGCCCAGCTTGTCGGTCCGGGACCGGGTGAAGCCGCGGATCAGCGCGATCGCCACCACGATGCCGACGGCTGCGGACATAAAGTTCTGTACCGCGAGCCCGCCCATCTGGACCAGGTAGGTCATGGTGGACTCGCCGGAATAGTTCTGCCAGTTCGTGTTGGTGGTGAACGAGACGGCGGTGTTAAAGGCCGTGGCCGGCGGCACGTTGGCCATGTGCGGCCCGACGAACTGCAGCAGGTAGTGCTGCAGCCGCTGCAGGCCGTACAGGAACAGCACGCTGACCGCGGAGAAGGCCAGCATGCTGCGCAGGTACGCGCTCCACTTCTGGTCGGCCTCGGGGTTGATCCCGATGACCTTGTAGACGCCCCGCTCCACCTTCCAGTGGTGGGGCGAGGTGAAGATCTTGGCGATCCAGTTGCCGAGCGGCACGTAGCACGCGGCCAGCGCGGCCACCAGCAAGGCGACCTGCAGCCAGCCCGCGACGGTGCTGTTCATCAGAACCTCTCAGGCCGCACAAGGGCCACGAACAAGTAGATGGTGACGATGACTCCGGCGATCAGGCCGATCAGGTTCTCAGCGCTCAAAACGCTCGACCCCCTTGATGAGGAGGAAAAGCGCGGCGAAAACCACGATCGTCAGCCCGATATAGATGACGTCGAGCACGGGGCCCTCCTAGGCTTCCCAGAGGTAATCGTCAGGCTCTGTGCAGGCGCTGACGGACTCAGTCAAGTCTCAGGAAAGAAGGAAAAGTCCGGTCCAAACGGGACCCATGCGCGGCCCTCGCGGTTCCTAACAGAACCCATGCGCCGACCGCCCGCCAGGCGGGAGCTCGCGGATCCTAACGAAACCCATACGGGGGCTGGCCTGCGGTTACCTTGGCAGCGCCGCCGCCCGTGCCTACCCTCGAATGAGGGTGAGCCGGGGAAGCCCTGGTCGGCCCAGCGTCGCAGCCTGCTGAATGGGGAGACGTCATGACCCCTCATTTTTCCCGTGACCGCACTGCCGTGCTGGCTGGGCTGCTGGCACCGCTGGCGGTGGCCGCCATCTTGCTGCCCTGGCGTGCCAGCTGGTCGAACACGAACGTGGCCCTGCTCCTCGTCGCGGTCGTCGTGGCGGTAGCCGCCATCGGGAACCGGATCGCCGGGGCGCTGGCGGCGGTGTCGGCGTTCGCCTGGTTCGATTTCTTCTTCACCCGGCCCTACGAACGGTTCACCATCCACGGCACGGCCGACATCACCACTGCGGTGCTGCTGCTGGTGGTCGGGCTGGCCGTGTCGCAGCTGGCGGCCCGGGCCCGGCAGCTGCGGGTCGTCACCATCACCGACGCCGGCTATCTCGCCCAGATCCACGAGGCCGCCTCGATGGCCAAGTCGGCGGACGCTGCCGAGACCGTGGTGGATAGCGTGCGGGAGCAGCTCATCCGCGTGCTGGACCTGGAGGACTGCCGTTTCGAGTACGGCTCTCTGCTCGGTCACCCGCCCCGCCTGGAGCCCGACGGGGCCGTGGTCACCAGCCACGGCCGCCGGGACGTGGAGCACTACGGCTTCCCGCCGGGTGAGATCGAGCTGCGCACCTTCGGCCACGGCCAGTACTACGGCCGGTTCATGATGTCGCCCCGGCCCGGGGCGAAGCCGTCGTTGCAGGCCCGGCTGGTCGCCGTCACCCTAGCTGATCAGGCCGGGCGGGCGTTTGGTGCCGC
>CAWAES010000021.1:0-179370 GCA_963781085.1 uncultured Actinomycetes bacterium
ACCGGCTCGCCGCGCACGGCGTGCAGCGCATCTGGCTGTGGGGCCGCGGCGTGGACACCCAGCTGTTCAGCCCGGCGGCCCGCAGCGCCCCGCTGCGCCGGGCCCTGGCGCCAGACGGCGAGGTGCTGGCCGGGTACGTCGGCCGGCTGGCCCCGGAGAAGCAGGTCGAGCTGCTGGCCGGGGTGGCCGGGCTGCCCGGGGTGCGGCTGGTCATCGTGGGCGGCGGGCCTGCCGAGGCCCGGCTGCGCCGGCTGATGCCGTCCGCGGTGTTCCTCGGCCAGCACCGCGGCGACGAGCTGGCCCGCATCTTCGCCAGCCTGGACGTGTTCGTGCACAGCGGCTGCCACGAGACGTTCGGGCAGACCATCCAGGAAGCGGCGGCCAGCGGCCTGCCGGTGGTGGCCCCGGCCGTGGGCGGCCCGCTCGACCTGGTCGACGACGGGGTCACCGGCTGCCTGGTGCCGCCCGGCGACGCGGACGCGCTGACCGCCGCCACCCAGCGGCTGGCCGCCGACCCGCTGGCCCGCGCGGCCATGGGCCGGGCGGCCCGGCAGCGGGTGCTGGCCCGCAGCTGGACCGCGCTCGGGGACCAGCTGATCGGGCACTACGCGGCGGTGCTGGGGGAGCGGTGCCCGCTAGCCGGCGAGCTGGCGGGCGATCAGGGCGATGCCGTGGCCCCAGGCGATCTGCTGGCTGGCGGGCAGGTAGGCGGTGCCCGACTTGGTGTGGTCAACCTCCGGTGAGGCCAGGTACCGTTCCCGGCCCTGCGGGTCGATGAAGTACACGGCCGAGGTGTGCTGGACGTCGGCGTTCGGGTTGGGCGCGTAGACCTGGATGTTGTAGCCACGCCACACGGCCTTCAGCGCGGGCACCGGCCCGGTGAAGAAATGCCAGCTGGGAATGGTGTTCAGCGCCTGGGCCCGGGTGTACTTGGCCATGTCCTGCACCCGCGCGTGGTAGGCGTTGACGTTGACCGCCGCGAACACCACCTTGCTGGCCAGCGGGCCCAGGTCGTGGTAGGCCTTCACGAACTCCGCCGACACGATCGGGCAGATGTCGGTGCAGTGCGGGTCCATGAACTGCAGCACCACGACCTTGCCGTGCAGGCTGGCCAGGCTCATCGTGTGGCCGTTCTGGTCGGTCAGGGTGAAGCCGGGAGCCCGGTCCGCGGGCACCGGGCTGAGCACCATGAGGTTCGCCAGGCTGGTGGACACGCTGGCCGGGATGCCGGACACCCGGGTCTGGGCGAGGGCCGAGGCGTGGTCCCGCCGGAGAACCAGGTACGCGGGGATGGCCACGGCCGCGACCAGCAGCACGGTGAGCGCGGTGGCCAGCAGGAGGACCCGGTACAGGCCGCCGCGCCGGGGCGGCGGCGGGTCGCCGCCGGGCCGGGCCGCCGGCACCTGCTCCGGGGTGCTCGAACTCACACCGAACGCCTCCTGCCTGGTGACGGCCTGGTGCTGCCGTGTGGTGCGCGCCGTAGCAGCTAGCTGCCGAGCATATTCCCGGTCCGGCCGCCCCGGATACCGCCGCGGGGTACCCTCGGCCTGGCTGCGGCCTGCCCCCGCGCGTCCTGCGGTCCTGCGCACCGAGCAACGCGGACCGCGAAACGGGACGTAACGATTAGCGGAATGGCCGGTGAATGTTGCCGCCGGGGCCCGCCCGGGCCAGGATGTCCGGTGTCGTCTGGCTATTCTGCAGATGCTCTTCGCGTCCCAGTCTCTGACTCGTGCTGAGGGGGTCAGGTGCCCGTTGACGTGCGGCCCGCGCGTCCCCAGCCATTAGCTCACCGGATGCTGGCCGGGCGGGCGGCGCCCGGTCGCCGGTCCGGCCGCGGTGCTGGCCGGCCTCCGTGCTGGCGGTCACGCTGCTGGCGGCCGGGCTGTCTGGCTGCGGCAGCCAGACGGCGGCCGGGAACGTCATCACGGTCTCCACCGGCGCGTGCGGCACCGGCTGGCACCAGGTCCACGCCGGGATGCAGACCTTCCAGGTCCGTAACTCCGGCACCGGCCGGCGCGGAGGCGTACCTGATCAACCCGGCCACCGGGGCGGTCTTCGCCGAGGTGTCCGGCCTCGGGCCGGGCACCACCCGCCCGATGCGCCTGGACCTGGGGTCAGGCAGCTACGCGTTCCAGTGCTTCATCCAGGACACCGACACGCTCACCGGCCCGACGGTGCGGGTCGGCGGCCACCATCAGGGAGCGCCGGGCGATCCTGCCCGTCACCACCGATGATCTGCTCGGCCCGGCCCGCGTCTATCACGCCTACGTCAGCGCCGGGCTTGACACGCTGGCCCGGCAGGTCGGCCTGCTCACCAGGCTGATCCGCGCGGGCCGCCTGAACGCGGCCCGGGCCGCGTGGCTCCCCGCGCACCTGACCTATGAGCGGCTGGGCGCGGCGTACGGCACGTTCGGCAACTACGACACCGAGATCGACGGCCGCCCGGACGGGCTGCCCCGCGGGGTGTCCGACCCCGCCTTCACCGGGTTCTACCGGATCGAGTACGGGCTGTGGCACGGGCAGGGCGCCCGGCAGCTGGGCGGCCCGGCCGCCACGCTGGACCGCGACGTCCTGGCCCTGCGCCGGTTCTGGCCGGGCATGGAGGTCAACCTGCTCGATCTGGGCCTGCGCACCCACGAGATCCTGGAGAACGCGCTGGAATTCCAGCTGACGGGGCACGACGACTACGGCAGCGGGACGACGCTGGCCACCACCGCGGCCAACATCACCGGCACCCGGGAACTGCTCACCATTCTGCGCCCGCTCCTCGTCGCCCGTGTACCCGGGCCTGCCCGCGGTGTACGCGGGGCTGGACAAGCTGGACAGCCTGCTCGTGGCGGAAGAGCGGCCCGGCGGCCACTGGACGCCGGTGCGCGCGCTGGGCACGGACCGGCGTCAGCAGATCGACGCCGCCGCCGGGCAGCTCCTGCAGGAACTCGCCCCGATCGCGGCCATCACCGAGCCGCGGAGGTGATGATGCCCGCGTCTGGCGACCCAGCTCAGGGAGAGGGTGTGGCTGACGACCCTGCGGTCAATGAGCCCGCGAGGAACCCGGCGGCTGCATGAGCTCGAGCGGGATGACGGCCCGCACAACGCGGACGCGGGCTCGTGCCCGGTCCGGCCGCCCCGCCGCTCGTTCCTGCGCGGCGCGCTCGGCGCCGGGGTCACGGGGCGCGCGTCGTCGCGGGCGCCGCGGCGGGTGCCGGGGCCGGGTACGCCTACGGCTCGTCCCGGGCCGCCGCGCCGGGCCAGATCCTCGACGCCGAGATGCTGGCGGGCCGGCTGCCGGCCGTCCCGTTCCACGGGCGGTACCAGGCGGGCATCCTGCCCAAGCCGCAGCGCCAGACGATCATGCTCTCGTTCAACGTGACCGCTGACGGCCGGGGAGAGCTGACCGACCTGCTGCGCACCATCACGGCCCGGGCCCGCTTCCTCACCGCGGGCGGGATCCCGCCGCAGGTCGGCATCGGCGGTCCGCCCTCCGATTCCGGGGTGCTCGGGCCGACGGTGGTCCCCGACGGCCTCACCGTCACGGTCGGCGTCGGGTCCACCCTGTTCGACGACCGCTACGGGCTGGCCGCCCGCAAGCCCGCCGGGCTGATCCCGATGACCGCCTTCCCCAACGACGACCTCGACCCGGCGCAGTGCGGCGGGGACCTGAGCCTGCAGCTGAGTGCGGGCAGCCAGGACACGGTCCTGCACGCGCTCCGGGACATCGCCCAGCACACCCGGGGTGGCATGCAGGTGCTGTGGCGCATCGACGGGTTCGCCAGCCCGGCCCGCCCGGCCGGCACCACGCCCCGGAACCTGCATGGGCTTCATGGACGGCATCGCCAACCCCGACCCCAGCCGGGCCGAGGCCATGAACAACCTGGTCTGGGTCCAGCCGGGCGCCCACGGCGAGCCGGCCTGGACCGCGCACGGCAGCTACCAGGTCGTCCGGCTGATCAGGATGTTCGTCGAGTTCTGGGACCGGGTCGACATCATCGAGCAGGAGAACATGATCGGCCGGCGCAAAGACACGGGCGCGCCGCTGGACGCCAACGCGGAGTTCGCCCGCCCCGACTACACCCTCGATCCCACCGGCGACGTGATCCCGCTCACCGCGCACATCCGGCTGGCTAACCCGCGCACCCCGCAGACGGAGCGCAACCGCATCCTGCGCCGCGCGCACAACTACGACCGGGGTATCGACTCGGTGGGTGACCTCGACATGGGGCTGATCTTCGTCTGCTACCAGCAGGACATCGCGCGGCAGTTCGTGACGGTGCAGACCCGGCTGATCGGCGAGCCGCTGGTCGACTACATCAGCCCGTTCGGCGGCGGGTACTTCTTCGCCCTGCCCGGCGTGCAGGACAGCCGCGACTACCTCGGCCGCGCCATGCTGGCCTGACCGGCCGCGTGACCGGACCGCCTGACCGGCGCCGCGTCCGCGGACCGGCCATTCTTGTTCGCGCGTTTGCCTGCCGGTAAACATCCGGACGCCGTTTGGTCACGCCCTTCCGGAAGCTTTGGGTCTGTTGTGCGCGATGGTGCTACTCGCGTGTGTGCTGTGATAGCGCCATGAACAGCCCCAGACTCAGGAGGGTGAAAATGGGCGAAGGCCCACGTAATGGCACCGGGAATGGTCCGGGCAGGCGGCGCTGGATGCGCCGCTACACGGCCATCCTCGCTGCGGGGGTGCTGGCCGGCGGCGCCGCTGTCGGCGCGACGGTAGCCAGTGCGAGCACGTCCCAGACCGGAGCGGACACCGCCAACTCGGCGGCCACGCCCGCGACGGCCCCGGCCAGCTACTACCGGATAGTGCCGGGGACCAGGACGCCGATCAAGCACCTGGTCGTGCTCTTCGACGAGAACGAGTCGTTCGACCACTACTTCGGCACGTACCCGTACGCGGCCAACACCGACGGGTCGAAGTTCTACGCCAAGCCGGGCACGCCCAGGGTGAACGGCCTCACCAAGAGCCTGCTCACGCACAACCCGAACAGCTACAACCCCGAGCGGCTCACCTACGAGCAGGCGCTCACCTGCGACCAGAACCACGGGTACCTGCCTGAGCAGCAAGCGTTCAACGGCGGGAAGATGGACAAGTTCGTCCAGTTCACCCAGACCGACAACTGCACCGGCGAGTACGGCCCGCCCGGCATCGTCATGGACTACTTCGACGGCAACACGGTCACCGGGCTGTGGAACTACGCGCAGAACTACGCGATGAGCGACAACAACTACGACACGAACTTCGGGCCGTCCACGCCCGGGGCGCTCAACGTGATCTCGGGCAGCGACGGTGACGGGTACGCGGTCAGCCCCAGCACCGGCCAGCCGGTCGCCGACCCCAGCAGCGTCAGCCCGCCGAACAGCAAGGGCCTGGGCACCATCTTCGGTGACCTCGACCCCGCGTTCGACGACTGCTCCGACGCCAGCCACACCTCGACCAACCCGGTTGGCGTGATGACCGGCAAGAACATCGGCGACCTGCTCAACGAGCGGCACGTCACCTGGGGCTGGTTCCAGGGCGGGTTCGCGCCGACCTCGACCAACAGCGCGGGCTACGCGGTCTGCGGCGTCGTCGCACGAGAACATCGGCGGGGCCACGGTGGCGGACTACTCCCCGCACCACAACCCGTTCGAGTACTACAAGTCCACGGCCAACCCCAAGCACCTGCCGCCGTCCTCGGAAGCCATGATCGGCCAGACCGACCAGGCCAACCACGAGTACGACCTGTCGGACTTCTACACCACGCTCAAGGACGGCAACATGCCGGCCGTGAGCTACCTCAAGGCCGCCGAGTACCAGGACGCGCACCCGGGCTACTCCGACCCGATCGACGAGCAGCACTTCCTGGTCAACACGGTCAACCAGATCGAGCAGTCCAAGTACTGGGCGTCGACCGCGATCGTCATCACCTACGACGACTCCGACGGCTGGTACGACCACCAGAACTCGCCCCGGGTCAACGGCTCGAACACCACCGACGACGCGGCGGTGTGCACCACCGCCCCGGTGCGCATCGGCGACACCCCGGTCCGGTGCGGCTACGGCCCGCGGCTCCCGCTGCTGGTCATCTCGCCGTACACGCGGGAGAACTACGTCAGCCACAACCTGACCGACCAGTCCTCGGTGGTCAAGTTCATCGAGGACAACTGGCTCCGCGGTGCGTCCACCGGCCGCGGCTCCTTCGCCAACATCGCCGGCAGCCTGGACGGCCGCGGCGGGGTGCTGGACTTCTGGACCCGGCCGCACTTCAACCCGGTCATCCTCAACCCCAACACGGGTGAGGTAGTCGGCCACTAGCACCGCTGGCAGGCGGTGGGGCGGCTACCAGGAGCGGGCCGCCGCAGGGACCATCCTGCGGCGGCCCGCTCTGCTACCACCCGGGCCCGGCGTCGTCTCGCTACCACCCGGCCGTTCCCTCGTGGTCTTGCTACCACTCGGCCGTTCCTCGTCGGTCTCGCTACCACTCGACGAGGGTCCACACCTCCGGGCGGGGAGTGCCGCCGGTGTCCACCGAGGCGAAACCGCGCGCGGCCTCCTTCAGGTGGGCCAGGGCGGCCTCGCGCTGCCCCGCCGCGTGCAGCAGGTCGGCCAGGTTGGTGTGCAGCGCGGCGACCCGGTGCTGGTCGCCCAGTTCGCGGCCCAGCGCCAGCGCCTCCTGGGCCAGCAGCAGGGCCTCGCCCGGCTGGCCGCTGTCGGCCAGCAGCCGGCTCAGGTTGTTGAGCGCGGCCACCGCCGCCCCCGGGTCGGGCAGGCCGCGTGCGTGCTCCAGGCTTTCCCGCAGCCGGGCCGCGGCCGAGCCAGCCGCCCCGCGCCGGGCGTCCAGCATGCCCAGCACGTTCAGCGCCTGGGCCACGGCGGCCGGGTCTCCCGCCCGCCGGGCCGCCTCCAGCGCGCTCTCGGCCAGGCCGGCCGCGTCCTGCGCCGCCCCGCGCCGGTAGGCCAGCACCGCGCGGTCGGCCCCGATCCGGGCCCGGCGGCTCGGGTCACCAGGACCCAGCAGGTCCAGGGCGACCTCCAGATGCGCCTCGGCCAGCGCCCAGTCACCCAGCCGGTGGTGCACCTCGGCGAGCTTGTGCTCGATGCCCGCCGAGCCGGCCTGCTGTCCGTCGATGGCCGACGCGGCCGCCTCGAACTCGGCCAGCGCTTCCCGGTAACGGCCCAGCACGGTGAGCACGTCGCCCAGCGCGACGGCCACCTCCACCGGCGGGTAGCCCAGCGCCTCGGCCCGGCGCAGGTACGCGTACTCCTCGGCGTGGGCGTACAGATCCCGGGCCCGGCCAGCGGCCCGCCACCACCAGCCGGCCGCCTCGGCGTCCCGGCCGGCGCGCTGCAGATGCTCCGCGATCGGCGCGGCGCGGGTGGTCACCGGGTCCCGCTCGTACCGCCGGATCAGCACGCCTGCGGCCCGGCCATGCAGCAGCCTGCGCCGGGCCAGGGTCGAGGAGTCGTAGACGACCTCCCGCAGGGCCTCGTACGGGAACTCATAGGTCGGACGGCCGCGGTCTCCGGACGGCGGTGTCTCGGTCAGCAGGAACCGGCGGACCGCCTCGTCGAGCGCCTCGACGGTCTCCGTCTCCCCCCGCCCGCTGACCGCGCGGAGCAGGTCCGCGTCGCAGCCGCTGCCCAGGACCGCCGCGGTGGAGAGCATCTGCAGGGTGGGCTCGCTGGCCGCCTGCAGCCGCCTGCGCAGCAGTTCGCGGACCGAGGCGGGCGGCCACCAGTGCTCGCCGCCGTCGCCGGCCCCCGAGCGCAGTCCCTCCACGTACTCGCGGACCAGCATGGGCAGGCCCCGGGTCTGGGTGAGCAGCCGGCCCACGTCGGCGTCCCGGACCCCCGAGCGCAGCAGCAGGTCGCGGACCTGCTCCTCGCGCAGCGGAGCGGGTTCCACCGCCGTGGCCCGGCCGGCGTCGGCCGCCTCGCTGAGCGCGGCCCGCAGCCCGCGGAGCCGTTCGGCGTGCTCGGTGGACCAGCTGATGACGAGGAGCAGCGGCCAGCCCGGGAGCCTGCGCGCCAGGTAGGCCAGCAGGTCCAGGGACGGGCCGTCGGCCCAGTGCGCGTCCTCGACCACGATCACGCCGGCCGGTGACCCGGACCGGGCCGGGCGTCGCCGCGGTCCGCAGCGCGTCCCCGATCGCGCCGTAGAGCCGGGCCAGCGCCATCGGGCTGTCCAGCGGGGCCGGGTCGTCCGGGTAGTCCACGGCCAGCTCGGGGCAGAGGCGCCCGGTCATGGCCGCCGTGTGCGCGGGCAGCCGGGCCGGCAGTTCCGGGCAGACCGACAGCGCCGTGCGCAGCAGGTCCGCGGCGGCCACGAACGGAAGCTCGCTCTCCCCGTCGTGGCACCGGCTGACCAGCAGCACGCCCCGGGCCGCCTGCGCCTGCGCGCGGAACTCCTCCAGCAGCCGGGTCTTGCCGCAGCCTGCCGCGCCCAGCACCGTCACCACCCGGCCCGCCGTGCCCACCCCGCGCCACGCGGCGTGCAGCGCCTGCAGCTCGTCCTGCCGGCCCACCAGCGGCCACCCGGCCGGACCCGGCGCGCCGTCAGCCGGGCTGGGCGCCGCGGCCAGCAGGGGCGGTGCCCGGTTGGCCTCGGGGGGCCGCCCCGGGGCGGGCGCCAGCCGTCCGGCCCGGACATCGTCATAGAGCTGGGTGGTCTCCGGAAGCGGCCGCACCGCGAGCTCGGTGTCCAGGATCCGGACCAGGGCCCGGTACTGGCGCAGCGCCGCGGACCGCTGCCCGGTCCACGCCAGCAGCCGGATCAGCGCCTGGTACGCAGGCTCGTGCAGCGGGTCGAGAGCCTGCCAGCGCTGCGCGTGCGCCACCGCGCGGTCCAGGTCACCCGCAGCGGAGCACGCGGTGACGAGCCGTTCCAGCACCGCGGCGAACCGCTGCCGGAGCCGGTCCGCGGTCGCGGCCTGCCAGTCGTCGAACTCGGGACAGTCGCGCAGGGCGAACCCGGCCAGGAAGTCGTCCCGGTAGAGCCGGGCCGCCCGGTCCAGCGCGCCAGCGTCCGGCCCGGCCGCCAGCGCCTCGAAGTCGGTCACGTCCACCCGCACCCGGTCCGGGTCCAGGGCCACCGCCGCCCGCGTGACCCGCAGGCCCGGCCCGGACGCAGCGGCCGTGACCGACAACGTGCGGCGCAGCGAGGCCCGCGCCCGGGCGCCGTCGGCCTCCGGCCAGAGCAGCGCCGCCAGCCGTTCCCGGCTCAGCTCGTGATCGTGCACCGCGAGCAGGGCCAGCACCGCCGTGGCCTTGCGGGTGTCGAAGCTGACCAGCCCGCCGTCCCTGGTCACCGCGGGCGGCCCGAGCAGGGCGAGGTCCAGCTCCGCCATGCCGCCTCCCCCCGGGATGCTTCCCACGACCTCCGCAAGCCACCGTAACGCAGCAACGTGAAATTCTCCTCAGGCCGCGGACTTGCCGTAACGATCTCGTATCGCCATCTCCCTAAGCTGGCCCTGAGCTTGGACAAGCGGGACGGACACGGAGCGTGCCATGGCACAAGGGCTGGAGCGGACCAGCGTCGGCGGCAACGGGGGCGTCGCCGGCACCGTCGCCGAGGTACCGGACCGGGACCCGGCGGGCAGGCCGGCCGGGACCGGCGCCGGCCAGGTGCCGGCCGGCGCGGCCGGGCCCGCCACTGTATCGCCGGCCGCCAACGGCGCCGCGCCAGGCCAGCCGGGCGAGAGCCAGCCCGCCGCGGGCCGGCCGGGCGAAGGTGCGCTGCCGGCCGCCCGGCCACGTACCTGGCGCCGGGGCTGGCGGCGGAGCCAGCCGGACGCGGCGGCCACGGCGCCGGCTCCGGTTCATGGCCAGGTCATCCAGGGACCGCAGATCGACCTGGCGTCCAACGACCCGCTGGTCGGCTACCTGCTCAGCGCGGCCGGCGCGGTGGACATCCGCGGCCTCGAACTCGATTCCCCCGCCCTGGCCGCGATGAAGGACGCCGGGGTGGTGCTCATCGTCCCGCTGATCTCCTCGGGCAGCCTGATCGGCCTGATCAGCCTGGGGCCGCGGCTGTCCGAACGGGACTACACCTCCGAGGACCGGCGGCTGCTCAACGCGCTCGCCGGGTACGCCGCCCCGGCCATGCGGGTCGGCCAGCTGGTCCGCCAGCAAGAGGCTGAAGCCCGCCAGCGGGAGCGGATCGAGCAGGAACTGAAGATCGCGCAGATCATCCAGCAGCAGTTCCTGCCCAAGAGCGTGCCCGACCTGCCGAGCTGGCACGTGGCCGCGTTCTACCGCCCCGCCCGTACCGTGGGTGGCGACTTCTACGACTTCATCCCGCTGCCGGACGGCCGGGTCATGTTCGTGGTCGGTGACGTCACCGACAAGGGCATCCCCGCCGCACTGGTGATGGCGAGCACGCACGCTCTGCTGCGCGGGGCGGCGCCGCGGCTGATCGCGCCGGGCGCGGTCCTCGCGCACGTGAACGACCTGCTCTGCGCGGACATCCCGGCGCACATGTTCGTCACCTGCCTGGCCCTGGTGCTGGACCCGCTGAGCGGCAAGGTCGAGTTCGCCAACGCTGGGCACGACGTGCCCTACGTGCGCACCGAGGACGGCGTGGCCGAGCTGCGGGCCCGCGGCATGCCGCTCGGCCTGATGCCCGGCATGGCGTACGAGGAGAAGACCTTCCAGTTCCAGCCGGGGGACTGTGCCCTGCTGCACAGCGACGGGCTGGCCGAGGCGCACGCGCCGGACCGGGAGATGTTCGGCTTCCCCCGGGTCGCCGAGCTGGCCGGGCGCGGTTCCTCCGGGGAGGAACTGATCGACCTGTGCCTCACCGAACTCGCCGCGTTCACCGGGCCGGAGGCCGAGCAGGAGGACGACATCACGCTGGTGTGCCTGGAGCGGAGCATGTCCGCCCGTTACGCGGGAGGCGCCTGATGACCTCGGTAGCCCGGTCGGCGCCCCGGCGGCTCGCGGCGTTCGCCGTACCCAGCGAGCCAGGCAACGAGCGCCTGGCGCTGGCCCGGGTCGCCGAGGCGGTGGCGGCCAGCGGGCTGGCGCCGGCCCGGCTGGAACGGCTGAAGACCGCGGTGGCCGAGGCCACCATGAACGCGATCGAGCACGGCAACCGCGGGCGGCCCGAGATCCCGGTGGACGTCGAGGTCATCCAGGAAGGCGACGACATCGTCGTGGCCATCACCGACCTCGGGGGGAGCACGAGCCGCCGGCCCGGTGGAGGAGCCAGACCTCGGACTGAAGCTGGACGGAGAGCAGCGGGCGCGTGGCTGGGGCCTGTTCCTCATCCGGAACATGGTGGACGGCATGCAGGTGCGCACCGACGGCCCGCGGCACACCATCCAGCTCACCATGCGGGCCGGCGGCGCCACGCCCATGCCGCACGACGGGGAACTCGAAGGAGGCGGCCATGAAGAAGAACTGTGAGGCAGCCGTGCACTCGGTCGGCGGCGCGGCCGTCATCGAACTGACCGGCGAGGTGGACGGAGGCGCGGCAGGCGTCCTCAACGAGGCCTACGAACAGGCCGTCACCAGCGGGGAACCCGGCACCGTGGTCCTCGACTTCGCCCAGGTCGGCTACATCAACTCGACCGGGATAGCGCTGATCGTGAGCGTGCTCGCCCGGGCCCGGGCCGAGCGCCGCAAGGTGGTCGCGAGTGGCCTGTCCGAGCACTACCGGGAGATCTTCGACATCACCCGGCTGTCGGACTTCATCGAGGTCTTCGGGGACCTCGACGCGGCGGTGAGCCAGCTGGCCGGGCCAGCTGCCTGACCGGCGCAGAACCAGCCGGGTGCCAGTCAGCCGGCCGGGCGTAAGCAAGGCGCAGGGTCAAGAACGCAGGGTCACAAGGGGAGGGGCGTCATGGACGCAACGGGAGTAACGATGGGTGTCCGTCATATCGGCGCCGACGTGGCGGTAGTCGATATCAAGGGCGAAGTCACCGCGGCCTGCGAGCCGGTCCTGATGTCGGCGTACGAGGAAGCCGGGCGGCCCGGGGACCAGCCGGCTGGTGCTCAACTTCGCCGGCCTGGAGTACATGAACAGCGGCGGCATCGGGATGCTCGTCACCCTGCTGGTCCGGGCCAACCGGCAGCGGCAGCAGCTGGCCGCGTACGGGCTGAGCAACCACTACCGGGAGATCTTCGAGCTCACCCGCCTCGACGAGGCGATCACCATCTATGACGACGAAGCATCGGCGCTGGTCGGTGCGGCGACCTGAGGAGGCCGACGTGAGCTGAGGCAACGGGGCCAGAGCGGGTGCGCTCGGCCGAGCAGATTGAGCTGAGCCACCGGGAGGCCGGCGCCGGTGTGGTGCCGCGGAACGACGCGGGCCGCTGGGCGGCCAAGGTGGACCGGCTCGACGTGGTGGCGCGAGACGGCGTGCGCGGGACCAATGTGGCGGGCCGCCGGCTGACCGGCCCCGTGCAGGGCTTCGGCAAAATGTGGCAGAAGACCTACCGGCTGACCGCCGGTGCGGCCGTAACCCCCGAGCAGGCCATCACCACCTGGAAGGCCCACTTCCCCGAGTTCTGGCCCAAGGGGAACCGTTTCGCGGGAGCGCTCACTGGCATCAGCCCGGGCGACGTGGCCCTCCTCGACCTGGCCATCGGCGGCGGCGTGAAGCTGTCCACCGGCGTCTTCGTGCTCTACGCGGACGAGGAGTCGTTCACGCTGATGACCCCGCAGGGACACATGTTCGCGGGCTGGATCACGTTCTCTGCCGAGGGCACGCCCGCCGGGACCGTCATCCAGGCCCAGGTCCTGATGCGCGCCAACGACCCCCTGTACGAAGTGGCGATGACGCTGGGCGGGCACCGCAAGGAAGACGTGTTCTGGGTACAGACGCTGACCGCGCTGGGCCACCGGCTCGGCGCCGCCGACACCACGGTGACCACCCGCAACGTGTGCGTGGACAGCAGCCGGCAGTGGCGCAACGCCGGCAACGTCTGGCACAACTCCATGGTCCGCAGCGTCCTGCAGACCCTGGCCGCCCCGGTCACGGCGCTGCGGCGCCGCGGCTGACGGCACAGGGCGCGGGGGGACAGCATGTCTGGTACCGACGATGCCCGGTGATCCTGACGTCGTGGTGGTGGGCAGCGGGCCGAACGGCCTGGCGGCCGCGGTCACGCTCAGCGCCGCGGGCCTGCGTGTCCTCGTCGTCGAGGGCGGCCCCACGATCGGCGGCGGCTGCCGGACCGAGGAACTCACCCTGCCCGGCTTCCAGCACGACGTGTGCTCGGCGGTGCATCCTCTGGCCCTGGCATCGCCGTTTTTCCGCCGCTTCGACCTGGCGGCCCGCGGAGTCAGGTTCGCTCACTCGGAGGTGGTGTTCGCCCAGCCGATGGACGGTGGCCGGGCCGCAGTGCTCAGCCGGTCAGTGGCAGCCACCGCAGAGCGCCTTGGCCCGGACGGCGCCGCGTACCGGCGCCTGTTCGGCCCCCTGGCCCGCGACTACGCGGCGGTCACCGACCTGGTACTGACCCCGATCCGGCGGCCGCCGTCCCGTCTGCCCGCTGGGCTAGCCGTGTTCGCGGCCAACGGGCTGCGGTCGGCCAATGGGGTGGCGCGGCGATGGCACACCCCAGAGGGCCGGGCGCTGTTCTCCGGCGTGGCAGCGCACTCGATGATCCCGTTGGCCAGGCCGCCGACCGGCGCGGTCGGCATCACGCTGATCGCCCTGGCCCACGGGACCGGCTGGCCCGTGATCGAAGGTGGCAGCGCCCGGATCACCGACGCGATGAGCCAGGCCGTGCTGGCCGCGGGCGGGGCCATCGAGACGGGCCGCTGGGTACGCTCGCTCGCCGACCTGCCGTCCGCCCGGGCCGTGCTGCTCGATGTGGCGCCGCGGGCGCTGCTGGCGATCGCCGGTGACCGGCTGCCGGGCCGGTACGCCGGCGCGCTGCGCCGGTTCCGTTACGGCGCTGGAGTGTGCAAAGTCGATTTCGCCCTGTCCGGCCCGGTGCCGTGGACGAACGAGGAGTGCCGGCAGGCCGCCACGCTGCACCTCGGTGGCCGCTACGAGGAACTGGCGGCGGCCGAAGCTGACGTGTCCGCCGGGCGGCACCCCGAAGCCCCGTACGTCCTGGTCTCCCAGCCGTGCATCGTCGACCCGGCGCGGGCGCCGGCGGGCCAGCAGACATTGTGGGCCTACTGCCACGTCCCGTCCGGGTCCACGGTGGACATGACCGCGCGGATCGAGGCGCAGATCGAGCGGTTCGCGCCGGGCTTCCGGGACCTGGTACTGGCCCGGCGCACCCGGACCGCGGCCGGCGAGGAAGCGGCCAACCCGAACTACGTTGGGGGAGACATCGCCGCCGGGATGCAGACTGTCTGGCAGACCGTGTTCCGCCCGGCGGTCCGCTGGAACCCGTACCGCATCCCGGTGCCCGGCCTGTACCTGTGCTCCTCGTCCACCCCGCCGCTGCCGGGCGTGCACGGCCGCTGCGGCGAACTGGCCGCCCTGACCGCGCTGCGCGACGTCTTCGGCGTCCGCACCCCACCGGACCTGGGGCTGGCCCAGCCGAGGCCGGCCACTGCGGCGCGGAGCAGGTCATGACGGCTGGCCCGGCGCCGGTCCCGGCTGGCCACCGGCGGACACCACGGGTGCTGGCGGCCCTGCTCGCGGCGCTGGTGCTGCTGTTCAGTGCCATCACCATCGTGCAGTCGGCCGCGTCCCACCGGATCACGCTCGGGTCGTTCAACACCGGGGCCGGGCTGTTGCTGACCCTGTGGGTGATCGCCGCCGTGGGCCTGGTGGTGGCCTGGCATCAGCCGGGCAACCCGATCGGCTGGCTGCTGCTGGCCGCGCCCACGTCCCTGGCGGTGACCTTCGCCAGCGACGGATACGACGCGGCCTACCGGGCCGGCCAGCACACCCTGCCGGTGCTGGGCCCGGCGGCGCTTACTTTCGCCCAGCTGTTCTTCTTCCCGTTCATCGCCTTCCCGCTCATCATCTGGCTGTTCCCGGACGGGCGGCTCCCGCCCGGACGCTGGAAATGGGCGTTCTGGATCTCCCTGGCGCTCACCATGCCGGGCTTCCTGACTGTGCTCGGGCTCACCATCGCGGCCGAGGCCGGGCACCACGTCCACGTCCTGTCCGACGGGCAGCTCGCCCAGGTGGAGAATCCCCCGTCGCCGGTCCTCGGCGGGCTCACCCTGCTGTTCTTCTTCGGGCTGCTGGCCGGCTGGCTGGGCGCGCTGTGCCTGGCAGATCGCCAGCTGGCGACGGTCCTCCGGCGAGCGCCGCCAGCAGCTGAAATGGCTGATGAGCGGCGCCGCCGTCTGCGGCGTGTTCGCTACCGCCTCATTCGGCAGCAGCGCTTCCCTCTGGGAAATACTGATCATCGGCATCATCGCGCTGCCGGTGTCGATCGGGATCGGCATCCTGAAGTACCGGCTGTACGACATCGACCGGATCATTTCCCGGACGCTGGCCTACGCGCTGGTCACCGGGCTGCTGGTGGGGGTCTACGCGGGGCTGGTGCTGCTGGCCACCCAGGTGCTGCGGTTCTCCTCGCCGGTTGCAGTGGCGGCGTCCACGCTGGCCGCCGCGGCGCTGTTCAACCCGGTGCGCCGCCGGGTGCAGCGCGCGGTGGACCGGCGGTTCAACCGGGCCCGCTACGACGCGGACGCCGCCGTGGAAGCCTTCGCCGCCCGTCTCGCCGGCGCCGTGGCGTTGCCCGAGGTCCAGGCCGATCTGGTCACGGTAGTCGGCCTGACGCTGGAACCAGCCCACCTGTCCGTCTGGCTCGCGGAGGGTGAGCGATGACGGCGGCGGTGGCCGGACGGCGCCCGCCGGGCCGCTGGCCCGGAACCTGGCTGGCGGTGCTGGCCGGGCTGCTGGTCTTGTCCGCGCTGGCCATGATCCCGCTCGCCGTCCTCTCCCACCTCGGCTTCGACAGCCTCAACGCCCTGGTGATCGGGCTGCCCTGCGGCCTGGTCGGCATCCTGGTGGCCCGCCGCCAGCCCGCGAATCCGCTGGGCTGGCTGCTCCTGGCGATAGCGCTGTGCCTGATCGTCTCCACAGATGGCTCGGAGTACGCCCTGCTCCGCTACCGCCTGGGCTACCAGCAGCTTCCGCTCGGCGTAGCCGCGCTCGCGCTGAACCAGCTCTGGGGCGCAGGCCTGGAACTGCTCGGCCTGGTCGTCTTGCTGTTCCCGGACGGGAGGCTGTCCTCCGCGTGGTGGCGGGGCGCGCTCTGGGCCTACCTCGGGGTCTATGCCTTCAGCATGATCATCCTGGCGGTGGCGACCGCGCAGGCGGTCATCGGGCGTCCCTTCCAGGTGGACGTCAACGGCGGGCTGAAGATCACCGATGACGCGTCCGGCTGGTACGGGGCGGTCGCGAACCCGCTGCAGCTCATCATCCTGCTGTTCATCGTGGCCTTCATCGGGCGCCAGGTCCTCAGCTGGCGGCGGTCCTCGGGCGAGCGCCGCCAGCAGCTGAAATGGCTGGCCAGCGGGGCCGTCGTCGTCGTCGCGAGTGCTTTCCTGACCAGCACCCATTCGGCGTTCCCGGCCGGCGCCTGGCAGGTCGTGACCAGCCTGGCCTGGTTCGGGTTCGCCGCGCTGCCGGTGTCTATCGGGGTGGCGATCCTGAAGTACCGGCTGTATGACATCGACCGGATCATTTCCCGGACCCTGGCCTACGCACTGGTGACCGGGCTGCTGGTCGGGGTGTACGCGGGGCTGGTGCTGCTGGCCATCGAGGTGCTGCGGTTCTCCTCGCCGGTGGCGGTCGCGGCGTCCACGCTGGTGGCGGCGGCACTGTTCGCTCCGGTCCGGAGCAAGGTGCAGCGCGCGGTGGACCGGCGGTTCAACCGGGCCCGCTACGACGCGGACCGGATCGTGGCCGCGTTCAGCGACCGGCTCAAGGACGCGGTGGACCTGGCTGCGGCGCGGGCCGACCTGATCGCCGTCACCCACCAGGCGCTCGAGCCCGCGCACGTCGCGGTGTGGCTCCGGGACGGTCCCCGTGACCGCGGCGCCAGCCCCCGGCGGGTGGCGGCTGGCCTCCCCGGTCACTGCCCTGGTCCTGGGCGGGCTGTCGTGCTGGTCCTGATGGCGGCCGAGCCTCCCCTCGCGAGCCTGAGCCCGCCAGAGCCTCATGGCCAGCGGCGGCTCCGCGCCGCTGCCGTACTCGGTGATCTTCGGGGTGGTTGGCTTCGTGGTCGCCTGGCGGAAGCCGGGCAATCCGCTCGGCTGGCTGATCCTGGGGGCCGCAGGCTTCTTCGCGCTGAGCGAGGACGCCAGCTTCTACGCGGTGGCCGACTACCGGCTGCGTCACGGGAGCCTGCCGCTCGGCTGGCTAGCGCTGATCACCCAGCCCGGCTGGGCGCCTGGCATCGCCACTTTCGGCCTGATCGTCCTGCTGTTTCCCGACGGCCGGCTGCCGTCGGCGCGGTGGCGGTGGGTGCTGTGGCCGTATATCGCGCTGGCCCTGCTCTGGGCCGCCGGGGCCCTCGCTTTTACGGCCGCGGCGATTGCGGCCCACCGCACTGGCGTCGATGCCGGCGGGAACCTCCTGGTCCTTGCACATCCGACCGGAGGCGCCGCCTGGTGGGGAGCGGCCCAGGACCTCTTCTTCCTGGTGCTGGCCGTGAGCGGGCTCGCCTCGCTGGCCGGTCAGGCGATGAGCTATCGCAGGTCGTCGGGGGAGCGTCGCCAGCAGCTGAAGTGGCTGCTGACCGGGGCGGCCAGTGGCCTGGCCGGCCTGCTGCTCTCGCTCATGGACAGCACCCCGGGCGGCTGGGGAGTGGTGATCCAGATCCTCGGCGGAGCGGGGGCGACTGCTCTTCCGGTGTGCATCGGGATCGGCATCCTGAGGTACCGGCTGTTCGACATCGACCGGATCCTCAGCCGGACCGTCGCCTACGCGATCATCACCGGGCTGCTGCTGGGCGTCTACGCCAGCCTGGTGCTGCTGGCCACGCAGGTCCTGGGGTTCGCCTCGACGTGGGCGGTGGCCGCGTCCACCCTCGCTGCGGCGGCCCTGTTCACCCCGCTGCGGCGGCGGGTGCAGCGGGCCGTGGACCGCCGGTTCAACCGGGCCCGCTACGACGCCGACCGGATGGTGGACGCGTTCGCGGCCCGGCTGCAGGACGCGGTCGACCTGGACACGGTGCGCGCCGACCTGGCGGCGGTGGTGCGCGCGGCCCTGGAACCAGCCGAGGTCACGGTCTGGATCCGCGGGAGCGCCCGGTGACGGGCCCGGCGCCCGGGCACCGGGTCCGGCTGGCCTCGCCGGCCATGGCGATCGCCCTGGGCGGGGTGGTGCTGGCGCTGCTGGCGGTCACGGTGCCGCTCGGCGTCATGGACCACTCTGCGCTGAGCTCAGGGGGTGGCAGCCTGGTCCTGGCCCCGGTCTTCGGTGTGCTGGGCTTCGTCGTGGCGTGGCGCAAGCCGGGAAACCCGCTCGGCTGGCTGCTGCTCGGCGCCGTCGGGTTCCTCGTCCTCAGCGGCGCAGCCGGAGCCTACGCCGTGGCCGTCTACCGGCTGCATCACCCCGGGCTGCCGCTGGGCTGGGTGGCCGTTCTCCTGCAGCCCAGCTGGGCCCCGGCCATCGCCCTGTTCGGGCTCACCGTCCTGCTGTTCCCCGACGGCCGTCTGCCCGGCCCGCGCTGGCGCTGGGTGCTGTGGGCGTACCTGGCCGTCGCCGCCCTGTGGATCGCGGGGACCGTCATCATCTCCGTCTGGGCCATCGCCGGCCATCACGTCCAGGTGGACTCCGGCGGGAACCTGCTGGCCATCGACCATCCCGCCGGATGGGCGGCCTGGTGGGGAACGGTGCAGGGGCTGTTCTTCCCGCTGCTGGGCGCCTGCTGGCTGGCTTCCCTGGCTGGCCAGGTGCTGAGCTACCGGCGTTCCTCCGGGGAACGGCGGGAGCAGCTGAAATGGCTGATCGGGGGATCAGCGGTCGCCGTCACCGGCGGTCTGCTCGCCGTCCCCTTCTCGAACAGCACGGACCGGACCCTGAACATCGTCGGGTCCGTCGCCCTGGCCGCGGTCCTCGCCCTGCCGCTGAGCATGGGCGTGGCCATCCTGAAGTACCGGCTCTACGACATCGACCGGATCCTCAGCCGGACCGTCGCCTACGCGATCATCACCGGGCTGCTGGTGGGCGTCTACGCGGGGCTGGTGCTGCTGGCCACCCAGGTGCTGCGGTTCTCCTCGCCGGTCGCGGTGGCGGCGTCCACGCTGGCCGCCGCGGCGTTGTTCACCCCGGTGCGCCGCCGGGTGCAGCGCGCCGTGGACCGCCGGTTCAACCGGGCCCGTTACGACGCCGACCAGACCGTGGCGATGTTCGCCGCCCGGCTGCAGGACGCGGTGGACCTGGATTCGGTGCACGCCGACCTGCTGGCCACCGTGAGCGACTCGCTACAGCCTGCCCACGTGTCCGTGTGGCTGGGGGAGGGGGGCCGGTGACTACCCAGGTGTCCGGCCGCCGGTCCCGGCTCGCCTCGCCGCGCACTGCGTCGGTCCTGGCCGCCCTGGTGGTGGTCCTGATCGTCCTCCTGCCGATCATCGGGGCGGTGTCCGGCCACAGGGGCTCGACCTCGATCACCGCGGTGATCAGCCTGCTGGTGGTGGTCCTGGTGGTCGCCGCGGTGGGCCTGGTCGTGGCGCGTCACCAGCCGGGTAACGCGATCGGCTGGCTGCTGCTGGGTGCGGCGCTCTGGATCCCGCTCACCGTCGCCGCGTCCGAGTACGCGGCGCTGGTGTACGACTACGGGCACCGGGGCCTCCCGGGACTAGGCCCGGTGGCCGTGGTTCTCAGCGGGCTGTTCACGTTCGTGATCGTCGTGTTTCCCCTGGTGACCCTGGTCTTCCCGGACGGGCGGCTGCCATCGCCGGGCTGGCGCTGGGTGGTGTACGCGTACCTGGGCCTCAGCCTGATCCTGCCGGCGAGCTACGTCGCAGCCACGGTTTCCGCCCTCGCCGGGCACCACCTCGTGTACCTGGCCAGCGGCGAGGTGGCCAGCCAGGACGCCCCGCCGTCCTGGACGGAGCTGGTGTTCTTCGGCACCGTCGGGCTGGCCTGGCTGGGCGCACTCGGCCATCAGGTGGCGAGCTGGCGGCGTTCGTCGGGGGAGCGGCGCCAGCAGCTCAAGTGGCTGCTCAGCGGGACCGTGGTCTGCGCCGTCCTGGGCATCTGGGCGCTGGCCACCAACTCGGCCATCTGGGAGGTGGCCATCCTCGGCCTGTGCGCCCTGCCGGCCAGCATGGGGGTGGCCATCTTGCGGTACCGGCTGTACGACATCGACCGGATCATCAGCCGCACGCTGGCCTACGCGCTGGTGACGGGGCTGCTGATCGGGGTCTACGCCGGGCTGGTGCTGCTGGCCACCCGGGTGCTGCCGCTGTCGTCGCCGGTGGCGGTGGCCGCGTCCACGCTGGTGGCCGCGGCCCTGTTCAGCCCGCTGCGGCGGAAGGTGCAGCGGATCGTGGACCGGCGGTTCAACCGGGCCCGCTACGACGCGGACGCCGCCGTGACCGCGTTCGCGGGCCGCCTCCAGGACGCGGTGGACCTGGACGCGGTACGCGCCGACCTGCTCGGGTCGGTCGCGGCCGCGCTGGAGCCCGCGCACGTGTCGGTCTGGCTGGACCGGGACCGGCGGTGACTCCCGGCTGCCCTCAGGTCAGCGGGCCTGGCCGGCCCGCACGGCAGGTGGCGGTGCTCAGGCGGCCTGCCGGCGCAGCAGCAGCATGGCCGCGTCGTCGTCCAGGGCGTGCCCGACGTGCATCAGCACGTCCTCCTGCAGCCGGTTCAGGGCGCTGTCCGGGTCGGTGGCCTCGGCGTAGACCGCGCGGTCCGGCAGCGGGTAGAACTCACCGGCCCGGTTCCGTGCCTCGCTGACCCCGTCCGTATAGAACAGCATCTGGTCGTCCGGGGCGAACGGGACGGTGATCACTTCGCGCGGCACCAGCCCCAGGCCGGCCAGGCCCAGAGGCAGGCTCGGCTCGGCCGGCTCCACGAACCGCCCGACGTGGCCGGTGATAAGCAGGGGCGGGGGATGGCCGCAGCTGAGCAGCTTGATGCGGGATCCGTCCGCGCTGACCTCGGCCAGCACCGCGGTGACGAACTGCTCGTCGTTGAGCTGGCGGGCCAGGGCGACCTCGATCCGGTCCGCGATCACCAGCAGGCTGGACGCCTCGGGCGCCACCTCGCGGAACGAGCCCAGCACCGTCGCGGCCGTCTTGACCGCGACCAGGCCCTTGCCCTGGACGTCGCCGATGATCAGCCGCATCCCGGTGGACCCGGTGACGACCTCGTACAGGTCCCCGCCGATGCGGGCGTGCGAGGTCGCGGACATGTAGCGCACCGCCAGCCGGACGCTCCGGGCCGAGTCCGGCACCGGGCCCAGCAGGACCTGCTGCGCCACCTCGGCGATGGCCCGGACCTCAGCCAGCTCGTGCTCACGCCGCTGGCGCACCGTGACCGCGATGACCGCGGCTACGGTCACCCCGACCACGACGGCTGAGTCACGGGCGTAGTCACCCCAGGTACTGATGACCTGGTCGGCGGCGAGCAGCGCGTTCAGCGCCAGGGCCACCACGCCGGCCGCGATGGTCTTGCGCAGGCCGCCGGAGACCGCGGCGAAGGCCGGGCCGAGCGCGAGCAGCTGGAGCAGGCCGGAACGCGGGCCAAAGGCCAGGGTGGCCCCGGCCACCGCCCCCATGATCAGGAACGGCAGCGCGTCGAGCAGGCGGTGCATGCTGGACCGGGTAACCGGCTCCACCCCCGTGACCCGCAGATCATGACCAGCCGTCAGCCCCCGGCCGGTCACCCCCCCTGCTCCCTGAATGACTCCGTACGCCCCCGACAAATCAGTCTCCCGTGACCTTCGGGCACCCCGGTACTGGCCGCTGAGCGAGCCCGCTACGTGTGGCCCTGATTTCGACCCCGTGACTCAGGTCCCCGGGCAGGCTATGGCGGCAAGGCAACGGAAATGCTATCAGTAGTGACGACCCGTATTCGATCATGCGGTATCAGATCGTACAGGCATTCTTATAACGCTTAGTAGCGGGGTGGCTACTTTCGCGTGAACAGGCTGGTGGCCTGCTCAAGGCGGGGCCGGCGGGGCGGTCTGGGCGGCCGGCCGCTACGCCCCCGGGAACGGCTGCCGCGGCCTGCCGGTTCAAGGCGCGGAAACCAGGCGGCGGCGGCATCTTGACGCGGCCGGCGGGCGATGCCTGAATGAAGGCAGCTTTCAACGCTTTCGACCACTTTCCATCAGTTCCAATCACCATGCCCGCTGGTCGAAGCGCCGGGACGACCCGCGAGGACGCGGGTCAGGAAGGGGTACCGCCGTGCGTACCATCCGTCTCAGAGGCTTAAGACACGCCGTGGTCCTGGCCACCGCGGCCCTGCTCGGCTCAGCGTTCTGCCTCGCGGCCGTGCCCGCTGACCCAGGCCGCCGCGGCGACCGCCATCACGGTCAGCGGGACCAGCGCCGGGCGGACCTTCGACGGCGTCGGCGCGATCAGCGGCGGGGGCGGTAACTCGCGCCTGCTGACCGACTATCCCGCGGCCCAGCAGACGCAGATCCTCGACTACCTGTTCAAGCCGGGTTACGGCGCGGACCTGCAGATCCTCAAGGTGGAGATCGGCGGCGACACCAACTCCACGGACGGCTCGGAGTCGAGCATCGAGCACGCGTCCGGCTCCATCAACTGCAGCGCCGGATACAACTGGTGGCTGATGGAGCAGGCCAAGGCGCTGAACCCGAACATCAAGCTGTACGGGCTGGCCTGGGGTGCGCCCGGCTGGATCGGCGGCGGCAACTTCTGGTCCACCGACATGATCAACTACCTGGTCAGCTGGCTCAACTGCGCCAAGTCGCACGGCCTGACCATCAACTACCTCGGCGGCTGGAACGAGCGTGGCTACAACATCTCCTGGTACGAGCAGCTCCGGTCGACGCTGAACGCGGACGGCTACTCAGGCGTGCAGATCGTCGGCGCGGACAGCGACTGGAGCATCGCCAGCGACATCGCCTCCAACTCCACCTTCGCCAGCGCCGTGAACATCATCGGGGTGCACTATCCCTGCGCGGGCGGGGACGGCGGCAGCGCGGACACCTGCGCGGCCAACTCCACCGCCATCGGCACCGGCAAGCCGCTGTGGGCCAGCGAGAACGGCTCCCAGGACCTGAACTCCGGCGCCCCGGCGCTGATCCGCTCCATCACCCGCGGGTACATCGACGCCGACCTGACCGCCTACATCAACTGGCCGCTGGTCGCCGCGATCTACCCGGACCTGCCCTACAACACCGACGGGCTGGTCCTGGCCAACCAGCCCTGGTCCGGGGCGTACAGCGTGGGCGAGAGCCTGTGGGCCACCGCCCAGGTCACCCAGTTCACCGCGCCGGGCTGGCAGTTCCTCAACTCCGGGTCGGGCTACCTCGGCGGCAGCGAGTCGAACGGCAGCTACGTCTCGCTGAAGTCCACCAACGGCACCGACTACTCCACGATCATCGAGACCACCACGGCCACCGCGGCCCAGACCGTCAACGTGACCGTGTCCGGCGGGCTGTCCACCGGCGCCGTGCACGTGTGGGCGACCGACGTGAACACGCCGGGGTCGGGGCCCCAGTTCGCCCAGCAGTCCAGCATCACCCCGGTGAACGGCGCCTACTCGCTGACCGTCCAGCCGGGCTACGTCTACACCCTGACCACCACCAGCGGCCAGGGCAAGGGCACGGCCGCCAGCCCGGGACAGGGCACCCTGGCCCTGCCGTACTCCGACAACTTCGACACCGACACCGCCGGCCAGCAGCCCCGCTACCTGTCCCAGATGCAGGGCGCGTTCGAGGTCGAGCCGTGCGCGGGCGGCCGCTCCGGGCAGTGCGTCCAGCAGCAGGCTGCGGTCCAGCCCATCGAGTGGGACGGGAACTCCAACCCGTACACGATCGGCGGCAACCTCAGCTGGGCCAACTACACCGTGTCGGCTGACGCGCTGATGGCGCAGGCCGGAGCGGTGCAGCTGATCGGACGGGCGGGTCCGCAGCACGCGTTCGGGCCGGCGGGCATCGACGAGTACTACCTCCAGCTGAGCAACACCGGGGCGTGGTCGATCATCCGCAACAACACCAGCGACAGCCTCGCCACGCTGGCCAGCGGCACGGTGACCGCGCCCGGCACGGGCACCTGGCAGCACCTGGCCCTGACCTTCAACGGCAGCAGCATCTCGGCGGCCATCAACGGCAGCACCGTCGCCACCGTGACTGACGCCACCTACGCCTCGGGGATGGTCGGGTTTGGCACGTCTGGGTATCAAACGGACCAGTTCGACAACTTGTCGGTCACCCTGGCCGGTTCTGCCACCCCGACCGGGCATATCATCGCGGGAGACGACACCGCCGAGTGCGCCGACGTGAACAACGGGTCGGCCACCGACGGCACGAAGGTGCAGATGTGGGGCTGCGACAGCTGATGCCACGGCGCAGAGCTGGACTATGGAGTCCAACGGCACCGTCGGGATCAACGGGAAGTGCCTGGACGTCACCGGCGCCAGTACGGCGAACGGCGCCCTCATCGAGGAGTGGACCTGCAACGGCGGTGGTAACCAGCAGTGGCTCGCGGTGAACGGCGAACTGGTGAACCCGGTCTCCGGCAAGTGCCTGGACGACCCGGGATTCACCACGACGCAGGGCACCCAGCTCGACCTGTGGACCTGCAACGGCGGCAGCAACCAGCAATGGTCGGTGCCGTGACCGGCCCCGGCTGACCCGGAGCCACGCGAAGATCCCCGTCCCCCCGGTAACCCCCCCACCGGGGGGACGGGTCTTTCCCGGGTCCCAGCGGGTGCCCGCCTCAGGTGCCAGTCCTCGCGGTGCACAGTCCCGCGGGCCCGTCCTAGAGGTGCCAGTCCTAGAGGTGCCCGTGCCCGGCGGCCACGTCGTGCGGGTGATGGTGCGGGGTCTGCGCCTGCCCGACCTTGTCGGTGAACCCGGGCATCGCAATCCGGTACGCGCACGTGTCGCAGTTCATCCTGATGTCGCCGTGCAGCGCCTCCGCGTACCGCTCGAGCACCAGCCCGGCCAGTTCGTCGCAGGCGCCGATCAGCCCGGCCACCCGGACGTCGATCTGCGGGTGCTGCTCCGCGAACGCGCCCGCCTGGGCGCTGACCCGGTCCGGGAGCACGCCGGCGAACAGGAAGTACGGCGCCACCACGATCCGCTCCGCGCCCAGCCGCCGGGCCCGGTCCAGGGCGGCCGGCACGGACGGCCCGGTCAGCGAGATGAAGCTCAGCGTCACGTCGGCGTAACCGCGCCCCTCCCACAGCAGCCGGGCCACCTTGGCCACCTCGGCGTTCCCGTCCGGGTCGGTGGAGCCCCGGCCGACCAGCACGACGTGGGTCCCGGCCCGCGCGTCCGCGCTCCACGCCGCCGAGGCCCGGGCCCCCACACCCCGGGCCTTCCCGCCCGGGGCCTTCAAGGCCAGGGCCGCGTCGATGCGGGCCTCGAGCACGTCCAGCAGCACCGGGTGCGGACCGAGCGGCCGGCCGTAGCGGTACTGCAGCCCGGGGTGGCGCACCTGCTCCCGGGCCAGCGCGGCGGGGATGTCCCCCTTGCCGTGCCCGGCCGCGCTGAGCACCAGCGGGACGGCGACCAGTTCCGCCGGGCCGCCGTGAGCCAGGCGTCCGCCAGCCAGCTGGGGCACCACCTCGCTGACCGACGGCGCGGACAGCTCGATGAAGCCGCCGTCCACGGCCGGCAGCCATCCCGCCGACTGATCACGGACCCGCCCGATCAGCTCGCGGAATTGCGCCACGCCGGTGGCGTCGCGGGTGCCGTGCCCGACGATCAGCAACGGAAGCCCGCCCGCGGCCGGTCCCGGCCGTCGTCACCGGGCCTCCTCGAGGTACAGCAGGGCGTTGAGCGCGGCGGCGGCCACCGCCGCTCCGCCCTTGTCGCTCTGGTTGGTCAGGGCCGGCCAGCCGCTGGCCCGCAGCGCGTCCTTGGCTTCGGCGGCCCCCACGAACCCGACCGGCAGGCCGATGACCAGCGCGGGCGAGGCGTTCAGGGTCAGCAGCTCGAACAGGGCCGTGGGGGCGGTGCCGATCACCCACACCGCGCCGGGGCCTGCGTCCCGGCAGGCGACGCGCATCCCCGCGGCCGAGCGGGTGATGTCAGCCCGGGCGGCCAGCGACCGGGCCCGTGGGTCACGCACCCGGCAGACGACCTCGCGGCTGGTGATGCCGGCCGCGACCATCGCGCTGTCCGCGACCACCGGCGCGCCCCGGCGCAGCGCGGCCGCCCCGGCGGCCAGCGCCTCCTCCACGCACACCAGGTCGGTGAGGTAGTCGAAGTCAGCGCTGGCGTGCACCACCCGCTCGGTGACCGCCCGGGTCAGCGGGGCCAGCGCCGCGGTGTCGGCCCGGGACCGCAAGATCGCGTACGACTCTTCCTCGATCGGGTGGATGCCGCGGCTCACTGGGCTGAGCTCATTGGTCGGGAGACTCCTTCGCTTTCGCTGGCACTGCTTTGCGTTGGCACTGCTCTCACTGATACTGATCACGCCCACCGGGCAGATCTCCACGCATTCCAGGCAGCCGGTACAGCGGCCCGGCAGCACGTGCAGTCTCCCCCCGGCCGGCCGGATCGCGTGCTCTGGGCAGGTGAGCAGGCACGCGCCGCAGCCTTGGCACGCGCCGATGGTCACGGCTGCCATGGATACCCTCGCGGGGTCACCATGCGTCCGGCCACCATCTGGGTCGTCGAGCAGCCGACCAGAACCAGGCTGAGCATATCGACGGCGGCCGGGTCGAGCTTGCCCAGTGTGGTCACGGTGATGAGCTGGCCCGGCCGGTTGGCGTTGCGGATAATCGCGGCGGGCGTGCTGGCCGGCCGGTGCGCGCCGAGCAGATCCAGCGCGGCGCGGAGCTGCCAGTCGCGGGCGCGGCTGCGCGGATTGTAGAAGGTGACCACGAAATCGCCGTCGGCGGCCGCGCGCACCCGGCGCTCGATCATCTCCCAGGGCGTGTTCAGGTCGGACAGGGAGATCACCGCGTGGTCGTGCCCGAGCGGCGCGCCCAGCAGGGCCGCCGCGGCCAGGTTCGCGGTGATGCCGGGCACCGTGACCACGTCGATGTCCTCGCCGGCCAGGCTGAGCGCCGGGCTGGCCATCGAGTACACGCCGACGTCGCCCGAGCCGACCAGGGCGACGGCATGGCCGCGCTGGGCCTCGGTCACGGCGGCCCGGGCCCGCTCTTCCTCGGCGCCGAGGCCCGAGGACAGCAGCCGGGTGCCCGGCCGCACCAGGTCGCGGACCTGGTCCAGGTACTGGTCCAGGCCGGCCACCACGGACGCCCGGCGCAACTCGGCCACGGCCCGCGGCGCGAGCAGGTCTCGCGCGCCCGGTCCCAGCCCGACCAGGGCCAGCCGCCCGCGGGGCCGGATCCGGGCCACCGCCGCGGTGGCCATGGCCGACTTATGCTTACCCGCCACCAGCACGTCGCCGCGGGTCAGCGCGGCCGCCTCGGCCACGCTGGGGGTGCCCACTGCGGCCAGGGCCGCGGCGCTGGGGTTCGGCACGGCGACGGCGGCCAGGACCGAGGCCGGGTAGCTGACCAGCGGCCAGCCGCGCCGGGCCGCCGCCTCGACGATCCCTGGCTCGCGGCCTTGGCGTCCGCCGTGGCCAGCGCGGCGACCGAGAGCGGCGACAGGCCCGCCTCGTCCAGCACCGTGTCGATCAGGCTGAGCACCTCGGCCGCGCTGACCCCGCGGCTCGCGCCGACGCCCACGGCCAGCGACGGCGGGCGGAGTACCACGGTCCGCCCGTCTGCCGGAGCCATCTCGTCGGTGACGAGGATCCGGTTCCCCTGGCCAGGGTCACCAGCGGGACTCGGGCTCACGCGGACGTTGGGCGGGAAGGCGGGCAGCGGCCAGGTGGCGCTGCTGTCCAGTCGCACCGGCTCGCCGTCCAGCATGGCCCGGCTGACCGCGGCGACCGCGCCTTCCACCGGCCAGCCCAGCGTGTCCAGGCCGGGCAGCCCGGCCAGGTCGGTGGCGGTGCTGAGCACGGGTTCCGCGTCCAGCACGTCGGCGACCCGCACGGCCAGGGCGTTTGCGCCCCCGTTGCCGCCGGGCGGCGTGCCGCTGTCCCCGCCGGCGGGTGCGCCCCCGTTCCCGCCGGGCGGTGTGCCTGCGCGAGAGCCGTGCCCGCCGAGCAGGGCGATCGCGTGCCGGCCGGCCTCGTCCACGCAGACCACGGCCGGGTCGGTGTGCTTGCTGGCCAGCAGCGGGGCGAGCAGCCGGATGGTCGCCCCGGTGGCGAGGAAGCAGACCAGCGCGTCGCACTCGGCCCAGGCCCGGGGCAGCGCCGCCGCCGCGGGCCCGTCGTAACTCCGGGTCTCCCCGGGCCAGGCCCGGGCCAGCCGGGCCGCGGCCGCCTGCCCCGCCGCCGTGACCGCGATCAGCCCGATCATGGCCGCCCCCCGCGCCCGGGAGCGGGAAGGCTTCCCATCGCCCGGCTGGCCCGCGCCCGGCGGACCCCCAGGATCCTGGTCAGGATCTGACTCATGGCGCCCCAACTTGACCGTGATCATGACGCGGAACGGGCTGGGCCCAGAGGAGGAAGACCGGGTTGGCCGCCGCCAGCCGGTGGGCGCCGTCCGGCAACGGGGCCAGGCGGCTGGCCTGCAGCAAGGTGCCGTCCACCTGGTAGCCCGCCTCGCCCAGCAGCTCGGCGGCCTGGCCGGCCCGCTGGACCGCCGCGAGGGCCAGCACGATCCTGGCCGGCCGCCGGGCCGCCACCGCGGCCACGACCGCCAGCCCGCCACCGCCCACGAACACCGCGTCCGCGTCGGGCAGCCCGTCCAGGGCCTCCGGCGCGGCTCCGGCCACGACCCGCACCTCGGCTCCGTGCCGCCGCGCGTTGGCCGTGACCCGGGCGCACTGCGCCGGGTCCCGCTCTACCGCGATGACCGCCGCGCCGAACCGGGCGCACTCCACCGCCACCGAGCCCGAGCCCGCGCCGACGTCCCAGACCAGCACCCCGGGCCGCGGCGCCAGCCGGGCCAGCGCCAACGCCCGCACCTCGGGTTTGGTCACCATCGAGTCCCGGTGCTCGAACGCGTCCTCCGCCAGCGCCCACCCCTGCTCCCCGGCGCCGGACCCGAGCGGCCAGCACCATCCGGGCCCCGGCCCGCCGAATCCCGGGCCGCCGGCCTCCGGCCCACCGAACCCCTGCGGCGCCGGCCCCCAGCCCTCTGGGGCCTGTGTGATACACGGGGTCCCTGAGGCCGCTGGGCCGACCGCCAGCTTGTGGGGCTGGTGTGATCGGTGTTACTGGGTGGGAAGCGGGCGAGAGTGGGGGGTCTGAACAGGCCAGGGCGAGGACCACGTTCGGGTCCGTCCAGGTGCGGGCGGCGCTGCCGGCCGGGGTGCACTCGGTGAGGCGCTCGTCTGCGCCGCCCAGGTCCTCGGCCACCAGGAGACGCCGTGGCCACCCGGCCAGCGCCGCGCCGATCTCGGCGGGGCCCTGCCCTGGGCCGGTCAGCACGGCCACCTTGGGGTAAGCCCGGCACACGTTGACTGCCGCACGCAGTTCACGGCCGTGCGCGCTGACCACCACCGCGTCGTCCCAGGGCAGCCCGGCCCGGGCGAAGGCCAGCGCGACGCTGGAGACCGCGGGCAGCACGACGCAGTCCAGCCCCCGCTCGCGCAGCGCCCGGACGATGCCGAAGAAGCCGGGGTCGCCAGAGGCCAGCACCACGGCGTCGCCGTCGTGCGCCGCGAGCGCGTCGAGCGCCGGCCGCAAGGGCCCCATCACCACCACGTCCGGCCCGGTCACAGAGGCGGGCTCCTCGAGGAACCAGTCCGCGACAGCCAGGTGCCGCCGGCCGCCGACCAGCAGGGTGGCACCGGCCACCGCCTCGGCGGCGTGGCGGCTCAGTGGTGACCCGTCCAGCCCGATCACGGTGATCATGGTGGGCCCGCCCACTCCGGCCGGGTGGCGGCGACCACGGTCTGCCCGCGAAAGTCGACCAGGGCCACGTCCGCGTCCAGCCAGCCGCCGGCCGCCCGGATCAGTACCGACCGGACCCGCCGGCACAACTCGTCCCCGGCCGGGCGGAGCAGCCCTTCGCGGGCCCAGATCTCGTACGCGTGACGGCCGGTGTTCGCGGCCGCGACCTCGTCGGCCACCTCGGGCGAGCCGCCCGCGGCCGTGGTCACCTCGCCGAGCAGGCCCAGGTCGACCTTGGACCGGGTGTAGTGCGTCATCAGCACGCCCGCCGCGAGCTTGGCCAGCTTGCCCGCCATGCCCACGAAGATCACCTTGTCCAGGCCGGCCGCCGTGGCCCGGCGCAGGGCGGCGCCGGTGAAGTCGCCTACCTCCACGAAACACACCTCGGGCAGGTCCGGCCGCAGGGCCATGGCGGCTTTCTCGGTCCGCCCGCCGGTGCACAGCACGACGGTGCGCTCGCCCTGCGCCGCCATGACCGACACGGCCTGCTCCACGCTGGCCCGCCAGGACGCGGTGGAGAACGGGCGGACGATCCCGGTCGTGCCCAGGATCGAGATCCCGCCCAGCACGCCCAGCCGCGCGTTCGTGGTCTTGCGGGCCATCCGTTCCCCGCCCGGCACCGAGATGGTCACCAACGTCCCCCGCGCGGTCACCTCGGCCACCGCGTTGGTGATCATGGCG
Organism: uncultured Actinomycetes bacterium; assembly: GCA_963781085.1. GTDB lineage: Bacteria > Actinomycetota > Actinomycetes > Streptosporangiales > Streptosporangiaceae > RYN-230. The sequence continues at coordinate 30,615 of CAWAES010000021.1, forward strand.
CGGGGGGTCGCGGTGATGGCGGGCTCGCCGACCTCGATGCCCAGACCGGGCTTGGTGACCACGCCGACGCCTTCGCCGCCCTCGAGCGCCACCCCCGGTTCGGCCCGCCAGCGGACCGTCGCGGTCAGGTGCGCGCCGTGGGTCACGTCCGGGTCGTCGCCGGCGTCCTTGACCACGACCGCCGTGCCCTGCAGGGGAGAGTAGACGCAGGACTCGACCGGGAAGGCCACCCGGCGGCCGCTGGGCAGGCCGATCTCCACCCGGTGTTGCGGGGCCTGGTCGCGCAGGGCGGTGGCGGCGGCCTTGGCCGCCGCCGAGGCGCAGGTCCCGGTGGTCCACCCGGTGCGCAGGGCCCGCGGCCGGACCTTGGCCGTCCGCGGCAGGTCCGGCTCCCGGAGCTCGGGTTCCCCGGGTTCGCGAGGCGGAAGGGCCCCGGAGTGGGGGTCCGGCGGCCCGTTCTGCTCGCTGGCCGGCCCATTCACGGGCCGGCCTCGCGGAGCGCCGTGCGGGCCTTCGGGTCGGCCCGGCGGAAACCGTGGAAGTGGCCGGGGTGATACAGCCGCGACCGGGTGCCGTGGGCTCCCAACGCCGGCCCGACCAGGAACAGCGTGTGCTTCCAGAGCTTGCGGGCCCGGGCCGTCTCGGCCAGCGTGCCGACCGTGCACTCCACCAGGAGCTCGTCGGGCCAGGTCGCCCGGTAGGCCACGATCACGGGCGTCTCGGGCGGGTAGCCGCCGGCCAGCAACTCGGTCTGCAGCTGGCTGGAGCGGGCCGCGGACAAGAACACCGCCATGGTGGTGCCGTGCCGGGCCAGTTCGCGGACTTCCTCCCCGGGCGGCATCGGGGTCTTGCCGCCGCCGAGGCGGGTGAGCACCACCGACTGGGCGACCTCGGGCACGGTGAGCTCCCGGTCGGCCAGCGCGGCGACCGCCGTGTAGGCGCTGACCCCCGGGATGGTCTCGTGCGGCAGCCCGAGCTCGTCGCACAGGTCCCGCTGCTCGGCCACCGCGCCCCACAGCGCGGGATCCCCGGAATGGATCCGGGCCACCACCAGGCCGTCGTCGCGGGCCCGCTGGTAGAGCGGGCGGACCCCCTCCAGCGGCAGCTGGGCCGAGTCGATCACCTCGGCGCCCGGCCGCGCGTGGTCGAGCACGTCGGGGTGGACCAGGCTGGCCGCCCAGACCACCACGTCCGCCTCGCCGATGACCCGGGCGGCGCGCAGCGTGAGCAGGTCGGCCGCGCCGGGCCCGGCGCCGACGAACCAGACCTTGGCCCGGCTCCCGGCCGGTGCGGTAGCGGTCACAGCTTCCCTCCGCGGATGGTGCGCCGGGCCGGGACCAGCAGCGTGGACAGGTAGGGCGCCGGGCCGGTCATCCCGGCGGCCGGCCGGATGTCCTCGCCGGGCAGCCCGAGGCTGGCCCCGTGCACGGCGTCGTCGAGGCGGCCCGCTTCCTTGACCGCGGCCAGGACCTCAGGCAGGTGCCGCCCGCTCTTGTAGCCGACCACGGTGTCGAAGTTGGCCAGCGCGGCCCGGAAGGTCTCGATCCCCGCGGTCAGCGGGAGCAGGGCCAGGCTCTCCCGGCCCTCGCACAGCACGGTCCCGCTCCGCGCGGCCAGGTCCTGCATGGCCGTGATGCCGGGCACCGTGGCCGTGGTCAGCCCGGGCACCCGCTCGCGCACGCCGCTGGCCAGGTAGGTGAAGGTCGAGTAGACGTTGGGATCGCCGATAGTCGCGAACGCTACCAGCGCCGCGCCCGCCCCGAACGCCGCGGCTGCCGTGTCCGCGGCCGCGTCCCAGGCCGCCACGCGGCGGCCCCGGTCTTCGCGCTCGTTGAGGGCGAACTCCACCCGCCGGATCCGGTCGTGCCGCAGGTGGGCCCGGACCGTGGTCTCCGCCCGCCCAGGTCCCGGCTCCTCCGCCAGCACCGGGACCAGGACCAGGTCAGCCTCGTTCAGGACGCGCACGGCCTTGACCGTGACCAGGTCCGGGTCACCCGGGCCGACGCCCACGCCGACCAGCCGGGGACCGCCGCCCGCCAGTCCCGTCATGCCGCGGCCGCCTCGACTACCCGCCGCGCCAGCTGCGGATATCCCGCCCAGTGCAGATGCAGGTAAGACGCGTGCACAGATCCTCTAACGAAACCCTCCGGCCGGTCCCCCACCATCCACGCGGGGTCGGGGGAGTGCGGGGGATCGACGGCGGTGCGGTGAAACTCGTGGCCGCGGACGGCCGTCCCGGCCGGCGCCACCACCGAGTCGGCCGCGGCGGTCGCGTCCCGGTAGCCGAGGGTGAGCCGGGCGGTCATCCCGGCGGTGGCGTCCAGCACCCCGCACATCGGCTGGCCGTCCAGCTCGCGGGCCAGGTACAGCAGGCCCGCGCACTCGGCGATCACCGGGCGCCCGGCCCGGGCCAGCCGGGCCACGTCGGCGCGGAGCGGCTCGTTGGCGGCCAGGTCGGCCACGTGCACCTCGGGGAACCCGCCGCCGAGCACCAGCGCCGCGGTCCCGGGCGGCAGGGTCTCGTCGCGCAGCGGGTCCACCCGGACCACCTGCGGCCCCGGCGGCGGCCAGCAGTTCGGCGGTTTCCGGGTAGCTGAAGCTGAACGCGGCCCCGCCCGCCACCGCCACCACCGGCCTGCGTCGGGGGTGGTCCGGCGGGCCCGCGGGGTCCGTGGGGTGGGCGGTGCCTGCGGGGTGGGCGGTGCCTGCGGCATGTCCAGTGTCTGCGGGGCTGAGGCTGGCGAGCGCCGCGTCCGGTGACCAGGCCGCCGTGGGCAGCGGCCCCGCCGAAGCGGCCAGCCGGAGCGCCGCGTCCAGGTCCACGGCCGCGCCGACCACCGCGCCCAGCCGGTCCAGGGCCTGCCGGGCCGGCCCCTCCCGCTCGGCCACCGGGACCAGCCCCAGGTGCCGGGAGGGGACCGTCACCCCGTCGTCGCGCCGCAACGCGCCCAGCACCGGCACGCCCAGATCGTCCAGGGCGGCGCGGAGGATCTCCTCGTGCCGCGCCGAGCCGACCCGGTTCAGGACCACCCCGCCCAGCCGGACCCGCGGGTCATAGCCCGCGAACCCGGCGACCAGCGCGGCCACGGAACGTCCCTGGGCCGCCGCGTCCACGACCAGCAGCACCGGCGCGCCCAGCAGCCGGGCCACGTGCGCCGTGGACCCGAACGACGTGGTGCCGCGCCCGTCGAACAGGCCCATCACGCCTTCCACCACCGCGACGTCCGCCCCGGCCGCCCCGTGCGCGAACAGCGGCGCGACCAGGTCCTCGCCGCACAGCACCGGGTCGAGGTTGCGGCCCGGCCGCCCGGTGGCCAGCGCGTGGTAGCTGGGGTCGATGTAGTCGGGGCCGGCCTTGTGCCCGGAGACCGCCAGCCCCCGGGCCCGCAGCGCGGCCATCAGCCCGGTGGCCACGGTGGTCTTGCCCTGGCCCGAGGCGGGCGCCGCGACGACCAGCCGGGGCAAGGTCACCACTCGATGCCTCCCTGGCCTTTCTGGCCGGCGTCCATCGGGTGCTTGACCTTGGTCATCTCGACGACCAGGTCGGCCGCCGCGACCAGCCGCGGGTCCGCGGACCGGCCGGTGATCACGACGTGCTGATCGCCTGGCCGGTTCGCGAGCGTCTGCACCACGTCGTCGACGTCGACCCAGCCCCACTTCATCGGGTAGGTGAACTCGTCGAGCACGTAGAAACGGTAGGCCCCGGCGGCCAGGTCCCGCTTGACCTGGGCCCAGCCTTCCCGGGCGTCGGCGGCGTGGTCGTCCTCGGTGCCCGGCTTGCGGATCCAGGACCAGCCCTCGCCCATCTTGTGCCAGGTCACCGGGGCTCCCTGGCCGGTCCCGGCGTACACGTCGCTGAGCGCGCGCAGGGCCGACTCCTCGCCGGTCTTCCACTTCGCGCTCTTGACGAACTGGTAGACCACGATCGGCCAGCCCTGGTTCCAGGCCCGCAGGGCCAGCCCGAACGCCGCGGTGGACTTGCCCTTCATGTCGCCGGTGTGCACCACGACCAGGGCCCGGCGCCGCCGCTGCCGGGTGGTCAGCCCGTCGTCGGGCACTGCGGCCGGCTTGCCCTGCGGCATCAGGCCACCTCCCCGTCGAGCCGGACTGAGCCGGGCCGGGCCGGACGGGGCAATCCCGAGAGGTCCCGGACCGAGTCGGCCAGCGGCCCGGCCGCCAGTTCGTCCAGTTTGAGCAGGGTGCCGTCCAGCGCGCGGGCCAGCCCGGCCGCCAGGCCCAGCCGGACCGTCCCGGACTCGCAGTCCACCACCACCGAGGTCACTCCGGCCGCGGCGAGCAGTCCGGCGGCCTGACGCGCGCACGTGACCGGGTCCGGATCGCCGGAGCGGGCCGTGGCGCGGCCGTCGGTGACCACGACGAGCAGGGGCCGGCGGTCGGGGTCGCGGAGCCGTTCGGTCCGCAGTACCTCGTGCGCGCGCAGCAACCCGGCGGCGAGCGGGGTGCGGCCGCCGGTCGGCAGTTCGGCCAGCCGGGCCGCGGCCGCCTCCACCGAGGAGGTCGGGGGCAGCAGCACCCGCGCGGCCGAGCCGCGGAACGTGATCATGCCCACCTTGTCCCGGCGCTGGTAGGCGTCCAGCAGCAGGGACAGCACCGCGCCCTTGACCGCTCCCATCCGGGCCCGGGCCGCCATCGAGCCGCTGGCGTCCACCAGGAACAGGATGAGGTTGCCCTCGCGGCCTTCCCGGCGGGCCTCGCGCAGGTCCTCGCGCCGCAACCGCAGTCCGCCCGGCCCGGTCCGGCCCCGCTGGACCTGGTACGGCGCGGCCGCCGTGAGGGTGGCGGTCAGGTGGACCTGGCGCACCGGCCCGGGGGGCCGCCGCGCCCCGGTGACCCGCCCGGCCGATCCCCGGGCCCGGGAACGCCGGCCCTCCGCGCCCGCGCCGACCCCGGGTACCTCGAGCCGCCGGACCCGGAACGTGGCCTCCGGCGCCGCGGCGGGCCGGGCCGGGGCGGGCCCGTCGGCCCCGTCCTGGTCCGCGTCGCCGGCCGTCCCGCTGTGACCCGGGGGGTTCTTCTGGCTTGCGGGTCCGTCGTTACTGGCGGAGTTGCCAGGGCTGGAGTGATCGGTGGGGCTGGGGTCGGTCGCGGACGGGGGGCTGGTGGGTCCGGCGGAGGTGGGGTCGGCGGAGTTGGCCGGGTCCTGGCGGTCGCCGGGGGGCGCGGAGCCGTCCGGGCCGCCGGGGCCGTCCCCGCCGTCCGGACCCCCGTCGCCAGGGTCTGGGTCGTCGTCGCCGGACGCGCCGGCCGCGAGCGCCTCGTCCAGTTGCTGCTCGTCGAGCTGCGGCGCGTCGAACGGCTGGCGGCGGCGGCGGTGCGGCAGCGCGAGCCGGGCCGCGGCCCGGATGTCCTCGGCGCCGACTTCCAGCCGGCCCTGCCACGCCGCGTGGGCCATCGCGGCCCGCGCGATGACCAGGTCGGCCCGCAGCCCGTCCACCCCGAACGCGGCACACACCGACGCCACCTGGCGCAGCGCGGCGTCCGGCAGCACCACCTGGGGCAGCGCCGCCCGCGCCGCCGCGATCCGCCCGGCCAGCCCGGTCTCGGCCGCCTGCCAGCGGGCCCGGAAACCGTCGGGGTCCGCGTCGTAGTCCAGCCGGCGGCGCACCACCTCGGCGCGCGGCCCCGGGTCACGCGGCGCGGCCGCCTCGACGGTCAGCCCGAACCGGTCCAGGAGCTGCGGGCGCAGCTCCCCTTCCTCCGGGTTCATGGTGCCGACCAGCAGGAACCGGGCGGCGTGCCGCACCGAGACGCCGTCCCGTTCCACGTAGCTGATGCCCAGCGCGGCCGCGTCGAGGAGCAGGTCGACCAGGTGGTCGTGCAGCAGGTTGACCTCGTCCACGTACAGCACGCCGCGGTGCGCCGCGGCCAGCAGCCCCGGCTCGTACGCCTTGACCCCCTCGGTCAGCGCCCGCTCGATGTCCAGCGCGCCGAGCAGCCGGTCCTCGCTGGCCCCCACGGGCAGCTCGACCAGGCGGGCCGGCCGGGTCCGCGCCCCCGGCGAGACGCCCGGAAGGCTGGGCTCGTGCGGGCCGTCCGGGCAGTCCGGGTCGGGGTCCGCGGGGTCGCAGGAGAACCGGCAGCCCGGCCACCACGTCCACGTCGGGCAGGACCGCGGCCAGCGCGCGCACCATGGTCAACTTCGCGGTGCCCTTCTCGCCCCGGACCAGCACCCCGCCGATGGCCGGGGACACGGCGTTGAGCACCAGCGCCAGCCGCAGCTCGTCCATGCCGACCACCGCGCTGAACGGGAACCCGGCGGTCGCCGGGGGTCGCGTGCTCATTCGCCGTCTCCTTCCAGCTGGCCCTCGAGCTCCAGGTAGGCGGCGCGGAGCTGGTCCAGGGTGTCCGGCGGCGGCTCGGCCCACAGGCCCCGGTCGGCCGCCTCGAGCAGCCGCTCGGCGATGCCCCGCAACGCCCACGGGTTGGACTGCCGCATAAACGCGCTGACCTCCGCGTCGAACACGTAGGACTGGGCCAGCTGGGCGTACATCCAGTCCTCGACCACCCCGGCCGTCGCGTCGTAGCCGAACAGGTAGTCCACGGTGGCGGCCATCTCGAACGCGCCCTTGTAGCCGTGCCGCTGCATGGCCGCGATCCAGCGCGGGTTGACCACCCGGGACCGGAACACCCGCCGGGTCTCCTGGGCCAGCGACCGGGTGCGGACCTGGTCCGGCACGGCCGAGTCGCCGATGTAGGCGGCCGGGGAGCTCCCGGTCAGGTGCCGCACCATGGCCACCATGCCGCCGTGGAACTGGAAGTAGTCGTCGGAGTCGGCGATGTCGTGCTCGCGGGTGTCGGTGTTCTTGGCCGCGACCGCGATGCGCCGGAAGCTGGACTCCATGTCGGCCCGCGCCGCGCGGCCGTCCAGCCCCCGCCCGTAGGCGTAGCCGCCCCACACCGCGTACACCTCGGCCAGGTCGGCGTCGGTGCGCCAGTTCCGCGCGTCCATCAGCGGCAGCAGGCCCGCCCCGTACCCGCCGGGCTTGGACCCGAAGATCCGGGTGGTGGCCCGCCGCTGGTCCCCGTGCGCGGCCAGCTCCTCGCCGGTGTGCGCCCGCACGTAGTTGTCCTCCGGCGCCTCGTCGAGCGCGGCCACCGCGCTGATCGCGTCGTCCAGCAGCGCGATCACGTGCGGGAACGCGTCCCGGAAGAACCCGGAGATCCGGACCGTGACGTCGATCCGCGGGCGCCCTATTTTCTCCAGCGGAACCACCGCGAAGCCGGTGACCCGCCGGGAGGCGTCGTCCCAGGTGGGCTCGCAGCCGATCAGCGCGAGCACCTCGGCGATGTCGTCGCCCTGGGTGCGCATGGCCGACGTGCCCCAGACGGTCAGCCCGACCGCGCGGGGGTAGCTCCCGGTGTCGGCCAGGTGCCGGGCCAGCAGCGAGTCGGCCAGCGCGGCCCCGGTCGCCCAGGCGTTGCGGGACGGGATGGCCTTCGGGTCCACGGAGTAGAAGTTGCGGCCGGTGGGCAGCACGTTGACCAGCCCGCGGGTGGGCGACCCGGACGGCCCGGCCGGGACGTACCGGCCGTCCAGCGCGGCCAGCAGGTGGGTCACCTCGTCGGTGGTCCGGGCCAGCCGCGGCACCACCTCCCGGGCCGCGAACTCCAGCACCGCCACCACGTCCCCCGGTGCCTCGCCGAGCACCTTGGTGCACACCAGCGCGGCCTGGTCCGGGGGCCAGCCGAGGTCGTCCATCGTGGTCACCAGCTGGTGCGCGGCCGACTCCAGCAGGTCGACGACGTCCCCGGCGGTCCGGGCCGGCCCGCCGGCCACGCGGGTCAGCGCGGCGGGGACGGTGATGGGGCCGCTGGGGTTTTCGTTGCGGAGAATTTGCTCGTCCAGGCCGGCCCAGCGCGCCAGCGCGCTGCGCAGCCCGGGCAGCGCACCGGTGCGCCCGCCCCAGACCTGCGTCGCGCGGAGCACGGCCAGCACGGTCGCCGCCCGCTGCTCCCCGTCCGGGGCGCGGCCGAGGATGTGCAGCCCGTCGCGGATCAGCGCGTCCTTGACCTCGCACAGGTAGCCGTCCACGTGCAGCACGAAGCTGTCGAACTCTTCCGCGCCGGGCGCGGCGGCCAGCTCCAGGTCGTGGTGCAGTTCGGCGGCCTGGATCAGCTCCCAGATCTGGGTCCGCAGCACGGGCAGCTTGGCCGGGTCGAGGGCGCTGACCGTCGCGTACTCGTCCAGCAGCTGCTCCAGCTTGGCCAGGTCGCCGTAGGTGTCGGCGCGGGCCATCGGCGGGATCAGGTGGTCGATGATGGTGGCGTGCCCGCGCCGCTTGGCCTGGGTGCCCTCGCCCGGGTCGTTGACGATGAACGGGTAGACCAGCGGCAGGTTGCCGAGCACCGCGTCGGGCGCGCAGTCGGCGGACAGGCCGAGGCCCTTGCCGGGCAGCCACTCCAGCGTGCCGTGCTTGCCCAGGTGCACGACGGCGTCCGCGCCGAAGCTGGTCTCCAGCCAGCGGTAGGCGGCCAGGTAGTGGTGGCTGGGCGGCAGGTCAGGGTCGTGGTAGATGGCTACCGGGTTCTCGCCGAACCCGCGCGGCGGCTGGATCATCACGATCACGTTCCCGAACCGCAGGCCGGCCAGCACGATGTCGCCCTGGTCGGTGTACAGCTCGCCGGGCGGCTCGCCCCAGTGCTCCCGGACGGACGCCTGCAGCGGGGCGGGCAGCGCCGCGAACCACCGCTCGTACTCGTGGCCGGGCACGCGCAGCGCCGCGGCCGCGAGCTGGGCCTCGGTGAGCCACTCGGTGTCCTGGCCGCCGGCCTCGATCAGCTGGTGGATCAGCGTGTCGCCGTCCTCGGGGAACTGGTCTGGGGGGGCCGTCGCCCAGGTCGTAGCCGGCCGCGCGGAGCGCCTGGAGCAGGATCACGGCCGAGGCGGGCGTGTCCAGCCCGACGGCGTTGCCGATCCGGGCGTGCCTGGTCGGGTAGGAGGACAGCATGATGGCGAGGCGTTTGCGGTCGGCCGGGACGTGCCGCAGCCGGGCGTGCGCCACCGCGATCCCGGCCACCCGGGCGGCCCGCTCCGGGTCCGCGGCGTAGACCGGGATCCCGTCCGGGCCGGACTCCTTGAACGAGAACGGGACGGTGATCAGCCGGCCGTCGAACTCGGGCACCGCCACCTGCATGGCCGCGTCCATCGGGGTGAGCGCCGCGCTGGACGCCGCCCAGGTCGTGCGGGGCGTGGTCAGGCACAGCGCCTGCAGCACCGGGACGTCCAGGGCGGCCAGCGCGGCCACGTCCCAGGCCTCGTCGTCGCCGCCCGCGGCCGCGTCGGAGGCCACCGTCCCGCCCGCGGCGAGCACCGTGACGATGACCGCGTCCACGCCGTGCAGCAGGTCGTAGAACTCCGGCGGCGCGGCCCGCAGCGAGCCGCAGAACACCGGGACCGCGTTGCCGCCGGCCGTCTCGACGGCGTCGGCCAGCGTGTCGACGAACGCGGTGTTCCCGGCGACCGCGTGCGAGCGGTAGAACACGACGCCGACGCTGGGGCGGCCGGGGAGGCGCGGCCGCTCCCCGTGCGGGCCGGGGTGCACGCCGTAGGCGGGGAGCACCTCGGGGGGGTCGAACCCTTCCCCGGTGAGCAGGATCGTGTCGGACAGGAAGCGGGCCAGCTGGGCGAGGTTGGCTGGGCCGCCTTCCCGGAGGTAGGCCAGGGCCTCGGTGGCCACCCCGCCGGGCACCGTGGACAGCGACATCAGCTCGGCGTCGGGGGACGGCTCGCCGCTGAGCACCACCGTCGGCAGGCCGCTGGCCAGCACCGCGGCCAGGCCCTCGGGCCAGCTGCGGCGGCCGCCGAGGAGGCGCACCACCACGCAGAACGCCCCGTCCAGCAGGGCCGGCACGTCGCCGGGTGCGGTGCGGGCCGGATTGGCCAGGCGCCAGGAGGTGGCTGCCTGGCTCGCCTGACCGGGCCTGGGCCGCCTGGGCGGCCTGAGCCGCCAGCAGGTCGGTATCCGAGGCCGAGATCAGCACGATGCCAGCTGAGGGCATCATCAGGCGGGGCCTTCCTCGGGGTAACCACGCCCCGGGACGAAGGATCGGCGGCCGCAGTTTCCTGGCTCCCGGATCGGCGCTTCCCTCAGCCTTCCCACCGCGGCGCGGTGGTGGCGTCCTTGCGGGTCGCTCCCCGGTGACAGTGGCGGGACCGCGCCGGATTCGCACCGGCTTCCCTGCCCTGCCGTCGATGGACGGGAAAACCTCACCACACCCGTGCCCCCTGGTCAAGCGGGCACAGGCCCGGCATCCGCTTTCATGATCATGGGGTTACCAGGGGTGGAGCCCCAGCAACCCCATGATCATGATCGGCGGTTAGTGCCTGGCCTCGATGGAGTCGGTGATCGCGTTGAACTCCTCCCCGGTGAGCTCGAGACCCGCGGCGGCGATGTTGTCCGCCACGTGCTCGGGCGAGCCGGACCCCGGGATCGGCAGGACCTGCGGGGACCGGGCCAGCAGCCAGGCCAGTGCGACCTGCCGCTCGCTGACGCCCAGGCGCTTCGCGGCGTTGAGTACCCCTGCGATCTTCTCGGTCTCCTGGATCGGCGCCCAGGGCAGGAACGCGAGATTCTCCTGCGTGCTCAGGTCCAGGACCGACTCGGCGGAGCGGTCGTTCACGTTGTAGCGGTTCTGCACCGACACGACCGGGACGATCCCCTGGGCCTCCCCGACCTGCTCGGCGGAGAAGTTCGAGACCCCGACGTGCCGGATCTTGCCCTCGGCCTTCAGCTCGGCCAGGGCGCCGATCGAGTCGGCCAGGGGGACCTTGGGGTCGGGTACATGGAACTGGTAGAGGTCGATCTGCTCCAGCCTCAGCCGCCGCAGGCTGCCCTCGCACGCCTCACGGAGGTGCTCCGGGCGGCCGTCGGGCTCCCAGCGGCCCGGGCCGGACCGCAGGAAGCCGCCCTTGGTCGCGATGACCAGGTCGTCCGGATACGGGTACAGGGTCTCGGCGATCAGCGTCTCGCTCACCTCAGGGCCGTAGGAGTCGGCCGTGTCGATGAAGTTGACGTCCAGTTCCAGCGCCCGGCGCAGGGCCGCCTTGGCCTGCTCGCGGTCCGGCGGCTCGCCCCAGATCCCGGCGCCGGTGATCCGCATCGCGCCGTAGCCCATCCGGTTAACCGTGAGGTCGCCGCCGATGTCGATGGTGCCGGCCGCCGCGGCCGTCGTCTTTCCCGCCATGAGTCCTCCTCGCGCGTACGTGGCCTCCAGCTTTTCAGTTCCGCGTCAAGATCGTGCGGCGGGGTGGGCGACTGCGGCCCGAAGAGCCCGGATGCCGAGGGATTGATTACGAGGAGTAAAGGTACAATGCTCTGAGTAATCGGATTCTGTCTGGTCTGAGAGAGACGAGGTCAGATGACGACACGGGGGGCAGCCGCGGTGGGCCAGGCCGACCTGGCCAGCCTGGCGCAGGCGTCTGGCCTCGCCCTGCAGTCCTACCGGCAGGCCCACGTGTCGGCGTGCGTGGCCCGCGCGCTGGCCCGGCACGAGACGCAGAGCGTGGCGGGCCTGGCCCGGCTGTGCCAGCGCGACCCGGCCGTCCGGGCCTACCCTGCGGCGCTGCATCCTGGTCCCGGTGACCGGGCTGTTCCGTGACCCGGAACAGTTCGAGCTGCTGGAGGAGCGGGTGCTGCCCGGGCTGCTCGGGCGTCGCAGCGGGCTTGAGCGCCTGGTCGGCCGGCTGCTCGGACGGATCGGAACTGTACAGCGTGGCCCTCATGCTGCAGCGGCTCGGCGCCCTGGCCCGCAGCCGCCTGCTCGGCTCGGACCTGTCCGCCGGCCGGGTCGAGCTGGCCCGGCGGGGCGCGATGGTGTCCGCGGCGGTGCGCCTGGAAGCCTGCCCGGTGCTCCGCTGGGAGCGCCGTGACCTGCTCCGCGAGCCGCCCCCGCCGGGGGCCTTCGATCTCGTGCTGTGCCGGAACGTGACCATCTATTTCGAGCCGCCCGCCCAGCGGGCCGTGTACGTCAAGCTCGCCGCCGCGCTGCGGCCCGGGGGAGTACTCATGCTGGGCACGTGCGAGCAGTTGCTGGCCCCGGGCCAGTTCGGCCTGGCCGCGGCGGGACCGCACCTGTACCGGAGGGTCACGGCGTGAGGGGCGGCCTGACCCAGCGGGCGCTGCTGGCCAGCCTCGCCATGGGTGCGGTGGTGCTCGGCTGCTTCGCGGTTCTCGCTTTCGCCTTCGTCAGCCTGCATGACGAGGAACGAGATGCCAACCAGGCGCGGGACGTCCTGGCCGCCTCGAACCTGCTTGAGCGAGTCCGTGCTCGACCTGGAGACCGGGCTGCGCGGCTACCTGCTCAGCGGGCGGACGGTGTTCTGCAGCCGTACCACAGCGCCGAGGCGGCGTACCCGGGCCAGATCCGTAACCTCGACCAGCTTGACGGCCGGGCAGCCAAACCTGCACGGGCAGGCGGTCAGGGTGGGCGACGGCGTGAGCGCGTACGTCCGTGGCTGGACCGACCCGGTTGTCGATTTGAGCCTGTCCAACCTCGCGGCGGCCCGGGCTAGCGAAGCCGGGGGCGGGGGCAAGGCCCGGGTCGATGTGCTGCGCCGGGCAGTTCAACACGCTGAACAGGCAACAGCAAGTGATCAGCGCGCAGCAGCGCAGCGCCGCCGGCGACCACCGGACGGCTGACCTTCATCCTCGGCGTGGTGGGCTTGCTCCTGGCGGCACTGGTGATCACCGGTGTCGCCGTGGGGCTGCGCCGGGGCGTGGTGGTCCCGGTCAAGCGGCTCGCGGCCGCGGTGGGCCGGCTGCGCCGGGGAGACCTGTCCGCCCGGGTCGAGGCGCGCGGAACGGCTGAGATCGGCGAGCTGGCCGTGGGGTTCAACGCCATGGCGGAGGAACTGGAGGCAGCCCGGGACGAGGTTGAGCAGCAGAACGCTGAGCTCCAGGGTCAGCAGGCCGAGCTGCAGCGCGTGCTGACGTCAGCGGAACGGCAGAAAGAGGAGGCCGAGGCGCTGCATCGTTTCGGCGAGCAGCTGGCCGTCCAGACCCAGATCGAGGAGGTCGCCGCGGTCACCCTGCGGGAGATCGCGGACTACGCCGGGGCGCAGGTGGGGGCGGTGTACGTGCTCAACGAGCAGGCCGGGGTGATCACCTTCCGGGGCTCGCGGGGCATGCGGGCCGAGGACTTCACCCCCGAGCTAGCGCTGGGGGAGGGTCTCGCCGGCCGGGCCGCGGCGGAGCGGCGTCCCGTCCCGGCCGGCTGGGCGCGAAAGCTCGATGCGCCTGCCTGGGCTGGTCGGCGAGCGGGAAGTGCGGCACGAGGTCCACCTGCCCATGCTGCACCGGGACCGGGTCATCGGCGTGCTCAGCCTGGGCCGGTCGCGTGACGAGGAGTTCACCCCGGCGCAGATCGACGAGCTGGGGATCCTGGTGCAGGGCGCCACGCTGGCCTGCGCGGAGGCGCTGAGCCTGCGCCGCCTCGAGGTCCTCGCCGGGGAACTCGAGTCGGTGATGGACTCCACCGACCAGGGCATCTGCCGGGTGGACCTGTACGGCAGCGTCACCTACATCAACCGGGCCGGGCTGGCGCAGACCGGCTGGACCGAGGCCGAACTTCTCGGTCGCAACGCGCACGAGACGATGCACCACACTCATCCGGACGGGACGCCTTACCCGGCCGCGGAATGCCCGCTACTGCGCGCTGTGTACGACAACGAGGGGATCAGGCTCAGCGGGGAGGTGTTCTGGCGCAAGGACGGCAGCCGGTTCCCGGTGGAAGCCTCGGCCTACCCGATCCGCGACGGCGGCAGCGTACTCGGCGGGGTCATCACGTTCCACGACGTCTCCGAGCGCCGGATGGCGGAACGCCAGGTCGCCGCCCAGTACCAGACGGCCCGGGTGCTGGCCGAGGCGGAATCGGTGCGGGAGGCGCTGCCCCGGGTGCTGGAGCTCTGCTGCGATCAGCTCGGCTGGCAGATGAGCCTGGTCTGGGTGCCCGGGGAGGACGGCCGCGAGCTGCGCTGCCTGGCGGCCTACGCGCGGCCCGGCTGGGAGGATCACCTGGCGTTGCTGAGCCACGAGACCGTGACCCTGGGCCGGGGGACGGCGGGCCGGGCCTGGCGGTCGGCGGCAGCCGGTCTTCGTGTCCGGCCTGGGCGATCCGGTACCGCCGCAGGGTGGGCGGTCCCAGGATGGCCGGCCCCAGGATGGCCTGCTGGGGGGCAACGAGGACGGGGTGCCGCACGGCGAGCTGGCGGTGCCGCTCATCCGGGACGGCGAGGTCACAGCCGTGGTCCAGCTGCTCGGCCCGGAGCAGCCTCGCATCGACGGGTTGCCCGAGACGATCGAGACCATAGCGGCGCAGCTGTCCCAGTACGCGGACCGCAAGCGGAGCGATGCGACCGCCGCGCGGATGAAGGACCAGTTCGTGTCCACCGTCTCGCACGAGCTGCGGACCCCGCTGGCCGCGATGGACGGCTGGCTGCACATCCTGCTCGACGGCGAGCCCGGCCCGCTGAACGAGGAGCAGCACCGCTTCCTGACCACGGTCAAGCGGAACAGCGACCGGCTGATGCGGCTGGTGGGTGACCTGCTGCTGATCGGCCAGATGGACGCGGGCCGGTTCACCCTGGACATGGGCGACGTCGACATCGTCGAGCTGGTCGGCGAGACCGTCGCGCTGTTCGAGGGGGCGGCGCTGGAGAAGAGGATCGAGCTGAACGCCGACACCGGGCGCCCGCGCGATGGTGCTCGGCGACCGGCTGCGACTCGGCCAGCTGCTGAGCAACCTGGTGTCCAACGCGGTCAAGTTCACCCCTGAGGGCGGCCAGGTCGGGGTCCGGGTCAGGGAGCAGGACGGCACCTGCCAGGTCGAGGTCACCGACAGCGGGATCGGGATCCCGGCGGCGGACCGGACGCACCTGTTCGAGCGTTTCTACCGGGCGTCCACGGCCACCGGGACCGCCGGGTCCGGGCTCGGCCTGGCGATCAGCAAAGCCATCGCCGAAGCGCACGGCGGCACGATCCGGATCGCTGACTCCAGCGGCAGCGGCACCAGGGTCGTGGTGGAGATCCCGCTGAACGTGGCGGCGGAGGTGACCCTGTATCCACCGAGGCCGCAGCCGCAGGCCGGGACGGCCACCATCCTGGTCGCCGATGACGAGCAGGACATCCGCGAGCTGGTCGCCTACCGGCTCAGCCGGTCCGGCTACCGCATCGTCGAGGCCCGGGACGGCGAGGAGGCGTTCCAGCTGGCCGCGGACCAGGCGCTGGACATGGCGGTGCTGGACGTGATGATGCCGCGGCTGAACGGGTTCGACCTCACCAAGCGGTTCCGGCACACCCCGGCCACGGAGCGGCTGCCCATCCTGCTGATGAGCGCGAGCGTGCAGGAGGCGGACATCTCCCGAGGGTTCGCGGCGGGCGCGGACGGCTACCTGACCAAGCCCTTCACCCCGGATCAGCTGCTGACCCGGGTCCGGGACCTGCTCAGCCGCGGCTGAGCGTGATCACCAGTCCGGCTGCCGGGCGAGCGCTTCAACTGCTGGCGGAGTGGTGCAGCGCAGCCGCTGGTCTGGTGAGGTGGGCGGTGCGCGTGCTGGCGCGCACGGTGAGCTTGCGGGGCGAGCAGTGTGGCCGCGGGCACCGGCTGGCCGTCCAGCTTGGCCATCAGCAACCCGACCGCCTGCCTGCCCACCTCGTCGGCCGGGACGGCGATCGAGGTCAGCGGCGGGGTGGCCTGCTCAGCCAGGTCGTCCGGGCACAGGGCGAGCACCGACAGGTCCTCGCCGACCCGCCGCCCCGCGGTCCGGAGCGCGTCCAGCAGCGGGCCGAGGGCGGACTCGTTGTGCACCACGATCCCGTCCAGGTCCGGGCACTGGCTCAGCAGCCTGGCCACGGTAGCCCGGACCGCGCCCGGCGCCAGGTCGCAGGGCCAGGTGGCCCGGCGCAGCCCGTGCGCCCGGGCCGCCCGCTCGAAGCCGGCCTGGATGCGCTGGGCGAAGCCGGTGCCGCGCTGGTAGACCTCCGGGGGCGCGCCGATCAGCGCGACGTCGCGGCAGCCGGCCGCGGCCAGGTGCTCCGCGGAAGTCCGCCCCGCCGCCTCGAAGTCCAGGTCGATGCAGGTCAGGCCGGCCGGGTCGGCCGGGAAGCCGATCAGCACCGCGGGCTGGCGCACGCTGCGCAGCAGCGGCAGCCGCACGTCACGGGCCTCCACGTCCATCAGGATGATCGCGTCCACCAGCGAGGCGCTGGTGACCCGCTGCAGCCCCGCGACGCCCTCGTCCTGGGTCAGCAGCAGCACGTCGTGGCCGTAGCCGCGGGCCGCGGTCACCACCGCGGTAGCGAACCGCATGAGCAGCGGCACGTAGATGCCGGACCGCATCGGCACGACGAGCGCGATGACCTTGGGCCGGCTGCTGGCCAGGGCCCGCGTGTCCACGTGCGGGTGGTAGCCGAGCGTGGCGATGCTGTCCAGCACGCGGCGCCGGGTCTGCTCGGAGATCGTGCGCTTGCCACTCAGCACATAAGAGACGGTGCTCGGCGAAACATCCGCGTGCCGCGCCACGTCAGAGATCTTGACCAAGGTCCCGTCCGGTCATGCGAAGCGCCTCGACTCCTGGATGCTAGCTCCGCCCGGCGGTATCTACAACGTCGAGTTACCGCCGCGATACAGCCGGACACCGCGGCGGCGGGCACCTGGCCCGCCGCAGGAGCCCCGGGCGGCTGCCGGTCAGCCGCGCGCGAGCCGCTCCACCCGCTCGTGCAGGCCTGCCACCGCGGCCTCCGCTTCCGGTTTCATCAGTACGCTGCGCAGGATCCGCGCTCCCGTCGCGTCCTCGGCCACGGCGGGGTGCCGGGCCCGGAACGCGCCCGCGTCGGCCTTCAGCGTGCTGAGGAACACCGGGTCGGGGCTGGCCATCCCGGCCTGCAGGATCCGCTCCGAGGCCAGGTCGATCCGGGACAGCGCGGCCGGTTCGGTGACCGGGAAATAGCTGACGATGTCCAGCTCAGGCTCCTGGTACAGGTCCAGCACGGAGGACTTCCCGATCAGCGCGGCCCAGGCCAGCGCCGCCCGCCGCCCGGCGGCCAGCACCTGCCCCAGCCCGTCCCGGGTCGGCGGCAGCAGCCGGAAGGTGAGCCACAGCGCCGCGGCGGCCGCGCCCGGCCTGGAGCACTCCAGGCTGATCTCCCCGAGGTGCAGCTCCGCCGAGGTGAAGTAGGTGTACGGGGAGTCGTGCAGGTAGAACCGGGCCACCCCGGGATCGCGGAACAGCACGGCGCCGCAGCCGTAGGGCTGCAGCCCGTGCTTGTGCGGGTCGACCACCACCGAGTCGCACTCGGCGATGGCCCGCCACGGCGCGGCGGGCAGCCTGAGGTCCTGCTCTGCGGCGCGGTCCTGCGCGAGGATCGTGAAGAACCCGCCGTAGGCCGCGTCCACGTGAACCCGGGCGCCGTGCTGCCGGCACAGCCCCAGGGCCTCGTGCACCTGGTCGATCGCGCCCAGACCGGTCGTGCCCGCGGTCAGCACCACGGTGCCCACCCGGCCGCCGCGCAGCAGCTCGTCCAGGGCGTCGAGATCCATCCGCCCGGCGCGGTCCACGGGGACCGGGTGGCCCTCGACGCCCAGCAGGCCGCACATCCGGCTATGCGTGTAGTGGGCGTCCGCGCTGAAGGCGACGCCCCGGCCCGGGTGCAGCTCGCGGGCCACGAACAGAGCCTCCAGGTTGGCGATGGTGCCGCTGGTGGTGAGGTGGCCCAGGTGGGTGCCGAAGCCGAACATGTCCGCGAGCTGCGCGGTCACCTCGCGTTCCATCCGCGCGGTGGCCGGGCCGCCGTCCAGCGCATGGTTGTTCGGGTTGATCAGCATCGCGGCCAGATAGCCGGCCACGGCGGCCGGGTGCGGGGGCTTCAGCATCTGCCCCGCGTAGCGCGGGTGGAAGAACGGGTAGTTGTCGTCCAGCCGCTCGGTGAACTCGGCGAACGCCGCCCCGAAGCGCTCGTCGCTGACCTCCAGCGAGGGATGCGGGGTGAACGGCCCGAATCCCGCCGCCCACTCCTGGTTCGCCGTGACCGCCCGTGCCACCCACCGCTCGAGATCCACCACCGCAGCCTAAAGGGCGGCTCCGGCGGTGGCGGCGCGGCGGTGGAGGTGGTCGAGGGCGATGGCGCCGTCGCTGGTCTCGAACCAGGCCGCGTGGCCCAGCAGGTAGCCGTCGTAGGCCAGGTCCGCGTTGGCGGGCGAGCTGACCACGTCAGCGAAGTACTCGACCTCGGACAGCGCGTACTCGACGTGCACCACAGGGAACACCTCGGGCAGCGCCGCCGCCTCGGCCGCGGTGAGCGGGCGGACCGACTCGTAGCCGTCCAGCAGCGCGTCGATGGCGTCCAGGTCCGCCTCGGCCCGGCCCAGGTCGGTCAGGTCGAGCCAGGAGACGGTGGCCCGCTCCAGGGCGGTAGCCAGGTCGTGCACGGCGAAAGTCCGGTTAGCCAGCCCGAAGTCGAACACCCCGGCCATCACCGCGTCCGGGGCCGCCGACGTCCAGGTCAGGTTGGACGGGTGCCAGTCGCCGTGACCCCACTGCCGGTGCAACCCGGCCAGCAGCGGCGCGGCCCGCCGGATGGCGGGCAGCACGCACCGGGCCAGGTCGTCCGGCCAGGCCCGGCGGTCCAGATACGCCGCCAGCCCCGGGCGCCGGCCGGCCAGCCACGTGAGCTCCGCGAGCGGGTCGGCTGCGACGATCAGCTCGCAGCCGCTGGTGAGCACGGCGGTGGAGCGGGCCGGCAGCGGGAAGCGGTCCGCGGCGGCGTGCAGCCGGGCCAGCGCCGCCCCGGCCGCCCGCGCGTGGCCGAGACTGGAGTAAGGCGTCCAGGACACCGCGTCCCGGTACAGGTCAAGGCCGTCGGCGACCTCGTGCACTTCGTAGACGAAGTCGCCGTACTGGGTGGCGGTCGCCCCGTCCACGGTGCGCAGTACCGCGGGCGCGGGGATCCCGTGCGCCCTCAGGTGGGCGATGAACGCGTGCTCCACGGCCAGTTGTACGGGCGTGCGGACCCGGACGTGGTGCCGCTTGACGAACAGGTCCGCACCGTCCCGGCGGACCAGGCCCGCCGCCGACATGGGCCGCGGGCTGCGCCAGGTGATCATCTCGTCGCCGGCCAGGGGCCTGGCCGGGACGGCCGGGAGCACGGGCCTGACGCCGTGCTGGGGGTAGCGGGCCAGCACCGTGCGGACCTCCGTGCCGGTGAGCGGGCTCCAGTCCGGCTCGACCAGCTCCTTGCCCATGCCGTGCACCAGGCCCGTCGGCGCGGGCATCCCGATCACCCCGCTCACCGGGGCACGCTCACCGAGACGGCTGGCAGGCGGGCGGGGCTGGTTCCGGGCGGGAGGAACGAGGGCCGCGGGGCACGGGAACGCGCGAATGGTTCAGTGGCTCTCGCCACAGGGTCCTCCCTACGCCGGCATTACCCGGTCAGGTTCAGACGGTCGGTGGCGCGCGGCCCGGTGGGCCAGCCACCCTCTCAGCCCGGTCAGCCCGAGCTCCCGTGTGGTTGCTTGATGGTACCTCTGGGGCGCCGCTACTTCTGAGCC
Organism: uncultured Actinomycetes bacterium; assembly: GCA_963781085.1. Classification (GTDB taxonomy): domain Bacteria; phylum Actinomycetota; class Actinomycetes; order Streptosporangiales; family Streptosporangiaceae; genus RYN-230. The sequence goes on from CAWAES010000021.1 coordinate 50,178, forward strand.
GCTGTCACTTCTGGACCGCTGTCACTTCTGGACCACGGGACCACGATGCAGGCCGTCACCGTGCTCCAGGATCTCCGCCGCCCCGCGCGCGACGCAGCGCAGCGGGTCGTCCACCACCACGGCCGGGATCCCGGTGGCGGCCTCGATCCGGTCGGCCAGGCCGGGCAGCAGCGCGCCGCCGCCGGCCAGCCGGATCTTCCCGCGTACCACGTCCTCGGCCAGGTTGGGCGGGATGTCGGAGAGCATCTCCTGCACGCTGTCCACGATCGCCCGTGACGATGTGCTCCAGCGCCCGGGCCACCAGCCGCCCGGGCACGTGCTCGACCCGGGGGGTGCGCCGCGCGGCGTCCACGCCCACCGTTTCCATCCACGCGGTCCCGTCGTCGGCCAGGCCGAGCGTGGTCTTCAGGGTGCGCGCCGCGTTGCGCCCGAGCATCAGGCCCAGTTCCGCCTTGACCGTGCTCGCGATGGCCTCGTCCATGGCGTTGCCGCCGAGCCGCAGCGACCGGGCCCGGACGATCTGCCCGCCGGCCACCACCGCACACTCGGTGGTGCCGCCGCCCACGTCCACGATGAACACGCCGGCGCCCTGGGCCAGGTCGAAACCGGCCCCCGCGGCCGCGGCCACCGGCTCGTCGACCATCTGGACCGTGCAGCGCGGCCGGACCACGCTCAGGGCCGCGGCCAGCGACCGGCGTTCCACCCAGGTGGCGCCGCCTGGCACGCACACGACCGCCGCGGTCCGCAGCAGGCCCCGGCGCAGCCGGGCCCGGCGCAGGAAGCCCTGCAGCATGGCGGACGCGGCGTCGAGGTCCGCGATCACCCCGTCGCGCAGCGGGTGCAGCACCTCGACGTCTTGTGGCTCCTTGCCGGCCAGCGCGTCCGCGGCCTCGCCGACGGCCACCACCCGCCCGGTCGACCGGTCCAGCGCGATAGCGGACGGCTCGTCGATGACCAGCCCACGCCCGGCCACGGAAACCAGGGTGTTGACCGTGCCCAGGTCGATCGCCACACCCGACCGGAACCGCATGAAAGCCACCCTTGCCCCGAAGTGCCGTCAGCTATCCCAAGTATTGCGCCCCCCCGACGGCCAGAGGTGGCGGGGCGGCGCCTCCGCCACCCGCCAGCGAAATGGAATCTAGCGGGCGGCATGCCGTCTTGCAGGCTAATCGTGCCGGAAGCCCCAGTCGAGGATCTTCGTCGCATCGGCGAAACTGGCCATGTCGTTGTTCCGGGAGCTGTGCAAGACCACCCCGATGAGGACGTGGCCGTTCTCGCGGGCCTCGAACAGCAGGCAGTACCCGGCCGCCAGGGTGGACCCGGTCTTGATCCCGAGGGCGCCCGGGTAGTCGCGGAGCAGCATGTTGGTGGTCCGCCAGACATAGGCGTGATGCCGCGGCGTCGCGGCCAGGCGGTAGGTCTGCTGGTCCACGATGGAGCGCAGCACCGGGTACCCCATGGCCGCCCGGCCGAGCGCGATCAGGTCACGGGGAGTGGAGTAGGTGGAGGTCTCGGTCGGCCAGGGCAGGCCGTCGAAGTTCGAGAAGTGAGTGTGCGTCAGGCCCATCGCCTGGGCGGTGGAGTTCATCTTGGCGATGAACGCGGTCCAGCCGGGCCCGTACGCCTTGGCCAGCGCGTAGGCGGCGTCACAGCCGGACGGCAGCAGCAGCGCCTCCAGCAGTTCCCGCGCGGTCAGGTAGTCGCCGGGGCGAAGTCCCGCGTTGCTGGCGTCGTATTTGCGGTCGTAGGGGACCACGCCCTTGGGGACCACGATCCGCCGGTGCAGGTTTCCGGCCCGCAGCACCACGATCGCGGTCATCACCTTGGTGATGCTGCCCATCGGCAGCTTGGTGTTCATGCCCCGGCTCCACAGCACCGCGCCGGTGGCCGCGTTGGCCAGGGCGCCGCCTTTGGCCTGCACGCCGCGGGGGGCGCGGGCGAGCGCGGGTGAGGTGGCCGCGCGGGTGTGGCAGCCGCCGCGGGTGAGGTAGCCGACGCCAGCCGGGCCAGGGCGGCTGGCGCGGCGGCAGCGGCTCCCGAGGCTGTCGCGGCGGGGGCGGCCAGCGCGGGTGCGGCCCCGACCGGTACCAGGAGCAGCGCCCCGGCCAGGGCGAGGGCGCTGAAACGGGCAGGCAGGTGCATGGCACTCCTGTCGGTAGACACCGGCCGGTGGGGTGCCGCGCGGAGCCAGCCGCTGGAGGCGCCGGCGCAGGCCACGACCAATCCGAAGCCTGGCAGCAACGCCCAGCCACATCAAGCCCATCCTGGGTAGCCGTGGCCGAGTTGTGGCTGGGACGATACGTGAGGTTATGGTCCGTCCGGTAGGTCAGGCTGGCGGGCGGGCGGCCTGACGGGTCCGGTAAGCGGCCACATTGACCCGGTTGGCGCACGCGGTGCCGCAGAAGCGCCGGGACCGGTTCTTGGACAGGTCAACGTGGACGTTCTCGCAGTCATCGGCGGCGCACCGGCGCAGCCGGTCCAGCTGCCCGGTCCGGATGACGTCGGTGAACGCCATCGCCGCGTCGACCGCGATCCGGTCGGCCAGCGGGGCGTCGGAGGACGTGGCGTGCAGGTGATAGTCCCAGCCGTCGTGCTTGACCAGCTGCGGCAGCGCGCCGGCCTCCCGCAGCAGGGAGTTGACCAGGGCGGCGGCGTCGTCCTCGGACAGCTCCCAGAGCCGGGCCAGCCGGGGCCGCAGCTGCCGGACCGCGTCGAGCTCGGCCCGGTCCCGGGTCCGCTGGCCGGTCCAGCGCCACTCGGTGATGAAGCGGTCGAGAGCCGCCTCGTCCGGCAGGCCCTCGGTGCCACCGCGGCCGGTGTTGACCAGAGCCGCGGTCGCGGCCAGGGAAATCTCGGTGTCATGAGCAAAAAGCACCTTGACCCCTTTCAGTCGCAGCGGCTAGTGTCATGAGTGTAAGCGAGTTTTGCTGCTTACAACAGGTTCGCCTGAAGGTCCGGCCCGTCGTACCTGCGCGGGTCAGCCCTCCGCCCCGATCATGCCTGGAGTGACGCTGTGACTTCCGCCCGGACCCGTCCTGTGCCCGGCCCAGCCCGGCCCGGCAGTGCCGGTGCCGCGGGCGCTGGTGCTGCGGGCGCTGGTGCTGCGGATGGCGGCCGGGTCCGGCGGGGCAGCACGGGCCTGTCCCTCGGCATCTTGTCCGCTGCGGCGTTCGGGACGTCCGGGGCGTTCGCCGCGTCGCTGATCGGCGCCGGGTGGAGCCCGGCCGCGGCGGTGCTGATCCGGATCACCCTGGCCGGTCTCATGCTCACGGTCCCGGCGCTGCTGCAGTTGCGCGGCCGCTGGGGCATGCTGCGCCGGGCCGCACCGCGAGTGGCCGCCTTCGGCCTGGTCGGCGTGGCCGGATGCCAGCTGTTCTACTTCAACGCGGTGGCCCGGATGCCGGTCGGGGTGGCGCTGTTGCTCGAATACCTCGGCACCGTGCTGGTGGTGGGCTGGCTGTGGGCGCGGCACGCCCAGCGGCCGCGGCGGCTCACCGTGACCGGCGCGGCCGCGTCGATCGCGGGGCTGGTCCTGGTGCTGAACCTGACCGACACCGCCGGGATCAACCTGGTCGGGGTCATGTGGGGCCTGCTCGCCGCGGTGTCCCTGGCCATCTACTTCCTGCTCTCCGCCGCGACCGACGCCGAGCCGGTGCCGCCCATCGTCATGGCCTGGGCCGGGATGTGGGTGGGCGCCGTGGTGCTGGGGCTGCTCGGCTGGGCCGGCGTGCTGCCGATGGCGGCCAGCACCCGTCCGGTGGACTTCCTCCATCACCAGGTCAGCTGGGTCGTCCCGGTCCTCGGGCTGTCGCTGGTGGCGGCGGTGATCGCGTACGTCGCGGGCATCGGCGCCGCCCGCCGGCTGGGCGCCAAGCTGGCCTCGTTCATCGGCATGGCCGAGGTGCTGTTCGCCATCGCGTTCGCGTGGGTACTGCTTGGCCAGCTACCGTCCGCGATGCAGTTCCTGGGCGGCGCGTTCATCCTGGCCGGGGTCACCCTGGTCCGGGTGGACGAGATGCGCGAGCCCGATGACGTCGTCGAGGAAGCTCAGCGTGGCCGCGGTGGTGGCCCGGCGCCACGCCAGCAGCGTCGCGTCGAACCCGTCCCGCCCGGGTCGCTCAGCCTGGATGGCCTGGGCGATGGGCTCCAGGACGGCCCGCTGCCTGCGGAGCAGGTCGCTGGGGTCGTTCCCGGCCCGGTCCAGCAGGGCCAGTTTGAGTAGCAGGTGGGAGCGGACGTCCCGGACGTGCCCGACCGGGGTGTCGAGCCACTCGGCGGCCAGCCGGCGTCCGTGCGGGGTTACCGCGTAGACGGTTCGCCGCGGGCCCCGGCCCGACTCGACCGCGTCCTGGGTCAGCAGCCCGGCGCCCAGCAGCCGGCTGATCGAGCGGTACACGACCGGCCGGGGGATCTGCCAGATCCGGCCCAGGTCGCCGCTGGGCGCGGTGAGCCGGGCGATGGCGAAGCCGTGCGCAGGGCGCTCGCTCAGTATCGCCAGGACGGTCCGGTCCGCCAGCGACAGCGACGGCTCTGCGGTCATGATCCTGAGCGTACGCGGGGTGGTCACCAGGTCGGTGCGGGGTCGGCGGCGGGGCATGAGGGTCTCGCCTCAGTGCTGCCGCCAGCACAGCACGGACGCCGCAGCCCCGCTGGTCACAGCGGGGCCGCGGGTCCGTGTCACCGTCCGCGGGGGCCGGAGCGGCCCCCGCGGACCGGCCTGGTCAGAGCTGCGCGGTGACGGCCTTGACCTCGGTGTAGTTGTTCAGCACCTCGTGGCCCATCTCGCGGCCCCAGCCGGACTGCTTGTAGCCGCCGAACGGCAGCGACGCGTCGAACACGTTGTAGCAGTTGATCCAGACCGTGCCGGCCCGGAGCTTCTTGGCCAGGGCGTGCGCCTTGGAGATGTCCCGGGTCCAGATGCCGGCCCCGAGCCCGTAGTCACTGTCGTTGGCCTCGGCCGCGATCTGGTCCAGGTCGCTGAACGGTGCCGCCACCACGACCGGGCCGAAGATCTCCTCGCGGACGACCCTCATGTCCGGGCGGGTGTTGGTGAGCACGGTCGGCTCGATGAAGTAGCCACGATCGCCGAACCGGCCGCCGCCCGCGAGGGCGGTGGCGCCCTCGGAACGGCCAGACTCGAGGAAACCGCTGACCCGCTGGAACTGCTCCTCAGACACCAGCGGGCCCATCTGGGTGCCCGCCTCCATGCCCGAGCCCAGCTTGATCGACTTGGCGATCTCCGCCACGCCGTCGATGACCTCGTCGTAGCGGCTCTCCTGCACGAACAGGCGGGAACCAGCCACGCAGCACTGGCCGTGGTTGAAGAAGATCGCGTTGGCTGCGCCCTCGATCGCGCCGTCCTCGGCGTCGTCGAACACGATGTTGGGGCTCTTGCCGCCGAGCTCCAGGGTCAGCTTCTTCAGGTTGCTGGCGCCAGCCGCGGCGACGATGAGCTTGCCTACCTCGGTCGACCCGGTGAAGGCCACCTTGTTCACGTCGTTGTGCGCGGCCAGGGCGGCGCCGGCCGTCTCGCCGAAGCCCGGCACCACGTTGACCACGCCGTCCGGCACTCCGGCCTCGGCGATCAGCTCGGCCAGCCGCAACGCGGTCAGCGGGGTCTGCTCAGCCGGCTTGAGGATCACGCAGTTGCCGGTGGTCAGGGCGGGCCCGAGCTTCCACGCGGCCATCAGCAGCGGGAAGTTCCAGGGGATGATCTGCCCGACCACGCCGATCGGCTCGCGGAGCGTGTAGGAGTGGAAGTTGGCCCCGGGCATGTAGGGCACCGAGATGTTGATCGTGTTGCCCTCGATCTTGGTGGCCCAGCCGGCCATGTAGTGGAACAGGTCCGCGGCCAGCGGCACGTCCGCGGCCTGGGCCACGGCGAACGGCTTGCCGTTGTCCAGCGACTCGAGCTGGGCGAGCTCGTCCTGGTGCTGGAGGATGAGGTCACCGATGCGCCAGATGATCCGGCCCCGGTCCGATGGGGTCATCCGGCTCCACGGGCCGGTCTCGAACGCCGCGCGGGCCGCGGTGACGGCCCGGTTGATGTCCTCCGCGTCTCCTTCGGCCACCCGGGCCAGAGTCTCGCCGGTCGCCGGGTTGGGCGTGTCGAAGGTCCGGCCCGACGCCGCGTCCACCCATTGCCCGTTAATGAACAGCTGCCGCGGGGTCGCGATGAACTGCTCGACGTTGCGGTCCAGGGTTACAGTCACGATGCTCCATCTCCCTTGCCTGCGCGGCCGAGGCAGCCACCCCATTGCAGCCAGCCCTCAGTCACCGCGCGGGGGCCGCAGCCCGAAGGCCCGGCCCGCTCGGTAATCACAATGAGACAACAATGCGCGGGGCAGGCACAAGGGGGCGGCGTTGCGTCCACGGCATAAACGTGGCGCACTATGCGACACCTGGTCCGGCCTGGGGCGTCAGGCGGGCCGTCAGACGGGGGGCACCGGCCGGGCCAGCCCGGCGGGGGTGCTGCCCTCGTCGAGGGCCACCTCGTCGAACCAGCCGCAGGGCGGATCGCCGGGCGGGCGGTCGAACCGGGTGACGTACGGCTTCAGATCGATGACCGGGGTCCCGTCGATCACGTCGACCCCCGCGAACAGGACGGTCTCCGGGGTCACCTCCAGCAGCTGGATGAGGCTCAGCCCGATGGGGTTGACCCGGCGCGGGCCCCGGGTGGCGAAGATCCCCATCTCCCGCTGCTGCCGGCGGAGCAGGAAGGGCACCTGCCTGAGCGGCGGCAGGCCCCCGCGGCCCGTCCGGCCCTCCCGGGCCCCGGGCTCTTTCCGGTCCCCGGCGTCCTTCCGGTCTCCGGCGCCCGTGCTGCCCCCTGGCCGGTGCAGCCAGGTCAGCAGCCACGCGTACCCGAAACCGTCCAGCCCGGCCAGGCCGTCCCGGTAGGGCTCGGCGATCTCGATCGCGGCGTGGCCGGCCCGGTTCAGGGCGGCCTGGATCGGCGTGGTCTCCGGCTCGGTGTGAGCGCTGCGGATCACGCCGATCACCACCAGCGGCACATTCGCGGCGGGCGCGGGCGGGTTCTGGCGCATGGCGCCATGCTGCCACGCGCCCGCCCGGCGCCCGGCCCGCGCCCGGATCGTGGCAGCATGGGCGGATGCGTGTGCTCCGCACCCCTGAGGAACGATTCGCGGATCTGCCCGATTTCCCCTGCCCCCCGCAGTACGCGGCGGTGGGCGGGGTGCGGCTGGCGTACGTGGAAGCGGGCCCGCCCGACGGCGAGCCGGTGCTCCTCCTGCACGGCGAGCCGAGCTGGTCGTTCCTGTACCGGACGGTGATGCCGGTCCTCGCCGACGCGGGGCTGCGGGCCATCGCGCCCGACCTGGCCGGCTTCGGGCGGTCGGACAAGCCCATGAACGTCAGTGATCACAGCTACGCGCGGCACGTGGAGTGGATCCGCGCCCTCGCCTTCGACCGGCTGGACCTGCACGGCCTGACGCTGGTCGGCCAGGACTGGGGGGGCCTGATCGGGCTGCGGCTGGCGGCCGAGCATCCCGGGCGCTTCGCCCGGGTGGTCGCGGCCAACACCGGGCTGCCCACCGGGGATCAGCCGATGCCCGACGTCTGGCTGCGGTTTCGCGAGGTGGTCCAGACCGCCCCGGCGCTCAGCGTGTCCCGGCTGGTGCAGTCGGGCTGCCAGACCACGCTGTCACCGGCCGTGCTCGCCGCCTACGACGCGCCCTTCCCGGACGAGGGCTTCGCCGCGGGAGTCCGGGCCATGCCCGGTCTGGTGCCCACCACCCCCGATGATCCTGCCTCGGCCGCCAACCGGGCCGCCTGGCAGCAGCTGGCCCGGTGGGACAAGCCGTTCCTGGTGGCGTTCAGCGACCGGGATCCGATCACCGGCGCGATGGGGCCGGTGCTGAGGGACGCTGTTCCGGGGGCCGCCGGGCTCGATCACCCGGTGCTGAAGGGGGCGGGTCACTTCCTTCAGGAAGACGCCGGCGAGCAGCTCGGGCAGGTGATCGCCGACTTCGTCCGGGCCTCGCCGCCGTCCGGCTGACCTGCGCCACCGCCGGTCCGCGGCTGTCCGGGGTTGTCCGGCCATTAGTGGTTCGCCCCCGAGAGTGGCTGTTGCCCTGTGAGAGTGACGCCTGCATACCCAGGCGCTCCCGGGAGGACAGCCTCGATGATCAGCCTTACCTGCGCGAAGACAGACTGCGGGAAGCCGCTGCTGACTTGCCAGGCGTGTCGCGGCAGGCCCGGCAAGGAATGCCGCGAGTGCGACACCACGGGGATGGTGTGCGCGGCGCATCACGGTCACTGGAGGGTCCGCTAGGGCGTCCCGTCTTGATCAGGGCCACCGTGTTCCGGGCTCGCCGCGACGGCTAGAGTCCAGGCGGTACTTGATCCGACGGGAGGGAGACCCGATGCCCACACGAACTGCGCGGACCGGCTGGACGGGAACGCTGGAAAACGGCTCTGGCCAGGTCGAGATGACGAGCTCCGGAGTTGGGACCTATGAGGTGTCCTTCCCCAGGCGGGCGGCGGACGACGCCGGGGGGTTCACCAGCCCGGAGGAGCTGATCGCGGCGGCGCACTCGGCGTGCTACGCGATGCAGCTGTCCGCGCTGATCGGGCAGGCCGGCGGAACGCCGCAGGCGCTCGACGTGCAAGCCGACGTGTCCCTCGGGCCCGACCCCGCGGGCGGGTTCCGGCTGACTGGCATCAAGCTCACCGTCCGCGGTGAGGTCGAGGGCCTGGACGCCGCCCAGTTCGCCAAGGCAGCCGAGGACGCGAAGGCGGCGTGCCCGGTCAGTAAGGCACTCACCGGCGTGGACATCACCCTCGACGCCCAGCTCGAGTCCTGAGGAGCCGGTAACCAGCCACCGGGGCCGCGGACACCGCGACCCCGGACACGACGAACGCCCGTCCGCCAGCCCGCCCGCTGGCGCGCGGGCGTTCTTCGTCAGCTGCCGCTGACTCCTTCTGGTCAACGCCTCACCGTGTCTCGGGTCGACACCTCACCGCAGTCAGGCAATTACAAATTGCCACCGGTAGCACATGTCCGAGGCTGCACATGGGTACCCTTACGTATCCAGGGGTAATCGATATTCACCCCGGCTGCTGCCCCTGGGGCCTGCGCTCAGGCCGTACTGCGCGAGGAGCCTCGAATGGTCTGGCAGGCAGGATTATGCTGACGGGCCGGAGGCTCGCGGCTGTCCCCGTCCTCACCTTTGCCGCCGAACCGCACGGCGCGCCACCCTCGGTCTTGTGCGCGGGCGCGGCCGGCGACTACGCGCGGCGGCCGGTCGGCGGGGACCCGATGCTCGTCCTGCGCCGGTCAGCCGACGTGGTGCGCTCCCTGGTCGACGGCACTCAATTCGCCATGGCTGGCCTCACGGGGACCGGGGAGTTGCGGGGGAGCCCGTTAACCGGGGCGGAAATGCAGTCACCCGACGGGGGACTGCTCAACATGAACGCACCCGGCCTCCTCGCCTACCGGTACCGGGTCAACCACCTGTTCACCCCCCGTGCCGCTGAAGCCACCCGTCCCGCCGTGCACGGCCTGGCCGTCCACCTGGCGGCGAGCCTCGCCGGGCAGCGGGCCGCGGACGTTCTCGCCGGGTTCGCGGAGCCGTTCACCGCCGCCGCGGTCTGCTCGGCCATGGGGGTGCCCGCGTCCGACTGGAGTCAGGTCCTCGGGTTCTCCCGAATCGCCTTCGCGGTAGTGCCGGGTCCCGCCGCGGTCAGCGACGTCACCGCGGCGTGGGACGCGCTGTACGACTACTACGGCTCCCTGGTGGCCGCGAAACGGGCCCGGCCCGACGGCACTTTAACCTCCCGCATAGTCAGCGTGCTGGACGGGTTCACCGCCAGCCAGGTCACCCACGTGGTCGGCACCGTCAGCAACGGCTTCGGTGCGGTCCTGCCGGTCCTGGCCGTGGCGCTCGCCGAGGTGGCCCAGCGGCCCCAGGTCATTGCCGCGTGCCTGCGGGGCGAGCGGACCTGGGCGTCGGTCGCCGAGCAACTACTGCGGCTGCGGACGATCTTCCCGGTAGCCCTGCCCCGGGTCGCGCTGGCGGACACGCAGCTGGGCGGCCGGCTGGTCACCCGGGGCACCGTGGTGCTGCCCTCACTGATAGCCGCCGCCCACGACCTGAGCAGGCCGGCGCCGTGCAACATCGCGTTCGGGGCCGGCCCCCACTTCTGCCCGGGGGCCGCGCTGACCCGGCTGTGGCTGGCGTGTGCGCTGGCCGGATTCTTCGGGGCCTTCCCCGGGGCCCGGCTGGCCGGCCGGCTGGAGTGGCAGCCGGGCACGCTCTCGGTCCCCCGTGAGATCGTCCTGGCCCTGCGCTAGGTCGTCCTGGCCTCGCGCCTGATCGTCGTGGCGCTGCCTGTCCTGGCCGCGGCTTCTTATCCGCTGGTCCGGGTCTGGGTGGCGTAGTCGGCGACGGCGGCCCTGATCACCCCGACCATGGCCGCCCGGTCCCGGGGAAATGGGTGCTTGCCGTCCGCGTCAGCGAAGGTGACGTCGTAGAGCAGCGGGGGACTGCCTTCGGTCCAGCCCGGGCCGCTCAGGCACAGCACGCCCGAGTACTGACGACTGCAGATGCCGAAGCCTGGCCCGGTACTCACCGTGACGACGTCAGAGCCGGTGAGCCGTCCCTTGCGGAACGTGGCCGTGACCGGCCCCAGCGGAGTGGTGAGATCCACGGTGTGCTCGTGCATGGGTTCTCCCAGCGCCAAGCCCCCCAGCCATCCTGGATAAGGTTACCCATGCATATCTACAGTAATCATATGGCTACCTAGGGATGAACTAAGAATATACGTATATAGCCCCAGTTGATCAGGGTTGTGCTAGGGTCGCGTGACATGGCGATGATCGACTCGGCTGCAGACGTGCCCGTCTATCAGCAGCTCGCCGCCATCCTCCGGGGGAAGATCGACTCTGGCGAGATCCCGCCGCGCCGGGCGATCCCCAGTAAGCGCCTTCTTTCTGAGGAGTACCAGGTAAGCCCCGGTACCGTCGAGCGGGCCGTCCAGGCCCTGCGCGCCGAGGGTTACCTCAAGACCGTCATGGGCCGCGGCCTCTTCGTCCGTCCGCTGGAAGAACGGCAGCGCTAGCGGCTGCCCAGGTGTGCGGCCATAGCGTGCTGGACGAGGGTCACCAGCGTCGTCTTGGCTGATTCCCGGGTCCGTGCGTCGCACTCGATGACCGGCACGTCCTCCTTCACCGACAACGCTTCCTGCACGTCGGTGAGCGTGTGCGGGAACTCGCCGTGGAACCCGTTGACGCCGACGACGAACGGCAGATCGGCCGCTTCGAAGTAGTCAACCGCCGGGAAAGAGTCAGCCAGCCGCCGGCTGTCCACGAGGACCACGGCACCGATGGCCCCCTCGATCAGGTCGTCCCACATGAACCAGAACCGGTGCTGGCCGGGTGTGCCGAACAGATACAGGATGAGCCCGGCGTCCAGGGTCACCCGGCCGAAGTCCATGGCCACCGTGGTGGTCGTCTTGTCCGGCACCCCGGACAGGTCATCCACCTCGCTGCTCGCGGCGGTCATCAGGGCCTCGGTGGTCAGCGGCGTGATCTCCGAGACCGCCCCCACCAGCGTGGTCTTACCCACGCCGAAGCCGCCGGCTACGACGATCTTGACCGACGTCATCGCCGTGCTCATGTGATGACCCGCCCGCCACGGGGTTCGGGCGTGAGGGCCCGGCCTACCCTGTCCACGAGCAACGCCATCTCATAAGCCACCAGGCCCAGGTCGCAGTCGGCGGACGCGAGCACGGCGAGGCTCGAACCGTCGCTGATCGCCATCACGAGCAGCACACCCCGGCGCATCTCGACGATCGTCTGGGTGACCGGGCCGCCTTCAAACACCCGCGCCGCCCCCTGCGTGAGGCTGGACAGGCCCGAGGTCACCGCGGCCAGCTGGTCCGCGCGGTCCTTGGGGAACCCCTCCGAGAAAGCCAGCGGCAGCCCGTCGGCCGAGACGACGATGGCGTGGGCCACGGATGGCACCCGCCCGGCAAAATCCGTGATGATCCAGTCCAGATCCTGGACCGGAGAGCTCAGCGGGCTCACGATAGGCCTTCCTTCCTGGCCTCCGGGGGCCAATGAGAGCTGGATGATCGCGGCTGGCGGGAGCGCGGAGGAGCGTTACGAGGCACGGTCAGCCTCGTCGCCCATGTCCGTTTCGTCCCCGGGTCCAGTAGCGCGGGCTTTCCTGATTCCCTGCTGGAAGCTCGACAGGCGCTGCCTGGTCTGCGAGGCGGACCGGCCCGGCACCGGCGGCGCTGGCGCCGCCGGTCCCGCGCCACCAGGCACCAGGTTGGCCTTGGGAACCCGTTTGGGCAGCCCCGCCTCCGTGGTATCCGCGAACACCGGCGCCCGCGCCACTTCCGCGGCCTGCCATCCCACATCCGCAGGCGAGGACCAGCCAGCGACATCGGGCTCCGGTAGCGAGGCCGTCCGGCTGACCGGCCGGCCGCCACGCCGGAACCAGTCCGACTCGACCGATTCGAAAATAGGCAGGCGGGTCGCTGACCCCGTGCTCTCCGCGGGCGGGATCACCACCTCACGGCCGCCCCGGGCGGGTCCGGGAACGGCGATCCCGGGGCCGCGCGCGGTCCCGTTGGCTGACGCTGCCGGCCGCGCCGCCTCGTCCTCGGAGCGGGACCGGGCCGGGTCGCCGGCCCCGGGCTGGCCAGCCGCGGGATGACTGGTCGCGGGGTGGCCCGCCGCGAACTGGCCAGGCCCGGAATGGCTGGGTCCGGGCTGGCTGGGCACGGGGTGAGCGGTCGCGGTGCGCCGTGGCGCGCACGTCCCGCGCGGGCCGGGGAACAGCCGGGGGCTCGTCTGTCTCCTCGACGGCCAGACCGGTCTCCATCCACGGGGTCGTGGCGGCCGGGCTGACCGCCCCCAGCGGGCGCAGATCCACGACGGAGTCCGGGGTCTCCCGCGTGACCACCTCGTCGGGCAGCCAGACCAGTGCGGTCAGGCCGCCCTTGGACGCGGGCCGGAGCCGGACGTGAATACCGTGCCTGGCGGCCAGCCGGGCCACCACGAACAGGCCCATCCGGCGGGACACCGCGACGTCCACGACCGGCGGATTGTCCAGCCGCCAGTTCGCGTGCGCCATCTCCTCGGCGCCCATCCCGACGCCCTGGTCGGTGATGTCCAGCAGCACGCCGCCGCTGTTGAGCGAGTACCCCGACACGTGCACCAGGGTTTCCGCAGGCGAGAAGGTGGTGGCGTTCTCAGCCAGCTCGGACAGCAGGTGAACGACGTCGTTGACCGCCTGGCCGCGGATCGAGATGCCGGGCTGCATGTCCGGGATGACCCGTTCGTAGTGCTCGATCTCCGACACCGCCGCCCGCAGCACGTTCACCAGCGCCACGGGCTCGCTCCACCGCCTGGAAAGCTCGTGGCCCGCCAGGACCAGGAGGTTCTCGGAGTTGCGGCGCATCCGGGTGGCCAGGTGGTCCATCTGGAACAGGTTCGCGAGCCGTTCGGAGTCCTGCTCGCCCTGTTCCAGGTCGTCGATCAGGTGGATCTGGCGCTCGACCAGCGTCTGGCTGCGGCGGGAGAGGTTCACGAACATGGCGTTGATGTTCCCGCGCAGCGCGGCCTCGTTGGCCGCCAGCCGGACCGCCTCCTGGTGGACCTGGTCGAACGCCCGGGCGACCTCACCGATCTCATCGGTGGAGTCCACGTCGATGGGAGCCACTTCCAGCGACGTCTCGCCGCTGCCGCCCCCGCTCATCAGGCGGACGGTCTCCGGGAGCCGGACCCCCGCCACCTCAAGCGCGCCGGTCCGCAGCCGGTGCAGCGGGCGGGTCATCGAGCGGCCCAGGGCCACGGTGAACAGGATCGCGAGCGCCAGGACCAGGATGACCGCGAAGCCCTCGAGGAGAGCCGCCGTGATCGCGCGGCCGCGCAGTGCGCCGCTCTGCCCGATGACCGAGGACATCAGTCCCTGCTCGACCGCGTGCAGGCTGGAGACCAGGTACACAGATCCGCTGGCCGCGTTGGTGAACGCCGGGTTCTCCGCCGACGAGCCGCCGTCGAGCGCCAGCGTGATGGCCTGCTGCACCTGCGCCTGAGCCCGGTCGGCCTGCGCAGAGGAGAGATCGCTGTCGTAGAGGTGACGCTGGCTGCTGGTGGCGGTCAGGCTGAACTGGGCCAGATCGGCCTGCTGCTCGGCCTGTGCGGCGTTGATTGCGGCCAGCTGGCCGGGCTGGAACTGGTTCGCGCCCACCAGGTCGGGGGTGAGGGCCGAGGTGAGGATGGCCTGTTCCTGGGAGACCTGTTCCTTCGTGGCCGAGATAAGCCCGACGACCCGGGCGTTGTCGGCCAGTACCGCGTCGTTGCTGCCCGTCGCGATCTCGTCCTCGAGCGCGAGAAGCTGGGTGATCGTGGCGGCGTACTCCTGGATCACGGCCAGCGAGGGAAGCTGGGTGTGGATCGCGGCGTTCCGGAGGGCGGGCAGGCCGTCGATGGCGGTGATCGCTCCCTTGGCTTCCTGCTGGGCCACGGACGGGTAAGAGCTGCCGATGGTGGCGGCCCCGCTCCGGACCCGGGCCGCGAGCCGGTCGGTGGCGTCGCGGTCCTGGGTGAGGACCGCCAGCTGCGATGCGGCGGCCGCGGCGGCCGCGCCCCGGCCGCCGCCTGAGGGGCCCATGGTGATGTACCTGATGGTGTCTTCGCGTTCGGCCTGGAGGGCCTGGACCAGGCTGGTGATCTCACCGCCGAGCCGGGAGAACTGCTCGACCCGCTGATACGCCAGGGCGCTGCGGGCGGACGCGACCACGCTGAAGCCGCCGAGGATCAACGCCGCCAGCGTGGGCAGCAGAACCAGCAGCAGCAGGCGCGAGCGGACCCGCCAGTTCTTCAGCGCGAAGCGGCCGGCGTGCGGCGCCGGCTGCTGCGGGCCGGCCTGCGGGACCACAGGGCCGCCCCCCGCGCCGTCCAGACCGCGGGCCTGGCCCAGCTCCCCGCCTGGCCCAGGCCACCCGCCTGGCCCAGGCCACCCGCCTGGTCCAGGTCACTGGCCTGCCCGGCGCCGTGGCCGTCGCCTAAGTAAGTGCGGCTCCCGTTGAGCGTCGCGCCTGGTGCCGTGAGGTAGGGCGCCGGCGGGCGGCTGGCTGCGTCATAGGCCGCGCTGTCTGCTCTCCCTCGCCTGGATCGCACAGTTTCTGCACCTCTCAACCCGGAAACGGCAGGCGCCCACCGAGCCGCAGGCACCGATGTGGACCAAAATGGCAGCCCCGGTCTCTGGCAAGCCATTCTGAGCGCAGGACCCGGGCAACAGAGTCAGGAGCCAACTGTAGCCCTGACCGGATCATCTCGCGCTAATTGTTACCACTGTTGTCAAACTACGCTATCAGGACAGCCGGGTCGGTAGTAAAGCCTGCCAAATCGGACCCGCATCGCGCCTGAGCGGGCTAGCCTATGCAGCGAGTGCCGCAATATTACTACCTTTCTTCGGAAATACACGCTCTGCTAGAGCACTAAGGAAATTACCATTTCCTTCCGGGACTTTAATCGCTCGCCGGACTTTATCTAGGAGGCACCATGAGGCTGGTTAGGCTCCGCACCCGCGGCGAGCGTGCGCGGCTCGCCCGCCGGTCGCGTGGGGTGCTGGCGGCCGTCTCGCTGGGGTTGCTCGCGACCGGTTGCCACATGCCGGGCGGGTCAGCCGGCCAGGCGGCGGGCAGCGGGCCGATCACGGTGGCGGTCGTCCCGGGGTTCGCGAACGCGCCGTTGCAGGTGGCTGTGCAGCACGGGTTGTTCGCCCAGCGCCACCTGGATGTGACGGTGCAGACCTACCAGAACCTGCAGCAGGCATACGGTGCCGTCACCAGCGGCCAGGCGGACGTGATCAGCGGTGACTACGCCGGGCTGTTCTACGCCCAGGCGGATGAGAGACACGCCCAGCTGCGGCTGATCGCGGACGGGTACGACGCCACGCCGGGAGTGATGGAGGTGCTCACCTTGCCCGGCTCGGCCATCACGGCCCCCCAGGACCTGCAGGGCAAGGCGGTCGCCACGCCGCCGCGCGAACTCGCCCCGTTCTCGGCCAACACCCCCTACAACGTCGAGACGCTGGCCACCGAGGCCGTGCTGCAGAGCGACAGCGTGAGTCCCTCCAGCGTGCTGTGGACGGCCATGCCCGAGGCGAACATGGTCACGGCCCTGCGCGACCACCAGGTCAGCGCCATCGTGGCCACCCAGCCCTACATCCTGCAGGCTGAAACCGAGCTCGGCGCCGTCGAGTTGTTCGACGTCTGCAGCGGCGTCACCGCCAGCCTGCCGCTCTCCGGATACTTCACCACCGCCGCGTTCGCCAGCGGTCACGCCGCGGCCCTGCGGAGCTTCCGGTCCGCACTCACCGCCGCGAAGGCCAGCACGGCTCAGCTTGGCACGGTCCGGTCCGCGCTCGGGACCCTGCCGGGGATGTCCGCACAGGAAGCTGCCTTGGTCACGGTCGGGCAGTACCCCACGTTCCTGAGCGTCGGCCAGGTGCAGCGGGTGGCCGATCTCATGTACGGCACCGGGATGATCCGCAGCACGATCCCCGTGAAGAACCTGGTGCTGCGCTAGTTCTGTCCGGGGGCGCGGCCCCCCTGGACCCCCCCGCTCGCCGCTGCGCGCCGAACGTCGGCTCGGCGAGCACCCGCCTGCGGCGGGCCCCGCCTCGCTCAGCTAGTCCGGGGGGCGACCCCCCTGGACCCCCCGCCATTCGCCGGCTCAGCGGGAACACGCCTGTGGCGCGCCCCGCTTCGCCGGCGAATACGCGCTGGCTTAGTGGGACGCGCCTGCGGCACGCCGCTCCGGCTCCTATTCCCGGTCAGTCGGTGAAGGCGAAGTGCTCGAAGTCGAAGTTGGATAGTGGCTGGCCGACCTTACCGGCGGTGTACCCGGTTATCGTGTCGCTGTAGGCGTCCAGCACGTCAATGTAGGCCGGGATGATGTACCCGCCCTCGTTGAAGTCGAACTGCTGCATCTCGGTGATGATTTCCTTGCGCAGCGACGGGTTGGCGGTCGCGTTCGCCTGGTTGTAAAGGTTGGTGTAGTGAGGATCGTTGGTGTGCGTCTCGTTGAACGGTGACGCCTTCAGCATCGACTCCGCGACCTGGGAGAGGTACGGGAAGTAGTTGTAGAAATCCTGGCTGAATGACCACTTGAGGTAGTTGGGGCCGAAGAAGGTCCCGGCTGGGACGTTGCTGAGCCTGACCGTGACGCCGGCCGCCTTGGCCTGGGCCGCCAGCACGGTCGCCATGGCCACCGT
Source organism: uncultured Actinomycetes bacterium (assembly GCA_963781085.1). Lineage (GTDB taxonomy): Bacteria > Actinomycetota > Actinomycetes > Streptosporangiales > Streptosporangiaceae > RYN-230. The sequence continues at coordinate 67,436 of CAWAES010000021.1, forward strand.
GCCGGTGGCCACCGCCGAGGTGGTGAGGGTCACGGTGAGACCGTCCTGGCGCGACTTGTTCAGCAGGAACTTGGCCTGCTGGATGTCGCCTTGCGCGGGCCGGATCAGCGAGTGGTCGAAGTCGGGGTCGTACGGGGAGAAGAGGTCGTTGGCGACCACCCCGTAGCCGTCGAGGGCCGAGTCGATCAGCTGCGGGCGGTCCACCAGCAGCCGCATCGCCTGCCGGACGTTGACGTCGTTGAACGGCGCCTGGTCGACGCGCATCGTGAACGGGACGATCTCCCCGGAGTGCGACACGACCGTCTTGATGCCGCTGCTGGTGGCCAGCGAGGCGATCTGCGGCCCGTCGAGCGCGCCGGCCCCCTGGATGACGCTGGTGGTCAGCGCGTCCTGCAGGGTGGTGTTGTCGCTGAAGTCGAGGATGGTGAGCGTGTCCACATGGGGCAGCCCGGGCTTCCAGTAGTGCGGGTTGCGGGTGAAGACGCTGCGCTGGCCGGGCGTGAAGCTCTGGTACACGAACGCCCCGGTGCCGACCGGCTTGGCCGGGTTGAACCCCTCCGGCGCGATGTACAGGTTGTACCAGAAGGCCGCGAGCTGCTCGGCGAAGCTGGAGAAGGGCTTGGTCAGCTGGACCAGCACGGTATGCGAGTCGAGGGCTTTGGTGTTCGCCAGGTCGATCGGGCCGAGGCCGAACTTCCCCGTGAAACCGTTGGAGAACACCCGCTGGAAGCTGAAGAGCACGTCGGAGGACGTGAAGTCCTTCCCGTCGTGCCAGGTCACGCCGGGCCGCAGGCGGATGACCCACTCCGAGAGCGATCCGTGGTGCGGGGTGATCGACTCGGCCAGTACGTACTCCACCTGGGCCTGGGCGTCGAGTTGGACCAGAGGCTGGTAGAGCGACTGCAGCCGGGACGTGTCGATGTAGGTGAGGCTCTTGTGCGGGTCGAGGGTGTCCGAGCTCGAACCTCCGGAGAGACCCAGCTTGAGGTTCCCGCCCCGGCGCACCGGCCGGCTGGCGTCTAAATGCTGGGTCGGGCCGGAACTGGAGCCGCCGCAGGCAGCCAGTAAACCCCCGGTGCCTGCCAGGGCGCCGGCGGCCGCTATCCCGCGCAGAAATTGCCGTCGCCCGAATTCTGGCCCCGGCCGCGGCGTGCTGCTCTGATCCGGTCGATCCACGGAACCTACCTCCACGAAGTTCGGCATAGGAACGCTGAACGTATTCAGGGGACATGATCGAATAGGCGCTTGGCGGCCCAGGCGCGGGACGCGGGGCCAATCTTCTGAGTAAAGCGCCCTATGCGGAGTACTGGCCATAATGTCACAGGCCGACTGGTCGCGCTACCCGGGCGAATACGCTCCGGCAGCGAGCGGGTTACTGGGCCACGAGGAGAACCTTTCCGACGTGCTGGCGGCGCTCGAGAAAACTATGCGCCGCCGCGGCGTCACTGACGGGGAAGGTGGCGGCAATGGGTACCTTGATAGCCCCGCGCCGGATGAGGTCCAGTGAGGTGGCTAGCTCGTCGGGAGGCGCCAGGCGGAAGCCAATGATGCGCCAGCCGTTCCGGAACACGGGAATCAAATCGAGTGGGACTACCTCGCCCGTGTGCGCGCCGCAGATGACCAGCGTGCCTTCCTCGCGGAGCACGGACAGGTGCACCTCGAACAAGGGCCCGCCCACGGTGTCGAGGACGGCGTCGAAGCGGCGCCCGTCCGTGGCCCGGACAAGCTCCCTGGCCAGGTCGCGCTCGCCCCGGACGATGATCGCGTCGGCGCCGAGCGAGGAGACCTGGGCCGCTTTGGCTTCCGTGCCGACCGTCGCGACCACGGTCGCCCCGGCCAGCTTCGCGCACTGGACCAGGGCGCCCGCCACGCCGCCCGAGGCCGACGGGACCAGGACCAGGTCACCCGGACGGACCTGGGCCAGGCGGTTGACCATGTGCCAGGCGGTGCTGACCGCACACTGCCCGGCGGCCATGGCCAGCAGGTCGTCTTCGGGCTCGAGAGGGACCACCACCTCGGCCGGAACGCAGACCAGCTCGCCGTAGCCGCCCCACCGCGTGGTACCGAACACCTCGAAGGACTCACACAGGTCGGGGCGCCACCGGGCGCACCGGGCGCAGCGCCCGCAGCTGTACTGCTGGAAAGCGGTGACCCGGTCGCCGGTGCGGACCGGGCCGCTGTGGTCGCTCACGCCGACGACCGTGCCGGCGAACTCCGCCCCCAGGACCATGGGCAGCTCGAACGGCCAGCGCGAAGTCCCGGCGCGGGAGTCCAGGTCAGAGTGGTTGACCCCGCAGGCCTGCACCTGGACCAGCACGTCGCCCGGGCCGATCACCGGATCCGGGATGTCCGCGTACTGCATCGCCTCGGCGGGTCCGTACTCGTAGAACGCCGCTGCTTTCACCGCCCGCAGCCTCCCCGGCCGGCCATTCTGCGGTACGGAATTACGTAGTAGTTTCGGGGGCCTGCCGGATAAGCCGCTCTCCGGCGGGCCCGGCCCCCGGAAACAGCGCGGCCGGAAGCACGCAGGCGGCACCGTTTGGTCACATTAGGTTCACCCGTCACGAGGTGAACACAGGAATCACGATCAAAGCCTGACATGGGCAGTCCCAAGCTCCATTGGCCTGACACGGATTTACTAAGGTAATTCGGAGATAAACGGTACCGTGTTGATCCGCGCGGCCCGCCGAGGTAGCGAGGCCGCCCGCCACTCGAGTGGCGTTTCGAGGAGAATATCCCCGCGAAGAGTAAGATTCAGGCTGATTCCGGTAAATGGCATCCAGCCACCTCGTTGTCCTGGCTGCGACGGCCCGTTACGGTAGAGATCGATTAGCCACCAGGATGGCTCGGAGGATCGGCAACGTGGCAGACGCCCGCGCGGTCCGGCGGCCGGGGCCGGGTCAGGCCGCAGGTTCCCAGCCCCCGGCCCCGGCCCCAGCCCCGCGGCCGCCCCCGGCCCGCCCGCGGGCAGGCCGGGCGGCTCACCCGGTCCGCCGGCTTCTCGGGCGGCGGGCCGCAGCCGGGCTGTTCACCTTATGCGTGGTGTCCGTGCTGGTGTTCGCGGCCACCGAGGTGCTGCCGGGTAACGCCGCCAACGCGGTGCTCGGGCGGACCGCGGCCAGCAGCCCCGCGGCGCTGCACCGGCTGGAGGCCGCCCTGCACCTCAACCGGGGCCTGCTGGACCAGTACTGGCTGTGGTTGTCCGGCCTGTTCACCGGCCACCTGGGCCACTCACTGGTCAACGGGCAGCCGGTCTGGGGCTACGTCGCGCCCAGGCTCATCAACTCTGCGGTGCTGATGGGGGTCACCGGGCTGATCGGGACCGCGGTCGGCGTCGCCCTCGGCGCCCTGGCCGCACTCCGCCGGGACGGCTGGTTCGACCACGTCAGCTCGGTCGCCGCGCTGGCGGTCACCGCGCTGCCCGAGTTCGTGGTCGCGATCGGCCTGGTCATCTTGTTCTCCACCGTGGTCACCCATCTGCTGCCCGCGGTGTCCCTGCTGGCGCCGGGCAGCTACGCCTGGGACGCCCCGCAGTTGCTGATCCTGCCGGTGGCCACCCTGGTCATCGTGATCGTGCCGTATATCCAGCGGATGACCCGGGCGGCGATGATCGAGGCCCTGGAGTCTGACTACGTGGAGATGGCCCGGCTCAAAGGCGTGCCGATGTGGCGCGTCGTGCTCACCCACGCGCTGCCCAACGCCACGGCGCCGATCATCCAGGTCGTCGGACTCAACTTCCTGTACCTGGCGGGCGGCGTGGTCGTGGTGGAGTACGTCTTCGCCTTCCCGGGCATCGGCCAGGGGCTCGTCTACGCGGTCGAGAACCGCGACATCCCGGTCATCCAGTTCATCGTCGTGTTCCTGGCCGCGTTCTACGTGTTCATGAACATCGTGACCGACGTGATCGCGTTGCTGGTCACGCCGCGGCACCGGATCCCCAGGTAGGACGGAGGGCGGGCCGCGATGACGGCTGACGGGGCAGGCACGGAGCGGATCCGCCGCCACCAGTGGCTGGCCTCGGTGGGCTCGGCCGTGCGCACCCGGCGCGGGGCCACCGGGCTGGGGCTGGCCGGCTTCGTCGTGGCGGTCGCGGTCCTCGGCCCGCTGATGACGCCCGACTCCCCGACCGCGCTGGCGACCTTCCCGTTCGCGAAGCCGTCCGGGCGGTTTCTCCTCGGCGGCGACTTCCTCGGCCGCGACGTCCTGTCCCGGGTCCTGGACGGCGGCTGGCTGCTGTTGCTGATGGCGGTGGCCGCGACGGTCCTCGGAGTCGCGGCGGGAGCGTCGGCCGGGATCAGCGCCGCCTACCTCCGCGGACGTTCCGACGGGCTGATCATGCGCACCGTCGACGTCATCCTGGCCTTCCCCCAGCTGGTCTTCGCCCTGCTGCTGCTGAGCATCCTGGGTCCCAAGCTGTGGCTGATCGTGCTGGCCGTCGGGCTGACCCACGCGCCCGCCGTCGCCCGGGTGCTGCGGTCCGCGACCCTCGACGTCTCCGAACGGGACTTCGTCAAGGTGGCCGAGTTGCAGGGGATGCGCCCGGCCGCGGTGATGACCAAGGAGATACTGCCCAGCCTGAGCAGTCCGCTGATGGTGGAGGCGGGACTGCGGCTCACCTACTCGATCATCATCATGGCGGGCCTGGCCTTCCTGGGCTTCGGCCAGCCGCCCCCGTCGCCCAGCTGGGGGACCATGATCAACGAGAACCGGGCCGGGCTGGCCCTCAACCCGTGGGCCGTGATCGTCCCGGCGGCGCTGATCGCCCTGCTCACCGTCGGAACCAACCTGCTCACCGACGCCATCGGGCGGGCCGCGCTCGGCGTGGACCGCAGGCCCGAGGAAGCGGCTCTCGTAGACGACCTGGACCCGGTCAGGTGAGCGACCTGACCGGGGCAGCTCCTCGCCCCTACCGGCTGGAGGTGCGCGACCTGGAAGTCCGCAGCGGCGGCCGCGGGCCCGCCGTGGTGAGCGGGGTCTGTTTCGCGGTGCGGCCCGGCGACGTACTCGGCCTGGTCGGCGAGTCCGGGTCCGGGAAGACCACGGTCGCCCTGGCCCTGCTGGGGCACACCAGGCGGGGTCTGTCGGTCAGCCGCGGCGAGATCCTCCTCGACGGCCTGGACCTGCTACGGCTGCGCCCGCCCCGGCTGCGCCAGGTGCGCGGGGCCCGGGTCAGTTACGTTCCGCAGGACCCGGCGGCCGCGCTGAACCCGGCGCTGCGGATCGGCTACCAGCTCCGGGAGGCGCTGCGGGTGCACGGCCAGCCCGGACCGGCTTCGAACCCTCGCCGGTCCCGCCCCGCCGGTGACCCGGGGAAACGGGTCCTGGAGGTGCTGCGTGAGGTACGCCTGGACGCCAGCCCCGCCCTGCTGCGCCGCTACCCGCATCAGCTCTCCGGCGGGCAGCAGCAGCGCGTCGCGCTGGCCATGGCCTTCGCCTGCCGGCCTTCGCTCATCGTCCTGGACGAGCCCACCACCGGCCTCGACGTGTCCACGCAGCGCCATATCCTCGACACGATCCGCAGCCTGTGCCGGGGCTACGGGGTGGCGGCCGTCTACGTCAGCCACGACCTGGCCGTCGTCAGCGAGCTGGCCGCCGAGGTCGCCGTCATGTACGCCGGCCGGATCGTCGAGGCCGGCCCCGCCGACCTGCTGCTGCACCGTCCGCTGCACCCGTACACCCGGGGGCTGCTCGCGTCCGTCCCGGGACCGGACCGGGGCGGCCCGCTGGCGGGCATCCCCGGCCAGCAGCCGCCGCCCGGCCACCGCGGGCCCGGGTGCGCGTTCGCCCCCCGCTGCCGCCTTGCGCTCGACCCGTGCCGGGCCCGCATGCCGGAGCCGGCTGTGGTCGCCGGGCGGACGGTGCGCTGCCTGCGGGCGTCCGAGGCGGACGGCGTGGCCGGGGCCGTCCAGTCCGCGCTCCGGGCCGCCGGGCCCGCGGCTGGCCCGCCACCGGCCCCGCCCGTGCTCTCGGTCCGGGGGCTTTCGTTCAATTACGGTCCGGTGCCGGTCCTGTCCGGGATCGATCTGGACGTGCCTCCGCGGGCGTGCGTCGCCGTGGTCGGCGAGTCAGGCTCGGGCAAGACGACGCTGGCTCGCTGCATCGTGGGGCTGCACCGGGACTGGACCGGCGAGATGACCCTTCAGGGTGCCCCGCTGGCGCCCAGTGCCCGGCACCGGCCCGGGCCGGTCCTGCAGCAGATCCAGTGCGTCTTCCAGAACCCGTACACCTCGCTCAACCCCCGCAAGACGGTCGGCCAGATCGTGGCCGAGCCGCTCGGGCGGTTCCTGCGCGTGCCCCGCGGCGAGCAGGCCGACCGGGTGGTCAGCGTGCTCGAGGACGTGTCCCTCGGCGGCCGCTACCTGTCGCGCTATCCCGACCAGCTCTCCGGCGGGGAGCGGCAGCGGGTCGCGATCGCCCGCGCCCTCGTCGCCGAACCCGGCCTGCTGGTCTGCGACGAGGTGACCTCGGCCCTCGACGTCTCCGTGCAGGCCGTGGTGGTCGAACTGCTCCGCGCCGCCGCGGCCCGGCGGCACCTGGCCATGCTCTTCATCACCCACAACCTGGCCCTGGTGCGCAACGTCGCGCAGTTCGCGGTCGTGCTGCGGCAGGGCGAGATCGTCGAGGCCGGGCCCGTCGACCAGGTACTCGCCGACCCGCGCAGCCGCTACACCGCGCAGCTCATGGCCGACGTGCCCAGGCTGAGATCGTGAGGCCCGGGCAGGCTCACCAGGGAAGCGGCTGGCCGTCCCGGTAGAAACCACCGGTCGGCCCATCGTCTGGAAGCAGGGCGGCCCACATCACGCTGGCCGCTCCGGCGGCCACGGGCCGGCCACCCTGGCCCATGTCTGTGTCGGTCCAGCCGGGGCAGACCGCGTTGACGAGGATGCGGTCAGCCCGCAGTTCACCGGCCAGCAGCCTGGTCAGGGCGTTGAGGGCCGCCTTGGACACGCTGTAGGCGGGGGTGCCCCCGGTCATCTCGGAGATGGATCCGCCCTCGCTGCTCACGTTGACGATCCGGCCGTGGGGGCTGCGGCGCAGCAACGGCAGGAAGGCCTGCGTGGTCTGCCAGGCGCCGAGGAGGTTGGTGTCCAGCGCCTCGCGCACTACGCCCAGATCGGCGTTGCGGGCCTGCTGCCAGGTGTCGTAAGCAATGGCGGCGTTGTTGACCAGCACGTCGGCGCGGCCCAGATTTTCCACCGTCCAGCGGGCCGCGGCCTCGACGGTGGCCGGATCGGTGACGTCCAGCCGCAGGGCGACCACGGTGCCGCCCGCCGGGTCCAGCTGGCGGGCGCTCCGCTCGCCCTGGCCAGGGTCGCGGGCGCCGGCGACGACCACGAACCCGTGTCCGGCGAGCTGGCGGGCCACGTCACGGCCGATCCCGCGGTTGGCGCCGGTGACCACGGCGACGGGGCGCTCAGCACGGCCATCGCCGGTGAGGCCTGGTTCAGTGGCCGTCATGGAGTGACTGCCGGGGACAGGGACGGCGGGCGGAACGCGGCGAAGGGGTTGGTGACGACCAGGGTCCGGGCCGCGAACCGGTACAGCGTGGCCGGCCTGCCGCCCATGGGGGTCGGCCGGGCGGCCGCGGCCGTGGCCTCGATCACGCCCCGGCGGGTCAGCACCCGCTGCAGGTTGGTCGCCGAGACCGGATGGCCTGCCGACGCGGCGTAGATGTCGCGGAGTTGCGCGACCGTGAAGGTCTCGGGGGCCAGGGCGAAGCCGATGTTGGTGTAGGACAGCTTGGCACGCAGCCGGTCGCGGCCCGACTCCGCGATGGACCCGTGGTCGAACGCGGTCGGCGGCAGGTCCTGGACCGGATGCCAGGCGGTGTCCGGCGGGATGCGCGGGTCCACGTCGGTGGCCACCAGGGCCAGGTAGGCCGTGGCCAGGGTGCGGCCCCGCGGGTCCCGCCGCGGGTCGCTGCGGGTCTCCAGCTGTTCCAGGTACGCGATGTCGGTGAGGTCCACCTTGGTGGCCAGGTGCCGGCCCAGGGAGGTCCCGAGACGTTCGTCGGCGCCGAGCGGGCCGCCGGGCAGGGCCCAGCGGCCTTTGAACGGCGCCGCACCGCGCCGCCAGAGCAGGACGTTCAGCTGCTGGTCGCGGACCTGGAGGACCACGGCCAGCACCTCGTGGGCGAACCGCGGCACCTCGCTCGTGGCCGCCCTCGGCTCCGTGTCTGGCACGTTCGCATGGTACTGAGCCTTCCCGTTTCCGGCCATCAGGTTTTAGACTACGAGGCGAAAAGGTTTTATACTCGCAGTCTAAAACCTCGGCGGGAGATGGGGACCGGACATGACCAGGACTGACGCAGGCGCAGCGGCGGGTGCAGCACCAGACGCTCAGGCCAGCACAGCGGCGGGTGCAGCACCGGACGCAGGCCAGCGCAGCGGCGGGTGAGGCAGGTACGGCAGCCAGGACGGAGCGGGCCGGGCGGGACTGGGCGGCGGAGGTCCGGCGGCTGGCCGCGCAGCGCGACGCCGTGATCCTCGCGCACAACTACCAGGCGCCCGAGGTCCAGGACGTCGCCGATCATGTTGGCGACTCGCTCGGGCTCTCGCGGCTGGCCGCGGCGAGCACGGCGAGCGTCATCGTGTTCGCCGGTGTCTACTTCATGGCCGAGACGGCCAAGATCCTCGCCCCGGACCGGACGGTGCTGATCCCGGACTCCCGGGCCGGCTGCTCGCTCGCCGACACGATCACCGCGGAGCAGGTCCGGGAGTGGAAGGCCGAACACCCCGGGGCCGCGGTGGTCGCGTACGTCAACACCAGCGCCGAGGTCAAGGCCGAGTCGGATCTGTGCTGTACCTCGGCCAACGCCGCGCAGATCGTGGCGTCCGTCCCGGCGGACCGGGAAGTGCTGTTCCTGCCCGACCAGTTCCTCGGCGCCTACGTCCAGCGCGTCACCGGCCGCGCCAACCTGCACATCTGGCTCGGCGAATGCCACGTGCACGCCGGGATCAGCCCCGCCGAGCTGCGCCGCAAGGCGAGCGCCGACGCGCAGGCCGAGCTGTTCATCCACCCGGAATGCGGTTGCGCGACCGCCGCCTTGTGGCAGGCGGGGGAGGGCGACCTGCCGGCTGGCCGGACCCGGGTGCTGTCCACCGGGGGCATGCTCGCCGCCGCCCGCACCACCACGGCGCCCACCGTGCTCGTGGCTACCGAGACCGGCATGCTGCACCAGTTGCGGCGGGCCAACCCCGCGGTGCGCTGGGAGCCCGTGAACGCCGACGCGGTGTGCCGTTATATGAAAATGACGACACCGGCCGCCCTGTTGCGCTGTCTGCGCGAGGGGGTGGAGGAAGTGAACGTCGCTCCCGAGGTGGCCGGCCGGGCCCGGCGGGCGGTCCAGGCGATGATCACGGCGGGGGCCTCGCCCGCGCCGGCCGGGGCGAGGGCCCGGTGACCGGCTCCGGAGCCGGCCCGGTGACCAGTGGCTCAGTGACCGCCACGGTGACGGGCGCGGAGTTGCGCCGGCTGCCCCGGTCGCCGCTGCGCTGGGCCCTCGACACGGACGTGGTGGTGCTGGGCTCCGGGGCCGCCGGCCTCACCGCCGCGCTGACCGCGGCCAGCCACCGCCGCCGCGTGCTGCTGCTCAGCAAGGACGGGATCGGCGGCGGCGCCACGCCGCTGGCCCAGGGAGGCCTGGCCGCCGCCATCGGTCCGGGGGACACCCCGGCGCTGCATCAGCGGGACACGCTCGACGCGGGCGCGGGCCTGTGCGATCCGGCGGCCGTGGCGGCGCTGGTCGCCGAGGCGCCGGGCGAGATCGCCCGGCTGGCCGCCCGCGGGGCCCGGCTGGAGCGCACCGCGCTGCACCTCGAGGGCGGGCACAGCCGCAGCCGGATCGTCAGTGCCGGAGGCGACGCGATCGGCGCGGAGGTGCACCGGGTCCTGCGGGCCGCGCTGCTGGCCAGCCGGGTCCAGGTCCTGACCCACTGTGTCGTGCTGGACGCGCTGACCGGCGACCGCGGCGGGGTCGGCGGGGTCGTGGCCGGGATCGCCGGCCAGGACGGGGTGCTGCGGGTCGGCACGGTGACCGCGGCCGCGGTCGTGCTGGCCACCGGCGGCTTCGGCCAGGCCTACGCGACCACCACCAACCCAGCCGGGCTGACCGGCGACGGCCTGGCGCTGGCCGCCCGGGCCGGCGCGGAACTGCGGGACGTCGAGTTCGTGCAATTCCATCCGACGGTGCTGTGGCAGGACGGCGCTCGCGGTCAGTGCCCCCTCATCACCGAGGCGCTGCGCGGAGCCGGGGCGGTGCTGGTGGACGCGGCGGGCCGCCCGGTCATGGCCGGCCGCCATCCGCTCGGCGACCTGGCGCCGCGGGACGTCGTGGCGGCGGCCATGCAGCAGCGGATGGCCCAGGGGGCGGCCAGCAGGGTTGCGGCCAGCAGGGTTGCGGCCAGCAGGGCTGCGGCCCGCAGGGCACAGACGGGCCGGACGACCATCTCTGGCTGGACGCCACTGCGGTGGGCCGCGCCGTGCTGGACCGGGACTTCCCCACGGTGGTCCGGCTGTGCCGGGCGCGCGGGATCGACCCGGCGGCCGAGCCGATCCCGGTCGCGCCCGGCGCGCACTACGCCTGCGGCGGCATCCGGGCCGGCCTGGACGGGCGGACCTCGGTCCCCGGGCTGTACGCGGTGGGGGAGGCCGCCTCGACCGGGGTGCACGGGGCCAACCGGCTGGCCTCCAACTCCCTGACGGAAGCCCTGATCACCGGACGGCGCACCGGGGAACTGCTGGGGCGGGAGCTGCCGGAGCCGCCAGCCCGGCTGCGGCTGCCTCCGGCCGGCCCGGGGACGAACCCCGCCGCCCGCCCGGTCCTGGCCGCGGCCATGTCCCGGCACGCCGGGGTGGTCCGTGATCACGAAGGCCTGGAAAGCCTCCGGCAGACGCTGGCGCAGGCCCGGCCCGCCGCCGGGCGGCTGGACCTGGCCACCGTCGAAGCGACCAACCTGCACGTGGTCTCGGTCCTGGTCACGACGGCCGCCCTGGCCCGCACGGAGAGCCGGGGATGCCACCGGTGGCGCGATGCCCCGCCTGTCACGCCGGCCGGCCCGGCCTGGCACACCGTGGTCCGCGCGGCGGACGGCCAGCGGTGGGCGGCCGGGGCCGTCCAGGCCGGAGTGGGAGCCGTCGCATGACCGGGGACGTGGAGCTGACCGGGGACGTGAAGATGACCGGGGACGTGGACGTGACCGGGCGTTTGCTGGCCGCGGGACTGGACCCGGGGGACATCGGTCGGCTGGTACGCGGCGCGCTCGACGAGGACCTCCGCTACGGTCCCGACATCACCTCGGCCGCGACCGCGGCGCCGGGCGCCCAGGCCGTGGCCGGGGTCGTGGCCCGGCAGCCCGGCGTGCTGGCCGGCCTCCCGGTCGCCCTGGCCGTGCTCGACGCGGCCGGCCTCGCGCCGGAGGCCGCTCAGCCGCGGCGCGCGGACGGGGACCGGATCGGCGAGGGGAGCGAGGTGCTGCGGATCGCGGCCCCGCTCCGCGAACTGCTCGGCGCGGAACGGACCCTGCTCAACTTCCTGACCCACCTGTCGGGCGTCGCCACGGCCACCCGGGCGTGGGCGGACGCCCTGGCCGGCACCCGATGCGCCGTCCGTGACACCCGCAAGACCACGCCGGGGCTGCGCCAGCTGGAGAAGTACGCCGTGCGGTGCGGCGGCGGGCAGAACCACCGGATGGGACTCGGCGACGCCGCGCTGATCAAAGACAACCACGTGGTGGCGGCCGGCGGCGTCGGCGCGGCGATCGCGGCCGTGCGCGCCGCCGCGCCCGACGTGCCGCTGGAGGTGGAGTGCGACACGCTGGTCCAGGTCCGTCAGGCCCTGGACGCCGGCGCCGCGCTCATCCTGCTGGACAACATGGGGCTCGCCGGGCTGCGCGCCGCCGTGGCCCTGGCCGGCCGGTACCCCGGGACCCGGCTGGAAGCCAGCGGACGGCTACGGCTGGAGGAGGCCCGGGCGGTCGCGGAGACCGGCGTCGATTTCGTGGCCGTCGGCGCTCTCACCCACTCGAGTCCCGCGCTCGACCTGGGGCTGGACATGCTGGGCGGCTAACTGCTGCGGCCTTGCTTGGCCGGATCATCAGCATTTCCTCCCCGGTCGGCCAGGAGGGACTGCCGAAACCGGGCGCACTTCTGCGCGGCGAAGTCGGCCTACTGCGTGACGAAGTTCGGCGCGATCGGGCTCACCCAGGCGCTGGCCAAGAAAGCGGCGCCGCGTGACGGTCAACGCGGTCTGCCCGGGGTTGGTACGCACGCCGCTGTGGGACGATCCCGACAGGGGGATCTTGCGCCAACTGGACGGGGAAACTGGCTGGCAGGCCTTCCTGTCCGGTATCCCGCTCGGCCGTCCGCAGTCCGCCGAGGATATCGGCCACGCGTGTGCCTACCTCGCGTCCGACCTGGCCGCCAACATCACCGGCGAGGCCCTCAACGTGAGCGGCGGCCAGCAGATGCACTGACGGTCGCCGTCCCGCAGCGGCGATCACTCGGCCAGCTCACGGTCGGGCCTGACGCGCATATGGGTTATTTACCTACATTCCGGGTAATTCCGCCCGGGAATTACTAATCATATTCGGAGTCCTGCCCGACTACTAATTTCCATTGAATTGGACGACAATAGCCAGAATCGCAATTTGTGTATGCCAATTCCCCCCCAAATCGGGGCCGGCCTGCGTACCGTAGATGGATCAAAAGGCGCCAAGGGGAGGGGTGGCCAAATGTGGCATTATGTCTCATTCGGCGCAGGTGTCAGGTCCCGGACGCGGCGCGCCCCCCGGTCGAGGGGGCGGGTGGCCGTCACCGCCGCGATCGTATCAGCGACCTTAGCGGGAACGTCGGTGACCGCTGCCCCGGCCGCGTCCGCGAGCGCGCAAGATACCGTCATCGTGACCGCGACCGGGCTGCTCAGCCCAGTCAACGCGGTGCTGGGGCTGGGCGGGACCATCCTGTCCACGTTCCACCTCATCAACGGGGTGGTGGCCCTGATCCCGGCGGCCCTCGAGCCGGTGCTGGACGCGCTCCCCGGCATCACCGTGACCCCGGACGCCGCGGTGAACGTGCAGTCCGTGCCGGAGTCGACCGGGCCGCACACGCCCTCGGACGTGTTCCTCCAGGAGACCGGGGCAGATCAGCTGGCGGCCCAGGGCGACACCGGCCAGGGAGTCACCGTGGCCGTGCTGGACACGGGCATCGACAACCTGCCTGACTTCTCCGGACGCCTGGTCGGCGGGGTGGACCTGACCGGCGGGAACAACCCGTTCCAGGACGGCTACGGGCACGGCACGTTCGTGGCCGGGCTGATCGCCGGCGACGGCGCCTCGTCGAACGGCCAGTACTCGGGCGAAGCCCCCGGGGCCCGGCTGGTGTCGATCAAGGTGGCCGGGCTGACTGGCGTCACCCACCTGAGCACGCTGATCACCGGCCTGCAGTGGGCGGTCGACCACGCGGCCCTCTACGGCATCCGGGTCCTCAACCTCTCCCTGGGGTACCAGTCGAGCGAGTCCACGGTCGTCAACCCGCTGGACCAGGCCGTCCAGGCGGTGTGGAACGCGGGCATCACGGTGGTGACCTCGGCGGGCAACGCCGGGCCGTTCAACGGCACCATCCTGTCCCCGGGCGACGACCCGATGGTCATCACCGTCGGCGCCCTGGACGACATGGCCACGCCGTCCCCCGCGGACGACGAGATGGCCAACTTCAGCAGCGTCGGGCCGACCACGGCGGACGGCTGGGCCAAGCCCGACCTGGTCACGTCGGGCCGGTCCGTGGTCAGCCTGGCCGCACCCGGCTCGACCATCGACACCCAGAACCCCTCGGCCCAGGTCGGCTCGGCCAACTTCGTGGGCTCGGGCACCTCGTTCAGCGCCGCGATCACCAGCGGGGCGGCGGCGCTGGTGCTGGCAGACAACCCGGGGCTCACCCCCAACCAGGTGAAGGCGCGCCTGCTCGGCACCACCACTCCTGGCCCGGTGGGGAACCCCTTCGTGGACGGGCACGGCGCCCTGGATGCCTACGCGGCCGCTACCGCGGGGCCGATGAACCTGCACCAGTCAGCCACCGGCCTGATCGGCGCCGTGCTGGGCGCCACGATTCCGCTGTCGCCCGACGGCCCCGCCGACACCTGGAACGCGAGCCTGTGGTCGGGGGTCACCTGGAACCAGGCGCCGGACGGTGGAGGGGACTGGGACGGCTGGGCGTGGGACGGCCCGGACTGGAACGGCTGGACCTGGACCAGCCGGGCCTGGAACGAGGGCGCCTGGGCCGGGGCGGCGTGGAACGGCGAGGACTGGTCCAGCCGGGCCTGGAACGACGCCGGCTGGGCGGGCTCGGCCTGGAACGGAGCGGCCTGGGCCGGTGCCGCCTGGGACAGCTCAGCATGGCAGTGACCAGCCCGGCTGCCGCGACCATGAAGATACCCCGCGTTACCTGGGCCATTATCGCCGCCGCGGTCGCGGGGGGCGTGGGCACCCTGTGCGTGGCCGGCTGGCGTCACTCAGGCGTGGCCCAGGCCAGCGGGATCGAGTGGATCGTCGCGGCCGCGATGGGCGTCCTCGCCCTGGCCAGCTGGCTCTGGCCGGTGGTGGTGTACCGGGAGGGCGAATCCGAGGCGTTCAACACCGACGACACGTTCTTCGTCATCCTCGCCCTTCTCGTGCCCCCGCTGCTCACCCTGGCCACCCTGACGCTGGCCTTCGTCGTGGCGCAGGCCGCCCGCAGGCGCTTGTTCGTCAAGTCGGCCTTCAACACCGGCCAGGTGCTGGTCGCGGCAGGTCTGGGCCTGGCGGCCAGCCGGGCCATCGCGCCTCCCTCGGCGTCCCTGTCCGCCGCCGAAGTCGCCGCCCTCCTGCTGGGCGTGGGCGTGTACTTCGCCGTCAACAGCTGCCTGATCGCCGGTGTGGTCATCTCGATGGGCACGACCTGGCGTGAGTTCGTCAACGACCTGCCGATCCAGGCCACGCTGACCGGCGCGGGAGCACTGGCCGGCGTGATCCTGGCCCTGGCGATCCAGGCCCACCCCTGGGCCGTGGCGCTCGCGGTGCCGGCGCTGATCCTGCAGCGCCGGCTCATCAGTGCCCGGTTCGCGGCGCTGCACGACCGGGGGCGGATGAAGGGACTGTACGAGGTCACCCTGGAGGCCAACCGGGGCCTGCGCGAGCAGGCCGTGCTGGAGACGATCCGCGGCGCCGTACGGCGGCTGCTGCGCAGCCCCGGAGCCTTCCTGGCCTGCGAGACACCCGCCGCTGACCAGCTGGCCGCGCCGATGACCGTGGCCGGCCGGCGGCAGTGGCTGGTCGCGTCGGGACGGCGGCGCGACGAGCCGTTCGACGAGGCCGACCAGGGCCTGCTGCAGGCCCTGGCCGCCGTGGGCAGCGGCGCGCTGAGCAACGCCGAGCTGTACCAGCAGGTCCACGTCGAACGGGAGCGGCTCTCCTCGATCACGCTCAACATCGGGGAAGGCGTGTGCGCGATCGACGCGGCCGGGGAACTGATCTTCGTCAACCCCGCCGCGGCTGACCTCGTGGAGCTGCCGTCGCTGGGCGTCGGGATCGGCGATCCGACGGCCGGCGGTGCCCCGATGGCCCCGGCTTTCCTGCTCGAGCCGGCCCGCGAGGCCATGCGCACGGGCCGGGTGATCCGGGAGGACGACGCCCGCTTCCGCGGCAAGAACGGCGGGACCGTCCCCGTCGCCTACACGGCGTCGGCCGTCCTGGGTGACGGCACGCCGTCCGGCGCGGTGATCACCTTCCGCGACATCACCGAGCGCAAGGCCTTCGAGGACGAGCTCCACCACCACGCCTGCTACGACAGCCTCACCGGCCTGGCCAACCGCCGGCTGCTGGTCGAGCGGCTGGACCAGGCGCTCCGGCGTTCGGTGCTGGACCGCAAGACGCACGCCCTCATCTTCGTCGACGTGGACCGCTTCAAGAGCATCAACGACAGCCTCGGCCACGTGACCGGGGACGGGTTCCTCGTCGCGATCGGGGCCCGGCTCAAGGCCGGGGTGCGCAGCAACGACCTGCTCGCCCGGTTCGGCGGGGACGAGTTCGTGGTGCTGCTGGAGGACGTGGCCGGAGTGGAGGTGGCCGTCGCCGCCGCCCGGCGCATCTGCGCCGCCGTTCAGCGGCCCATCGCGCTGAGCGACGGTCACGAGCTGGTCGCCAGCGTCTCGGTCGGCATCGCCCTGACCGAGCCAGGCAAGAGCGCTGACGACGTACTCCGCAACGCCGACGTGGCCATGTACGAGGCCAAGGCCAAGACCGGAGGCGGCACCTACCGGGTGTTCGACCAGGCGTCCATGGGCACCCGCTCGTCGGAACGGCTGCAGATGGAGGCCGACCTGCGCAAGGGCATCGAGCGGCACGAGCTCGAGGTGTACTACCAGCCTTTCTACTCCCTCAGCGAGGAACACATCGTGGGCGCTGAGGCGCTGGTCCGCTGGCGCCACCCGACCAGCGGCCTGATCAGCCCCGGTGACGTTCATCCCGGTGGCCGAGGAGACCGGGCTGATCCTGCCGCTGGGGCGCTACGTCCTTGACCAGGCGTGCCAGCAGCTGTGCTCGATGCGTGACCGGCTGGGCGTGGACCTGCCGATCAGCATCAACCTGTCGCCTCGCCAGTTCCAGGAGAGCGGTCTGCTGGCCGAGGTGGCGGGGGTGCTGAACGACACGGGGCTGCCGTCGGAGCTGCTCATATTCGAGATCACCGAGAGCATGGTCATGGCGGACATTTCCAGTGCCCGGGAGATCATGAAGAAGCTGAACCGGCTTGGTGTGCGGCTGGCCATCGACGACTTCGGCACCGGCCATTCCTCACTCGCGTACCTCAAGCAGTTCCCGGTCCACGAGGTGAAAGTGGATCGCGCGTTCGTCCAGGGCGTGGCCGAGAGCCCGGTGGACTCGGCCATCGTCCGGGCCGTCATCGACCTGGCCAACGCCATGGACATCGCCACGGTCGCCGAGGGTGTGGAGACCAGGAGCCAGGTCGCCGGGCTCAAGATGCTCGGCTGCCAGATAGCGCAGGGGTTCTACTTCTCGCCCCCGCTTCGCGCCCATGAGTTCGACCAGCTTCTGTCCCGCGACTTTGCGGCCGTCGCGGAGCTACGGGGCCAGCACGCGCCGGGCCCGCGCATGACGGGCCAGCACGCGCACCCTTAGGCGGCTGCGCTGATCTCGGCCAGGATCCCGGCCAGGCGGTCCCGGTCCGCCCCGGCCAGCGCGGCGAAGGGGGCCCGGGGGAGGCCCACGTCCTGGCCCAGGATGCCGGCGGCGGCGTGCATCAGCTCCAGCCAGTGCGGCGCACCACGGTCGTCCCGCCAGGCCGGGTCGAAGATGATCTTCACCAGCGGGAGCAGCCGGAACCACTGGTCGCGCAGCGCGCTGACGGGCTCGCCCGCCGCCACGCCGTCCCAGAGCCGCCGGGCCAGTGCCGGGTAGAGCGCGGGCAGTGCGGAAATCCACCCGTCCGCGCCCATCAGCAGGCATTCCAGCGCGCTGCCGTCGTGGCCGCAGTACACCGCCGCGTCGCCGCCGAGGGCGATCTTCGCGTCCCGGGTGTGGTACGCGTCATAGAAGGACTGCTTGACCGCGTGGATGACGTCGGCGTCAACCAGTTCCCGGAGCACCTCCAGGGACAGCTCGACGTTCGTGGTGGCCGGCACGTGGTACAGCATGACCGGCACGCTGACGGCTTCGCGGACACTGGCCAGATGCCGCCACACCGCGTTGACGTGCGCGCCCATGTAGTACGGCGCGGACACCATGACCGCGGTCGCCCCGGCCGCCTGGGCGTGCCGGGCCAGCGCGACGCAGTGCTCGGTCCGGTACGCCGCGACACAGACGATCACCGGCGCGCTGCCGCCCACGGCCTCCAGTACCGCGTCGCTGAGCTGCTGGCGCTCGGGCACGTCCATGGCGATGAACTCACCGGCGCTGCCCGCCACGACCAGTCCGTGAGCCCCGTCGGCCAGCAGCCCTTTGGCGTACCGGGCCGCTTTCGCGGTGTCTACCTCCCCGTCGCTGAACGGAGTCAGCATGGGCGGGAACACGCCGCTGGGAAAGGTCATCGTTGTCTCCTTCTGAGGGCCGGCCGCCGTTACTGCTTCACGGCGCCGAAGGTCAGGCCGCGAACGAAACCGCGCTGCACGAGGACGGTGGCGAGCAGGGCGGGGACCACGAGCACCACGCCCGCGGCGGCCAGTTCGTTCCAGTTGGCGAACGTCGTGCCGATGTAACCCTCGACCGCCACCGGGGCGGTCTCGGTGTGCGGCCCGGTCAGGATCAGGGCGCCGAAGTACTCTCCCCACGACGCCAGGCCCACCAGCAGGCCGACGGTGGTCAGCCCCGGCCACACGGTGGGCAGCACGACCTTCCACAGGGCCCGCATCTTGCTGCAGCCGTCGATCCAGGCCGCCTCGTCGAGCTCGCGGGGGACCTCGTTGAAGTAGACCCGCATCAGCCAGATCGTGAACGGCAGCAGGCCGGTCTCGTAGGCCAGGACCAGCCCCAGATAGGTGTCGAGCAGGTGCAGGTGCTGGTACATGATGTACAGCGGGATGATGAAGACGACCGGCGGCGCGACGTAGGCCAGCACGAACCAGGTGTTGAAGACCCTGGCACCCCTGATCGGCGAGCGCGAGAAGGCGTAGCCGGCCGGGACCCCGAGGAGCAGGGCGACCGCGGTCGACGCGATGGCCACGATGACCGAGTTCAGGACGTAGTGGGCGAACTGCCCGCCGAGGATCACCTTGAAGGCCGACAGCGTGGGCCGGGCGACGTATCTGGGCGGCAGGGCGAACGCGTCGTTGCCGCTCTTGAAGGCCGTCGACACCAGCCAGTACAAGGGCAACAGGACGAATATCGCGCCGAGCACCAGCAGGACGAACGTGACGACCCAGCCGCCGTGCCGCTGCAGGAACCGCGGTCGCGGCCGGACCGGCTGATCCACCGTTGCTGCCGTTTGAATCATCTCCTCGTTCTGCGGTTCATCGGCCTGCGTGCTCCCGTCAGCGCCGGCGCATGAGCGCGAACAGGAGCAGCAGGGGCACCGCCATGATGACTACCAGCAGCACCCCGAGCGCAGCCCCGTAGCCGACGTTCCCGTACACGATGGTCTGCTGGTACACGTAGAAATTGATCACGGTGGTGCTCAGGCCCGGGCCGCCCCCGGTCAGGACCTCGAACAGGGCGAACTGCTGGAACGCGGCCACAGTGCGCAGCAGGGCCGCCAGCACCAGCGCGGGCATGATGGCCGGGAACGTGATGTACCGGAACCGGTTCCAGGGCCCGGCGCCGTTGACCATCGCGGCCTCGATCGGGTCGCGGGGCGCCCCGATCAGGGCGGCCAGCACGATCACGGCGACGACCGGGACCCCGCTCCACATGTCGGTGATGATCACCGACGGCATGGCCGCGGCGGAGGAGGCCAGCCAGTTCGGCTGCGGCAGGTGCAGCAGCCCCAGGTAGTAGTTGATCCAGCCCTGCGAGGTGTTCAGCAGGGCGGCCCAGCTGATGGCCGCGGCCACGCTGGCCACGGTCAGCGGGAGCAGGAAGATGACCCGGAACCCGGTGACGAAGCGGTGCTTGCTGGCCAGCAGTACGGCCAGCAAGAGCCCGAAACCGGTCTCGAGCACCACCGCGGCCACGACGTAGACCACGGTGTTGAGCAGGACCGTGTGGGTCACCGGATCGGTGAGGATCGTTTTGTAGTTGGCCAGGGTGGGCGGGAAGATGTGGTTGTTGACGCTGTTCAGGCTGGAGAAGCTGAGCCCGAAGCCGGCCACGAACGGGATCACGGTGACCACGAACACGGCCAGGAACGCGGGGATGACCGCGATCCGGAAGAACTTGCGGTCGAAAGCGCTCCAGGTCCGCAGGGCGACCTGACGGGCCTGGCCGGGGCGGCCCGGTCCCCGGCGGCCGGCGGCCCCGGCGCCCGGCTGGCCGGGCGGACCGAGCAATTCGGGCTGGGGGCCCGCGCCTTCCAGGCCAAGCTGCCTGCTCATGGTTGCCCCCTCGGGTCGGGGCCCGGCGGACGCCGCTGCGGACGGTCCGGGCCGGCGGCCGGGGCTGGCTCCTCGGGGGGAGAGCCAGCCCCGGCCGCGTCTGCGCCGACGGTCTGCCTACTTTTGGAGGCCCGCCTGCTTGAACACGGCGTTCTGCCCGTTGGCGGCGAACGTCATCGCCTTGGCCACCGCGGTCCCGTTGATGAGCTGCGAGATCGCGATCTCCTCGTCCTGCTGACTCTGGTTGAAGGCCGTGGAGGGCGGGAACGGAGCCGGCTCGGCGTGTGCGGCGACGTAGGACAGGGCCTGCAGGTAGTCACTGGGCACACCCTTGATGTCCGAGCTCGCCACCGACTTGTTGACCGCGAGCCCCGGCTCGTCCCGGGCCAGGATCTCGGCCTTGTTGAACGCCGGCGTGGACAGGTACTGCATCAGCTTCCAGGCCGCGTTCTGCTGGTCCTGGGGGACGTTGGGGTTGATGAACATGCCCCAGGGGCCGAGCGGCATGCACGGGCTGCTGGTCAGGCACTGCGGGGCCTGGAAACCGACCACGCCTGCGATGGGCGAGCCCGCCGCGGGGGTGAACTCATGGCCGGTGAAGGTGGTGATCCCGTCGTAGTCCATGGCCACTTTGCCCTGGTCGAAGTCGTTCACGCAGTTGACGGCCGTGAAGGCTCCGACGCCCTTGGGGGCGTCCTTGGTCATCAGCTGCTGGTAGAGCGTGGCCCACTTGAGCGCGCCTGGGGAGTCGAGCAGTGAGTTCCACTTCGGCCCGACCATGAAGCCCTTGTTGCTGGCGCTGTAGGGGATGTAGTACGCCTCGCCGAAGTGGAAGGTGGCGATGGCGGCGCCGGCCTCGCTGCCCCGGGTGCAGAAGCCGGGCGTGCCGGTCTTCTGGGTGACGGCGTTCGCGTCGGCCAGGATCTGCGGCCAGGTCGTCGGGGGAGTGGTGATCCCGGCCTGCTTGAGCAGCTTCTTGTTGTAGGCCAGGATCGCGCCGTCCACGAACTGCGGCAGGCAGTACAGGGTGCCGTTCAGCGAGCAGTTGCCCAGCTCGGACATGTCGTTCAGGTTGAACCCGCTCACCGCGAGCTTTTTGTTGGCGACGAGCGGCTTCAGCGGCACGCCGCCCAGCAGCCCCACGTCCTGGCTGATCAGGGACGTCGGTCCCTCATACATCGCGAACGCGCCGGACTTGGCGCGCTGGGCGATGGTCTCCTTGTCCAGGATGCCGGCTTCCGGGATGGCGTTCACCGTCACCTTGATCCCCGTCGCCTTGGTGAACGGGGCCAGGTGGGACGACTGGTAGGTCCAGAAGTCCGCGTTGGTGGTCCAGATGGTGATCTGCTTAGCCACCGCGGCTGAGCCGCTCCCGGATGATCCCGACGACGACGATCCGCCGCACGCGCTCACCAACAAGCCGATCGCCGCGCACGCTGCGGCCAAGTATCTTAGGCGCACTTTCCCTCCTTGCCAGTGATGACGCTGACCGCTGACGACGGTCAGATGAAAATCGCCCAAAAGCGACACAGCTGCCCATATTGTGCGATTGTGCGCTGGATTCGGACGTGGCTCGGGCGCCGGTGCCCTGCCCGTGCGGTCCTAAGGGCCGCCTGGCGGAGTGGCGGAGAACCCGCATGCTGCATCGTGCTCTCCTGGTGCGGAGCCGGTGGTCGCATACTCGGTCAGCGCGGCGTATTCTGTCAACAACTTACGATAAACGAATATTTGTTGTTATAGCTCGTGGTCCGATTGGCGGCCGGAACGTGACCTGAGGGCCCGCGGCCCGGCCCGCCCTGCCGCTATCACGCAGTCCAAGAGGGGTATGGCGGAAGGTGCGGGTCAGCCGGGCGGGGCGGCGCCGCGGCCCGGCGGGGCTGACCGGGAGACGAGGCTTGACACTCCCGCGTCGCCGACTCTATGTTGACTTGCGCTCAGGTTAATTGGAGACTGTCAACATTGTGCAATGACGCCGGTGAGCTGAGTGGCCAGCGTGCCTGCTGGTGATAATTCGTTGACGATTGTCGGCGAATGAGGAGTGAACCATGCCACCGAGGCGGATCAGGAAGGTGCCGTCGGCGCTCACGCCGGCCAGCCGTAAGAGCCTGGGCGAGGACGTAGCGGAGCGACTCCGCGAGGCGATCCTGCACGGGGAGCTGAGCCCGGGCCAGCGCCTGCGGGAAGAGGAGCTCAGCGTGCGGCTGGAGGTCAGCCGCGGGCCAGTGCGGGACGCGTTCATCCTGCTGGAACGCGAGGGGCTGGTCCGGTCGTCGCGGAACCGGGGCGTCTCCGTGGTCGAGCTCACCCGCAACGACCTGCAGGAGATCTACACCCTGCGGTCCGCGCTGGAGCCGATGGCGATCACCCTGGCCATCCAGCGGGGCGACGCTGAGGACCTGGCCGAGATGGACGCGAGCCTGGCCGAGATGACGTCCGCCTTCTCCAGGCGGATCACCGAGCGCGACGCGGCCCGCCTGGACGTGGAGTTCCACGACACCATCTACCAGGCCGCGCACCATCAGCGCCTGTCCAACGCCTGGGAGCAGATCAGGCTGCCCACCTACTGGTTCATGCTGTCGCGCAACGTGGCCAGTCCCGACTGGCGGGAAGGGACGGTGAAGGGGCATGCCGACATCCTCAAGATCATCAGGTCCGGGGACGAGCGCGCGGCCGCCACGATGATCACCGAGCACATCTCGTTCGCGTACGAGCGGATCCTGCAGAGCTACCTCAGCTCCAAGTCCGAGCCGGCGGACTACCTCAGCTCCAAGGCCGAGGCGTCCGGCGGCGCGGACACCAGCAGCCCCATCCCCGGCCCGCTGGCCGCCAGCAAGCGAATACCCCTCTGACGACGATGATCGCGAGAAACGATGCGACTCGGTAGTTACTGCACCGCGGCGGTGCGCTAGCCATGCCCACCGTGGTCATCGCCTATGGCCAGCGCGCGCAGACGACGCTGGAGACCGACCTGCTGGAGGGGATGGGCTATCAGGTCCGCCACACCAGCGGCATCCCGGTTCCCCTCGGCGGGGAACTGGCCGACGCCGACGCGGTACTGGTCACCGTCCAGGAGATCACCGACGCGACACTGGCCGCGATGCCCGCCTGCAAGATCATCGCCAGGGTCGGCACCGGGCTGGACAGCATCGACCTTGACGCGGCGGCCCGGCGCGGCGTCCTGGTCACCAACGTCGCCGACTACTCGGTGGACGAGGTGTCGACGCATGCCATCGCGCTGCTGCTGGCCTCCGCCCGGCGGCTGCCGCAGTACCTGGACCTGGTCCGGGCGGGGCAGTGGGACTCGGTCGGCGCCGGGACCATCCGCAGGCTCCGCGGCCAGACTCTAGGCCTGGCCGGATTCGGCCGGATCGGCCAGGCCACCGGGGTCAAGGCGCTCGGCCTCGGGCTCCGGGTGCTGGTCTGCGACCCGTTCAGGCCGGCCGCGGACGTCGCGGCGGCCGGGGCCGAGCCGGTCGACTGGGCCACCCTGCTGGGGGAGTCGGACTATCTGTCCCTGCACGTCCCGCTCACGCCGGAGTCCGTCCACCTGATCGACGGCGCGGCGCTGCGGGCCATGAAACCGTCGGCCGTGCTCATCAACACCGCGCGGGGCGGGCTGGTGGACGAGGCCGCCCTGGCCGCGGCCGTCCGGTCCGGGGAGATCGCCGGGGCCGCGCTCGACGTGCTGGCCAACGAGCCACCGCCGGGCGACGACCCTTTGCTGCACGACCCCAGAATCCTGATTACGCCCCACACCGCCTGGTACTCCCAGGAAGCCCAGCGGGACGTGGTGGTCAGGGCGTGCGAGGACGTGCAGCGGGTGCTGTCCGGCCAGCCGGCCCGTTCGCCGGTCAACGTGCCGGTCGTCGCCGCGCCCGAGCCCTCGGCATGACCGGGCCCCTGGTCGACCTGGCCGGGCGGCACGCGGTGGTCACCGGCGCGGCCGGCGGTCTCGGCCGGGCCGTCGCACACACGCTGGCCGGGGTGGGGGCGCGGGTCAGCCTGCTGGACGTCGACGCGGCCGGCGCGGCGCAGACCGTGGCCCAGATCCGCGACACGGGCGGCCGCGCCGACGCGATCAGCTGCGACGTCGCCGACCCGGGCAGCATCGCCGCCGCCTTCGGGCAGGTGGCCGGCTCGGGCCGGCCGACATCCTGGTGAACAACGCGGGGATCAATCCGCGCGCGGCCAGCCTGGAGGTCACCGACGAGGTCTGGGCGCACACCATGGCCGTCAACCTGGCCGGGTACTTCCTCTGCGCCCGGCGTTTCGCCGAGCAGCTCGCCGCGCCGGCCCGCAGCGCCCGGCGGACAGCCCCGTCGCAGACGGCCCCGTAGTGGACGGCCCCGTGGGTAAGGGAACCGTGGCCAGCGGGACCGTGGTGAACGTCAGTTCCATCGGCGGGAGCACGTCGCTCGGCCGGGGCAACTTCGTGTACGGCGTGTCCAAGGGCGGCGTTGAGCAGCTGACCCGGGAGCTGGCCGTGGCCTGGGCCCCCCGGGGCATCCGGGTCAACGCGGTCGCTCCGTGCCAGATCGCCACCGACGGGCTCCGGGCCCTCAGCGCGAGTCCCAGCGCCGAGGGGCGGCTGATCGACACCTTCCTGCGCGGCATCCCGCTCGGCCGGCTGGTGGAGCCCGCCGAGGTGGCCGCGGCCGTGGCCTTCCTGGCCTCCGACGCCGCCGCGATGATTACCGGCGTCGTCCTGCCCGTGGACGGCGGCAACCTGGCCCTCAACGCCGGCGGCACGATCGGCGAATAAGGAGCAGCATGTCGAGAGTGGAACTGACGGTGCCGGCCTACGGCATGGCCGACACCGAGAGCGTGGTGCTGCGCTGGCTGCACCAGCCCGGCGAGCGGGTCGCCGAAGGGGAGCCCGTGGTTGACATCGAGACGGCCAAGGCCGAGGTCACCCTGGAGAGCCCGGCCACGGGCGTCATGGGACCGCATCTCGTCGACATCGACGTCGAGATCCCCACGGGGACCGTACTGACCTGGATCGAGGTGGATGGCGGGTGAGAGCCCACACTGACATCACCGAGGCGCTGCCCGGTACCGGCATCGACCTGGGCGAGGTGTCCTCCGCCGAGGCGGCCGGCTGGCTGGAGCGGATGCTGCTGATCCGCGAGTTCGAGTCCACCGCGGGCCCGCTGGCCGCGGCGGGCGCCATCCCGGGCGGCATGCACTCGGCCATCGGCCACGAGGCGGTCGCCGTCGGGGTCGGCTCGGTGCTCCGCCCGGACGACGTGGCCGCCGCGCCGCACCGCAGCCACCACGTCGCGCTGGCCAAGGGGATGGATCCGGCGCTCATGATGGCCGAGCTGTTCGGCAAGCGGACTGGCTCCTCCGGAGGCCGCGGCGGTCACATGCACCTGGCTGACTTCGGCGTCGGCTTCTTCGGGTCGAACGGCATCGTCGGGGCCGGGGTCGGGCTGGCCCTCGGCGCCGCCCTCGCCCAGTCCTACCGGGACGAGCCGCGGGTGGCCGCCGGGTTCTTCGGCGACGGCGGGGCCAACACCGGCCGGGTCTGGGAGTTCGTCAACCTCGCCGCGGCCTGGCACCTGCCGCTGCTGGTCGTCTGCGAGAACAACGGGTACGCGGTGGAGACCCCGATCAGCGTCGCGATGGCGGGTGAGTCCATCGCCGGGCGGGCCGCCGGGTTCGGCCTGCCCGCCGTGCAGGTCGACGGCCAGGACGTCGCGGCCGTGCACCAGGCCGCGGCCGACGCGGTGGCGCTGGCCCGGTCCGGCGGCGGCCCGACGTTCATCGAGGCGCTGACCTACCGGCATCTCGGGCACGACATCGGTGAGCGCGGTCAGTACCGCACCGCCGAGGAGGTCGCCTGGTGGGAGCGTCATCGCGACCCGATCGAGCGGCTGCGGGCCGCTCTGGTGGCCCGGGGGGACCTGGACGACGCTGGTTACGAGCAGGCGGCCGAGCGGGTCCGGGACCAGGTCGCCGCCGCCGTGTCCGCGGCCGAGGCGGCGCCGCTGCCCGACCCGGCCACGGTCGCCGACGGGGTTACCGCTACCGAGCTGAACATAAGGACCGGATCATGACCGCCACTGCCAGCGAGCCGGTGACCAGCCGCCGGACCACGTTGTCCCGCGCCTACCGCGACGGCCTGGCCGAGGAGATGGCCCGCGACCCGAGCATCCTGGTCATGGGCACCGACCTGTATGAGCGCGGTGGTCACTGGGCCCAGGTGACCGGCCTCGGCCCGCAGTTCGGCCGGGACCGGGTGCGCAACACCCCGATCTCGGAGGCGGCGATGGTCGCCGCCGGGGTAGGCGCTGCCCTGGACGGCCTGCGCCCCGTGGTGGACCTCAACTTCACCGACTTCTCCTTCGGGGCCATGGACGAGATCGTGAACCAGGCGGCGAAGGTGCGCTACTGGTGGAACCGCCCGGTGCCGCTGGTGGTCCGGGGCACGACCGGGTTCGCCGGTGGCGGGGCGCAGCACAACAACAGCCTGGAGGCGTGGTTCTGCCATGTGCCCGGCCTGCTGGTCGCCATGCCGAGTACCCCGGCCGACGCCAAGGGCCTGATCAAGACGGCGCTGCGCGGCGAGGATCCGGTCATCTTCCTGATGCACAAGATGCTGACCGGCCTGCGCGGCGAGGCCGGCGGCCCGGACGACCTGGTGCCCTTCGGCCAGGCCGCGATCCGGCGGCCGGGCACCGACGTCACCGTGGCGAGCTACGGGGTCATGGTGGGCAAGGCGCTGCGCGCCGCCGAGACGCTCGCGGCCGACGGCATCGACGTCGAGGTCATCGACATGCGCACGCTGATGCCGCTGGACCTCGACACGGTGCAGAACTCCGCGCAGCGCACCCGCCGCCTGGTGGTCGCGACCGAGGCGTACCGGCACGGCGGCGTCGGCGGGGAGATCGCCGCGGCGATGTCGGAGAGCCTGTTCGGTGACCTGGCCGCGCCGGTCCGCAGGGTCGGCGCCGCCTTCGCCCCGGTGCCGCACAGCCCGGTGCTGCTGGACGCGCTCACCCCCGGGGCCGCCGAGGTCGAGCAGGCCGTGCGCGCCGTGCTGGCGCCGCGCGGGGACGGGTAGCCGATGTCCCTGCCCGACCTGCCGCTCGACGAACTGCGCAGCTACCAGCCCCAGCTGGCTGCCCCGGCCGACGCGGCCGCGTTCTGGTCCGGCACGCTCGCCGACGCGGCCCGCCTTCCGGTCGCGGCCACGTTCGAGCGGGTCGCCACCGGCTTGCGCCTGGTGGACACCTTCGACGTGAGCTTCGCCGGCTACGGCGGTCACCCGATCCGCGGCTGGCTGCACCTGCCCGCCGGCCAGGCCGGCCCGCTGCCCTGTGTCGTGCAGTACGTCGGCTACGGCGGCGGCCGGGGCCTCGCCCACGAGAACGTGTTCTGGGCCGTGGCCGGCTACGCGCACTTCATCATGGACACCCGGGGGCAGGGCGCGGCGGGGTCGGTCGGCGACACTCCCGACCCGGAGCCGTCCGGCCCGTCTCATCCCGGCTTCATGACCCGGGGCATTCTCGACCCGGCGACGTACTACTACCGGCGGCTCTACGTCAACGCGGTGCGCGCGGTTGACGCCGCCCGTGCTCACGACCGGGTCAACCCGGCGCGCGTCGTGGTGGCGGGCGGCAGCCAGGGTGGCGGCCTGTCCCTGGCCGTCGCGGGGCTGCGCGACGACCTGTCCGGGGTGCTGGCCGACGTGCCCTACCTCAGCCACTTCCGCCGCGCGATCAACGTGGCCGAGCGCGGACCGTACCTGGAGATCGCCCGGTACCTGAAGGCGGACCGGCGGCGGACCGACGAGGTGCTGCGCACCCTGGACTACTTCGA
Source organism: uncultured Actinomycetes bacterium (assembly GCA_963781085.1). Taxonomy (GTDB): domain Bacteria; phylum Actinomycetota; class Actinomycetes; order Streptosporangiales; family Streptosporangiaceae; genus RYN-230. Next base: position 95,274 of record CAWAES010000021.1, read on the forward strand.
CGTCTCGGCGCTGGTCGCCGCGGCGACCGCGCCCGCGCTGTTCTCGGTGGCGCTGCAGGACGACGTCTGCCCGCCGTCCACGGTCTACGCGGCCTACAACGCCTACGGTGGGCCCCGGCAGATCGTCGAGTACCCGTTCAACGACCATGAGGGCGGCGAAGGGTTCCAGCGCCAGGCCCAGCTGGAATGGCTAGCCGATCTGCTCGGGGCGGGCCACGCCTAGCGGGTCGGTGATCGTGTAGATCAGGTCGAGCACGCCCTGGCCGACCGGGATCCCGTCGGCCAGCCGTTCCCGGCGGGTCCGCGACTCCAGCTCGCCGGGCAGCAGCACGGACCCCCCGGTCGGGCCCGCGCCCGCCTGCACCAGCTGCGCGCAGAACGCCGCCGCCTCCTCGCGGTAGGCCTGCTGGCTGGTGAACGCGGCGATGCTCACCGCGAGCAGCACCGTGCCGTTGCCGCCGGCGTAACCCGGTGTCGGGGCCGTGCCCATGCCGGTGAGCAGCCCGCCGAGCAGCTCGATCATGATGCTCATGCCGGAACCCTTGTGACCGCCGAAGGGCAGCAGCGCGCCGCCGGCGAAAAAGTCCTCCGGGCGGGTCGTCGGCCGGCCGCTTGAGTCCACGATGAGCCCCGCCGCGACCTCACGTCCTTCCGCCCCGGCCACCCGGAGCTTGCCCTCGGCCACCCCGGCCGTGGAGAAGTCGAGGACCAGCGGGTCCGGCCCGGGGCCCGGCGCCGCCCAGGCGAAGGGATTGGTGCCCAGCGCGCGGCCGGTCCCGCCGAACGGCGCGACCACCGCGCCCGAGTTGCAGAACGCCAGGCCCAGCAGCCCGGCCGAAGCCAGTTCCGCGACGTATTCACCCAGCCGCCCGACATGGTTGCAGTCCCGGATGGTCACCGCGGCGACGGCGTGCTCGAGGGCCAGCTCGGCGGCGGTCCGGGTGGCCAGCTGGGCCGCGGGCTGGCCGAAGCCCCACCCGCCGTCCACCACCGCGGTGGCCTGCTGGCGCCGGGCGACGGCGGCCGCCGCGGCCGGCCGGATCTGGCCGTCCGCGATCCAGGCCGCGTACTGGGCCAGCCTGATCACGCCGTGCGAGTCGTGACCGACGAGGTTGGACAAGACGAGCGACCTGGCCACCTGGCCTGCGGTCGCCGGGGGAGCGCCGAGTGCGGTCAGCGCCTGCTGCGCCAGTGCGATCAGCTCGTCGGCAGGAAACCGCCCGAGGCCGGCCTCTTCACGTGTCACCGTCACTTGTTGACAGTAATCAGTTTTTTATGATGAAGTCAACGCATTCCCGTTCTGGAGGTGAGCCGGTGATTTCCGGTGTCTACGTCCCGCTGCTGACTGCGTTTGCCCCCGACGGCCGGGCCGACCCCGGGGCGTGCGCGGAGCACGCGCGGTGGCTGGTGGCAGCCGGAGTTGACGGGCTGGTGCCCTTCGGCACGTCCGGTGAGGGGCCGTCGCTGAGCCTGCGCGAGAAGCGCGCCGTGCTGGACGCCCTGGTCGCCGCCGTCCCCGGGACGCCCCTGGTGCCGGCCATCACCGAGTCGAGCCTCGACACCGCCCTGCAGCTGGTGCAGCTGGCCAACGACGCGCCGGCCACGGCCGTGATGCTGCTGCCACCGTTCTACTTCCGGCCGCTGGGCGACGCGGGGCTGCGCCACTACGTGAGCGAGATCCTGGCCGCCAGCGTCCATCCGGTGCTGCTCTACCACATCCCCGAGTTCGGTCCTCCGGTGCCGGTGCCGGTGGTCGCCGAGCTTCCGGTCTGGGGGGTGAAGGACTCCGGCGGGGACCTGAGCTACACCCGGGCCGTGCTGGCCGCGGGCAAGCAGGTCATGGTCGGCGCGGAGCACACGATCGTGGACGCGGTCCAGGCCGGGGCCGCGGGCTCCATCCCGGGCCTGGCCAACGTCCTGCCTGAGCATCTGGTGGCCGTGGTCGCGGCCGCCCGCGCCGGGAACACCGGCGTCGCCGCGGAGACCCTCCGGCAGGCGCTGGCCTTCCGGGACGAGATGCTCGGCGCGCTCGGGCCGTTCGAGTGGATGTCGGCGATGAAACTGCTAGCCCAGCGGCGGCACGGGATAGACCTGGGCGGCGTCCGGGCCCCGTTGCCGGACGCGCCGGACATCGTCGTCAGCCAGCTCGAGGAGCGGCTGGCCAGCCTGCTCGCCGAGGTTGAGTCCGGTAGCCTCCTGCCGTGACCCAGGCGGCGGAGCAGACCCAGCGGGTGGCCGTCGTGACGGGCGGGACCCGCGGTATCGGCGCCGCCATCGTCGGCGCGCTGAGCGCGGCCGGGCTGGCCGTCGCGAGCTTCGACGTCCAGCCGCCCGCCGAACCGGGCCCGGACCGCGCCGACCGCGCGCACCTGACCGTCGACGTGGCGCAGGCCGGCCAGGTGCAGGACGCCGTCGAGGCGGTCGCGCGGCGTTTCGGCCGGATCGACGTGCTGGTCAACAACGCCGGCGTGCTGGACGTCCACGCCGTGCACGACACCCCGGAAGACGCCTGGGACCGGGTGATGGCCGTGAACGTGAAGTCCGTCTTCCTGATGTCCCGGGCGGTGATCCCGTACCTGAAGGCCGCCGGCGGGGGGTCGATCGTGAACATCTCGTCGGTCCACGCGATCGCGACCGTGCCCCGGCTGGCCGCCTACGCCGCCAGCAAAGGAGCCGTGCTGTCGCTGTCCCGGCAGATGGCGCTGGACTACGCGGACGACGGCATCCGGGTCAACGCGGTCGTCGTCGGAGGTGTGGACACGCAGATGTCAGCCGAGCACGGTGCGGCGATGGCCCGCGACGGGGTCAGCGTGGCTCCCGGCACCGGGGCCATCGGCCGGTCCGCGCAGCCGGCCGAGGTCGCCCGGGCCGTGGCCTTCCTCGCCTCGCCCGAGTCGTCGTTCCTGACCGGTGCCCCGCTCATCGCGGACGGGGGGATGCTGGCCCGGCTGTTCTGAGGCCACTGCTCCCTGGCCTCCCCGACCATCAAGGCAGAAGGTAACCTGATGACGGTAAACCGTTATGAATTAGCAGCCAAATTGTTGGGGAGCGGCGAGTGCGGTCTGCAGTGAACGCCCGCGAAGACAGGCCGGTGCTGGGTCCGGCCGCCCGCCGGGTGCTGGCCGACGAGGTCGCGGACGCCCTGCGCGACGCCATCACGACTGGCCGCTTCGAGTCCGGGCAGCGGCTCATCGAGCACGAGCTGGCCACGCAGCTCGCGGTCAGCCGCGGTCCGGTGCGGGAGGCGCTGTCCCGGCTGAGCCAGGAAGGCCTGGTCGTCGTCGACCGGCACCGCGGGGCCTCGGTGGCCTCCTTGTCCGGCGACGACACCGATCAGATCTACAGCCTGCGCACCGCCCTGGAGGAGCTCGCCGTCGAGTGGCTGTGCCGCCTGGCGACCAGCGCCGACTTCGACCGGCTCGAGCAGGTACTGGCCAGGTTCGACGACCTGCCGCGCCCGCTGACCCGGCAGGCGATCGCCGCCCTCGACGTCGATTTTCACGACGCCATCTTCCAGGCCAGCCACCATGAACGGGTCTGCCGGGCCTGGGCGGGACTGCGTTCCCAGGTCTACCTGTACCTGGTTCAGCTCGGTGCGCGGGACGAGGAGTTCACCACCGGATGGCAGGACCGGCACGCCCGGCTGCTGCGCGTGCTGCGGACCCGCAGGACCACCGCGGCGGTGAAGGCGATCGGCGCCCATACCACCGGTATCTACGAGCTCGAGGGCCTCGAGGGGCCAGGCAAGCTCCGCTCCGCCGGCCCGGTCTAGCCACCGGCCCGGTCCCGCCGCCGGCCGGTCCCGCCCCGGCCCTGGCTAGCCGCCGTCCTGGGCTCCCCTGGCCGGCGGCGCCGGTTCCCCCGCTGGCCGGACCGGCTCGCCAGCCGGCCGCAGGGCCGGCATCACCTGCCCGGCCAGCAGCTCCGCGGTCTGCGCGTCCTGGCCGTTGACGGTGGCCAGGAAGTACTGCACGCCCGCGTCGATCAGCCCCTGGTAGTGCCCGATCGCCTCGTCGACCGTGGCGAACACCGGGACGGTGCGCAGCCCCGCGTCCGGGATCCGCGCCCGGCTCCGTTTGTGCTCCAGTTCGCGCGCGGTCTCGGCGAGCGTGAGCAGCGGCGTGTAGTGCGTGCGCAGGATCGCGTCGTAGGGCCGGCCGATCTCCTGGCAGTAGCCGCGGAGCACCTCGTACTTGCGCCGGACCGCGGCCAGGTCGTAGGCGCCGCCGGTCCACTCGTGCGGACCGAAGTTGGACACGTCGGCGTACCTCGCCACCAGCCGCAAGGTGGTCCGCTCGCCACCCCCGCCGATCAGCATCGGCACCCGCGGCTGCTGCACCGGGCCGGGCCGGACGTGGGCGTCCCGGACCTGGAAATGCGTGCCCGCGTACGTGACCGGGCCGGCCCACAGGCCGCGGATGAGCCCGGCCGCCTCGGCCAGGGCCGCCAGCCGCTCGGGCGCCGCCGGGAACCGCAGGCCCAGCTGTCCGAACTCTGCGGCGTCGTCGCCGGTGCCCAGGCCGAGCACCAGGCGGCCGCCGCTGATCCGGTCCACGTCGGCCGCCTGCCGCGCGATCAGCGCGGGACTGCGGTAGTAGACGCAGCTCACCAGCGCGATGAGGCGCAGCCGGGTGGTGACGGTGGCCAGGGCGGCCAGCTGGGTCCAGCAGTCCATGCTGCGCAGCGGGTGGTCGTTGGCCCAGTACGCGTCGAAACCGAGTTCCTCGGCCCGCACCGCGAAGTCACGCACCTGGGCCCACTCGGGCAGGAAGGTGCCCACGATCGCGAACCGGGGCCACTGCTGAGCCTCCCGCACCCACGGGTGCACGTCCAGGTGGGCAGCCCCCGATACCGGGCCGTGGGTCAGCGGGCCGCCGTCTGGGCTGTCAGGAGTCATGAGCCGATTGCCTTCCTGCGTCGACCTGGCCGGCGAGCAGGCCGCACGCCTCGGTCAGGCAAGCCTGGTAGCCGGCCGGGTCCGCGTCACGCGCGGGCGCGGTCACCAGGCGGCTGGCCGGCAGGGCGGACGCCCAGATCCGGGCGATCTCGAAGGGGTGCGGCGGGTCGCGAGGGCGTGCCGACGACCACCGTCGGCACGCTGATCCGGCGCAGGTCGCGGACATGACGCAGCGGCGTCGAGCGGGGCAGCTGGATGAGCCGGACGGAGCGCGCGACCGCGTGCGGCGCGTGGAACTGCGCCACCAGGCTGGCCGCGGCGGCCGGTGACTGCTCCAGGACGCGGGCGTACTCGGCGGTCTCGACGAACCTGGCCAGCCCGGCGCGGGCTCCGTGCCGCCGCAGCAGCCGTCCGGCCTGGATCAGCGGCAGCAGGTTGCCGGGCGGCCCGGCGTCCAGCCAGGCCGGCCTGATCAGCACCAGTCCCCGGACCCGGAACGGCTGGCGGAGGGCGAGGCGCGCGGCCACGCCCGCGCCCATCGACATGCCGACCACCACCGCGGGCGGAAACCGCAGCCGGTCCAGCAGCGCGGCCAGGTCGCGGGTCAGCCCGCCGAACGTGAAACTCCGCCGCTGCCCGACCAGCATGGTCGCGCCGTGGGCCCGCAGGTCGGGCGCCAGCCGGGCGCGCGCCGCGTCGCCACCGGCGTACGGCCAGAGCTGGCCGCTGTCGCCGCCGAGCCCGTGCAGCATCAGCACCGGGACCGGCGTACGGTGCGCGGCCGGTGGCGGCCCGGACCCGTCCCGGTCCTGCGCCCCGGGCGCGAGCCGGTAGCTGGCCGCGACCGCGTAGCTGTCGCTGGCCGCCTGGCCCGCCCGCCGGCGCCTCACCCCGGCCCCCCGGGATCCGGCGGCCCGGGGTGGCGCCGCAGCAGCCCGGCGAGCATCTCCCGGACCCGGACGCTGTCGGTCTCGCTGGCGTCCTGCACGATCACCGGGACCGGACGGGGCAGCGTGGCGCGCAGGCTGAAGATCAGCTCATAGTCGAGCAGCCCGCAGCCAGCCGCCGCGTAGCCGGCGTCGGTGACGTCCTTGGCGTGCAGGCCGACGACGTCGTCCGCCAGGCTGGTGAAGGCGGCGGTCAGGATGTCGCGCTGCTGGTGCGCGGTGGGCACCTGGACCAGATTCGCCGGGTCCAGCACGATGCCCACCAGCCCGGCGTCGCCGCCCAGTTCGTGCAGCAGCCGGCGGGCCGCGACCGCGCTGGTCACCACGTTGGCGGGTTCCGGCTCGACGCCCAGCCGGATCCCGGCCGCCCGGGCGGCCGGGAGCAGTTCGGCCAGGGACGCGCGCAGGTCAGCCCAGGAGCTTTCGCGCGCGTTGTCCGGATGTCCCCGCCAGATGTCGGACCGGTCGCGGGTGCCGGTGCACAGCGTGGCGACCTGCGCTCCGAGTTCGGGGATCCGCTCGATGAACGCGCGGGCCTGCGCGGTGGCCCGGGCCCGCCGCCCGGCGTCCGGATCGATCATGTTGTAGGTCACCGAGACGGCCCAGATGCTGACCCCGCGGTCGGCGAAGGCGGCGCGGATGCCAGGCAGGTCGAGCCCGGCCAGCACCTCACCCGCCGGGATGGTGGGCAGCCCGAAGCTGTTCAGGTTGAGCTGGACCAGGCCGAAGCCGGCCTGCTGCACCGCCCCGGCCACCTGGGCGGCCGTGTCGCGGGGGAACGTGCGGGCGAAGATGCCCAGGTCATCGCGCACCGCGGCTTCCCCGGCGCTCACAGGTCCACCGGCTGGCCGTCGCGGTGCGCGCTGGCTGCCGTCGCCTCGATCAGCCGCAGCGCCTCGACCCCGTCGTGGGCGTCGGGGTCGGCAGGCTCGCCCTGGCGTACCGCCCGGGCGAACGCCTCCAGCTGCCGCTGGTAGGGATCGACCGCGCCGTAGTCCGGCGACGTCCATTCCAGCGACTGCTCGGCGAAGACCCGGACGCTGCTGGCCTGCCGGTAGAACGGGAAGTAGGACCGGATGCTGACCGCGCCGTGCTCGCCGAATACCTCGACGCCTTCGGAGTAGTTGGCGTGCACGTTGGCGCTGATCTCGAAGGACGCCGGCGCCCGGCTGGTCCGCAGGCTGCCGCGCCAGTGCAGGTCGCGGCCGCTGCGCGACAGCTCGGCCCGGACCTGGGTGACCTCGCCCAGCAGGAACCGGACCGCGTCGAAGACGTGCGCTCCGTGGGTGCGCAGCAGGTAGGTCTCACGATCGGCCTTGAACTGGGCCTCCGCGGACCGCACCGACTCGTCCACGACCAGGGGCGGGAACAGCGCCGCTTCCGTGCTGGCCCGCAGCACCGTGGGCAGCCGGTACCAGAAGGTCGCGCTCGCGATCGGGCCCAGGCGGTCCAGCGCCGCGCGGGCGTACTGCATGCCGGGGTCGTGCCGGCGCATCGCCCCGACCTGCACGGTGCGGTCGAGCTTGACGGCCAGATCCCGCAGCTCGGCCGCTTCGGCGCTGGTCGCGGCCGCGGGCTTCTCGACCAGCACGTGCAGGCCGGCCTGCAGCGCGCGGCAGCCGAGGTCCCGGTGGAAGCGGTCGGGCACGGCGATCAGCACGGCGTCCAGCCCGGCCTGGAGCAGTTGCTCCGTATCGGTGTAACCCGGCACGTCGTAGCGGCGGCTGATGGCCTGGGCCAGGACCGGGCTTGGGTCGCTGACGGCGGCCAGCCGCACGCAGGCGGACTTCGCGATGGCGGGGAGGTGCGCCACCTGGGCGATGCGGCCGCATCCGATGAGGCCCAGCCGCAGGGCCGGGCCCTGGTCCTGGGCCGTGGAGTCCAGCGTCATTCGCGTGTCCTGTTCCTAGGGGTGAACATCAGCGGCCTTCCGCGGCCGTGAGGCCGGCGGCCGGGCGGGCGGGGAGGTGCCCGGGAGGCGGCGGGCCAGCTCGGCGGCGCCGAGGGCCGCGGCACCGGGGCCGGTCTGGCCGAGGACCATCGGCACCGGGCTGAGCATGGCCGGCAGCGCCGGCGCACGGGCCAGCTGGCGCCGGGCCGGGCCCAGGATCAGGTCCCCGGCTGACATGGCCACGCTGCCGCTGAGCACGACCAGGTCAGGGTCGAGCACCGGGGTCACGCAGGCCACCGCCCGCGCGACGGCGCGCCCGGCGCGGGCGAGCAGCCCGGCCGCCCAGGCGTCCCCGCCGCGGGCGGCCGCGACGACCTGCCGGGCGGTGATCTGCCCGGGCTGGCCGCCGGCCAGCGACAAGATCGCGGCGCCTTCGGGCTGGCCGGCCCGGGCCCGGGCCCGGGTGGCCAGGCCCGGGCCGCTGGCGTAGAGCTCCAGGCAGCCGCGGCCCCCGCAGCAGCAGGCCGGGCCGGCCGGGTCGACCGGGAGGTGGCCGATCTCGCCCGCCAGGCCGTGGCTGCCGCCTGCCAGCTCCCCCGACAGCACGATCCCGCCACCTACCCCGGTCCCGAGCGTGATCAGCATCAGGACCTCGGCCGCCCGGCCGGCCCCCCGGACGTACTCCGCGAACGCCGCCGCGTTCCCGTCGTTCTCCACCAGCACCGGGCAGTTCAGCCTGGCCTCCGCCAGCGCGGCCAGCGGGGTGGCGGCCAGGCCCAGGTTCGCGGCGGTCCGCACCTCCAGCCGGTCGCGGCTCAGCCAGCCGGCGACCGACAGCCCCACCGCCGTGAGCGCCGGCGGGGGCCCGCTGGTCCCGTGGCCGGCGGCCAGCTCGCGGCCCCCCGGCCCGTGGCCGGACAGCTCGCGGGCGGACAGCTCGCCGACGACCTCCGCGATGAGGTCCACCGCCTCGTCCGGCCCCGCGATCGCGTGCTCCTGCCAGATCTCGCCGCGGACCGCGCCCGAGTCGTCGAGCAGGACCCCGGCGATCTTGCTGCCGCCCAGGTCCACCCCGGCCACGCTCACCGGCGGCCACCTGCTTCCGTTTAGTTACTGTTGACTGTTTACAAGAATCGTGACGAGTGTCATCGTACTGAAAGTGAGCCGTCAAGGGCAGGCCGGCCCGGGCCCTGGAGGAGATACTCGATGGAAGCGTTCGTCTCGCTGTGGTCGGCGGATCTCCTGGCGCTCGGCGAGGACGTCCGCCGGGTCGAGGACCTCGCGGCCGGCTTCCACATCGACGTCTTCGACGGGCACAACGTCCCCGAGCTGCTCTTCGGCCCGGACCTGGTCGCGTCGCTGCGCGCGTTCACGGCCGCGCCGATCGAAGTCCATCTCAACGTCACCGACCCCGGGTACTGGGCCGGGCGCTTCGCGGCCGCGGGCGCCGACATCATCACCGTCCAGTCGGGCCCGTGCGCTGACGTCGCCGCGGTGCTGACCCAGATCCGGGCCCTGGGCTGCGTGGCCGGCCTGGGTATCGAACTGCACGAGCCTGCCGCCGGCGCCGCTGAGTTCTTCGGCCTGGCCGGCCGGCTGCTGCTGCTGGGCACGCCGATCGGGGTGAAAGGCCGGTCGCTCGACCCCGCGACCCCGGCCCGGATCGCCGAGCTGGTCGCGGCGCGGGAGCAGTCGCGCCACCACCCCGCCATCGTCGTCGACGGCGGGATCCGCCGGCATACCGTCCCGCTGCTGGCCGCCGCGGGCGCCGACGGCGTCGTTCCCGGCTCGCTCGTCTACGGCGCCGACGACCCGCGGGCGGTGCTCACCGAGATCGCCGCGCTGGCGCCCGGCGCCGGGCCGCCGGCCGGGTCCGGCTTCTGGGCCACCGAGGTCCGGGCATGAGGGCCGCCGTCGTCCAGGCCCCCGGCGACCTGGCCATCACCGAGCTCCCCGACCCGGCGCCACGCGACCATGAGGTCGTCGTGGCCGTCGATCTCTGCGGCATCTGCGGCACCGACGTGCACGTCCTGGACGGCGACTACGGCGTGGTGCGCTACCCCGTCATCCCGGGCCACGAGTTCGGCGGTGAGGTCGTCGCGGTCGGCCGCGCGGTCCGCGGCCTGGCCGCGGGCACCCGGGTGGCGGTCGACCCCATGGACTACTGCGACGCGTGCTCGATGTGCCGGTCCGGCTGGACCAACATGTGCCTGGCCGGGGGCGGGCTGGGCACCACCGCGCCGGGCGCCCTCGCGCAGTACGTCGCCGTCAACGGAGCCCGCTGCGAGCCGCTGCCGGACGGGCTGGACCTGGGGGCCGCCAGCCTGGTCGAGCCGCTGGCCTGCGTCCTGCACGCGGTGGACCGGATCGGGCCGGTGCTGGGGCGGGACGTGCTGGTCCTCGGGGCCGGGCCGATCGGCCTGCTCGCCTCGGCCCTGCTGGCCATGTCGGGGGGCCGGGTCGATCTCGTTGACCGCCAGCCCGCCCGGCTGGCCGCCGGCCCGCGGTTCGGGGCCCGGCGGACCGCCGCCGCGGTCCGGGAGCTGGACAGCACCTGGGACGTGGTGGTGGACGCCACCGGCAGTCCCGGCGCGGTCGCCGACGGATTCGCCGTCACCCGCCGGGCCGGCCGGATCGCCCTGCTCGGCGTCAGCGGCCCGGGCCGGTCGTTCGCCTTCGAGCCGTTCGACGTGGTGGCCCGCGAGCTCACCGTGGTCGGGGTCAACTCGGTCCGGCATACCTTCGGCCGGGCGGCCCGGCTGCTCGCCGCGGGCACGCTGCCGGTGGACCTGCTGCATGAGCCGCCGCTGCCGCTGGCCGACACCGCGCAGGCGCTGGAGCGGAGCCGGCGCGGAGCGGGCCTGAAGACCCGGGTCCGGCTCCGGGAGGAGGCGTCATGAAAGCGATCGTCTACGACGTTCCGCGGCGCTGGCGCTACGCCGACGTGCCCGACCCCGAGCCGGCCGCCGGGGAGGTGCTGCTGCGGGTGGCCGCGGCCGGGGTCTGCGGCACCGACGTCCACCTGGACGCGGGTGAGTTCGGGCCCGTCTACCCGCTGACGCCCGGGCACGAGATCGCCGGCGTCGTGGCCGGGACCGGCCCGGGTGTCACCGGGCTGGCCGCCGGGGACCTGGTCGCGCTCGACAACATGACGGCCTGCGGGCACTGCCCGCAGTGCCGCCGGGCCCGGCCCCAGTTCTGCGCCACCTTCCGGGCGCTGGGCGTCACCGACCCGGGCGGGTTCGCCGACTTCGTGGTGGCCACGGCGGGCAAGTGCCACCCGGCCGGCGACCTCGACCCGGAGGTCGCCGTGTTCGCCGAGCCCGTCGCGTGCGTCGTGCACGGCCTCGACGTCCTGGCCCTGCGGCCCGGCAGCGACGTGCTGGTCGCCGGGACCGGGCCCACCGGGCTGATCCTGGCCCAGCTCCTGCGGGCGGCCGGCGCCAGCCGGGTGACCGTCGCCGGCCGCAGCCCGTTCAAGCTGGAACTGGCCACCGCTTACGGCGCGGACGAGGTCGTGTTCATGACCGCGGGCGGTGACCCCGGCGACGCCGCGGCCGCCCTGGCCCCGGACGGGTTCGACGTCGTGATCGACGCGACCGGGTCGGCCGACGTCCTGCACGCGTGCACCCGGCTGCTCGGCATCGGCGGGACGCTGTTCGTCTACGGCATGACGCCGGAGACCGCCAGCCTGGCCATCAGCCCCTACGACGTCTTCCGCCGGGAACTGACGATCAAGGGGTCGTTTTCGCAGGCCTTCAGCTTCGACCGGGCCATGGCGCTGCTGCGCGGCGGCCGGGTGCAGACCGGCGGCATGGTGACCCACCAGTTCGGGCTGCCGGAGTACGGCGCCGCGATCAAGGCCGTCGCCGGGGACTCGGGGTGCCTGAAGGCCCTGGTCCGGCCGTGACCCGCGAACGCCCCGGCCTGCCGGGCACCCAGTCCTTCGACGTCGCCTCCCCGGCCCACGCGGGCTGGCTCGGCGGACAGCTCGGCGAGCTGCTGGACTTCGCGGCCGCCGCGGCCGACTGGCGGGACGGCGGCTTCGACGGGCTGACCACCACCGGGCAGCGGGAGCCCGGGCCCAAGCGGCTGTACGCCACGGCCCGGATGACCTACGGCTTCGCGCTGGGCGCCATGCTCGGCCGGCCGGGCTGTGACGAACTGGCCGGCCACGGCCTGCGGGCGCTGCGGACGATCTTCCGTGACAGCAGCGACGGTGGCTGGTTCGCCGAGCTGAGCGCCGACGGGCGCGAGGTCACGGTGGCCCGCAAAGAGACCTACAGCCACGCCTTCGTGCTGCTCGCCGCCGCGACCGCGGTGCAGGCCGGGATGCCCGCCGGCGACCTGCTCGAGGACGCCACGGTGATCTTCGAGCGGTGGCTCTGGGACGAGGCCGGCCTGTGCGTGGACTCCTGGGACCAGGGCTGGACCGAGCCGGACTCCTACCGGGGCATGAACGCGAACATGCACGCGGTGGAGGCCTTCCTGAGCGCCTACTTCGCCACCGGGCGGCCGTCCTTCCTGCGCCGGGCCCAGTCCATCTGCGCGCGGCTGATCAGCTTCGCCGCCGCCGCGCAATGGCGGGTCCCCGAGCACTTCACCGCGGACTGGACGCCGCTGCCCGGCTATCACGCGGACCGGCCCGCCGACGGGTTCCGCCCGTTCGGCTCGACGCCGGGCCATGGGGTCGAGTGGGCCCGGCTGCTGCTGCAGCTGAGGCTGATCCCGGGCGGTGACCCCGACGGCCTGCTGGCCGCGGCCACCGCGCTGTTCGGGCGGGCCGTGGCCGACGGCTGGGACGCCGCCCGCTGCGGCTTCGCCTACACGGTGGACTGGCAGGGCGCTGAGGTGTCGTCGCAGCGGCTGCACTGGCCGCTGTGCGAGGCGATCGGCGCGGCCCGTTACCTGCACGCGGCGACCGGGCAGCCCGAGTACGCGGGCTGGTACGCCACCTTCTGGGCGGTCGCCGAGCGCTGCTTCGCCGACCGCCAGGGCGGCAGCTGGTGGCACGAGCTGGGCCCGGACGGCCAGCCTGCCGCACCATCTGGGGCGGCAAGTCCGACCTGTACCACGTGCTCAACGCCCTGCTGTGCGGCTTGCTGCCGCCCGCGCCGACCCTCGCGGCCGGCCTGGCCCGGCGCCGGTAGACGGGCGCCGCGCGCCCGCGGCCTACCGGCCGGCGGGAACCAGTTCGGGCAGTTCGTCCAGGGCGGCGGCGCGCAGCCGGGCGACGACCTGCTCGGGCACCGAGCGGTAGGGCCAGCGCAGCCGCGTGCCGACCGGCGCCCAGCCGCCGACCGCCGCCAGCGTCTTGTCCAGGGCGGCGTTGCTGAACCCGGCTTCCTGCAGCGGCGCCACATGGCGGGCCAGGAACGCGTTCAGCCGCGCCTCCAGTCCCGCGGCCGCGGCCGGATCGGTGAGCATGTCCTGGTACCAGGCCACCGCGCCCTGCGGGCTCAGGCAGGCCACGTTGGAGTAGGCGCCGCTCGCGCCCTGGCGCAGCCCGCTGGCCAGGTGATGACCGGCCACGAAGATGGACAGGTCGCCCACGCAGGCCCGCATCTGGTCGAACCAGGCCGCGTCGCCGCCTGCCACCTTGATGCCGATGAGCTGAGGGAACTCAGCCGCCAGGCGGCCGAACAGAGCGGGCGTGAGCTGGGTCTTGGCGTGCGGCGGGTTGTACAGGACCAGCGGTGACGGCGCGGCGGCCGCGCACCATCCGGTCGATCGCGGACCGGACCTCGTCGGCCGACAGCACGCACCAGTCGGGCAGGATCACCTGGATCGCGGCGGGGTCGTAGGCGGCCGCCACCCGGATCCGGCGCAGCGAGGTCTGCCCGCTCATGTGGCTCGCGCCGAGCTGGCACGGCACGCCGGCCCGCCGGCACGCCTGCGCCACGACGTCCGTGATCAGGTCGTACTCGTCCTCTTCCAGGCAGTGGAACTCGCCCGCGGTGCCGTTCGTGTACACGCCGTCCAGCCCGGCGGTCACCAGGATCGCCAGCTCGTCGGCGAGCCGCCCGAAGTCGATCGCCTCGTCGGGGGCGACCGGCAGCAGGACGGTGGCCCAGGTGCCGCGCAGGGTCTGGCGGGTCAGCACGCGGGCCTCAGCGGGTGCCCGCCACGACCACGGCGCCGTGCCGCAGCTGGCCAGTGCGCAGCCATTCGACGGCGTCACCGACCGTCCAGATGTCGAGCCGCCAGGCGGCCCGGGCGGAGTACCCGGCGCAGTGCGGCGACAGCAGGGTGTTCGGCGCGTCCAGCAGGGGCGAGTCAGCGGGCAGCGGCTCAGTCCCGAAGGTGTCCAGTCCCGCGCCGCCGAGCTGTCCGGTCGCGAGCAGTTCGGCCAGCGGCCTGCTCGTCCACCTGGCCGCCCCGCGACACGTTGACGACCAGCGCACCCCGGGGCAGCAGGGACAGCTCACGCCGGCCCAGGATGCCCCGGGTCTGCGGGGTGAGCGGAGCGTGCACGGTCACCGCGTCGGCTGCGCGCCAGCAGGTCGTCGAGGTGGTCGACCCGCTCGGTGCCGGGCGGCCCGCCGTCGTCTCGCATCGGGTCGTAGATGAGCACCTGCGCCACCATGGGGGCCAGCATCGCCGCGACGGCGGTCCCGATCCGCCCGCACCCGATGATGCCCACCGTCATCTCGTCCAGCGGCGGCATCGGCGCCAGGTGAGCGGGCTTCCGGCGTGCCACCCCTGGCGCACGTGGCGGTCCGCCGGGAGCAGCTTGCGGCTCAGCGCCAGCAGCATCGCCACCGCGTGGCTGGCCACGTCGGAAACGCCGTAAGTCGGCTCGTTGAACACGGTCAGGCCGCAGGCGGCCGCGGTCTCCAGGTCTACGGTGTCGGTCCCGATGCCCATCCGCCCGATCACCCGCAGGCCCGGGTCGATGGCCTCGATGAGCTCGCCCGGGAGCCGCTGCAGCGCCACGACCAGGCCGCTGGCTCCCGTGGTGGCCGCCTTGACCTGGTCGGCGGTCGAGATGTCCGCGACCCGGATGGTCGCCTCGCCGCGGAAGTGCGCGGCGACCGTGTCCGGGAGCGTGGAGCGCGCCTTCGGCCACCACGATGACGCAGGCGTCTGGGCTCCCCGGGGCCGTGGCCAGGCCAGGAGTTCCCCCCGGGACCGTGGCCAGGTCAGGAGCTCTCCGTCGGAGCGATGCCCCTCATTTTCAGTCATCAGTTAACAGTCTACTGAAAGGCCCCGGTTACGACAGGGGTGCCCGGACCGCCCTGCTGCGAGCGCAGGCTGCGGACGTAGGGTGGCATCCCCCGGAGCGCTGCCGCCCATCAGTCCTGGCTCTTCTGCCGGGGTCAGTTAGTGATGGGCAGCGCTGAGATGTCACCGCTGCTGGGCGCAGCCAACCTCCGGGCGCCTGGTCGGCGGTCCCGGGATGCGGGCCATGTCTGGAGACGTCCGGGGCCGCGGGACGGATCGCCTGATCCGGCGTGCCGCGCTGGCTCGGGTGACCAGCGCCGGGCGGCGCCACGATTCGCTGGCCTTCGTCCCGAAGCAGGAGCGGCGACATAACGCCAGCTCAGGATGGGTGCGCCGCCAGGGACTCGAACCCCGAACCCGCAGATTAAGAGTCTGCTGCTCTGCCAGTTGAGCTAGCGGCGCTTGGAACGCAGTGATGCTAACAGTATCTGGGTCGCGGAGCGAACCGGAACACCGCCGCCGCCGCACCCACGGCGCCTCCCTGCACCGCGGCAAACCCCTACATATCCGTGCCGCCGCAGTTTTGACGCCAAACCGCCTGGCAGGCAGGAGGTCTCGACTCCCGCGCGGCTCTATGGGATAAAAGTTTGGTGCTGTGGGTGGGAAGCTCAGCCAACCGGCTGGGCTCACAGGTTCTGCGCGGCCGCGCGGTCTCATGATGACCGCGGTGGCCGGGCAACTCTCAAGGAGGGGCCATGTCAATGATCTCCGGTAGAAAGGCTCGCGGCGGCGGGTCCCGGGCTCCGGGGGCGGTGCCTGCCACGGGCGCGCGCACGACCTCCCGCGCCCGGCGGACTGCGGTCCGCGCGCTTCCCGTCGCGGCCGCCGCCGGTATGGTCGCGCTCGCCGTGCCCGCCGCCGCGCCTGCGGCGGTCAGCCACGCCCGCCCGGCCACGGCGGTGCCGGACATCAGCCGCCCGATCCTGATCGGCAAGCAGCTTCCGGCTCCGCTGTCCATCGCACAGTGCCAGGCCGAGATCGGCATCAACTGCTACACGCCGGTGCAGTACCGGACGGCCTACAACCTGAACCGGCTCTACGCCCGGGGCGTCACCGGCCGGGGCAGGACGATCGTGATCGTCGACTCCTTCGGCTCGCCCACGATCCGCCAATGACATCAAGGTCTTCGACAAGCAGTTCGGCTTCCCGGACCCCAACCTGAAGATCGTGAAGTTCGGCAACGTCCCCCCGTTCGACCCGACCAACGAGACCCAGGTGGGCTGGGCCGAGGAAACGACCCTGGACGTGGAGTACGCGCACTCCATCGCGCCCCGCGCGAAGATCGTCCTGGCCGAGACCCCGGTGGCCGAGACCGAGGGCGTGACCGGCCTCCCGGAGATGATGAACGCCGAGCGGGCGCTCATCAACGCGGGCGTGGGTGACGTCATCTCGCAGAGCTTCGGCGCGACCGAGAACACCTTCCCCGGCTTCAGCCAGGGCAACTTCTCCAGCCTGCTGAACCTGCGGTACGCGTTCAAGGACGCCCTGGCTCATCACGTGACCGTGCTGGCGGCGTCCGGTGACGACGGCGCGACCGACGCCGAGAGCGACGGCATCCACCCTGTACCCGTACCGGGTGAACTCCTGGCCATCGTCGGACCCGCTGGTCACCTCCATCGGCGGCTCGCAGCTCAACCTGGACAACGCGGGTAACCGGCTGACGCCCGACGTGGTGTGGAACGACGGGTTCGGTGCGGGCGGCGGCGGGCAAGTCCGCGGTCTTCTCCCGGCCGCTGTTCCAGACCGGTGTGCGCGGCGTGGTGGGCCGCCACCGCGGCACCCCGGACATCTCGATGAGCGCCGCGGTCAACGGCGGGTGCTGGGTCTACATGTCCTTCGCGGGCATCGAGACGCCCGGCGTCTCTGACCCGGGCT
The DNA here is from genome assembly GCA_963781085.1 of uncultured Actinomycetes bacterium. GTDB lineage: Bacteria > Actinomycetota > Actinomycetes > Streptosporangiales > Streptosporangiaceae > RYN-230. Next base: position 112,108 of record CAWAES010000021.1, read on the forward strand.
GGTACATCTTCGGCGGCACCAGTGAGGCCACGCCGATCTTCTCCGGCATCGTGGCCCTGGCCGACCAGGTGGCCGGTCACCGTCTCGGCCTGATCAACCCGGCGCTGTACGCGCTGGGCGCGGCCAGCCTGCACGGCGTCAACACCGGCCTGGTGGACATCACCACCGGGAACAACAGTTTCGCGGGTGTCACCGGGTTCAACGCTGGCCCGGGCTACGACCTGGCCAGCGGGTGGGGCACGATCAACGCCGCGCGGTTCGTGCCGGCGCTGGCGTTCACCGCCTCGCACTAGGAACGGGGGCCGGGGCCGCCCGCCGCGAAGGCGGGCGGCCCCGGCTCAGCAGCCAGCGTGACGCCGCGGGCCGGCCCGCCAGCCGGGGGCCGGCCCGCGGCCAGTTACCGGCGGGACAGGTCTTACCGGCGGGACAGGTCGAACGGGCGCAGGTACGGCGCCGGGCGGTACCGCACGAACTCCGGCCCGGTCGGCGAGACGGTGCTGCCCACGGCGAAGATGTTGTACGACGGCCCGAGCGCGGCGGCCTGGTCGTTGAGCCTGGCCGGGTCGAGCGCCGCGGGGTTCCACCGGCCGGTGTCGAGCCGGCCGAGCAGGACCTGCACGGCGCTGATGGTCTCGGCCGGGGTGAACGCGCAGTGCCCGGCCCGGTGCACGAAGATCTGGCGCAGCATCCGCCCGTCACCCGCCCGGTCCACCACGCTCTGGTAGGCCTGCTCGTTCTCCGGCACCACCAGGCCGTCGCCGGTGGTGTGCATGGTCAGCACCGGCACAGCCAGGTGGCCGTTGAAGGCGATGTTCTGCGCCAGGTAGCGGACCGCGGACGGGCTGGCGCTGATCCGCTGGGCCCGGTTGAGCTTCTGCAGGTCGGCGGTCAGGCTCAGCCCGGCCGCGTGATACAGCGCGGTCACTTCGCGGAGGTCCGCTGACCGGGCGAGCTGCGCGAAGTAGTTCACGCCCGTGTTCCAGGACGGGTTCCCGCCCGCCCGGCCTTCGAGTTCGGCCCGGAACGCGAAGATGAACGGGAAGTCAACCTGGGTGTCCCACAGGAACTGGTTGGCTTCCTGGCCGGCCGCGTCGCCGGGGGCGGGCTCGGGGGACAGCGGGGTGAACCAGCCCGGGGTGTCACCGAGCGCAGCGGCCAGGGCCAGCCGGGCCCGCCCCTGCGGGGTCTGCTGCGCGGTGGTCGCGGCTGTCTCCGCCCCGGTCAGGTTCGAGGTCGGGTTGGTGATGTTGACGACCTGCACTGACGGGTCAACCAGCTGCTGGAAAGCGAACTCCGCGTCCAGCGCGGTGTTCCAGGTGGCCACCCCGCCGGACAGCACACCGCACATCGGCAGCGCGGCACTGAACCGGCCCGGGTAGCGCTGGATCAGGCCCGCGGTGATGATGCCGCCGAGCGAATGCCCCCAGGCGATCGTCCGGCTGGGGGTGCGGTACGTCTGGTCGAACGTGTCGAGCGTGGCTGATCTGATCGGGCAGCGCCTGCTGGATCGCCCAGCCGGTCGAGGCGTAGGAGGAACCGGCCAGCGCGTAGCCGTGGCTGAGCAGCCAGCTGGCGGTGACCGGGTCGCCGGCGTCCGCGGCCGGATTGGCCGATCCCGGTGTCACGTAACCGTGGCTGTAAAGGAAGAGCGTCCCGTTCCACGCACCGGCCGGACACTGGAGCAGATAGGTCGCGCCGTCTGGCAGCGAGCCATTCACCGTGGTCACCGCGCCGGATGCGCCGCAGGACGTTTGGGCCAGGGCGGACGCCGCCGGCGCCAGCCCGATCGTGAGGAGAACCGCGGACAGGGCGAACAAGGCGAGGCGGAATTGCTTTACCACGACCACGCTCCATTGCGTCAGACGCGCCAATAAGTACCAGTGACAATAACCCGATCTACCTGGTTTGCGAAGTAGCGGCGGCCATGCCGGTGCGAAGTAGCGGCACCGCCGGTGAACTGCCCTGGTCTGCGAGGTGGCGGCGCTCAGCCGCCCAGGAAACGCCCGGCCACCTGGGCCAGCCTGGACGGCCGCCCGCTGCGCGCCTCGGCCCGGTCCGCCCAGCTCATCGCCTGCAGCCCGGCGTTGGCGCCGAGCCAGCGCAGCGGCTCGGCCTCCCAGGGCCGCGACCGGTGCCCGACCCACGGCAGCGCGGTGAGCGGGCTGTCGTTCCCCAGCACGAGGTCGGCCAGGGTCCGCCCGGCCAGGTTGGTGGTGGACACGCCGTCCCCGACGTAGCCGCCGGCCCAGCCCAGCCCGGTGGCCGGGTCCAGCCCGGCGGACGCGCACCAGTCCCGGGGCACCCCGAGCGGGCCGCCCCAGGTGTGCGTGACCTCGACCTCGCCCAGGGCGGGGAACAGGTCCTGCAGCGTCCGGCGCAGCGCGCTGAACACCGCGGGGGAGCGGTCGAACTCGGGCCGCACGGTCGAGCCGAAGTGATACGGCGCGCCCCGCCCGCCGAAGGCCAGCCGCCCGTCCGCGGTGCGCTGGCCGTAGATGATCAGGTGCCGGTAGTCGCCGAACGTCGGCCGGCTGGCCAGCCCGATCTGGTCCCACACGGACTCCGGCAACGGCGCGGTCGCGATCATCAGCGAATACACCGGCGCGATCGCCCGGTGCAGCCCGGGCAGCTCCGGCGTGTAGCCCTCGGTGGCCCGGATCACGTACTGCGCCCGGACCGTGCCCCGCGTGGTCCGCAGCCGGCCGGGCGCGATCTCGGTGACCGGCGTGCCCTCGAACACGCTGACGCCGCGGCGCCGGACCGCCTCGGCCAGCCCGCGGGCCAGCCGCGCCGGGTGGATCGCCGCGCAGTGCGGGGTGTACGTGGCGCCGAGCACCCCGTCCGCGGTCACCTGCTCCGCCGTCTCCGCGGCGGTCAGCAGCCGCAGGTCGTCCTCGCCGAACCCGTAGGACCGGGCCTCGTTGACGTCGTCGATGGCCCGTTCCAGCTGCGCGGGCGAGCGGGCCAGCTGCAGCGCGCCGCCCTTGGCCCAGTGGCAGTCGATGCTCTCGGCCGCGACGACGCGGCCGACCTCGTCCACCGTGTCCTCCATGGCCCGGTACATCGCGACGGCCCGGTCCCGGCCGGCCATCCGCTCCAGCTTGGCCAGGGACGCCGGGAAGTACGCGGAGCACCAGCCCCCGTTGCGGCCCGAGGCGCCGAAGCCGGCGATCTCCCGCTCGCAGACCGCGACGCGCAGTCCCGGGCTGGCGCTGGCCAGGTAGTACGCGGTCCACAGGCCGGTGAACCCGGCCCCGGCGATGGCCACGTCAACGTCGAGATCGCCGGGCAGCGGCGCACCGGGGGTCAGGTCCCCGGGAACCGAGCTCAGCCAGTAGGAAAGCGACCTGTAAGACGGCATCCGCCCATCGTTACATGCCCGCAGTGGTGCTCGCGTGGCCCCTGCCGCCGGCCCGGCGTGCGTGAGCACTCCGCGGTTCGGGCATCCTGAAACCATGCCCGCTGATGTACCCGACCTGCCACCGCCACGTCGTTCCCCCGGCCCGTACCGGGTCTGCCTGGTCTGCCTGGGCAACATCTGCCGCTCGCCCATGGCCGACGTCGTGCTGCGCGCCGAACTGGACCGGGCCGGGCTGGCCGGGCTGGTCGAGGTGGACAGCGCGGGGACCGGCGACTGGCACCTGGGCGAGCCCATGGCCGAGCAGGCCGAGGCCGAACTGGCCCGGCGGGGCTACGACGGGTCCGCGCACCGGGCCCGGAGGATCCAGCCGTCCTGGTTCGCCGAGCGCGACCTGGTGCTGGCCATGGACCTCAGCAACCTGGCCGCGCTGCGGGCCCTGGCTCCTGACCCGGCGGCCGCCGGGCCGCGGCTGATGCTGTTCCGGTCGTTCGACCCGGACCTGGCCGCCGCGCAGACCCACGACCCGTGGGACGGCGCGGTGCCCGACCCCTACGGCGGGCCGCCGGCCGGCTACGCGCAAGCCCTGGACATGGTCCAGGGCGCGGTGCGGGGCCTGGTCGGACGGCTGGCCGAGGCCGGCCAGGTGCCCGGCGGGCGGAGCGTGACCATGCCCGCGGACGACGAGCCTGCGGACGACGGGCCAGCGGACCACGGGCCGCCGGACCACGGGCCAGCGGATCCGGGCCCGGAGGATCAGGAGCCGGCGTCCCGGGCCCCCCGGCTCGCCCGGCGGGTCCCCGAACTCGCCCGGCGGCTGGAGCGGATCACCGGCACCGCGGTGCGTGACGTCCGCGCGGCCGGGGCGCAGCACCAGTGGGCCCACTACCAGGTCACGCTGGCCGACGGCCGGCTGGCCTTCGCCAAGGCCGCCCGCGGGGACCAGGGCGGCGTCTTCGAGGCCGAGGCGCGCGGGCTGCGCTGGCTGGCCGACGCCCATGCGGTGCCACTGCCCGAGGTCCTCGGCTGGGACACGGCGACGCTCGCCGTGACGTGGCTGCCGCAGCAGGTCCCGGACCAGCACGCGGCCGAGCAGTTCGGCCGCGACCTGGCCGTGCTGCACGCCTCCGGCGCGGCCCGGTTCGGCACCCCGTGGCCCGGGTTCATCGCCACCCTGCCGCTGGGCGACCGTTCCGGGGACACCGTCACCGTGACCGCCGAGGCGAGCGCGCCCGGCAGCCCGGCCGCGCTGATCAGCGGCGCCGGTGACTGGGCCGCCTGGTACGCGAGCAAGCGGTTGCTGCCCTACCTGCGCCGCGCGGCGGGCACCGGGGCGCTGACCGGGTCCGACACCCGCCTGGTGGAAGAGGTGATCAGCCGGATCGACAGCCTGGCCGGACCGCCCGAGCCGCCCAGCCGGATCCACGGCGACTGCTGGTCCGGCAACGTCCTGTGGTCGGGCGGCCGGGGCTGGCTGGTCGACCCGGCCGCCCAAGGCGGCCACCGGGAGACCGACCTGGCCATGATGGCCCTGTTCGGGGCCCCGCACCTGGACCGGATCCTGGGCGCCTACCAGGAGGTGGCCCCGCTGGCCCCGGGCTGGCGCGACCGGGTTCCGCTGCATCAGCTGCATCCGCTGCTGGTGCACGCCTGCCTGTTCGGCAGCTCCTACCGCGAGTCGGTGCTGGCCGCGGCCCGGGCCGCCCTGGCCGCGGGCTGACGCAGGAGCCTGGTGGCGCGCCGCCGCGCCGGCCCCGGTCTTCTCCGCAACGAAACCCCGTCAGGCGCCCGGCCCCGCCCCGTCGCCCGGGGTCGTCGCGGCCCCGGCCGGGCTGGCCTGGCCCGGCTGGTCGCTCTCGTCCAGCTGATCGCCGCGGGCCTCAGGGGCCAGCGGCAGCGTGATCCGGAACGTCGCCCCCTGGCCCGGCGCGGTCATCAGCGCGACGGTGCCGTCGTGCGCCGCCACGAGAGCGGCCACGATGGCCAGGCCGAGGCCGGTGCCGCCGGCCTTCCTGGTCCGGGCCTGGTCGGCGCGGTAGAACCGCTCGAACACGTGCTCCGCCTGGTCCTGGCGCAGGCCCGGGCCCTGGTCGGCCACCTCGAGCACCACGCTGGGCACCGGCTGGCGCGGCCCGGCCAGCACCCGGACCGCGACCGGGGTGCCCTCCGGGGTGTGCGTCAGCGCATTGTTCATCAGGTTGCCGATGACCTGGCGCAGCCGCACCTCGTCGCCGAGGATCAGGAAGGCGGCGCCGGACCCGACCTCGAGGGTGATGTCCCGGTCCGGGGCGATGATCCGCGCGTCCTGGACCGCGTCCGCGGCCAGCGTGAGCAGGTCCACCGGCCGGTGCTCGATCGGCCGCTGCTGATCGAGCCGGGCTAGCAGCAGCATGTCCTCGACCAGCACGCCCATCCGGGCCGACTCCTGCTCGACCCGCTGCATGATCCGGTCCATGTCGGCCCGGGTGAGCTGGCTGTGGCTGCCGAGTTCGTGGCCGAGCTCGCCGTTACCAGGCTGGCTACGGCCGGCTGGGTCGTCGTGCATCCCGCCCCGCTGGCGGTAGTACTCCGCGTAGCCGCGCATCGCGGTGAGCGGCGTGCGCAGCTCGTGGCTGGCGTCCGCGACGAACTGGCGCATCCGTTCCTCCGAGCGCCGCGCGGCCGCCTCGGACCGGGTCGGGCGTCGAAGGACGTCTCGATCTGGGCCAGCATCGTGTTCAGCGAGCGTCCCAGCTGGCCGACCTCGGTATGCGGGTCCTGGTCCGGTACGCGGCGGGACAGGTCACCGGCCGCGATGGCCCGGGCGGTCTTCTCGATGTCGGCGAGCGGCCGCAGGCTGGCCCGGACGATGGCCACGCCTACGACGGCCAGCGCCACCACGATAATCATGCTGACGAGCAGGTCGATCTTGGCCAGCCAGGCCAGGGTCTGGTTGATGTTGCCGAGATTCTCGCCCACGACGATGATGACGCTCTCAGGACCACCGACCGGCCCGAACGGGCCGTAAACCTGCGCCTCGGTCTGCCTGGTGATGACCAGCCAGTTGTCGCCGCCCTGCAGGCCGGGGACCGTCGTCAGCTGCCCGGAGTGGGCCTTGAGCCACGCCTGGCTGGTGGGCACGTCCGGACCGCCGGGCAGGGCCTGTCCCGACTGGGTGGTGGGGGTGAGCACCTCGCCCTGAGTGTTGAGCACCTCCACGATTTCCGGCGGCGCGTAAAGGCCCGTGACGTGCATATCTGAGTTCTGCAGGGCTCCGGTTGTACAGGCCGGTGACCGTGGTTCCGGCCTGTCCCTGGAGGTAGCTGCGGAACACGGTGAGGCTGGCCACGCTGATGATGGTCAGCGCCACAATGACCAGCGCGAGCAGCGCGGTGATCATCTTGACCCGCAGCGGGGTACGCCCAGACGGCCGCCCCAGATTCCCCTGCCAGCGGCGCAGCCTCGACGTCGTTGTCATGCCAATCGGCTAGGAGGAAGGCAGGCGCAGCACGTAGCCGACCCCGCGCAGGGTGTGGATGAGCCGGGGCTCGGTGGTGTCGATCTTGCGGCGCAGCACGGACACGTACGACTCCACGATCCCGGTGTCGCCCCGGAAGTCGTAGTCCCACACGTGGTCGAGGATCTGCATCTTGGACAGCACCCGGTTGGCGTTGCTCATGAAGTAACGCAGCAGCTTGAACTCGGTGGGGGAGAGCTGGACATGCTGCCCGGCCCGCCACACCTCGTGGCTCTCCTCGTCCAGCTCCAGGTCGGCGAACTTCAGCCGGGGGGTGGGCTCAGCCCCGTCCCCGTGGGTCCGGCGCAGCACCGCGCGGATCCGCGCGATGACCTCTTCCAGGCTGAACGGCTTGGTGACGTAGTCGTCCCCGCCCAGGGTGAGGCCGCGGACCTTGTCCTCCATCGCGTCCCGCGCGGTCAGGAACACCACCGGGATGCGGGCCCCGCCGCCGCGCAGGCGGCGGACGACGTCGAACCCGTCCATATCGGGCAGCATCACGTCGAGCACGATGAGGTCGGGCCGGTGCCGCTGCGCAGCCTGGACCGCCTCGCTCCCGCCGGTGGCGGTGAGCACATCGAACCCGGCGTAGCGAAGGCTGGCGGACAGCAGCTCAAGGATGTTGGGCTCGTCCTCGACAACGAGAAGCCTGGCAGCCGGCTGGGCCCGCCCATTAATCGACGGCATGGTCATGGCCTGCATTTTCTAACCTGAACCTGAGGATTTCCTGAAGGTGCCCTGGGGCTGGCCTGATGATCAGGAGAAACCTAGGGTCAGGTTACGTCCCGGTCGCCCCAGCGGGTGATGGCGGCCGCCCGGGACTGGGCCCCGAGCTTGGCGTAGATGCGGTTCACGTGATTCTTGACGGTCTTCTCGGCCAGCACCAGCTGGGCCGCGATCTCCCGGTTGGAGTTACCTTCCGCGATCAGGGTCATGATCTCGGCTTCGCGCAGGGACAGGCCGAGCGGGCGGGCCAAGCTGGGGATGCTCCCGGTCCTCAATCGAACCTCCAGGCCACGGCTACCACCGGTAAAGGATGCGACGCATGGTACGAAGGCGGCGACGGTGAGCGCAAGGGGCCGATACGGCACAACTTGCACACGATTGCCTGGTGCGCCGTGGCCGCGGCGTGACCTGGCGGCGCCGCGGCCGGCTGGTCAGCCGACTTTCGAGCCGGTGATCAGGCTCTTGGGCACGGGCTGGCCGTTCTTCATCGCGTCGAACATCCGCTGCGCCTGGGCCTGGTCCCAGACCAGGACGTCGCCCACGGCCAGCGTCTCCGAGGCGCCGATGGGCACCGTGGTGGTCTCCGGATGGCGCAGCGCGAACGCGACCTGGACGAGCTGGTACAGCTGAGTGCCCTTGTCCACGGTCAGCGAGCTGGCGGCGCCGTTGGCGGCCGAGAACGCCTTGAACGGGTTGGCCAGCGTGCCGACGCTGGTCATCTTGGTCAGCAGCGCCTTGATGAACACCCGCTGGTTCTGCTCCCGCTGCAGGTCCTGGGTGGCGAACAGGTGCCGGGTCCGGACGAAGCCCAGCGCCTCCGCGCCGGTCAGGGTCTGGCACCCCTTCTTCAGGTGCAGGCCGGACGCCGGGTCGTCGAGGTTCTGGGGGATGCACATGCGCACCCCGCCGACCGCGTCCACCACGTTGACCAGGCCGCCGAAGCCGATCCCCATGTAGTGGTCGATCCGCAGGCCGGTGGCGTCCTGCACGGTCTTGGCCAGCAGCTTGGGGCCGCCGAAGGCGTAGGCGGCGTTCAGCTTGTTCATGCCGAACCCGGGGATGTTCACGTACGAGTCGCGGGGCAGGCTGATCAGCACGGCCGGACCGCTGGACGGGATGTGCAGCAGCATGACCGTGTCTGAGCGGTGGCCGCCGATGCCCACCCCGGTGGCCAGCTGGCGCTCCTGCTTCCGGCTCAGTCCCTGGCGGCTGTCTGACCCGGTGATGAGCCAGTTCTGCCCGTCCGAGGCGGCCGGCCGGTTCGGGTAGTCGACGAGCGCGTTGACCCGGGTCAGCTTGGAGTTCAGGTAGAAGTACCCGACTCCGCTGAGCACCAGGACGACCACGACGACCAGGGCGATGATGGCCAGGATCCGGCGCGGGCGCCAGCGCCGCCGCCGCCGGCCGGACGAACCCTGGCCGGCGTAGCCGCGGCCCGACCCCGCCGGGCGGGCGCCCTGCTGCTGCGGGGCGCGGGGCGGGCCGCTCCCGGCGCGGGCCGGCGGCTGCTCGGGCCAGGCGCCGGGGTTCCGGTAGCCGGGCTCCGCCGGCCTGCTGGCCGCCGGGTTCCCAGACCGAGCCCCGGTTCCCGCCGCCGAACACGCTCTCGGCCGGCTCGCCGGGGCCCGGGTGCGCCGAACCGCCCCGTCCTGACGGCCGCGGCGCGGGGTCGCGGAACCAGTCGTCTGACCTGTCGCTCACGCGGAACCCTCCCACCAGATCGTCACCACTGAGCGCCCGGAAGTGCCGAGGTCGAGCGGCTGGCCGAGGTGCCCCGCGTCGCGGAGCGCCGCCTCCACGTCGCTGGCGCGCTCGGGTGGCAGGCACAGCCGCCGCCTGGTGGTCTCCACCAGCTCACTCCCTGTCGCATAATCGGCCTGAGCCGGACGATTCCATTCAGTGTGCCCTGCCCGGAGCCCCATCGCGTCCAGGATCGCCAGGACGTCGGTGGCGGCCGGCCCTTCCGGCCGCTCCAGGCCGTGGAAAAGCAGCCACAACGGGTTGAGCGAAATCAGCGGATGGGTGGCGGTGAGTTCGACGACCACCTGCAGGCGCGCATGCCGGGTGAGCGCCTCGACGAACGGGGCCAGGTCCGGCACGTTGTACAGCACGTGGTGGCAGGTGACCAGGTCGGCCGGGTCCGCCTGGGCGGCCACGTCCGGCCAGCGGCCCTGCAGCAGCCGGGGGTCCAGGCCGGCCGCGCGGGCCCGGTCGGCCAGCCGGCTGAGCATGCCCTCGTCGGTGTCCACCACGGTCAGCGCGGTGGACCGGCCGGCCAGCGGCAGGCAGGCCGCCCCGGCCCCGGCGCCGACGTCGAGCACGCTTCCCGGGGGGTCGAGCACGGCCCGTTCGCGGTCATAAGAAGGCCCGCCCGGTGCGCGGCGCAGGCGGTCAGCGCGGCGCGCGAACACGTCCCGGGGCAGCACCCAGGGGGACTCGGTGACGGCGGAGGTGATGGGCTCGGGAATGGCCCAGCCGGCCAGGTCTTCCCGCCACTTGCCGAGCAGGCCGGTCAGCGACGTCATGGTGTCCGCCCTCCGGGTCGTCTGGCCTCACGCCTGCCCCGGACGAGCACCGACAGCTGGCGGACGACGCCCTCGACGTCCTCGCGGATCTCGCACTCCCACACCCGCACCGGGCACAGTCCCTGCTGCTCTGCGAGCATGGTCGCGGCGGCGTCACGCTCACGGTTCCGGGCGAACTTACGGGCCCAGCGCTCGGCGTTCGGGCCCGAGGGGGTCCAGCGAGCATGGCGGGGGCACCCGTGCCAGAAGCAGCCGTCCACGAAGACCACCACCCGGGCGGACGGGAAGGCAAGATCTGCGGTCAGTCGCTGGCCCAGCACGGGGTGCAGACGGTACCGCAGGCCTGCTGCGTGCAGACGGCGCCGGAGCATGACCTCCGGTCCGGTGTCCTTGCCCACCCGCCCGCGCAGCCGTTCACTGGCCCGGGTCGGCACCCACGAGCCCGCGTCGTCCGCCGCCGGTCCGGTGTCGCGTCGCTGACGTCCCACAACTCAGCCGTCTTTCCTGCGTAGGTCCTTGTGTCCTGACGAGAGGTCCGTGCGCCGCCCGTGGCTGGTAGTAGTGTCCAGGCACCTGTGCATGGAGGGAACGTTGTTGCAGCAGAGCGGTCACACTGCCGAACTCCAAGACCTCAGCCACCTCAGCCGGCCCGTGGCCATCGACCTGTTCTGCGGCGCGGGCGGGTTGTCTTCCGGCCTCGAACGAGCTGGCTTCGACGTGGCGCTCGGCCTCGACTTCGACAGGCGTGTGGTTGACACCTACCGCGCCAACCACGGTGGCGTCATGCTGCACGCCGACGTCAGGGATGTCAACGGCGCCGACCTCGTGGCCGAGGCCGGCGTCCCGCAGGTCGACCTCCTGGCCGGCGGGCCCAGCTGCCAGGGCTTCAGCACGCACGGCAAGCGCCTGGCGGACGACGACAGAAACTTCCTCTACCAGGAGTTCATGCGGCTGGTGGCCGACATCCGGCCTGCCACCGTACTGATGGAAAACGTCAAGGGGCTCCTCATCGCGCGCCAGGGCGCCTACCGTGACGAGGTCGTGGCCAGCTTCCGTGCCCTGGGCTACCAGGTCACCGGCCAGGTCCTTCTCGCGGCAGACTATGGCGTCCCGCAGTTGCGGGAACGCGTCCTTTTCGTAGCCAGCCGGCTGGGGGGCGACCTGACGCTGCCTGTTCCGACCCACGGCCGCCCGACTAAGCTTGCGGTCCAGGCTGGGCAGCTGCGCCCGTACGTGACTCTCGGCGAGGCGATAGGGGACCTCCCGCAGGTCGGCGAGTTCAGCCGCGTCGACCCACTGCCGTACTCCGCGCCACCGGCCAGCGAATACCAGCGGTCCAGGCGCCAGGGTTCCAGCGAGGTCTACAACCACGTCTCGCGGCCGCTTTCAGACCTGGCGCGATCCGTGATTGAGCAGCTCGGCCCGGGCCAGGGGCTCCGGGCGATTCCCCCGGAGCGGCTGCCAGCCCGGTTCCACCGGATGCGCAGGATCTCGACGGGGGAACTGCGCCGGGACTGCACCACGCTTTACCACCGGCTTTCTCCTGACCGGCCGGCCTATACCATCACCTGCAACTTCACGAACGTGTCCGCCGGAGCCTTCGCGCATCCGTACGAGCTGCGGGCGATCACGGCGCGCGAGGCGGCCCGGCTGCAGTCCTTCCCGGACACCTTCCGCTTTCTTGGGCCCTCGGTTCCGCACCAGATCGGCAACGCGGTGCCACCGCTGCTAGGCGAGGCGGTGGGCCGCTCGGTGCTCGGCCATCTGGCCCAGCGCGGAGCGGCAGTGGCCTAAGGATCGGCCACTGAAGACCGGCTCATAAAGGCCAGCTTCCGCGCGGCTGCGGCATTGAGCATCCAGACGGCGAAAGCCCCGGCCGGTTACCCGGCCGGGGCTTCTGACCTGCCACTTCACTGGGGTGAGTGATGGGATTCGAACCCACGACATCCAGGACCACAACCTGGCGCTCTAACCAACTGAGCTACACCCACCATGCCGGCGGCTGCATGAAGCATAGCGGCGCCGGGGAAGAAGTCTGAACCAGATACCCCGGTTAGCCGCCAGCAGGACGGGTGGCCGGGGTGCCCTGGCCGTCCCCGTCGGGGGCGTGGCCGGCCGCGGCGACGCCGTAGTGGCTGGCGATCTCCCGCGCCCTGGCCGAGTCGGGGCCCGGCTGCGGGACAAAGATCGCCTCGCGGTAGTAGCGCAGCTCCTGGATGCTCTCCCGGATGTCGGCCAGCGCCCGGTGCCCGCCGTGCTTGGGCGGGCTGGCGAAGTACGTCCGCGGGTACCAGCGCCGGGCCAGTTCCTTGATGCTCGACACGTCTACCATCCGGTAGTGCAGGAAGGCGTCGAGTTCGGGCATGTCACGGGCCAGGAAGGCGCGGTCGGTGGCGATGGAGTTGCCGCACAGCGGCACCTTGCGGGCGTCCGGGATGTGGCTGCGCACGTACCGCAGCACCTGCTCCTGGGCCTCGGCCAGGGTGACCCCCGTCCCCAGCTCCTCGATCAGGCCGGAATGGGTGTGCATGTCACGGACGACGGGAAGCATCCCGTCCACCGCTTCGGCGGGAGGCTTGATCACGAGATCCACCCCGTCGTCGAGCACGGTGAGGTTACCGTCCGTAACCAGACAGGCGATTTCGATCAGGGCGTCGCGGGCGAGGTCAAGCCCGGTCATCTCGCAGTCGATCCAGACGAGCCGGTCAGTCATCCCCCAAGACTAGAGCCTCGGTGGCGTTCCCTCGCCCACGTCCGCCGCCAGGTCAGCGCCGTGGGGCCGGCCCGCCAGCGCCGCGATGTGCTCGGGGACGCCGATGCCGGGGGTCAGCGTGGGGTCGGGCTGCTGCTCACCCAGAGTGAGGAACGCAGGCAGGACCCCAGCCCAGACGTCTAGTCCGTAGTCCGCCGGGTCGTCGCCGGGCGGCCCGGTACGCACCTTGACCGACGCCTCGGTGAGCGGAACCTCGAGGACCGCGGTGGCGGCCATTTCCTTGCGAGATGGCGGCCGCGCCGCCGCCCAGCGGCCCGGTACCAGTTGCTCGGTGATGACCCGCAACCCGTTCATCCGTTCGCCTTCGTCCGCAATCAGCCGCGCCGTGCCGAAGACCACCGCGCAGCGGTAGTTCATCGAATGGCTGAAGACGGCCCGGGCGCAGACGATCCCGTCGAGGTGCGTGACCGTGACGCAGACTTCCTGGCCGCCGGCGGCCAGGATGCTCCGGTTGGCCGACGAGCCGTGCAGGTACAGCCGGTCGCCCTGGCGGCCGTAGGCGGTCGGCAGCACGACCGGGACGCCGTCGATGACCACGCCCAGGTGGCAGATCAGGCCCGCGTCGAGGACCGCGTACAGGTCGCCGCGGTCGGTCCGGGCGCGCTCCTTGTGCCGGTGCAGAGTGGTCATCGGGGTGGCGGATAGCGGAGTCTCAGTGCTCATGATGGACTACGGTACCGAGGAAGTGGACTGTTGACTGTAGCCACTTCACTGGAAGATCTGATGACCACTTTTCCTGCGACGGCCGCGTCACCGCGGTCGCCCGTGAAGCTGCCGGTCGAGCTGGCGGTCGCGGCCGACCGGCACGCGGAGCTGCCCCTGACCGAGCAGATCGCGGCCCAGCTGCGTGACGTCCTCACCGGCGGCCGGCTGGCCGCCGGGGAACGGCTGCCCTCCACCCGCGCACTGGCCGCCGCGCTGGGGGTGAGCCGGACGGTGGTGACCGCGGCCTACACCCAGCTGTTCGCGGAGGGCTGGCTGGAGGGACGGCACGGCTCGGGGACCTACGTGGCGGCCGGTGCCGTCGTGCCGCTGGGGGCGGGCGCGGGCCCGCCCCCCGGGCGGCCGGTCGCGGCCCTGACCCGGCGTCGGCGGCCCCGGTCCTTCCGCACCCGGTCCTTCCGCCGGCCCCGCCCCTTCGCCTGGTCCCGGCTGGGACGGCCACCGGGACGGGCGGGCCCCGGGCGGCCTGGCTGGCGCCGGATCCGGTGCCGCCGGTGAACCTGTGGCCGGGCATCCCATGGCAGGCCGGCATCGATCCGGCGGCCTGGCGCCGGGCCTGGCGGCACGCGGGCACCGAGCCGGTCTCCGCCGAGCCCGACCCCCGCGGCCGGCCCGCCCTGCGTGAGGCCCTCACCGGCTATCTGCGGCGCGGCCGCGGCGTGTGGGCCGCGGCGGACCAGATCCTGGTCACCCGGGGGGTGTCAGCCGGCCTGGGCCTGATCGCCACCGCCCTGCTCCGGCCGGGGGACCGGGTCGGCGTCGAGGAGCCCGGCTACCAGGCGGCCCGGGCGGTCTTCGCCGCCCGCGGTGCGCAGCTGGTGCCGTGCCGGGTGGACGGGGACGGCCTGGTGGTGGACGAGCTTCCTGGGGGTCTGCGGCTCGTCTACACCACCCCCGCACACCAGTACCCGCTGGGCGGCCGCCTGCCGGTGCCGCGGCGCCAGGCGCTGGCCTCCTGGGCGAGGTCTACCGGGGCGCTCATCGTCGAGGACGACTACGACGGGGAGTTCCGCTACGACGTCGCACCCCTGCCTACCCTGTTCGGCCTCGACCCGGACGTCGTCGTCTACCTCGGGACCACCAGCAAGACCCTCACTCCCACCCTCGGCGCGGGCTGGCTGGTGGCCCGGCCGGACCTGATCCCGGCGCTCACCGTGGCCGCCGTGGACCTCGGTGAGCGGGTGTCCGGGCCGGTCCAGCACGCGGTGACGGAGCTGCTGGCCAGCGGGGAGCTGGAGCGGCACGTACGGCGGATGCGGCACGAATACGCCCGGCGCCGTGCCGTCATGGTGACCACCCTCGGCGGGCGGCTGAGCGGTGACACCGCAGGCCTGCACATGGTTCTGGAGCTCCCGCCGGGCACGGCCGCGGCGGTCGCCGGGGCCGCCCGCGAGCGTGGCGTCGAGGTGGCCACGCTGGAGCGCTACTTCGCCGGGCCGCCTACGCTCGAGGGCCTGATACTCGGCTACGGTGCCGCCGACGTCCCCGCGGTCAGCCGCGGCTGTCAGGTCATCGCGGAGATCCTGGCCGGGCTTCCGGACCTGCGGGGCACGCTCGCGCCGCGCTGAGCGGTGAGCGGCCCGGTGAGCCGGTCGATGTCGATGGCACCCGGGCCGGCGCCGCTGCAGCCGGGCACCTGGGAGGCGCCGAAGTGGCCACCCCGGGCCCAGTACCGGCGGCGCTGCTGCCCGGCCCGGGCGGAGCCGGGGAAGGGCGCGGGGTGCCCGGCGGGCCAGCCGCGGGCCACGTGCCACGAGTCGAGCCAGCTGACGATCTCACGCGCGCGCTGCACCGGGCCGGTGGTGAACGGCGTCCACCCGTGGCCGATCACGCCGATCTGCGCGCAGACCCGTCCCTCGTTGTTGACGCTGGCCAGACCGTCCCGGGCCGTGGGCACGATCGGCTCCACCGGGGGCCGCCCCGCCGCGGCCATCGGCCGCCCGCCCGAACCGTGGGTCCAGCCGATGCCCGGCGTCCAGTCCGCCCCATGGGTCGAGCCGGTGCCCGGCGTCCAGTCCGGGTTCTGGGTCCAGTCCGGCTCCTGCGCCCGCTCGCGGTGCTGCGCCCAGCCGCCCGGCTGTATCCAGTCGCTGTTCGCGGCCCAGTCCTGGCCCTCCGCGTCCGTCCCGGACGTCCAGGGCGGGGTCTCAGCCCAGCCGCATCCACTGCCCCAGCCCGGCTGTCCTGCCCCGGGCCCGGGTCCCCACCCGGGTCCGGCTGATATCGGTCCCCAGCGCGGGCTGTCGGCCCAGCCGAGCGCCCGTCCGGCCCGGACCACGGGAATGAGCTGGACCACCTCACCTGAGAGCGGATTCCACACCAGATGGCAGGGCCGGCCCAGTGCGACGAGGCGCTCGGCCGCCTCGCGGGCCGACACCGTGATCGGATCGGCGTGCAGGACCAGCCAGACCGCCCGCGGGGCGCCGCCCTTCAGGCCACCGCCGTCGGCAGCTGCGGGGAGTCGCTGAGCCTCCGGCATCCACGCGTCAGTCACTACGATCCTTCCGAGGGGCCTGGATCTATGGCCGATCTGGCTCTCTTAAGTACCTACGCCAGGCCAGCCCATTAGTCCAGGGCACAGTTCCGGGTACGGTGGGCCGCCCAGGGCACGAGCGCGCGACAGGAGTGAGGGTTGTGGCGGATGACGACGTCCCCGGGATCGACGATGTCTCGCGGCTCGGCCGGTGGCTGCAGCACAACGGCATCACGGCCACCGGGACACCGCCCCGGATGCGGCTGATCGCGGGGGGCCGGTCCAACCTCACGTACCTGCTGGAGCCGGGGGACGACGGCACCCCGCTGGTGCTGCGCCGGCCGCCGCTGGGCCACGTGCTGCCCACCGCGCACGACATGAGCCGGGAGTACCGGGTGCTGAGCGCGCTGGCTGGCACCGAGGTCCCGGTGCCCGACCCGGTCGCCCTGTACCCGGAGCCCGACGTCATCGGGGCGCCGTTCTACCTCATGCAGTACGTGCCCGGGCTGGTGCTGCGCAGCGCCGAGGACGGGGAGCAGCTCACCCCGGTCCAGGCCCGGCAGCTGTCTGAGGACTTCACGGACATGCTCGCCGCGATCCACGGGGTGGACCTGGCCGCCACCGGGCTGTCCGGTTTCGGCCGGCCGGAGGGGTACATGGAGCGGCAGCTGGCTCGCTGGCAGCGGCAGTGGGAGCTGTCCGCCACCCGGGAGGTGCCCGGGTACACCGAACTCACCCAGCGGCTCGCGGCCGGCCTGCCGGGCCGGGCCCTTCCGGCTCCGGAAGGCACGCTGGTGCACGGCGACTACCGGCTGGACAACACGCTGGTCACGCTGGACAGCGGCGGCTCAGCCCGGCCCGCGATCGCGGCCGTGCTGGACTGGGAGATGTCCACCCTGGGCGACCCGCTGGCCGATCTCGGGCTGGCCCTCGTGTACTGGACGGAGCCGGGCGACGGTGACTCGCTGGACGTCCAGTGGGCCCCCGAGGTCACCGCCGGCCCGGGTTTCCTCACCCGGGCCGAGATCGCCGCCCGGTACGCCGCGGCGACCGGGCGGGACGTGAGCGCGCTGGGCTACTACATGGCCTTCGGGTGCTTCAAGCTCGCCGTGGTGCTCGAGGGCATCCACGCCCGGTTCCTGCAGAAGAAGACGGTGGGCGAGGGGTTCGAGCGGGAGGGGCCAGCCGTCCCGCTGATCATCCAGCGGGCGCACCGGCTACTCGACGAGGGTGTCTGAGCCCGCGACGCCAGCGCCCGGACAAGGAAATGAGGCCCGGCACCCCGCTCTGGCCGGACCTCATGTCCCGTCCCCGGCTAGTGGCCCGGTGAAAACTCGCGCCGGACCGACCGTGCCGAGGGGCTACCGTGAGGTCCGGCACCCCGCTCTGGCCGGACCTCACGCCCTGCTCTCCGGCTGACGCCCTGCGAACTGCTGCCGAGGACCCGGCCGGAGAAGTACCGTGAGGCCCGACGCCCCGCTCTCGTCGGGCCTCACAATGAAGACGCGGCGCTCCCCGGGGGGGTTGTCATAAAGCCGTAAGAAAATTCCGGCCGGTCAGCGGCCGGATAGTCTTGCCTGCTAGCCCCCGCAATTGGGGGAGCAGATCCGCCGCGCGACCGCGCTGAAGAACACCTTGCTGATCTGCGTCGGGTTGGTGATGTCGTACGCCTGGCCGCCGGTCGCGCTGGCGATCTGCTGCAGCGAGTTGAAGTCGCCCGCGTTGCCGAACTTGATGATGATGATCTCGACCCGGCGCTTGGGGTTGTACAGCGCGTGCAGCTGCCTGATCAGCTGCGGGGCGCTGATATCGCCCGGGGCGTTGTCCACCCCGGCCGTCATGACCAGGACCGCGTTGTCGTAGCGGGCCTGGTAGGTGCTGGTCATCTCCTTGAAGCCGGCCAGGATCGAGCCGTACAGGGCCGCGGGCAGGGGGACCGGCTTGCCGGTCTTGGCTACCGCCGCGATCTGCTGCCGCCGGGTGATCAGGCCGAGTGGGGCGGGCAGCGGCCCGACCGGCACCAGCTGCTTGTAGGGCAGAGCCCCGTCCAGGTGACTGGCGAAGGCCCAGTCACCCATCTGGGTGCTGTCCGGGAACTGGGCCAGGCCCAGCGCCGCGGCCTGGGCGAGCACCTGTTCCAGGGTCGGGCCGCCGGGCGCGACGGGGGTGGTCATCTGCTTCGAGACGTCGAGCAGCACCAGGTCACGGGATCCGAGGCTGAGCCGCTGCCAGGCCTGCAGGCTGGTTTCCGCCTCGCCGCTGGCCGGGGCCGGGGCGGGGCCGGCTGCCCGGTGTCCAGGCCGTACTGGCCGATCCAGGACGGCGCGCTCCCGGTGGCGGACCGGAAGCCCTCATAGCGCACGTAGGACGTGGCGTAGCTCGACTGCAGGGCCTTCTCGAACTCCCGGGCCGCCTTCAGCTTGAGCCGGTTCGAGGTGGTCAGCACGTAGGGGTAGTCCAGTTCGGGCGCGCCCTGCACCGGGTAGCGCCCAGACAGCGGGTCCTGGGGGTGGGACCGGTCGAACTGCGCGACCGCCTGCTCGGAAGCGATGGTGACCGGCCGCTCGTCCCTCGGCGGCTGGGCCAGGCTGGCCAGTGTGGCCAGCGCCCCGTCACTGCCGGAGTCCTTGGTGACCTGCACGTTGAACACGAAGTCGGTGAACGCGGCCAGGGTCTTGGCGGTGCTGTGGAGCTGGTGCTGAAGCAGTCCCTGAAGCTCGATGAGGGTGGCCAGCCCGGCGGAACTCTGCGCCGGGTCGGGGAACTCCACATGCAGCCCGAGCGCGCTGGCCGGGCCGCCGACGCGCTGGGGGAGGAGGAACTGCCAGCCCACCTCGGTGCCGAAGGCCGGCATCTGCGCCGCCACGGATCGCGGCATCACGATCATGAGCGGGGACCTGGCCACGGTGACCCCGGTGGACTGGACCAGCTGAGATCCCGCCGGGGAACTGCGGGCCACGTCGACCCAGAGCGAGGAGTCCGGGATCCAGGCGTCGAATCCGGCGTGGCCGGACGGTGAGCTGAGCCCGGACACCGCGGCGGCCGCGGCGGACGGCTGCTCGCTGACCACGTGGACCACGGCGCAGTGCCCGTCCACGCTGACCCGCTGCGCGTTGAAGTACTTGCTCACGTGCCTGATCGCCGGGGCGACTTCGTCGGCCGCGGCGAGGTTGACCACGACCGGGTGATCCGTGCAGGAGGTGCGGGCCACGACGGCCTTCGCGCCGAGCGCGACCAGCAGGGTGGCGGCGACCACGCCGGTCAGCGTGAGCGCGATCACCAGCGCGAGCCGGCGCGGGCGTCCCCGCCGGTCGCCGCTCTCCGGGTGCCCGGTGACTCCAGCGTTCAACGGTGTCCCTCGATCAGGAAATCCGTGGGTCCCCACGGCCTTTTGGCTCCCGACTTTATCGGGGCAATGCGGGGCGGATCAGGCAGTTCCCCGGTTTGTAACCTGTCAGGGTGACTGGCCCCATCGAGGTGCGCGACCCGGCTGACCCGCGGCTCGCCGACTACGTCTCGCTGACCGATTCCGCGCTGCGCGTCAGCGTGGAGTCGCGGGACGGAGTCTTCGTGGCCGAAGGGGAAAAGGTCATCCGCCGGGCGCTGGCCGCGGGGTTCGCCGCCCGGTCGCTGCTGGTCACGGCCGGCCGGCTGGCCCGGCTGGGTGACCTGGCCCAGGACTGCGGTGTCCCGGTGTACGTGGTGGCCGACGACGTCGCCCGCCGGCTCACCGGGTATCAGGTGCACCGGGGGGCGCTGGCCTCGATGGCCCGGCGCGAGCTGCCCGCGGTGGCCGGCCTGCTGACCGGCGCGCGGCGGGTGGTGGTGCTGGAGGACCTCGTCGACCACGGCAACGTGGGCGCGATCTTCCGCTGCGCCGCGGCGTTCGGCACCGACGCGGTGATCTTGTCGCCGCGCTGCGCCGACCCGCTCTACCGGCGGTCGGTGAAGGTGTCCATGGGCGCGGTCTTCGCCATCCCGTACGCCCGGATGACCGACTGGTACAGCGGCCTCGCGCAGCTGCGCGAGGCCGGGTTCCGGTTGCTCGCCCTCACCCCGGACCAGTCCGCGGCGCCGATCGGCACCGCCCTGGCGCCCGGCAGCCGCCCGCAGGAGCGGGTCGCGCTGCTGCTCGGCACGGAGGGCGACGGCTTGTCCTCACGCTGGCTGCACGAGGCCGACCTGGGGGTGTGTATCCCGATGGCCCCGCACGCCCGGGCGGCCGGCGTGGACTCCCTCAACGTCGTCGCGGCCGCCGCCATCGCCTGCCACGCGCTGACGACCTCCGCGGCCGATACCCCTCCGGCCCCGGCCAGCCCGCCGCCCAGTCTTCAGTGAGCTCAGCCGGCCCCGAAGCACACGAAGCCGGCCGTTTCTTCCCCGTGCAGGGCGGCCGCCAGCGCGGCGGCCGGCGGGCGGCCCGCCGTGACCGCCTGGTGAAAGCCGACCATGGCGGCCATCGCGGCATCGTCCGCGACTCTGGCCACGCTCGCGACGACGGTGGCCGAGCCCGCGTTCAGCAGGGCGGTGACCATGCCGAGCGTCTCGTCGCCGGGCCGCACGTCGGTCAGCCCCACCTCACAGGACGAGAGCACGACCATGAGCGGTGCCCGTCCGGCGCGCTGCAGGTCATAGCCGAGCAACGGCCCGCCGGCCAGCTCCAGGGTCGAGAACAGCGCGTTCTCGGCCTGATGCTGGCCGTGCGCGGCGAGGTGGGCCAGGGCGGCCCGGTCGAGGGCGGCGAGGGTGGCGGCTGGTGTCGCGGCTGCCCCGGTGAGGACGGAGGTGCCGGGGCGGAGCGCGGCGA
Source organism: uncultured Actinomycetes bacterium (assembly GCA_963781085.1). GTDB lineage: Bacteria > Actinomycetota > Actinomycetes > Streptosporangiales > Streptosporangiaceae > RYN-230. The sequence continues at coordinate 132,989 of CAWAES010000021.1, forward strand.
TCGCCTGTATCTCGGCGTCGCCGCGGGCGTTTCCCGGCCCGGCCACCAGCACGGTCGCCGCGTCCGGCCCCGGCCCGCCGGCACCGGGCCGGCGGGCCGCCCGACGGCGCAGGGCGTCGCGCCAGACGGTGGCCGACGGCGCCACGGTGACCGGGCGCCCCGCACAGCCGGGCAGGGCCGCCCACGGCACCGTCATCAGGATGCCGGTCGGCACCACGACCAGCTCGCGGTCGCCGATGTCGGCCAGCAGCGGGCCGAGCACCGCGGAGCTGACCGCGGCGGCGTCGTGCCTGGTCGCAGTCCTGACGGCGGCGGCGAGCCCGCGGGGCAGCGCGCGGCCCGCCTGGCTGTCCAGGTCGGCGCGCAGCCGCAGCACCGCCTCCTCGGCCGCGGCGTATCCGCCCACCGTCCGCAGGCGGACCGAGTCACCGGCCACGACCAGGGCCCGCAGCACGGGCCCGTCGCGGAGATACGTGACGAGCGCGGCCCCGGCCAGGCTGTCCCGGATCGCGCGGAGCGGAGCGGGCGCAGGGACCGGGGCGTCCCGCTGCCCCGGTGCCGTCCAGGACTGCTCGCGGATGCTCCGCTGCAGCGCCTCGACGCGGGCGCGCAGGCCGCTGGCCGGACGTCCGGCCAGTTCCTGGGCGCGCAGCGTGTGCCTGGCCTGGCGCAGCTCCTCCAGGGCCGCCGCGGCCGCCGGGTCGCCCAGGGGCCGTGCGGGCGGCAGGAGCAGGGCCTGGGCCCGGGCACGTTCGGACCACCGGTACACCGCGTCCGGCGCGCCGCGGGCGAGGGCCGCCGCCAGCCCGGCGCGGGCCAGGTCCTGCCCGTGCACGGCCGCGCCGGTCTGCAGGTCAAGGCAGCCGAACTGGGTGCGGTGCCGGTGCAGCGCGGCCATTCCGGCGAGCAGATGCCGGGAGGCCTCGCCCGGCTGCCCGGCCGCCGCGGCGAGCTCGGACCGGGCCAGCCGCCACAGCAGGCGGGTGTCCAGGCGGTCGACCCGGCCGGGTGGCCCGTACCGGGCCGCCATCCGGCCGGCCCGGGCTGGCCGCCCGGCCGAGATCAGCGCGCGGGCCGCGACCAGGCTGGCCACCCGGGCGTCTTCGGCCAGCCCGAGCAGGCTGAGCCGCCGGGCGAGGGACTGGCCCCGGGCCGCGATGGCAGTGGCCGGGAGTGTCGCCGCGGCCAGGTCAGCGCGCAGTTCGAGGAGTGACGACAGCGCAGCCCGGCGGGTGTTAGCCCGCCCCAGGAACCGGCCCCGGGCCTCCCGTGCCCACTGCCCGGCGGCCTGCGCCCGGCCCGCCAGCAAGGCCGCTTCCGCGCGGACCGCGGCGGCGTCGGCGTAGGTGTGGCTGAGCCGCTGCGCGGCGGCCTGCTCGGCCGCATAGGCCAGCTCCCGGTCGGCCTCGGTGAACAGGCCGGCGGCCACCAGGGCCCGGGCCCGCTCCACCGCCAGGCTGGCCAGCCGTCCGGGCGCGAGCAGCTCATAGTCGGCCCGCGCCGCCGGCGAACGCGCCCAGGGCCGACGGCAGGTCCCCGGCCACGACGTCCATGCAGCCGAGGTTGACCCGGGCCAGGGCAGCGTGCAGGGCGAGCCCGTGCCGGTCCGCGACCTGCCCGCACCGGTGCAGGTCGGCCCGGGCCAGCCGGATGTGGCCGGCCTCCAGGTGCACGAGGCTGCGGTTGTTGAGCACTTTGACCAGGTCCAGCGGGCTGGCCTCGGTCAGCAGGGCCACCGCCTCGTCGTACTGCCGCAGCGCCTGGTCGTTGTGGCCGCTGCGCTTGAGGAGCAGGCCGCGCTGGGCGAGCAGGACCGGTCGCTGCGCCCCCGTGACGTGCTGCTCAGCCTGGTCAAGCAGCCGGAAACCGACGTCCACCCGGCCGCGTTCGGACTCCGCCCAGGCCAGGCTGATCAGCAGCCGCCCGCGGACCTCGGCGACGGCGGGGTCGCCGCTGTCCGCCGGGGCCCCGATCAGCCGCAGCCCGGAACGCAGCTGGCGCACGGCCGATGCGGGCCGTCCGTTGTCGCTCGAGGCCAGGGCGGCCGCGTGCAGCCGGGCGGCCCGGTCCGCGAGCGGCGCCGCGCGCACGTCAGAGGGTGAACGCGGGCGTGACGACCCGCGGCGAGGTGTCACCTTCGGGCGGCGCGACCAGCAGCTGGGCGAGGCCGTGCGGGACGCCGTCGAAGGCGAACCGGCCCGCCGCGTCTGCGGTCACCACCCGCGGCGGGGCCGGCTCGGGCAGCCGCAGCTCGACCTGCAGCGCCGCGGCCGGGGCCAGCCAGCCGTCGATCCGGACCAGGCTGTCCGGCCGCGCCGCGATGGTGATCATCACGGCCCGGCTGTCCGCGTCGAACGTGATGGTGTGGGTGCGCTCGCTGCCGCGGGCCCCGGATCCGACGAGCTCCTCGTCGCGGTACCGCGCCACCTCCGCGTCCAGCGAATCCAGTCCGATGGCGAACAGGACCCGCTCGTCGAGGTCGGCCGGGGGTGGGTCGAGCATCGTCGTGGACAGCGGCCATCCGGTCCAGGATGGCCTGGTCGCCGTCGTCCAGCGGCAGGTCGGCGGGGTCTGTCATCATCCGCTCCAGCGTGGGTCGGCCAGCAGCATCTCGCGCAGCTTGGCCAGGCAGCGGCCCCGGGTCGGGCCGATGCTGCCGACCGGCATGCCCATCGCCTCGGCCACCGCCGCGTAGTCGGGCCGGGTTACCTGGGCGACGATGCGCAGCAGCGTCCGGCACCGTTCCGGCAGCCGCTGAAGATGCCGCCACAGGGCCTGGTCCCGTTCGTCGGACAGCAGCCGCTCGCCCGGGCCGGGGTCCGGATCGGGGACCGACTCCAGCTGCGCCGCGCCATCGGGGACTCGCCGGCGGGACAGTTCGCGTACCCGCCAGGCCTCCCGGCGCGCTGCGGTGACGAGCCAGGAAGTCACCGCCCGCGAAGACCGGATGTCCTGCAGCCGCCGCACCAGCTCCAGCCAGGTGGTCTGGACGACGTCCGCGGCCTCCTCGGTGGTCAGGCCCTCGGCCCGCGCCACGTGCCAGAGCAGCGGGTTCAGCTCGCGCACGATCTCGCCGAGCGCGGCCGTGTCGCCGCTGCGGGCCCGCTCCAGGCAGGCGCCGACCCGGTCAGCGCGCCCCGCCCCGTCCCGGCCCGTGCCGGCCCTGCCGCTGCCGAGCGTCACAACCGTCATGGTAGGCCCCAGTCACCCGCTCCGGGAGATCTAGCCCGCCGACATCTGCTTGGCCAATTCCGCGGCATACAGGGCCGCCGCGAAAGAGGTGCCGTTCCACCACGCGTAGCCGGGGCCGCGTTCCAACTCGCCAAGCAGACCGGCAGCGGGCTGCTCTCCAACCCGGCTCTCGCCGACGGCGACGGTCGTCGTCAGCGGCATGGTGCTGACCAGGTTCGTGCCCCGGCGCCATTCCCGGACCCAGGGGCCGTAATTGCTGTAGGGGGCGCGCTGGGTGGGCGTGGTAAATGCCCCGACGCTCACCACCGACAGGCCCTCCTCGGCGGCGAACGCCGCCGGGTACACAGTGCGGTCGGAATCGTCGTTGCCGGCCGAGGCGACTATCTGCTTATCCCTGAGTCCGTAGACAGCCTTCCTGAGGTTACCCAGGTCGTCATCCCCGGGGTCGGCCTGGCGTCCGAAGGCCATCAGCACGATGTCCACGTGGACCTCGTGGGTATCGGCCAGCCAGATGAGCGAGTTGACGACGTCAAGCTGGCGCACCTTCCCCGCTCTGTTCATCACGGGCATGGACAGCACCCGGGCATTGGGCGCCTTCAGCCGGATGAGCCCGGCGATGAACGTGGCGTGCCCGTAATGGCTGGCGTAGTAGTGCTCAGCGTCCTGCCCAGGCGGCGGGGTCGGCTGGACCAGGTCCGGAGCAGTCCAGCCGTACTCTGTGGCATCCACGGCGAACCGTGGGTCGCCGGTAGTGGGCAGCCAGCTATGCGTCTGCACCCCGCTGTCTAGCAGCGCGATCACTGGCGGCCGCTGCGGCTGCCACGGCACCGATGGCAACTCGGTGTCCGGCGCCGGGAGCCAGGCGACACTCCCGTGCCCGCTCTTCTTTCCCTCGCCAGTAAAGTCCGGCGGCGCGTACAGCTTGGTCAACCGCGCGCCGTCCTCGACCGTGCCGGCGCTGAATTGATGCTCCGCGTCGTTCGTGGTCATTGCTGCCTCCATGTCCTGAGTCCCCCCCGACGGCGTTGCCGTCCTATGACTGTGTGGCCGCACGACCCGCCGAGATACATCAATGGTCGGTCTATGGCCGCCTGCTGGCTAGCCGGGCTGAGCTCATGGAACGGCTCCCCAGGCGATTTCATGTATCTGGCCCCGGTGCCGGTCCCCGTAGCTGGCAGAGCGCGGCATCCGCGCGGACAGCAGAAAGGACAACTGACATGCAGCAGAACGGCAAGCTCGACGTCTTTCTTGCGGTAGGGCACGGAGTCGAGCCCGGCGGGGTCTTCGACCCGGGCGCCATTGGCACCGACGGGCGGCAGGAGCATGCGGAAGCGTTCCAGGTCTGCACCTATGCCCTGGCCGCGATGCGGCGCTCCGGGCTCACGGTGGTCAGTGAGACCGCCCAGGGTGCCTCACATGATCCCGACTTCCACGGGTCAGCGGACCGGGCCAACCAGCTCCAGCCCCGGGTGGCCATCGAGGTCCACTTCGACTGGTCGGGCGGGGTAGACGGATTTTCCGGGCTGTACGACTCAGCCCAGGGCCAGGCTCTCGCCGGGCACATCGGCGCCGCGTTCAAGGCCCGCGGGCTGCCCCGGGCCGCCGACGTGCGCCGTCCCCACCTCTACTTCCTGAACCAGACGCACATGCCGGCGCTTATCCCGGAGATCCGCCGGGTGCACGACTGGCCGGATGCCCAGAACCGGGCGCAGGGCGAGGCCCTGGCCGAAGGCACCTGCGCTTTCCTCGGCCACCCTTTCCGGCCCCCGCACGAGCCGGAGACCATGCCGCAGCCCAAGCCTTCCGGTTCTCACCCGCAGCCTGCCGGGCATGTCCAGGTGACACCGGACAGCAAGCTGCTGGCCCCGGCGTCGGCGCCCTCCGCACGGGCCGAGCAGTACCTGCTCGCCCGGCCGCACGGCGGATACAGCAGCGACGACGTCACGAAAATAGTCGGCCTCTACTACACGACGGCCACCGCAGTCGGCCTCGACCCGCTGCTGGTCGTCGCGCAGATGGCCGAGGAGACCAGCCATCTCACCTCGTTCTGGTCGCAGCGCCCCCGGCGGAACTTCGCGGGCATCGGGGTGACCGGCCAGCCGGGCGTGGGGCTGTCGTTCCCCGACCTGAAGACGGCCGTCCACGCGCACACCGGCCGCCTGCTCGCCTACGCACTGCCCAGCGGCTCGGGGAGCCCGGCGCAGAACCAGCTCATCGGCGAAGCCCTGGCGGCCCGTCCGCTGCCGCTGCCGCTGCGCGGGGCCGCGGCCACCCTGAAAGGGCTCGCCGGAACCTGGGCGCAGGACCCGCAGTACGCGGTCAAGCTGGCGGCGGTCGCGAACGACATCGGCGCGGTCGGCCCGTGAGCTTCACCGGGCGCGAGGCCATCCCCCGGCCAGGCCCAGGATGTCCCGGGCCTGGCCAGGGCTGGGCGCGCGGCCCGGAACGTGGACGGCGTATCAGCGGTTGTCCCGCGCCCCCTGTATGGGTAAGCGCGCCCCGAGCCAGAGTGCTGGCCCGCGGGCGTGGCCGTCAGTCCCGAGTGGAGTGATCATCATGACCACAGGTGTGTCAGCCCCGCCGCGGCCAGACAGCCCGCCGCGGCCAGAGCAGCCCGCCGCGGCCAGGCAGCCCGTCACGGCCGCAGAGCCCGCCACCGGGCACGATCAGGCCGCTGGCGGCGTGGCGGGCCAGCGGGCGGGCTGCGCAGGCGTTCTATGCCTCAGCGCTGCTCGCCACGGTGGCCGCGGCCCTGCTGCCAGCGGTGCTGTTCCAGCCGCATAGCCGCATCTTCCTGCTGAAGGTCGCCGCCGTCGCCATCTTCGCCTCCCTGCCCGGCCTGCTGTACGTGCAGTTCGTCCGGTTCAAGGGGCGCAGCTTGTACGACGAATACGTCATCAACCTCTTCCGCCTGAAGATCGACCGCTATGGCAACCTTCCCGCGCCGCCCAGGCACACCAGTTACTTCGCCGAGTGGCTGGCCGAGCACGAGAAGCTGCCCAACCCGGGCCGGGACAACCTCTACCGGCGCAAGTTCGAGGCCGTCTACGGCGAGCAGGCGGTCAGCACGCGGGAGCTGTTCGCCGACCCCGCGAAGCGGCCCGCGCGCAGCGAGGGCCTCTACCCCGTGGTGCTGGCCACGGCGCTGCTCAGCCTGGGCTGGGCGGTCGTCGTTCAGCCTGATCTCTACCACGACTTCAACCTGCTCGGCCACCTGCCCTTCAGCGGGCAGCCGCACCTGCCGTACACGGCCCTGCAGTTCGGCTTCATCGGCGCGTACTGGTTCATCCTGCAGGACCTGACCCGCCGTTACTTCCGGCAGGATCTGAAGACCGCCGCCTACGTCAGCGCGAGCGTCCGCCTGATCGTGGTCACGATCACCGTGGCCACGGTGGCCCTCGTCCCGGTGGGGCCGCCCGCGCGGCTGGACGTGCTGGCCTTCTTCATCGGGGTGTTCCCCCAGATCGGGGTGCAGCTGCTCAAGGCCGGCCTGGGCAAGCTCCTCAGCCAGGCCGTTCCCTCCATGTCGACCCGATTCCCGCTCAGCGATCTCGACGGTTTCACCGTGTGGGATCAGGCGCGGCTGCTCGAGGAGGGGATCGAGGACATGCACGCGCTGGCCACAGCCAATCTCGTCAACCTGCTCCTCGGCACCCGGATGCCGGTGAACACGCTGACCGACTGGGTGGATCAGGCGCTCCTGTGCCTGTCCGTGCCCACGCAGTCCGGCGGCCGCCAGCCCCGGGAGGGGCTGCGGACGTTCGGCATCAGGACCGCGACGGACCTGATCCGGGCCTGGGACTCCGCCCGGCCGGGAGCCCATGCGATCCGCGCCCACGTCGCCGCGGTGCTGGCCGGGGACGAGGAGACGGGAACGGCCGCGGCCGAGGCGATCCTCACGTCCATGGCCGGGAACCCTAACCTGGAGCACGTCAAAGCGTTCCGGGAGCACGAGTGGCTCGCTGCCTAGCAGCGGGAGGCCCGGGCCGTGAACCTGGCTGAACCGGCTGGCGAGCGGACTAGCGTCAGGGCGCCGGGCGGCCCGGCCAGGCGTAGGCGGCGCGGAGGCGGCGCTCGGCGGCCGGGCCGGCGCCGGCCCGGTCCAGGCCGAGCAGGGCGGCGCCCGCGATCGGCGGCACGTCTACCACGCTCACCCTGGCGTCTGGTGCCTGCCCGGCCAGCCGTTCGGTGATCCACCCGGTCAGCTGCGGGTCCCGGGCGGTGAGCACCCCGCCGCCCAGCACGACCGGGACCACCTGCCCGGTCAGGCCGAGGCGCCGGATCACGGTCCAGGCCATCGTGACGATCTCGTCGGCCAGCCGGCCCACGAGGTCGCGGGCCACCCGGTCACCGGCGGCGGCGGCGGCCAGCAGGGGCGCGGCCAGCCCCTGCAGGTCGTCCTCGTCGATCTTGCCCAGGTGGATCGCCACCGCGACGTCGCGGACCGCGGGCCTGCCGAAGTGGCCGGCCACCACGTCGCGCAGCGCGGTCTGCGGACCCCGGCCGTCTTCGGCACGGATGGCCCACCACAGCGCCGCCCGGCCCAGGCCGTAGGCGCCGCCCCAGTCGCCGGTGATGCCGCCCAGCGCGAGGAACCCGGTCGTCCGCCCGTCTGGGGCGAGGCCCTGGCAGTTGATCCCGGCGCCGCAGGTCACGGCCACCCCCCAGGGGCGGCCCCGCGGGGTGTCCAGGCCCGCCCGGAGCACGGCGAACGTGTCGTTGGCCACCACGGTGGCAGTGCTCCATCCGGAGGCCGTGATCATCGCGGCCAGCCGTTCCTCTTCCTCGGGAAGGTCGGCGTTGGCCATGCAGGCTACGGTGCAGTCCGCCACCGGCCACCCGGGCGGTAGTCCCGCCTCCTGCGCGGCCGCCCCGATCACCGCGCCGATCTCGGCCAGCACCTCCGGGGTGGGGAACGTGCGCACCCCGGGAGCCCGCCCCGCGGCCAGCAGCGTCCCGTCCGCGCCCACCAGGGCGACGTCGGTCTTGCTGTTCCCGCCGTCGATGGCCAGGACGGCCGCCTGCTGCCTACTCATGGGCCCAGGGGAGGAAGTCGCGGTTCTCGGCCAGGAGCCGGTCGGTCAGCCCGTCGGCCAGGTCAAGCTGGCCGACCAGGGGGTGGGCCAGCAACGTGGCCCGGACCCGGTCCCGGCCGCCCCGCAGCGCCGCGTCAACCGCCAGTTCCTCGTAGGCCGACACGTGGGCGACCAGGCCGCGCATCAGCGGGGGCAGCGGCGCGGCCAGCACCGGGCACGCGCCCGCCGCGCCGATGACCGCGGGTACCTCGATCACCGCGTCGTCGGGCAGGAACGGGAAGGTGCCCGCGTTCCGGACGTTGACCACCTGGGTGTCCCCGGTGTCGCTGACCAGCGAGGCCAGCAGGGCCACCGCCGCCTCGGAGTAGTACGCGCCGCCCCGCTCGGACAGCAGCTCCGGCTTGTAGTCCAGGTCCGGGTCGGCGTACAGGGCCAGCAGTTCCCGCTCGATGGCCGCGACTTCCTCAGCCCGGGTCGGGCGGGTCCGCTCCTCCGCCACCACCGCGTCGTGCGCCCAGAAGTAGCGCAGGTAATAGGACGGCACCGCGCCGACGTCGTGCAGCACCGACTCGGGCAGGCCGGTGTGCGAGGCGATCTCCTCGCCGTGGGCCTCGATCAGCCCGGGCAGCCGGTCGGTCCCGTCCACCAGGACGGCCCGCTCCCAGGTCAGGTGGTTGAGGCCGACGTGGTCCAGCTGGACCTGGGCCGGGTCGGTGCCGAGCAGCCGGGCGAACAGCCGCTGGAAGCCGATGGCCACGTTGCACAGGCCGACCGCGCGGTGCCCGGCGTCCAGCAGGGCCCGGGTCACGATGCCGACGGGGTTGGTGAAGTCGATGATCCAGGCTCCGGGGTCGGCCCGCTGCCGGGCCCGCTCGGCGATGTCCAGCACGATCGGCACCGTGCGCAGCGCCTTGGCCAGGCCGCCCGCGCCAGTGGTCTCCTGGCCGACGCAGCCGCACTCCAGCGGCCAGGTCTCGTCCCGCTGCCGGGCGGCCTGGCCGCCGACCCGGAGCTGGAGCAAGACGGCGCCGGCCCCGTCGATGCCCGCGTCCAGGTCCGTCGTCCAGCTGACCCGCGCCGGGTGGCCGTAGGCGCGCATGATCCGGGCCGACACCGGCCCGACCGCCGCCAGACGGCTCTCGTCGGGATCGACCAGGGCCAGCTCGGTGACCTTGAGCGCACCGGTGAGCCGGGCTACCCCGTCGACCAGTTCCGGTGTGTAGGTCGATCCGCCGCCTACGACCGCGATCTTCATCAGAAAGCCTTCACATCCGCGCCGGCCTGGGCCACGAAGCACGCGGCTGCGTGCTGCGGACCCAGCTCAGCGAGCTGGGGGGTGGCCTGGTGGCACTGGTCGATGGCCAGCGGGCAGCGCCAGCGGAACCGGCATCCGGGCACCGGGTCGATGACCCGGGGCGGTTCGCCGCGGTCAGTCTCCGCGGTGACGTCCAGCGGGGCCCGCGGGTCCGGCACCGCCGACAGCAGCAGCTGGGTGTACGGGTGCTTCGGTGCCCCCAGTACCTCTTCCACCGGGCCGGACTCGGCGATCTGGCCCGCGTACATCACGATGAGCCGGTCCGCGATGTAGCGCGCGCTGGCGATGTCGTGGGTGATGTACAGGATCGAGACCCCTTCCTCGTCGCGCAGCCGGGCCATCAGGTTGAGCAGCCCGATCCGGATGGACACGTCCAGCATGGACACCGGCTCGTCGGCCAGGATCAGCTTCGGCCGCAGGGCCAGGGCCTGTGCGAAGCCGACCCGCTGCCGCTGGCCGCCGCTCAGCTCGTGCGGGTAGCGCTGCAGGACCTCGGCGGCCGGGGCCAGCCCCACCACCTCGAAGACCCGCTCGGCCTCGGCGCGGCGCTGCTCGGCGGACAGCTCCGGCCGGTGCAGCTTGAGACCGCGCAGCACGCCGTGCGAGATCCGCAGCACCGGGTTGATGGAGCTGAACGGGTCCTGGAAGACCATCGGGACCAGCCCGGTGTAGCGCAGCGTGTCAGCCCGGGAGCGCAGCCGCGACACGGGCTGGCCCTGGAAGTAGATCTCGCCGCTGGTCGGCTTGTACAGCTTGGCCAGCAGCCGCGCGATGGTGCTCTTGCCGCTGCCGCTTTCCCCGGCGAGCGCGACGATCTCCCGGTCCCCGATGTCGAGGCTGACGTCGTCAACCGCGTGCAGGGTGCGGCGGGACAGCGCGCCCCCGATCCTGAAGTGCTTGCTGAGCCCCTCGGTCCGCAGCAGCGACCCGGTGCTCGCCGGGCCCGGGTCTTCCTGGGCTGAGGTGTCACTCATCGGCGCTGCCCTCCTCCGTGGCCACGTTCGCCGCTGGGCCGCCGGCCGCCGCCACACTGGTCACGTCGCCAGTGGCGGAGCCGGCCGGCGGGGTTCCGCTGCGGAGGTTTTGGTCTGGGCTGTGCAGGAGACAGCGGACCTGCACCGGGCCGGCCGGGTAGAGCTCGGGCGGCGTGGTCCGGCACACGTCCATGACCTGGGGACAGCGCGGCGCGAACCGGCAGCCCGCCGGGGGCCGGGCCAGGTCCGGAGGGGCGCCCGGGATGCCGGTGAGCTCGATCCGCGGCCCGCGGATCGAGGGGAACGCGTCCAGCAGCCCGATGCTGTACGGGTGGCGCGGGGCGTCGAAGACCTCCCGGGTCGGGCCGAACTCGGCCACCTGGCCCGCGTACATCACCATCAGCCGGTCGGAGAAGTGGCTGACCAGCGACATGTCGTGGGTGACGAAGATGATCGCGAACCCGAGCCGCTGCTGCAGCTCCTTGATCTGGACCATCAGCGAGCGCTGCGCTACCACGTCCAGCGCGGAGGTCGGCTCGTCCATGATGACCAGGTCCGGGGTGAACAGCATGGCCATCGCGATCATCGACCGCTGCCGCATTCCGCCGGACAGCTGGAACGGGTAGCTCTTGAGGTGCACCGGGTCGATGCCGACCATGCGGAGCACCTCGGCGGACCGCCCGGCGATCTCGGACTTGGACGTCACGCCGTGGGCCCGCATCGCGTCCTTGAACTGCGAGCCGATCGACTTGACCGGGTTGAGCGCGTTCATCGCGCTCTGCATGACCACCGACAGGTCCTTCCAGCGCACCGCGGCCAGCTGGCGGTCGGTCAGCCCGACCAGGCTGCGGCCCTGGAAGGTCACGCTGCCGCCGGTGATCTCGGCCGGCGGGACCAGCAGCTGGGCGATCGCGAACAGCAGGGTCGACTTGCCGCAGCCGGACTCGCCGACCACGCCGATGAACTCCCCGGGGCCCAGGTCGAAGCTGACGTCCTCGACCGCGCGCACCGTGCCGCGCTCCATCGCGTACTCCACGGTCAGGTCGCTCACCTGCAGGATCGGGTCAGGCACGGGTCACCCGCTTCCTTCGCACTGGCCGCAGCGCGGGGTTGCCGATCTCGTCGAAGGCGTAGTTGAGCAGGGCGAACGCCGCCCCGAGCGCCGCGATGCAGGCCCCCGGGGCGAGCGCCCACATGGGCTGGCCGGTCTGCAGCGCCGCGTTGTTCTGCGCCCAGTAGAGCATCGTCCCCCAGCTCTGCGTGTTCGGGTCGCCCAGGCCGATGAACTGCAGGCTGGAGGCGAACAGGACTGCGTACAGCGCGTTGGTCAGGAAGCTCGCCACGATCAGTGAGGTCATCGTCGGGATGACCTCGACCGCGATGATGTAGAGCCGCCGCTCGCCGCGGACCCGGGCCGCCTCCAGATAGTCCCGGCGGCGCAGCGACAGCGCCTGCGACCGGAGCTGGCGCGCGGTGTAGGACCAGCTGGTGACCGTGATGACCAGGATCAGCACCAGGGTGCCGCCGCCGTGCGCGTACCCCGCGATGATGATCAGGAGCGGGAACAGCGGGATGACCAGCAGCACGTCGGTGAGCAGGCTGAGCGACCCGTCCCACAGGCCGCCCAGGTAGGCCGCGGCCACGCCGATCAGGACCGCGATCCCGGTCGCGGCCAGGCCGACCACGAACGCGATAATCATCACGTTGCGGGTCCCGTAGACCAGCTGGGCCCACATGTCCTGGCCATACGCGGTGGTACCGAGCAGGTGGGCGGTGGATATGCCCAGCTTCGGGGCGTAGGCGTCGGCGCTGGGGCTGTCCTTCGCGATCAGCCCGGGGAACAGCGCGGCGAACAGGAAGACGAGCAACAGCACGGTGCCCGTGGTGGCCTTGCGGTTGTGCCGGATCGCGCGGCCCATCCGGGCCAGCGCGTGGTCGGCCGGCGGGCGGGTCCGCCCGCCGGCCACGGGGCCGGGCTCGGCGCCGGCCACCTGGCCGGTGGCGTCGGGGGCGGTGGGCATCCCGATGGGCAGTGACATGGCTACGACCCCGCCCTGGTGCGCGGGTCGAGCAGCGCGGTGGCGATGTCGGCGAGCAGGATGGCGAAGAGCACCGCGACGGTGATGAGCAGGAACAGGGCCTGTTCCAGCGGGTAGTCCTCGCCCTGCACCGCCTGCAGCAGGAGGAAGCCGACGCCCGGATAGTTGAACACGTACTCGATGAGGATCGCGCCGCTGACCACGAAGCCCAGGGACATGGCGAACCCGGTCAGGTTGGGCAGGATGGCGTTGCGGGCTGCGTAGTCGGTCATGATCCGCCGGCCCGGCAGCCCTTTGGCCCGGGCCATCCGCACGTAGTCCTCGGCCAGCGTGGTGATCATCGTGTTCCGCATGGTCAGGATCCAGGTACCGATCGTGGTGATCAGCAGGGTGATGGCGGGCAGGAACGCGTGGGACAGCACGTCCTGGAAGAAGGTGAGGTTCAGGCCGGGGCTGTCGGTGGACACGTAGTAGCCGCCCTGGGTGGGCAGCCAGCCCAGCGTGATCCCGAAGATCAGCACCAGCACCATGCCCACCCAGAAGTACGGAATCGCCGAGGTGATCACGAATACCGGCGGTACCACGCTGTCCAGCCGCCCGCCGCGGCGCCACGCGGACACGATGCCCAGCCCGGTACCGAGGACGAAGGCCAGCACCGTGGTCACGCCGACCAGGCCGACGGTCCACCAGATCGCGCTGCCGATGACCGAGGTCACTGACTCGGGGTAGAAGTCCAGCGAGGGCCCGAAGTTGCCGGTGAAGACCTGATGCAGGTAGCTGAAGTACTGGGCGACCAGGCCTTTCTGCGTGTTGACCCCGAACAGGACTTCCAGGGCGTGCAGGGTGCCCGGGCCGAGCTGCCCGTGGAACTTGCTCAGCATGGCCAGGGCGGGGTTTCCCGGCATCAGCCGGGGGAGCAGGAAGTTGAGGGTCAGGGCCGCCCACAGCGTTATCACGAAGAAGCCGAGGCGGCGCAGCGCGAATCTCAAGCCGGTCTCCTCGCGATCATGGTCTGCTCCTCATCCAGGGTGTCTGGGCTGACGGCGCTGCGGGCCCGGGGGCCGGGGCCCCCGGGCCCGCAGCGTCCGTTACTTCGCCTTGAGGTGCAGCAACACCTGCTCCATGTCCGGGTACGCGTAGGCGGCCGGCTGGGCGTAGGGGTTGCCGGGCGTCGGCCAGCCAGTCAGCGACGAGTCGTCGTACTGGTACCAGTCAACGGCCTGGACCACCGGGATGATGGGCAGGTCGGACAGCATGACCTGCTCTACCTGGCCGATGATCGCGTGCTGCTGCGTCACCGAGGTGGAGGCGGCGTACTCGCTGAACAGCTTGTCCGTGGCCGGGTTGCTGTACCGCTCGTAGTTGGTCGTCGCCGTCTTGCCGATGGGCGCGGTGCCCGCCGAGTCCAGCCAGTTCCGCAGCTCGTAGTACGGGCTCGGGCCGAACGTCTGCTGGTCGTAGAAGGCGAGCTGGTACTTGCCCGTGTAGAGGGAGGCGGTGAAGTCGGTGTTGCTCAGGTTGTCCGGCGTCACCTGGATCCCGACCGCCTTGAGGTTCTGGGCGACCACCTGCATCGAGGCGACCCAGTCGGAGTAGTCGCCGATGTTGATGACGGAGAAGGAGAGCTTCTGGCCCTTCGAGTTCGCCATGATGCCGTCGGAGCCCATCTTGAACCCGGCCGATTCCAGGATCTGCTTCGCCTTCGCCGGGTCGAAGCTGTAGTGGTACTTGCTGATCAGCGAGGAGTTCAGCCAGCTGGAGAACGTCGGCGTGACGATGCCGGCCTGGTTGGCGGGCGGCTCGTACCCCGACTCGCCGATCGAGGAGACCTTGGCCCGGTCGATCGCGTCCGACATGGCCTGACGGACCTTGACGTTAGCGAGCAGGGGGTTCTTCAGGTTCGGCACCAGTGAGACGTTGACCGTCGGCGGGAACCAGTAGTGGAAGCTGGGGCTCTTCGCCGTGTAGAAGGACTTGATCGACGGGATGTACTGCGAGCCCCACTGCGCCTGGCCGTTCGCCAGCTGGTCGTTGGCCGTGTTGTTGCTGGTGAACGCCGGGTACTGCACCTTGGTGACCTTCGGCAGGCCGGGCTGCCAGTAGTGCGGGTTGGCCGTGTAGGTGATGTTCGCCTTGGTGCACGGGTTCACCTTGTACGGGCCGGTGCCCACCGGGTTGCTGTCCGGGTAGGACACCGGGTTGGCGATCTTCGACCAGATGTGCTGCGGCACGATCGGCGTCTGGCCGGCGATGTAGTAGAAGGCCGGCACGGCCGGGTGCTTGAACTTCATGACCACCTGGTTGGAGCCGGACTGGGTCACGCTGGACAGCACCGCCCAGTCCCCGGTCAGGTCCAGGGCCGGGTACTTCTTGATCAGGTTGAACGTGTACACCACGTCCGCGGCCGTCATCGGGGTCCCGTCGCTGAACTTGACGCCGCTGCGGATGGTGAAGGTCAGCGAGGTGTTACCCGCCCCCCACTTCCAGGAACTCGCCAGCATGGGTGTCGTCTTGCCGTTCTGCAACGCGTTGACGTAGACCAGCGGCTCGTAGACGAAGCCCACCGACAGCAGCGTGTCCGATCCGTTGAACGGGCTGAAGTTGCAGGTCCAGAGGGCGCCGTTCTCGTTGGAGATGGTGACTGTGTTCGTCGCCTTGGTACTGCCGCTGCCGTTGCTGCCGCCGTTGCCACCGCCCTTGCCGGCGCTGCAGGCGGCCGCGAGCAGGCCGACCGCGACGAGGGCCCCGATTGCCTTGAGGCGTCTCATGACTGAAGCCTTTCGGTTTGTGGATGGGAATGTTGGGTTACCGGGGCGCCGTCGATGGCGCCATCTGCCCGGGCGGTGCCCGTCCGGGCGTTATCTGCGTGTGGGGCGTTGTCTGCGGTGCGGGCCTGGCCGGGTCGGGGGTCGTTGTCGGCGTGAGCTGTGCGGTCGTCGAGGCTGATGTCCGCTCCGGCGGCGTCCGCGGCCAGGGCCACCGCGCCGATCAACGGTGCGTCGGCGGGGAAGCGGGCGGTGACGAGTTCGGGCGGGAACGGGGTGCCCGCCTTCAGTGCCTGCTCCAGGCCCGGCCGCAGCCGCTCCCAGGACTGGACGAGGCCGCCGCCCACCGCGATCCGGGCCGGGTTCACGCTAATAGCCAGGTTGACCACATGGAATGCCAGTTCGGTAACGAATTCGCTGACCAGGCGGTCCAGCCTGGGCTCGGCGTCGGCGGCGCCGAACACGTCGGCGGCGGCCATCGGCTGGGGGGCCCGGCGGGCCAGGGCCTGGCCGCTGATCATGTCCTCGAGCGGGACCCGGGCGTCGAGCGGGAGACCCACGTCGGACAGGGCGCGGAGGTTATAGCCGATCTCGCCCGCGGCGCCGTGCGCGCCCGCGACGACCTGGCCCCCGATGACCAGGGCGGTGGACAGCCCGGTGCCCAGGTTCAGGTAGACCGCCGGGTCGTAGCCGGCCAGCGCGCCCCAGCGCACCTCAGCCTGGGCCGCCGCTTTGGCGTCGGTGGCCATCCGGATCGCGGCTCCCGGGAACGCGGCGCGCAGTTCGCGTCCGAACGGGAGGTCGCCCCAGCCGCTGATGGCGGGGGCCAGGTCAACCCGGTCCTCGAACGGGATCCCGAACGTCGAGACGCCGGCGGCCGCGAGGGTCGCCCCGGGTGCCACGCTGTCCAGCAGGTCGCGGGCGGCCTGCACGCCCCGGCCGAAACTGGCCCGGGCGCCAAGCTCGCCGCCGCTGCCCATGGTGGCGGAGCCCAGCCGGGTCCCGTCCAGGCTGCAGACCGCAACGGCGATTTTTGTGCCGCCGAAGTCGAGCCCGAGAATGACGGGGGACCGGAGCATGGCGCCTGCCTGGGATAACTCGGCTGATAGGACGTCCTTGCGGAAGATTGTTAGGACAGTATCCTAACTATCTAGGGGCCACAAGCCCGCTCTGAGAAGTTCGTCCGGCTACTCTCCCGGGCACCATCCGGGGGCCGCCGGAGCGGTCAACGCCGGCCCCGGCTGGGCCGGTCCCGTCCCGCTGGGAGCAGTTCCCGAGGTCGTGACGGGGTGGTTCTTGCGGCGGTCGCGGAGGCGGTCCCGCGGTGACGGCGGAGCGGTTCTTGCGGCGGTCGCGGGCGGTTCCGGCGGTGACGGCGGGCGGTCCCCGGGGTGACGCGGCGCTTTCCGCGGTGACGTGGGCGGTTTCGGCAGTGGTGCGGGACGATGATGCGGGAGGTGGCGGTGACAGTTACGTCGGCCGGCGGACTGGACGGCGCGATGCCTGGACTGGATGGCGCACCGTCCGGCGTGGCCAGCTCGCTGTCCGCGGCGCGTCCCCCGCTTATCCGGGCCATGAACGAGCAGCTGCTGCTCGGCCACATCCGCGACCTTGGCCAGGTCTCCCGGGCCGAACTGGCCCGGCTGTCCGGACTGTCCAAGCCGACCGTCTCACTCGCGCTGGCCGCGGTGGAGCGGTCCGGCCTGGTGCGGGTGGCCGGGCAGCGGACCGGGGTGCCCGGGCGGTCGGCCCGGCTCTACGAGGTGCGCCCGGAAGCGGGCTACGTCCTCGGCCTCGATATCGGGCACAAATACGTGCGGGGCGCCCTGGCCGACCTGGCCGGGGGGATCCTGGCCTCGTCCGCGATCCCCTCGCGGGCCTCTAGCGTGCGGGGCCGGGTCGGCGAGCTGATCCAGCTGGCCGACGACCTGTGCGCGCAGGCCGGGGTGCCCCGGCAGGCCGTCACCCAGACGGTCATCGGCAGCCCCGGCGTCTACGACCCGCGGCGCAACTCGATGGCCCTGACCGGCGGGCTGCCCGGCTGGGACCGGCCCGCGGTCCTGGCCGACCTGCGGGCGGCGTTCGGCCAGTCCCTGGTGGTCGAGAACGACGTGGACGCCGCGGCCCTGGCCGAGCGCACCCATGGGCACGGCCGGGACGCCGACAGTTTCGCGTTCGTCTCGGTCGGCAGCGGGATCGGCATGGGCCTGGTGGTCGGCGGCCGGCTGCACCGGGGCCGGCACGGCGTGGCCGGGGAGATCGCCTACCTGCCGATCTCCGGCGGCCAGGGCGCTGACCCCGGCGACGCCCGGCGCCGGGGTCCGCTGGAGGCCGCGGCGTCCGCCCCGGCCGTGGTCCGCGCCGCGCGCCGGGCCGGTATGCGGGGCCAGGTCTCCGCACGGCGGGTCTTCGAGGCCGCGGCGGCCGGGGACGAGCGGGCCGCCGCCGTCGTGGCGGGGGAGGCCGAAATAGTGGCCCGGGTGCTGTGCTGCGTGGTGACCATCGTCAACCCGGCCCTGGTCGTGCTGGGCGGCGGAGTCGGCCAGGCCCCGGGCTTCGCGGCTGCGGTCACCCGCGAACTGGAGCAGATCGCCCCGGTCATGCCGGAGGTCCGGGTCAGCGCGCTGGGCAGCGACGTCGTGGTGCACGGCTGCCTGGCGGCCGGGGCGGAGCTGGCCTGGAAGCAGCTCACCGCGACGCTGCCCACCGTCCTCGGGCTGGAGAACGTGTCACCGGGGCCGGCCCAGGACCTGAACGCCTGAGCGGGGCGGGGCTACCTGGCCTGGGACTTGGTCTGGGACGCGGCGAAGTAGGCGCTGGAGATCTTCTGCCACAGCAGGACGACGGCGCCCAGCCCGGCCAGCCAGACCAGCAGGGAGAACACGCGGCTCACCGCGGGCTCGGCCTGCCGCAGGCCGGCCAGCACCGACAGCGTGTCGAGGCCGAAGAACACGGTGGCGGTGATCCGCGCCCAGTTCTTCCCGGCCTTGTTGGCCCTGGCCATCCACAGCCACAGCCCGATCCCGATCAGGCCGAACACGATGGCGACCACGACCGCGGCCACCTCGGCGGAATGCAGTTTGGTCGCCGTGAGTGTGGGGTCCGCGTTGTGGATCGCGGTCCGCAGGCTGCCGACGGTCACCAGCGTGATGATCAGGCTGATCGCGCTGATCGCGGCGCCCGCGTACATGAGCCACACGGCGTTCACGACCGGGGGTGGCGGTGTTGGGCGAACCGGCTCTGGGTCTGCTCCGCCGGTGGGATAAGGCTGGTACATGACTGCTCCTGGATGAGCTCCCGACAGGGGCGCCGAACGGCTAACCACGGTCACCGGGCCGGCAGCGCACCGAGCTTAGCCGGGTTGGTCACCATGTGCCTAGACCAGATGACCGTAGCGCGCGCAGCCACCAGCCGGGCTGTCCGGGTCGTGGCGCGGAGCAGGCCCGAGGTCCAGGCGCTCCGCGCCAGGCGCTGAGGATCAGGCGTCGGGGTGCAGCAGCGCCCAGACCACCTTGCCGCCTTCGTCGAGCAGGTGCCAGCCCCACCGGACGCAGCACGACTCGACCACGTTCAGGCCGCGGCCGTTCTCCGCGCAGGGTCCGGGCTCGCGGAGCATCGGGATGCCGGTGCCCGGGTCAGTGACCATGCACATCACGTAGGGGGCCTGGCCGAGCAGCCGCAACCGGATCGGGCACTCGCTGGTGACCGGCGGCCCGGCGGGCACGCCATGGCGCAGCGCGTTCGTCACCAGTTCCGAGACCACCAGCCCGGCCGTGTCGGCCAGGTCCGTCAGGCCCCAGTCGCTGAGGACGGCGCGGGTGAAGTCGCGCCCGGTCTTCACTGACTCCGCGACCGGCCACAGTCCGCAGGTCGCAGAGGGCTGAGAGGCGGCGAGTTCGTCCAGATTCCGGTACCGGAGGGCGTAGTGGGCTTGTGTAGCGCATCCTGGTGGGCTCGCCCGCGGAGAGGACCCACTCATGGCCCACGCTCATGACCTCCGTCTTGACTGGCGAGGCCGCCCGGTGTGGGGTCATCGGGTTCCCGTCTGTCTCCTGGCACTAGTCGTGCGGGTGGCGCGCAAGCGCTATCATCGCCTAAGTACCTTGCAAGCGCAAGGGCGGATGCACGTGCAGATGAAAGTGCGGAGCGCGCGTGCGTACCTCAAGGATGCCTCAACGGGAGGAGTTGCTGAACGGATTCCTGAGACAGATTCCAGGGGGATGGCGTGATCTCAGTTCAGCCGGGGAGCGGCCCGACGGTTCTTCGGATCCTTCTCGGTTCGCAGCTGCGGGGGCTGCGCGAGGCAAAGGGGATCACGCGCGAGGAGGCCGGGTACGCGATCCGCGCATCCGGTTCCAAGATCAGCCGCATGGAGCTCGGACGAGTCGGCTTTAAAGAGCGCGACGTTGTCGATTTGCTGGAGATGTACGGCGTCAGCGATGAGACAGAACGAGTCAGCCTTGTGGCTCTCGCCAGAGAGGCGAATTCGCCTGGCTGGTGGCACAAATACGGGGATGTTCTGCCGGACTGGTTCCAGGTGTACGTGGGCCTGGAGGAAGCCGCGGCACTCATCAGGCTCTATGAGGTGCAGTTCGTTCCGGGCCTGCTCCAGACGCCGGACTACGCACGGGCAGTCGTGGCCCTCGGCCAGCCCGGCGCTCCGGCCGACGAAGTCGAGCGCAGGGTAAGCCTGCGGATCGCCCGGCAGGAACTGCTCTGCAAACCAGGGGCGCCGCGGCTGTGGGCCGTGGTCGATGAAGCGGCGCTTCGGCGGCCCATTGGTGGCGGGGAGGTGATGCGGGCGCAGCTCGAGCGGCTGATCGAGGTGACCAAAGAACCCAACATCACACTCCAGGTAGTGCCATTCAGTTCAGGTGGCCATGCGGCCGAAGGCGGTGCGTTCACGATTCTCCGGTTCCCGGAGGTCGACCTTCCGGACGTGGTGTACGTGGAGCAGCTGACGAGCTCCCTCTACCTGGACAAGCGCGACGACGTGGAACGGTACACCGAGGTCATGGAGCGCCTCAGTGTCGAGAGCGAGTCGCCTGAACACACCACAGAAATCCTGAGCGGAATGCTTAAGGAAGTCGATAGATGAATACATACAACGGAATGCCTGCTACCGACTTGGTTGATGCTCTGCTGGCGCAAGAGCAGCATCAGCAACTCGCAGGGGACCTGCGTAGAACTGGCCCGCCTCACCGGAGGCGAGTACGCCGTGCGGAATTCACGCAACCCCGATGGCCCCGCCCTCATCTACACGCGTGCCGAGATCGCCGCCCTGATCGAAGGCGTGAAGCAGGGCGAATTCGACGATTTGCTGGTCTAGGACCAGGCCGTTTTTCCGCGGGTAGCGCCAGGCCGTTGGTGCGGCCGCCCGGCGCCGCGGAGAGTGGCCGCCGGCCGCCGTGTTCCTGCGCGACACAGCGGCCGGCGCATCTAAGCCGCCGCCCCCGCCCCGCTTTCCCCGCGCTCAGCCCGGTCTCGCCGCGGCCCGGCCGGGCTCCCTCTTCATGATCAACTTTGACTTTTCACGCGCGGCGTTCGTCTGAGGGGTGATCTTGCCCCGATTTGTGCGCACGTCCGCGTGAAATGTGCCCGCAGCGGGCCGTCCGCTGTGGCCCATGAGGTTGATGGGACGAGAGTGTGGTGCCGGACCGGGAGAAGGGTCGGGCCGGCGGGAGCTGTCGGGGCAGCGGGCACGGGGCGCCCGGCCGCGCAGGCTAGAGTCCTCACGTGGTTCAGGCACAGGAGGAGCTTGGTCCCGTCCAGCTAACCAAGCGGCTGCTGGTCTGGGAGATAGTCATCGTCTTCGCGCTCTCGCTGGGCGGCAGCGCACTGTTCGCGATCATCGACCTGATCGCCTCGCTGACGGCCAACAAGGCGCTCAACAAGCAGCAGGCCCTGATCGTCGGCTCCCTCGCGCCGGGCCGCCCGTTGCTGGACCTCATCCTGCAGCTGGCCAACCTGCTGATCGGGCTGGCTCCCGTCGCCCTCGTCTGCTACCTGCTGGTCCGGGAGGGCACGACGCCGTCCGCCGCGATCGGCCTCGACGCCCATGAGCCCGGCCGCGACCTGGCCAAGGGCGCCGTCCTCGCGGCGGTGATCGGCGGCTCCGGCCTGCTCCTCTACATCGCCGCGTTCAAGCTCGGCGCGGCCCTGAACGTGGTCCCGGAGAACCTGCCCGCCGTGTGGTGGCGCATCCCGGTGCTGATCCTGCAGGCGGCCCGGGACGGGATCCTGGAAGAGATCCTCGTCCTCGCCTACCTGCTCCGCCGCCTGGGCCAGCTCGGCTTGTCACCGGCCTGGGCCATCGCGATCAGCGCGGTGGTCCGCGGCTCCTACCACCTGTACCAGGGCTTCGGCGGTTTCCTCGGCAACGCCGTGATGGGCGTGATCTTCGCCCTGCTCTACCTGCGCTGGAAGCGGGTCACCCCGTTCATCATCGCGCACGGCCTGATCGACACGGGCGCGTTCGTGGGCTACGCGGTCCTGCACGGCCACGTGTCCTGGCTGCCCTAGCGCGCTCGCCCGGGGTGCTTGCCCCGCCGCGGGCAAACCCACGTCGGGGTCGAGGGCGGCGTCAGCGGGCCAGGCCGGGGATGACCAGGGCGCCGGGGAGGTGCGCGACAGCCGCGCCGGGCAGCACCAGCTTCGAGCGCCGCAGGCCGCTGCCGATCACCACCGCCGGGGCCGCGGCCACCCGCGCGTCAACCAGGATCGGCCACGCCGCGGGCAGGCCGACGGGGGTGATCCCGCCGTACTCCATCCCGGTCTCCGCCACCGCCACGTCCATCGGCGCGAACGACGCCTTGCGCACGTCCAGCTGGCGCCGGGCGGCGCCGTTGACGTCGGCCCGGGTGGTGGCCAGCACGACGCAGGCCGCGAACTTCGTCTCGCCGCCGCGCTTCCCGCTGATCACCACGCAGTTGGCCGACGCGGCCGGGTCCACGCCGTAGCGCTCACAGAACGCCG
This sequence comes from uncultured Actinomycetes bacterium, assembly GCA_963781085.1. Taxonomy (GTDB): domain Bacteria; phylum Actinomycetota; class Actinomycetes; order Streptosporangiales; family Streptosporangiaceae; genus RYN-230. The sequence goes on from CAWAES010000021.1 coordinate 155,285, forward strand.
CGGTGTCGGCCAGCGCGGGGTCGATCTCCGCGACCCCCGTGGCGTCACCCGCCAGCGTGCCCTCCAGCCCGGCCAGCGCACCGGCGACGGCCGGGGCGAGCAGGTCCGGCCGGTCCCGGGCCGGGACTACTTCAAGATCACCCATGGTCATCTGCACCCGGCTATCCTGCCACCATGCCCGAGCCCGCCGCCGCGTCCGGGGCCACCGTGCCCGGGACAGCAGCGCCCGGGGCAGCCGCGTCCCGGGTAGCGGCGCCCGGGCCGCTCCCGGCCGGAGACGGCGCGGCCGCCGGCCCCTCCACCCCCAGGACTACCCGTCCGCCGGGCCGATCACCCGCTACCTGGAGCGCGTCGCCGAGCTCCACCCGCTCCTCGGCGCGGTCACCACGGTCACGGCTCACGAAGAATCCGTGCTGTCAGCCGACGTCGATGATGTCAACGCGCCTACGCGAGGGCAGAAGCGACCGGGCTGCTCCGGACTACGGCAAGTACCGGGCCTACGTCGCAGATGTGCACAGCGCCTTCCGTTCAGGAAGCTGATCGCCTGACCGGGCAACGCCGGGCGGGCGTGCCGCCCACACGGCATCGGGCTCGCGGGCCGATTGCGTGCTCAGGCCTGGGGCCACGGGTAAGCACCAAGGCGCCTGCGGTGGCCGCGACAAACACGAGCAGGGTGAGCACGTAATAGTTGCCGACGATCAATTCCAGCCCACGCCAGGTGAACTCGATTGCCGCCCGGTTACCGCGGTTCGGCGCGAGAAGCAGCAACCCGCGCGGCAGCAGCGGGGCCGTGGGGTCGAAGCCGCCCCGGTTGCCAATAGGCAGGGGCCACCAGCCGAACAAGCCCACCACCAGCGCGGCGCCGAGGATCCCGTAGCCGAGGCGCCGTGGCCCGTACGCGGCGAGGACAAGTGCCGGCACCACGTAAACGTAGTGGTGCGACCAGGTGACCGGGGACACCAGCAAGCCGGTCGCGGCGCACGTGACCAGGCCGAGTAGCTCGTGGCCACGCAGGCTCGCCAGTATCGAGGTGGCGAGCCCGGCGATGCCGACGACGATCGCCGCGACCAGCCAGTACGCGTGCGCGTCGGGCCCGGCGTGGGTAAGGCGCAGAATGACGCCGTTAAGGGACTGGTTGTCCAGGTGGAAGGGTTTGCTGCCCGGCCGGGTGATCTTCCCGGCCCAGTAGACCGCGGAGGCGTGCGGCAGCAGCACGAACCCGAGTCCGATCGTGACCGCGAAAGTCAGCGCGCTGACCGCCGCGGCCTTTACCCGCCGCGTGAACAGCAGGTACGGAATGAAGATCAACGGCGTGAGCTTGATTCCCGCCGCCAGCCCGATTCCGATGCCTTTGCCCTTGATGCGGTCCGGCAGCGCGAGATCGCTCACCACCAGGGCCAGCAGCACGAGGTTGATCTGCCCGAAGAACAGCGTCATCGCAACCGGTTCGAGCCAGAGACCCACCGCGGCGATCGCAAACGCCGCCGCCACCCTGGCCAGGGCGGCGGGCCGCCCGGCAAGTCCCAGGCAAAGGTACGCCACCACCGGCAGCAGCCCGATCGTGAGCACCGCCAGCCCGACCTGCCAGGTCGCGAACGACGCACCGCTTCCTGCGGCGAACAGGAGCGCGGCGAACGGCGTGTAGGTGAACGGCAGCTTCGCCGCCCCGAGCTCCAGCGTGTAGAGCATCGCTGGCTGGTTCCGCACAGCGATGCCGCTATCCCGGTAGACGGCCGTGTCGATCTGCGTCCAGTAGTACTGCGGGGACGCGCGGACGAGCAGGGCATAACCGGCCACGGCCAGCGGGAACAGTGCGACCGCGGCCATGAGCCAGGCGGCTGGCCGTATTCGAGTCACCGCCCCGTCTCCTCAGCCTTGAACCGGCGTGGTCCAGTCTGAGCCGGGAGGAGAACCGGCCTCTAGGTCGTTCGTCCAGCCGGCGCTCCACCTGGACCCCGGCCCTCCTTCCGGCATGCCCAAACCCGGCCCAGTAACGCCCCAAAACCGAGACAACTACCCCTTGACCCCGGTCTGCTCCTCCACAACGCGCTGCGCAAGGTTGCTTTCTGCAGACCGTGCCGCCTCGCTGGCAGCCGCGATCGGATTTAGACGAGGGCCGGGTCGCGCGACGCGTCGTAGATCTGTCGATCGGGCGGAGCGGCCAGCGAGTAGGCAGGGGTGTCGCCAGCGCGAGCAGGTCCGGCCGGTCCATGGGCCGCGGACTACTTCAAGATCACCCGTGGTCATCTGCACCCGGCTATCCTGCCTCCATGCCCGAGCCCGCCGCCGCGTCCGGGGCCACCGTGCCCGGGACCGCGTCCGGGGACAGCAGCGGCGCCAGGGGCAGCCGGCGCACCGCGCCCGCCCCCGGCCGGAGACGGCGCAGCCGCCGGCCCCCTCCACCCCCCAGAACTACTCGTCCGCCGGGCAGACCACCCGCTACCTGGAGCGCATCGCCGAGCTGAACCCGCTCCTCGGCGCGGTTACCACGGTCAGCCCGGACGCCCTGCGCGAGGCCTCCGCCCGCGACCGGAAAGCCCCGCTTCCGCGGCCCGCTGCACCGCGTCACGGTCTGGCCGGACAACATGACGTGCGCGGCACGCCATCGACGCGCAGCTTGGCCTGCAAGCCGGGCGGACGTTCAGCTCGCGGATGGTGACGTGGACGTTCCCGTCGGCCTGCTTGACCACGGTCCATGCTGCCAGGTGGGCGCCGGGGTGCCGCGGCCGGGAGCGCGGTCATCGTGACTGCGGCACGGCGGCTACCTGTCGGAGCCTGCGGCCAGGCGTGAGCTCGTACCTGGTCCGCCACCGGTGCCGCGCGCACGCCGGGCGGCGAGGTCCGGCGAACCCGCATCGGGGCCGTGAACTGGACAGCCCTCACGGCCAGTTCCTCGATGTCTGAACTCATGATGACTCCCTTGCGGTGGTCGCTTCTGTGCTGTCTGCGGCGGCAGTGATCTCACGTAGCCGGGCCGGCCCGCGGGCGGTGGCCGACTGACGGTGCCGACCGAGCACCGAGATCCGCCGTTCGCCTCGATCAGCTGCTCGAAGTAGCGCAGCACCAGGACGGCCCGCTGCCGCGGGGCAGCTGGGCAGCACCCGCACCACGGCATCGCGGAGGCCAACGGCGGTCGAGGGGTCACCGGCGGGGCGGGCTCGAACAGAGCCGCCTTCTGCCGCCACACTCGCTGGCGGCGCCAGCCATCGGTGGCCAGGTTGTACAGGGTGCGGCGGACGTAGCTTTCCGGGTCTCCGTCAATCCGCCGCCAGTTGCGCAGAGCCGCTCCAACGCCGACTGGAGCAGGTCCTCGCCGCGCCCGGCTCCCGGCCAGCAGCGCCGCCGTGCGCCGCAAACGGTCACCCCGGCCGGCGACAAACCGCTCCAGGCTGAGCTGATGCTCCTCGTGATGCACCCGCGGCCTCGATCGTGTCATGCAGGGAATACGAGGAGCACGGGGGCACGATTGCCTGGACCTGCCCCGGGCTGGAAGGCGACTGCTGACACGCGCGGCGCGGATATACGCGGACGACCTTCGGCAACTCTGGCCAATTCTCGCTGCGCGGGACATGCGTGGGATACAACGTCGCCGTCGATCGGTCCCCACAAGCGTTACCTGCAGGCCACAGCCCGGAGATGGACCTGAACTGCGGCGGTCTGAGCCGGCGGCGCTCATGGATCTGACTGCGGCGGAGCGCATCGACTCCCGATAGCCATAGCGCTCCGGCCAGGGCTGTCATATTTCGCAGGCGGAGGCCACGGCGGGATCCCGCCGATCCGGCGCGCGGCTCCGCGCGTGGTGGGGCGAGGCACCCGCGGCCCGGGAGGCGCTGGACGGCCCGCTGACCGAGCACCGCGGCTCGATGCCGACCGTCACGCTGACCGGTGACACGAACCCGGCCGTCCTGACCGACTACGTGCTGGGACTCGGTGCAACGTTGACGTGTTCCACCCCGCGGGGCCGTCCGCGGTGGCCGGTTATCCGGCCATCTCGGTCCCGGCGGGCCAGGTCAGCGGGCTGCCGGTGGGCCTGTCGTTCCTCGGCCCGGCCTGGAGCGAGCCGGCCCTGATCGCCCTGGCCTACGCGTTCGAGCAGGCGTCGCAGGCGCTGAGCCTGGCCGTCTCTGCAGGCCACCGGGCCTGCCGCCGGGCGGGCGATCGCGGTGGCCACCCGGCCGGCCCGGGGGAGTGGCCGAGATAACCTGCGACTCATGGACTCCTGGCGTGGCGTAAGCATTCCTGAGCTGCCGGGGCACGGCCCCGAGCCCCTCGTGTTCGACACCTCCTCCGGCGAGCTGGCGGTCGCCGCGGCCGGGCCGGACGCCACGCTGTACGCGTGCGGGATCACCCCGTACGACGCCACCCATATCGGGCACGCCGCCACGTTCCTGGCCTGGGACCTGCTGGTCCGAGCCTGGCGGGACGCGGGCCATCACGTGACCTACGTGCAGAACGTGACCGACGTGGACGACCCGCTGCTGGAGCGGGCGGCCCGGGACGGTGAGGACTGGCGCGAGCTGGCCGACCGTGAGATCGACCGCTACCGCGCCGACATGGCGGCCCTGCGGGTGCTGCCGCCCGCCCGGCTGGTCGGCGCGGTCGAGGCCCTCGGCGTCATCGAGCGCTTCGCGGGCCGCCTCGCCGAGCGGGGCGCCCTGTACGACCTGGAAACGGACCAGTACTTCGCGCGGGGCAGCGACGACGCGTTCGGCTCGGTGTCCGGGCTGGACCGGGGCGAGATGCTGGAGCTGTTCGCCGAGCGCGGCGGCGATCCCGGCCGTCCCGGCAAGAAGGACCCGCTGGACGCGCTGGTCTGGCTGGGGGCCCGGCCGCACGAGCCGGCCTGGGCGTCCCGGTTCGGCCAGGGGCGGCCCGGCTGGCACGTGGAGTGCGCGGCGATCTCCACCGAGTACCTGGGCGCCACGTTCGACGTCCAGGCGGGCGGCACGGACCTGATCTTCCCGCACCACGAGATGAGCGCCTCGCACGCCCGGGTGGCGCTCGACCCGGACGCCTTCGCGCGGCACTACGTGCACGCCGGGATGGTCCGCCTGGACGGCGAGAAGATGTCCAAGTCGCTCGGCAACCTGGTGTTCGTGTCCCGGCTGCTGGCCGACGGCCACGACCCGATGGCGGTCCGGCTGGCCATCCTGGCGCACCATTATCGTCGCGACTGGGACTGGACGGACGCCGGGCTGGCCGCCGCCACGGACCGGCTGGCCCGCTGGCGGGAGGCGGTCCAGGTGGCCGGCGCGTCCTGCGTCCGCGCCGGAGGGTCCTGAGTCCGCGCGCCGTGCCGCGGCGAGCGGCCCGTCGTCCCCGGGCCGCGGCGCGGCCGTGCTGGCTGCGATGCGGGAGCGGCTCGCCGACGACCTCGACGCCCCGGGGGCGCTGGCGGTCGTGGACGGCTGGGCCGAGGACGTGCTCACCGGCGCGGTCCCCGCGGCGGACTCCGGGGCCGATCTGGTCCGGGACGCCGTGGACGCGCTGCTGGGCGTGGCCCTCTAGGCCAGCGGCCCGCCCCCGGCGGTGCAGTGGTCCCGCTCGCGGCCCCGGCCGGCGGACCAGCTACCCGCGAAGTCGCGCCCGCGGCTGGCCCGCCGGCGGAACGAACCCGCACGCGCCGGCAGAGCCAGGAGTGCACGGTGTTTCTCTCCGAGCAGCTGACGCCCCACATGGCGGCGGCCGCGGGCGTCTACCGCGAAGCGGTACTGGATGCGGACCAGGAACCAAGCCTGGATCCGCGAGCCACACTGGGCCGGCGGCTGCTGCAGCAGATCTTCGGCGTCCGGGACGGCGACGGGCCGCTGCCCGGCGCGGTGCGGGCCCTGGTCATGGATCCAGCGGATCTGCAGGCCCGGGACGCGCTGGAAGGGCACGTGCAGGGTGTGCTGGCTGACGATCCAGTCCTGGCTGCCGCGGTAGCCGAGACGCTGGCCCGCTTCTACCGGCACGAGATCGACGCCGGGAACGTCCGGGCGATGACAGACCTGGGGGACCTGCTGCGGGGTCAAGACGACCTCGACGGAGCACGAGCCGCCTACCAGCAGGCCATCGACTGCGGGGACACCCACGCGCTGATAGACCTGGGCCATCTGCTGCGCGGGGACCTGGGGGACGCTGAGGGCGCACGAGCCGCCTATCAGCGGGCCGCCGACTCCGGGGACCGCGAGGTGGCTCCCGAGGCCCTGGTAGACCTTGGGCAGCTGCTGATGATCTTCCAGCGCGACTATGCGGGAGCGGGCGCTTACTTCCGGCAGGCGATCAGCTCGGGGCACCCGGAATGGTCGCCCGCCGGCCTGGTTGGCGTGGCCCTGGCCCTGGCGAAGCAAGGTGACACCCCAGGAGCGCAGGACGCGTGCCAGCAGGCCATCGAGTCCGGGGACACCGACGCCGCCGCCCGTGCCTCCGTCTTCCTGGGCGGACTGCTGCAAAAGCAAGGCGATACAGCCGGGGCACGGAACGCATACCTGCGCGTTGTTGACTCCCGGAACGCCGTCTGGGCTCGCCCGGCCCTCACCGAGCTGCTGAACTTGCTCCGCGACCAGGACGACCTGGAGGGGACACGGGCAGCCCACCGCCGGGCCGTCGGCACCGCGAACCCCGACGCCCCCTACGCCCTGGTGGTCTTGGGGCAGCTGCTGGAAGCTCGCGGCGACATCGAAGCAGCACAAGCAGCCTTCCAGCAGGCCGCCGACGCCGGCTACCCGTACCTGTAGAACTCTGGTTGGTCTCGCACGTTCCCGCATCAATCACAGATGCCTCAGCCCGCGTCCCGATGGCGCCCTTGTGCACCGTGAGCATGGAAGGGGGCGCCGCGCGTCCCTCTCGGGCTGGCCGTGGGCGCGATATCGTGATATCGGTAGGCGATATCGACCGCCTCGCGTCAGGAGCCTTTCGATGACCGGCATTCCCCCGGACCTTCCCGACCCGCCCGATCCGCCGGACCCGCCGGACCCGGTCGACCCCCCCGAACCCCCGGAGCCCGCCAACCCGCCAGTACCGCCCGGCCCTGCCGAGCCGCCGATCCCGGGCGGCACCCTCGAGCCGGACGACCTGGAACCATTCGTCCCGCCAGAGCCCGAGGCCGACGCCGCGGACGCTTCGCGGCTGCTGGTCGAGGCCGTCGGGCAACTGCCTCCCGCGGACCGTGACCGGGTGTACGCCTGGCTGCTGCGCACCGGGTTCCGGTCGTCGCCGACCGCAGTGCCCGGCCCGCTGGCCCGGCGGCTCGGCTGGGAGCTCGGCCGCCAGCCGGGGGTCCAGACGCAGACCCGGGAGTGGGGCGCGGCCGTCGTGGCCGAACTGGTCCGCGGCTCGTCGTCGTCGGCCCAGCAGATGGTGCCAGTCCGGTTCTCCGCCGACCAGCATGCCCGGCTGCGGGCCTGGTGCGGCGAGCACGGCTTCTCGATGGCGACCGTGATCCGCGGGCTGGTGGACCGCTTCCTGGAGAGCCAGCAGCCCGAGCGCGGCTGAGCGGTCAGCTGAGCGGCCCTGGCTGATCTGAGCCTCGCGAGCTGGACCTGACTGACCTGGCGTGGTGGCTCAGCCGCGCGGCGCGACGTCCACCCGGCGGACGGACTGCTGCCCCCGGTCCAGCTCCACGGCCAGGGTCAGCCCGGCGTGCTCGCCGTCGAGCTCGATCACGGTGCTGGTCTGCCCGTTGCCGCCGCAGAACGCACCGGGCCGGCACACGCCCGCCCAGGCCCGGGCCATCCTCAGCTGGCGAATCAGCAGCCCCGAATCGACCAGCCCGGACACAGGTAGCTCCGCGGGCCAGGTCGGCGCACCGTCACTCAGCGACGAGTTGAGCAGGCCGATCAGGGTCTGCGTCTGCCGCCAGAGCGCGGAGTCGGCGGCGGGCGGCACGGTGACCGTCAGTGACTGGACCCGGGGCGGGTTCTCCGGCGTGAGCAGGATCTCGACCTGTGTGTCACCGCGTTCGCCGTGCAGCCACCAGCGGCAGTGCGCGGGGGAGTCGAACTCGGCCGGCCTGGGCGTGGCCAGGGTGCGGGAGCGCGGCGGCCCCAGGCGCTCCCACATCCGGCCGATACGCTCGCGGCGCCGGTCCAGCGGCTGGTCCAGTACGACGTTGTCCGCGAACAACTGCTCCGCCACCTCGTCGTCCCAGTGGGTCAGCAGAGCGGTGACCACCTGCTGGGCGTTTAGGGTCTCCGGCCAGGGACCACCGGGCGCAGGCGCCGGCCCGCGGACCACCGCCGGGGCTCCCCCGGAAACCTGCTCTCCGGCAGGTGCCCCGCCCGCGACCCGGCCGTCCTCAGCCGCCGCGGCCTTCAGCACCTCCTCCATGAGCCTGGCGGCCAGCACGGACGCGCCCGCGTAGGTGCTGTTGGCCAGGACGACCACGCCGAGGCCGGTCTCCGGATGCCAGCGCATGTGACTGCCAAAGCCCGGGTAACCGCCGCTGTGATAGACGAGACGTCCCCAGGCGCTGGTCTCCTCGGTGAACAACCCGAACCCGTACCCGTACTGGCTGCCTGCGGCGGGATTTCCCGGGAACCGCGGCTGCGCTTCCGGCAAGGTCACGGCGGGCTGCTGCATCTCCCGCCGGGTGGCCGGGGCCAGGGGGTGGGCGTCGCCGCCGCGCTGGCCTCCCGGCGGGAACGCCGCGGTAAAGCCGTTGACCCAGCGGGCCAGGTCACGGACGCAGCTGAACACCCCGCCCATAGGGGCGAACGCGCCGTAGCGGTCCGGGGCGAGCTCGGTCCAGCCGCCCGGGCCGCGGGTGTATCCGCGGGCCAGCCCGGCTGGGTCGAACTCCGCGGCCTCGAACCCGGTCCGCGTCATGGCGAGCGGGCCGAGTATCCGATCGCGCACGAAGTCGGCGTAGTCAGCCTGGGCCACGGCCGCGATGACCCGCCCGAGCACCGCGTAGCCCAGGTTGGAGTACTCGAAACGGGTGCCGGGCGCCCAGGCCGGGCGCACGCCCCGGGCCAGGATCGCTGCGAATTCGGGCAGCGGGGTACCCTGCAGCCGGTCACCCCATGGGTCGTCGGTCGGGAAGCCCGCGGTCATCGTGAGCAGATGCCGAAGCGAGATGGCCGGCGAGTCGTCCGTCACCCCCGGCTGGCCACGCAGTTCGGGGACGAAATCCGTGACGGGATCGTCTAGCCGGAGCACCCCGCTGTCGCGCAGCGCCAGCACCGCTGAGGCGGTGAAGCTCTTGGTCATCGAGGCGATCCGGAACACCGTGTCCGCGCCGGGCGGTGGTCCGCCGAGCCAGCTCTCGCCCAGCCCGCCGGCGTGGGCGAGCGACCCGGCGGCCACGATCCCGTACGCGACGGCGGGCTGGCCCTCACCGCGCTGGAAACTCGCCACTACCTCTTCGGCGGCCGCGACGGCACCGTGCGGGAGTCCCCGGGGCACGGCGGGGCGGGCGGGCTCAGCTAGCCGATCGGGCATGCCTGTTCCTCCTGATCAACCCTGTTCCTCCTGATCAACACGGTCCTGCAGCTCAACGACCTCTCCGGGCCAGGGCAGCCTAGGCCCGCAGAGGTGCTGCCACGTAATATGTCACCCGGTCCGGCGCCGACGGCTGGCGTGCTGCCCTCGCCGTCAGCTGAGGGCCCCGTTCGCCGCCCGCCAGGGCCGCCGCGGCGGGCCAGCGTGGGCCGGTCGATGAGGCGAGAGTAGGTGCCGTGACTGCTCGGGAGACCAACTGGGCCGGCAACATCGTCTACCGGGCCGCCCGGGTGGCGCGGCCCCGCAGCGTCAGCGAAGCCCAGGAACTGGTCGCCGCCAACAGCCAGGTGCGGGCGGTCGGCACCGGTCACTCGTTCAACCGGATCGCCGACACCCCGGGCGTGCTGATCTCGCTGGCGGACCTGCCGCCAGCCATCGAGATCGACCCCGGCCGGGCTGCGGTCACCGTGCCTGGCGGGATCAGCTACCGGGAACTGACCGAGCAACTGGACGCCGCCGGCTACGCCCTGCGCAGCATGGCCTCGCTCCCGCACCTGTCGGTCGCCGGGGCGGTGGCCACCGCGACCCACGGCTCGGGGGACGCCAACGGGAACCTGGCCACCGTGGTGTCGGGCCTGGACCTGATCACCGCCGACGGCAGTCTGCGGGCCCTGCGCCGCGACACCGGAGGGGAGACCTACCGCGGGTGCGTGGTCGGGCTTGGCTCCCTTGGCCTGGTCAGCGCGCTGACCCTGGACCTCGTCCCGGCGTTCAGCATCCGCCAGTACGTCTACGAGGGCCTGCCCGCCGCCATGCTGCGGAGCCATTTCGACGAGATCTTCGGCAGCGCCTACAGCGTCAGCGTGTTCACGAACTGGCGCGATGACCGGCACGGGCAGGTCTGGCTCAAAGTCCGGGACACCGAAGGCGACGCGGGGCGGCCGGCCCCGCGGTGGATGGACGCGACGCTGGCCGGCCAGCAGGTCAACCCGGTGCCGGGTGGTGATCCTGCCCACGCCACCCAGCAGCTGGGTGTGCCGGGACCGTGGCACCTGCGGCTGCCCCATTTCCGGGCCGAGTTCACCCCCAGCAGCGGGCAGGAGCTGCAGTCTGAGTACCTGGTGCCGCGGCAGGTGGCGGTGGGCGCGTTCGACGCCCTGGCCAGCCTGGGCAGTCTGCTCGCCCCGGTCCTGCAGGTCGCCGAAGTCCGCACGGTCGCACCTGACGACTTGTGGCTGAGCACGAGTTACCAGCGGGACACGGTGGCCCTGCACTTCACCTGGATCAAGGACACGGCGGCGGTGACGCCGGTGATCGCCGCGATGGAGCACCTGCTTACCCCGCTGGGCGCCCGCCCGCACTGGGCCAAGCTGTTCGGCATGCCCCCGCACGTGGTGCGCGCCCTGTATCCGCGGTCGGCTGACTTCCAGGACCTGCTGGGCCGCTACGACCCGGACGGCAAGTTCCGGAACGGCTTCATCGACAAGTACTTCCCGGTCCGGCACCAAGGGCCGTCCGCCCGGGCATCGAAGACTCCAGGCTGAGGCAGTCAGCTACCGCTGGGCTTGGGCACGTGGCAGTCCACTTTGGGGTTCACCCCGATGTAGTTCAGCGGACCGGCCAAGATCGTCACCACGATGGTGCTGGCCTTCGTGCAGCTCGCGATGTTGCCACTGTAGTAGTGGCGCTGAGCTCCAGCGATAGCCCCGATGATCAGCCAGATAATGAGCAGGGCCGAGCCTATGCGCACAGCTACCTCCGGCAAGCGAGTTCCGCTGGAGGGCGTGATGCGCCGCCCAGATCCCGAAATGTTCGCGTCAGCCTATCGCCCAGGTGCCTGGTCGTCCCGTCGTGTATCGAATAGTAACTTTTGGCCAGGAAATAAGCGCGGCGCCCGGTCCCGCCCTCCGCGCCTGCTCAGGCCGGGCCATTTGTCAAAGCGAGTTTCCGCGCGGTGGACAGGTGTGCGAACTTCGCTCTGGACCTGCGCTGTTTCCCCCAGAACGTCATTCTGTACTGGCCGCCGGCCGACCGCGCCCGCCAGCCTGGAGTCATGGACAACACACCGTCAGTCTCAGGTTCCAGCGCGTTCTCCCGCCAGCCCCGGATACGGGTCAGCTCCCCCGCTGACGTCCTGGCCGTCGTGCCGCACCTGCTCGGCTTCCATCCCGCCCGCAGCCTGGTCGTCATGGGGGTGGGGCGGCCGCGGGCCCGCGTTCAGCTCGCCTTCCGCTACGACCTTCCCGACCCGCCGGACGCCGAGCACGCGGCGGACATCGCCGAGCACGCCGCGGGGGTGCTGCGGCAGCGCCGGCTGAGCACCGTGATCGGCGTCGGCTACGGCCCGGGCGCCCTGGTCACGCCGGTCGCGGACGCCCTGGCTGGAGCTGTCCGGCAAGCGGGGCTGCGGTTACACGAGCTGATGCGGGTCGAGGACGGCCGCTACTGGTCCTACCTCTGCGAGAACCCCGAGTGCTGTCCCGCGGACGGCGTGCCCTTCGACGTCCAGGCCAATCCCGCGGCGGCCGCCATGACCGTGGCCGGTCTGGTCGCCTACCCGGACCGGGCAGCACTGGCCAGTACCCTCGCCCCGGTCACCGGCGCCGCGGCGCGGTCCATGGAACGGGCCACCAGCCGGGCCCGGGAACGCGCGGCCGCATTGATCGCCCAGGCGTCCGGGCCGGGCGCGGGCCGCCGGGAGAGGTTGCTGGTGGAGGAGGGACGCCGCGCCGTCCAGGAGGCCATCGCCACGTACCGGGCCGGCGGCCGGCCGCTGGCCGACGAGTCGGTGGCCTGGATCACGGTGGTCCTGGCTCACCTCGCGGTCCGGGACGACGCCTGGTCCCGGATGGATCCTGGGTTCCGCGCCGCGCACCTGCGGCTGTGGACCGACGTGGTCCGCCGGGCCACCCCGGCCTACCTGCCCGCCCCCGCCTCCCTGCTCGCGTTCACCGCCTGGCAGTCCGGCGAGGGAGCGCTGGCCAACATCGCGATCGACCGGGCGCTGACGGCGGACCCGGGATATTCGCTGGCGCAGTTGCTGCGCGACATCATGGACGCGGGCGTGCCGCCCTCGGCGGCCCGGGTCCCGATGACGCCCGAGCAGGTGGCGGCCAGTTACGACCTGGCGGACCCCGGCTCCGGAGCCGGGTCGGCCGCCGGGCGCGGGCCGCCCGGGGCCGCAAAGCCGCGGCCCGGAAACAGCCGTCGCGGTAGGCCGCCGCAGCAGGCCGGGGCGGCCAGGGCAGGTGCGAGACCTGGGCGGGGGTTCAACGGGAGGGCTACCGCACGGTAAACTTCCGTCGCCGTTCGCCGGAGTCGGCCGGGAACTTGCCCACATGAGCCGCTGCGTTCGTCCTCAGCTTCGAGGCCGGGCCGGCCCTGAGCGAGGAGAGGCAGAGTGACTGACTCTAGCAGTAGCGGAACCAGGCCGCAGAGTAATCATGGTGGCTCGGTGAGCGTGGATTCCGCGGGCGCGGCGGAAGACCAGCCGGGGCCAGGCGGGGCCGCCTCCGCCAGTGCGGCGGAGGTACTGGCCAGAGCGGCGGAGGCCCTTCCCGCCGGGGTACGGCAGGCCCACGAAGCCGCGGTGGCCGCGATCCAGCAGGCCTATGCTGCCGTCCCGCCCGGTGCGAAGGTCAGGCTGGCCAAGCGCACCTCCAACCTGTTCCGGTTCCGCGATCAGTCGCCGCAGTCCCGGGCTGGTGAGCTGGACGTCTCCGCGTTCAGCCGGGTGCTGCACGTCGATCCGGCGTCCCGCACCGCCGTGGTGGGCGGCATGACCACCTACGAGGACCTGGCGGACGCGACGCTGGCGCACGGCCTGATGCCGTTCGTGGTGCCCCAGCTGAAGACCATCACCCTGGGCGGCGCGGTCACCGGCCTGGGGATCGAGTCCACCTCGCTGCGCCTGGGCATGCCGCATGAGTCGGTCCTGGCCATGGAGATCCTCACCGGGGACGGCCAGGTGGTGACGGCCACCGCGGACAACGAGCACGCGGACCTGTTCCGTGGCTTCCCGAACTCCTACGGCACCCTGGGCTACGCGCTGTCGCTCACGATCGAGCTGGAGCCGGTGGCGCCGTTCGTGCACCTGCGGCACTTCCGCTTCGACGACCCCGAGAGCTGCATGGCGGCCGTCGCGCAGATCGCGGCCGACGGCAGCTACCAGGGGCACCGGGCGGACTTCCTGGACGGCACCATGTTCAGCCTGGACGAGATCTACCTCACCGTCGCGGCGTTCAGCGACGTGGCCCCCTGGACCAGCGACTACACCGGCAGCCAGATCTTCTACCAGTCGCTGCGCGGGCCCCGGGAAGACTTCCTCACCGTCCGCGACTACCTCTGGCGCTGGGATACCGACTGGTTCTGGTGCTCCCGGCCGTTCGGGGTGCAGAACCCGACGATCCGCCGGCTCTGGCCGCGCCGCTACCGGAGGTCCGACGTGTACCGCTCGCTGGTCGCCTTCGACCGGCGGCACGGCATCTCCGGCGCGGATCGCCAAGCGCCGCGGGCAGCCGCCGCGTGAGGACGTCATCCAGGACGTCGAGATCCCCGTCGGCCGCGGCGCCGAGTTCCTCCGGTTCTTCGCCTCCGACGTCGGCATGAGCCCGGTCTGGCTGTGCCCGCTGCGGCTGCGCAGCGACCAGCCCTGGCCGCTCTACCCGCTGGCGCCCGGCGAGGTGTACGTGAACTTCGGCTTCTGGGGGATGGTCGCGCTCCCGCCGGGCCGCGCGGACGGGTACCACAACCGGCTGGTGGAGGACGAGGTGGCCGCGCTCGGCGGGCACAAGGGGCTGTACTCGACGTCCTTCTACACCGAGGAGCAGTTCTGGGCGAGCTACAACGGGCCCGCCTACGCCGCCCTCAAGGAGAGGTACGACGGCGGTGGCCGGCTGGCCGGCCTGTACGAGAAGTGCGTGCGCGGTCAATGAGCGCGCAGCAGAAGGGATGGCAGGGATGGCGCTAGCCGACGTATTCGAGAAGGTGGCGGGCCCCGATGCCCCCGTGGAGTTCGTGGCTTACGACGGGAGCCGGGCGGGCGCCTCGGACGCCCCCGTGCGGATCACCGTGCGCTCCCCGGTCGCGGTGTCCTACCTGGCCCAGGCGCCGGGCGCGCTGGGCCTGGCCCGCGCGTACGTGTCAGGGCACCTCGACGTCGAGGGCGACATGTACGACGCGCTGTCCCGGATGGTCCAGGCCCAGCAGGTCCACATCGACCTGGCCGAGCGGCTCCGGCTGCTGCAGGACCTGGGCGGGCCCAGGCTGCTGCTGCCCCGGATACCGCCGCCGCCGCAGGAGGTCCGGGTGAACCGCCGCTGGATCGCCGGGCGGCTGCACTCCAAGAAGCGCGACGCGACGGCCATCTCGCACCACTACGACGTGTCCAACACGTTCTACGAATGGGTGCTCGGCCCGTCCATGGCGTACACCTGCGCCTGCTACCCGCGCCCCGACGCGTCGCTGGAGGAGGCCCAGGCCTACAAGCACGATCTGGTGGCCCGGAAGCTCGGCCTGCGCCCGGGGATGCGGCTGCTCGACGTGGGCTGTGGCTGGGGTGGCATGGTCCGGCACGCGGCCCGGGAATACGGTGTCAAGGCGCTCGGCGTGACCCTCTCCGCCCAGCAGGCGGCCTGGGCGCAGCAGGCCATCGAGAAGGAGGGCCTGGGCGAGCTGGCCGAGGTCCGGCACCTCGACTACCGCGACGTGCCCGAGGGGGAGTTCGACGCGGTGAGTTCGATCGGGCTGACCGAGCACATCGGCCGGGCCCAGCTGCCCGGGCTACTTCTCCTTCCTTTACGGCAAGCTGCGGCCCGAGGGGCGGTTGCTGAACCACTGCATCACCCGCCCGGACGACCAGCGCCCGGGCCGCGTGGTCGGCGGTTTCATCAACCGCTACGTGTTCCCCGACGGTGAGCTGGAAGGACCGGGCTACCTGATCTCCCTGATCCACGACACCGGGTTCGAGGTGCGGCACGAGGAGAACCTGCGCGAGCACTACGCGATGACCCTGGCCGCCTGGTGCGCCAACCTCGACGCGCACTGGGACGAGGCGGTAGCCGAGGTCGGCGAGGGCACTGCCCGGGTGTGGCGCCTCTACATGGCCGGATCGCGGCTCGGGTTCGAGCGCAACGTCGTCCAGTTGCACCAGGTGCTCGGCGTCCGGCTGGGTTCCGAGGGCCAGTCCGGGATGCCGTTGCGGCCCGACTGGGAGCCGCTGGCCCAGGTGTCCGCCGCCGGCTAGCGCCATCGGCGCCGGCCCGGCAGCTGGCCCTGGTAGCGGGCTGGCACTGGCGCCTGCCGGGTGTGGCGGGCCCGGTGTGGCGGGCCCGGTGTGGCGGCCGGCCAGGTGTGGCGGCTGGGCGGGTCGGCGGCCGGCCGAGTGTGGAGGCCGGCCGAGTGCGAGCGGGCCTGGCCCGCATGGCGGAGAATGGCGGCATGGAAACAGCGCAGCCCGGGCAGAGCGGCCCGGTCCGTGACATCGTCCTGCTCGGCTCGACCGGCTCCATCGGGACCCAGGCCGCGGACATCGTGCGGCGCAATCCGGGCCGGTTCCGGCTGGCCGGGCTGGCCGCGGGCGGAGGTAATCCCGGCCTGCTGGCGGCTCAGGCCCTCGAGTTCGGCGCTGAGGTGGTCGCCGTGGCCCGGGAGGACGCCGCCGGGCAGGTACGCGAGGCGCTGCGCGCCCAGGCGTCCGGGACCGGCCACACCCGGCCGCTGCCCAAGGTGCTGGCGGGCCCGGACGCGGTGGCGGAGGCCGCCACCTGGCCCTGCGACGTCGTGCTGAACGCCGTCACCGGATCGGTGGGCCTGGCCGCCACCCTGGCCGCCCTGGAGGCGGGCCGGACCCTGGCCCTGGCCAACAAGGAGTCCCTGATCGTGGGCGGTCCGCTGGTGGCGGGCAAGGCGGCCCCCGGCCAGATCGTGCCGGTCGACTCCGAGCACTCGGCCATCGCGCAGTGCCTGCGGGGCGGCCGGGCCGGCGAGGTGGGCCGCCTGGTGCTGACCGCGAGCGGCGGCCCGTTCCTCGGCCGGGGCAAGGCGGAGCTTGAGCACGTCACGCCGGCCCAGGCCCTGGCCCACCCGAACTGGAATATGGGCCCGGTGGTCACGATCAACTCGGCGACGCTGGTCAACAAGGGACTGGAACTGATCGAGGCGCACCTGCTGTTCGGCATCGGGTTCGACCGGATCGAGGTGGTGGTGCATCCGCAGTCGGTGATCCACTCCATGGTCGAGTTCACCGACGGCGCGACCATCGCCCAGGCCAGCCCGCCGGACATGCGGATCCCGATCGCGCTGGGACTGGCCTGGCCGGACCGTGTCCCCGACGCGGGGCCGGCCCTCGACTGGAGCCGCGCGCACACCTGGTCCTTCCAGCCCCTGGACCACGAGGCGTTCCCGGCCGTCGGGCTGGCCCGCGAGGCCGGGAGCACCGGCGGCACCGCCCCGGCCGTCTACAACGCGGCCAACGAGATCTGCGTGGAGGCATTCCGGTCCGGCCGGATCACGTTCCCCCGAATCGTGGACACCGTGGCGAAGGTAGTCTCTGAGCATGAGAGCGCGGCCCGGGACGCGGTGACCCTGGAGGACGTGCTCGCCGCGGATCGCTGGGCGCGGATCCGGGCGCTGGAACTGACCGGCGAAGGACGAGGCGGCGCGCGCGAGACCCACACCGGGTCGCGCGGAGAGGGGGAGTCGGCCGGATGACCCTGCTCGGCTGGATCATCTTCATCTTCGCCCTGCTCTTCTCGATCATGCTGCACGAGTTCGGGCACTTCGTCACGGCGAAGAAGTTCCGGATGAAAGTCACCCAGTTCTTCGTCGGTTTCGGGCAGACCCTGTGGTCCACGATCCGGGGCGAGACCGAGTACGGCGTCAAGGCCATCCCCGCGGGCGGTTACGTCAAGATCGTCGGAATGACCGCCCTGGAGGACGTGGACCCCGAGGACGAGCCACGCTCGTTCCGCAGGAAGCCCCCCTGGCAGCGGATGATCGTGCTGGCCGCCGGGTCGTTCATGCACTTCGCGCTGGCCTTCGTGCTGCTGTTCATCCTGGCCGTCGGGATCGGCCTGTCCAACACGAACTCCTCCACGATCGGGTCCATCGACCCGTGCGTGCCGACCAGCATCACCGCCGCCAGTTGCGCCAAGTCTGATCCCGCGTCCCCCGCGGTCAAGGCGGGTCTCCGTACCGGTGACAAGATCATCGCGCTCGGCGGCACGCGGGTGCACACCTGGAATGAGCTGGGCGCGGCGATCCGCGCGCAGAAGGCGGGTACGCCGGTCACGGTGACCGTGATCCGGGACGGCCACGAGCTGACCCTGCATCCCTCGCTGGCCGTGGTGAACGGGCGCAAGGGCTCTTACCTCGGCATCTCCCCGGCGGTGCTGTACGCGACCGTGAACCCGGTCCGTGCGGTCACCTATGCGGGCTCGGAGTTCGGCGACGATCGTGGTCGGCTCCGTGTAGGCCCTCGGCAGCATCCCGAAGGCCATCCCCGAGCTGTTCGCGAAGAACCGGAGCAGCACCGCGGGCGGCAACGTGACCAGCGTCGTCGGAGCGGGGGAGTACACCGGCGAGGCGTTCGCGGCCCAGGTCGGCTGGCAGACCAAGGTCTCGATCGTGCTGTTCATCGTCATCTCGCTGAACATCTTCGTCGGCCTGTTCAACCTGCTGCCGCTGCTGCCGCTGGACGGCGGCCACCTGGCCGTCGTCATCTACGAGCAGATCCGGTCCTGGATCGCCCGGCTCCTGCACCGGCCGGATCCGGGGCTGGTGGACATGCGCAAGCTTCTCCCGCTCAGCGTCGGGGTGTTCGCCCTGCTGGTCGGGTTCGGGCTGCTGCTGATCGTGGCTGACCTGGTGAACCCGGTGCACATACCCCAGTGAGGGATGATGCGGATCGGCCTGCCCGGGATGCTTCAGCCCCCGGTGGTGGTTGGTAGCAGCGGGGGTGAAAGTGGTGGCTGGTACAAGTGGGGCGAACGTGATGGACGCAGGCATCTGAATAACGGGACCCTTCGGCTAAGACACCCGTTGACCGGGACACAGTGAGGGATAAGGATCATGAGCATTGATCTAGGCATGCCACAGCCCGCGGCCGAGCCCCTGGCGCCGCGGCGCAAGTCGCGCCAGATCATGGTGGGCAAGGGCAAGCACGCGGTCCCGGTAGGCGGCGGTGCCCCGGTATCGGTGCAGTCGATGTGCACCACGGTGACCGCGGACGTGAACGCCACGCTGCAGCAGATCGCGGAGCTGACCGCGTCCGGCTGCCAGATCGTCCGGGTCGCGGTGCCGTCGCAGGACGACGCGGACGCGCTGCCGGAAATTGCCCGTAAGTCGCAGATACCGGTGATCGCCGACATTCACTTCCAGCCGAAGTACGTGTTCGCCGCCATCGACGCGGGCTGCGGCGCGGTCCGCGTCAACCCCGGCAACATCAAGGCGTTCGACGACAAGGTCGCGGAGATCGCCCGGGCCGCGTCGGCGGCCGAGATCCCGATCAGGATCGGCGTGAACGCGGGCTCGCTCGACAAGCGCCTGCTGGCCAAGCACGGCCGGGCCACCGCCGCGGCCCTGGTGGAATCGGCGCTGTGGGAATGCTCGCTGTTCGAGGAGCACGGCTTCACCGACATCAAGATCTCCGTGAAGCACCACGACCCGGTCGTCATGATCGCGGCGTACCGGCAGCTGGCCCAGGCCTGCGACTACCCGCTGCATCTCGGGGTGACCGAGGCCGGGCCGGCCTTCCAGGGCACGGTCAAATCCGCGACCGCGTTCGGTGCGCTGCTCGCCGAGGGGATCGGGGACACCATCCGGGTGTCGCTGTCCGCGCCCCCGGTCGAGGAGGTCAAGGTGGGCACGGCGATCCTGGAGTCGCTCGGCCTGCGCGACCGCGGCCTGGAGATCGTGTCCTGCCCGTCCTGCGGCCGGGCCCAGGTCGACGTGTACACGCTGGCGGACCAGGTCACCGCGGGGCTCGAGGGCCTGGAGGTACCGTTGCGCGTCGCGGTGATGGGTTGCGTCGTCAACGGCCCCGGCGAGGCCCGCGAGGCCGACCTGGGCGTGGCCTCCGGCAACGGCAAGGGGCAGATCTTCGTCAAGGGTGAGGTCATCAAGACCGTGCCGGAGTCGCAGATCGTGGAGACCCTCATCGAGGAGGCCATGAAGCTCGCCGAGGCCATGCCGGGCGACCAGCCGCCGGCCACCCCGGAGGTCACCGTCTCCTGACGGCAGCCCGCAGCACGGGCCGTCAGCTGGTGAGCCGCGCGACGGCGTCCACCACGGTGGCGCGGCGGCGGTCGCGGTCCGGCGCGTCCTGGCCGAACTCCGGGTTCATCGAGGCCCACGCGGTCGCCACCGACTGGACCAGCGCGAGCAGTTCGGCCGGGGTGTACCGGCCGGGCAGCAGCCCGGACTGCTGCGGCCTGGGCCAGCTGGTCCAGCCGGGACTGGTTGGCGGAGACCACGGCCTGCAGCGGCGCTCCCTGCGGGCGCTCGAGCCGGTACCAGATGGACAGCCGCAGCGCGGCCGGGTGGTCCTCGAAGTAGTCGAACAGGCGCCCGGCATAGCCGGGCAGGTCGGCCACGTCGAACGGCACCTGCTCCAGGTACCCGGCGACGTGGGCCGCGAAGGACGCCTCGAAGAGCTGGTCCTTGCTGCCGAAGTAGGCGTAGATCATCGCCTTGTTGCAGCCTGCGGCGGCGGCGATGCGGTCGATCCGGGCGCCGGCGATGCCCAGGGCCGCGAACTCGTCGGTCGCGGCGGCCAGCAGCCGCCTCCTGGTCCGGTCCGCGTCACGCGCCACTCGCCCAGGTTAGCAACTAACCGTTCAGTTGACAGCGACCTGGCCGCTGCGTTTCCATGGAGATATCCAACTAGTCAGTTAGTAGCGTGCGATCGCCAGCCGGAGGTATCTATGGCCAAGACGTGGCTCATCACCGGCAGCTCCCGTGGCCTGGGCCGGGAGCTCGCCCAGGCCGCTGCGGACGACGGGGACAACGTGGTCGCCACGGCGCGCCGTCCCGGGTCGCTGGACGACCTCGTGGCGCGCTACGGCGGCCGGGTCCGGCCCGTGGCCCTCGACGTCACCGACCCGGCGGCGGCCCGCGAGGCCGTCCAGGCGGCGGTGGCGGAGTTCGGGTCCCTCGACGTGGTGGTGAACAACGCGGGCTACGCCACCTCCGCGTCCATCGAGGACCTGCCGGAGGAGGAGTTCCGGGCCCAGCTGGACACCAACCTGTTCGGCGTGGTCAACGTGACCAGGGCGGCCCTGCCGGTGCTCCGCGCGCAGCGCTCGGGGCACTTCATCCAGATCTCGTCCATCGGGGGCCGGGTCGGCGGTACCCCCGGGATGGGCGGCTACCAGACGGCCAAGTACGCCGTGGAGGGGTTTTCCGAGGTCCTCAGCAACGAGGTCCGGCCGCTGGGCATCAAGGTCACCATCGTCGAGCCGGGCGCGTTCCGCACCGACTGGGGCGGCTCGTCCATGCGCATCCTGCCGGTCAGCGAGGACTACGAGCCGACCGTGGGCGAGATGAACCGCTACCGCCGGGCGGTGGACGGCCAGCAGCCGGGTGACCCGGCCCGGGCCGCGGGGATCATCACCGAGATCGCCCGCCTGGACCAGCCGCCGCTGCGGCTGCTGCTGGGCTCGGACGCGCTGCGCATCGCCGGGGAATCCGCCCAGGCCCGGGAGGCGGAGGCGGCCGAGTGGGCGCCAGTCAGCCGGTCGGCCGACTTCGGGGCGGCGCGCCCGCCCGCTGGCTACCCCGGCCAGCGGCCCGGTGCGGCCGCTGAGGCGGCTGGCTTAGGCGGTCGCGGAGGTGGCTCGCTGAGCCCGGCTGGCTCGCGCAGGCGGCTAGCCGACCTGGCCGTCGGGCTGGCCGTCCGCGATGACCAGCTCGCCCACGCGCTCGCTGAGCAGGGCCCGGGCCTCCTCGTGGAGCAGGCCGTCGGTGATGAAGGTGTCCACCTCGTCCAGTTCGGCGAAGCTGCTCAGCCCGACGATGCCCCACTTCGTGTGGTCCGCGACGACCGTGACCCGCCGGGCGGCCTGCACGAAGGCCCGGTTGGTCTCCGCTTCCGCGAGGTTGGGCGTGGTCAGGCCGGCGACCGGGTCGATGCCATGGCAGCCCAGGAAGAGCAGGTCCACGTGCAGGGAGCGGATCGCGATGTCCGCGATCGGGCCGACCAGCGCGTCCGAGGGGGTGCGGACCCCGCCGGTGAGCACGACCTGCGGGGTGGCGCCGAACTGCCCCGCGGCCCGGGGTACCCCGAAGATGCTCGCCACCCGCACCGAATTGGTAACGATCGTCAGCCCGGACACGTCCAGCAACTGCTGGGCCAGGGCGAACGTGGTCGTCCCCGCGGACAGGGCGATCGCGGTGCCGGGCGTGACCAGTTCGGCGGCCGCCCGGGCGATGGCCTCCTTCTGCGGCTTCTCCAGCACCGACTTGGCCTCGAACCCCGGCTCGTGGCTGCTGGGCGAGCCGGGCAGCACCGCCCCGCCGTGCACCTTCTCGATCAGCCCGGCCCGGGCCAGCGCCTCGAGGTCGCGGCGGATGGTCATATCCGACACGCCGAGGCGCTGGGTGAGATCGCTGACCCGGGCGCTTCCGGCTCGCCGGATGTCTTCCAGGATCAGCGATTGTCGATGTCGGGCGAGCATCCTGGACCCTCCTTACCCCCTGGGGCGGGATCGACGGTCTGCGCAGCCGACCTGTGATGACGCCGGAACCGGATCTTTATATCTTGTGCGTTGACGATCGAGTCTGTGTGTTTTAGCTTAAGGCTCCAACAAGGGGCATGTCGTTCCCGATCTTGAACCGATTGAGAGCGCTAACCTGGGGGCGGAGTCAGCCATCCGGGCGCCTGAATGTGGCTGAGCACCGGAGCTCCGCGGCCGCCCAGCCTCGGAACACGACAACGATTCGAGGACAGGCGATGCAGGGAAGGTGGCCCATGCTGGCTGCTGGGCCGCATCGTCCAGCTGAGCCTGCGGGGGGCGCCTGGGATCGCGGCGTTCCCCGTGTCCGAGAACTATCCCGCCTCGCGAAGCTGCCCCGCATCAGCGGCAGCCTCCGCGGGCCGGTCCCCCGGGGGGCGGGCCACCCATCCGCTTTTCCGGTGCGCCGCGCTGTGGCGGCGCACCGAGCACTGAGGAACTTCTCCTGGAGGTAGATAGATGAAGATCGATCCCAAGGTCAACGAGGCCATCGAGACCCTCAACATGAAAGACGGCCCGACCCGCCGGCGCCTGCTCGGCAGTGCCGGGATCGTCAGCGCTTCGGCGGCGGCGGCCGGCCTGCTCGCTGCCTGCGGCGGGTCCACCCCGGCCAGCAAGGCGGCCGCGAGCACGGCGGGCAACTTCCCGAAGACCCCGGCCTGGCAGTTCTGGTTCGTGAACCACGTGACCACGAACCCGTTCTTCGTGCCCACCCAGTACGGCTTCCAGGACGCGGCCGCGCTGCTCGGCCTGCCCACCCCGAAGTGGGGCGGTTCCCAGACCTCGCTGGCCTCGGAGATGGTGAGCTACTTCAACACCGCCATTTCCGCCAAGGCGGCCGGGATCGCCTACGCGGGGATCGACGCGACCTCGTTCACGACCCCGATGATGAACGCGATGAACGCGGGCATCCCGGTGATCAGCTACAACGCGGACGGCCTGGTCAAGAAGGGCGTCCCGGACATCGGCACCAACCGGCTGGCCTATGTCGGCCAGGCGCTGTACATCTCCGGCCAGCAGCTGGGCGCGAAGATCAAGTCGCTGGTCCCGGGCGGTGGCGACATCGTCATCTTCATCGCCACGCCCGGGTCGGGCAACATCCAGCCCCGCTACGACGGTGCGGTGTCCGTGCTCGGCAGCAGCTACACCGTGCACGAAGTCGCGACCGGTGCGGCGACCGGCCAGGAGCTGTCGGCGGAGAAGGCGTTCCTGGCCGGGCACAAGACGATCAAGGGTGCGTTCGCGGTGGACGCAGGCTCGACCGAGCTCCTCGGCCAGGCGCTGGCCACGGGGGCCTGAAGGTCCCGAACGGCGGGTTCGACACGACGCCGACCACGCTGAGCAACATCCAGGCGGGCAAGACCGACTTCACCATCGACCAGGACCCCTACCTGCAGGGCTTCCTGCCGACCCTGTACTTCTACCTGTACAACATCTCCGGCGGACGATCAGCCCGTCCGACACCGACACCGGCCTGACCTTCATCACCAAGTCGAACGCCAAGCCGTTTACGGCGGCAGCCGGTTCCAGGGCTCGACCAGCGCGCAGAAGTACATCCCGCGCCCGTCGGGGGCGATCAGCAACCCGCCTGCCACCACCAGCACCTGATATCCGGATAATCCCGGGTACTAGCAGGCATGACCGGCGGCGGGGCAGACTGGCTACTAACTGCCAGCCTGTCCTGCCGCCGGTTGACGTGGTGAGCTGAGGGAAACTGGAGTTGACATCAGCGAGATCACCGAGCGCAGCCCGCAGACCGTATCGCCACCTGGGGGGGAACCCGCGCGGCGGAATCCGCTCGGCAGCGCGTTCGGGCTGCTGGCCCGCCAGCGCGAGGCGACAGTCTTCGTGGTGGCCGTGGTGCTGCTGCTCTACTTCGGGATCAGGGACAACTCCACGTTTGTCAGCTCGACGAACCTGGCCAACCTGCTG
>CAWAES010000022.1:0-32327 GCA_963781085.1 uncultured Actinomycetes bacterium
AACCGCGGCTGCGCTTCCGGCAAGGTCACGGCGGGCTGCTGCATCTCCCGCCGGGTGGCCGGGGCCAGGGGGTGGGCGTCGCCGCCGCGCTGGCCTCCCGGCGGGAACGCCGCGGTAAAGCCGTCGACCCAGCGGGCCAGGTCACGGACGCAGCTGAACACCCCGCCCATAGGGGCGAACGCGCCGTAGCGGTCCGGGGCGAGCTCGGTCCAGCCGCCCGGGCCGCGGGTGTATCCGCGGGCCAGCCCGGCTGGGTCGAACTCCGCGGCCTCGAACCCGGTCCGCGTCATGGCGAGCGGGCCGAGTATCCGATCGCGCACGAAGTCGGCGTATTCAGCCTGGGCCACGGCCGCGATGACCCGCCCGAGCACCGCGTAGCCCAGGTTGGAGTACTCGAAACGGGTGCCGGGCGCCCAGGCCGGGCGCACGCCCCGGGCCAGGATCGCTGCGAATTCGGGCAGCGGGGTACCCTGCAGCCGGTCACCCCATGGGTCGTCGGTCGGGAAGCCCGCGGTCATCGTGAGCAGATGCCGAAGCGAGATGGCCGGCGAGTCGTCCGTCACCCCCGGCTGGCCACGCAGTTCGGGGACGAAATCCGTGACGGGATCGTCTAGCCGGAGCACCCCGCTGTCGCGCAGCGCCAGCACCGCTGAGGCGGTGAAGCTCTTGGTCATCGAGGCGATCCGGAACACCGTGTCCGCGCCGGGCGGTGGTCCGCCGAGCCAGCTCTCGCCCAGCCCGCCGGCGTGGGCGAGCGACCCGGCGGCCACGATCCCGTACGCGACGGCGGGCTGGCCCTCACCGCGCTGGAAACTCGCCACTACCTCTTCGGCGGCCGCGACGGCACCGTGCGGGAGTCCCCGGGGCACGGCGGGGCGGGCGGGCTCAGCTAGCCGATCGGGCATGCCTGTTCCTCCTGATCAACCCTGTTCCTCCTGATCAACACGGTCCTGCAGCTCAACGACCTCTCCGGGCCAGGGCAGCCTAGGCCCGCAGAGGTGCTGCCACGTAATATGTCACCCGGTCCGGCGCCGACGGCTGGCGTGCTGCCCTCGCCGTCAGCTGAGGGCCCCGTTCGCCGCCCGCCAGGGCCGCCGCGGCGGGCCAGCGTGGGCCGGTCGATGAGGCGAGAGTAGGTGCCGTGACTGCTCGGGAGACCAACTGGGCCGGCAACATCGTCTACCGGGCCGCCCGGGTGGCGCGGCCCCGCAGCGTCAGCGAAGCCCAGGAACTGGTCGCCGCCAACAGCCAGGTGCGGGCGGTCGGCACCGGTCACTCGTTCAACCGGATCGCCGACACCCCGGGCGTGCTGATCTCGCTGGCGGACCTGCCGCCAGCCATCGAGATCGACCCCGGCCGGGCTGCGGTCACCGTGCCTGGCGGGATCAGCTACCGGGAACTGACCGAGCAACTGGACGCCGCCGGCTACGCCCTGCGCAGCATGGCCTCGCTCCCGCACCTGTCGGTCGCCGGGGCGGTGGCCACCGCGACCCACGGCTCGGGGGACGCCAACGGGAACCTGGCCACCGTGGTGTCGGGCCTGGACCTGATCACCGCCGACGGCAGTCTGCGGGCCCTGCGCCGCGACACCGGAGGGGAGACCTACCGCGGGTGCGTGGTCGGGCTTGGCTCCCTTGGCCTGGTCAGCGCGCTGACCCTGGACCTCGTCCCAGCGTTCAGCATCCGCCAGTACGTCTACGAGGGCCTGCCCGCCGCCATGCTGCGGAGCCATTTCGACGAGATCTTCGGCAGCGCCTACAGCGTCAGCGTGTTCACGAACTGGCGCGATGACCGGCACGGGCAGGTCTGGCTCAAAGTCCGGGACACCGAAGGCGACGCGGGGCGGCCGGCCCCGCGGTGGATGGACGCGACGCTGGCCGGCCAGCAGGTCAACCCGGTGCCGGGTGGTGATCCTGCCCACGCCACCCAGCAGCTGGGTGTGCCGGGACCGTGGCACCTGCGGCTGCCCCATTTCCGGGCCGAGTTCACCCCCAGCAGCGGGCAGGAGCTGCAGTCTGAGTACCTGGTGCCGCGGCAGGTGGCGGTGGGCGCGTTCGACGCCCTGGCCAGCCTGGGCAGTCTGCTCGCCCCGGTCCTGCAGGTCGCCGAAGTCCGCACGGTCGCACCTGACGACTTGTGGCTGAGCACGAGTTACCAGCGGGACACGGTGGCCCTGCACTTCACCTGGATCAAGGACACGGCGGCGGTGACGCCGGTGATCGCCGCGATGGAGCACCTGCTTACCCCGCTGGGCGCCCGCCCGCACTGGGCCAAGCTGTTCGGCATGCCCCCGCACGTGGTGCGCGCCCTGTATCCGCGGTCGGCTGACTTCCAGGACCTGCTGGGCCGCTACGACCCGGACGGCAAGTTCCGGAACGGCTTCATCGACAAGTACTTCCCGGTCCGGCACCAAGGGCCGTCCGCCCGGGCATCGAAGACTCCAGGCTGAGGCAGTCAGCTACCGCTGGGCTGGGGCACGTGGCAGTCCACTTTGGGGTTCACCCCGATGTAGTTCAGCGGACCGGCCAAGATCGTCACCACGATGGTGCTGGCCTTCGTGCAGCTCGCGATGTTGCCACTGTAGTAGTGGCGCTGAGCTCCAGCGATAGCCCCGATGATCAGCCAGATAATGAGCAGGGCCGAGCCTATGCGCACAGCTACCTCCGGCAAGCGAGTTCCGCTGGAGGGCGTGATGCGCCGCCCAGATCCCGAAATGTTCGCGTCAGCCTATCGCCCAGGTGCCTGGTCGTCCCGTCGTGTATCGAATAGTAACTTTTGGCCAGGAAATAAGCGCGGCGCCCGGTCCCGCCCTCCGCGCCTGCTCAGGCCGGGCCATTTGTCAAAGCGAGTTTCCGCGCGGTGGACAGGTGTGCGAACTTCGCTCTGGACCTGCGCTGTTTCCCCCAGAACGTCATTCTGTACTGGCTGCCGGCCGACCGCGCCCGCCAGCCTGGAGTCATGGACAACACACCGTCAGTCTCAGGTTCCAGCGCGTTCTCCCGCCAGCCCCGGATACGGGTCAGCTCCCCCGCTGACGTCCTGGCCGTCGTGCCGCACCTGCTCGGCTTCCATCCCGCCCGCAGCCTGGTCGTCATGGGGGTGGGGCGGCCGCGGGCCCGCGTTCAGCTCGCCTTCCGCTACGACCTTCCCGACCCGCCGGACGCCGAGCACGCGGCGGACATCGCCGAGCACGCCGCGGGGGTGCTGCGGCAGCGCCGGCTGAGCACCGTGATCGGCGTCGGCTACGGCCCGGGCGCCCTGGTCACGCCGGTCGCAGACGCCCTGGCTGGAGCTGTCCGGCAAGCGGGGCTGCGGTTACACGAGCTGATGCGGGTCGAGGACGGCCGCTACTGGTCCTACCTCTGCGAGAACCCCGAGTGCTGTCCCGCGGACGGCGTGCCCTTCGACGTCCAGGCCAATCCCGCGGCGGCCGCCATGACCGTGGCCGGTCTGGTGGCCTACCCCGACCGGGCAGCACTGGCCAGTACCCTCGCCCCGGTCACCGGCGCCGCGGCGCGGTCCATGGAACGGGCCACCAGCCGGGCCCGGGAACGCGCGGCCGCATTGATCGCCCAGGCGTCCGGGCCGGGCGCGGGCCGCCGGGAGAGGTTGCTGGTGGAGGAGGGACGCCGCGCCGTCCAGGAGGCCATCGCCACGTACCGGGCCGGCGGCCGGCCGCTGGCCGACGAGTCGGTGGCCTGGATCACGGTGGTCCTGGCTCACCTCGCGGTCCGGGACGACGCCTGGTCCCGGATGGATCCTGGGTTCCGCGCCGCGCACCTGCGGCTGTGGACCGACGTGGTCCGCCGGGCCACCCCGGCCTACCTGCCCGCCCCCGCCTCCCTGCTCGCGTTCACCGCCTGGCAGTCCGGCGAGGGAGCGCTGGCCAACATCGCGATCGACCGGGCGCTGACGGCCGACCCGGGATATTCGCTGGCGCAGTTGCTGCGCGACATCATGGACGCGGGCGTGCCGCCCTCGGCAGCCCGGGTCCCGATGACGCCCGAGCAGGTGGCGGCCAGTTACGACCTGACTGACCCCGGCTCCGGAGCCGGGGTCGGCCGCCGGGCGCGGGCCGCCCGGGGCCGCAAAGCCGCGGCCCGGAAACAGCCGTCGCGGTAGGCCGCCGCAGCAGGCCGGGGCGGCCAGGGCAGGTGCGAGACCTGGGCGGGGGGTCAACGGGAGGGCTACCGCACGGTAAACTTCCGTCGCCGTTCGCCGGAGTCGGCCGGGAACTTGCCCACATGAGCCGCTGCGTCCGTCCTCAGCTTCGAGGCCGGGCCGGCCCTGAGCGAGAAGAGGCAGAGTGACTGACTCTAGCAGTAGCGGAACCAGGCCGCAGAGTAATCATGGTGGCTCGGTGAGCGTCGATTCCCCGGGCCCGGCGGAAGAGCAGCCGGGGCCAGACGGGGCCGCCTCCGCCAGTGCGGCGGAGGTACTGGCCAGAGCGGCGGAGGCGCTTCCCGCCGGGGTACGGCAGGCCCACGAAGCAGCGGTGGCCGCGATCCAGCAGGCTTATGCTGCCGTCCCGCCCGGTGCGAAGGTCAGGCTGGCCAAGCGCACCTCCAACCTGTTCCGGTTCCGCGATCAGCCGCCGCAGTCCCGGGCTGGTGAGCTGGACGTCTCGGCGTTCAGCCGGGTGCTGCACGTCGATCCGGCGTCCCGTACCGCCGTGGTAGGCGGCATGACCACCTACGAGGACCTGGCGGACGCCACGCTGGCGCACGGCCTGATGCCGTTCGTGGTGCCCCAGCTGAAGACCATCACCCTGGGCGGCGCCGTCACCGGCCTGGGGATCGAGTCCACCTCGCTGCGCCTGGGCATGCCGCATGAGTCGGTCCTGGCCATGGAGATCCTCACCGGGGACGGCCAGGTGGTGACGGCCACCGCGGACAACGAGCACGCGGACCTGTTCCGTGGCTTCCCGAACTCCTACGGCACCCTGGGCTACGCGCTGTCGCTCACGATCGAGCTGGAGCCGGTGGCGCCGTTCGTGCACCTGAGGCACTTCCGCTTCGACGACCCCGAGAGCTGCATGGCGGCCGTCGCGCAGATCGCGGCCGACGGCAGCTACCAGGGGCACCGGGCGGACTTCCTGGACGGCACCATGTTCAGCCTGGACGAGATCTACCTCACCGTCGCGGCGTTCAGCGACGTGGCCCCCTGGACCAGCGACTACACCGGCAACCAGATCTTCTACCAGTCGCTGCGCGGGCCCCGGGAAGACTTCCTCACCGTCCGCGACTACCTCTGGCGCTGGGATACCGACTGGTTCTGGTGCTCCCGGCCGTTCGGGGTGCAGAACCCGACGATCCGCCGGCTCTGGCCACGCCGCTACCGGAGGTCCGACGTGTACCGCTCGCTGGTCGCCTTCGACCGGCGGCACGGCATCTCCGGGCGGATCGCCAGGCGGCGCGGGCAGCCGCCGCGTGAGGACGTCATCCAGGACGTCGAGATCCCCGTCGGCCGCGGCGCCGAGTTCCTCCGGTTCTTCGCCTCCGACATCGGCATGAGCCCGGTCTGGCTGTGCCCGCTGCGGCTGCGCAGCGACCAGCCCTGGCCGCTCTACCCGCTGGCGCCCGGCGAGGTGTACGTGAACTTCGGCTTCTGGGGGATGGTCGCGCTCCCGCCGGGCCGCGCGGACGGGTACCACAACCGGCTGGTGGAGGACGAGGTGGCCGCGCTCGGCGGGCACAAGGGGCTGTACTCGACGTCCTTCTACACCGAGGAGCAGTTCTGGGCGAGCTACAACGGGCCCGCCTACGCCGCCCTCAAGGAGAGGTACGACGGCGGTGGCCGGCTGGCCGGCCTGTACGAGAAGTGCGTGCGCGGTCAATGAGCGCGCAGCAGAAGGGATGGCAGGGATGGCGCTAGCCGACGTATTCGAGAAGGTGGCGGGCCCTGATGCCCCCGTGGAGTTCGTGGCTTACGACGGGAGCCGGGCGGGGGCCTCGGACGCCCCCGTGCGGATCACCGTCCGCTCCCCGGTCGCGGTGTCCTACCTGGCCCAGGCGCCGGGCGCGCTGGGCCTGGCCCGCGCGTACGTGTCAGGGCACCTCGACGTCGAGGGCGACATGTACGACGCGCTGTCCCGGATGGTCCAGGCCCAGCAGGTCCACATCGACCTGGCCGGGCGGTTCCGGCTGCTGCAGGACCTGGGCGGCCCCAAGCTGCTCCTGCCCCGGATACCACCGCCGCCGCAGGAGGTCCGGGTGAACCGCCGGTGGATCGCCGGGCGGCTGCACTCCAAGAAGCGCGACGCGACGGCCATCTCGCACCACTACGACGTGTCCAACACGTTCTACGAATGGGTGCTCGGCCCGTCCATGGCGTACACCTGCGCCTGCTACCCGCGCCCCGACGCCTCGCTGGAGGAGGCCCAGGCCTACAAGCACGATCTGGTGGCCCGGAAGCTCGGCCTGCGCCCGGGGATGCGGCTGCTCGACGTGGGCTGTGGCTGGGGCGGCATGGTCCGGCACGCGGCCCGCGAATACGGTGTCAAGGCGCTCGGCGTGACTCTGTCCGCCCAGCAGGCGGCCTGGGCCCAGCAGGCCATCGAGAAGGAGGGCCTGGGCGAACTGGCCGAGGTCCGGCACCTGGACTACCGCGACGTACCCGAGGGCGAGTTCGACGCGGTGAGTTCGATCGGGCTGACCGAGCACATCGGCCGGGCCCAGCTGCCGGGCTACTTCTCCTTCCTCCACGGCAAGCTGCGGCCCGAGGGGCGGTTGCTGAACCACTGCATCACCCGCCCGGACGACCAGCGCCCAGGCCGTGTGGTCGGCGGTTTCATCAACCGCTACGTGTTCCCCGACGGGGAGCTGGAAGGACCGGGCTACCTGGTCTCCCTGATCCACGACACCGGGTTCGAGGTGCGGCACGAGGAGAACTTGCGCGAGCACTACGCGATGACCCTGGCCGCCTGGTGCGCCAACCTCGACGCGCACTGGGACGAGGCGGTAGCCGAGGTCGGTGAGGGCACTGCCCGGGTGTGGCGCCTCTACATGGCCGGGTCGCGGCTCGGGTTCGAGCACAACGTCGTGCAGTTGCACCAGGTGCTCGGCGTCCGGCTGGGTTCTGAGGGCCAGTCCGGGATGCCGCTGCGGCCCGACTGGGAGCCGCTGGCCCAGGTGTCCGCCGCCGGGTAGCGCCATCGGCGCCGGCCCGGCAGCTGGCCCTGGTAGCGGGCTGGCACTGGCGCCTGCCGGGTGTGGCGGGCCCGGTGTGGCGGGCCCGGTGTGGCGGCCGGCCAGGTGTGGCGGCTGGGCGGGTCTGGCGGCCGGCCGAGTGTGGAGGCCGGCCGAGTGCGAGCGGGCCTGGCCCGCAGGGCGGAGAATGGCGGCATGGAAACAGCGCAGCCCGGGCAGAGCGGCCCGGTCCGTGACATCGTCCTGCTCGGCTCGACCGGCTCCATCGGGACCCAGGCCGCGGACATCGTGCGGCGCAATCCGGGCCGGTTCCGGCTGGTCGGGCTGGCTGCCGGTGGAGGTAATCCCGGCCTGCTGGCGGCTCAGGCCCTGGAGTTCGGCGCTGAAGTGGTCGCCGTGGCCCGGGAGGACGCCGCCGCGCAGGTACGCGAGGCGCTGCGCGCCCAGGCGTCCGGGACCGGCCACGCCCGGCCGCTGCCCAAGGTGCTGGCGGGCCCGGACGCGGTAGCGGAGGCCGCCACCTGGCCCTGCGACGTGGTGCTGAACGCGGTCACCGGAGCGGTAGGCCTGGCCGCCACCCTGGCCGCCCTGGAGGCGGGCCGGACCCTGGCCCTGGCCAACAAGGAGTCCCTGATCGTGGGCGGTCCGCTGGTGGCCGGCAAGGCGGCCCCCGGCCAGATCGTGCCGGTCAACTCCGAGCACTCGGCCATCGCGCAGTGCCTGCGGGGCGGCCGGGCCGACGAGGTGGGCCGCCTGGTGCTCACCGCGAGCGGCGGCCCGTTCCTCGGCCGGGACAAGGCGGAACTCGAGCACGTCACGCCGGCCCAGGCCCTGGCCCATCCCAACTGGAGCATGGGCCCGGTCGTCACGATCAACTCGGCCACGCTGGTCAACAAGGGACTGGAGCTGATCGAGGCGCACCTACTGTTCGGCGTCGGGTTCGACCGGATCGAGGTGGTGGTGCATCCGCAGTCGGTGATCCACTCCATGGTCGAGTTCACCGACGGCGCGACCATCGCCCAGGCCAGCCCGCCGGACATGCGGATCCCGATCGCGCTGGGACTGGCCTGGCCCGACCGTGTCCCCGACGCCGGGCCGGCCCTCGACTGGAGCCACGCGCACACCTGGTCCTTCCAGCCCCTGGACCACGAGGCGTTCCCGGCCGTCGGGCTGGCCCGCGAGGCCGGGAGCACCGGGGGCACCGCCCCGGCCGTCTACAACGCGGCGAACGAGGTCTGCGTGGAGGCTTTCCGGTCCGGCCGGATCACGTTCCCCCGAATCGTGGACACCGTGGCGAAGGTAGTCTCTGAGCATGAGAGCGCGGCCCGGGACGCGGTGACCCTGGAGGACGTGCTCGCCGCGGATCGCTGGGCGCGGATCCGGGCGCTGGAACTGACCGGCGAAGGACGAGGCGGCACGCGCGAGACCCACACCGGGTCGCGCGGGGAGGGGGAGTCGGCCGGATGACCCTGCTCGGCTGGATCATCTTCATCTTCGCCCTGCTCTTCTCGATCATGCTGCACGAGTTCGGGCACTTCGTCACGGCGAAGAAGTTCCGGATGAAAGTCACCCAGTTCTTCGTCGGGTTCGGGCAGACCCTGTGGTCAACGATCCGGGGCGAGACCGAGTACGGCATCAAGGCGATCCCTGCGGGCGGCTACGTCAAGATCGTCGGAATGACCGCCCTGGAGGACGTGGACCCCGAGGACGAGGCGCGCTCGTTCCGCAGGAAGCCCCCCTGGCAGCGGATGATCGTGCTGGCCGCCGGGTCGTTCATGCACTTCGCGCTGGCCTTCGTGCTGCTGTTCATCCTGGCCGTCGGGATCGGCCTGGCCAACACGAACTCCTCCACGGTCGGGGCCATCGACCCGTGCGTGCCGTCCAGCATCACCGCCGCCAGCTGCGTCAAGTCTGATCCCGCGTCCCCCGCGGTCAAGGCGGGCCTGCGCACCGGCGACAAGATCATCGCGCTCGGCGGCACCCGGGTGCACACCTGGAACGAACTGGGCGCGGCGATCCGCGCGCAGAAGGCGGGGACGCCGGTCGCGGTGACCGTGATCCGGGACGGCCACGAGCTGACCCTGCATCCCTCGCTGGCCGTGGTGAACGGGCGCAAAGGCTCTTACCTCGGCATCTCCCCGGCGGTGCTGTACGCGACCGTGAACCCGGTCCGCGGGGTCACCTACGCCGGCTCGGAGTTCGGGACGATCGTGACCGGTTCGGTGTCGGCCCTCGGGAGCATCCCGAAGGCCATCCCCGACCTGTTCGCGAAGAACCGGAGCAGCACCGCGGGCGGCAACGTGACCAGCGTCGTCGGAGCGGGGGAGTACACCGGCGAGGCCTTCGCGGCCCAGGTCGGCTGGCAGACCAAGGTCTCGATCGTGTTGTTCATCGTCATCTCGCTGAACATCTTCGTCGGGCTGTTCAACCTGCTGCCGCTGCTGCCGCTGGACGGCGGCCACCTGGCCGTGGTCATCTACGAGCAGTTCCGGTCCTGGGTCGCCCGGCTCCGGCACCGGCCGGACCCGGGGCTGGTGGACATGCGCAAGCTCCTCCCGGTCAGCGTCGGGGTGTTCGCCCTGCTGGTCGGGTTCGGGCTGCTGCTGATCACGGCTGACCTGGTGAACCCGGTGCACATACCTCAGTGAGGGATGATGCGGATCGGCCTGCCCGGGATGCTTCAGCCCCCGGTGGTGGTTGGCAGCAGCGGGGGTTGGTAAAAGTGGTGGCTGGTACAAGTGGGGCGACCGTGATGGACGCAGGCATCTGAATAACAGGACCTTCGGCTAACACACCCGTTGACCGGGACACAGTGAGGGATAAGGATCATGAGCATTGATCTAGGCATGCCACAGCCCGCGGCCGAGCCCCTGGCGCCGCGGCGCAAGTCGCGCCAGATCATGGTGGGCAAGGGCAAGCACGCAGTCCCGGTAGGCGGCGGGGCCCCGGTGTCGGTGCAGTCGATGTGCACCACGGTGACCGCGGACGTGAACGCCACGCTGCAGCAGATCGCGGAGCTGACCGCGTCAGGCTGCCAGATCGTCCGGGTCGCGGTGCCGTCACAGGACGACGCGGACGCGCTGCCGGAGATTGCCCGGAAGTCCCAGATACCGGTGATCGCCGACATCCACTTCCAGCCGAAGTACGTGTTCGCCGCCATCGACGCAGGCTGCGGCGCGGTCCGCGTCAACCCCGGCAACATCAAGGCGTTCGACGACAAGGTCGCGGAGATCGCGCGGGCCGCGTCGGCAGCCGAGATCCCGATCAGGATCGGCGTGAACGCGGGCTCGCTCGACAAGCGCCTGCTGGCCAAGCACGGCCGGGCCACCGCCGCGGCCCTGGTGGAGTCGGCGCTGTGGGAATGCTCGCTGTTCGAGGAGCACGGCTTCACCGACATCAAGATCTCCGTGAAGCACCACGACCCGGTCGTCATGATCGCGGCGTACCGGCAGCTGGCCCAGGCCTGCGACTACCCGCTGCACCTCGGGGTCACCGAGGCCGGGCCGGCCTTCCAGGGCACGGTCAAGTCCGCGACCGCCTTCGGGGCGCTGCTCGCCGAGGGGATCGGGGACACCATCCGGGTGTCCCTGTCCGCGCCTCCGGTCGAGGAGGTCAAGGTGGGCGCGGCGATCCTGGAGTCGCTCGGCCTGCGCGACCGCGGCCTGGAGATCGTGTCCTGCCCGTCCTGCGGCCGGGCCCAGGTGGACGTGTACACGCTGGCGGATCAGGTCACCGCAGGGCTCGAGGGCCTGGAGGTACCGCTGCGCGTGGCGGTGATGGGCTGCGTCGTCAACGGCCCCGGCGAGGCCCGCGAGGCCGACCTGGGCGTGGCCTCCGGTAACGGCAAGGGGCAGATCTTCGTCAAAGGCGAGGTCATCAAGACCGTGCCGGAGTCGCAGATCGTGGAGACCCTCATCGAGGAGGCCATGAAGCTCGCCGAGGCCATGCCGGGCGACCAGCCGCCGGCCACCCCGCAGGTCTCTGTCTCCTGACGGCAGCCCGCAGCCGGGCCGTCAGCTGGTGAGCCGCGCCACGGCGTCCACCACGGTGGCCCGGCGGCGGTCACGGTCCGGCGCGTCCTGGCCGAACTCGGGGTTCATCGAGGCCCACGCAGTCGCCACCGACTGGACGAGTGCGAGCAGTTCGGCGGGGGTGTACCGGCCCGGCAGCAGCGCGGACTGCTCGGCCTGGGCGAGCTGGTCGAGCCGGGCCCGGTTGGCGGAGACCACGGCCTGCAGCGGCGCCCCGCGCGGGCGCTCGAGCCGGTACCAGATGGACAGCCGCAGCGCGGCCGGGTGGTCCTCGAAGTAGTCGAACAGGCGCCCGGCATAACCGGGCAGGTCAGCCACGTCGAACGGCACCTGCTCCAGGAACTCGGCGACGTGGGCCGCGAAGGACGCCTCGAAGAGCTGATCCTTGCTGCCGAAGTAGGCGTAGATCATCGCCTTGTTGCAGCCCGCTGCGGCGGCGATGCGGTCGATCCGGGCGCCGGCGATGCCCAGGGCCGCGAACTCGTCGGTCGCGGCGGCCAGCAGCCGCTTCCTGGTCCGGTCCGCGTCACGTGCTGTCACCGGCCCAGGTTAGCAACTAACCGTTCAGTTGACAGCGACCCGGCCGCTGCGTTTCCATAGGAGATATCCAACTAGTCAGTTAGTAGCGTGCGATCTGCCAGCTGGAGGTACCCATGACCAAGACGTGGCTCATCACCGGCAGCTCCCGTGGCCTGGGCCGGGAACTCGTCCAGGCCGCTGCGGGCGACGGGGACAACGTGGTCGCCACGGCGCGCCGTCCTCGGTCGCTCGACGACCTCGTGGCGCGCTACGGCGGCCGGATCCGCCCCATCGCCCTCGACGTCACCGACCCGGCGGCGGCCCGCGAGGCCGTCCAGGCGGCGGTGGCGGAGTTCGGGTCCCTCGACGTCCTGGTGAACAACGCGGGCTACGCCACCTCGGCGTCCATCGAGGACCTGCCGGAGGAGGAGTTCCGGGCCCAGTTGGACACCAACCTGTTCGGCGTGGTCAACGTGACCAGGGCCGCCCTCCCGGTGCTCCGCGCGCAGCGTTCGGGGCACATCATCCAGATCTCGTCCATCGGCGGCCGGGTAGGCGGGACCCCCGGGATGGGCGGCTACCAGACCGCTAAGTTCGCCGTGGAGGGATTCTCCGAGGTGCTCAGCAACGAGGTCCGGCCGCTCGGTATCAAGGTCACCATCGTGGAGCCGGGCGCGTTCCGCACCGACTGGGGTGGCTCGTCCATGCGAATCCTGCCGGTCAGCGGGGACTACGAGGCGACCGTGGGCGAGATGAACCGCTACCGCCGGGCGGTGGACGGCCGGCAGCCGGGCGACCCGGCCCGGGCGGCGGCGATCATCACCGAGATCGCCCGCCTGGACCAGCCGCCGCTGCGGCTGCTGCTGGGCTCGGACGCGCTGCGCAGCGCCGGGGAGTCCGCCCGGGCCCGGGAGGCGGAGGCGGCCGAGTGGGCACCAGTCAGCCGGTCGGCGGACTTCGGAGCGGCGCGCCCGCCCGCTGGCTACCCCGGCCAGCGGACCGGTGCGGCTCGCTGAGGCGGCTGGCTTAGGCGGTTCGCGGAGGTGGCTCGCTGAGCCGGGCTGGCTCGCGCAGGCGGCTAGCCGACCTGGCCGTCGGACTCGCCGTCCGCGATGATCAGCTCGCTCACCCGCTCGCTGAGCACGGCCCGGGCCTCGTCGTGGAGCAGGCCGTCGGTGATGAAGGTGTCCACCCCGTCCAGTTCGGCGAAGCTGCTCAGCCCGACGATGCCCCACTTCGTGTGATCCGCGACGACCGTGACCCGCCGGGCGGCCTGCACGAAAGCCCGGTTGGTCTCTGCCTCCGCGAGGTTGGGCGTGGTCAGGCCGGCCACCGGGTCGATGCCATGGCAGCCCAGGAAGAGCAGGTCCACGTGCAGGGAGCGGATCGCGATGTCCGCGATCGGGCCGACCAGCGCGTCTGAGGGAGTGCGGACCCCGCCGGTGAGCACCACCTGCGGGGTGGCGCCGAACTGCCCCGCGGCCCGGGGGACCCCGAAGATGCTCGCCACCCGCACCGA
This sequence comes from uncultured Actinomycetes bacterium, assembly GCA_963781085.1. Classification (GTDB taxonomy): domain Bacteria; phylum Actinomycetota; class Actinomycetes; order Streptosporangiales; family Streptosporangiaceae; genus RYN-230. The sequence goes on from CAWAES010000022.1 coordinate 13,218, forward strand.
ATTGGTAACGATCGTCAGCCCGGACACGTCCAGCAACTGCTGGGCCAGGGCGAAGGTGGTCGTCCCCGCGGACAGGGCGATGGCGGTGCCGGGCGTGACCAACTCGGCGGCCGCCCGGGCGATGGCCTCCTTCTGCGGTTTCTCCAGCACCGACTTGGCCTCGAACCCCGGCTCGTGGCTGCTAGGTGAGCCGGGCAGCACCGCGCCGCCGTGCACCTTCTCGATCAGCCCGGCCTGGGCCAGCGTCTCGAGGTCGCGGCGGATGGTCATATCCGACACGCCGAGGCGCTGGGTGAGATCGCTGACCCGGGCGCTTCCGGCTCGCCGGATGTCTTCCAGGATCAGCGATTGCCGATGTCGGGCGAGCATCCTGGACCCTCCTTACCCCCTGGGGCGGGATCGACGGTCTGCGCTGCCGACCTGTGATGACGCCGGAACCGGATCTTTATATCTTGTGCGTTGACGAGCGAGTCTGTGTGTTTTAGCTTAAGGCTCCAACAAGGGGCATGTCGTTCACGATCTTGAGCCGATTGAGAGCGCTAACCTGGGGGCGGAGTCAGCCATCGGGGCGCCTGAATGTGGCTGAGCACCGGAGCTCCGCGGCCGCCCAGCCTCGGAACACGACAACGATTCGAGGACAGGCGATGCAGGGAAGGTGGCCCATGCTGGCTGCTGGGCCGCATCTTCCAGCTGAGCCTGCGGGGGGCGCCTGGGATCGCGGCGTTCCCCCGTGTCCGAGAACTATCCCGCCTCGCGAAGCTGCCCCGCATCAGCGGCAGCGTCCGCGGGCCGGTCCCCCGGGGAGCGGGCCACCCATCCGCTTTTCCGGTGCGCCGCGCTGTGGCGGCGCACCGAGTACTGAGGAACTTCTCCTGGAGGTAGATAGATGAAGATCGATCCCAAGGTTAACGAGGCCATCGAGACCCTCAACATGAAAGACGGCCCGACCCGCCGGCGCCTGCTCGGCAGCGCCGGGATCGTCAGCGCTTCGGCGGCGGCGGCCGGCCTGCTCGCCGCCTGCGGCGGGTCCACCCCGGCCAGCAAGGCGGCCGCCAGCACGGCGGGCAACTTCCCGAAGACCCCGGCCTGGCAGTTCTGGTTCGTGAACCACGTGACCACGAACCCGTTCTTCGTGCCCACCCAGTACGGCTTCCAGGACGCGGCCGCGCTGCTCGGCCTGCCCACCCCCAAGTGGGGCGGCTCGCAGACCTCGCTGGCCTCGGAGATGGTGAGCTACTTCAACACCGCGATCTCCGCCAAGGCGGCCGGGATCGCCTACGCGGGGATTGACGCCACCTCGTTCACGACCCCGGTGGCGAACGCGATGAAGGCGGGCATCCCGGTGATCAGCTACAACGCCGACGGCCTGGTCAAGAAGGGCGTCCCGGACATCGGCACCAACCGGCTGGCGTACGTCGGCCAGGCGCTGTACATCTCCGGCCAGCAGCTAGGCGCGAGGATCAAGTCGCTGGTCCCGGGCGGCGGCGACATCGCCATCTTCATCGCCACGCCCGGGTCCGGCAACATCCAGCCCCGCTACGACGGTGCGGTGTCCGTGCTCGGCAGCAGCTACACCGTGCACGAAGTCGCGACCGGTGCGGCGACCGGCCAGGAGCTGTCGGCGGAGAAGGCGTTCCTGGCCGGGCACAAGACGATCAAGGGCGCGTTCGCGGTGGACGCGGGCTCGACCGAGCTGCTCGGCCAGGCGCTGGCCTCGAGCGGCCTGACGGTCCCGAACGGCGGGTTTGACACCACGCCGACCACGCTGTCCAACATCGAGGCCGGGAAGACCGACTTCACCATCTACCAGGACCCCTACCTGCAGGGCTTCCTGCCGACCCTGCAGTTCTACCTGTACAACATCTCGGGCGGCACGATCAGCCCGTCCGACACCGACACCGGCCTGACGTTCATCACCAAGTCCAACGCCAAGCCGTTCACCGCGAGCAGCCGGTTCCAGGGCTCGACCAGCGCGCAGAAGTACATTCCGCGCCCGTCTGGGGCGATCAGCAACCCGGTTGCCACCACCAGCACCTGATATCCGGATAATCCGGGGTACTGGCAGGCATGACCGGCGGCGGGGCAGACTGGCTACTAACTGCCAGCCTGTCCTGCCGCCGGTTGACGTGGTGAGCTGAGGGGAAACTGGAGTCGACATGAGCGAGATCACCGAGCGCAGCCCGCAGACCGTTTCGCCACCCGGGGGCCAACCCGCGCGGTCGAATCCGCTCGGCAGCGTGTTCGGGCTGCTGGCCCGCCAGCGCGAGGCGACAGTCTTCGTGGTGGCCGTCGTGCTGCTGCTCTACTTCGGCATCAGGTACAACTCCACGTTCGTCAGCTCGACGAACCTGGCCAACCTGCTGTCGGAGACCGCGGCGCCGATCATCATCATCGCGATCGGCGAGGTGTTCCTGCTGATCTGCGGCGAGATCGACCTGTCGGCCGGCTTCGTCTACTTGTTCGCGCCGTTCCTGATGCACTACCTGATCGACTTCTACGGTGTGCCGGTCATCCCGGCCATCATCATCTCGCTGCTGTTCGGGGTGGTGGTGGGCTGGGGCAACGGCTTCCTCACCGTCACCATGGGCCTGCCCTCGTTCATCACCACGCTGGGCACCGGCTTCATCCTGCTCGGCCTCACGCTGACCACGTCACACGCCTACCCGGCCAACATCCCCGCCGCCTCGGTGAGCATCGGGCGCTGGATCGGCGCGGCGCCGTGGTCCCAGTTCATCTGGGCGATCGCGCTCACCGCGATCTTCTACGTGGTGCTGAACCGGACCAAGTGGGGCCTGCACACGATCGCGACCGGCGGGAACGCGCTGGGCTCCCGCGAGGCCGGCATCAAGACCGGCCGGATCAAGTACGGCAACTTCATGCTCTACCTCGACCCTGGGCGCGCTGGTCGGCCTGCAGAACGCCTTCTACACCAACACCATCGACCCGAGCGCCGGCGGATACCAGCCGATGTTCTACGCGGTGACCGCGGCGGTCATCGGCGGCACGGCGATGCTCGGCGGGCAGGGCACTATCCTCGGCGCGTTCCTCGGCGGCATCGTGCTCGCCACCCTGATCAACGGCCTCAACGTCGCCGGGATCAGCGCCAACCCGCTGGACATCGTGTTCGGGCTGGCCATCCTGCTGTCCATGATCGCCAACGTCCGGCTCGCGCGGCTGCGGGCAGCGGGGAGGAACTGATGACCGCCGAACCAGTCCCAGGCGTGCCGGAGCCGACGGCCGACGGCAGCGGTGACGCGCTCCGGGTCGAGCACATCAGCAAGCGGTTCGGCGCGGTGACCGCGCTGCACGACGTGAACCTCCACCTGGGCCAGGGTGAGGTGCTCGGCCTGCTGGGTGACAACGGCGCGGGCAAGTCCACCCTGATCAAGATCATGTGTGGCTTCCAGCCCCCGACCTCGGGCCGGATCGTCCTGGAGGGCCAGGAGGTCACGCTGAAGTCGGTGGACCACGCCCGCTCGCTCGGCATCGACACCGTGTTCCAGGACCTGGCGCTGATCAACGAGCTCACCGTCTACCACAACATGTTCCTGAACCGGGAGCGGACCCGCTGGACGCTGCTGTCCAACCGGAGCATGCGGCGCACCGCCCAGAAGGAACTCGACCGGATCGGGGTGAACATCCCGTCGGTCAACGCGGAGGTGGCCAAGCTGTCCGGTGGCCAGCGCCAGGCCATCGCGGTGGCCCGGGCGGTGACCTCGAACGCCAAGGTGCTGCTGCTGGACGAGCCGCTGGCCGCGATGGGCGCCAAGGAAGGGGCGATGATCCTGGAACTGGTCAAGGACCTGAAGAGCCAGGGCCAGGTCTCGATCATCATGATCATGCACAACTACGGCCAGGCGCTCGAGGTCTGCGACCGGATCAACCTGCTGCAGCACGGCGAGATCACCTTCGACAAGCTGGCCAAGGACACCTCGGTCCAGGAACTGAACGACATCGTCATCGAGGAGTACCGGCGGGCCCTGGCCGACCGGCAGCGGTCGGCGTCGGCCTGACCAGCATCCCCCGGCCGCGGCCCGCGGCCTGGGGGCAGGCGGCCGGGGCGGGCCGTGCGTCGGGCAAGATGACAGTCATGCCATCGCTCCGCCGGATGAACCGGCCCCGCCGGATGACCTGCCGCCCCGGCCGCCCGGCCCGGCCGGGGTGGCTGGCGGCCACGGGCGCCGTCGGCGCCGTCCTCCTGGCCGTGGCGGGCTGCACGGCCTCCGGCGGGGCGACGGCCGGGTCATCCGCGTCCGCGGCGCCGGGCTCAGCCACGGGCTCGCCCGGGGCGTCGGCGCTGCACTGGCATTCCTGTTCCATCGAGGGGGCCAGCCTCCAGTGCGCCCGCCTGTCGGTGCCGCTCGACTACGCTCACCCGGCGGGCCGGAAGATCACCCTCGCGCTGTCCCGGGTGCCGGCCACCGCGCCGCCCAGCCAGCAGCAGGGCGACCTGCTGGTCAACCCGGGCGGCCCGGGCGGCAGCGGCCTGGCCCTCGCGGCGATCGTGGCGGACGGGCTGAGCCCTGAGGTGGCCGCCGACTACAACATCATCGGTTTCGACCCGCGCGGGGTGGGTTCCAGCAGCCCGGCGCTGACCTGCGACCCGTCTTTCTTCGCCGGGGAACGGCCGGACTACATCCCGGCCAATGCGGCCGCGGAGCAGACCCTGATCAACCGGGCGAAAAGCTACGCGGCGGACTGCGAGAAGCGCTACGGCTGGCTGCTGCCCTATATGACGTCGGTGGACGCGGCCCGGGACATGAACTCGATCCGGGCCGCGCTCGGCGTCCCGGCCATCAGCTACTTCGCTTACTCCTACGGGACGTACCTGGGACAGGTGTTCGCCACCCTGTTCCCGCACCGGCTGCACCGCATGGTCCTGGACAGCACCGTGGACCCCACCGGGGCCTGGTACGCCGACAACATCGCCCAGGACTACGCGTTCGAGGGCCGGATGGAGGCGTTCTTCTCCTGGGTCGCGGCGCACAACGCCACCTACGGGCTGGGCAGCACCCGGGCCGCGGTCAACCACGCCTGGTACCAGGCCCGGGCCCGGCTCCAGGCCCACCCCGTCGAAGGCCGGATCGGGGCGGACGACTTCGACGACACGTTCCTGCAGGGCGGGTACAGCAACGGGCTGTGGCCCGGCCTGGCCACGGCGCTGGCCGCCTACCTGCACACCGGCGCCACCGGGCCGCTGGTCAGCCAGTACCAGCAGGAAGGCGTGCAGGGCGAGAACGAGTTCGCGGTCTACAACGCGGTGGAGTGCAGTGACGTGAACTGGCCGCGGAACTGGGCGAAGTGGAACTCCGACACCCGCCGGGTGTACCGGACCGCGCCGTTCCAGGCCTGGGACAACGCCTGGTTCAACGCCTCCTGCGCGTTCTGGCCGGTGCGCGGGCCCGCGCACCCGCTGCACATCAAGGGGCCGGCCTGCCGGGCATCCTGATGATCCAGGGCACCCTGGACGCGGCCACCCCCTACGCGGGCGCGCAGCGGGCGCACCGGCTGCTGCCGAGCGCCCGGATGGTGGTGGTGGAAGGCGGCGGGAATCACGGCCAGTCCCTCGCCCAGCCGCCCAACACCTGCGTCAACGGCTACCTGAACCGTTACCTGGCCACCGGCGCGCTGCCCAGCGGCCCGGGCCTGGTCAACGCCACCTGCCCGGCCCTGCCGCCGCCGTCCGCGACCGGCTGACTTGCCGGGGGAGCATTCCTCATGACGGACCGATACCCTGGAAGGGTGCTGCGCACCAAGGCGTCGCGGTCCTCATCGCTGCGCCTGCTGAACGACCGGGATCGCGACGACGTGCTCGAGTTGTGCGACCGCGACCCGGTGGTGAACGTGTTCGTCAGCTCCCGGGTCCATGAGGCAGGCCTCGATCCGGTCCGGCTGGGCGGGCAGATGTGGGGTTTTGTGCCGGGTGGCAGGCTGACCTCCGCCTGTTACGCCGGGGCTAACCTGGTCCCGGTCGGGGCGACACCGGCCGCCGCGACCGCCTTCGCCGGACGGGCCCGGCTCCAGGGCCGGCGCTGCTCGTCCATCGTGGGCCCGGCGGAAGCCGTCCGGCAGATGTGGGAACTGCTGCGCCCCTACTGGGGCCAGCCCCGGGAGATCCGGGACGCACAGCCGGTCATGGCCATCTCCGGGCCGCCGCGGGTGGCCGCGGACCCGCAGTTGCGCCGGGTCCGGCCCAGCGAGCTCGACGTGCTGCTCCCGGCCTCGGTGGCCATGTTCACCGAGGAAGTGGGGGTGTCCCCGCTCGGTCCGGACGGTGGGGCTGCCTACCGGGCCCGGGTCGCTGAGCTGATCGCGCTCGGGCGGGCGTTCGCCCGGATCGAGGACGGCCGGGTGATGTTCAAGGCCGAGATCGGGGCGGTCACCCCGCACGCCTGCCAGGTCCAGGGAGTATGGGTGCGGCCCGAGCTGAGGGGGCAGGGGCTCGCCGTGGCCGGGATGGCGGCCGTGGTCCAGAGGCGCTCCGGTCCATCGCGCCCGTGGTGTCGCTGTACGTCAACGACTTCAACGCGCCCGCCCGGGCGGTGTACCGGAAGGTCGGGTTCACCGAGGTGGCCACGCTGACGTCCATCCTCTTCTGACCGATGCGGTCTGCCCCGGGGATCGAGGGGTAACCACAGCGAGGTGGGCGGCCGCCGCAGGCGCGTCCTCGCCGAGGCCCGCGCATGGCGGGGGTCCAGGAGGGTCGCCCCCCGGACAGAACCAGAGCCCGGGAAGGGACGGGCCTGCCGACAGGCGGCCCGTCCCCCCGGTCCCCCTGTCGCCGTCTCGCCCGTAGCCCGAACTTCCCCTCCCGGCGAGATCTGCGACGTACGCTAGACGGCATAGGTCGCAGTAAGTTCGCATTGAGTGCATAAAGCCCTAGGTACATAAAAGCCCGCAGCGCATCAGCGTCGCGCATATCGACATCAGGCAGGTCAGCGCGGGGCAGATCGGCACGGGCAGGTCAGCAGTGAGCGGATTAGAGCCATATCGTGACAGAGCCGCAGCTCGCGGCGGGCCGCGAGGCCGCCGCGCGTTACCTGCATGAATTACTGCTGCGCCCAGGCCGGTACCGCCAGCTCTGGGAGTCCCGCGCGCAGCGGTCCCGGCCCGGCGCCATCAACCACCTGGCCGTGGCCGACGTGCTGGCGCAGTACCTGTGGAATTCGCCGCGCGCGGCCGGCCATTCCGACGTGCTCCCGCATCAGCTCAAGGACACGGTGGGCCGGGCGCTGTCCGGCCGGCTGCTGAGCCGGTCGACGCTGGCCCTGTTCGTGGCCGCCTTCGGATTCTCGGCCCAGGAAGAAGAGCGGCTCTGGCGGCTGTGGCGCGGCACCGGCCGGATCACCGTCCTGGCCGGCCCGCGGGCGATGCGCTCGGGTGCGGCCGCCGAGGTCGCGGGCGTGCTGGGCCCCCGCCGGCACCAGACGGTGTCGCTGCACGACCACGTCTTTGTCGGCGCCGACCGCAAGCCGGTCCGGACCCGGACCATGCAGGTCGTCGAGGCCATCGTCGAGGGACTCGACCAGATCCCGTACCTCTACGACACCGACGCGGTCACGCTGGAAGTGGGGCAGGGTTGCGCGGGCGCACCCGGGCCGTTCCGGCGGATCGCCGACGCGCTCTACGTCACCGACATCCCGCTGGCCCACTCGCTGAGCCTCGGCGAGACGCTGACCCTCGAGTACTGGACCTCCTACCACTACGACGGGAACCCGGCCGACCCCGAAGAGCGGGAGTACCGCCGTGCGGTCATGAGCACCCTGGAGAACTACGACATGCGCATCGAGTTCCACCCCGACCAGGTGCCGTCCGCGGTGTGGTGGGCGCTCTGGGACGGCGTAGAAGGAAGGGTGCTGGAACAGGAGCAGGTCACCCTGGACAGCCAGCGCTCGGCGCACCGCTACCTCCGGTCGCTGGAGCGATCGGTGGTGGGCTTCCACTGGCGCTGGGAGCCGCCGGCGCCATGCCCTAGCATCGGCAGCGTGTCTGATGCGCAGAAGGCTGTGATCGCCGGCGGCGAAGCCGCCCGGGACAGCGCCGCGAGCCTCGCCCAGGCCACCGGCGACGTCATCAACCAGGCGCTGCGGGAGATGGCGTCCCGGCTCACGGAGCGGGCCCCGGAGGTCCTCGCGGCCAACGCGGAAGACATGGCCGACGGCGAGGCCGCGGGCCTGGGCCAGGGACTGCTGGACCGGCTCCGGCTCGACCCGGGCCGGATGCAGGAGATGGCCCGCCAGATCGGGCTGCTGGCCGACGCGCCGTTCCCGCCGGAGACGACCCCGCTGGGCGACCTGGCCGGCGGCCCGTCCGGGGGCCGGCTGCGGCTGGCCGAGCGGCGGGTGCCCGTCGGGGTCATCGGGGCGAACTTCGAAGCCCGCCCCAACGTGACCATCGACATCGCCTCGCAGCTGCTCAAGTCCCGCAACGCCGGGGTGCTGCGCACCGGGGGCGCTGCGCTGCGCTCCGCCGCCGCCCTCGCCGACCACGTGATCGCTCCCGCGGCGCAGGCCGCCGGGCTGGATCCGCGGGTCGTGCAGCTGGTCCGGTCCGCGGACCGGGAAGCCGCCGTCGAGCTGGTCCGCCAGCCGGGCCTCATCCCGCTGGTCATCTTGCGGGGCAGCGGGGAGACCACGCGGAGCCTGGCCGCCGAGGCGGCCCGGGCCGGGGTGCGCACGCTCGCGCACGCCGACGGGGGTGGCGTGCTCTACCTGGACCGGGCCGCCGACCCGGCGCTGGCCGCCGAGATCGTCACCAGCAGCCTGGACCGGCTGGGTGTGTGCAACCGGCTGAACCTCCTGCTGATCGCCGCCCCGGCGTGGGAGGAGTTGCTCGAGGTGGTCCTGGAGCCGGTCCGCGCGCTGGGTATCACCCCGTCCCTGCCGCCGCACGCCCACCCGCTGGGTCACGAGTGGGCCCTGGACAGCGGGCACGAGGCCACCCTGACCATCGCCCCGGCGGACAGCCCGGCGGCCGCGGCGGCGCTGGCCAACGACTGCACGTCCGGGCTCGCGGCCGGCATCGTCACCGCCGATCCCGCCGCGGCCCGCGAGTTCCTGGACGCCTACCGGGGGACCGGGGCGTTCTGGAACGCCACCACCCGGCTGCTGGACGGGTTCAAGCTCCGCGGTGTGCCGGAGACGGGCATCAACGTGGACCAGGTGCCTGGCCCGCGCGGCCCGGTCACCTTCCACGACCTGTGCCTGCGGCAGTACGTGGTCGTGCCCGCCTGATCCGGCCGGCCTGAGCCCCCGACCTGCGGCGGGTTACGCGGCAGTAGCCGCCTGGGCCGCCGGCGGTTATCCTGACCGGGCCGTGGCCACGGCCAGCCAGGAGTCGCAGTGAGCCAAGGGTCACGGGCAGCCAGGAGTCACGGGCAGATGGTGCGCTAGGGACACGGCCTAAGCCGGCGCCGGAGCCGGACCGGCCGTGCGGCAAGACGGAGACACTGGTGAGCTGGTGCAGCCGGTCGGCGGAGCCCCGCAGCCAGCCCGCCCTGCTCGAAGTCAGCGGGCTCACCAAGAGCTTCGGCTGGGCTGACGTGCGGATCACCCACTACGGCGCGGGCATCCCGGCCGGGCTGGCCGACAAGATCTTCGGGCCGCGGGTCCGGGGCACCACCGAGGTAGCAGGCACCGGGCTGGGGCTGCCCATCGCACGGGGGATCATCGAAGCGCACGGCGGCACCCTGGTGGTGGCGCCGGCTGCATCCCGGGGCGTCCTTCGTGGTCGCGCTCCCGGCTGATCCGCCATCAGACCCCCGGTCAGCGACGGCTGGCGAGCCGTCCGGGGCGTCCTGGAACGTGGTGGAGGAACCGGAGGAACAACGTGGTGGCTGACAAGACGGTCGTCCTCATCGTGGAAGACGACCAGAACATCGTCAACCTGGTCCGGTCCAACCTCTCCGCACGCGGCCACGACGTGATCGTGTCCAAAGACGGGACCGGGGTCAGCGAGGTCCTCCAGACGCGGGTTCTCGACGTGGTGCTGCTCGACCTGATACTGCCCGGCCGGGACGGTTTCGAGCTGTGCCAGGAGATCCGGGAGCAGTCCGGAGTCGGCATCATCGTGCTGTCCGCCCGCCGCGCCGAGACCGACAAGGTCCGCGCCCTCAACCTCGGCGCCGACGACTACATGACCAAACCGTTCGGCATCGAGGAACTGCTGGCCCGGATCAACGCGACGCTGCGGCGCAGCAAGCCGGCGGCTGACGGCCGGCCGGAGCCGAGCGTCGTGCGGATCGGGGACGTCGAGATCGACCTGGAGCGGCGGCGGGTCACCAAGGGCGGCGGCCTGGTGCACCTGACCCCGACCGAATTCGCGCTGCTCCGCCAGTTCGCGGTGAGCCCGGGGGAGCTGCTCACCCACGCGACCCTGCTGCGCCGGGTCTGGGGCCCCGGCTACGAGACGCAGACCGAGTACACCCGGGTGTACGTCGGGCGGCTGCGGGCCAAGCTCGAGCGGGACGGGGACGAGCCGCTGTTCATCACCGAGCCGCGCTCCGGCTACCGGTTCGCCACGGCATGAGGCCGCCCTGGGCCGGCCAGCTCACCGTGAGCGCCCGGCGAGCCGGCCATGAATTCGGGCAGCCGCCCGGCAGCTGGGACCCACGACCGTGCGCGCTGCAGGGTGCCCTAACCGTCCGGCTCCGGCTGCCCTCGTTCGTGGTGACCCTGGCCGGCTAACCGCCTGGGTGGGCGGCATCGTCTACGCCTCCGGGCTGAGGTCGGCGCGACGCTCGTGCTGCACGCCTGGCGGTGACCGGCGGCACCAGCCTGTTCGGCGGGCGCGGCAAGCCGCTGGACGGAATGCTGGGCGGTCTCGTCATCGCGGCTATCTACAACGGCATCTACCTGCTTGGCATGAGCGCCGCAGCCCAGGACCTGATCTTCGCGCTGGTGCTGCTGGCCGCGGTGAGCGCGGACGTGCTGGCCTACCGGGGACAGGCCAGCCGCCGGGCCTGACACCCGGTTGCCATAAGCTGCCGGGGCGATGACCGCCCCCGTCCGCCCAGCCCCGCAGGCCCCCGCCCGTCCCGTGCACCGGCGCCCGGTGCTGATCGCCCTGATGACCGCGATGGCGCTGGCGGCGGTGGACACCACCATCGTGTCCACCGCGATCCCGCAGGTGGTCCGGGACCTCGGCGGGTTCTCCCTGTTCAGCTGGGTGTTCTCCAGCTACCTGCTGACCCAGACCGTGACCATCCCGGTCCAGGGCAGGCTGGCCGACCAGTGGGGCCGCAAGCCGGTCCTGATCGTGGGCACCGTCGTCTTCCTGGTCGGGTCGGCTCTCTGCGCGTCCTCGACCACGATGGTGAGCCTGATCCTGTTCCGCGGGCTGCAGGGCGTCGGCGCGGGCGGCGTGCAAGCCACGGTGAACACGCTGGCTGGCGACTTGTACGACCTGTCCGAACGAGGCCGGGTGCAGGGCTGGCTGGCCAGCGTGTGGGGCATCTCCGCGGTGATCGGCCCGGCGCTGGGCGGGAGCCTGGCCCAGTACGCGTCCTGGCGCTGGATCTTCCTGATCAACCTGCCGGTCGGCGCGGCCACCATCGGCCTGCTGCTGCGCTACCTGCACGAGAACGTCCAGCGGACCCGGCACCGGATCGACGTGGCCGGCGCGGCCGCCATGTTCGTCGCCGCGGGCGCGCTGATCTTCGGCCTGTTGCAGGGCGGCGTGGCCTGGGCCTGGTGGTCGGTCCCGAGCGGCCTGGTGTTCGCCGTGGCCCTGGCGGCGACGGTGCTCGCGGTGGTGGCCGAGCACCGCGCCGCGGAGCCCATCCTGCCGCCGTGGTTCTGGCGCAGCCGGGCGCTCGCCGGGTCGGCCGCGGCCGGGTTCGGCCTCGGCGTCCTGGTCATCGGCCCGACCACGTTCCTGCCCACCTACGGCCAGGCCGTGCTCGGCCTCGGGGCCGTGGCGGCGGGCGGCGTGCTCGCCGCCATGAGCATCGGCTGGCCGCTGGCCACCTCCCAGTCGGCCCGGCTGTTCCTGCGGGCCGGCTTCCGCGCCACCCAGGTGACCGGCGCGGTGATCTGCCTGGCCGGCGTGGCGGCGTTCCTCGTCGGCCCCCAGCCGCCCCCGCTCTGGCAGCCGGTCGTGGAGACGTTCGTGCTCGGGGCCGGGCTGGGCCTGCTCTCGGTGGCCTCGATCGTCGGGGCGCAGTCCACGGTGAGCTGGGGCCAGCGCGGCGTGGTGACCGGGACCGTGATGTTCACCCGCTATCTCGGCCAGAGCCTGGGCGCGGCGATCTTCGGTGCGATCTTCAACGCCGCCATCGGCGGGAAGCTGCACGGCGCGCCCGCCGCGCTGCGCCATCGGCTGCCGGACCAGGTCAGCGGGGTCGCCACTGCGCTGGCCCGGCCTCAGGAGCTGGGCCGGGCGGCCGAGGACTACCTGCGCGCCGCGATCGCCACCGCCACCACCCACGTCTACGCCGGGCTCACGGTGGTGGCCGTGCTGACCATCGCCGGGGCGTTGCTGATCATGCCGAAGCACTTCAGCACGAGCGCCGGGGAGAGCGCCTCCACTGGGCCCGGCCAGGCCAGCCCGGCTGGGGCAAGTACCGACGAGGCAAGCCAGGGAGAGCCGGGCCGGGCAGGCGGGGGCCCGGCGGACCGGGCTGGCGGAGGCCCGGCGGGCAGGGCTGGCGGAGGCCCGGCGGAAAAAACGGAGTGACCATTTCCCGGTCAGGTTGCTATGCTCCTGGGCTCTTGTGCCAACTCCCACGCCATCGAGGTGATGACTCATGCCCTCGGCCAGCGGGACGCAGCAAGACCCGCCGCCCGATCCCGTCCTGACTCCCGCTGCCGAGCCCGCACAGCCGGGCACCGGCCCCGATCCGGTCCTCGTTAGGGAACGCGAGTACCTCAGCCAGTCGCGGCAGTTCCTCCGGCTGATGCGCGAGGACGTGCTCTCGCTCCGGGCGCTGGGCGGCGACCCCGTGTCCGAGGAGTACCTGAAAGCCGACCTGTACCGCCGGGTCGAAGCGCTCAGCGACCTGCCCGACACACCGCTGTTCTTCGGCCGGCTCGACTACGCGACCGGCGGCTCCGGGCCGGGGCGGCAGCGAGTTCGCCGGCGAGCGGTTCCACGTCGGCCGGCGGCACGTGCACGACCAGGAGGGCCACCCGGTCGTGGTCGACTGGCGGGCGCCGGTGTCCCGGCCCTTCTACCGGGCCAGCCCGGCCGACCCGATGGGGCTGGAACTGCGCCGCCGGTTCGGCTTCTCCGGCGGAGAGCTCACCGCGCACGAGGACGAGGTGTTCACCGGCGAGCCGGGCGCGGCTGGCGCTGGCGCGGTCAGCCGCATCCTCATCCAGGAGATCGAGCGGCCGCGGTCCGGGCCGATGCGCGACATCGTGGCCACCATCGCGCCCGACCAGGACGACATCGTCCGGGCCGGCCCGGAGCACACGCTGTGCGTCCAGGGCGCGCCCGGAACCGGGAAGACCGCGGTCGGCCTGCACCGGATCGCCTACCTGCTCTACGCCTACCCGGGCCGGATGACCCGGGGCGGGGTCCTGGTCATCGGGCCGAACCGCGCCTTCCTGTCCTACATCCGCAACGTGCTGCCCGCCCTCGGCGAGGTCGACGTGACCCAGACGACCCTGGCCGACCTGCTCGCCCGGGTGCCGGTCCGGGCCCGCGACTCCACCCTGGCCGCGCAGGTCAAGGGTGACCCCCGGATGGCCAGAGTGCTGCACCGGGCGCTCTGGGCCGGGCTGCGCGAGCCCGCCGAGGCGGTCGTGGTGGTCCGCGGCTCCCGGCGCTGGCGGGTCGGCCCGGGCGAACTGGGCGACCTGGTCGGGGAACTGCGCGACCGCGGGGTCCGATACGCCGCCGGCCGGGAGATGCTGGGCCACCGGATCGCCCACGTCATCCTGACCCGGATGGAGGAGGCCGGCGAGACCTGCGACGACCGGACCCACGAGGCGGTGCGGCGGACCCGGCCGGTGCGCGCCGCGGTGGACGCCGTCTGGCCCAAGGCCGACCCGGTGCGGCTGGTGCTGCGGCTGCTGTCTGACCGTGAGCTGCTGGCCCGGGCCGCCGGGGGGCTGCTGGCGGAGGCCGAGCAGCAGGCCATCGGCTGGGATCCCGCGCCGCGCGGGCCGGCCTCGGCCCGCTGGAGCGCGGCGGACGCGGTCCTGGTCGACGAGGCCAGTGACCTGATCGAGCGGACCCCCAGCCTGGCCCACGTGGTGCTGGACGAGGCCCAGGACCTGTCCCCGATGGAGTGCCGGGCGATCGGCCGGCGGTGCGCGACCGGGTCGGCCACGGTCCTCGGTGACCTGGCCCAGAGCACAGCCCCCGCCGCGGTCGGCAGCTGGCCCGCGATGCTCGCCCAGCTGGGCAAGCCCGGCGCCGAGGTGCGGGTGCTGGAGACCGGGTACCGGGTACCGCGGCAGATCCTCGACTACGCCAACCAGTTGCTCAGCGCGCTGGCTCCCGGCCTGGCCCCGGCCCGGTCGCTACGCCAGGACCCGGATGCGCTGACCGTCCGGCACGCGCCCGCGGACGCGCTGCCCGCCGCCCTGGCCACGGCCGGCGCCGCCGCCCTGGAAGACCCGGGGTCGACCGCCGTGATCGCGGCCGACGACCAGGTGCCGTCACTGACCCGGATGCTCGGCGCGGCCGGGGTGCGGCACAGCCTGCTGGACGGGACGGTGGACGGCCTGGCCAGCGGCGGCCTGCTGGTGGTGCCGGCCACCCTGGCCAAGGGACTGGAGTTTGACCACGTCATCGTGGTCGAGCCGGGCCGGATCGCCGCGGCCGAGGCCCGCGGTCTGCACCGGCTCTACGTCGCGCTGACCCGGGCTGTGTCCCGTCTGACCGTGCTGCACACGGAGCCGCTGCCCGCGCTGCTTACCCCTACTGGTCCTTGATGACCTGGGTGATCAGGCGGGTCGAGTCGGCGAAGGACAGCGCGGTGGCGCGCAGGTGGTTGAAGAACATGTTGTAGCGGTCGACTTCGTCGACGTTCTCCACGTAGAGCGCGCTGGTCAGGTCCTCGAGATAGACCACGTCCGGGTCGGCCCGCTCCGGGAAGGCCAGGATCACGAACGGCCGCCCCATGGCCGGGTGCGCGCCGGCCCCGAACGGCAGTACCTGGATGGCGACGTTCGGCAGCGCGCTCATCTCCAGCAGGTGCTCCAGTTGCATCCGCATCAGCTCAGAGCCGCCCACCCGGCGGTGCAGGGCGGCCTCGTCGAGCACGGTCCACAGTTGCGGCGGGTCCTCGGTGAGCAGGGTGGGCTGGCGGGCCATCCGGACGGCGACGTTGCGGTCCACCGCTTCGGGGGCGCCGTCCACCGCTCCCGCGGCGATGACCGCGCGGGCGTAGTCCTCGGTCTGGAGCAGCCCCGGGATCAGCGTGACCTCGTAGATCCGGATCTCCGAGGCCGCGCTCTCCAGCCCGATGTAGGTCGCGAAGCGCGGTTCGATCGCATCGCTGTACGCGTGCCACCAGCCCTTCTGCCGGGACTCGCGGGCGAGTTGGACCAGGCTGTCCTGCTGTGGCCCGGGCACGCCGTAAAGCTGGAGCATGTCCCGGACGTCCCGGGGTGAGACAGATACCCGGCCGGTCTCGATCCGGCTGATTTTGGAGGTGGAGCACTCCAGGTGCTCGGCAACGTCCTCACAGGTCAGGCCCGCCGCGTCGCGGAACCGGCGTAGCTCCAGCGCGAGCCGGCGGCGCCGGACGGTGGGGCTCTGCTGAGTGGCCGTGGGGATCTCCTTCTGTCCGTGTAGCCGTGGCTTCAGTGTGACACCTGGTACTGGCCCTCCGGACCCGCTTGGCCTGAGGGCCCGTTACCGGCCGGGCAACTTTGTGCGCCGGGCCTACCCGGTTCATGCCTACAGGCGGCGTTGGTCCGGTTACAGTTCATTCGTTGGGCATTCGTCGGGCTGCGGCCCGCGGATTGCCCGATCGCCGGGCCGTGTCCCGGCCGCCAGCTTCCGGGCCGGCGGTCAGGGTCCTGGCCGCCGGCCTCCGGGCTGGCGGCCTGCGCCCCGGCCCTAGGCGGGCGGCTGTCGTGCGTGGCCGAATCTGCGAAGTCCTGAATGCATGTTGCAAATGGCAATCGTACGCGGCATCCTGGTCTAGGCACTCTCCGCTGTCGTCTGATTACTAGAGGTGATTTTAATGGTTATGGGAGCTCCTCAGGTGAGTTCCCTGTCGCCGCCGGACCAGGCCTACCTGGACCAGCTGGACAGGTTGGCTCCCGTGCTGGCCCAGCACGGGATGGCCACGAACCTGATGGCCCCGGCGGGCCGCGTGCCGAGCCTGCGCGTGATCAATCCCGCCGCGCCGGCTCTGGCCGAGGACGTCTACGCCGGCTGCTGCGAGGACGGCAGCTGGTGGTTCTGGTGGTCCTGGGCCGAGCGGATCGCCGCCGCCACCGAGCTGGACCGCGCGGCGGAATGCGTCGCGCACGTCCTGTCCGCACCACACGGCAGCTGACGAAGCGCGAGCCCGGGCGAACAGCCCCGGGCGAGCCGGCCCGGGCGACTAGCCCCAGGCGACCAGCCCAGCGCTGCGGCGGGGCCGGCGCGATCAGGACGAGGCCGTGGGCGGCGCCGACGCGGCCGGGCCAGAGGCCAGCCCGGGAAAGGCCGTGGTCCGGCCCAGCCAGGTCGTCGCGCGCAGCGCGCAGGCCTGCGCTTGCCCGGCTCCCCAGGCCCGCAACCGTGGGTCGTCCAGCGCGACGACACCGAGGTAGGCCGCGGCGACCTGGTTCTCCAGGTAGCCCGCGAGCGAGATCGCGGCGCGGGTGCCGTGGACCGGGAACGGCATCTGGTAGGCGGCCTGGGCGGCCACCGGCTTGACCCCGAGCGAGGTCAGCATGGCTTGCAGCCGGTCCCGGGCCATCTCGTGCTGAGTCCAGTTCTGCAGGGCCAGTTTCCGGGCGGCGGAGCCCAGTTGCCCGCCGGCCACGCCGTAGCCGTAGACGGCAGCGTTCTCCGCGGCGAGCGCGGACTGCAGCGCCGCGGCTACCTGCCCCGTACTGGCCGCCCCCATGCTGGCTGACTCCCTGCTGGCGGACGCTGCGCTGGTTGACCGGGTGCCTGCCGAACCCGTGTCGCCGGTCATCCGGTCGCCCCGTCCGTGCGCAGCAGCAAGGCGTGGCTGGCCTCGGAGGCGGCGATGCTCGCGAGCAACTGGGCGAGGGCTGGGGGAGCCAGGGCCAGCCGCCGGACCAGGGAGCGGGCCGCGTCGGTCTCGGCCGCCTCGAGCGCGGCGAGCGTCGCCGCCCGCGGCCGCGCCGGGCCGGGCGCGGCGGAGGCCGGCGGCCGCGGGGTGGCGCGGGGAGTGGCCGGGACGATCAGCATCGACGTCAGCCGGGCCAGATGCTCGCGGTGCTGGGCGAGCAGCGGCCCGAGCGTGCCCGCGAGTCCCGGCGACCCGGCCAGGGCCGCGTGGTAGCGGGCGATCAGCGCCTGCTCAGTGGCGATCGCGTGGTGCAGCACGGCGACGTCCGGTGCGGCTTTGGGCAGGGTGCCCAGCCCGCCCACGCCCTTGCAGCCCGCTGCGACCAGCGGCACGGTCATCGCGGTCGCGGCGAGCACGCTGCGCCGTGTCAGGTCTGCCCGCACCGCTCCTCCAGTCGCTGTCCCCGGGGTGCTTCCGCTGAGCGTAGGGGCAGCCGGGGAGTGGCCGGCCGGCGCCACCCCGGATGGACATCCCGGGCTTCCCGGATAATCCCCGGCCAGGCCGCCGGTCACTCCACAGGTGGCCAATTCTCAACTGCCGGGCGTGCCAGGGCGCGGACGGGCCGAGTCCCGGCGCGGGACGGTTAGGCTAGATCGCGCCAGACAACAGCACAGGTCGCGGACGAGGAGGTCGTGATGCGTGGTGAATCCCGTCACGTACCGTCACGCCCGCGCCCAGCCGGGCGTGCGACCGGGCGTGCCCCCAGTGGTGCGGCCAGGGGCGCAGACAGCGCCGCCGAGACCGCGCGGCTGACCCAGGTGCTCGAGCCGGTAATCCGGGCGGCCGGCCTGGACCTCGAGTCGGTGCGGATAGCGGCCGCAGGCCGGCGGCGCCTGCTCCGGATCGTGGTGGACGCCGACGGCGGCCCGGGCCTGGACGACATCGCCGTCCTGTCCCGCTCGCTGTCCGCGGAGCTCGACAGTTCGGGGGTCATGGGGGAGACCGCGTACACCCTGGAGGTCAGCTCGCCCGGGGTGGACCGGCCGCTCACGGCGGAGCGCCACTGGCGCCGGGCCCAGGGCCGCCTGGTGCGCGTCCCGCTGGCGCCCGGGGCGCCGGGGTACCCGGACACGGTACGAGGGCCGGGTCGTCATGGCCCGGCCGGATGGGGTGGTCCTGGAGATCGGCGGGCAGCGGCTGGAGTTTGGCTATCAGGACCTGGGACCCGGCCAGGTACAGATCGAGTTCGGCAGCGGGGGCGCAGCGCACCACGAGCCCGGGGACGAGGGGGAGCCAGATGGACATTGACTTGAGCGTCCTACGCAGCCTGGAGAGCGAGAAGGACATCTCGATGGACCTGGCCATCAAGGCCATCGAGGACGCGCTGCTGCGCGCCTATCTCTCCACCCCGGGCGCCGCGCTCACGGCCCGGGTGGAGATCGACCGGGGCAGCGGGCACGTGACCGTCTGGGCCAGCGAACCGGCCGAGGAAGGCGCCGTGGCGCGGGAGTACGACGACACCCCGGACGGCTTCGGCCGGATCGCCGCGACCACCGCGCGCCAGGTGATCTTGCAGCGGCTGCGGGACGCCGAGGACGAGCTCACCTTCGGTGAGTACGCCGGGCGGGAGGGCGACATCGTCGCGGGCGTCATCCAGCAGGGCAAGGACCCGCGGGCGGTACTCGTTGACCTGGGCAAGATCGAGGCCATCCTGCCGCCGACGGAGCAGGTCCCGGGAGAGCGCTACGCGCACGGGGAACGGCTGCGCTGTTACGTGCTGCACGTGCGCAAGGGATACCGGGGACCCTCGATCACCTTGTCCCGCACGCACCCGAACCTGGTCAAGAAGCTGTTCGCGCTCGAGGTCCCGGAGATCGCGTCGGGCGCGGTGGAGATCGTGGCCATCGCGCGGGAGGCGGGTCACCGGACGAAGATCGCTGTTACCTCGAACCAGCCCGGGG
>CAWAES010000023.1:0-152967 GCA_963781085.1 uncultured Actinomycetes bacterium
CGCCGCGCGGCGTGCGTGGCCAGCGTGGTGCCGTTGCCCGGCAGGGCCAGCCCCATCGCCTCGGTCAGGCAGTTCATCGAGTTCGCGGTGAACATCCCGGAGCAGGAGCCGCAGGTCGGGCAGGCGGCTTCTTCCATCTCGGCCAGCGCCTCGTCGGACACCGACGGGTCGGCCGAGGCGATCATGGGGTTGATCAGGTCCAGCTTGCGTGGCTCGCCGGAGGCGGTCACCTCGCCGGGCCGGGCCCGCCCGGCCTCCATCGGGCCGCCGGACACGAACACGGTGGGGATGTTCAGCCGCAGCGCCGCCATCAGCATGCCGGGCGTGATCTTGTCACAGTTGGAGATGCAGACCAGCGCGTCCGCGCAGTGGGCCTGGACCATGTACTCGACCGAGTCGGCGATCAGCTCCCGGCTGGGCAGCGAGTAGAGCATCCCGCCGTGGCCCATGGCGATCCCGTCGTCCACCGCGATCGTGTTGAACTCCCGCGGCACGGCGCCGGCCGCCTTCACCGCGTCGGAGACCACCTGGCCGACCTCGCGCAGGTGCACATGGCCGGGGACGAACTCGGTGAAGCTGTTGGCCACGGCCACGATCGGCTTGCCGATGTCCTCGCCTGCTACCCCGCTGGCGCGCATCAGCGCGCGTGCCCCGACCATGTTCCTGCCGTGGGTGACCGTCCGGGACCGAAGCGGTGGCATGACCTGCTCCCCTCGAGGGTGTGGAGCCTTCAGCGTACCGGCGGCGCGCCCTCCGTGCGGCGGGGGCAAAAAAAAAAAAAAAAAAAAAAAAAAAAAAAAAAAAAAAAAAAAAAAAAAAAAAAGAAAATAAAAAAGAAAAAAAAAAAGAGAGAAGCAATAGCGGGGCGGGAGCGCCTTGTCGGCGGCGGCGTGGATGCGCTCGATCTCGTCGCGGGTCAGCCGCTGCTCGCGGCGGGCCCGGGCCTGGGCCCGCAGGTACTTGCGGAGCCGCCGCCCGCTGAACACGTCCACGCCGCTGATCCGGGCCACCGTCCACGGCACGAGGGGCCCGTAGATCACCATGGCCGGGCGGATCCGCTGCTTGCGCCCGAGGGTCTCGCTGATCAACTGGCCGGCCAGGCCCGCCTCCAGCTGGGCGTGCTTGAGCCGGCCGGTCTGGCTGTAGGGGCCGTGATAGAGGTGGCCGCCCTGGGTGGCCCGGAGCGGCAGCCTGCGGTCCCACCGCTCGGAGTCCACCGCGAACACCCCGGCCGGGCCGACGACCAGATGATCGATGATGCAGTTGGTGCCGGGGATGGCCCGGCCGTTCAGGGTCAGGTAGCCGGACCGGCGCACCCAGAACAGCCGCCGCCGGGTTCGCCGCTGCGCGGAGGTGACCCGCACCGCGGCGGGGATCACCGAGGTGGTCCGCGACCGGTGCACGGTGTCCAGGACGGCCACGGCGGCCGCCGCGGTCAGGCCGACCCGCCAGTCGAGCAGGATGCCGACCACGACGCCGACCGCGGCGGCCAGGACCGCGCGGCGGATCCAGATCGGCATCCGGGGGTCTGACGCGAGGCTGGCCAGCGCGTGCTCGTCACCGGGATGACGGTCACCAGCGGTGTCGATGTCGCCGTCGGAGTCGTCCGGGAGACCGTCGTCGTCGCGAATCCGTCGTCGTCCGGGGCGCCCGCCTCGTCCAGGGCATCCTCCGGCCCGGGAACGTCCTGAGCCTCCGCAGGATCCGCGGACTCCGGCTGACCGGCCGGGCCTGCCGGATGACCGGCAGGCCCGGGCCCGGGGTCACCGGGGCCGTCTGGCCCTGGCGCAGCCCCGGACGTGCCCGGCCGCGTCATGCGATCCACGCGTCAGAGCGTAACCGATGCAATGCGTAGCTGTCCGGGAACAAGACGTGACACACCGTGAATGCACCGAACCTGCCTTCTGCGCTGGCCAGACCGGGACTTGTGCCCGGCCAGACCGGGACTTGTGCCCCGGTCGGGCCGGGACCTTCTGGACCTGGTCAAAACGGGCGACTACGGTGCAAAGTCGTGACCGACATTCATGACCTCACCGTCACCGAGCTGGCCGCCGCGATCAGGCGCAAAGAGCTGTCCCCGGTGCAGATAACCGCGCACTACCTGGACCGTACCGACCGGCTGAACGCGGACGTGGGCGCGTTCTTCACGGTCACCGCGGAGCTGGCCACGAGCCAGGCCGCCGAGGCCGAGAAGGCCATGGCCCAGGCCCCCGACCCCGCCGAGCTTCCCCCGCTGACCGGGATCCCCATCCCGATCAAGGACCTGAACATGGTGGCCGGGGTCCGCCAGACCCTCGGCTCCGCCGCGTACGCCGACAACGTGCCCGACATCGACGACTACGTCAGCGCGGCGCTGCGCGCCGCCGGGGCGGTGCTGACCGGCAAGACCGCCACTCCGGAGTTCGGGCTGCCCTGCTACACCGAGACCGCGGTCGGCCCGCCGGCCCGGACCCCCTGGGACCTGAGCCGCTCGGCGGGCGGGTCGAGCGGCGGCGCGGCGGCGGCCGTGGCGGCCTGCCTGGCCCCGGCCGCCCAGGGCAGCGACGGCGGCGGCTCGATCCGGATCCCGTCCAGCGTCTGCGGCCTGTTCGGGCTGAAGCCGTCCCGGGGCCGGATCTCCAACGGGCCGCTCGTGCCGGACCTGGCCGGGCTGGTCAGCGAGGGACCGCTGACCCGGTCGGTCGCCGACGCGGCGCTGCTGCTCGACGTGATGACCGGCAACCAGCCGGGCGACATGTACACCCAGCCGCCGCTCCCGGCCGGGGAGACCTTCCTGGGCTACGCGTCGCGGCCGCCTGGCCGGCTGCGGATCGCCCGGACCCTGCGGCACCCGATCGAGGGCGCGGGCGTGCACCCGGACTGCGTGGCCGCCTACGAGGACGCCAGCCAGCTGCTGGCCAGCCTGGGGCACGAGGTCGAGGACGTGCCCATGCCGTTCGGCCCGGACGCGGTGCCCGCGTTCGAGACGCTCTGGTACGCGACGGCCACGCTGGCCCCGGTTGACCCGGCCCGGGAGGACCGCCTGCTGCCGTTCACCGCGTACCTGCGCGAGCAGGGCCGGCAGACCGCGGCCAGCGACCTGATCTTCGCCCAGGCCTACCTGCAGTTCGTGGTGCGCCAGGCCCTCGCCACGCTGAACGGCTACGACGCGCTGCTGACGCCCACGCTGGCGTCCCCGCCGGTGCCGGTCGGCTACTTCGAGGAGGTCCCGCCGGCCGGCGAACTTCGAGCGGCAGAAGGCCTTCACCCCGTTCACCGCGTTGTTCAACGTGTCGGGCCAGCCGGCCGTGAGCCTGCCCCTGTACTGGAACGAGGAAGGCCTGCCGATCGGGGTGATGCTCGCCGGGCGGATGGGGGAAGAAGGGACGTTGATCTCGCTGTCTGCGCAGCTGGAGGGCGCCCGCCCGTGGCGGGAGCGGCACCCGGCCCTATGGTGAGGCCAGCCCTTATGGTGCGGCCAGCAGAGCTCTGCCCGGCAGGCGGCCGCGATCGAGTCCGGTACCGGTGATCAGATGACCCTGCAGGGACGGCGCTCCAGGATCGCGTGGCGGCTGCTCCGCGTGGCGATCCCGCTGCTGGCCTGCGCCGCCCTGCTCGGCGTGCTGGCGGCCGGCTACGCCACGGTGCCGGCGCTGGGCCCGGCCCTGGACCCCGGCCGCGGGGTCTGGACCTCGGCCAGCGGCGGCGAGCTGCCGCACTCCCAGGCGCTGCGCCTGCCGGGCCTGGCCCACCCGGTCCAGGTCTCGTTCACCAGCCACGGAGTGCCCTCGGTCCGGGCGGCCAGCCAGCACGACGTGTTCCTGGCCCTGGGCTACCTGCAGGCCCGGTTCCGGCTGAGCCAGATGGACCTGGAACGGCGGCTCGGCGAGGGCCGGCTGGCCCAGCTCGCGGGCCCGTCCGCGGTGAGCTCGGACCGGTTCGAGCTGCGGCTCGGCCTGGTCCGCACCGCCCAGCAGGAATGGGCCCAGATGCCCCGGTCCAGCGCGACCGCCCAGGCCCTGCTCGCCTTCGCCCGGGGGGTGAACGACGACCTGGCCCAGCTCCGCAGCGACCGGCAGTGGCCCGCCCTGTTCTCGCTGGCCGGCGTGTACCCCGGCGCCTGGACGCCGGTGGACAGCCTGGTCATCCAGGGCGACCTGACCGAGCAGCTGGACTACACCACCACCCCGCTGGACTACGCGCTGCTGGAGCGCACCCTCGGCGCGAAAAAGACCATGGCCTGGTTCCCGGTCCTGCCACCGAACCAGCAGCACCCCTACGACCCCGGCCCCTACCGCGACGCCGGCCTCGTCCCGCTGCCAGGCGGACAGTCAAATTCAACCGCCGCCGCAACGAAAACCGCCCGGCGCACTCCCGCCCCCCGGCCCGGGGCGGCCACCGTCAGCGCCGCTGGCGCGACCGCGGCGTCCGCGCTGCTGGCCCAGGTGACTCAGCTGGCCCAGGTGAACGGCCTGCCCGCCGGGCACATCCACACCTACCCGGACAGCAACGCGTGGGCGGCCAACGGCCCGGCGGTGGCCGGCGGGCGGTCCATGCTGGCCGGGGACCCGCACCTGCCGCAGACCATCCCGTCCATCTGGTACCAGGTGGCGCTGTCCGCCCCCGGGTACCAGGTGAGCGGGGTCAGCGTGCCCGGCCTGCCCGGCGTCCTGCTCGGCCACAATCAGCACATCGCCTGGTCCCTGACCGACACCCAGAACCAGGCCACGCTGTTCTACACCGAGCAGACCAGCAAGACCCGGCCCGGCCAGTACTTCTGGGACGGGGCGTGGCGGCGGATGCGCCAGGTGCACTACACGATCGCGGTGCGGGGCGCCGCGGCGCAGCGGCTGACGGTGGACCTCACCGTGCACGGGCCGATCATGACCCAGGCCGGGCAGACCACCTCGGTGGACTGGATGGGCAACGTCCCCTCACCCGACCTCGCCGTGCTGCTGGCCATCAACACCGCGCACGACTGGGCCCAGTTCCACGCGGCGCTGGCGCACTGGCGGGCGCCCTCGCAGAACTTCGTGTACGCCGACGACCGGGGCCACATCGGCGCGATCTCGGCCGGGTACTACCCGGTGGTCCGCCGTGGCCAGCCCTGGCTGCCGATGCCCGGCACCGGCGCGGACGACGTGGCCGGGGTGATCCCCTACTCGGCGATCCCGCAGGCCTACGACCCGCCCGGGCACGTGCTGGCCACCGCGAACCAGCGTCCCGTCGGGCCGTCCTACCCGTACTACATCGGCACCTCGGCCAACTTCTTTGACCCGGGCTACCGGGCCAGCCAGATCTACGCGTCGCTGACAGGGCGGCACAAGATGACCCCGGCGTCGTTCGCGGCCTCGCAGACCAGCCTGACCGACCCACTGGCCCAGCGGATCCTGCCGGCCCTGCGGGCGGCGCTGCGCCAGCCCGGCGCCGGGCTGACCGGGCGGCAGCAGCAGGCCGCCGCGCTGCTGGACGGCTGGAACGGCGCGATGACCGCCAAGTCCGCGGCCGCGTCGGTGTGGTGGACCTTCTGGTCGGACTACCTGACCGCGGTGTTCCATCCGTGGTGGCACGCCGCGGCGGTGCCGGTGCACCGCGACCGGGCCGGGCTGGAGATCTCCCCCGGCCAGGCCAGCCTGGACGAGGTGCTGGAGACCTGGACCCTCCATGACCTGGGCAACGCGGCGTTCACCGCGCCCCGCGGCCCGCGGCGAACCGCCCCCCAGGTGATGCGGGCCGCGTTCGCGACCGCGGTGGCGCACCTGTCGGCCCGGCTGGGCGGGACCCCCTCCCAATGGGCCTGGGGCCGGCTGCACAGCAGGCAGTTCCAGTCGCTGACTCAGGCGGACGCGCTCGGTTACGGCCCCCGGGCGGCCGGCGGGGACCCCTTTACCGTGGACGCCGCCGACGGCGGGCTGGTGGCCACGCAGGGGCCGAGCTGGCGGATGATCGCGGCGTGGACCGGTTCCGGCTCGGGGACGGCGGAGGGCATTTACCCCGGCGGCCAGAGTGAGAACCCGGCCTCACCGTGGTATGAGGACCAGGTGGCTGACTGGTGGAACGGGCGTTACCTGCCGATGCCGCCGGCTGGGTCGTCGCCGGGGGTGATCCGGTGGACGCTGCACCCGTGAGGCCGGTGAAGGTCGGGAGCCGCCCCGGCCGCTCGCCCTGAGCGGCCGGCTGCGGCGCGCCGAGCCGGGGGTGGCCGTGTCTGACCTGAACCGGCTGGGCAAGCGCGGCGCCTACCGGCTGGGGCGGCTGGGTGCCCCGGCGCCCGCCCCCGCTGCGCCGCCTAGCCCGCACTACCCGTCGTGGGTCCCGGGACACCGCGGGCCCGTCCTGCTCTGGCTGCTGGGCGGCCTGGCCGCGGTGGCGCTGATCGCGCTGGGCGCCGTGGCGGGCTGGTGGTTCCTGCCGTTCGTGGCTGGCCTGGCCGGCGGGGCCGCGGCCCGTCACGGCCGCTGGAGACTGCGGGTCGCGCTGCCCGCCGCCGCGCTGGTGGCGGCGGTCGGCTGGGGCATTCCGCTCGCCTGGCAGGCGGCCCACGGCGCCCCGGTCCGGGCCACCGCGCGGGTGGTCGCGGCGCTGGCCGGGCTGCCGGCCCACGCCTGGGTCGCGATCGTGGCCACCCTGCTGGTCGCGGTCCTCCAGGCCCTGGCTGGCCTCTGGCTGGCCTGGGCGCTGATCCCGAAGCCGTAGCGGGGCCCAGGCGGCAGCGGCGCCGCCGCGAGCAGAGCGGCGCCGCCAGCAGCCGGGCGGCGGCCCTTCTGGCCGGGTGGTCTCCCCGATATCCAGCAAACTTGTCTCACAAGGCGGTAACTCGGGCCGTAAGGGTTGTGCGCGGCGCCGCCAGATGGGCTGATCATTGAAGGGTGACGAGCGACGAGACCAGACGGCGGGCCGCGGCCCACGGGGTGGCCACCAGCTACCGAGACTGGCATGAGCGGCAGGTCGAGGTGAGCCAGCGGACGCTCGACGCCATCCTGGACGCGCTGGGAGAGCCGCCGGACACGCCCGGGACGGCCGGCGTGCCCGAGTGGCCCGTGGCCGACGTGCCGGTAGCCGACGTGCCGGTGAGCGTAGAAGCAGTGATTGACGAACCCGTGGTCGAAGAACTGGTGATGGAAGAACCGGCGGGTGAAGAAGCGGTGGTCCCGGGGCAGGAGGACCGGTCCTGGGGCTTCGCGGTCCAGCTGTACTCGCTGCGCTCTCGCCAGTCGTGGGGGCACGGGGACCTGGGCGACCTCGCGGACCTGGCCGCGTGGAGCGCCAGCGACCTGGGTGCGGGGTTCATCCTGATCAACCCGCTGCACGCCGGGGAGCCGCTGCCGCCGCTCAGCCAGTCCCCGTACCTGCCGATGAGCCGGCGCTTCACCAGCCCGCTGTACCTCCGGATCGAGGACATCCCGGAGTACGCCAAGCTCACCGCGGGGGACCGGGTCCGGATCGACTCGCTGGCCGCGCCGTTGCGGGCCCGCAACGCGACCAGCGAGCTGCTCAACCGGGACGAAGTCTGGCAGGCCAAGCGGAGCGCCCTGCAGATCATCTACCGGCAGCCGATGACCGCCCAGCGCCGCGCCGAGTTCGACGACTACCGGCGCCGCGAAGGCCAGCCGCTGCAGGACTGGGGCCTGTGGTGCGCGCTGGCCGAGGTCCACGGGCCGGACTGGCGGGCCTGGCCGGAGCCGCTGCGCGCGGTCGGCTCGGCCGAGGTGGCGGCCGAGCGGGACCGGCTGGCCGGGCAGGCCCTGTTCTACGCCTGGCTGCAGTGGCTCGCGGACGGCCAGCTGATCGCCGCCCAGGACGCCGCGCGGGCGGCCGGGATGCGGATCGGCATCATCCGCGATCTCGCGGTCGGCTGTCACCCTGGCGGCGCTGACGCCTGGGCCTGGCAGGACGTGCTGGCTACCGGGGTCAGTGTCGGGGCGCCGCCAGACGAGTTCAACCAGCGCGGCCAGGACTGGAACCAGCCGCCCTGGCATCCGCAGCGGCTGGCCGCCGAGCAGTATGCGCCGCTGGCTGACCTGACGCACGCGGCTCTGCAGCACGCCGGCGGTCTGCGCGTCGATCACGTGATGGGCCTGTTCCGGCTGTGGTGGGTCCCGGCCGGAATGGGTCCGGACCAGGGCACTTACGTGCGGTATGACCACCGGGCCACGGTGGGCGTGCTGGCCGGCCAGGCCGTGTCGGCCGGGGCGCTGGCCATCGGCGAGGATCTCGGCACCGTGGAACCGTGGATCCGGGAGTACCTGGCCGAGCATGGTGTGCTCGGCACGTCGATGCTCTGGTTCGAGCGGGGCGGGGACGGCGCCCCGCTCCCGCCGGGCAAGTGGCGGCGCAACTGCCTGGCCATGGTGGGCACGCACGACGTCCCGCCGATCGCGGCCTTCGTGACCGGGGAGCAGGTGGAGCTGCGTTCCCGGCTCGGCCTGCTCACCCGCTCCTACCAGGAAGAAAGCGACGAGTCCGACGCCGTGGTGCACGCCTGGCAGCGGGCCCTGGAGGCCGAGGGCCTGCTCCCGGCCGGCGGCCGGCCGAGCCCGGCCGAGTTCACGGTGGCCTGCTACGCGTTCCTGGCCCGGACCCCGGCCCTGCTCATCGGGGTGTCCCTGGCCGACGCGGTGGGGGACCGGCGGCCACAGAACATCCCCGGGACCACGGACGAGTACCCGAACTGGCGGGTCCCGCTCTGCGACGGTGAAGGCCGGTCGGTGTCCCTGGACGACCTGGCCGACTCCCGCACGGTGCGCGCAGTGGCCCGGGCGGTCGCCAGCCACCCGTGACCCGGCGCCCGCGCCCGCCAGCCCGGTCAGCCCCGCGGCGCAGCCGCCAGTCAGCCCTGTGGCGGGACCGGCGGTTCTGCGTCTTCCTCACCTCGCAGACGCTGTCGGTCGCCGGGGACTCGTTCGCCCTCATCGCCGTCCCGTTGCTGATCTTGCAGGCGACCGGATCGGTGGCCCAGATGGGCCTGCTGACCGGGGCGGCCGGGGTCGCGGCCGTCGTGGCGGGGATCTTCGCCGGGATCCTCGTCGACCGGCTCGACCGCTGGGTTCTGATGGCCGCCTGCGACCTGGCCCGGATGCTGCTGTACGGGCTCATCCCGCTGGTCTGGTCGGTGCACCCGGAGGTCTGGCTCCTCTACGTGATCCTGCCGCTCTGCGCCGCCCTCGGCATGATCTTCCAGGTCGGCTACGTCACGGTCGTCCCGGTCCTGTCCGGCCCGGCCCGGATCACCGAGGCCAACGGGCTGCTCTACGGAGCTTCATCGATGGCGGCGATCGCCGGCCCCTTGCTGGCCGGCCTGGTCTCCGCTGCGCTGGGCCCGGCCGGCGCGATCGCCGTGGACGCCGTCAGCTTCGCGGCCTCCGCCGCTGGAGTGCTTCTGGTTCGCCGGAGTCTTTCGGTGGCCAGGACGGGAGCCCCTTATCCGGCGGTGTCCGGGGGCCGCGTCGCGGATGGCTGCTCCGCAATGCCATCCGTGACGGGCACCCCGGACACTGCTGGCGGACCTGGCCGGGACGCGACGGGCGGCCCGGGCGCCGCTGGCGAACCTGGCCGGGAAGGGGCCTGGCGGGAGTTGCTGGCTGGGGCCCGGTTCCTGTGGCAGCAGCCTGTGCTGCGCGCGTTGACCGTGTTGCTGACGTTCTTCATCTTCGCGACCGAGGGGCTGCCGGACGTCCTGATCTTCTACGTCAAGCACGATCTCGGGCAGGGGGACGGCGTGGTTGGGCTGGTGCTCGCCATCGCTGCGCTCGGCACCGTCGTCGGCGCCCTGACCGTGGCTCCGCTGCGCCGCCGTCTTGGGTTTGGCACGTGCTGGATCGGCTCCGTCTTGCTGTGCGGGGTTGCTGTCGGCGGCTTGGGCGCGACAGGAAGCGTCCCGCCCACCGCCGCCCTGGCCGCCGTCTACCTGGGGTGTACCAGCGTGGCGGGGATCTGCTCCATGTCGTTGCGCCAGCAGGTCACTCCGGATCATCTGCTGGGCCGGGTGACGGCCGCGTTCTGGACCATCCACTTCTCGCTGGGGCCAGCAGGTGCGGCCCTCTTGACTTGGGCCGCCGGCCGTTTCGGCGTCGAAGCAGCCTGCATGGCCAGCGCCGCACTGTGCTTTCTCCTAGGCGCGGCGGCCCTGCTCACCCCGGTAAGGCAGCGAACCCCGGAACCCGTCCCGGCCGGGGCCTGAGCCACCGGAACGTGCCGGTGTGGCGGCCCGCCTGGCGTTGCGGAGCATGCCAGGCGGGACCGGCCATCCGGGACGTCCAACAGACGCAGATCAGCAGATCAGTTGTCGACGGTCAGGCTCTCGAGCCGGTCGCGGGCCTGGCAGCGCAGGGCGCGCTCCACGCCGTCCTGGCACTCGAGCAGCAGGCGGCGCAGCGCGGCGGGCGGGTCGGTCTCGGCCAGGTAGGTGTCGGTGAGTTCCACCGTGTGCTCCGAGATCTGGTTCAGCGGGTAGGCGTTCGAGGTGAACCACTGGGCCATGTCGCTGCTCCAGTCGCGCCAGATGTCGCCGACCACCTCGAAGTACCGGGTCGTGTACGGCTTCAGCAGGTCGGCCTGGTCAGGGTCGGCGAAGCCGTTCAGCGTGGCGCGGAACATGGCGTTCGGCAGCGTGCCGCTGACGATCGCCGCCCAGGCCGCTTCCTTGGCTGCGGGCTCGGGGATCGCGGCCCGGCAGGTGGCGGCGCGCCGCTCGCCCGCGTCGGTGGCGTCGCGGCGCAGCTCCGCGTCGATCTCAGCGGGTCCCGCGGCGCCCCGGCTGGCCAGGCGGTGCAGCAGCCGCCAGCGCAGCTCGGTGTCCACGACCAGGCCGTCCAGGTACGCCGAACCGTCCAGCAGGCCGGACAGCATTTCCAGGTCGCTGGGCGAGGTGGCCAGGCTCGTGAAGGCCTGGAGGTAGGCGAGCTGGCGGTCCGAGCCCGGCGCGGCCCGCTCGGCCAGGCCGAGCAGCACCCCGGCGGCCTCGTTGATCCCGTCCGCCCGGCGGGCTGGGTCGGTGAACCGGCGCAGCGCCGAGGTGGCCTGGCGGAGCAGGGTCTGCACGACGGAGATGTCCTCGGAGTGGTCGACCCCGGACGTCACCAGCTGGAGGTAGTCCCGGGCCGCCATCTCCGCGTCCCGGCACATGTCCCAGGCGGCGGCCCAGCACAGGGCCGCGGGCAGCGACTCGGTGAACTCCCCGACGCCGGTGATGAGCGTGGCCAGCGAATGGCTGTCCAGCCGCATCTTCGCGTAGGTCAGGTCGTCGTCGTTGACCAGCACCAGATCCGGCTGGCGCTCCCCGGCCAGCGCGGGCAGCACGGTGCGCTCGCCGGCGATGTCCACCTCGGCCTGGCGGCGGCGGGTCAGCCCGGTGTCGGTCCGGTCGTAGAGGCCGATCGCGATCCGGTGCGCGCGGAGCACCGGGTGGCTTACCGGGGCGGTCTGCACCACCGCGAACTCGGTGATCCGGTTCTCGTCATCGAGCTCGTACTCCGGGCGCAGGGTGTTGACCCCGGCCGTTTCCAGCCACTCCTTCGACCAGCCGGACAGTTCCCGGCCGGACGACTCCTGCAGGGCGCCCAGCAGGTCCCCGAGGGTCGCGTTCCCCCAGGCGTGCTCGCTGAAGTAACGCCGTACCCCGGCCAGGAAGTGGTCCCGGCCCACGTAGGCGACGAGCTGCTTGAGCACCGACGCGCCCTTGGCGTAGGTGATCCCGTCGAAGTTGACCTCGACCGCGGCGATGTCGGGGATGTCCGCGGCGATCGGGTGCGTGGACGGCAGCTGGTCCTGCTGGTAGGCCCAGGCCTTGTGCAGCTGGCAGAACGTCGTCCACGCCGTGGGCCACCGGGTGGCCTCGGCCTGGGCCAGCGCGGAGGCCCAGGTCGCGAACGACTCGTTCAGCCACAGATCATCCCACCAGCGCATGGTGACCAGGTCACCGAACCACATGTGCGCCATCTCGTGCAGGATCGTGTCGCCGCGCAGTTCGCGGGCGAAGTCGGTGACCCGGGACCGGAACACGTAGTCCTCGAGGAAGGTCACGCAGCCGGCGTTCTCCATCGCGCCCGCCTTGAACTCCGGCACGAAGACCTGGTCGTACTTGCCAAAGGCGTAACGCACCCCGAAGGCGTTATGGAAGAAGTCGAAGCCCTGCCGGGTCACCTCGAAGATTTCCTCGGGGTCCAGGTATCCGGCCAGGGAGCGGCGGCAGTAGATACCGAGCGGGATGCCGTCGTGCTCGCTGGTGACCTGGTGGTACGGGCCGGCCACGACGGCCGTGATGTACGTGGACATGACCGGCGACGGGGGGAAATGCCAGCGCTTGGCGCCGCTGGCGGCGGGCTCGCCGCGCACGTCGGCGGCCATGTTCGAAAGGACCACCCAGTCCTCCGGGGCGGTCACGGAGAGCTGGAAGGCGGCCTTCAGGTCAGGCTGGTCGAAGCAGGCGTAGATCCGGTGCGCGTCGAAGGTCTCCAGGTCCGAATACAGGTAGGTGCCACCGTCGGTGGGGTCGGTAAAACGGTGCAGGCCCTCTCCGCTCCGCGAGTACGCGCAGTCGGCCACCACCCGCAGTTCGTTTTCGGTCTGGAGCACGTGCAGCTCGATCCGGTTGCCGTCGAACGCGCTGGGGCTGACCGGTTCGCCGTTCAGGACGATCTCCCGGACCGCCGGGGCGGTCAGCTCGATGAAGCTGTCCGCACCCGGACTGGCGCACTGGAAGCGGACGGTGCTGACCGACCGGAAGGTGTCGTCATCACCGGTCAGGTCCAGCTCGACCTGATATGACCCGACATCGAGGAGTTGGCGCCGGTCACGCGCTTCCTCACGGGTGAGATTGTTCGCCACGTGCCTGGCACCTTTCCCATGTCCACGATGTGTGGTGTCCACGTTTCCGACGTTCCGGAGTTCATCCGGGCGGCCGCTGAGGCATTTTCCCACGGCCGGTGGCGGAATGCGGTCGGGCGCGTGCCGGTTGCAGGCGAAGGAGGAGCGGCCGGCATCCCCACGCCGGCTCGCGGTCCCCGGAAACCTGATCAACTGGCCAGCGCTGGTCTGGCCCCGCCGCGACGAGAAGGAGCCCCATGGCCGAGCAGGAGCCTACTCCGGTCGATTTCTGGTTTGACCCGCTGTGCCCGTGGGCGTGGATCACGTCCCGCTGGATGCTCGAGGTGGAGCAGGTCCGGCCGGTCCAGGTCAACTGGCACGTGATGAGCCTGGCCGTGCTGAACGAGGGCAAGGAGGACATGCCCGAGCGGTACCAGGAGCTGATGAAGCAGGCCTGGGGCCCGGTACGGGTCGCGATCGCCGCCGAGCAGAAGTTCGGGCCCAGCGTCCTGCTGCCGCTCTACACCGCGCTCGGCAACCGCTTCCACCTCGAGAAGGCCCCGAAGGACCGGGCCACCATCGAGGCCGCGCTCGCCGAGGCCGGGCTGCCGACCGAGCTGGCTGACGCCATGGACTCCACCGAGTACGACGAGGCGGTCCGGGCCTCGCACGCGGACGGCATCGACCGGGTGGGTTACGAGGTGGGCACCCCCGTCATCTCAGTCAACGGCACCTCCTTCTTCGGCCCGGTGGTGTCCCCCATCCCGCGCGGTGACGCGGCCGCCAAGCTCTGGGACGGCGTGATGCTGGTCACCCAGACCGACGGCTTCTTCGAGCTCAAGCGCAGCCGGACCCGCGACCCGATCTTCGACTAGTAACCGGCCGGTCTTGCCCGGGCGGCGTGGCGCGGCGGGGATCAGGGCGTCCTGATCTGCCGCCGCGCCGCCGTGTCCTGATGCTGCGGCGTTCTGACACACTGATCTGCGTGCGCGTCTACTTGGGATCTGACCACGCCGGATTCGAACTCAAGACGGCCCTGATCAAGTGGCTGGATGAAGCAGGCCACCAGGCTGTCGATTGCGGACCGGCCAGCTACCAGCCGCAGGACGACTACCCCGTCTACGTGATGCGCGCGGCCAGCGCGGTCGCCGCAGACCCCGACAGCCTGGGCATCGTGATCGGCGGGTCGGGAAACGGGGAGGCGATCGCGGCCAACAAAATCCGCGGGATCCGGGCCGCGATCGCCTGGACGGATGAGACCGCGCAGCTGGCCCGGCTGCACAACGACGCCAACGTGCTGAGCCTCGGGGCCCGGATGTACCCGGTGGCGGACGCCGTCGGCTTCGTGCGGGTGTTCGTGGAGACGGCGTTCTCTGGGGAGCCGCGGCACGCCCGGCGGCTGCAGATGATCGCCGACTACGAGCGGACCGGCGAACTGCCGCCCGACCCGGCCAGGCAGCTAGCGGCCGGAGCGCTTCCGGGTCCGGTGCCGCTTGCCCCGTCCGGCGCTCTTGCCCCGCCCCGCGTCCCCGTTCTGGCCAAATGGCTTCGGCTTCCGGGGCGTTTTCGGCTGCCCGGCCGTGCTGGCCCGCTGCCCCTCCGCACCTGCTGGCTGCTGCGGAGTACCGGCTGGCTGCTCCGCAGCGTTTCCGGGCTGCTTGGCCGCGCCTCCCGGCTGCTTCGCAGGGCTTCCGGACGGCTTCGCGGGGGCTGACGCGGGCCCGGACGCGCCGGCCGCGGGCTGCCGCAGGCGGCCGAGTCCGGGCCGGCGCTGGCGGCAACGGCGCCTGACCTTGATGGTTCGGCCCGTGGCGGTCGTGGCCGGGCAGACGGCGCGTCGTTCGCGGCCTGCTCCACGGCGGCCTCCTGCTCGGGCCGGGGACGAGACACATCCCGGGCCCGCATGGCCGCGTCAAGCGTGATCTTCATCCCGGGCATCGGCACCCTCCACCGCTACCCCTTTCCCGCCAGGCATTCAGTCCTCCGAAGTCCGCGCAATCGGCGCAAACCACATCGCGGGCGGGGTGAGTCAGAAGATCGTGGGGCACCAGGGCGCAGGGTCCCAGGACAGCGCGGCGGACAGCGCCGCGACCGCGCCGCCCCGGACCTCGGTGGCCAGCCCGGCCCGGGCCAGCACGCCGAGCGACGTGCCGCCGAGGTACGTCGCTCCCAGCGTGGCCGCAGGCAGGACGACGTCAGGGGCCGCCGAGGTCCGCTCGCACTCCGCGGTTCCGGCGCCCGGAGTGGTCCCCGTCCCGGCCAGCACCGGACCGGAGGCGCGCACCCTCCACCGGCCGGCGTTCCACGGGCACATCTCGTCGGTGACCTCGATGACCATGTCGACCGGGGCCGCGTAGCGCCGCGCGGTGAGGGCGGCCGGGACGTCGATGATCCTGACCCAGAGACCGTCGCTGATCCGGGGACGCGCCCGCCGGGGGTCGGCCATCAGGTGCAGCAGCGGGTCGTCCGCTGGCCGCAGCCGGGCCGTGACCTCGCTGACCAGGTCGCGGCTGAGCAGGTCTGACCAGAGCGAGGCGGTCGCCGCCGGGTCGGTAGCGACCAGTTCGCGGATGTCGAGGACGCTGTCGGGGAGAAAGGTGTCCTCGTCCCACCGCCCCCGGCCGGTGTACAGCGCGTACCCCCGGGGACCCGTGTCGTCCTCGGCGAGCACGCAGCGCACCGGCGAGGACCCGGGCCGTCCCTCGTCCGGGTCCTCCGCGATGTGGTTCCACCAGGACTCGCTCCGGACGAAGAAGCCCGGCTGGGTGGGCAGCAGCGTGTCGTAGACCTTGGCCAGTTCGGCCAGGGCTGCCTGCGGCTCGGTGATCCGCAGCCGCAGCCCCGGGTCGGTGGGCGCCTGGGGGCTGAGCAGGCCCTCGCCGCCCTGGACGGTGAAGCTCGCGTGCCAGGAGGCGCGGCCGTAGCCGTACCGGCCGTAGATCCGCGCATCGGAGGCCCAGAGCACCGCGATGGGCTCGCCCCGCTCGTGGACGTCGTCGATCTGCCGCCGCATCAGGCTGGACAGGATGCCGCGGCGGCGGTAGGTGGGCATGACCGCGATCCAGGTCACGCCAGCGGCCTGCGCCAGGGCGCCTGGGACGGCCATCCGGAAGCTCCATATTGCGGCGCTGGCCACCGGCGTGGCCCCGTCGAACGCGGCCAGGGTGCGGTCCAGTTCGAGGCGGTCCAGCATCTCAGCCCGCTGCCGGTCGGTCGGCGGGCTGTCGTGGAACGCGTGCTCATTCGAGCGGCGGAAGGCGTCGAACTCGCTCTCTTCGACCGGCCTGATTGGGAAGTGCGCTGCCATGCCCGCATTCCTACCTGGTCTGCCCACTACTGCGCCAATCGGTTTGGGAGCGGGCCAGGGCGCTGAGGGTGCGGACGCAGTCCGCGCCTCAGTGCCCGGTACGGGGTGCCGCCTCCGGCGGCTGCTTCGTGGCCTGTGCTGCCCCGAGCCCTAATAAGAGTCTGATAAGTATCTTGTCTGGCGCCGTATCTCTCATATAAGATACCTATAGGTATCTAAAACGAGGAGCCGGCTGTGACCCAGGCCACGGTTCAACGCGCGGAAGCTGACGAGAGGCTGACACCGCAGGTCCGGAACGCGCTGCTGGCGCTGATCGTCGGGGGAATCGCGGCGATCCTGGACTCGACGATGGTGACCCTGGCGCTGCACACGCTGGTCGTCAGCCTGCACTCCACAGACGGCACGATCCAGTGGGTCACGACCGGCTACCTGCTGGCGATGGCGGTCGCCATCCCGGTCACCGGGTGGGCCGAGAGCCGGTGGGGCGGCAGACGTGTCTGGATGGCCGCGCTGGTGATCTTCGTCGCCGGATCGGTCCTGTGCGCAGTGGCCTGGAGCGACGTCAGCCTGATCGGCTTCCGGGTGCTGCAAGGCTTCGCTGCCGGGCTGATCTTCCCGCTGATGCAGACCCTGGGCGTCAGGGCCGCGGGCGGGCGCGCCAGCAGCAACCTGATCGCGGCGGTCAGCCTGCCGCTGGCGCTCGGGCCGATCCTCGGCCCGGTCATCGGCGGGGTAATCCTCAACTGGCTGAGCTGGCGGTGGCTGTTCCTGGTGAACGTGCCGGTGATCGCGGTCGGATTGGTACTGGCCTGGCGGCTGCTGCCCCCCGACCGCCCCGATCCCCGCGCCGGGCGGCCGCGCCTGGACGTGGTCGGGCTCGTCCTGCTCGGCCGGCGCTCGCCGGAATCCTGCTCGGCCTCGCGAACCTCTCCGAAGACGGCGGGATCGACCACGCCGGCGTGCTTGTCCCGCTGCTGGCCGGGATCGCGCTGCTCGGCGCGTTCGTCGCCTGGGCGCTGAGCGCCAGCGACCGTCAGCCCATCGTCGACGTCCGGCTGCTGAGACTGCGGTCGCTCGGGACCGCCTCCACGGTCTTGTTCACCGCCGGCGCAGCCATGTACGCCGGGATGTTCTTGCTGCCGCTCTACTACCAGCAGCTGCACGGCGAGACGGTGCTGCACGCCGGGCTGCTGCTCATCCCCCAGGGCGTCGGCTCGCTGGCCGCCCGCTTCGCGGTCGGCAAGCTCGTCGCCCGGCTCGGCGCCCGCCTGGTCACGATCGCCAGCTTCCTGATCGCAGCCGTGGCGACCGTGCCGTTCGCGTTCGCCGGCCCGCACACCAGCCTGTGGCCGCTCGGCGTCGTCCTGGTGGTCCGCGGCTTCGGGATCGGCATCGTGCTCGTCCCGCCGATGTCGGTCGCCTACCAGGACGTCCCGCTGGCCGGGATTCCCCATGCCACCATGAACACCCGGATCGCCCAGCAGGTCGGCGCCTCCTTCGGCGTCGCGATCGTCGCCGTAGTCCTCCAGTCCCTCCTCACCCACGGCGCCACCAGCGCCTTCCAGGGTGCGTTCTGGTGGGTGATCGGCATCACGGCCGTCGCGCTGATCCCGGCCCTCGCCCTCCCCGCCGCCCGGGCAGCAGAAGGCGGCTGACAT
Organism: uncultured Actinomycetes bacterium; assembly: GCA_963781085.1. Classification (GTDB taxonomy): domain Bacteria; phylum Actinomycetota; class Actinomycetes; order Streptosporangiales; family Streptosporangiaceae; genus RYN-230. The sequence goes on from CAWAES010000023.1 coordinate 17,749, forward strand.
GCAGCCGACCCGGGACGGTGTCACCCGGGGTTCTCAAGGCAGCGAGAATACGGCCATGGGCAGTTCCCCGGCCAACGACAGCCAGCAGAGCGACACCAGGCAGACCCGCCGCCGCGGCGCCGAGCTGGAGGGCGCGATCCTCGACGCCGCGTGGGAGCAGCTGATCGCTGAGGGCTACGAGCATTTCACCGTCGATACGGTCGCCGCGCGCGCCCGGACCAGCAAGCCTGTCCTGTATCGCCGCTGGAAGACCCGCGAAGACATGCTGCGCGCCACCGTCCGCCACCGCGGCGCCGCCGATCCGCCCGCCATTCCTGACACCGGCACCCTCCGCGGCGACCTGCTGGCGCTGCTCACCCAGGCCAACACCACCCGCAACCCCATGGCCGCCCTGATCAGCAGCATGCTCGGCAGCTACTACAACCAGACCGGCCCCACCCCGGCCGAACTGCGCGACGCGTTTCTCAGGCCACGCGGCTCCGTCGTCGAGCAGGTCGTCAACCGGGCCGCCGAGCGCGGGGAGGTCAACCCGGCCCGGCTCACCCCCCGGATCGTCGCTCTCCCCTTCGACCTCTTCCGCAACGAAATGATGATGACGCTCAAGCCCGTTCCCGACCACGTCCTGCGCCAGATCGTCAACGACATCTTCATCCCTCTCGTCGCCGCGCGACCACCAGCCCGCTGACCCACCACTGCCGGCCGGTCGTCCGGGCTGGACCCGAGTGCGCAGGGGCTGGTCAGAGGGCAGATGCCCAGGCAGGTAGGCGCGTTCTGGCTGCTCGCTACGCCCAGGGAAGTAGAGTTCGCCCATCATGGTTTCCCGGCCCCTCACCCGTTCTGCCCGGCTGGCCCGCTCGGTGGCAGCCCGGGTGACTGGCCCGATCCGGCGCCAGTTCATCACCCGGAACCGGCGGATGGCGTTCGTCCTGACCATCGCCACGGTGGCCATCGGGGTGGCGGCGGTGCACCTGTCGGAGTGGTGGTTCTCGCCCGGGCTGATGATCTTGCCGGTGCTGGCGGGCGGGTTGCTGCTCTGGCCCCGCGCGCTGCGGATCCTGTTCGGACTGGTCGCGCTCATGCTGCTGTATGACGGGCTGTACCGGCGGGCCGGGGCCGGCATCATCGCCACGATCGTGGTCACCGCGCTGTTCGCTGACGCGCTGGCCCGGACCCGGTGGAAGCTCGGCGTGCAGGGGCTGCGCGGGGACCGGATGCTGATTGAGCTGCGGGACCGGATCCGGGCCCAGGCCAAGCTGCCGGAGTTGCCCGCCGGCTGGCAGTCCGCCGCCGTTCTCCGCCCGGCCGGGGGCTCGTCGTTCGGCGGGGACTTCCTGGTCTCGTCGTGTGACGGGAAGACCCTGGAGGTCGCGCTCGTCAACGTATCCGGCAAAGGCGTGGACGCGGGGACCCGCGCGCTGCTGCTCTCCGGGGCCTTCGGCGGGCTGCTGGGGTCGGTGCCGCAGGGAGAGTTCCTCGGCGCGTGCAACTCCTACCTGCGCCGGGGCCCGTCCGTCGAGGGCTTCGTGACCGCGGCGCACCTGGCCCTGGATCTGGCCACCGGCGAGTACATGCTGGCCTCCGCCGGGCATCCGCCGCCTGCCCAGTTCGACGCGGGCAGCGGGATCTGGAAGGTGACGCAGGCGCGCGGCATCGTGCTGGGGGTGGTCCCGGACCCCCGGGCCGTGCCGGTGCATGGGGCCCTGCGGCCCGGGGACGCCCTGATGCTCTACACCGACGGTCTGGTGGAGGCGCCCGGCCAGGACATCGACGCGGGCACGGACCGGCTGCTGGGGGAGGCGAACCGGCTGGTCGCGTCCGGCTTCCGGAACGCCGCGACCGAGTTGGTCCGGGTGGTCAAGGCCGGCGGCGGCGGATCGGACGACTGCGCGCTGGTGCTGATCTGGCGGACGTGAGCCGCCGGCCCGGCTGGCTGACGTCCGCCGGGGACTACCGGGCCGGGGCGTGGGCGGCCGCCGCGGCCTGCTCCTTGCGGCGGCTCAGGACCTGGAGGGCGTGCTCGACCAGGGCGATCAGGGCGTCGCGGCAGGACGCCCGCTGGCGTGCGTCACACAAGACCACCGGGACGCCGGGATCCAGGTCCAGCGCCGTCCTGACCGCTTCGGTGCGGTACCGCCGCGCCCCGTCGAAGCAGTTCACTCCCACCACGAACGGGATGCCGCGCTGCTCGAAGTAGTCCAGGGACGGGAAGCAGTCAGCCAGCCGCCGGGTGTCGGCCATGACGATCGCGCCCAGCGCCCCGCGGGCCAGCTCGTCCCACATGAACCAGAACCGTTCCTGGCCCGGCGTGCCGAACAGGTAGATGACCAGGTTCTCGCGGATGGTGATCCGCCCGAAGTCCAGGGCCACGGTGGTGGTGCTCTTGCGCTCCACCCCGTCCAGCCGGTCCACCGCCGCGCCCGGCTCGCTCAGCGGCTCCTCGGTACGCAACGGCCGGATCTCGGTCAGCGACCCGACCAGGGTGGTCTTGCCCACCCCGAAACCACCCGCGATAAGGATCTTGATGGTGACCGGCATGTGACCCGGGCGGCCGGCCCGGTCAGAGGCGGCGGAGTCCATCGACGACCTCCTTCAGGATCTGCACGTCCGGTAGCCGGGCCGGCGGGATGGGATGATGAATCGCCACGAGAGAACGCTCCTGCAGGTCACCCAGGAGGATGCGGACTACCCCCAGCGGCAGGTCGAGATCAGCCGCGAGGTCCGCGACCGAGGCGGGCAGCCGGCAAAGGCGGAGCACTGCGACGTGCTCCGGATCCAGGGTCGCCGGATCCCACTGCACCCCGCGCACCGCCGTGATGATCGCGATCAGGTCGAGGGTCTCGCCGCTCGGCCGGGTCCGGCCCCGGGTGAGCGCGTACGGCCGTACGACCGGGCCCGCCTCCTCGTCCAGCCAGTGATCGTCGGGCGACGGCATGCCCGGATCAGTCCGTGGCCTCCCCGGCCGTGCCCGGCCGGGGGTTCACCGACAGGTGCTGGCCCACTCGCTTGACCAGGATCGCCATCTCGTACGCGACCAGGCCGGCGTCCGCGCTGGCCGGGCTCAGCACCGCGAGGCAGCTGCCCTCACCCGCCGAGGTCACGAACAGGAAGGCCGTGTCCATCTCCACGATGGTCTGCCGGACATACCCCCCGCCGAAGTGGCGGCCGGCTCCCCGGGCCAGGCTCTGGAACCCGCTCGCCACGGCGGCCAGGTGTTCCGCGTCCTCCCGGGTCAGCGCGCTCGACGCGGCGATGGCCAGGCCGTCCCGGGACAGGATCACCGCCTTGTTCACGTCGGGGACTCGCACCACCAGGTCGTCAAGCAGCCAGTCCAGGTCGCTAGCCGAGCCAGCCCGGACGCCCTTCTCCTGCTCTGCCGCGCTCATCTTTCCCCCTTGCCATCACTCATCGCGCTGAGGGCCGGCCTCCCCAGGCTCCGCGGGACTGGGCTCCGCCGGGGACTGGGGGTCGGTCATCGTGTCTGTGTTCTTCTCCGGCGGGTCGAAGAGCGAACGCCCCCGCTCCCAGCCCTGCTGGATGGCCGTTATCGTGCTCCTCGCCTCTTCGGGCGAGCGTTCCTCGACGGTTTCCGGCGTCGTCGCGGGGTCGCCGTTCGCGGCCGGGCGCCCGTGGATCGTGTTCTCCCGCAACTGCGGCGCCAGGCTGGCCTGACGGACCCGGCGGGGCAGCAAGTCCGCGTCGGCGAAGTCCCCGCCGCCCTGGTCCGGGTCGGGGTAGGCCGGGGAGTCCGCGGGCTCCGGGTCGGCGGCCGTCGGCCAGCCCACGTCGTCGCCGTAGCCCGCCAGCCCGTTCAGCCTGTTGCTGCTCGCTGCGGCCGCACCCAGCCCGTTTCCGTCCCAGCTGGCCACCGGGTCCACCGTGGTCCAGTCCTCGTCCGTGGCGTAGCCCGTGCTGCTAGCTGTGCTGCTTCCGGCACTGTGGGCGGTCCAGGGATCGGCGCTGCTTCCGGTGGCGGGGGCGGTCCACGGATCGGCTCCGCTGTCCGCTGGCCACCGCTCGCTCGAGGCTGGCCACCGCTCGCCCGCGGCCTCCGCCGCCGCGACCTCAGCTGCGGCCTTCGCCACCGCGGCCTCGGCCGCCGCGACGGCGCCGTTGCTGCCGGACGTCCCGGCGCCGGCCAGGTCCTCGGTGACGGGGGCGAAGCGGTCCGTGTCGTCGCGGGCCGCGTGCCTGCCGGACAGTTGCACGCCGGCGCCCTGGTCCGGGCCGTCCTGCTGGTAGCTCTCCTCGGAGACGACCAGGGCGTTCGGGATGAGCACGATCGCGGTCGTCCCGCCGTAGGGAGAGCCGCGCAGGGAGATCTTGATGTTGTGCTTCTTGGCCAGCTGGCTGGCGACGAACAGGCCAAGCTGGTCACTGCCGGACAGGTCGAACGGGGGCGGGTTCTCGAGCAGGTCGTTCAGCTCGGCCCGCCGCTCCTCGCTCAGCCCGAGCCCGCGGTCCTCGATCTCCACGGCGAATCCCCGGCCGACCACGTCGCCGCTGATCAGCACCGGTGTGTTCGGCGGGGAGAAGACGACGGCGTTCTCCGCGAGTTCCGCGACCATGTGGATGACGTCCGCCACGGCGGGGCCGGTGATGGCCGCCTTGGTATTCGCGGTGACCTTGATCCGGGTGTAGTCCTCCACCTCGGCCACGGCGGCCCGGAGCACGTCCACGAACGGGACAGGCCGGCGCCAGGACCGGGCGGGCGCGTCGCCGGACAAGATGATGAGGCTCTCCGCGTGCCGCCGCATGCGTGTGGTCAGGTGGTCGATGCGGAACAGGTCCTCGAGTTCCTCCGGCTCCCTGGCCCGGCGTTCCATGGCGTCGAGCAGGGCGAGCTGGCGGTGCAGCAGCGACTGGCTGCGCCGGGCCAGGTTCCGGAAGATGTCGCTGATGCCCTGGCGCAGCCGGGCCTGGCCCACGGCCGCTTCCACGGCGGTCTGCTGGACCGCGGCGAACGCCAGCCTGACCTGGCCGATCTCGTCCGAGGTGGCGGGCAGCGCGGGCGCCTCAGCGGAGATGTCGACGTCCTGGCCGGCGGCGAGCCGCGCCACCACGTCGGGCAGCTGCTTGTTGGCCAGTTCCAGGGCCGACTGGCGCAGCGCGGCGAGCTCCCGGATCAGGCCGCGGCCGATCACGATCGACACGAAGATGGACAGGATCACCGCGAGCAGGCCCAGCCCGCCCGCCAGGACGAGTTCCAGGTAGGTGTTGTTGGAGTTACTCGAGGCCCGGTCGGTGAGCTGGTTCGAGGCTTGGGTTGCGGCCTTGGAGAGTCCCGCGGCGACACCACCGACCGCCTGCTCCCAGGCCTGGGGCTGGACCAGGGGAGGGGCGGCGACCCGGGTGTCGCTCATCAGCTTGTTTTCCAGCGTGGTCAGGGCCGCGGACGCCTGTGGGCTGATGTCGCGGACGTAGTAGGCCCGGTAGCTCGGCTGCAGGGCCGGCAGCGTCTGGCTGAAGAGTGCCCGGCGGGCCCCGACCAGCTGGGTGAACTGCTGGCGGTCGGCGGCGGGGAACGACCGTGCGGCCAGGTCGCCCGAGATGATCGCGCTCTCCTGGAGCATCAGGTCCTCGGCCCGGCCCATCCGGACGAAGGCCTCTCCCTGGGTCACCAGCGGGGCGTCGGTCTGCTCGAGAATCGCCTGGTCGAGGGTGGAGTAGGAGTCCGACACCAGGACGTTGTAGGCGTCCAGCGCCCGGTACTTGCTGATGATCTGGGAGCGCACCTGGGCGCGCAGCGCAGGCAGGCCTTTGGCGGCCTTGAGCAGGACCGCAATGGCCTGCTTCTCGCCCGGGGTCGCGTTGTTCATCGTGTCCGGCGAGTTGAGCGCGTTGCTCATGGCGGCGGCGGCGAGGGCGGTCTTGTTCTGCTGCACCTGGAGGACAGCCAGGTTCGCCCCCGTCGGGGCCGACAGGTAGACCACCGCGAGTGGCCGCTCCGCGTCGATCTGGCTCAGGAACCCGGCGATGGGCTCGCCGGTGGCGGACTTGATCGTGCTCGCCTGACCGAGGTTCAGCGCCCCCCGGGCGGTCAGGAACGTGGCGAACCCGTACAGCGCGATCAGCGACAGCACCGGGAGCAGGACAAGCAGGAAGATCCGGGTACGGATGGACCGGAGACGCAACCCCATGGCTCAGGCCTCGAAGTGTGATCGTAACGGAATGTGAGCAATTAGCTACGAAGGAGATTCGGAGACCTCCCCGAGGTTTGCGAGCGTAGCAGTCAGTAATCTTCCTTACCGGGAAAAAGTGGTATCAGCCCAGGTTGGGCGGGTTTATCCGGATTTCTCCCGAAACGCAGCGTGCTGATGTGCCTGGTGAGTCAGTGCCGGGGCTACCGCCGCGGTCCTCCGCGGACCGCGGTTTCGTGCAAGCGGCGCCCGGCCGGCCGCCCAGCCGGGGTAGGCCACGAGGCCTTAACTTCCGTGGGCAGGGCCCGGACTCTGGTGAGCAGCGCCCGCCGGCCCCGGGACGGGTGCCGGGAGTGGGCGGCGGCCCGGATTGCTGGCGCCGCGGCGAGGTCGCGAATATGACATTAGCGTCAGTGAATGAGTATGACATTGATGTCAGTGAATGAGGGCCAGTCCCGGCTGGGTGCCGGGCAAAGACGGCCGCGGTGGTCGACGCTGTACCGTCCGGTAAACATTGCGTTCAGTAACCTTGCGTCCGCTAGCGGCTAGGCGGCAGGCCAGGACGCGGATATCGCCGAGATGAATCCAGTTCGTAACGGACCTGAAACATTTTCCGTCCGCCGTGACAATACCGTGAACACGGGCCTGAACTGGGATGACGTCACGTGGCCCAGTCCGGCCGGGCTGAAGACCTAATCCAGCAAACCTTAGCCAGACTGCCCGTCCCTAATGGTTCACGCAATGTGATATCCCCTTCGGGCGGACCCGGGTGCGGGCCCGCGGCGGCGCCAGGCATAATGAGAGCGTGCTGTTCAGGTGAAGGTCCTCGTGAACTAGCCAGGCTTCACCGGGTCGATCAGCGACTCTCGTGTCAGGTGACGTCCATGTCATTGTTTGCATTTGTATGGCAAGTGTGCGGTGATGGTTGCTGTGAGCCAGGGGGTAACACGATTGGGTGAACCGCGTGGTACAGCCGTGGTTTTCCCGTCCGCGGAAGCCATCGGTTCTGCTGCGGCTGCCCAGGCGCCGGCCGAGAACTTCCCGGTGGCGCTGCGGCTGCTGCCGGGCCGGTACCGGCGCCGTCTGGAAGCGGTGTACGGCTACGCCCGCGCGGTGGACGACATGGGCGATGAAGCACCGCCCGGCGAACGGGCCCGACTGCTGGACGAGCTAGAAGCCGACCTGGGTCGGCTTTACCAGTTTCAGGACCCGGCCCTGCGGGAGAAGCCAGCGGGGGACCCGGTCCCGGCGCCCGCCTCAGGCCACCCAGAGCCAGCCCAGGCTGGCCCGCAGATCGGCGTGGTCCGCGCGCTGGCGCCGGTGGTCGGGGCGTGCGCGATCCCGCAGCAGGTGTTCGCGGACCTGATCAGGGCCAACCGGCAGGACCAGGTGGTCAGCCGGTACCCCGCCTTCAGCGACCTGGCTGACTACTGCCGGCTCTCGGCCAACCCGGTGGGCCGCATCGTGCTGTACGTGTTCGGGGCAGCCACCCCCGAGCGGATGATCCTGTCCGACCGGGTCTGCACCGCACTCCAGCTCGCCGAGCACTGGCAGGACGTGGCGGAGGATTTCCGGGCCGGCCGCATCTACCTGCCGGCCGAGGACCTCGAACGGTTCGGGGTAGCCGAGAGTGACCTCACGGCCGCCACCGCGGCGCCGCAGCTCCGGGCGCTGATGGCGTTCGAAGTGGAGCGGGCCCGGCAGCTTCTCGACGAAGGCGCCCCCCTGGTGGGGAATTTGCGCGGATCTGCCCGGGTTGCCGTGGCCGGTTACGTGGCCGGCGGCCGGGCCGCCCTGGCGGCGATCGCCGGCGCTGGACATGACGTGCTGTGCGCGACCCACAAGCCGCGCCGCGGCCGCCTGGCCAGGGAGATGCTGAGGGCTTATGCAGCCGGGAGGTGAGGTGATGGACGTGGCCGCGGCCTACCGGCACTGCGAGGAGATCACCTGGTCGCAGGCCCGTAATTTCTCCTACGGCATCCGGCTGCTGCCACCGGACAAGCGGCGCGCCCTGGCCGCCGTGTACGCGTTCGCCCGGCGGATCGACGACATCGGGGACGGCACGCTGCCCCCGGCCGACAAGCTCAGCGCGCTCGGCGAGGCCCGGGCCAGCATCATGGCGGTGGCCCACGGGGGCACCCGCCACCGGGACGGAAACGGATGGCTCCGCAGACCTGGTGCTCGTGGCCCTCGCCGACGCGGGCCGGCGGTTCCCCGTCCCGCTGGAGGCGTTCGGCGAGCTGATCGACGGGTGCGAAGCGGACGTGCGGGGCACCACGCTACACGACCTTCGACGACCTGCGTGTCTACTGCCGCTGCGTGGCCGGTTCCATCGGGCGGCTGTCGCTGGGAGTGTTCGGGACCCGGGACGTGGCCACCGCCGCCCCGCTGGCCGACGCGCTCGGCGTGGCGCTCCAGCTGACCAACATCCTGCGCGACATCCGTGAGGACTACCAGGACGGACGGGTCTACCTGCCCGACGAGGACTTCAAGCGGTTCGGCGCCGAGCTGTCCCCTGACCTCTCCGGCTGGCCCGGCGCAGACCCGAAGCTCGTGGACCTCGTGGCCTTCGAGGCCGAGCGGGCCCGCGACTGGTACGCGCGCGGGCTGCGGCTGATGCCGATGCTGGACCGGCGCAGCGCCGCCTGCACCGGCGCCATGGCCGGGATCTACTACCGCCTGCTGCAGACCATCGCCGCCACCCCACAGCTCGTCCTGCAGCGCCGGGTCTCCCTCTCACCCGGGCAGAAAGCCATGGTCGCGGTCAGGTCACTGGCCGGCGCCGCCCTGCGGTCCGGGCGCAGCGGGCCGCCCCGGCCTACGACGACCGCGGGAGCGCCCCGATGAGCAGCGAGCCGCACAGCCCGGCCCCGGCGGGCCCCGGCCGGCCCAGTGCCAGGCGCCACGTCGTGGTGGTCGGCGGCGGCCTGGCCGGGATCACCGCCGCGATCGCGCTGCGCGAGACGGGTGCGCGGGTCACGCTGCTGGAGTCCCGGCCCCGGCTGGGCGGGGCGACTTGCTCGTTCACCCGGGGCGGGCTGGTGGTCGACAACGGCCAGCACGTGTTCCTGGGCTGCTGCACGGCCTACCGGGAGCTGATCGCCCGGCTCGGGATGACCGGCTCGGTGTCGCTGCAGGACCGCTTCGACGTCGCCGTGCTCAGCCCGCGCGGCCGGGCCCGGCTGCGCCGGACCCGGCTCCCCGGCCCGCTGCACATGGGCCAGGCCCTGGTCACCTACCCGCTGCTGTCGCCGGCCGAGCGGCTGCGGGTCACCCGGGCGGCGCTGGCCATGCGCTTTCTCGACCCGGCCCGGCCTGGCCTCGACGCCCAGCGGCTGGGGGACTGGCTCGCCGCGCACGGGCAGAGCGAACGGGCCCGGCGGGTGCTCTGGGACCTGTTCACGGTCTCCGCGCTGAACGTGGCCGGGGACGACGCCAACCTCTCCCTGGCCGCCACGGTGGTCCGCACCGCGCTGCTCGGCGCCCGGGACGCCGCGGACATCGGCACGCCGGCCATCCCGCTCGGCGACCTGCACGGCCAGGCCGCCGCGCGGCTGCTGGGCCAGCTCGGCGCCAGCGTCCGGCTCGGGGCCAAGGTGACCTCGGTTCAGCCGCTGGACGGCGGCGGCTTCCGGGTGCGGCTGGCCGATCGCGGGGTGAGCGCCGCGCCGCGCAGCACCAGCCAGCCGGGCACTGACCCAGCCAGCAGCGACCCAGCCAGCACCGGCCTGACGAACAGCGACCAGCCCAGCAGCGGCCAGCCCGCCGCTGACCTGGCTGCGGTGGACGGAGTGGTCCTGGCGGTGCCGCCGGAGGCCGCGGCCCGGCTGCTGCCGGCCGGCGCCGCCGCGCCCGGCCCGGGCCCGGAGCGCTGGCGCGAGCTGGGCGCGTCCCCGATCGTCAACGTGCACGTCCTCTACGACCGGCAGGTGACCTCGCTGCCGTTCGCGGCCGCGGTGGACTCGCCGGTGCAGTGGGTCTTCGACCGCACCGGGCCCTCAGGGCTGGACGCCGGGCAGTACCTGGCCGTCTCGGTGTCGGCCGCGGACGACGTCGTGGACACGCCCGCCGCCCAGTTGCGGGAGCGGTTCGTCCCGGCGCTGGAAGAGATTTTCCCCGCCGCGCGCGACGCGCGGATCACTGACTTCTTCGTCACCAGGGAGCGCCGGGCTACCTTCCGGCAGGAGCCCGGCTGTGGCGAGAAGCGTCCGGGAGCCACGACCAGACTGCCTGGCCTGGTGCTCGCGGGCGCGTGGACCAATACCGGGTGGCCCGACACGATGGAGGGTGCCGTGCGAAGCGGACTGTCCGCAGCGCGAGAGCTGCGGCGCGAGATGACCCAATCACGTCACGGGGTGCCCGTGGCCACGCGGGCGGCCGAGGTCGCCAGGGCCGCGTCGTGACCGCCGTGATGCCCGCGGGCGTGGAGACCGCCCGTGACCTCGTCGGCCCCGCCATCGCCGCGGCGGTGGACCGGCTCAGCCCGGAGGTCCAGGCCGTCGCCGCCTACCACCTGGGGCTGGACGGCAGCGGGGCGGGTAAGGCGCTCCGCCCGGCGCTGGCGCTGCTGTCGGCGCGGGCGGCCGGGCGCGTCGCCGGACCGGGGCGTGCCCGCCGCGGTCGCGGTGGAACTCGTGCACAACTTCTCCCTGCTGCACGACGACATCATGGACGGGGACACCGAGCGCAGGCACCGGCCCACGGCCTGGACGGTGCACGGCGTGGGGGCGGCCATCCTGGCGGGCGACGCGCTGCTCGCGCTCGCGCAGGACATCCTGCTCGAGGACACCGCGGCCCAGGGCGTCTGGGCGGCGCGCTGCCTGTCCGCCTCGGTCCTGCGGCTGATCGCGGGACAGGGCGCGGACCTGGCGTTCGAGCAGCGCAATGACGTGAGCCTGCCCGAGTGCCTGACCATGGCCGGAGACAAGACCGCGGCGCTGATGGCCTGCGCGTGCAGCATCGGGGCCATCCACGTCGGCGCGCCGCCCGGGCTGGCCATGGGCCTGGCCGGCTTCGGCGCCCACGCCGGGCTGGCCTTCCAGCTGACCGACGACATGCTCGGCATCTGGGGTGCGCCCGAGGTGACCGGCAAGCCGGTCCGGGCCGACCTGCGGGCCAGGAAGAAGTCACTGCCGGTGGTGGCCGCCCTGACCAGCGGAACCGAGGCTGCGGAAGAGCTGGCGGGGCTGCTGGCCAGGACCGAGCCGCTGAGCGAGGACGACCTGCTGCGGGCGGCCCGCCTCGTGGAGGAGGCGGGCGGCAAGGACTGGACGGAGAACGAGGCCGCGGCGCAGCTGGCCGCGGCGGAGAAGTGCCTGACCGAGACCGACATGCCCGACGACGTGCGGGCCGAGTTCGCGGGGATCGCTGAGTTCATTACGGCGCGTCAGTGGTGAGGGTGACCGTGGTGAGGACGTGCGTGCTGCCGATGGTGACTGTGATGCGACATCTGGACTGACGAGTAAGCCATGGGGTCACGGCGATCGGGAGACTGACCGGCTGGCCTCTGAGGTGGGCCCTCAGTGCTGAGGGCCCAGTGGTGCTGGCGTGGTCAGCGCCGACGTAAGTCCGGCGGCTGGTGTGACTGGTGAGCAGGATGCTGGTGGGGGGCGGCGTGGTGAAGGCGAGGCGAGACGATGACAGTGACGCACGCGCGATCTGACGGTCCCCCGGCGCTCTCCGGCGCGGAGGCCGCTCTGGTCCGCGCCCGCGACCACCTGCTCGGCCTCCAGCACGAGCAGGGCTGGTGGCAGGGAGAGCTGGAGACCAACGTCACGATGGACGCGGAGGACCTCCTGCTGCGCCAGTTCCTCGGCGTCCGCACGGACGAGGAGACGGCCGCCGCCGGCCGGTGGATCGCGTCCCAGCAACGGGCCGACGGAACCTGGGCCAACTTCTTCGGCGGGCCGGGTGACCTGTCCACGACCGTCGAGGCCTACGTCGCGCTGCGGCTCGCCGGGCATCTGCCCAGCGCACCGCACATGACCAGGGCGGCCGAATGGATCAGGTCCCGCGGCGGGATCGCGGCCACCCGGGTGTTCACCAGGATCTGGCTCGCCCTCTTCGGCCAGTGGTCGTGGGACGACCTGCCGGTGATGCCTCCCGAAATGGTGTACCTGCCGACCTGGTTCCCGCTTAATGTGTACGACTGGGCCTGCTGGGCGCGGCAGACGATTGTGCCGCTGACCGTGGTGGGCTCGCTCCGCCCGGTCCGGTCCCTCCCCTTCGGCCTGGACGAGATCCGGCCCCCGGCCCACGACGGGCCGGGTGACCGGGCCCGCAAGCCGTCTCAGGCCGCGGACCGGACCGGTTGGGAGCTCGCCTTCGGCGGGCTCGACCGGGTGCTGCACGTGGCCGAGCGGCATGGCCACCGCGCCCGGCCGGTCCGGGCGATGCGCCGGGCCGCGCTGCGCCGCTGCGCCGACTGGATCATCGCCCGGCAGGAGCAGGATGGCTGCTGGGGCGGGATCCAGCCGCCCTGGGTGTACTCGCTGATGGCCCTGCATCTGCTCGGCTACGGGCTCAATCATCCGGTGATCAAGCGAGGGCTGGCCGGGCTGGACCGGTTCACCATCTACGAGGACACCCCCGACGGCCCGATCCGCAGGCTCGAGGCCTGCCAGTCGCCGGTGTGGGACACCGTGCTGGCGGTGGTCGCGCTCGCCGACGCCGGGCTGCCGCCCGACCACCCCGCCATGACCAGGGCGGCGGACTGGCTGCTGGACGAGGAGATACCCGGCCCGGGTGACTGGCAGGTGCGCCGTCCCTGGCTGGAGCCGGGCGGCTGGGCGTTCGAGTTCGACAACGACGGCTACCCCGACATCGACGACACCGCGGAGGCCGTGCTCGCCCTGCGGCGCACCGCCCAGGGACAGCCGGCGCCGGCCGGGCAGCCCCGCCACCCCGCGATCGGGCGCGGGCTGCGCTGGATCACCGGCATGCAGTCCGCCGACGGCGGCTGGGGCGCCTTCGACGCCGACAACACGTCCACGCTGGTGACCAAGCTGCCGTTCTGCGACTTCGGCGCGGTCATCGACCCGCCGTCGGCCGACGTCACCGCCCACGTGGTCGAGGCGCTGGCCGCGGAAGGCCAGGCGGGCAGCCGGGCCGCCCGCCGGGGCGTGGTCTGGCTGCTGCGGGCCCAGGAGAAGGACGGGTCCTGGTTCGGCCGCTGGGGCGCCAACTACGTGTACGGCACCGGCGCGGTGCTGCCGGCCCTCGTCGCGGCCGGGGTGCCGCCGTCCAAGCCGGTCATCCGCCGCGGCGTCCAGCTGGCTGGAAGAACACCAGAACCCGGACGGCGGCTGGGGCGAGGACATGCGTTCCTATGACGACCCCCGGCTGGCCGGGCAGGGCACGTCCACCGCGTCCCAGACCGCCTGGGCCCTGCTGGGCCTGCTCGCCGCGGGACCGCCGGGGCCCGCGGCCGAGGCCGGGATCCGCTGGCTGGCCGAGCATCAGCGCGCCGACGGGACCTGGGACGAGCCGGAGTACACCGGGACCGGGTTCCCGGGTGACTTCTACATCAACTACCACCTGTACCGGCTGGTCTTCCCGGTGACCGCGCTGGGCCGCTACCTGAGGAGCGCGTCATGACCCGCCTGCAGGTGGCCGCCACCCGGTCCCGGCGTACCGCGGTGACCGGGCCCGGGCTGCTGGTCTGCGCCCCGCTGCGGCTGGAGGCCCGGGCGCTCCGGCGCGGGCTGCGCCAGGCCAGGCGGGCAGGCCAGCCAGGCGCGCGGTCCAGGTCGTGGTGACCGGCTACGGGCCGCGCCGGTCCGGCGCCCGGGAGACCATGCTGCGCGACCAGCCGTTCGCCGCGCTGGCGATCGCCGGCGTGGGCGGCGGGCTGGCCGCCGGCCTGCGGCCGGGCGACCTCGTGGTCGCCAGCGAGGTCACCGACGGGCACACGGTCATCCCGTGCGCGTCGGCCGCGCTGCTGGCGGGCGAGCTGCGCCGGGCCGGGCTGCGGGTCCGGGTCGGCCCGGTCCGTCACCGTGGACCACCTGGTCCGCGGGCCGGAGCGGGAGCGGCTGGCCGCGACCGGGGCCCTCGTCGCGGACATGGAGTCGGCCGTCCTGGCCCGGGCGGCGGACGGCCGGCCGCTGGCCGTGGTCCGGGCCGTCTCGGACACCCCCGACCGGCCCCTGGTCAGCCCCGGCGCGCTGGGCGGCGGGCTGGCCGCGCTCCGCTCCCTGCGGGCCGCCGGGCCGGCGCTGGCCCGGTGGGCCGCGGCGGTGGGCGAGCGGCAGGTCCTGCTGGCCGGGCCCCGCTCGTTCTGCGCCGGGGTGGAGCGGGCCATCGAGATCGTCGAGCGGGCCCTCGACCAGAAGGGGCCGCCGGTCTACGTCCGCAAGCAGATCGTGCACAACTCGCACGTGGTGGCCGGGCTCGAGGAGCGCGGGGCGATCTTCGTCGACGAGCTCAGCGAGGTGCCCGACGGCGCCAGCGTGGTCTTCTCCGCGCACGGCGTGTCCCCGGCGGTCCGGGACGAGGCCGACCGCCGCGGCCTGACCACGGTGGACGCCACCTGCCCGCTGGTGGCCAAGGTCCACGCCGAGGCGCGCCGGTTCGCCTCGGACGGGTACCTGGTCGCGCTGATCGGGCACGAGGGGCACGAGGAGGTCGAGGGCACCCTCGGCGAGGCCCCGGACTCGGTGGCCCTGGTGCAGACCGCCGCGGACGTGGGCGCGCTCCAGCCGCCTGACCCGGGCAAGGTGGCCTACCTCATGCAGACCACGCTGGCCGCGGACGAGGCCAGCGGACATCGCCGAGGCGCTGCGCGAGCGGTTCCCGGCGGCCCGCGCGCCGGGCAGCGACGACATCTGCTACGCCACCACGAACCGGCAGCGCGCGGCCCGGGCCGTGGCGGCCGAAGCCGACCTGCTCCTGGTGGCCGGGTCGGCGAACTCATCGAACTCTGTGCGGCTGGTGGAGACCGCGCAGCGGGCGGGTACCACCGCCTACCTGATCGACGGCCCGTCCGACATCGAGCTGAGCTGGCTGGCCGGGGTGTCCACGATCGGGCTGACCGCGGGCGCGTCCGCGCCCCCGGCGGTCGTCCAGGACATCATCACCGCGCTGCGCGGCCTCGGCACCGTCGAGGTCAGCGAGCGCGTGATCACTACTGAGAACATCCGATTCAGCCTGCCCAAGGAGGTTAGGCAGTCATGAGCGTGTCCCTACGCCAGAGCCTGCGCATCGGCTCTTACCTGATGCGCCAGAAGCTGACCGGAACCAAGAAGTTCCCGCTGCTGGTCGAGCTGGAGCCGCTGTTCGCGTGCAACCTGAAGTGCGCGGGCTGCGGGAAGATCCAGCAGCCGCACACCCTGCTCAAGCAGCGGATGCCCGTCGAGCAGGCGCTGGCGGCCATCGAGGAGTGCGGCGCGCCGATGGTGTCCATCGCCGGTGGCGAGCCGCTCATGCACCCGCAGATCGACGTGCTCGTCGGCGAGCTGATCAAGCGCAAGAAGTTCGTCTTCCTGTGCACCAACGCGCTGCTCCTGCCGAAGAAGATCGAGAAGTTCAAGCCGTCGCCGTACTTCGCCTGGGTCGTGCACATCGACGGCCTGCAGGAGCGGCACGACGAGTCGGTCTGCAAGGAGGGCGTGTTCGACGACGCGGTCGCGGCGATCAAGGACGCCAAGGCGCGGGGGTTCAAGGTCAACACGAACACCACCGTGTTCAACACCGACACCCCGCAGACGGTCATCGACGTGCTGAACTACCTCAACGACGACCTGGGCATCGACGAGATGCAGATCTCGCCCGCCTACGCCTACGAGAAGGCCCCCGACCAGGAGCACTTCCTCGGGGTCACCGAGACCCGGGAACTGTTCAAGAAGGCCTTCGACAACGGCAACCGGAAGCGCTGGCGCCTCAACCACACGCCGCTGTTCCTGGACTTCCTGGAGGGCAAGGCCGACTTCGGCTGCACCGCCTGGGGGATTCCGTCCTACTCCCTGCTCGGCTGGCAGAAGCCCTGCTACCTGATGGCCGACGGGTACGTGAAGACGTACAAGGAGCTGCTCGAGACCACGGACTGGGACTCCTACGGCCGCGGCAAGGACCCGCGCTGCGCGAACTGCATGGCGCACTGCGGGTACGAGCCGTCCGCGGTGCTGGCCACCATGGGGTCGCTGCGGGAGACGATCCGCGCCGGGCGCGGCATCTGAACCCCGGTGCCGCGCGCGGCACAAAACCGCGCGCGGCAGCGGGCCTAGGTAAAGCCAGACCGGGTTCCGGTCACGGCCCGACCTATTTTCTCCAGCGGTATCACCAAAGCGACAGGTGATCGCGAAAGCGGCACCGCCAGCTCACATATACGGTGTGGGAATTCGGGCAATTCCGGCCGTTCTTAGGGCCGGCGATCCCGCCGCCGCTTTGGTGAGGACAGCGAATTGTCGGCTTCCACGCCTCCCGCCGTCGTCGACGGGCAGGGAACAGGCCGGGCCGGGGCGATCGCCCAGCGGGACCGCCCCGATCCGGGCCCGGCCTGGCTGCCGCTGGTGCCGGCCCTGGTGACGCTGCTGGTCGGCCTGTACAAGATCACCGGGCCGTCCTTCACCCGGGACGAGAGCGCGACCCTGGCCGCGGTGCACCGGAGCTTCCCCCAGCTGGTGAGCATGCTCGGCCACGTTGACGTGGTGCACGGCGCCTACTACGCGCTGATCTGGGTCGTGGTCCGGATCGGCGGCAGCGGCGAGTTCGCGCTGCGGCTGCCGTCCGCGATCGCCATGGCCGTCGCCGCGGCCATGGTCACCCTCCTCGGCCGGCGGCTGGTCTCCTCCTGGGCCGGGCTCGCCGCCGGACTGACCTTCGCGTTCCTGCCCCAGGTCAGCTGGTTCGCCGAGAACGCCAGGGAAGGGGCGGTCCTGACCGCGCTGGCCTGCGGGGCCAGCTACTGCCTGCTCCGCGCGCTCCAGCAGGACACCGCCCGGGGCTGCTGGCTGGCGGGCTACGGCGTGACGCTGGTGGCCCTCGGCCTCACCAACCTGTTCGGCCTGCTCCTCGTGGTCGCGCACGCGGTCACGCTGGCCTGGTCCCGCCGGGAGTACCGGGTCGGCCGGGGCTTCGTGCCGGTGTCTCACCGCAGCAGTCCGCCACCCTGGGCGGCACCTACGCCTCCGCGGCGGTCATCCGGCAGCGGCTGGCCCACGTCACCAGGCTCTGGGTCGTGGAATGGACCACGCCTAAGCCCGTCCCGGCCCTGGACGGCCTGGGCTTCAGGCTGATTCACCGCTGGGACATAAAGGGCCTGTGGCTTCGCCTCTACACCGCCCGGGCCAAGCACTAGAACACCCGACCCAGATCCCCTAACGCCCGCCGGGCGCAGCCGTGACCGGATCGAGCCCGGGAATACGGCGATCCCGCAGACGGCCTGCAGCAACCATTCAGGAATGACCGCCAGGATCTAGCTCGCACGCAATGTGGCGTCCCGCAATGTGGCGTCAGGTGCGCCCGCGGATTTTCCAGGTTCAGCATCGGCCCGCTTGGTGGTGCGGGCGTTCCCGGAGGAGTTCCCCATGTTCTTCACCTATCTCCGGCGTGAGTTGCGCCGGAGGATACGCCAGGCGACCTTCATCGCCCTCGGGCTGGCCCTGGGAATCGGGTTGGTGATCACCGTGACCGCGGCCTCGTCAGGGGTCAAGAACGCCCAGGCCACGGTGCTCCACTCGCTGTACGGGGTGGGGACCGACATCACGGTCACCCAGACGCCCACGGCGGGCTCGGGCGGCCCGACCGGTTTCGGGTTCCGGGGCCGGGTGGGAAACCGGACCCGGCCCGCGGCCGGCACGAAGATCGACATTGACAACCTGACCAGCATCGGCCAGGGAACGCTGGCCGCGTCGTCGGTCACCAGCATCGGGAAGCTCACCCACGTGGCCGGCGCGGCCGGGGCGCTCAGCCTCACCGACGCGGTCATCACCGGGAAGATCCCCGCCATCAATACCTCGGCGGCGGCGGCTTCGGCGGCGGCGGCGGGGGCGGGGGAGGCGGCGGCGGGTCCTTCCGCGGCAACTTCAAGTCCAGCTCGTTCACGGTCAGCGGGGTCGACCTGAACACCGGCGCCCTCGGGCCGCTCAGCTCGGCCAAGCTCAAGTCCGGCCGCACGTTCGCGTCCTCCGACGCCGCCGCGAACGTGGCCGTGGTCAACGCCGACTACGCGACCCAGAAGAAGCTGAGCGTCGGCTCGACCGTCACCGTCGCCAAGACCAGCTTCAAGGTGGTGGGCGTGGCCAGCGCGGGCAGCGACGCCTCCGACGTGTTCATCCCGCTGGCCCGGGCGCAGGCGCTGGCCAGCCTGAAGGGCAAGGTGAACACGATCTACGTGGCCGCTGACAGCGCCTCGAACATCAGCGGCGTGGCCGGGGAGATCTCCGGGATGCTCCCCAAGGCCACCGTGACCACGTCGAGCAGCCTGGCCAGCGAGGTGACCGGGTCGCTGTCCAGCGCGGCCAGCCTGGCCAACAACCTCGGCAAGTGGCTGGCGATCGCGGTGCTGATCGCCGCGTTCCTGCTGGCCAGCCTGCTGACCAGCGGCGCTGTCGCCCGGCGGGTCCGGGAGTTCGGCACGCTCAAGGCGCTCGGCTGGCGCAGCCGGCGGATCGTCGGCCAGGTGATGGGTGAGTCGATCGCCATCGGCATCGTCGGCGGCGTGGTCGGGGTCGCGCTCGGCTTCGCCGGGGCCGCCCTGGTCGAGAAGCTCGCGCGGCCGCTGACCGCGTCGGTGGGCCAGACGACCGGCTCGGCCACCCCAGGCGGGGCCCGGACCTTCGGCGGGGGCCGCGGATTCGGCGGCGGGGGCGGCGGCTTCGGTGGTGCCGCCCGGCCCGGCGGCTTCTTCGGCCGGGCCGACGCGGCCGCCCACAGCGTGACGGTTCACCTGAGCGCGCCGGTGACCATCGGCGCGGTGGTCCTCGCGGTGGTGCTGGCCATCGCCGGCGGCCTCATCGCCGGCGGGTTCGGCGGCTGGCGGGCCGCCCGGCTGCGCCCGGCCGCGGCACTGTCCAGGGTCGAGTAACCGCGTCAGCGGCCGGCGCCGCAGCGGCGACCGCCAGAAAGAGAGCCGAGAGAGGGATCATGTACAAGCTGACGGGCGTGACCAAGAAGTACCAGAAGGGCCGGACCACGGTCGACGCGCTGGCCGGCGTGGACCTGGTCATCGAGGACGGTGAGTGGCTGGCCATCCAGGGCCCGACCGGGCACGGCAAGACCACCTTGCTGCAGGTCCTCGGCGGACTGGACCGGCCGACCTCGGGCGTCGTGGAGTTCGACGGCCAGGACCTCGCCGCCCTGCGGGAGACCCAGGTCACGAAGGTCCGGGCGACCTCGATGGGGTTCATCTTCCAGACCTTCAACCTGATCCCGACGCTGAACGCGCTGGAGAACGTCGAGGTGGCCCTGGTGCCGCTGGGCGTCGGGGCGGCGGAGCGGCGGGCCCGCGCCACGGTGGCGTTGGAGAACATGGGTCTCGGCGAGCGGCTGCGGCACCTGCCCGGGGAGATGTCCGGAGGCCAGCAGCAGCGGGTGGCGATCGCCCGCGCGCTGGTCAAGGAGCCCAAGGTACTGCTGGCCGACGAGCCGACCGGCAACCTGGACGAGGGCACCCGGGACGACATCATGGGCCTGCTGGAGAAGCTGTGGCGCGACACCGGGCTCACGCTCGTCCTGGTCACGCACGACAGTTCCGTGGCCCGCCGCGCCCAGCGGATCGGGATCATGCAGCACGGCAAGCTGTCGATCAGGCAGGACACCCGGGGCGCTACGGCCTGATCCGGCCCGTGAGTGCGGCAGTCCGGCCGGGCCCGTCAGTCCGCCGGTGACCCGGCTGGCTCCGCCGTCGCCTTCCCGGGCGCCTCCGCCGGCTCTCCAGGCGCCTGCGCCGTCGTCTCCCCGGGCGGGCTGCCCTCGGCCGCGCTCGTGCCGTCGTCGTCTTCGGGCGGGCTGCCTTCGGGCGCGGGCGGCAGGGCCTGCTCGCACCAGACGATCTTGCCCTGCGGGGTCCGCCGCGCACCCCAGCGCTGCGCAAGCTGGCTGACCACCTCCAGGCCGCGGCCGCACTCCTCGTCGCGCCCGGCGTGGCGCAGCCGGGGGAGGGCGCCGGAGCTGTCGAGCACCTCGCAGACCAGCGTCCCCTCCAGCACCATCCGCAGCGTGACCTCGCCGGTCGCGTGCCGGATGGCGTTGGTGACCAGTTCGGAGACCAGCAGTTCGGTGGTGGGCAGGAGCTCGGCCAGGCCCCACCGGAGCAGCGGCTCGCGGATCAGGCCGCGCGCCTCGGACGCCGAGGTGAGCTCGGCCGGCAGCGTCCAGCCGACGTGATGGTCGGCGGGGATCCGGCTCAGCCGGGCGATCAGGATCGCGATGTCGTCGCGCTGCTGATGGGCGTACACGCCGGCCAGCGCCGCCCGGCACAGATCGTCCAGCGAGGACCTGGCGGCCTCGCCGTCGAAGACGTCCCGCAGGAAGTTGAGCCCGTCGTCGATGTCCCGCTGCCGGTCTTCGACCAGGCCGTCGGTGTAGAGCACGAGCAGGCTGCCGTCCTCGATCTGGAACGTCCGGCTCTCGATCGGGAACTCGCCCACCCCCAGCGGCGGGGCCGGGCTGGTGTCCAGGAACTCACCGGTGCCGTCGGGCCGGACCAGCAGCGGCGGCAGGTGCCCCGCGGACGCCATCTCACAGCTTCCGGTCACCGCGTCATAGAGCGCGTAGGCGCACGTCGCGAAGTGGGGTTCCCGCTCACCGAGCGACGTCATGAGCTCGTTGAGCTGCTGCAGCGAGTCCGCCGGCGGCAGTTCCAGGGTGGCCAGGGTGTGGATCGCGGTGCGCAGCCGCCCCATGGTCACCGCCGCGCGGACACCGTGCCCGGCGACGTCGCCGACCACCAGCGCGACCCGGGCCCCCGGCAGCGCGATCGACTCGTACCAGTCGCCGCCGACCTCGATCAGCTTGCTGCCCGGCAGGTAGCGGTGCCGCACGTCCACCGACGAGGGATGGGACAGCCCGGTCGGCAGCAGGCTGCGCTGCAAGGTCAGCGCGGTGGTGCGCTCCCGGTTGTATTGGCGCGCGTTGTCGATGAATATCCCGGCCCGGGACGCGAACTCCATGCCGATGTCGGAGTCGTAGTCGTCGAATGGCCGGTACCCCGACGTGCGGGTGCAGACAAAGAAGCCAAGACAGGCGTCCCGGGTGGCCAGCGGGAGCAGCAGCATAGACGCCTCAGACAGCAGGTCGGCCACCGGCCGGCGCAGCCACGATTCGGCGATGTCGACCGCCGCCTGGTGGTTCATCATGGCCACCCGGACGGGCTTGCCGGTGTCCATGCATTCCACGTACGGGGTGCCCGGCGGGTAGAGCAGCACTTCCCCGGTGGGGAACGTGGCGTCCCAGCCGGGGGAGCCGTCGTCGGTGGCCACCGCGAGCCGGCGCAGCAGCTGGGAGCCGTCCGTGGGGTTGACCGGGAACTCGTCCCCGGCGGCCACGCTCTCCAGCACGAGCAGGCCGGCCGCCGTACAGAAATGGGGCACCAGGATGTTGATCAGGCCCCGCGCCACCTGGTCGAGGTCGAGCGTCGCCCCGATCTGCCGGAAGGTGTCGTCCAGCAGCGAGTGCCGCATCAGGGCCGGGTCGACGAACCGCTCGTGCTGGGTCGGCGGCATCTTCAGGACGGCCAGCGCCGCGAGGCCGGAAGTCTCCCCGAGCATGGGCTGCACGCTGGCCACCGTCTCCACCCGGCGGCCCTCCCGGGTCCCGATCGGCAGCACCGCGGTGGCTTCCCGGCCGTCCCGGACCGCGTCCAGCAAGGTAGCCAGGGCCGACTCGGCCGTGGACGGAGTGGCGACCAGGTCGCTCAGGTGCGCCCCGACCAGCTCGGCCGAATCCAGGGGCAGGATCTCCGGGGCATTTCGGTCATGCTGAATGACCCGTCCGGTCTCATCGATGCCCAGGATGAGGGTCCGCACGGAGACGTTGGACAGAAGCGATGTGATCTTCCCCACCGTACCCGAATCGCGTTTTTGTGTCCCGGCTAGCGTGCTCGTTACCGTTCGCTGCACTAATCGCTTAAGTTATGCCCCATTGGAGGCGCCCGGACCACCTATTTGCCCGCAGTCGTGCCGGAGGTGCGTGGAGCCCGCTACTGGTACGGGAGGACACGTGCGGGATGCACGGCCAGGCAGGGTGATCGTGGTCGGAGCGGGTCCCACCGGACTGGTGCTCGCAGCTGAACTGGCCTTGGCCGGGGTGGCTTGCCTGGTTCTCGAGCGGCGCAGCGGGCTGCGCGCGGACTCACGGGCCATCTGCCTGCACGCGCGGACCATGGAGATGCTCGACCTGCGGGGCCAGGCGGGCCGGTTCACCGAGGCCGGGCTGGCCGTCCCGACCTTCCCGCTCGGGCTGAGAGGCGCCGCGATCAGCTTCGGCGGGCTTGACTCGGACTTCCCCTACCTGCTGGACATCCCGCAGAGCCAGATCGAGGCGCTGCTCGCCGCCCGGGCCACCGAACTGGGGGCCGAGATCCGGTGGTCCGCCCAGGTCACCAGCATGGAGCAGGACGCCGACGAGGTGCGGGTGCTGCTGGCTGACGGCAGCCTCGAGCGGGCTGCCTACGTGGTCGGGTGCGACGGGACGCGCAGCTTCACCCGCCAGGCGGCGGGCCTGCCCTTCCCCGGGGCGCCCAACCCGGGCTCGGTCCTGCTGGCCGATCTCTTCCTCGACGGGCTGCCGATGACCGACACCTACGGCGACCTGTCCGACCGGGGCATGCTGCTGGTCTTCCCGTTCCGGAACGGCTCGTGCCGGGTGGTGCTGTACGACTACGCGCGCGCTGACGTGCCGGTGACCGAGCCGGTCACCCGGGAGGAGGTGCGCGCCAGCCTGGTGCACATCGCCGGGCAGGACTTCGGTCCCCGCGACATGGTCTGGTCCGCGCGGTACCGCAGCGAAAGCCGCCAGGCCCCGGCGTACCGCAAGGGGCGGATCTTCCTCGCCGGTGACGCCGCGCACACCCACTCGCCCGCGGGCGCGCAGGGGATGAACACGGGCCTGCAGGACTCGGCCAACCTGGGCTGGAAACTGGCCGCGGCGCTCCGCGGCTGGGCCCCGGACTGGCTGCTCGACAGCTACCACGCGGAGCGCTATCCGGTGGGCGCCGCCGTCTTGTCCCTGGCCGGCCGCCAGTTCCGGCTGAACACGGCCCGGACCACGCCCCGGCGGGCACTGCGCTGGGCCGTGCAGCGGGTGGTCGTCCCGCTGCCGCCCGTCCAGGCCCGGCTCGCCCGGGGGTACTCGGGGCTGGCCATCAAGTACCCGGAGACCACGGCGCCTGGCCGCCCGGCCGCCGCGGGCGCGCCCCATCCGCGGGCCGGAACGCGGCTGTCCCACGGCCGCCTGACCCGGCCAGACGGGAGCACGACCCGGCTGTACGACTTGTTTCACGACGGACGCTTCGTACTTCTGGAGGCGGATCCGGGCGGGGTTCCCGGAGCCGGGGCTCGGGTTGCTGGGTGCTGGTGCTGGGATGCTGGGGCTGGAGTGGCTGGAGTGGAACGGGAAGGCCTGCCGGACCACGTCAACCAGGTCCGGTACACGCGGGCCGACGGGACCCGCCTGCCAGCCGCCGCTTTAGTCCGGCCGGACGGCTACCTGGCCTGGGCCTCCGACGAGCGGGACGCGTCCGCCCGGGCCACGGCGGCCGGGGCCGCCGTCCGCTGGTGGTGCGGTTGACTGTCCCGGTGACCGCACCGGACCTCGTGAGGAGAACCCATGCCGCAGCCCCCGAGGATCACCGTGCTGGGCAGCCTGAATATGGACATCTCGGTCACCGTGCCCCGGCTGGCCGGGCCGGGGGAGACGGTGCTCGGCTCCGCCGCCCGGTTCCAGCCGGGCGGCAAGGGTGCTAACCAGGCCGTAGCCGCGGCCCGGCTGGGGGCCTCGGTCCGGATGGCCGGATGCTGCGGCGACGACGCGTTCGGCGGCACGCTCCGCTCCGCGCTGCAGGCGGCCGGGGTCAACGTCACCGCGGTTCGCGTCCTGGCCGGGGTCCCGTCCGGGCTCGCCCTGATCACCGTGGACGCGACGGGCGAGAACTCCATCACGGTCGCGCCCGGGGCCAACGGGCTGCGCCGGCCCGCCGGAGGCCGCCGCGGCGGCCGCGCAGCCCAGCGACGCGCTGGTCATGTCCGCGGAGATCCCGGTCCCGGTCCTGGCGGCCGCGCTCGACCAGGCGCGGGCTGCGGACGTGACGACGGTGCTGAACCTCGCGCCCGCCCCGCCGGATGCGTCCGGGCTACTCAAGGCGGGGGTGGACTGGCTGATCGTCAACGCCCCGGAAGCGGCCGCGATCCTGGGCCGGCCGGTGGCCGGCCCGGCCGCGGCCCAGGCCGCCGCGGCCGACCTGGCCGGGTCGGGTGCGGGCCATGTGGTGATCACCCTGGGTCCGGACGGGGCGGTGCTGGCTGGCTCGGCGACGGCCGGCTCCGGCGCCGCGCTGGCCGTGCCGGGGTTCAGCGTGCGCAGCGTGGACAGCGTCGGGGCGGGAGACGCCTTCGTCGCCGCGCTGGGCGTGGCGGTGGCGTCGGGAGCGGCGCCGCCCGAGGCGGTCCGGCTCGCCTGCGCGGTCGGCGCCACGGCCGTGACGAAGCCAGGCGCTCAGCAGGGGCTGCCCACCGGGGCGGACGTGCTGGCCGCCACGGGCGTCCGATGGCCGCTCGGTTAGGCCAGGTCAGCCAGGCAGACCGGCCCGGGAAAAACAGCGCTGAGGCCCGCGGAGCGAACTCCGCGGGCCTCAGCGCTAAGCGCTGGTGTGCGGTCGCCTCTCGGCGAGTGGCACAACGCGGCTCCAGCCGGACGGTATTCCGCGAAGGCAGATGAGTTGCGGCCCGGGGGACACGAACACACCAGCGATGTCTAAGAACGCAGCCCCCCGGCCGGCTATTCCACCGGGCCGGGGATTTTCTCAGCACCGGTTCTCACCCCCAGGGCCCGGGTCCAGGACCCCCGGCTCCTGGAGCACGCCCGGGTCCTGGAGCACGCCCGGTCCCGGGCCCGCGACGGGCCGGGTGGCCCCGCCTGCCTGCAACCGATGATCCAGGCGGTTCTGGCCACCCAGAAAGCGCGGCGCGATCGCTCGCAGGTCTAGTGTGTGAAGTCATTGACCGGGGTGACTTGAGGAGCTGCGGGTGCCTGGGGACGCCTCCCTGATCGGCAGTATTGGCGTCTTGGTGATCGCGACGCGCGGGCAGGCGGGGCCAGGTGAGGTACTGCTCAAGATCCGGGGCGGCACGGAGGCCTATATCGCCTGGTCGGCCGAGCCGATCGCCCGGGGCCGGACTGTTCTCGTCATTGAGACGCGCGGCCACCGCAACGTCAACGTCAGCGAGTGGGACGACCCGTTTGACCGGGAGATCGACCAGCTGGCGTAGCGCGTCGTGAGCCTGCCCGCCAGCGAGGTCACAACCTGGAAGGGGCTCACTAGCCCCATCCCGGAATCGTCCTCGCCGGTCAACGGCGTGCCGAGGGGCGAATCCGGGCAATACTCGCCATACTTCCAGTGTGAATCGTGGTAGGCAGGCCGGGTCGGAGCCCTATTGGCGGCGACGGGTCCTCGTGCTTGCGGGTGTTATTGGGGTTATCGGGGTATTTGTGTGGAGCTGCTCGCCGCAAGACCCTGCCCCCAAGCCGCCCCGGCAGACGTCGGCCGCGGCCACATCGAGCGCGACCCAGCCGACTGCGTCCGAAGCCGTTCCAACGCCAGCGCCCCCAACCGCTACGGCCGGGCAGACGGCCAAACCACAGCAGACAGCCAAGGCGCAGCAGACGGCCAAGCCACAGCAGACAGGCAAGGCCCGGCCGACAGCCAAGGCCCGGCCAACGGGGACAGATCGCGCGGACACGCCCGCACGTCCCCATGGCAGCGACTGCGCGCCCGGCGACGTAGTCATCACTCTGCATGGGGGCCAGCAGACCTACCCGCAGCCGGCCAAGCCACGGTTCACGATCTACGTAGTCAACACGGGCGGGCGGACATGTACCTTCGACGCCGGCCCGCTATCACTCAAGATGGTCGTCGAGTCCGGCCCGGTACACGAATGGAGCCCGGCGGACTGCGCGCACCGCTCCAATTCACACATCGTCCGGCTGACGCACGGCGTGCCATTCACGAAGCGTATTTCATGGAATCGCATACGTTCCACTCCGGGGTGCCACGCTCCAGGGCGGGCCGCGCTGCCCGGGACTTACACGGCCACCGTCACCTACGGCGCCGTCCACAGTCAGACAGACGTGTTCTTCCTGCGTTAGCAGGGCGAGCAGATCGTTTCCCGGTCAGCCTCACCGCAAAGCCAGCCCGGCGCCAGTGCTCGATGCGGCGCTGGGAGCCACAGAAACGTGACGTTCGCCGTACTGCGTGTGCTGGCCGGGCTAACTATGCGGCGGGCTGCAGCCGGACCGAATGTGCGATACCGGCGATCGTCTTCCGGAACGCGGTCAGGTAACTCCCTCAGCAGCGTGGTACGGGGCCGCTATAGGTAGTTTTATTGGGGCTGGCCACGTAGTTGTCAGACACCCAGTGACCGTCCAGGAGTTTGTCCCATACCCGGGTTCTGTTGATCCGCGATCCCGCCTTCTGGCAACCCACCCAGGCGAGGGCGCCGTACGGCAGCTGGTCTGCGATCTTGAACCACGTGCTTGGCCCATTTCGCTCATTGACACTGGGGGAGGCCGTCACCTGGTAGGCATAGCCGCAGCGGGGGAGGGGTCCGCTGTAGCCAATCTTGGACCGGGTGCTGACGTAGGAGTCGGTGACATAGGTCCCGTCCAGGAGTTTGTCCCACACCCTGGTCCCGGTGACCGTAGAGCCGGGCGCCTGGCAGACGATCTGCAACGTGGAGCCGGGGCCGTGGACCCTGGTGATCGCGTGCGAGGTGGACGGGCCGGTGCGTCCGTTGAGCCCAGCCCGGCTGATGACCTTGTAGTTGTAGGCCAGGGTCGCGGCAGGCGCGTCGAGGTTGTCGCTCTCGATGCTCATCGTGGCGCCGCCGTAGGTCGCTTTGTGCGGGCCGCGATATTGCCTGGCCCGCTGATGAACCGCCCACTTGCTGCTGGAAACGCCCGTCCATCCGGTCAGCGACCGGTTCTTGCCCCCACTGACCCAGAGCGCGTCCGGGTGGGTAAAGGACTTCCAGGTGTAAGCACGCGACAGATCCTGAGCGCCGGAGCTGAGACTCACGTAAACCCCGGCCAGGAAGCCGAGCCGGTGCAGCTCTCTGGTCCACGCGGAGACAAACGTGAGGACGGCTTTACTGCAGGCCGCATTGCCGGTCGAGTAGTTCCCGAGGTAGTCGTAAAAGGCACTGCCGCGACGCATGCCGAGGGCTTCGCCCTTTGCGGCCGCGGAGTCTGCGGCCGCCGTACCCTCGCTCGCGGCCACGGAACGGTTGATCTTCTGAGGATTGGTCTTGACCGCCCTGGCCTGCCCGTTCCTTCTGAGGCACTGAGGCTGCCTGCCCACAAAGATCGGGAGCAACCGCCATTTCTGTGCTGACACCGCGCTGACCCACTTCGCCGTCAGACCGGGCTGGCCACAGGCGAGATTGGCTCCGCCGACATACACGCCGACGGCGCGGTACGGGGATCTGTGCCACGCCGTCATCGCTTTCAGCGACGGCGCGGAACAGGTGTCGAGCGCCCAGCCCTTGTACCAGGTCGCGGTCGACCCGGCCTGGTAGGTGACCGGCGACGGCGACCGGCTCCCGGACTGCACGACATCCAGGTAGTCCTGGTCAATCTGGATGGTGGTACCGCCATGGGTCTGCGTGACATTGCCGTTGTATTGATGAATCCGCCGGTGATGGGACCATTTGCCGTGGCGAAGCACAGGGTCGTACGTGCTGGCCTCGCCGTTCCACAGTGCATCGAAGATGACGTCAGGCGTCGCGTACCTGCTGCTCCCGAACTGATGCGCCAGGTCGGTGACTCCGGATGTCGAGCTGCTGTAGACCCCGGACGAGTACCCCTGCGCGTGCAGCGCGGTGGTCCAGGCCGAAAGGAATTGCAGGACGCGCCCGGTCTGTCGGGGCTTATAAGCCTCCATGTCGTAGTAGATCGGGGTTCCGGGCCCGAAGCCAAGCCGCTTGGCCTGTTGCACCGCGTCTGCCGCTGCCTTGGCTCCCTGGTGAGCAGCTGACGCACTGACTTCACCGAAGGCGGCCTGCGGTCCGACGTACATCGGCATGAAATGCCAGCCGACTGCAGCCTCGTCCGAGAGCCAGGACCGGGTCAGGTTGGGCTGCGCGCACGCTACGTCCGAGCCGCCGATGTAGACCCCGACTGCCTGGTAGCGCGAATGGCGCCACCAGGCCTGCATTGCGGCTTCGCTAGGCGCAGCGCAGGTGTCGAAGCCGCGCCCGCGGTAGTTCGTGACGCTCAGTGGTAGCTGGGCCCTGGTGGCCCGCTGAACCTCAAGCGGGTCCTGCCCAGCCCCTGAGGTTCGCGTGGCTGCCGCGTGGGCTCCGATCGTCACCGGAGGCGGCAGCCCTGCGCTCGCCAGGATCCGGTCGACCTCGGCCGGGTGGGTATCGAAGGTGGCCGTAACGCGGACCCGCCCCGCGATGACTGTGATCCGCCTAGCCAGGTCGTTCTTGACGGAGACCGGACGCGCATGGCGGGAGGCGGGCTGGATGAGCATGGCCTCGGTGGTCCCGACAATCAGGCTGGGGCATCCCTGATTACGTGGTGGGGGGCCTACGTAGACCGCGTGGCGGTCGAAACGGACGCAGGTCCCCCGGTGACGAGTGAGGTTGATCACCGGCCAGCCGCGGGGAACCTGGAACGAACGTCCGAGATACGTCACCCGCTGGTCCCCAGAATGCGTTACAGCCGCAGCTGCAACCCCAGAGGCAATGGCCGGCAGCCCCGCAATAACCAGCCCCCCAGAGCCTGCAATCGCCATCCCCACCGCGGCGGCGTGCCTCGCTCTCCGGAAACTATGCCGCACCGGCGCGGGCTCGGCTGGACGCCGGTCCGCCGCATCCGCCCGCCTGCTGGCTGGTCCTCTCGCTGAGTGCGTCGGGTCGCTCCTGCGGCTCGAAAACACGTTTACTCCCCCGCGTCCTTGATGAGTGGCTTTCCTGCCTGTGAGTCAGCGCCCCAGCCAATATCTGGGGCGGGACGCGCCGAGCGGGACCGGCGCTATCCGGAGTGCGTTGCCCGGGTGGGCGTGGTCAATTACCGATGCGGCCGTCGTGATCACGAGGGTGAGCGTAGTTGTCCTGATACATCCGGTACGTCACGACACGCGCAAGGTCCTGGGACTCCTTAAATCCGGCCAATTGCCGGCTCAACCGCGCTCTCGGCTGGCGGTGGGCGCCCGGCTAGCCCGCTGCCCGTAGCTGAATTCAGACGGCCCGTTGGCCAATTCGCATAAGTCAGAACCGCCCGGTTACTGATAGTGCTCACAATCGTGCGCTCAGCGATCATAAGCCGCCTGTCCAGCGGGCGAGGTCTGGGTCTCGGCCGGTACACCCGAAGCCTTCGAGGTCAGTGGCTTCACTGGCGTCGGGGCGGCTGGGAAGCACGGCATGGCGGCGGACAAATACGCGCGCTGGGGGTGGTCCGGCAGGCGTAAGTTGGTGTGTGGAGCGGGGGCGGGGTCAGCTGACCCTGAGCTGCGAAGACCTGTGTCACGCCGAAAGGTCCGACCCGCTCGGCCCCTTCCCTGAACCCTTACCGAACAGCGCTGTCTGAAGGAGTTCGATCATGCTTGGCTACCGCGTTCCCGCACCCGACGAGGCCATGCTCATTTCCGGCGGAAGGAGTGGCCGCAACGGCGCACCGTTCCGGGTCGTGACCGGGCACGGCGCATTCATCGCCCCCTTCTTCCGGAAGGTCCGGTACCTGACCCTGGCCATGAACGAGGCCGAGGTGGCCGAGCAGTGTGTCACCAAGCAGGGCATCACCCTCAACGTGCGCTCGGTGATCGCGTTCAAGGTCGGCAACGACGAGGAGAGCATCATCAACGCCGGCCAGCGCTTCCTGTCCGACCAGGACCAGATGTCCACGCTCACCGGCCGCATCTTCGCCGGGCACCTCCGCTCCATCATCGGGTCGATGACCGTCGAGGAGATAGTCACCGAGCGCCAGAAGCTAGCCAGTGAGGTCCTCGACGGCTCGAAGGCGGAGATGGTCAAGATCGGCCTGACCGTGGACTCGCTGCAGATCCAGTCCATCGACGACCTGAACTCGGGCTACATCGACGCGATGGCCGCCCCGCACACCGCGGCGATCCAGCGCCAGGCGCAGATCGCCCAGGCCCAGGCCAACCAGGCCGCCGCCCAGGCCGAGCAGGAGTCGCAGCGCAAGCAGGCCGAGTACGGCCGGCAGACCGCCGTGGTCCAGGCCCAGTACAAGGCCGAAATCGACAAAGCGCAGGCCGAGGCGTCGCAGGCCGGGCCGCTCAGCCAGGCGCAGACCCAGATCGGGGTCATCAACGCCCAGGCGGAACTGGCCCAGCGCCGGGCCGAGCTGCGCCAGCGTGAGCTGGTGGCCGAGGTGGTCAGGCCCGGCCGAGGCGGAAGCCGAGAAGGTGCGGATCCTGGCCAAGGCCGACGCCGAGCGGATGCGGATCCTGGCCGAGGCGGCGGCCTCGAACGACCGGGTGGCGCTGGACCGGATGCTCATCGACCAGCTGCCCCAGATCGTCAAGGAGGCGGCGGGCGGCCTGGCGGGCGCCAACGTCAACGTGCTCAACGGGGCGGACGGGCTCAGCGAGATCGCGGCCGGCCTGGTCGGCCAGGGACTGACCATCCTTGACTCGATCAAGAAGAATCTCGCCACCGGCCCGGACGCCACCGCGCGGGCCAGCGCCGAAGTGGTGCGCGTGCCGGACAGCCAGCAGGACGGGCAGGCCCGGGGCTGACCCCGACGCGCTCCCAGCCGGGCCCGCACCGGCGGCCGCGGGCCCGGGAGACCGGGGGAGAGCCGAGGGCAGAGCGGCCCACCGCTCGGCGATATGCCAGGCTGGGCGGATGCCGATCCTGGCCGGGGCCGCCGCGGTGGCCGCTCTCGCCTGGGCGTACCTGCTGACCGCGCACGGCGGGTACTGGCGCACAGGCCAGCGTCTGCCCCCTGGCGCGCTGGACGCGTCGCGTGACCCGGCCCGGTGGCCGAGTGTGACGGCGGTCGTCCCGGCCCGGGACGAGGCGGCCATCTTGCCGGTCACCCTGCCGAGCCTGCTGGCCCAGGACTACCCGGGGGAGTTCTCGGTGGTGCTGGTGGACGACGCCAGCACGGACGGCACCGCGGCCGCCGCTGCGGAGCTGGCGGCGGGGACAGGCCGCCAGCTCCTGGTCACCACGGCCGGTGAACCGCCGCCCGGGTGGGCAGGCAAGGTCCACGCGATGGCCTGTGGCCTGCGCGCCGCCGGGGACTGCGAGTACGTGCTGTTCACCGACGCGGACATCGGGTACGCGCCGGACGTGCTGGCCACGCTGGTCCGCGGCGCCGTGACAGACGATCGCGGGCTGGTCTCGCAGATGGCGCTGCTCCGCGCGGAGTCGGGGTGGGAGCGCGTCATCGTCCCCGCTTTTGTCTACTTCTTCGCCCAGCTGTACCCGTTCCGCCGGGTCAACCGGCCATCGGCCCGGACCGCGGCTGCGGCCGGCGGCTGCATGCTGGTCCACCGCGGCACGCTGATCGCGGCGGGGGGCCTGGACCCGATCCGCGGCGCGCGCATCGACGACGTGGCCCTGGGCCGGCTGCTGAAGCACCCGCCGTCGGCGGCGCGCATCTGGCTGGGTTTCACCACCGAGGTGCGCAGCCTGCGGCCCTACCCCCGGCTGGGCACCCTCTGGGACATGATCGCGCGCAGCGCCTATACGCAGCTGCGGTACTCGCCGGGCCTGCTGGCGCTGACCCTGGCTGGCCTGCTCTGGCTGTACGCGCTGCCGCCGGTGGCTGCGGTGGCCGGACTGGCCAGCGTGGCCGCTGGCGGCGGCGCCGCCGCGGGCTGGACCGCAGTGGCCGGGCTAGCCGGGTGGGCCGGGATGAGTGTCAGCTTCCTGCCCACGCTGCGGCTGTACCGGCTCGGCTGGTGGCGGGCCCCCGCGCTGCCTCTGGTGGCGGGGCTCTACGCGCTGATGACCGCCGACTCCGCCCGGCGGCACTACGGCGGACGAGGCGGCGAATGGAAGGGGCGGACCGTGGCCCCGCCGCGCGGGCAGGGCGTAATAAATCGTCCTTAGGTCTTCCATTTAATCACCGCAAAACATTCCAACCGGCTGTTTGCCGCGCCTAAAAAGGCATGAGTAACAGATCGGAATTGATCGCGATCGGCGGTCCTAACTTCATTCACGGAACTGTCCAGATGAACCTGTGACATGCTGCATGTTGCACAAGGTGAGCTGTTAACTACTCGTGGTAAGGTCATAGTTGGACTCGGCGGGGCGGGCAGTCGGCGTTTATCGCAGACCACTATGAGGCAAGTCCGGGGCCGGTCCCAGAATTACCGCCTCTCCTCCGAAATTCCTTATCCGGCCCGGTAATCATCAAAAGGGGAAGGAAGTAATCGATGCGTAGACGCATCACCCGGACGCTCTTTGCCGCCGCGGCGGCAGGCGTCACGGTCAGCACCCTCGGCTTTGCCGTCGCGGGCTCTGCGAGCGCGGCCGTGTCCAGTAAGGCTCAGCCGCCCACCATCGGAACCACCATCGGCTCGACGTCGTCGGCCGGGTACGAGGCGAGCGGGCGGGACTTCCGCTTCATCACCTCGACCATCAGGGTCCCGGACACCGATTTCCTGACCGGGCTGTACCCGCAGGAGTACATCCAGCTCTCCAACGGGTCGCTCACCCAGCCCACCGGTGGCGGTAACTCCTACACCCGGGCCGGGATCGAGCCCTGCGTCGTGGCCCGGTCGTTCGGCGACGTCTGCGCGACCGGCACCTGGGTGGCGTTCGCCGAGGCGTTCAACAACTCGCTGAACGGGCCGTTCTTCTCGCACTACTTCAACCTGGCCGGGGTGAACCAGGGCGACGGCGTCAACTTCAGCATCTACTACAACGAGGCTGGCAACGAGCTCAGCTTCGTGATCACCCCGCCGTCCACGTCGGGGACGCCCCAGTTCTACAAGACCCAGGCCTACGGGGCCATCTTCGATCACGCGGCCGCGCTGGACGACTTCACCGACAGCACCGGCACGCCGATCGCGCTGCCGCCGTTCGTCCAGCCCTTCAGGATCAACCAGTTCCTGCAGGGTGCGATCACCACCGAGAACGGTGATCGGGGCTCCTTCGCGGGCCCGTGGACGAGCAGCCCGGTCGTGGCCACCAGCAACGGCCTGGTGTACCCGCTGGGCACGACGCGGGTCTCCCCGACCGCGCTGTGGTCGGACGGCCTGCCGGCCAACGGGGCGGTTCGCTCCAACGACGCGTTCGGAGTCTGGGCGCGCTGAATCCCTTACCTGGTAGGGCCTCCGGGTCCTAGCTAGGGGACTCATCTCACTGCTGCTGCCCGGGCCGGGTTCTCCGGCCCGGGCAGCGCGCTGTTGCGAAGTTAAATCCATCTCATGGAGTAATCATTAGAGTACGGAGAGTAGGGAAGTGATACCGGGGGGGCGGCAGGGCCAACCTGATAATCACCAACGGGGGCAATCCGGGCACAGGTCCTGTTAACGCCCGCCTAGACCAAACCGGACTTTGTCCCCGGGCGTAACAGGAGGGAACCTACCGATGCGAAGCCGCATCATGAGCACGTTCGTCGCCGTTGCGGCGGCGGGCGTCACCGCTACCACTCTCGGCCTGGCGGTCACGGGCGCCGCCAGCGCGGCCGTGGCCACCAAGGCTCAGCCGCAGACGATCGGTCCGGCCATCGGCTCGACGTCGTCGGCGGGGTACGAGGCGAGCGGGCGCAACTTCCGCTACATCACCTCGACGATCACGGTCCCGGACACCTCGTTCCTGACCGGGCTGTTCCCGTCGGAGTACATCCAGCTCTCCAACGGGTCGCTCACCCAGCCCAGCGGCGGCGGTGACACGTACACCCGGGCCGGGATCGAGTCGTGTGTGGTGGCCCGGTCGTTCGGTGCCGTCTGCACGACCGGCACCTGGGTGGCGTTCGTCGAGGCGTTCAACAACTCGCTGAGCGGGCCGTTCTTCTCGCACTTCTTCAACCTGGCCGGGGTGAACCAGGGCGACGGCGTCAACTTCAGCATCTACTTCGACCAGGCCGGGAATGAGCTGCACTACGTGATCACCCCGCCGTCAACGTCCGGGACGCCGCAGTTCTACAAGACCCGGGCCTTCGGCCCGCTCTACGATCACGCGGCCGCGCTGGACGACTTCACCGACAGCACTGGCACGCCCATCGCGCTGCCGCCGTTCGTCCGCTCGTTCCGCATCAACCAGTTCCTGCAGGGCGCGCTGACCACTTACAGCGGCGCTCGGGGCTCGTTCGTGGGCCCGTGGACGACCAGCCCGGTCATTGCCACCAGCAATGGCCTGCTTCCTCCGTCCGGGACCACCCGGGTCTCGCCGTCCTCGCTGTGGTCGGACGGCCTGCTGGCCAACGGGGCAGTCCGCTCCAACGACGCCTTCGGCGTCTGGGCGCGGTAGTCCGCACACCATCAGGGCTGCGGCCCGGGCCGGCAAGCCGGCCCGGGCCGCAGCTTGTCCCGGCTAATCCGGCCCGGGCCGGTAACCCGCCGGCTGCCCGGGCCGCAGCTTGTCCCGGCTGACCCGGGATTAATGAGATGCCCCCCGAGGGGCCCGGCCGGATAATCGGCCGCATGACGCTGACCCACTGGCCGCTGTCCGGCTTGCGGCTGCGCACCCCGCGGCTGGAGATGCGCCTGCCCACCCTCGCGGAGCTGGACGAGCTGGCCAGCCTGGCGGCCGAGGGTATCCACGATCCCGGTGTCCAGCCGTTCGGGGTGCCCTGGACCGACGTGCCGCCGCAGGAGCGGGCGCGCAGCGTCCTGCAGCACCAGCTGTCCCAGTGGGGCGGGTGGTCCCCGGCCGACTGGTCGCTGAACCTGGTCGCCGAACTCGGCGGCGTGATCGTCGGGACCCAGGGTGTCTCCGGGAGCGATTTCGCTGTGCTGCGCGAGATCCACACCGGGTCCTGGCTGGGCCAGCGGTATCAGGGCCAGGGCCTCGGCACCGAGATGCGCGCCGCCGTCTTGCACCTGGGCTTCGCCGGCCTGGGCGCGGAGTTCGCTGTCTCCGACGCGTTCACCGACAACCCCGCGTCCCTCGGGGTGTCCCGCAAGCTGGGTTACCTCCCCGTCGGCATCCGCCGGCAAGGCGTCCGGGGCCGTCCCGCCACCATCCAGATGCTGCGCCTGGACCGGGCCGGCTGGCAGGCGCACCGGCAGGTCCCCGTGAAGGTCAGCGGCCTGGCTCCCTGCCTGCCCAGCTTCGGCCTCCCCCCGGCCTGACTCTTCCTCACCAGTCACACCCCGCTCTTCCCCACGAGCCCGCGGGACTTACGAGGCTGGTGTGACTGCCGAAAGCGAGGTGGAATCCACGGCCCGTGGTGCGTGGGGCTGAGGAGTGCCATTGGGGTAAACGTGACCTGTGTTGAGGTCCGCCGCCGGGTCATGCGGGCTGGCCGGGCTGTGGCGGCCCGGCGATCCGACAGTAATAGCTGTCTTGACAAAAAAAGTCGTCGGTCGCAGGATAGGGCGCGTGGATGACGTCGCGGTGATCGATGATCCGGCTGCTGCCGAGGCCTCGCTGGACCCGGTCCGGACCCGGCTGCTGGCCGCGCTGGCCGAGCCAGGGTCCGCGACCACCCTGGCCGCCCAGACCGGGCTGGCCCGGCAGAAGGTCAACTACCATCTCCGGGCCCTGGAGCGGCACGGCCTGGTGGAACTGGTCGAGGAGCGCCGCAAGGGCAACTGCACCGAGCGCGTGCTCCGCGCCACCGCCGCGTCGTACGTGATCTCCCCGGCGGCGCTGCCGGCGGTGGCGCCCGACCCCGCGCGGGCACCGGATCAGCTGTCCGCCTGGTGGCTGCTCACCCTGGCTGCCCGGCTCGTCCGGGAGGTCGGCGAGCTGATCACGAGGTCACGGTCGGCGGGCCAGCCGGTAGCCACGTTCGCGATCGACAGCGAGGTCCGGTTCGCCTCCGCTGCGGACCGGGCCGAGTTCGCCCGCGAGCTCAGCGGCGCGATGAAGGACCTGGCCGCCCGGTATCACGACGAGCGTGCGGCCGGCGGCCGTGAGCACCGCCTGGTCGTCGCGCTGCACCCGAGCATCACCCGATGAGGACAGGAGCACATCATGGCGCGTGAGTTCGAGATCCGGCGCGAGGTCGAGCTGCCGGCCAGCCCCGAGCAGGTCTGGGCTGCGGTGGCCACCGCAGCCGGCACCGCCTCCTGGCTGTTCCCGATGGGGGAGAGTGAGGCCC
The DNA here is from genome assembly GCA_963781085.1 of uncultured Actinomycetes bacterium. Taxonomy (GTDB): domain Bacteria; phylum Actinomycetota; class Actinomycetes; order Streptosporangiales; family Streptosporangiaceae; genus RYN-230. The sequence continues at coordinate 54,291 of CAWAES010000023.1, forward strand.
ACGCGGTCGGCGACGTCGTGGCCGGCCATACCGTGACCGCGTTCGAGCCGCCGCACCACCTGGCCGTACGCGCCGCGGCGCCGGACGGCACCGTCATGAACGCCCTGGAGTACATCATCGAGGCGCGGGACGGCGGCACCGCCGTGCTGCGGTACGTGCACAGCGGTATCTTCACCGACGACTGGGACAACCAGTACGACGCGGCCGGCCAGCACACCGACTTCTACCTGCACACTCTCGGCCAGTACCTGCAGTACTTCGACGGCCGGCCGGTGACCTACGTGGCGGCGGAGGGCCCGGAGTCCTCGAAGGCGCCGGGCGCCTTCGACGCGGTTCGCCGCGGGCTCGGCCTGAACGGCCAGGGCGCCGTCGGTGAGCAGGTCCGGCTGGCGCTGCCCGGACTGGAACCGCTGGAAGGCGTGGTGGACTATACGGCCCCGAACTTCCTGGGCGTGCGCACCGGCGACGGCCTGTACCGCTTCTACGGCCGCAACGCCTTCGGCATGCCCGTCGGCCTCGCCCATCACCTGTTCGCGCCGGCCGTGGACCGGGAGAAGACCGAACTGGCCTGGCGCACCTGGCTCGACAGCCGCTACGAATAGTCCGCCGGCCGTCACGGCCGGCTGACCGGCGGGGGCGGGGTCCGGGCCACCGGCCCCCGCCCGGCCCGGCGCGGCCTCCTTTAGCGTCGTCCCGGGCGTGTCTCCTTGGTCAGGCCGCCCTGACTCTCTAGGCTGCTCGGTGTTTCCTAGCCAGCACAAGTCGCCACTCAGCCGTTACTGAGCAGTCCTGACCAGGGCTGTTGCCGCGCAACTACCCATGAGCGCGGACCCAGTGCGGCTCCCCGGTCAAGAACTGGTTAAGGAACGCATAGCAGCGCCGGCGCCGGGCTCTGAAGAGCCGGGTCGCGGTCGGGAGGGCGCCCCGGCTGAATTTCGGCTGACCGCATCCTCCAGAGTGCGTGGACGGCGGCCCGTCGGCGTGCCACACTTCGGGAACGGTTGTTGAGTCGGCCGCGGGCGGGGCTGGCTGTTTGCGGGTCCACTTCCCGGGAAGTCGGCCTATCGATCCCGGAGGGGGGCCGAACATGGCGGGTGAAGATCGCTCGATCGTTTCTCTCGCGAACCCGGCCGTGCAGTCCTGCTGGTTGTGCGGGACCAGGTTGCCGGCCCGCGAGATGGTGTCTGACGGTGGCAGTGCCTGTCCTGACCTGCGCTGGTATTGCGCGGACACCCGGCGGTGCACGGAACGCTGGACGTCGCGCTGGTCAAGCGGGCCGGGCACAGGCAACGGCCATGCGGGGCACAGCCACGCGGCCCAGGGGCAGCCAGGCCAGGGTCACGGTGCCATCCCCGGTCAGGGCCGCGGTACGGTCCAGGACTCCCGGGGCAGGCAGTTGGCCGGCTTAAACGACCGCTGAGCGGCCTCCGGCATTACGGTCCCGGGGCATTACGGTCCCGCGAGCCCGGATGAATCCGCCGGATTTATCCGCCGGCCACGGCCCCACGATCAGCTAACGCTCCGTCTGGCGTGTCCGTCGTTCGGGCCGCGGGCCGCCGGGCGGCCCGGAGGACGGTTCCCCGTGGCCTGCGAAGGACTCCTCGTGGCTAGGCGGATAGCTGCGTACTCCCGCTAGCTCCCCACGCTGACCTGCTAATTTGGGCGGGACTCAACAGGGGGGATGCTGTCATGCCCGGCATCGGGGGAGCCGCGGTCCAGGCAGAACACCAGGCGGCAGTCACGGGTCAGGTCGAGCACGCCCGCAAGGTCGGGCATGTCCTGCAATGGCTGGGCTGGTCGGTGATATGCCTCGGGGTGGTCGGCATCGCGGCGTTCGCGGTGCTGTGGGCCATCGGTGACGTGGATACGGAGCAGGCGGTGGGCCTGATCGTGGGCACCGCGCTGGCGTCGATCCTCTCCGGTGCCGCCGCTTACGGATCAGGGGTCAATCTGGGACTGGGGGCTGAGCGCCTGAGCCTCGCGGCCTCCGCCGCGGACGACCCGCCCGCAACGCGTGACCGGGGCTAGGTGAGCAGGCCCGCGAGGGTGTCGTGCACGTCCTTGCCGCCCGGCGTGCCGGGTGCCAGCGTGCCGCGGTCGTCGGGGTCGCGGTGGAAGACGTGGAGCCGGCCCTGGTGGCGGGCGAGAACCAGGTCGGTGCTGGCCCCCGCGACCTCAGCCGACCCATCCGTGCTGTACGGGGTGACGGTGACCAGCGCGGACCGCTCGGACGCGGCGAGCATCCCGTTGATGTCGCCGTCCGCGGCCTCCGCCTCCGCTCGCGGCCCGCGCGGCAGCAAGGCGTCGAGCAGGCCGAGGGCGTCGTCGAACGCGTACAGCCCGAGTTCGTGCACTCCCAGCGCGTCGATGCGGATCACCAGGCAGATCCGCTCCGGCTGGGGGAGCAGCAGGATCCGCCACGGCTCACCCGGTTGCGTGCCGGTGGCCCGGGCGTCCAGCACCATCCGGGCCCGCTGCTGGAACGCGACCGCGATGCCCAGGTCGCCGCGTACCTGGACCTGCGCCCCGGGCGGCCCGGCCACCAGGAGCTGGCGGGCGGCCAGCGAGCGGACGGCCTCGGCCAGCACCTCATCCGAGGGCCGGGACTCCAGGAAGTCCACGATGGCGTTAACCGCGGTGAGCTCGGCGATGGTGTAGGCGCCGAGCAGCACCGGGCCGGTGCCGACCAGGCTGACGACCGAGGAGACGAGGCCCTGCGGGACAGCGGCCTGGCCCGGGACGGCGGCGCCGGCCTCGCTCACGACGTCCCCGCGTTCGCCCAGATCGCCCCGGCCGGCTGCTCGCGCCGCTCGTTCAAGATCGCGGCCGCGATGCGGGACGGTGTCTCGGTCACCCACACGTCAGAGTTCCCGAACAGCCCCCGTCCGGCCCGGCCGGGGAGGGCCTGACCCAGCTCGTTCGCGGGATCGGGCCGGTCCGGCGGGGGGAACCGCGCCGCGAGGTCCGCAGACGCCGAGGTGACGTCGTCGTCCTTCTCGATCCGGCGCAGCGCCGTCGCCATCGACTCCGCCACCGCCGGCGGCAGCGAGGTGGGCAGGGCCAGGTCTGGTGACAGGTACATCGGCCGCCGCTCGGTCAGCCGGGACAGGCCCCACGGTCCGACGTTGCTGCGGGTCACCCGGTACACCACGTAGTCCATGAGGTGCCGGACGTCGGTCAGGCTGGGCAGCTTGCGCTGGCCGAAGGCGGCCGGCGTCTTTTCCAGCTGCACCCAGGTGCCCTGGGCCGTCCGGCCGTGCAGTTTCTCCCGGACCACCTGGCCCCGCATCCCGATGTCGGGATAGCGCGCCTTGTCGATGTCCTTGTGATGGCTGGACACGCGCAGGTGGCTGACCTTGGTGAACCGCCAGTCCTCGTAGAGTTGCGGGTCGTCGACCAGGACGTGACCCCCGCACAGCACGTCGCGCAGTTGCGGGACCTGCAGCCCGTGCCGCTCCAGATCGGCGATGATCGCGGCTTCCTCCGGGCTGAGCTGCGCGGCGGCGGCCAGCAGTCCCTTGCGGTACGAGCCGGCCCGGGCGGTGATCTCGATGATCAGCCGGACGCGGTCCCGGACTTCCGCGGTCCGCTGGGCGGTCAGCGACTTCGCGTTCCCCCGGCCATGCCGCCTGCGCCGCCTGGCCGTGGGCCCGCGCTGCTTGTCCTGCACAATCCCAGTAGAACACAGGCCTCAGCAGCGTGGAGATTTCCCTCCCGGATCACCAGAGCGTACGGCTGCTCGCGTCCATGTTGCTGAGCAAGCCCAGCTCAGGGGCGAGTACGACGGCAAGAGGCGCCCGGTCCTTGAGATAGCCCGGCCTTGATATGCATAGTTCAGCGGTATATAACGTTCACATGGCGCAGCGGGCGATGCAGGAAGCGACGTTCCTGATCCTGACCGCGCTGGCGACGGCCAGCCAGCACGGCTACGGGATCATCACCGACGTCACGCAGATCTCCGGCGGGCGGGTCCGGCTGCGCGCCGGAACCCTCTATACCGCGCTGGACCGGCTCCGCTCCGACGAGCTGATCGGGGTGGACCGGGAGGAGATCGTGGACAACCGGCTGCGGCGCTACTACCGGCTCACCCCCAAAGGCTCGCAGACGCTGGCCACCGAGGCCGCGCGGCTGCAGGCCAACGCCGCGGTGGCGCTGAAGCGGCTCAACGCCTCGCGGCCGGGCCTGGCCGGGGGTGGCGCATGACTGACTCGCCGGTTCTGGAGCGGGGCTACCGCCGGTTGCTGGCCTGCTATCCCCGGGCCTTCCGCCGCGAGCACGGGGAGGAAGTTCTCGCCGTGCTGATGGCGAGCGCGCCGGAGGGCCAGAAGCGGCCCCGGCTGGCGGAGTCCGCGGACGTGATCTGGAGCGCGCTGAAGATGCGCCTGCGGGGGCCGGGACCAGCGTCGGAGAGTCGGCCCTGGGCGGACGCGCTGGCGTTGTTCAGCCTGGTGGCGCCGCTGTTCTTGCTGCTGGTGGACATCCTGAACGTGGCATGGCCGTACCGGCTGCGACTGGATACCCGGATCCGCTTCTTCGCGCGGGCCTTCGGCCCCCATCCTCAGGTCGGCGGCCTCCCCCTGCTGAGCGTGCACATTTTCACGATTACGGTCGGCGCCGAGGTGCTCCTCGCGGTCCTGGTGCTGCTGGGGCTGCGGTGGGCGGCGCTGGCCGCGCTGGTGGGGACGGCTGGCTACTGGGTCGCCGCCGGGCACTCGGTTCCCTGGATTCCGTACCCGCTGCAGCTGGTCACGACGGGAGTCTTCATCGTGGAGGCGGCCGCACTGGTCGCATCGCCCGGGCCCCGCCGCGGACGTCAGCTCGTGAACTGGCGGGTCGGCGGTCGTGCTGGCCGTGGCCGCGGCCGCGGTTCACGTGTCGACGTTCCGCTACGACATGAGCACCGTCCCCGGGCGCTTGGCGGCCCGGCAGCCGTCGGCGGCCACGTTCTACCTGGCCGGCAGCGTCGTGCTGGCGGTGGCTGTGGTGGTCCTGGCGGTGGTCTGGAAACTGAACCCGTACCTCCTGCTGCTGCTCGCAGCCATGTTCTGGCCCTACGCGATCCAGCTGGCCTTCGTCTTGACCGGGGGCACCACTGATCTGCTCGGCAACCCCACGCCGCAGCACCTCGTGGCGCTCTATCTCCCGCCCGTGCTGTTCGCCTGCTGGGTCCTGCTCACCGCGGTCGCCCCCCACCGGTCCCGCCTGCTGCCCTCCTAAGCGACCGGTGCCAGCGCCTGGTCAGATGAGCGGACTACGGCGTTCGATGAAGACCACGTCGCGCCAGTGGCCATGGTGCTGGCCGACGCGCTCGCGGGTGCCCACGGTGCGGAACCCCGCGGCCCGGTGCAGTGCGGCGCTCGCGGTGTTCTCGGGGAAGATCCCGGACTGGATGGTCCAGATCCCGGCGGCCTCGGTCGAGCTGATCAGCGCAGCCCAGGAGCCGCCGGCCGACCCCGCGCCTGCGGGCACCGGGGTGCACGTAGACCGAGTGCTCGACCACGCCGGCGTACACGCAACGGTCAGATACGGCGGACGCGGCCACCCAGCCGAGGACGTCGCCTCCGGTGACGGCGACGTAGCGGTGGTCGGCCAGCCTGTCCGTGGTGAACTCGTCCCAGGCCGGGGCGCGCGTCTCGAAGGTGGCGTTGCCCTCGTCGATGCCTGCCTGATAGATCGCCAGTACGCCGGCGGCGTGCGCCCTGGTCATCGGCTCGATCCTCATAGGTCACTGGGAAGCCGGGGCGGGACGGGCGAGGGAACGTCCATGACCAGGTCGGCGGCGGTGGGGAAGGCCTCCACGCACTCCTTGTTGATCCGGTACAGGCGGGACGTGCCGCGGTCCTCGGCGAGCACGAAACCCACCGCAGCCAGCTGCCGGAGATGCTCGGACACCGTGGACTGCCCGACCGACACGGCCGCGACGATCTGCTTGACCGTCAGCGGCCTGCCGCTGCGGGCCAGCAGCGACACCACCTGCACCCGGGTGCCGTCGGCCAGCGCCTTGAACCAGGCGGCGTAGGTGTCGGCAGTCTCCCTGTCTATCGGTCGGACCGCGTCCAGCGGTTCATCAACGTGGCCGGGACGCGGCACGCGGTCTACGGCTTTGATCTCATCCATCGTTAATCGACGATAGGCGATCTATGGTGGCGGGACAAGCCCCGGGTGGGCTGGGTCAGGGTGATCCGATCAGGGTGCCGAGGCTGGCCAGGGCCTGCGGCCGGAGCGGTAGTAGACCCAGACGCCGCGCTTGTCCCGGTCCACCAGCCCGGCCTCGTGCAGCACCTTCATGTGGTGGCTGATCGTCGGCTGGGACAGGTCGAAGGCCGCGTTCAGGTCGCAGATGCAGGCCTCGCCGCCGTCGTGTGAGGCGACCAGGGACATGAGCCGCAGCCGCACCGGGTCGGCCAGGGCCTTCAGCAGCGGGGCGACCTGCTCGGCCTGGTCCATGGTCAGCGGCTGCGAGGTCAGCGGCGAGCAGCAGGCCGCCGTGTCCGCCGTGCTGATGACGGTCAGAGAGTTAGACACCCATCTATATTGACAGGTGTCGATGTCTTAGGGCAAGCTCACTCGTAGCTCAGACATAGATAAGGGTCAATATCTACTTCCGGGAGGTAGCCATGTCCCGTGTGCAGCTCGCCCTGAACGTCAGCGACATCGACGAGGCCGTCGCGTTCTACACCACGCTGTTCGGCGCCGAGCCCGCCAAGCGCAAGCCCGGGTACGCCAACTTCGCCATCGCCGAGCCACCCCTCAAGCTCGTCCTGCTGGAGAACCCGGGCCAGGGCGGCAGCCTCAACCACCTCGGCGTCGAGGTCGCCCGACACCGAGGCGGTCGACGCCGAGCACGCCCGGCTCACCGAGGCCGGGCTCGCCCCGGTGGACGAGCAGGACACCACCTGCTGCTACGCCCGGCAGGACAAGTTCTGGGTCCAGGGCGCCCCGGACGGTGAGCGGTGGGAGATCTACACGGTCCTCTCCGACAGCCAGACCTTCTGGGGTGAGGACGACGGATCGCAGGCCGGTGCCTGCTGCGCCTGACCGCACGGGCGTCGTGACCGGGACGACCCAGGACCGGATAGCCCAGGACCGGAGGCGGGACACACTGTGGCGGCGGCTACTGGCCGAGTTGCTCGGCAGCGGGTTCTGGCGGCCGTGGTGATCGGCTCCGGTATCGCCGCCCAGCGGCTGTCACCCGGGCAGACCGGGCTCGAGCTGCTGGAGAACGCCGCCGCCACCGCCGCCGGGCTGTTCGCCATCATCTCGATGTTCGGGCCGGTGTCCGGCGGCCACTTCAACCCGGTGGTGTCCTTCGCCGACGCCGCGTTCGGCGGCCTGCGGTGGCGGGACGCCGCGGCTTACCTCCCCGCCCAGGTAGCCGGGTGCACCGGCGGCGCGGTGCTCGCGAACCTGATGTTCGCCCGGGCGGCGGTGAGCGTGTCGGCCCAGGACCGCAGCTCGGCCGCGCATTTCCTGTCCGAGATCGTCGCGACCCTCGGCCTGGTCCTGGTGATCTTCGCGCTGGCCCGGTCCGGGCGCAGCCGCGCCGTCCCGGCCGCGGTGGGGGCGTACATCGGCGCCGGCGTACTTCTTCACGTCCTCGACCAGCTTCGCCAACCCGGCCATCACCGCGGGCCGGATGTTCTCGGCCACCTTCGCCGGGATCGCCCCGGCGTCCGTGCCGGGCTTCGTCGGCGGCCCAGATCGTCGGCGGCGGCCTGGCCATCGTGGTCATCCGGGTCCTCTATCCGGCCACCGCCGCGGCCCAGGCCGCCGAGGTCGTCGTCCCCCAGGAAAGGCGGGCCTGATGCGTGCCCAGGGTGCTGTTTGTCTGCGTCCACAACGCGGGCCGGTCCCAGATGGCCGCCGCCCTGCTCGACCACGAAGCCCGAGGGCGCGTCCAGGTGAGTTCGGCGGGATCACAGCCCGCCGCGGAGCTGAACCCCGCCGTCGTCGCGGCCATGGCGGAGATCGGCCTCGACCTTTCCCGCGAGTTTCCCAAGCCGCTCACGGGCGACCAGGTCCAGGCCGCCGACATCGTCGTCACCATGGGCTGCGGGGACACCTGCCCGTTCTACCCGGGAAAGCGTTACCTCGACTGGGACCTGCCCGATCCCGCAGGCCTGGACCTGGCGGCGCGTCCGCCCTATCCGCGACGGCATCCGCCAGCGGGTACGGCAGCTCCTGAGCGAGCTGGCCGGGCCGGCCTAGCGACGCTGCGCATGGTTCGCAGTCGCGCCGGGGTGGCTGTTGTTGACGTGCTGCAACCGGATGACCCGGGCATCCTGGATGTCATGCAGACCGGGCATGGGCACGAGGCCGGACACAGCCACGAGACCGGGCACGGTCACGAGGCCGGCCATCACCACCCCCAGAGGCCACGACGCCTGCGGACGGCTCCGGCACCTGGTGCGGCCTCACTCGCATCAGGCGGCCGACAAGGTGGACCGGGCCATGGAGGCCAGCGCCGCAGGCATGCGGGCGCTGTGGATCTCGCTGGCGGTCCTGGCCGGGACGGCCCTGGTCCAGGCGGCCGTCGTGGCGGTCTCGGGGTCGGTCGCGTTGCTGGGCGACACCCTGCACAACGCGGCGGACGCGCTGACCGCGGTGCCGTTGGGCATCGCGTTCCTGGCCGCGCGGCGGCGGCCCAACCGCCGCTACACCTACGGGTACGGCCGGGCAGAGGACCTGGCCGGAGTGGTGATCGTCCTGATCATCGCCGCCTCCTCGGTGCTGGCCGCCTACGAGGCGGTCACCCGGCTCGCCCACCCCCGCCCGGTGTCGGACCTGCTCGCGGTGGCGGTCGCGGCGCTGATCGGGTTCGCCGGCAACGAAGTGGTCGCCCGGTACCGGATCCGGGTCGGCCGGCGGATCGGCTCGGCGGCACTGGTCGCTGACGGGCTGCACGCCCGGACGGACGGCTTCACCTCGCTGGCGGTCCTGCTCGGGGCGGGCGGTGTCGCGGTCGGCTGGGACTGGGCCGACCCGGTCGTCGGGCTGGTGATCACCGTGGCGATCCTGGCCGTGCTCCGCGGGGCGGCCCGCGAGATCTACCGGCGCCTGATGGATGCGGTCAACCCCGCCCTGGTTGACCAGGCCGAGCACGCCCTGCGCGCCACCGCCGGGGTCCTGGGCGTGGGCCAGGTCCGGCTGCGGTGGATCGGCCACCAGCTGCGCGCCGAGTGCGAGGTCGTCGTGGACGCCGCGGCCAGCGCGGTCGGGGCCCACCAGGTCGCGGTCGCCGCCGAGCACAGCCTGCTGCACGCCCTGCCGCGGCTGACCGCCGCGCTGGTGCACGCCGATCCCCAGCCCCAGCCGGGCGCGGACCACCATGCGATGCTGGCCCCGCATCGTTAGAGCGTAGGGCCAGCATGCTGGCGGGGTGAGGGAGAACTTGGTGATGCGCCAACTGGCCGCCGCCGTCGCAGCGGCCGCCTGCCTCACCGCGGGCTGCTCGTCCGCCCCGGCCCAGGATCCAGGTCCGGGCCAGCGACGTGCGGCGGCATCGCTTCCTCCTGACCCGCGGACCGCGTCGGCCCTGCTCAAGATCGCAACTACGTTCAATAACGACTACGACAGCGGCGACTACGCCCCGGTGTATGCGCGCTGGGATGCACGCAGCCAGGCGATCATCACCCGGGCCCAGTACGTCAAGGCGGCACCGGGACTGCCCGAGCGCACCGCGAACCGCGGCGCGCGTGGAGAGCGCCAGGCCGGGCCCGCACGGAGCCTGGCTGGTGGACTATGAGATCGGGGGCCAGGGGCTGACCGACTACTGGTTCTATGTCCATCGCCACTGGCTGTTTGATCTCGTGCTCAGCAACCCCGGCTCGGTCAGGCTGTACCGGATGACCCCCCAGGCGTACGCGACGGCGGTCGGCTGCTCCCATGGCTAGCGGGACCGAGGCCGTGATCCGGCGGGCTGAAGACGCCGACCTGCCCGCCGTCGCCTGGTTGCGCCGCGAGTCGGCGGTGGAGCAGGACGGCGACAGCGCCGATCCATCGTTTGAGGAAAGGTTCGGGGCCTGGTACGCGCGCGAGTCGTCGCGCCGGATCATGTGGCTGGCCGAGGTGGACGGCCGTCCGGTCGGAGCGATGAACCTGTCCGTGTTCGAGCGGATGCCCCGGCCGGGGCTGGCCCCCGCCCGCTGGGGATACCTCGGCAACGCGTTCGTGCTCGCCGCGTACCGCAATCAGGGCATCGGCGGCCTGCTTCTCGACGCGGTGCTCGGGTACGCGCGCGAGAACGGTTTCGTCCGCGTGGTGCTGAGCCCGAGCGAGAGGTCGGTCCCGTTCTACGAACGCGCCGGGTTCGGGCCGGCCGACGCCCTGATGCTCTGGACGCCGGGCGGATCTCGCGGGTAGCGCGGGGCAGGACGACTCGCGCGATTAGAGCGGGACACCTGAGGTAGTGGGGAGAGAGATGTTCGAGGGATTCGCGCTGGAGCGGATTGATGTGGGCGGCGCGGAACTGCGCGTCCGCCACGGTGGCTCGGGACCTGCGGTCCTGCTGCTGCACGGCCACCCCCGGACCCATGTGACCTGGCATAAGGTCGCGCCGGTGCTGGCCGAGCAGTTCACCGTCGTCTGCCCGGATCTGCGCGGCTACGGCGAGTCCTCCAAGCCGCCGACCACGCCTGATCACGCTCCCTACTCCAAGCGGGCCATGGCCGGGGACTGCGCCGCGCTGATGCGAGGGCTCGGGCACGAGCGGTTCTGCGTGGCCGGGCATGACCGGGGGACGTACGTCGCGCAGCGGCTGGCCATGGACCACCCGGCCCTGGTGAGCCGCCTGTGCCTGATGGAGGGCATCCCGATCGCGGAGGCGCTGGACCGCTGCGACGCCAAGTTCGCGGCCAGCTGGTATCACTGGTTCTTCTTCGGCCAGACCGACAAGCCCGCCGAGCGGTTCATCAACGCCGACCCTGAGGCCTGGTACACCGCGACGGCCGAGCACATGGGCGCCGAAGCCTTCGAGGACTACCGGCGCGCGATCCACGATCCGGCGACGGTCCACGCGATGATCGAGGACTACCGCGCGGGCCTGGGCATAGACCGGGCCCACGACGACGCGGACCGGGCCGCAGGCCGGCGGATCAGCTGCCCCCTGCTGTTCTTGTGGGCCGCGCAGGACGACATGGAAGACCTCTACGGCGACCCGCTGGCCATCTGGCGCGACTGGGCCGACGACGTCCGCGGCTGCCCCATCGACTGCGGCCACCACATCGCCGAGGAAGCCCCCGCTGCGCTCGCCACCCATCTGACCAGGTTCTTCGCCCCTTCCTGAGATGCCTCGCATGAGGGCCAGCGGGGAATCGCTGCCCCTCATGCGAGCCGTGCTGGAGGGCTGCGACGATGGACGACATAGGAGCCGGGGCTATCGTCCCGGCTCAGACCCGGCGATCCAGGGGACAGTCGCATGGCAGACCAAGAGCTCATCCCGGCGCTGGATTCCAACCAGGAGATCCAGCTCGTTGTCACCGGCCGGAAGTCAGGCCAGGAGATCAGCCGTCCCGTCTGGTTCGTCCGGGACGGCGACCGAATAGATCTGGTCCCGGTGACCGGAACCGACTCCAGCTGGTACAAGAACGTGCTGAAGGATCCGGCCATCCGGGTGGTCGCCGGGAGCGCCCAACTCACCGCGCGGGCGACTCCGGTCACGGATCCGGCCCGGGTCAGTGAGATCCTCGACATGTTCCGGGCCAAGTACGGTGCCCGGGATGTCGCGGCCTACTACCCGAAGCCGAATGTGGCGGTGGAAGTTCCGCTTTCCTGACCGGCTTTTCCCATCAGCTTTCCTGCTCGGTGGCGTTACGCCGGCCGAGGTGGCGGAGGAAGAAACGTTCGGAGCTCCCCGCCTCGAACCTGGGCACAGCGAGATGGCCGCCGGGATTGGCATGCAGCGTCTTTTCGCCGGAGGCCAGGGCATCGAACAGGGCCAGGCCGGAGTCGCGCGGAATCAGCTCGTCGTCCCACTGCAGCAGGAACTCGACGGGAATGGTGATCCGGGCGGCCACCTCGCCCAGCCGCTCGTGCCCCGCCAGGCCGAAGACCGCGGCGCTGATCCTCGGCTCGGCAGCCACCAACGGCATGCCGATCGCGCTGCCCAGCGACAGGCCCCAGTAACCCACCGGCCCGCTGGCCTGGCCTGCGTCCTGCAACGCGTCGAGGGCCGCCCGCCATTCGGGAACGGCCAGCGCCGAACGTGCGGCGTTGTCCCGCACCACCTGCTGCGCGACCGGCTCACCGGCGGCCATCCGCTGCCTGAGGTCGGCCACGTGCCGCTGGTCCTGCTCGGTCCTCGGCCGGTCGCCGTGCCCGGGCGCGTCGATGGCCGCGGCCGCGAAACCGCAGCCGGTCACGTAACGGCGGGCCCGGGCCACCAGGCCCGGGCTCTGCTTGTGCTGGCCACCCCCATGGCCGAGCAGGACCAGCGGGCGGGCGCCGGTGGCGCGGGCGGGTACCCAGAGCGCACCAGGGACGCCGCCGACGACGAAGAGCTGTTCCGAGACGCCGTCAGCGGTCGTCTCCGAGGTGAAGTGCATAGGTCGGTGCCTTTCGGAGTGCTGTGCGGGCACCCCCGGCGGCCACCTGGGTCAGATGAGCCGGACCGTCGTGGAAGGCGGGAGCACCCAGCCGGTAGCGGTAATGGGTCTCACCTCCTCAAGCAGGTCACGTGCCGGAGACGTTACCAGACGGGCCGATCAGTCCCGGCTTGCCCGCGCTGTTCGTTTAAGAGCATGACCGGGGGTACGGGCGGTTCATGGAACCCCGGCCTCGGAGTACGGCCGGGCTCCCCGCACGGCCTTCCAGGGAGAGATCATGACCGTCGGTGACCACGAGGGCTGGGCGGGCGCGCCTGGCCGCGGCCCGGGCACATCGCCGGGGCGGCTGCCTGACTGCCCGTCCTGGTGTGACGGCCAGCACGAAGTCGACGAGCACAGCGTGCTCTGCCACAGCCGCATCGTCGCGCAGTACGACACCGCGATCGTCGCCCTGTCCTGCGCGACGCACCGCGGCCCGCCCGAGAGCGACAGCGTCGTCATCCTGGACCTCGGTACCACGGCGGGTCCGACCGAGCTGGAAGAAAGCGACGCCATCCGGCTGCTCGGCACGCTGGAGGTCGCGGGCGACGGTCCGGCCTGGCTGATCGGGGCGTTGCGCTCTGCCCTGGAGTTGCTGGACCCGCAGGCCGGCTGGGTCAGGCCCCGGTTAGCGGGGCGGCTGTCGTGCTGGCCGGACGCCGGGCGTTCCCCAGGGGTTACCGAGAAGGCCGCCGGGCGCCCGGACGTTAGGGCGTGACGATGTTGAAGTTCGGGTCGAACGTATCCATGAGCCCGGCGAAGTCCGCGAGTACGGACTCGTCGCCGTCCAGCTGGATCTTCCCCGCCTGGGCGAGCTGGCTGGCCGCGGCGGGCTGCAGCACCGCGCCGACGAGCGCGGCCTTGGGCCCGGTGACGGTGAGCTGGGTGTCCGGGGACGCGCCGCGGCGGGCGTTGAGAACGCCCCGCCTGACCCAGACGGTCCAGGTCTGATCGAGGTCGGTGAAGGCGAAGTCGATGCGGAGGTCAACCTTGGCCGCCTCGGTCGCCGATGACGTGGACGGCCGCGAAGTCGAACAGGATGTCGATGGGCATGGCCAGGATGGTGTCCGGGCTAGCGGTGGCGAACGTGGCGGGCTGCACGCCCGCGCGCAGTTCCCTCGCCGCGGTGAGGAAGATGCCGCGCCACTGCGGGCCCTCGGCCTGGTAGCCCAGCTGCTCGTAGGCGTCGGCCTGCAGCTCCCGGGCCGCCTGGTTGTCCGGGTCAGCGAACACCAGCTTGTGCAGGATCTCGGCGGCCCACCGGTAGTCGCCAGTATCGAAGGCGCGCTGGCCTTCGGCCATGATCTGGTCGGCGCCGATGAGATCGACGTAGCGCCGGGCAGAGTCGGCTGGGGTGTGCGGGTGCAGCGAAACCGGGTCGCCGTCCCACATGCCCAGTTCCTTGGTGTAGACCGCGCGCACGTCGTGGTGCAGCGTGCCGTGGTACCCCCGGTTGTGCCACTTGCGGCCGAGCTCGTCGGGCAGCTCGATCATCTCGGCGGCCTCGAGCGGCGTGTAGCCCTTGTTGGCCAGCCGCAGCGCCTGGTCGTGGATGAACTTGTAGGTATCGCGCTGCGACTCGATGAACGGCACCAGGTTGCCGTTGCCCCACACCGGCCAGGTGTGCGGCCCGTAGTGCACCTCGGCCTCGTCGCCCCACCGCTCCAGGGTCTCGTCCAGGTAGCGGGCGAAGTTGCGGGCGTCGCGGGTGCGGGCGCCACGCAGCGTCTGGATGTTGTGCAGTGAGTGGTTGGCGTTCTCCGCACACGTCAGCGCCTTGAGCTGCGGGATCCAGATATGCATCTCCTCCGGCGCCTCGGTGTCCGGGGCGTAGAGGAACTCGAACGTCAGTCCCGGCGATGTCGCGCTTGCTGCCGGTCTGGGTGATCGAATCGGTGGGGGAGATGTAGGAGACGGTGGGCCCGGGGGTGCCGGCAATCCCGATGCCGCAGGTGACCGTTTCCTGCGGGCCGTGGCCGAGCAGGCTGCCGAACGCGTACGAGGCGCGGCGCGACATGGCGTTGCCGGCGACGACGTTCTCGCCGATCGCGAACTTGTCGAACGAGGCGATCGTGCCCGGCGCGATGATCGGCACCTTCCCGGACGCCACGTCGGCCGACGTCCACGACGCCTTTGACGCCGCCGTAGTGGTCGATGTGGGTGTGGGTGTAGATCACCGCCACCACGGGCTTGTCGCTGACATGCTCACGGAACAGGTCCAGGCCCTGCCGGGCGCTCTCGACCCCGGCCATGCAGTCGATGATCACCAGGCCGGTGTCGCCCTCGACGATGGTCAGGTTGGCGATGTCGTTGTTGCGCGCCTGATACAGGCCGTCGACGACCTTGTACAGGCCACCCTTCTTGATCACCTGGGACTGCCGCCACAGGCTCGGGTTCACCGTGTCCGGCGCCGGGGCGTCGTCGGCGACGTACTCGTAGTCGTGCTCGTCGAAGATGACATGCCCGTCGGCACCCATCACCTTCCCGCCGGGGAAGCCCGCGACGAACCCGCGGTCCGCGTCAGCGAAGTCCCGCCGGTCGTCCAGGTCGTACCGGGCCACCGCGGCATGGTTCGCGGTCGCGGTCGTGGGCGTGGCGTCCCTGGGTGTGCCGGGCATGTCAGCCTCTCTCCTGCCTCCGTCAGCTCCCTCCGGGAGGGACGCCGTCCCGCGCCGTGGCCGGCGTGATCCCCCCGCACCGGGCTTTCCTGCCCGCTATCACCGGGCCTCACCCACGAAGGGTGAGGCCCGGATCAGGGACCGGGGGACATGCTGGCTGGGTCGTACGTGCCCAGTGGCGCTCGGTCCCCCGGCCTTCACGTCGACGGCGGTGGCGGCCTGAGGCGCCAGTCCTTCCCATACGCAAGGGACATGATGAGCGACCTGCCGTTTGATGACCAGACCGATTTCGATAACGCCGAACGCGGCCGCATCGACGTGCTTGATCCATGTGTCGTACGGGCGGCGGACGGCCGGGTGGTGTGGGACCTGACGGCGTATTCATACCTGGACGCCGACTGCCCGGACACGGTGAACCCGAGCCTGTGGCGGCAAGCGCAGCTGTGCGCCAAGCACGGCCTGTTCCAGGTCACGGACGGGATCTACCAGGTCCGCGGCCTGGACATCTCGAACATGACGATCGTCGAAGGCGACACCGGCGTGATCGTGATCGACCCGCTGATCTCCGCCGAGACCGCGGCCGCCAGCATCGCGCTCTACCGCAAGAACCGCGGCGACCGGCCGGTGACCGGCGTGATCTACACGCACTCGCACGCGGATCACTTCGGCGGCGTGGAAGGCGTGCTGCCCGACGGCGCCGGTGACGTCCCGATCCTGGCCCCGCACGGCTTCCTGGAGCACGCGGTGTCGGAGAACGTCTACGCGGGCGGGGCGATGAACCGCCGGGCGGCGTACATGTACGGAGCGATGCTGGACCGGAGCCCGGTCGGCCAGGTCAGCACCGGCCTGGGCATCGCCACCTCGGCCGGCACGCTGGGCCTGATCCCGCCGACCGTGGACGTCACCCGCACCGGGCAGGAAGAAACGATCGACGGGGTGCGGATCGTCTTCCAGGTCACGCCGGGCACCGAGGCGCCGTCGGAGATGAACTTCTACTTCCCGGCGCACCGGGCGTTGTGCATGGCCGAGAACGCCACCCATAACCTGCACAACCTGCTGACGCTGCGCGGCGCCCTGGTCCGCGACCCCCGGAGCTGGGCGATCTACCTGAACGAGGCCATCGAGATGTTCGGCGCCGGCACCGACGTGGCGTTCGCGTCTCATCACTGGCCGACGTGGGGCACCGACAACGTCACCCGGTACCTGTCGCAGCAGCGTGATCTCTACGCCTACCTGCACGACCAGACGCTGCGGATGCTGAACAACGGATCGACCGGCATGGAGGCCGCCGAGGACATGCGGCTGCCCCCGGCGCTGGAAAACGCCTGGCACGCCCGGGGTTACTACGGGTCGGTCAGCCACAACGTCAAGGCCATCTACCAGCGCTACATGGGCTGGTTCGACGGGAACCCGACGTCGCTGTGGCAGCACCCGCCGCAGGCGGCCGCGACCCGGTACGTCGAGGTCATCGGCGGCCAGCAGGCCGTGCTGGACCAGGCCCGTTCCTACGCCGACGCCGGCGACCTGCGGTTCGCGGCCGAACTGCTCAAGCACGCCGTGTTCGCCGACCCCGACGACACCGCCGCCCGGGAGGCCCTGGCCGGCGTCTACGAGCGGCTCGGCTATGGGTCGGAGAACGCCACCTGGCGCAGCTTCTACCTGTCCGGGGCGCTCGAGCTGCGCGAGGGCAGCAAGCCCCCGCCGATCGGCGACCTCGGCGCAGCCCTGGCCGGGGCGCTGACCGTCGGGGAGCTCTTCGACACCCTGGCCATCCGGGTGGATGGGCCGCGTGCCGCCGGCCAGTCGCTGGTCATCGACTGGAACTTCACCGACGCCGGCCGCACTGTCCGGCTCGCCCTGTCCAACGGCGCCCTCATCCAGACCGAGAACCCTGCGAGCAAGGCGGCGGCCGGCCTGACCCTCACCCTGACCAAGGCGCAACTGCTGGGACTGCTGGCCGGCCGCGGCCTGGACGGTATCCAGCACACCGGCGATGCGGCCGTGCTCACCACGCTGATGGGCCTGCTGGACACCCCCGACCCGGCGTTTCCCATCGTCACGCCGTGAACACCGGCGGCTCGGCACCGGCGACCACGCGCCGGAGGCCGCCGGTCTTCACGTCGCTGCACGGATACCAGGCCGGCTGGCTGCGCGGCGACCTCGTCGCGGGGCTGACCGTGTGGGCGGTGCTGGTGCCCGAGGCGCTGGCCTACGCGTCGATCGCCGGGGTGTCGCCGGTCGTCGGCCTGTACGCGGCGCCGGGAGCGCTGATCCTGTACGCGGCGTTCGGCAGCTCCCGGCACCTGATCGTCGGGCCGATGGCCGCGACCGCGGCGCTGTCGGCGGCCGCGGTCGGGGACGTCGCCGCGGGTAAGTCCGGCGTGTTCCCCGCGCTGACGGTGACCCTGGCCCTGACCACCGGGCTGCTCGCACTGGCCGCCGGGCTGCTGCGGCTGGGATTCGTCGCGAACTTCATCTCCGAGCCCGTGCTCAAGGGGTTCATCGTCGGCCTGGCGCTGACCATCATCGTCGGCCAGGTCCCGAAGCTCCTCGGGGTGAGCAAGGGGGAGGGTGACTTCTTCGACCAGCTCTGGCACCTGATCAGCCATCTGGGCCAGGCACAGTGGCTGACGGTCGTGGTCGGCCTGGGCTCGCTGGCCGTGGTGCTGGTGCTGCGCCGGGTCGCGCCGGCAGTACCCGCGCCGCTGGTGGCCGTGCTGGCCGGCATCGTCGCGGTGCACGCTTTCGGGCTGCAGCGGCGCGGCCTGGAGATCGTCGGCCACATCACCGGCGGGCTGCCGTCCTTCGGGCTGCCAGACGTGCCCAGGCAGGACTACCTCAAGCTCGCGGGCCCGGCCGTGGGAGTCATGCTGGTCGGGTTCGCCGAAGGCCTGGGGGCGGCGAAGACCTACGCCACCCGCAACGGGTACCAGATCAGCCCGAACCGGGAACTGATCGGCCTCGGCGCCGCAAACCTGGCCGCCGGGCTGTCCAGCGGCATGGTGGTCAACGGCTCGCTCTCCAAGACCGCCGTGAACGGCTCCTCAGGAGCCAGGACGCAGGTCTCCGGGCTGGCCGTGGCCGTCCTCACCGTGATCACGCTGCTGTTCCTGACCGTCTTGTTCGAGGACCTGCCGGAGGCCACGCTGGCCGCCGTGGTCATCGCGGCCCTCATCGAGCTGGTCGACTACCGGGCGCTCCGCTCGCTGTACCGGGCCTACTCTTCCCGGCTGGGGAACATCTACGGCTGGGCGGCCCGCGCGGACTTCATCGCCGCGATCGCGGCCATGCTCGGCGTCCTGGTCTTCGACACCCTGCCGGGCCTGATCATCGGGGTGGCGGACTCGCTGCTGCTCCTGCTCTACCGGGTGTCGCGGCCCCATGTCGCGGTCCTCGGCGAGGTCCCGGGCAGCGGCGGCCAGTGGGCCGACGTGGCCGTCCATCCGGAAGACCAGACCCGGCCCGGCGTGAGCGTGCTGCGGGTAGAGTCGGGGGTCTTCTTCGCCAACGCCGACCACGTGCGCGCGGTGATCGACGAGGCCGCCTCCGGGCCGGGGATCGCGGCCGTCGTCCTGGACTGCGAAACCATGCCGTCCCTCGACGTGACCGCCGCCCGGATGCTCACCCAGCTGGCCGCCGACCTTCGCCACCGGGAGGTCCGGCTGGTGCTCGCCGCCGAGATCGGCCAGGTCCGCGACATGCTGGCCGCGACCAGCCCGGACGTGGCCCTGGAGTACTACCGCACCGTGCAGGAGGCTGTCGCCGCGGTCAGCGCCCCGGCCGCCGGAACACCCGCCAGGGAGGCGTGATGGGTCAGGCCATCGGGGGATCGCTGGCGCTCGCAGTCGGTATCGCGCTCAGCCCGATCCCGATCATCGCCGTGGTGCTCATGCTCACCAGCCAGAGGGCCAGGGTGAACGGCCCGCTCTTCGTCCTGGGGTGGCTGGCCGGCCTCGGCATCGTCGGAGCCATCGTGCTCGCCGTCGCCGGGCCTGCCGGGGCGAGTAAGTCCGGTTCCCCCGCCACCTGGGTGAGCTGGGTCAAGATCGTCCTCGGTGTCCTGCTGCTCCTGGTCGCCGCCCGGCAGTTCCGTTCCCGCCCCCGCGACGGCGAAGAGCCGCACATGCCTAAATGGATGGCCTCGATCGACAAGACCACCCCGGTCGCCGCGTTCGGCCTGGCGGCCGCGCTCTCCGGCGTCAACCCCAAGAACCTCCTGCTGGCCGTCGGGGGGGCCGCGGCGATCGCGCAGACAGGTATCCCCGGCGGGCAGCAAGCCATCGCCTACCTGATCTTCGCGTTGATCGGCACGCTCGGCGTGGGCGTTCCCGTCGGCATCTACTTCGCCCTGGGCGAGCGCTCGGCGAAGCTCCTGGCCGGGCTCAAGGACTGGATGACCGAGCACAACGCCGTCATCATGACGGTCCTGTGCCTGATCATCGGGGTCAAGCTCATCGGCGACGCGATCAGCGGGCTCACCGGGTAAGGCTCACCGGGCCAGGCGGCCTGCGGTGCAGCGCAAGCCGCTGGCCAGAGGCCTGTCACCCGCCTGGCGCGTGATCGGGGCCCTTCGGCCCGGCCGCAGCGGCCTGGTCGTAGTACCCGTCCTCGGAGACCACCGGCGGCACGGTCAGGGCCTGCCCGCTCCGTCCCGCGCGATGCCTGGCGGAGAACATCGCGCCGCGGGCGGGCGTGGCGGGAGCGAATCGGGCCATCCCGGTCGGCGTGCCCATGTCGTCGTAGATCGCGTCGATGCCGCCGTGCATGAAGTACGCCTCGTGCCAGAACCCGGTGCCGCCGGTGTCCTTCAGGAACTGCTGCCACCACTGTCTGTGCGGCTCGCTGCGGGTCCAGCGTTCGAGACTGTCGAGGTCGCGCCAGTACTGCCGCATGCCCAGGTGAAGGGGAAAGAGCGACCAGGCGAGGTCTTCGTGCAGCAGCAGGCCGTCAGGTTTGGCCTTCCATGCCTTCTGGATCTGCGGGCCCATCCCGAACAGGGTCAGCGCACCGCGCAGCCGCCGCACCCGCATACCGAGATAAATGACCACCAGATCCGGATAGGCCGACAGATCGATGGTCTGGCGTTCCGCGTGCATGCTTTTCCTCCCCCGCTAACACCGTTCCTGTCCTGGAGAGATGCTCTCCTTCGTGAAGGTAAACAGCCTTCGTGCAGGCGCGCTACCGTCCATATGGAGAAGGGGTGGAGAAGCCCGCGATCCGGGCCAGCGCCTTTCAGTGCGATCTGGTCAGCCGAAAGGTGTCCGCCCGATGCTGATAGCTGACTTGACTAGACTAGACCAAGCGTGCTGAACTTGATGATATGAGCGAGAGTGTCAACGTCTACGAAGCTAAAACCCACCTGTCACAGCTGCTGGACCGGGCGGCGGCGGGGGAGGAGATCATTATTGCCCGGGCGGGCCTGTGGCGCGTCTGGTGGCCCTGGCTGAGCCGTCGTCCCGGCGGCGTGTCCCGGGCGCGTGGCAGGGCAAGGTCAGTATTGCCCCTGACTTCGACGAGCTGCCCGCCGAGATCGGAGCCGCATTCCGAGGGGAGCGTCCGTGAGGCTCTTGCTGGACACCAACGCTCTTCTGTGGTGGCTGGCCGGCGAAGGGCTGGCGGTTCAAGCGCGGGACGCGATCGCCGAGCCGGAGAATCTTGTCGTGGTGTCGGCGGTGAGTGCGTGGGAGATTTCTATCAAGCAGGCGCTGGGGAAGCTCGCGGCACCGGACGACCTTGAACATCAGGTCCGGGCGGGAGGCTTTGTACCGCTGCCAGTAACGATCGCTCACGGGATCGCAGCGGGGCAGCTGGCCCGCCATCATGACGATCCGTTCGACCGCATGCTCATCGCCCAGGCCTTCGCGGAGGGGCTGACAATTGTGACGCGAGACAAGCGCTTTGACGACTACAAGGTCAGCCTCCTGCCAGCCTGATCCAGAGTGGGGAACCAGATGAGAGCGCCAGAGAAGGCCTCAGGACGACCGCCTGTCATCGCGGCAGCCGTCCGCGCGCGGCAGGCCGCCTGCACGGCCGGCGCCAGGCCGTGAGCGCGCCGGTGACGCCGATCTCTTCCGCTGACCATGCGGTGTACGCCGTGGCTGGCGGCAACCATGTCACTGTCGAGCTTGACCGGGCGGCGACCGGCGGACGTGTTGACGTGATCGAAGTCCTCGCCCAGCGCGGCGGCGGCCCGCCGCCGCACAGTCACGCCTTCGGTGAGTGGTTCCTGGTACGGGAAGGCCAGCTGACCCTGTGCGAGGAACGCGGAGGAATCGTCGTGCACACCGCGACCCTCGGCCCGGGCGACAGTGCCTGGATCGGTCCCGGGATTGTGCACGGCACGCTGAACCTGTCGCAGGCGCCGGCCCGGTTCCAGGTCGTCGGCCAGCCCGGGGCGATGACCGGGTACTTCGCCCAGGCCGGCGTCCGCGTCGCCGACCCCGGGGCCGAGCCCGCGGCCGCCCCACCGGGCCCGGATGAGCTGCAGGAGATCGCCGCGCGCTGGGGCATCACCTTCTGGACCGGGCCGGTGATTTGACTTTGCCCCTGGGGCCAGGCCGAGCCTGATTTCGCTGGGCGACCTGCCCGGTATGAGGAGGGCACGAATGGAGCTGATGACCAGCGGGGCCTTTGCCCGGGCGTCCCGGCTTTCGCGTAAGGCGCTTCGCCTGTACGACGAGCTGGGCCTGCTCTGCCCGGTCCGGGTCGACCCGGTGTCGCAGTACCGCTTCTATGCTGCGGCCCAGCTCGAGCAGGCCAGGCTGGTGGCCTGGCTGCGCCGCCTGGGCATGCCGCTGACCTCGATCCGCGCCGTGAGCACGCTGCCACCTGCGCAGGCTGCGTCTGAACTGGCGGCGTACTGGGCTCAGATCGAGGCAGAGACCGCGTCCCGGCGTCAGCTCGCCGCCTTTCTCGTCGGCTATCTGTCCGGAAAGGACACCGTCATGGCTGATGCTCAGGGCAAGGTCGCCGTCCGCTACGCGGTGCAGTCCGATATCGGCCTGCGCCGCCAGGACAACGAGGACGCGGTCTATGGAGGGCCCAGGCTGCTCGCGGTCGCCGACGGGATGGGAGGCCACGCCGCTGGCGAGGTCGCGAGCGCGGCCGTTATCGAAGCGCTCCGGCCGCTGGACACCCAGGTGCCGGCCGGTGAACTGCTCAACGCGCTCGACCATGCGGTGCGCCGGGCCAACAGCGCACTGAGCGACCTCGTCAAGGCCGACCCATCCATGCAGGGCATGGGCACGACGCTGACCGCGCTGCTGTGGTCAGGCTCCCAGCTGGGACTGGTGCACATCGGCGACTCACGTGCCTATCTGGTCCGCGACGGCGAGATGTTCCAGATCACCCAGGACCACACGCTGGTGCAGTCCTTGCTGGACGACGGCAAGATCACGGCCGAGGAAGTCGCCTCCCACCCCCAGCGCTTCATGTTGCTGCGGGCGCTGAACGGGGGGAACTTCGAGCCTGACCTCCAGCTGCGCGAGGCGCGGCCCGGCGACCGGTACCTACTCTGCTCAGACGGCCTGCACCAAGTCGTGGCGGCGGACGCGCTGGCGCGAATCCTCCTCACGGTCACCGATCCGGATCGAGGCCGCGGCGGATCTGATC
Source organism: uncultured Actinomycetes bacterium (assembly GCA_963781085.1). Lineage (GTDB taxonomy): Bacteria > Actinomycetota > Actinomycetes > Streptosporangiales > Streptosporangiaceae > RYN-230. Next base: position 77,101 of record CAWAES010000023.1, read on the forward strand.
GCGCTGGCCATCGACGGCGGAGGTCCCGACAACGTGAGCTGCATCGTCGCCGACGTCGTGGCCCAGGAAGAACCGGCCCAGGTCTAGGCGTACACCGATCCGCGCGGTGCGGCCCGGGCTTCCAGCCCAGGTTCACCGCACCCAGGTCTTACGCTGCGGGGATGACTATCTCCCTGACCGAGGCCGAGCGGACCTACCTGAAGAGCCAGCCCCTGGCGCGTCTCGCCACCGTAGATGCGAGCGGCGCCCCGCAGAACAACCCGGTCGGCGCGTTCCTCGACGAGGAGACCGGCGACGTCCTCATCGGCGGCCACGCCATGGGCACCACCCGCAAGTTCCGCAACGTCCGGGCTCACGGCCAGGTCGCGCTCGTCGTCGACGACCTCGTCTCGCGGGACCCGTGGACGGTGCGCGGCCTCGAGATCCGCGGCACCGCAGTCGCGCTGGAAGACGTTGACCCCCCGGTGCCGTTCATGAGCCGCGAGGTCATCCGGATCACGCCCACGTGGGTCATGAGCTGGGGCGTCGACCCCGAGGCGGGCCGACGGAGCCGCAGCTCCTGAGGGCCGCCGCCTCGGGCTGCGGTCGGGGCGCGGAAGATCCGCTACGGCGGGCTGATGACCAGGCTGCGGTCAGGTGGCGGACCGGTGCTGCCTGCGGAAGACGAACTCTCCGCCGAGCTCCAGAGCAAGAGCGCGGAGCCGGTGACGATCCCGATCCGCGCGGCCGTGTCGCTGTGCGCGCTCAGAACGAGAAGTACTCCGTTGACGGTGAGGACGACGGAGCACCAGAACCGGTTCAGCCCCTGGCGTCGTGCGCCCGGCGATATCGCCGGGCTGGCGTGGGCAGCGGCTCGCCGCCGGGGCCACGACGGACCGGCCAGTGAGCGTGAGCAGCCAGATAGTTGCTGACAGCGCGCCCGCCGCGGCCACCACCCCGCCTGTGACGTACAGGAGCATCGTCACTCCAGCCGGTAAGCAATCCCGAAGCTAACCCCGGTACATTTTACGCCTGGTCGCTGGGCCAAGTCATCTGCGTGACGGGCGGGTCCAGATCACCCAGCCCTTATCCGGAAGGCGCGGGCGTCGAATAGGTATTACCCCTGGGTGGGCATACGTTACAACCATGTGGCCCATCGACCGGCCGCCGGCCTGGGTGGACCGCAGCCAGGAACTGGCGACCCTCCGTGCCGGCGTCGAGGCTCTGCGCGATGGCGGGGGGGCGGCGGTATGGGTCGAGGGCGAGCCCGGCATCGGCAAGTCGTCCCTGGTCGTCGAGGCCCTGGCCGGAACGAGCGACCTGGGCTGGGACGTCGGCTGGGGGATCGCGGACCAGCTCACCGAGCGGCTGCCGCTGAGCGTGATGCAGGACTGCCTGCAGGTCCGGCTCAGCTCGCCCGACCCGCGCCGGGCGCACGCGGCTGGCCTGCTCCGCAGCCAGCGGCTCGGGCTGTTCACCGACGGCGACGCGTCGGCTTCCGGCGTCGAGGTGCTGATGGCGCTGACCGACGAGCTGTGCGCGGCCAACCCGACGGTCATGGTTATCGACGACCTGCAGTGGGCCGACGACGCGTCGCTGCTCGTCTGGCACCAGCTCGCCGCCTCTATTGATCAGCTGCGGCTACTCCTGATCGCGACCTGCCGGTCGGATCCGCGGCGGCCGGAGGTACAGCAGGTGCGCGCGTCCCTCGCCCGCCGCGGCCGGCCGCTGGTCACGCTCGGGCCACTGCGTGAGACCGACGTGGCCGACCTGGTGACGGCCATGCTGGGAACGCCGCCTGAGGACACGCTGCGCCGGCTGACCGCCCAGGCCGCTGGGAACCCCCTGTACCTGCGCGAGCTGGTCGACTTGCTGGCGCGTGAGCGGGCCCAGGCCAGTCCCGCCGGCGACGTCCCCGCGCCGCATGACCAGCTGCCGGCGTCGCTGGCCGCCGTGCTGAACGACCGGCTCAGCTCCGTCTCGGCCGAGACCGAACGGGTCCTCCGGACCGCCGCACTGCTCGGCGTCAAGTTCACGGTCACGGACCTGGCCGTGCTGCTGCGCAAGCCGGTGTCGGAACTGGCGGCCGGCCTGCAGGAGGCCGTGGTGGCCCGCATCCTGGTCGGCTCGGGTGCCGAACTGGCGTTCCGGCATCCATTGATCCGCCAGGCGCTCTACACGAGCATGCCGGCGGCGCTGCGCACCGCGCTCCACGCCGAGGCGGCGCGGCAGCTCGCGGCCACAGACGCCGAGGCCCTGAGTGTCGCGCAGCAGCTTTTCGCGGCGAGACAGCCGGGTGAGGGCTGGGCCCGGGCCTGGCTCATCCAGACCGCGCCCGCGCTGACCACGCAGGCACCGCTGCTGGCCGCCGACCTGCTGCGGCGCGAACTGGACGAGACGCCCAGCGCCGACGGGGCCTGGGACGGGCTCACGGCCAGCCTGGCCCGGGCCCTGCTCGCCGTCGGCTCCTATGACGAGGCAGCCCAGCAGGCCCAGGCGGCGCTGCCGGTGATGACTGACCCGGCGCGGCGCGCCCAGACGTACTCGGCGCTCGCCCGCGCCCAGGTCAGTGCCGGCCGCAGCGACGAGGCGGTCGCCACCATCCGCCAGGCGCTGGCGTCGGCCGGGCTGCCGCGTACCTGGCAGGCCCGGATGCTGGCCCTGCTCGCGATGCTCGAGCGGGCCGGTACGGGCGACCTGGACACCGCGGACGCGACCGCCCGGCAGGCCCTGGCCGTCGCCGAGGAGGCCGGCGACGCGTTCGCGACCGCGCACGCCCTGGCGGACCTGTGGCTGAGCCATGCCGTCCGGCGCGACCATGCCACCGCGCTCGACTACGTGGACCAGGCCCTGCGCGTGCTCGGCGACGACCCCGGCTACGCCGACCTGCGCTCGTTCGCCGTCGACGGCCGTATCTTCACCCTGCAGAATCTGGACCGCTGGCCGGAAGCGGAGCTGTCGCTCCGGCAGGCCCGGGAGTCAGCCCAGCGCAGCGGCAGTCCCGATCGCACGACCTGGGTGGCCGCGGCCGTGCTCCGGTACTGGCTTGGCCAGTGGGACGACGCGCTGGCCGAGCTGAGCACGGATGAGGGTGATGTCCCCGGGCTCACGTACACGTTCCTGCGCGAGCGCTGGCCAGCGCTGCTCGTCCACGGCGTGGCCGCGCTGATCGCTGTGCGCCGGGACCAGCGCACGACGGCCGGCGAGCATCTGCGTGCGGGCCTGGCTCTCCCCGTCCTGAGGGTCCCGGACCGGGAGAACCGGGACTTCCTCGTCGCCGCGCACGCCATCGCGCTGGAGCAGCGGGGCGAGACACGTGAGGCCATGCAGACGCTGGCCGCGATCGTGCCCCGGCACGACGGCGAGATGACCCTGACCCACCAGTGGCTGCCGGACCTCGTGCGCCTCGCGATCGCCACCGGCGACCGGCAGATCGCCCAGACCGCGGCGCAGGCCTGCCGGCAGGAGGCAGCGGCTGAGACCCGGCCGGCCCGGGCGGCCACGGCCAGCCTGCGGTGCCAGGGACTCCTCCACTCCGATCCGGCCCCGCTGCAGGACGCTGTCGCGCGCTACCGGACGGCCGGCCCGGCCGCGGAACTGCCTGCGGCGCTGGAGGACCTGGCTGCGGTACTGGCCGGGCGCGGCCAGCCGGAGGAGGCCCGGGCCACGCTGAACGAGGCCGTCAGTCTGTATGAGGGCCTGAACGCCCGCTGGGACATCCGCCGGGCCGACAGCCGGCTCCGCCCCTATGGCATCAGGCGTGGCGTCCGCGGTCCGCGCGGGCCGCGGGCCGCCTCTGGCTGGGCCGCGCTCACGCCGACCGAGGTCAAGATCGCCGCCCTGGTCGCCCGGGGCGACTCAACGTCGGAGATCGCCCGCGGCATGTTCTTGTCCCGGCGCACGGTGCAGACGTATATCTCGCACATCCTGGCCAAGCTCGGCGCCAAGGGCCGGGTGGAGATCGTCCGGGAAGCGCTGCGCCAGGGCGTCTCTCCCTAGCGGCCTTCGCGGCAGCGCGCGATCAAGAACCGCGCCCGCCGCCAGGTGTCGTCAGATGACGACTATTAATCGCCTGGCCCAGGCGATTGTCTGGAAACGTGGCGCCCCACCAGAGCTGGCAGCATGAGTGAGCTAGCCACCCGCCAGGTGGTCCCGGGCGGGCTGAGACCCTTCCAGGTCCGTGTGGACGGGCCCGGCCACGGGGCAGCGGGGCTGGCGGCGCTCAGTGGTGTCCCGGCGCCCGCCCGCGAGTCCGGATCCCTTGACGGGCCGGCGACTCCTCCCGTTAGAGGAGAAGTCGTGTCCCGGTGCGCGCTGCTGCGGCGACTGGCCGAAGCCGAACGTGTCGTCCAGATATCGGCGCCGGCGGGGAGCGGGAAGACGGTGCTGATCCGGTCGTGGATCGCCGAGGCTGGCCTGGCCCGGCACGCCGCGAGGGTCGTGGCGGACAGCGAGGAGCGTGACCCGCAAAAGTTCTGGATCTCGGTAGCCGACGCGCTGCGGGGCACGGCGGCCGGGCCGGCGCTGGTGCGGCCGCTCACCGCGGCGCCCGACCTGGACGGCTGGGCGGTCGTGGAGCGGCTGCTGAAGGACCTGGCCCCGCTGGAAGAGCGGCTGTGGCTGGTGGTCGACGACGCGCATCTGCTGGATACCCATGAGGTCTTGTCCCAGCTGGAGCTCTTGGTGTTGCGCGCGCCGCGGGAGCTGCGGTTCGTCTTCGCGACCCGGCACGATCTGCGGCTGGGGCTGCACCGGCTGCGGCTGGAGGGGGAGCTGACCGACATCCGGGCCGCCGATCTGCGGTTCAGCCTGGCCGAGGCGGGGGCGCTGTTCCGCGCTACCGGGGTGAGACTGCCGGCCGGGCGCTGGCCCGGTTGCACGGGCGGACCGAGGGCTGGGCGGCCGGGCTGCGGCTGGCCGCGCTGTCGCTGGCCGGGCATCCGGACCCGGAGCGGTTCGCCGCAGAGTTCTCCGGCACCGACCGGGCCGTGGCTGAGTTCCTGCTGGCCGAGGTGCTGGACCGGCAGAGCGAGGAGGTGCGGCGGCTGCTGCTGCGCACCTCAGTGCTGGAGCGGGTGTCCGGCCCGCTCGCGGACGTGCTGACCGGCAGCCCGGGCGGGGAACGGATCCTGCAGGACCTGGAGCAGGCCGGCGCGTTCGTGGTCTCGCTGGACGCCGGCCGGTCGTGGTTCCGCTACCACCAGCTGTTCGCGGACCTGCTGCGGCTGGAGTTGCGGCGCACCGAGCCGAATGAGCGGGCCGCGCTGCACCGCGCGGCCGCCGGATGGCTGGCCGGGCACGGGCACCCGGTGGAGGCGGTCCGCCAGGCCCAGGCCGCCGGGGACTGGGGGATGGCCGTCCGGCTGCTGTCAGAGCACTGGCTCGACCTCTACCTCGGCGGGCGCGGCGCGACCCTCGTCGAGCTGCTGGCCAGGTTCCCGCGCCGGGCCGCCGCGGGCAGCCCGGAGCTCACCACCGTGCAGGTAGCCGGCGACCTGATCCGGGGATCCCTGGAGGACGCCGGACGGCACCTGGCCCAGGCCACTGCCGCGCTCCCGGCGGTGCCGCCGGACCGCCGCGGCCGCATGCAGGTCATGCTGGCCGTGCTGCGCCTGTTCCTGGCCCGGTACCTGGCCGACTTCCCAGTCGTGGTCGAGGAGGCTGAGCGGCTGCTCGCCCTCACCGAGGCGGCCGGGACCGCGCCCACCGGGCTGGGCGGGGACCTGCGTGCCGTGGCGTTCATCAGCCTGGGCATCGCCGAGATCTGGGCCCTCCGGTTCGAGGACGCAGAACGGCACCTGCAGCAGGGCGTGGCCCTGGCGCGCCAGATCGGGCGGCCATACCTGGAGTTCGCCGGCCTGACCCACCGGGCGCACGGAATGCTGCTGTTGCGGCCCGACGCCTCGCAAGCGGAATGGAGCAGGCAGGCGGTCGAACTGGCGGGACGGCACGGCTGGGGCGAGGAGTCGCTCGCCGGGATGGCCTACGCCCAGCTCGGCATCGTGCTGCTGTACCAGGGTCGGCTGGATGAAGCAGAGCCATGGCTGGAGCGCGCCGACGCTACCCTGCGCGCCGAGGTGGAACCCGCCGCCGGGATGAGCCTGCGTTACGCTCGCGCGGTCCTGGAACTGGCCCGGGGCCGTTACCAGGAGGCGCTGGCGGCGTTCCGGGACGCCAGGAAGCTGGCCGCGGCCCTCGCGGGGCCGCAGACCTGTGTGACGTCGATGCGCTCACGCATGCTGCAGACGCTGGTCCGGCTGGGCCAGACCGGACGGGCCCGGCAGGTGCTCGCCGAACTGGGCGAGGAGGAGCGGGCCAGCGCCGAGATGCGCACCGCGACGGCGGCGCTGCGGCTGGCTTGTGACGACCCGGAGGGGGCGGCGGACGCGCTCGGACCCGTGCTGGACGGCTCGGTCCCGGGAGTCCGCCAGGTGCGGATGGTATCGGCGCTGCTGCTGGAGGCCCAGGCCCGCGACGCGCTGGGCGACCAGGCCGCGGCCGGGCGTGCCCTCGAGCGGGCGCTGGATATCACCGGCTCGGGCGGCATGCTGCTGCCGTTCTTGCTCGATGGCGTCCCGGCGCTGCTCAAGCGGCACCGCCGGGGCCAGACGGCCCACCCGGCCTTGACCTCCCAGATCCTGGACCTGCTACCCGGGCCGGCCAGGCCCGTGCCGCCGCCCGCCGGCCAGCCGGACCGGGTCCGCGGCCTGGACGAACATCTCACCGATACCGAGACCCGCGTCCTGCGCTACCTGCCGACCCACCTGACAGCGCCCGAGATCGCCGCTGAGCTCTGGCTGTCAGTGAACACCGTCAACACCCACACCCGGCACGTGTACGCCAAGCTCGGCGTGCACAGCCGCCACGAGGCGGTGGACCGGGCCCGCGTCCTGGGCCTGCTCGCGCCCTCCGGGCGGACGGCCTAACGCCGGCCAGCCGAAGCCTCAGGCTGGCGGGCTTCCGGCAGGCCCAGGTGCTCGGCCAGCCAGGGGCCGGTCACGCTGCCCGGAGCCCGGGCGACCTGCTCCGGCGGCCCGGCCGCGAGGATGTGCCCGCCGTCCGGGCCGCCCCCCGGTCCCATGTCGATGAGGTGGTCGGCGGTGGCGAGCAGGTCGAGGTCGTGGTCGATGACGATGATCGTGGCCCCGGCGTCGAGCAGCCGGTCGAACACGGCGACGAGGGTGGCCACGTCGAGCGGGTGCAGGCCGGTGGAGGGTTCGTCGAAGACGTACAGCGCGCCGCGCTGGCTGGCGCGCAGCCGGCTGGCGATCCGCAGCCGCTGTGACTCGCCGCCAGACAGTGAGGGGGTGGGTTCGCCGAGCCGCAGGTAGCCCAGGCCGACGTCGCTGACCGGGCGCAGCGCCGCGACGACCGCGGCCTGACCGGCGAACTGCCCCAAGGCGTCGTCCACGCTCAGGGCGAGCACGCCGGCGATAGTCAGGCCGTCGACGCGGACGGCCAGGGTGGCGTCGTTGAACCGGGCGCCATGGCAGGTTGGGCACTGGACGGTGATGTCAGGCAGGTACTGGACGTCGAGGTCGAGGCGGCCGAGCCCCCGGCAGGTCGGGCACTGCCCCTCGCGGGTGTTGAACGAGAAGTGCCCGGGCTTCCAGCGCCGCCGCCGGGCATGCGCTGACTCGGCGAACACCCGGCGGATCTGGTCGAACGCCCCGCAGTAGGTCGCCGGGGTGGAGCGCGCGTTCTGCCCGATGGGGGAGGCGTCCACCTGGATGACCTGGCCGACGCCGCCCAGGTCCAGGCGGCGGACGTGGCCAGGCAGCGCCGCGCCGGCCAGCTGGGCCTTCGCGGCCGGGATGAGGCTGTCCAGGATCAGGGCGGTCTTCCCCGCGCCGGACGGCCCGGCCAGCGCGGTCAGCCGGCGCAGCGGGAACACCGCGGACACGTCGTGCAGGTTGTACAGGTCGCCGACCTGCAAGGTGATCTGCCCGTCGGGACCGGGGCGCGCTGGATGGCCGCGGGTCACGGTCGCGGCGCCGGACAGGAAGGGGCCGATGATCGAGCCTGGGTCGGATTCCAGCTGGCGCGCGGTGCCCTCGGCGATCACCGTGCCGCCGTGGGTGCCGGCCTGCGGGCCGAGCTCGATGACCCAGTCCGCCGCGCGGATCAGCTCCCGCTCATGTTCCACGATGACCACCGTGTTGCCGTTGCCGGCCAGCGCGGTGATCGTCTTGACCAGGCCGGTGACGTTGGCCGGGTGCAGCCCGACCGAGGGCTCGTCCAGCACGTACAGCATGCCGGTGGTGCTGGCCCGCACCGTGGACGTCAGCTCGATCCGCTGCCGTTCCCCGGTGGACAGTGAGGCGCCGGCCCGGTCCAGGGTCAGGTACCCCAGCCCGACGTCCAGCAGCGGGGTGAGCCTGCCGTCCAGCTCGGCGAGCAGCCCGGTGGTGAGCCGCTCCAGTTCGGTGGCCAGCTGCGCGGGCAGGCCGGCCGCGAAGCCACGCAGCTCGTCCAGCCGCAGTTCGCTGATCTCAGCGATGTTGCGGCCGCCGAGCTGTGAGGTCAGCGCCTCGGGCCGCAGCCGGGTGCCATGACACACCGAGCACGTGCGGGTGATGAGGAAACGCTGCACCAGGCGGCGGGTGCGCTCGTTGTTGCTGCGCAGCGAGCGTTCCACTGCGGCCACCGCGTTGTCGTAGTTGACCGACAGGCGCACCGCCCGCCCGTTCCGCCCGGACAGCGTCACCTGCTGCTGGACCGGCTCACCGTGCAGCACGATGTCGCGTTCGTGATCGGTCAGCGACCGGTAGGGCACGTCGAGCCGGACCCCGAGCTCGCCCGCGGCGTACATCGACAGCCGCCGCCCGCCGGAGTTCCACGGCAGCACTGCGCCTTCGGCGATCGTCTTGCCCGGGTCGGGGACCAGGGTGGCCACGTCGACCTCGGACCGCACGCCCAGGCCCTGGCAGGCGGGGCAGGCGCCGTAGGAGTTGAACGCGAAGGATTCGGCGCTGGGGTGCACGAAATGCGCGCCGCACACCGGGCAGACGATCTCCTCGCCGTACGTGGCGACCGACGGCGCCACGTAGTGGCCGTTGGGGCACAAGTGCGAGCCCAGCCGCGACATCATCAGCCGCAGCACGTTCAGCACCTCGGACATGGTCCCGACCGTGCTGCGCGGCCCCGGTATCGGCGGGCGCTGCCGCAGCGCCAGCGCGGACGGCAGGTGCTCGATCCGGTCCACGTCCGGGCGCTGGGCCTGGCTCAGCCGCCGCCGGGTGTAGGTGCTCAGGCCTTCCACGAACCGGTGCATGCCCTCCGCGTACAGCGTGCCGATAGCCAGCGACGTCTTGCCCGACCCGGACACCCCGACCACCGCGACGATCCGCCACAGCGGCACGTCCACGCTGACGTCGCGCAGGTTGTTGTGCCGGGCCCCGCGCACGCCGATGACGGTGGGCAAGGTCCCCGGCACGGGGATGTCAGCAGCCGCCATACCAAGCAACCTAAGGCTAGCGGTCAGTGGACGCCCCGCCGGGAGGGCCGGACGCGCAGTGCGCCGCCCAGGGCGGCGCCGCTCTCCCGGGCGGCTTCTGGCCCGTGCCGGTGGTGGGGGCTGGCACGTCGGCACCAGTTCCGGTGCTCGGCAGGCAGCTGGCCGGATGGTAGCGGTGCAGGCCCCGCCCCGGGGCGGCAGGGCCGTCTCCGGGCGTGGCCTGGGCGGTTAGGGGTGGACGGGTCCGCTGGGGCCCTTGTCGAGGCGCAGGGACTGCATGATGGCGAAGGTGGTGGTGCGGGTGAACACCTCGATGTCGGCGGCGGCCAGGACGCCGGTGTATTTGGCGATGACCGGCGCGGCGGCGCGTTCGGTGACCTCGTCGAGGTGGGCTTTGACCCCAGCCCACGCGTTCTGCCCGTAGTGCACGTAGTAGGGGACCGGGTTGACCGTGGCGAGGGCTTCGCGGGAGCTGGCTTCGATGTCGGCGATGTAGCTGCTGGTGGGCCGCGACGTCGTCGCGGGTGGCAGCCGGCCCAGGTGGCCGCAGATGAAGTGGGTCCAGGGGTAGGACAAGGCGATGCCGGGGGCGGCCATGTAGCCTTGCACGTCCTCGGACAGGTTGAGGTTGTAGATCGGCACCCAGCCCGCGTTGACCACGTCGATGAACATCAGCGTGTCGTGGTCGGGGAAGTGGATGTAGATGTTGTCGGGTGAGTGGTTGGAGCCGTGCCAGGCCAGTTCGGCGCGTTCCCCGCCGACCCCCAGGGTGTAGGTGTCGGTGAAGGTGATCTCCGGGACCGGGCGGGCCGGGTCTCCGTCGCGCAGCAGCAGCCGCCGGGTCTCCTCGTGCCCGACCCGCACCGCTTCGGGGAACAGTGACGCCGCGGCGCCGTGGTCGGCGTGGTGGTGGGAGTAGACCAGGTGGGTCACGGTGTTGCTGACGCCGTTGGCCGCGGCGACCTCGTCCACCGCCCGGCGCAGGTTCCCCCCGATGGAGGGGGGCGCGTCGAACAGCACCACCCCGTCGCTGGTGGTCAGGAACGCGGACTGGTAGACACCGTCGGTGACCCAGTACAGGTTCCGCTCGACCCGCCCGACGTAGTACCCCTGGTCGTTCAGGGCCACCCCGAGCGAGGACTGCGGCACAGGCGCGTAGTCAGGCAGGTCCTCGCCGGGCACTGGTGAAGTCACGGTATCTCCCTTGAGATCTAAGGCACGTCCCCTTGACGGCCGTGCGAACCAACGCGACACCCCCACCCTCACCACCACCAAGGTGAGACCACCTCACCGGATCTATGTGATTTCGCGCGCCGCTGACGGCACGTGCGGTGGCCTGGCGCCGGCGAGGACCGGGCCGCGGCGGCCGGCCGGAGGCCGTGCGTGAGCCCGGCGGTCACCGGATCCAGGTGATGCGGGCTCACCTGCCTGCCCGTGACCATGACGGCATGGACGCGGCACCCGCCTTATACATGATCCGGATCAGCGGGCACCTCGGTGCCACGGTGCTGTCTGCGTTCCCGGCGCTGGCCTGGCAGCATCACGGTGCGCAGACGGTGCTTACCGGCCTGCTGGACCGGTCGGCCCTGTACGGCGTGCTGGCCGAGGTCGAGGCGCTCGGCCTGGAACTGCTCGAGGTCCGCCAGCTCGCCCCGGGTCGCACGTCACCAGGATCAGATGACCACCGCTCAGCGTGACGGCCGGAGTGCTGTGCGCCGGCGGCGGTCTCCGCACGAGGTGGCTGGCGCAGCTCCTGCTCGGCGCGACAGCGGCGCGGAACCGGGGTTCCGCAGCTCGCAGACAGTACGTACGCTGGTCAAATGGCTCGGGCAACGCTCCGGGTGATCGACCGGGGTGATCTTCTCGCCGCCCTGGATCGCGCGGCGGCCAAGAAGGTGACGATCATCCCGGCTCCGGCCGGCAGCGGGAAGACGTCGCTGCTGCGCGCCTGGGCGGACCGTCCGGGGCAAAAGCATCGGCTTGCTGTCGTGCAGGTGCAACGCGACCAGCACGACGCCCAGCAGTTCTGGCTGGCCCTGCTGAGCGCGGTCCGGCAAGCTTCCGGCACGACCAGCGGCGCGGAACCGCCAGCAGCGACACCCGAGTTCAACGGGCCGGCGATGGTCGGCAGAGTGCTCTCGGAGCTCGAAGACGCATCCCGGCCGGGTCGTCGTGGTCATCGACGACCTGCACGAGCTGCGTTCACGCGGACGCGCTGGCCCAGCTCTCCCAGCTGCTGACCAACCTTCCTCCTAACGCCCACGCGGTGCTGGCGACTCGCCGTGACCTGCGGCTGCGTCTGCATCAGCTGCGCCTGGCCGGCGAGCTGGCCGAGATCCGGGGAGAAGATCTGCGCTTCACCGTGCGCGAGACCCGCGAGCTGCTCGGCGCCTCGGGTATCACCCTGTCCGAGGCCGGCGCGGCGCTGCTGCACCAGCGGACTGAAGGGTGGGCGGCGGGCCTCCGCCTCGCGGCGATCTCCCTGGCCGGTCACCCCGACCCGGAGCAGTTCGTCGCGGAGTTCTCCGGCAGTGAGCGCACGGTCGCCGAGTATCTCGTCGCCGAGATGCTCGAACGCCAGCCCGACGACGTCCAGCAACTGCTCTTGCGTACCTCACTGCTCGACCGGGTCAACGGTGAGCTGGCCGACCTGCTGACCGCCCGCCCGGGTTCGGAACGGATCCTGCTGGGCCTCGAGGACGCGAACGCGTTCGTCGTGTCGCTGGATCCCGAGCGGACGTGGTTCCGGTACCACCACCTGTTCGGGGACCTGCTCCGGCTGGAGCTCCGCCGGATGCTGGCCGAAGACGTGCCCGAACTGCACCGGCGGGCCGCCGGGTGGTTCGTCCAGCATGGCCAGGCGGCCGACGCCATCCGGCACACCCAGGCGGCCGGTGACTGGCCGGACGCGGCCCGGCTGCTCGCCGACCATTCGTTCAGCCTGACCATGGACGGGCAGGCGCAGACCGTCCGGGCGCTGCTGCGGGCCTTCCCGCGCGGCACGGACTTCCCGAGCTGGCCTTGATACACGCCGGGCGTAACCTCGCCCGGGGCCACCTGGAGGAGGCGGCCGCCCACCTGGCCGCCGCCGGGGCGTACGCCGAGACGACGCCGCCGGATCGTCAGCGCCGCCTCCGGGTGGCGATCGCGTCGCTGGAGCTGTCGCTGGCCGCGCGGCGCGGTCACCTGGCCGGCGTCACTGAGCAGTCCGGATTCCTCGCCTCCCCGGTAACCGGGCAGTCCGACGAGGACATCGCACTCAGCAGCGACCTGCGGGCGGTGGCGCTGATGAACCTGGGGACCGTCGAAGCGTCCCTGGGGCTGGCCGACGCCGAACGTCGCCTCCAGGAGGGCGCCGTCCTGGCCCGGAGGATCGGCCGGCCCTACCTCGAGGTCAGATGCCTGGCGCAGCTCGGGCTCGCGTCGAAGATCCGCCCGATCGCCACTGTCCAGCGGCGTTGCCGTGAGGCGATCGCGCTCGCCGAGCGGTACGGCTGGGACGCGGAGCCCATGGTCGCGCCCGCGCTGATCACGCTGGCCAGCACGATGGTGTGGACGGGCGAGTTCGACGCAGGCCGAACGGTGGCTGCAGCGCACCGTGCGGGTCGCTGCAAGCAGACACCGGAGTGGACATCAGGCTGCTGGTGCACATGGTGAGCGGGATGCTGCAAGCCTGCCGCGGCCGCCACCGGGAGGCGCTGCAGGAGTTCAGCGCGGCCGAATACCTGGGATCGCGGCTGGCGGACCCGCACGCGCTGACCAGCCAGGTGACCGGCTGGATGCTGGCCACGCAGGCCCGCCTCGGGAAGCCCGGCGAGGCCCGCGCCGCGATCGCGGCGCTCGCTGACGAGCGGGCCAGCTCGGGCGAGCTGCACAGTGCCCGTGCGGTGGTCTGCCTCGCGGAAGGCGATCCGGCCGGGGCCCTGGACGCGGTGCGGGACGTGCTGGACGGCACGGCCCCGGTGAGCGGGTACGTCGCGCTCGTCGAGGCTCAGCTGCTGGCCGGGCTCGCCCATCGTCAGCTCGGTGACCTGCGTGCGGCGAACCAGGCGGCTGAACAGGCCCTGGCCCTGGCCGAGCCTGACCGGCTGGTCCTGCCGTTCGCCATGACAGGCTCCCGTGAGCTGCTGGAGGCGCTGCCCCGGCATGAGACCGCGCACGCCGCCCTGCTCGCCGACATCCTCGACGTCCTGCACGGCCCGTCCTCCGCCGCCCACGATCAGCTTCCGCCGCCTGACGCGGAAGAGCTCAGCCCCGGCGAGCTCAGGGTGCTGCGTTATCTCCCGACGAACCTGTCCCGGCCGGAGATCGCAGGCGAGCTGTCCGTCTCGCCGAACACCGTCAGCACGCACATCCGCAGCATCTACGCCAAGCTCCAGGTCCGCGACCGGTCTTCGGCGGTGCAGCGCGCCCGGGAACTGCAGTTGCTGGCGGCCGGCGGTACGCGTTAGGCCGGCGGTCACCGGGTCCAGGTGATGCGGGGTCACCTGCCTGCCGGTGACCATGACGGCATGGACCAGGACCCGCCCTGTACATGATCCGGGTCAGCGGGCATCTCGGTGCCACGGTGCTGTCCGCGTTCCCGGCCCTGGCCTGGCAGCATCACGGTACGCACACGGTGCTCACCGGCCTGCTGGACCGGTCCGCCCTGTACGGCGTGCTGGCCGAGGTCGAGGCGCTCGGCCTGGAACTGCTCGAGGTCCGCCAGCTCGCCCCGGACCGCACATCACCAGGATCAGATGACCACCAGTCACCATGACGGCCACTACCGTCGGGCGCGTTGCGTCCGCCACGAGAAGGAGCCGCTCCCATGACCAGCGCCCCCGTCCGCGACCCGCTCGCCGACCATCTCCTCACGCCGGAAAACGCAGCGTTCCTGATCATCGACTACCAGCCTGCGCAGCTCGCCGCGGTCCGCTCGATGGATCAGGCGCTCCTGCTCAAGAACGCGGTCTCGACGGTCAGGACCATCAAGACGTTCGGGATCCCGGTCGTGCACTCCACCGTCAACGTCGCCACCGGCCGGGGCAAGCCAACCCTGCCAGAACTCGCCGAACTGCTCGAGGACGACAAGCCGCTCGACCGCACCACGGTCAACTCCTGGGAGGACGTCGAGTTCGTCGAGGCCGTCCACGCCACCGGCCGCCGCAAGCTCATTGTCTGCGCTCTGTGGACCGAGATCTGCATGGCCTTCACCGCACTGGACGCACTGCGCGAGGGATACGAGGTCTATCCGGTCGTCAACGCGATCGGCGGTACCTCGCCTGAGGCCCACCGGGCCGGCCTGGACCGCGTGACGCAAGCCGGCGGCCAGCAGACCAGCTGGGTCTCCCTGGCCTGCGAGCTTCAGCGGGACTGGGCCCGCCAGGACACGGTCGCGGAGATCATCGAGATCGTCCTCACTGACCGCCTGCTGAAGGAGCAGGAGCGCCCCTGACCGCAGCGGGTCGCCGACGCCGCGTCAGCTGGCCGGCGACCTGGCGACAGCCGGAAGGGAGCGCCGTATCGTCCATAGCAACGTCCATCTCCATCGCCGGGCCCGCACGTGACGACGGTGGCCGGCGTACCTGCCGGGGAAGGAGCGAGCCCGGTGAGCGAGGACTCCAGCCGTGCCGTGTTGTTGCCGCAGGCACGCTCTTACTTGCGCAAGGCCGACCTGGTCCTGGCGCGGCTCATCGACGAGCGGCCGGACTTCGACCCCCGGGCGTGGATGACCGAGCTGCCGCCGATGGACCTCTACGGTGCGCTGCTGTTCCAGGTCACCGGCCAGCAGCTGTCCGTCCCGGCGACCCGCCGGACGCTGGCCCGCGTCGAGGCCCTGTTCGGCGGCCACCTCCCCGAACCCGCCGAACTGCTGGCCGTAGAACCCAGCCAGCTCCGCCAGGCCGGCCTGTCCTGGCGGAAGATCAACACGCTGCGCGATCTGGCCCAGCGGCTGACAGACGGCCGGCTGGACCAGGACGTGCTGAGCACGCTGCCCGACGACGAGCTCTTGGCCGAGCTCACCGCGATTTCGGGGATAGGCCCCTGGACCGTGCAGGGCGCCATGCTCATCGCGCTGCAGCGCGAGGACGTCGTCCTGCCTGGCGACCTGGCGCTTCGCAAGGCCATCCGGGCCGCCTATCAGCTGGACCACCTGCCCAGCCAGGACGAGGTCCTGGCTATCGCGGAGAAATGGCGGCCCTACCGCAGCCTGGCCACGAGCTACCTGTTCTCCGCCGCCTTCGAGCAGGCTGAGGCGCCACCAGCCGCCCAGGCCGGGCCAGTACTAGGTTCCGCCGATCAGTGACCGCGCCTGTGCCGGGCCGACTACGAGATCGTGCAGGTCGCCGCCTACCTCGAGCCGGCCCGACTGTTCGATCCCGCCGGCCTTCACCGGCTCGAAGCCAGCCGTCCGGATCAACCGCCCGGCTTCCTCGCCGGCCCGGTCGTCGTCGGTCACGTAGAAGAGGACCGCTGGCTCCGGCGACCGGTGGCTAGCGGACTCGAAGAGATCGGCCGACATGGTTCCGAACGCCATGGCCAAGCGCGCCCCGGCCGGCAACCACCCGGCTACGACCTCACCAGACGACTGCCCTTCCGGCAGGAGATGGGCGAGGTTACCTTGCGCGTCGGTGGTGAGCGGGTTGCTCGGAACGACCACGAGCTTGCCGGTCAGCGGGCCTGCGATCTCGTCTATGACGCCCTTCAGTGCGGAAAACCGCAGCGCGAGGACGACGGCATCGGCGCCCCGCAACGCGTCGCGGTCGCCGTCGGCGGCGACCGCAGCCGGGCCGATCTTTGCCGCCAGCGTTCGTGCCGACTCGTTGTGGGCGCTAGCGAGCCGGAGGGTCTCGCCGCCTGATGCGAGCGCGCGGGCGACGACCGATCCGATCCCTCCAGTGCCGATGACCGCGGTGGTCATGACGGAAACCTCCTCAGCGGCACAGCGCGAACAACGGCGGCCCGGGGCGTCACCGCCGTTGACGAAGGGATCTCGCCGGTGATCCCGGCATTCACTCAGAGTCCCCGCCGGACGCACCCGACGGCCAGTGAGCGGGCGACCAGTCTCCCTCTGGGTCGGTGGTCTGGCCTACTTCGATCAGGTGACCGTCGGGGTCGCGGATGTAGCAGCGGATCTCGTACTGGTGCTGTTTCGGCGGGGTCAGGAATTGAGCCCCCCGGGCGCTCCACTCGGCGTAGACGGCCTTGATGTCTTTGACCCGGATGTTGAGGAAACTGCTGACCCGGTCGGGATCGCGGGGCGTCTCCAGGGTGACCGTCGGCTTGTCGTCGGTCGGGCCCCCGCCGACGTTGATGATGATCCAGGTGTTGGACAGCGCGACGTAAGTCAGCCCTCCGGGGCCGGAGTAGGCCACCTTGCCGCCGAGTACTTCGGTGTAGAAGCGCCGAGAGCGCTCGACATCGTCCGAGACGATGAAGTGGGCCAGCACAATGTCCTCGGGGGGCGGTGGGAACTCGGCCATCTGGCACCTCCGCTGGTTGGGACTCACACCCGCGTACGACGGGTGTTGCTGAAGCTACCTTCCCCGGGCCGGAGAGGGCACCAGTAAGTGGAACGGCGAGGAAAGACGGTCATCTGCCCGGCCCGTATCCTGCCAGCATGAGCGACCACGGATTCTGGGCGGTGCAGAGCCTGGTCACAGAACCAGGCCCCGCTGCGGCCGCGATCGACCAGCTACCGTCCGACCTCGGCGCGCTCCGTGCGGCGAGCCGGCAGCTGGTGTTCCACTACTGGGCCGACGGCGACTACGCGGCGAATGGCATCGCGCCGGAGCGGATCAGCGAGATCGACACCCGGTATGCGGCAGCGATGTTCGCCCGGCTTGGTGAACTCGCCGACCTGCCGCTGCCCGCTGCCCGCCAGCCCGGGCAGCGGCTGGTCGGTTGCTGCCGGGATTTCACCGTGCTATTCGTCGCCATGGCCCGGCACAAAGGGATCCCGGCCCGGGCCCGGGTCGGCTTCGCCAGGTACTTCTTCGACGGCTGGCTGATCGACCACGAGATCGCCGAGGTCTGGGACGGATCGGCTGAGCGCTGGCGGCTCGTCGAGCCAGAGATCGACGACGGCCACACCGACCCGGTTGACGGGGCCGGCTTCGACCCTCTTGACGTCCCCCCTGACCGCTTCGTCACCGGTCCGCGTGCCTGGCAGCTAGCGCGCTCTGGAGCGGCCGACCCGGAGCGGTTCGTGGTCAACCCTGGCCTGGAGATCCCCACGACCCGGGGCTTGCCCCAGCTCATGCGCGGCCTGGTCCGCGATCTCGCGGCCCTGAACAAGGCCGAGATGCTGCTCTGGGAGGACTGGGGGGTGCTGGACTCGCGCACGGCACCGGGGCCCGGCGACCTGCCGGGCCTGGATGGACTGGCCACCCTCACCGGACAGCCCAGCCCGCCGCTGGCCGGCCTCCGGTCGGCCTACCGCCGCCCGGAGTTCGTGGTACCAGACACCGTGACCAGCTACAGCCCCGCCCGGACCGATGTCCCGGCGGTCGTTGACGTCAGCGCTGTGGCCCGGGCAGCCCGCTGACCGCCATCCTGTACGGGGTCAGTACGCGGCGGCGCCCCGAGCGGCCTGCTTGATGAGATCGGCGGTGGCGCGCGGCTGGGAGACGTAGACCGAGTGACTCGCCGCCACCTCCACGACGGTCGCCCCGGTCCGCTCAGACATGGCGCGCTGGGCTGCCGGGGGGATCATCCGGTCTCCTTGGTGAGCAGCTTGGCCCGGGCACGCTCACGGCGACGGAACGCCGCGTCGCCCAGCTCGTCGGGGCAGGACGCTCAAATCAGGAGACCGCCACGGAACTGTTCATGTCGGTGAAGACCGTGGAAGCCAACCTGACCCGCATCTACCGCAAGCTATCTGTCCGGTCCCGGACAGAACTCGCCAATCATTTGAACGACCTCGAATCGGAGGCACGGCACGCGACTGACCGCGCGCGCTCGTAGCGGGCCCGCTGGTGACGGACGGGTCCTGTCAGGCCTTACTCCACTCGCGTGCGGGCAGCGTGAAGGAATCTCCATGCGGTGTTCACACGGTCTCCACAGCGATTCCGCCTGCCTGGCCCTCACTGCCATTACGGCGCTTGCGCATCCGAACTCCCGGGCCAGAAATGGCTGGTCAGTCCCGCCTCATCGTGACCGACCCTCGTCTTTGAGGCTCCGATGTCAGACACCAACAAGGACCTCGTTCGACGCCACTTCGAAGAGATCTGGAATCAACGGAAGATGGCTGCGTGCGACGAGCTCATGGCTGACGACTTTTCCGAGCATGCGGCTGCGCCGTTTGCCGGAACAGCGCCGGGAAAAGTGCACGGGCCGACCGCCATGCGCGGGACCGCTGAGTGGCTGCTGGGCCAGTTTCCTGACCTGAGCATGAAGATCGAGTCCATCGTTGCGGACGAAGACCTGGTTGCGGTACGCGTCAGGTCGACCGGTACCAACTCCGGCAAGCTCAACGGGTTCTTGCCGCCGAGCGGCAAGCGGTTCACAAGCGAGCAAAGCCACTGGTTCCGCATCGAGGACGGAAAACTGGCTGAGCACTGGGCCACCCGGGACGATCTGTCCTCGATGCTGCAGTTGGGCGTGGTGACGCCGCCGCGCCTGGGCGCTGCGGTGAGGCAACTCAGGTCCGCAGCGCCGTACTGGCTCCGCGGCCGGCGAGCCCACAAGCCGTAGCAGTCCTCCAGCCGCATTCGAGTCGGACCCTCATGACCAGCTTGGAAGATCGGTGCCGCGCAGTGGCGCTCGCTTAGTTATCTCGGGTGGCGAGTGGCACGGGCCGGTTGTCGATGATGCGTTTCATCACGATGGTTGAGGTCAGACGGTGGACGCCTGGCAGCGTGGCTAGTTTCTGGTCCCGCAGTGTCGCGAAGCTGTCGAGGTCTCGCGCGGCCACCCGCAGCAGGTAGTCGGGGTCGCCGAATAGGCGCTCTGCGTGCCGGACCTGCGGA
Organism: uncultured Actinomycetes bacterium; assembly: GCA_963781085.1. Lineage (GTDB taxonomy): Bacteria > Actinomycetota > Actinomycetes > Streptosporangiales > Streptosporangiaceae > RYN-230. Next base: position 96,490 of record CAWAES010000023.1, read on the forward strand.
AGCTCGGCCAGGGCCGTTTCGAAGGAGCTGACGGTGCCGGCGTCGCCGCGTTCCAGGGTGATCTGCACGAGGGCCTCAAATCCCATCCCGACCGCGGCCGGGTTCACCAGGGCGCGGTAGCCGGTGATCACGCCGCTGCGTTCGAGCTCACGCAGCCGCCGGTGGCAGGGGCCGGGTGTGAGCCGCACCCGGTCGGCAAGCTCGGTGACCGTCAGACGGCCGTCGGCTTGGAGCTCGGCAAGGATCGCCCGGTCAACTTGGTCCATAGTGAAAGATTATTGCCGATGATCGCTGTATAGCGGCGAAAGTAGCAAGCATTCGCTACGTGAAACGACGTAGCGTTTTAGCGAGAGGTCTTCGTTCGACAGAATCATGGAGAAAGTGCCGATGCATGTGGTGTTCGCGTCGCTTCCGCTGGCGGCAGCGTTCCTGGCGGTGCCGCAGTTCCTGCCGCAGCTGGCCAGGGTCCGCCGCGCTGGGACCATGGCGGGGGTGTCGTGGTCGTGGGCGGCGCTGACGAGTGTGAACAACGCTGCCTGGCTGGCCTACTTCGCGCTGTCGGGCTTTTGGACCGCGCTCGTACCCGCCATCTCGGCGACCGTCTTGTCGGGATGGCTTGCGGTAGTGCTGGCCCGGCGTGGCGGCGGTGTGCCGAAACGGCCCATGGTGCTTGTGTCGGCGTGGGCGGTGACGCTGCTCACCGCCACTGCGGTGTTCGGCCGTGCGGGACTGGGCTCAGCCCTGACTGTCGCCTTCCTACTGCAGGTCACGCCGACGGTGTGGACGGTGTACCGGTCCAGGGACACGGCCGGTGTCTCTCGGGCCACCTGGCTGCTGATCTTCGGTGAACTGCTCTGCTGGGGCCTGTTCGGCATCCACGAGGCCGACCCCCGGCTGATCGTGCTGGGCGCCACCGGTGTCGTGGCCAGCCTGCTCGTGCTCGCCCGCGTGTCCTGGCTGCGGGCAGACAGGGCGCCGGCGACCCATCTGGTGGAAGCGCCGTGACCGCCGCAGCGGTCTAGTCTCGCGTTCCAGAGGGACACGCGGTGACAGGATCAGGCAAAGTGAGGAGAGCGCGTGGGGGATGATCCGGATCGTCTTCCGTCGTGGGTGACCTGGCAGCAGCGACCGTTCCCCGACGCCAACCTGCTCCTGCTGCCGGGCCGGTATCCGGTCCTGGTCGACAGTGGCTTCGTCGGCCATTCCGGTCAGACCGCGGACTGGGTGCACGCCCGCACCAGCAAGTTGTCGATGGTGGTCAACACCCACTGGCACGCCGACCATGTCGGAGGCAACGGGACGCTGCAGGCGCGGGGGGCCGGTATCGCTGCCAGCGTCCCGGACGCCGATGCCGTCACCCGCCGGGACCCGGGTTGCTGCCAGGCTGAGTACCTCGATCAGCCCGTTGCTCCGTACACCGTTGACGAGCAGCTCCGCGATGGCCGGATTTTGCCGCTCGGTGCGGCCGAATGGCAGGTCGTTACCACTCCCGGGCACACGCCGGGCCATCTGTGCCTGTGGCAGCCCGACGAACAGCTCCTCATCGTCGGCGATGCCCTGTCCGACTACGACGTCGGCTGGGTCAACCTCGCCCTCGACGGACCCGGTGCCGCCGCGGCCGCACTCGCGTCCCTGCAACGCCTAGCCGACCTGGCCCCCCGCGTGCTGATCCCAGCGCACGGGCCGATCCCGGCCGATACGGCGTCCGCGCTGACCGCCGCGCTACGCCGCGCCCGGCGACTCGTTGACGACCCGGACGGGACGGTCTGGTACGGCGCGCGCAGGATCTTCGCCTACGCCCTGATGATCCGCGACGGCATCCCCATCGCCCAGGCCGAGCCTTACCTGCACGAGCGCACCTGGCTTGTTGACGCCGCGCGGCTACTCGGCCGGGCTCCCGACGTGCTCGCCACCGAACTGGTGGAGTCGATGCTGCGCAACGGGTCTATCGTCGCCCGGCAAGGCCGCCTGCATGCCGCCGCTGAGCACGTACCAGTCTCGCCCGTCTCGCTCGACGTGCCATTCCCGCGCACCTGGCCTGCGCTGGCGCCTCGGCGAACCTAGGTCTGCCTGCACAAGCTTGATGAATAAGCGTGTGGCACACATGTGGCACGTGCGTTAGCCACACAACTACGGTGGGCAGATGATCAGGCTACAGGCGAGGAGACCGGCCCTGGCCTGCGAGGATCCGCTGGAGCGGGCGAAGGGAATCGAACCCTCATGACCAGCTTGGAAGGCTGGGGCTCTACCATTGAGCTACGCCCGCATGCCGCGCCCGACCCGGCCTATTGAAGGGCCCGCCTAGCACGTCATCACGGGTAGCGTACCGGCTCATGTGGTCAGCCAGTCCACTGGACCGGGTCTGGCCGGGCCATCAGTACCGTCCACCTCCGAGCGCATCACCTGGCGCGGGGAACACGATCTTGGAACGCCGGGCGGGTCCACTGCCCCGGGAATCTGGGCGGGCAGATAAGCTACGGTCGGTCTAACGGGATGTGGCGCAGCTTGGTTAGCGCGCCTGCTTTGGGAGCAGGAGGCCGCGAGTTCGAATCTCGCCATCCCGACCAAACGTGCAGGTCACAGCGCTTGCTGAGGACAGCCAAGTGACTCTGAGATCGTTGACCGTCATTTGACCGTGGTGTTGAACGCCAGCTAGAGACAGCGACCGCCATGGAGTCGGCCCTGCTGGCGGAGCCGGTTAGCGCGTTGATCAACGACTTCGGGCCGCCGGTGGCCAAGGCCTCCGCGGGGCGGCAGCGGGCGGCGATGCCGTTCGTCCATCTGGAGCGGGAGATCTGGGACCTGCGGAACGGTCCGGGAGCAGAGATCGGGCCGGGCGCCCCAGAGCGCGGCCCATGGCTGGCCGGGCACGGCGCGGTGGGCAGACTGCGGCCCAGGGTCGAGCAGCTGCTGGCGGATCCGGGCTCGCTGGCGGCCGCCGCGCGGCTCGCGCATCTCACCCCATGATCTGGCGAGGAGGCATGAGCTGAAGGGAGGACACACCTGTGCGGCGTTGGCTCAGTGGCTATCGCTTGCGCCGCCGGGCGCTAGTTGGGGGAAGTAGTTGAAGGCGACGTCCCTGATGACTTCGACGATGAGCTGGGGCGTGAGTTCGGCGGAGAGGTCGTCTAGTTGCGGTGGGAGTTTGACCCCCCGAACGGGTGATGGGCCTGACCCGCGCCAGCATGCCCTGACACGCAAAGCAGGCCCAGAATGATCCATCGGCGCGCCCGGCCAATCAGGAAGCCTCCTCGCCTGCCAAAGATCACCAGGCTGCAGAGACCGCGCCGCCGGCGGCATGTGAGTGTGTTTCTGTGGCTGCCAAGCGAGTGGCACCGAAGTGCGGCGCATAGGCAGGTAGGATAGGGTCAGCGCCGATATGGGAGAAGACGAACGCCTGGTTTTGCTTGCATGGCCGCGAAGCGGAAGTTCAAGCCTATGGCAGATCCTGCGGGCACATCCGGACCTTCAGCTGCTGTCTGACGAACCGTTCAATGAGAGCTTTACCGAGTGGTCACCCGGCAACCCGGACTACCTGGCTAGGATCCGCGACATTGAGTCGCTCGACCTGGTGCTCGGCGAACTGTTCGGGAGTTACCGCGGCATCAAGGTGCTCAGCTATCAGCTGGACGAGGAGCAACTGACCCACCTGGTCTTGCGGCGGAATATTCGGATCATTTACATCAGCCGACGCAATCTGCTACAGACGGCGGTATCCGACCGGATCGCCAAGCAGACAAAAATATTCAATCGGTGGGACGTCAACCCGCACGTCCGCCTGGGGCACTGTTACGACCGCCTGATGCCACTCGACCTGGACGATCTTCGCAGGTATGTGGATGACCTGGCTTCACACCTCGCCTGGATCGATTCCATCCTCAGTCTCCGCAGCGACAGTCACACGTTGCGGCTGCACTATGAAGACTTCTACTTCGCCACCCGCGAGGCTCAGCGTGTCCAGCTTTCCGTCTTGTGGTCGTTCCTCGGGCTTGCATCACTGGACGACCCGGAACTCGACTACTACCTCAATCCACAATCGGCCAAGCTGGGAGAAGCGGACAGCTACGGCCGGCTACCGAATGCGGCCACGATCGATGCCGTGCTCGGTGCGGACGACACCGGCTGGCTATTCCCCCTCGTTCCGTAGGGAGTGCACGCTCTAGCGCGACATTTCAGGACCCGGGTGAGACAAGCCACGGGCCCGTCATCGGTCAGGCAAAGCGAGCCCATACTTGCAGGGCCGCTCGGTCGGCGGCAGAAGCGGCATTCGACTCGCGGCGCCATTCCAGAACGGGTGGCAACGTCTCAGCGACGGGGGTTCACGTCCGGAGATGCGAGGTCACAGATGCCGGGCGGCTAGGACCCGAACTTCGTCCAGTGCCCTTCGGAGACCACCTCGACGGAGCGGTCTTCGACCTTGATGGCCGTCTGTTCGTCGATGGCGTAGGCCGGGACGCCGATGTCGGCGGCCCACCGCTTTGCGTCAGCCAGGGCGTTCCCCCGGAAGGCGTCCAGGTGCGGGAAGATCGAGAAGTTGACGACCCCCAGGGTGCGGTCGTCGGACGCGGACGGCCACTCGACGAAGTACTCCCCGATCCGGGGCGTCATGACCATGCTTCCGGCACTGACTCCCACCCAGACCATGTCGCGCAGCGTAGGCAGCAGATCGGCCAGCCCGGACTCCCGCATCCAGTGGCACAAGTACGTCGCGTCGCCGCCGTCGGCCAGGAGCACGTCGGCCTCCCGGACCCAGGGGACCCATCGCTCCGGGCCAACGGTGGGCAGGGCGGTGAGCTCGAGGACACCGAGCGACGCCCATCCCAGGCCGGAGAAGTACCGGAAGCTGGGCTCGGCGGCCACCAGGCCCCGCACCGATGCGGGTCCGCACATCGGGTGGCCCCACTGTGCGGTCGGAACGACGAGCGCGTGACACTCGGCGACCGGCTTGCCGAGAAGCTGCAGGAGCGCCGAGTGGATGCTGGGGTTCGTGACGCCGCCTGAGGTGAGCAAGAGCTTCAAGGTGCCTCCAAGTGCGCGCGGAAGGTAGATGTGACAGAAGACCTGCTACCGCGCTGAAACTCATCCTTGTCCGGGCGACTCTTCAGAGGTCCCTCGGGGCAGTGGAGGGCGATCGCACGCACGCACATAGGCAGACCCGGTAGAGGCGCCGGGACGCGAGCCGGGCTGTCGGCGCAGGCCATCGATGACGCAGGGTCCGGTAGAACCCGGCGGTGACCGAGAAGCGCCGCGACACCGTCGAGGGCTTGAACCGGCGGACTTCCTGCATCCACCGGATATTCAGCTCCAGGTGCGGGTGGCGCCCCTGAAACGGGCCAGGTAGACAGCCACCGCCAGCCGTAGCTAGTCGGTGAACGGCACGGGGTGATCGGACGGGAGGGACGGCACGCTGGTGAAAGTCATCATGCCAAGACACTGCGGCCGCTTCGCCTCGTCGCCAACGTCGCAAGGCCTGTACCAGGCGGGCTGGCCGGCCCGGGATGAACCCCGTCGGCGGGGTAGCTTCAAGTTATGAAGAAGCTTCTTGAGATCCTGGTCTCGTCCCGACGAGGTGGTGTATGAGATGAGCCACCTCGCGATCGGTTTCTATTTAAGCACCAATGGCCTCAATTGTCACGTCATTCCCACTAGTTTCTGGATGGTGTTTCCTTGCTTCCCGCTGGCGGCGAGGATTTCGGGGCCCATATAGCGGCGGGCCTCAGTCCATTCGTCGTTCTGCTCGGCCAGGACAGCGCCGACAAGGCGCATGATGGCGTCGCGGGAAGGAAAGATGCCGACGACATCGGTCCGCCTGCGTATTTCCTTATTGAGGCGTTCCTGGGGATTATTGCTCCACACCTGGCGCCAGATCTCGCGGGGGAAGGCGGTGAACGCCAGGATGTCCTCGCGGGCGTCATCCAGGTGCGCGGCTGCGGCTGCGGGAACTTCGCCTCCAGGGCGGTGACGACCTGGGCGTGCTGGGCGCGCACCGAGGCGGCGTCGGGCTGCTCGAAGATGGTCCGGACCAGCGTCGACACCCAGGGCTGCGCCGACTTGGGCACCTTGGTGGCCAGATTCCGGGAGTAGTGCGCCCGGCACCTCTGCCAGGACGCGCCGGGCAGCACCGCGGCGATCGCGTCCCGCAGCCCGTGGTGGCAGTCGGAGGTGACCAGCTGCACCCCGGACAGGCCGCGGGCGGCCAGGCCGCGCAGGAACGCCAGCCACCCCGCGCCGTCCTCGGAGCTGGCGACGTCCAGGCCGAGGATCTCCCGCTTCCCGTCCGCGTTGACGCCGGTCGCGATCAGGGCGTGCACGTTCACCGTCCGGCCGCCCTCGCGGACCTTCTGGGTCAGCGCGTCGATCCACACGAACGCGTACGGCCCGGCGTCCAGCGGCCGGGACCGGAAGCTGGTCACCATCTCATCCAGCTCCGCCGCCATCACGCTGACCTGCGACTTGCTCAGCTTCGTCACACCCAGCGACTCCGCCAGCTTCTCCACCCGCCGCGTAGAGACACCCAGCAGATACGACGTCGCCACGACGGTGGCCAGCGCCCGCTCCGCCCGGCGGCGCCGCTCCAGCAGCCACTCCGGGTAATAGGTGCCCTGCCGCAGCTTCGGCACCGCCAGCTCGACGGTCCCCGCCCGGGTGTCCCACTCCCGCCGCCGGTACCCGTTCCGGGAGTTCACCCGCTCCGGGGCTCACCTCCCCGTACCCGGCCCCGCAGACGGCCTCGACCTCGGCGTCCATCATCCGCTGCGCGAACCCCTTGATCATCTCCCGCAGCAGATCAGGACTCGCCGATTCCAGCGTGTCCTCGAATCGCGTGCCGGGAACCGGCACAATGTCACCCACGGCCATCTCGTTCTCCCCTTCGTCGGACTAAGCACTTCGAAGGATCACGAGGTGGCCGCCTCACGTCACGGCGACACGCCCGCGCAAGGACGAAACGGTCAGAACTGAGCAGGCACCTCATACACCACTCCAGTGGAGTTTTCTGCATCCCCTCGCCGTGGTCCTGATGTGGATCGATCTAGCCACCGACCGGCCGGACTTGAAGCAGGGCGGGAAACTGGCGTGGGGGATCTTCGGTCTTATCCCACTGGTGCCTTTCCTGTACATATTCACCGGGGGCGACCTGTGGTAGACGGCCACGCCGCGACCCTGCTGGCCGCCGCGACTGGTCATCGCCCCGTTCGCGGCATCCCGTGTGCTCAGTGAACCAGTCAACGGCAGACGTCGGAACTGACCGGGACGTAGCAAGTAATCCCTATGTGGCAGAAGCGGGCTCTCGCTTAAGCGGTCAAGGGGTCACAGAGGCGGTTCGATGGCGCGAAGGTCCAGGATTGTGATGTCCGCGGTCTTGGGTGACGGGAATCCGACGGAGACCAGGCGTTCTTCGGACTCGGGGCTCTGCCAGCGTGTCCGGACGTGTTCCTCCGACTGCCAGACACCGACGATGTACAACGCGTCCTGGCTGGTCGCGCAGTGGTGCCGCAGTTCGCCAAACTGTTCGGCGCCGCCGGCCGCCATGATCATTGCGTGCGCGCGGTCGTAGGCACGGGTCAGTTCGGCTACGTCACCTGAGAATCGTGCGATCAGCAGAACCGCCACGCCTGTGACCTCCGATCTGTAGCTCGCCGCCGTCGCGAGCCTACGCACTGCTCGCCCGGAAGGGCCATATAGTCCGCTGTCACCGTGCGTGCTCTTCGCAATGCCGGGCGTCTCCCCAGGCTTGGGACAGGGGAGAGGGTCGCGGTCAGGTGCCGGAGGTCATGTAGGCGGCCAGGATGTAGTTCGGGTGGCGGTCGAGGTTCTTCCGGGCCGGTCGTAACGCATCGTAGTTCTCGGGTCGGCGTGGCGGGCGGCGATCTGGACGTCTCGCAGGTCCACGCCGGCGTCGAGCATGGTGGTGGAGTCACCGTCAGCGGCAAATGAGGATGTCCGGCAGACTGCGCACGTGCCACCATGGCAGTCATGGACCCGGTGAATGTTGACGTCATGCTGGCGCGCTTCTCGGAGCATTGGTCACCGAAGAAGATCGCGCAGATCAACGACTACGACGTGCGGATCGTCAAGCTCCAGGGTGACTTCACGTGGCACAAGCACGATGACACCGAGGAGCTGTTCCTCGTCCTGAGCGGCGAGCTCACCCTCCAGATGCGTGACCGCAACGTGGTCCTCGGGCCACGCGACCTCTTCGTCGTGCCACGGGGCGTCGAGCACTGCCCGCGGGCCGACACGGAGACCGCAGTTCTCCTGCTGGAGCCCAGCAGCGTCATCAACACCGGCGATGCCGGTGGGGAGTTCACCGCCGAGGTTGAAACGCTGTCCTGAGGACCAATCAGCGCCTTGTTCCTGTCGGCGGCATGGCAGTGCGTTTGCTGGGCGAGCCGCGGCGCATACTCATGCGGGCTTTCCGAATGGCTGCCGACGCGTTCTGCGCGGGTGGCAATGCGTGAGCCGCGCTCGCCGGGCCGCCTATCTAGAGCCGAGCTGGTTGATTTGCGCCCGGCAGGTTCGCGGCTGTTTGCGGCTCTGCCGATGAGCGCGGGCGTCACGAGAGCCTTCGAGGGCGCGTGCCCCAGGAGGGCATGGCGGAACCGGTCATGGCTGGCGAAGGCAGGAGCCTGAAGCGGCGCTGACCCCTGCGCGCCAGCGGGGTCAGAGCTGCATCAGGCGTTCCGCCCGGGCGCTTCCTCTGCGGCCAGGCGGGAGGCCTCGGCTGGGGTCAGAACCTCATCAGGACCGGGGGGCGTGATGTTGGCGGTCACACCGAAATCCCACAGCTCGGCGATCGACCAGACCTGCTTATCCGCGGCGGCGGCGGGCTCGGAGCTGACCGAGATGCGGCGGGCGAGGCCAGCGGTATCGAGCCAGACCTCGGCGGGCATCTGGCTGAGCGCCCGATAAGGCCCGGAGGGCACGCTCACCCCGGCCGGCAACGCCGCGTCCGCCCGGCCCAGGTCAACGGTGAGGCGGTAACGCGTCGCAGGAACTCCGCGCACGGCCTCCGGTCCGATCTCCACCGCATCATCGCTGGCCCCGAACAGAGCGTCCAGGGGCCAGAGCGGGTCATACGGCCCGAGCGGGCCGCCGGGATCGGTCAGGGAGATGCCTGTCCACCCGTCGGCGTGCCGGAGATAGGCGTTCGCGCCGTCGTAGATCATCTCGATATGCTCGGCGCTTTCGCGCAGGCCCGGCTCGCCGTCACCGAGTTCCATGAGCGCAGCCGTCGTGCGGTCGGTAAGGAACAGCGACTGCGACACGCGGGCCCGGCGCGCGGCAAAGTCGGCCACCCCGTCGCAGCGCCGGTCCGGAGCCTCGGGCACCGGTGAACCCGTGCACCACGCGGCCAGCAGACGGGCAGTGCCGGCCGCGACCGTCCGCGCAGCGGCGGCAGCCACCCGGCCGCCGATGGGGTCGCTCACAGTGGGCATGGCTCCAACATAGTTGCGACAACCGCTCGAAGCCATCGCGCTGGGACGTGCGTAATCGGCGTTAGACGCGCCTCGACACGGGCTTCGCTTCCAATTAGCCGCGGCCGTACGTTGATCAGCGGGCCGCGCATACCTGAAGATACGCCGCCATGAATAACCAGCTAGCAGCGCAACGCACTACTTTCGGCAGATCCGGTCGACTTCAGCGGACAGGCCGTCACCAATATGGATCTTGAGTGTCGGCTAAGGACATGGCCCAGACGATCTTTCCGCCTTGGCGTCTGGAGCGGTACAGTCCCAATGAGTGCTGAGGGTGTTGACAAGGGGAAGCCCGCGTCCGCTCTCGGCGGCTAATCTTGCTGTTTCGGGTGCAGGGCTCGGCTATCGGGGTCCCACGCCCGGATCAGAACGTGGTAGCCGTTCGACGTGAGCCACAGCCTGACCGTGGGACGCCGGGGGCCTGCCCAGGGTCTTGCCGGTGACGGGCGTGCTGTCAGCCTCGGTGAACACCGTCAACACCCACATGCGCAACATCTAGGCCAAGTTCCGGCCGCAGGGTCGCCTCTCGGCCGCCCAGCGCGCACGAGACGCGGCTGCTTCGGCTGGCTGGACCGTCTAGACCGCTAGTTAGCCGGCGTTGCCGGGCGAAGGGGCTCTGGCCTCGGCGGACTCCGAATTCACGGACCCGCTCGTGGCGCCGTCCCACCCGGTCCGGCGGGAAATCACCAGGATCCGGTGAGGACTGCTCACCCGCACGGTGGCGATCGTGGGTGCGGCGGCGAGCCTGACCACTCGTTACCGCGGGCAGCGGAGGAGAACAACGATGACGAAGGACCTGGGTGTCTGGACCGCTCAGGACTGCGCCCTGGTGCTGACCGACAACCATGGCGGCCACTGAGATGGCCGGCGGCTGGCAGGCAAAGTCTGCGTGATCACGGGCACGGGCGGGAGCATGGGGCGCGCCGCCGCCCTCGCGTTCGCCCGCGAGGGCGCGTCGGTCGTGGGTTGCGACGTGACGGTAGAGCCCGCGGTGGCGACCGTCGAGATGGTGCACGCTGCGGGCGGCACGATGGTGTCGCTGCAGCCGTGCCACCTCGCCGACCCGGCCGAGTGCGCGAGGCTCGTCGAGCTGGCGGTGAGCGAGTTCGGCCGGATCGACGTGCTGTACAACCTCGCCGCCCGGTCCCACCTGCACTGGTTCGAAGGCTTCACTGACGAGGAGTGGGATGCCGCCCGCAAGGACGAGGTGGATCTGGTGTTCTACCTCACCCGTGCAGCATGGCCCCACCTGAAGGCAGGCCGTGGGGTGGTCGTGAACATGGCCTCGCTGAACGGATCCCTCAGCTTCAAGAACCTCCCGGCAATAGCCCACATGACGAATAAGGCGGCGATCATCGGGATGACGCGCCAGCTCGCCATGGAAGGAGGCGAGCACGGGATCCGCGTCAACTCGATCTCGCCCGGCCTGATCGAGAGCAACGCGACCCGGGGGGAGCTGGAGGACGAGCAGTGGGGCCGCGCGATGCGCGACAGGACACTTCTTGGCCGGTTCGGTCAGCCGGAGGACGTCGCGAACGTCGCGCTGTTCCTTGCGTCCGACGAGAGTTCCTACATGACTGGCATCGACGTCGTGGTCGATGGCGGCATGAAGGTCTGGTGACGGCTATGTCTGCCACACCTGACGTCAATGCGTCCGCGGTGCCCGCGGCCCAGCGGCACCGGCACCGCTCGGGCTTCTGGGCGGTGGCGTTCGCCTTCCTGATCGTCATGGCGGTCGCGACCCTGCCGAGCCCGCTCTATGGGCTCTACCGGATCCGCGATCACCTCTCGGCCCTGACCATCACCGTGGTCTTCGCGATCTTCGCGGCCAGCACCATCGCCGTACTGCTACGGGACAGCTCCATCGCCGTGCGTATCGGGCGCCGGGGCACGATGCTCACTGCCGTCGCGACGATGATGGTGGCCATGGGGGTGCTCGCGGCCTGGAAGGACCTGCCGGGCCTGCTCATCGGACGGGTGGTCACCGGAGTGGCGGTCGGGCTGGCCGCGGGCACCGCGATCACTTACCTCGTCGAGTTGCGTCTGCGCGCGGATCCGAAGGCATCGCCCGTCCGGGCCAGGACCATCGGCACGTCAGTGACCGTGGGCGCGCTTGGCGTCGGCCCGCTGATCGCCGGCTGCCTCGCGCAGTGGGTACCATTCCCGCTGACCGTGCCCTACCTGGTGTTCGTCGCGCTAGGGGCGATCGCGCTGGTCGGCTTGTGGACCGCGCCGGAGACGGGCGCGACAACCCGGCCAGCGGCAACGGAGAAGAAGCCGGCCGGTTCGCGGCGCAAGGTCAGGCTCCCGGCCCCAGCGGCAGCCGCGACCCTGGCGGCCTTTTCCGCGAACGGCCTGTTCGCAGCGCTGTCCGGACTCATCCTCGCTACCACGCTGCACTATCCCTCGCACGCTCTGGCCGGTGCTGCGCTGTTCATTCTTTTTGCCTGCGGAGTGGTATCCCAGCTGGTCACGCTGCAGGCTTCGCGCGTGCTCGCACTCGGAATGATCTCCATGCTCGCAGGTCTGGCACTGCTCGTTGTTTCCGTGCGCCTCTCCACACCAAACCTGGCGATGTTCCTGATCGCGGGTGCGCTGATCGGTGCGGGTTCTGGCGCTGTCTTCAAGGGGACCACCGGGATCGTGCTTGGGGCAAGCCCGCCAGAAAGCCGCGTCGCGATGACGTCGGACCTGCTTATCGCGCTCTACGTAGGACTCGCGGTCCCCGTGATCGGAGCCGGAGTCGCGCTCGACCTAGGTGCGAGCGCACCTGACACCGTGCTCGGGTTCGCCATCCTCGTCGGACTGGGCGTGGTTGTCTCGGGCTGGGCACTGCTGGGACGCCGGCAGGTCCGCCCGTAACCGGAAGACAAGAGACGAGGCGAAAGGTATGAGATCCGTGCGCGTGGCAGGACTTGGCGGCTCGCTGCGGGATATGTCCACCAGCCGGACGGCCCTGCAGGTCGCTCTGGAGGGAGCCGCGGCCAGCGGTGCCGACGTCGAGCTGATCTGGGTCCGTGACCTGGACCTGCCGTTGTATACCGACGAGCACACGCCGCCGCCGGGCGCGCACCGGCTGGCTGAGACGATGTACCAGGCTGATGCGCTGATCTGGTCCAGCCCTACCTACCACGGGTCGGTCAGCGGCTCGTTCAAGAACGCGCTGGACTGGCTGATCCTGCTGGCCGAGAACGACCCGCCGTACCTGTCCAACAAGCCGATCGGGCTGGTCACCACGGCGGGCGGGGTGCAGGGGCTGCAGGCGGTCAACACGATGGAGTTCATCGCCCGGTCGCTACGCGGCTGGAGCGTGCCGCTGGTGATGCCGGTGGCCCAGTCGTGGCAGTCGTTCGACCCGGACGGGAATCTCAAGGACGAGGGGGCCGCCAGCCAGTTGCGCAAGCTCGGCGCCGAGGTGGTCCGCGCCGCCCGGCAGTTCCAGACCGACGGCACCTGCGACTACGCCGAGGGCAGCGGTATCGGGTCTGACCGGAGCGCGACATGAGCGAGATTCTCGACTGGAACGCGAAGACCATCGCGGAATTCCGGGCGAACGAGGGCAGGGTGGGCGGGAACTTCCAGGGCGCTCCACTGGTCTTGGTGCATCACCGTGGCCGCAAGAGCGGGCGCGGGTACGTCACCCCGATGATGTACCTCCCGCACGACATCGAGCCGGACGCCATCTACGTCTTCGCAACCAAGGCGGGCGCACCTACCAACCCCGACTGGTACCGCAACCTGACCGCCGCCGGCAACGGCACTGTCGAACGCGGAACCGAGACATACCAGGTGACCGTCCAGGAGCTGACCGGGGCTGAACGCGACCGGATCTACGCCGAGCAAGCGCGGCGCTACCCAGGATTTGCCGAGTACGCACGCCAGGCCGCCGGAGTCCGCACCATTCCTGTGCTCGAACTTACGCGGACCTAGCTCACGTCAGCCCCTCGCGGCCCGCCGTCGCGATGTCGTCAGCACGCCCGCGCCACGCCCGTTAACCCGTCAGCGTCTAAATTAGGTGAACTACAGGAAAATGGCAGGAGAACGCCGCCGTACCGGGGTGAGTAAAGAGCAAAACATTGGTTAGCATCGTTGCGCAGGCAGTCTGCCCGGCTCCCTCAAGTTTGCCGGGCAGAGACTGATGGGTATCGTGGGCGCCCGAGGTAACGCTGCTCCAGACCCGGCAGTAGCGCTGCCTGGCACCGGGGGGCAGGAAATGAGTGGCACCGAAAATCCAGATATGGCGACGGGTACCAGACCGCCTCTTCGCCGCAACGCCGTCTCGGCGTCACGCGGGCTGCGGGCTGCGCCTGGGTCGTGGCTCCGCGTTGACCCTCAGCGGTCACTCCCTCGTGCTGGCCAGCCCGGCCATGGCAGGACAGCCAGCCTGCGGCGGCAATCGACCTGGGTCGCAGACAGTCGCGAAGTCCGCCGCACTGGCCTGTTCGAGATCATCTGCCGCGACTGTGGTGATCATCCGTACCTGGACTACGAACGGATCCCACCCCGGCTTCAGCAGATCCGTGGGCCATACACGCTGGAAGCGGGCCTTGAGGCATACGCCGAGCATGTCGGGCTGTCCGACGCTGCGCCCGGCCAGGCCTGGCGCGGCCGAGACGACGATGAGCCCCGCCGCCGGGGACCTGGACGTCGCCACCCATCCCCGGCCAGCCACCCCGTCCAGCGCGGTGCCCGCACCTCGCCGCCCGGACGGTGCCCGTTACTCATGGGAGCCGGCCGGCGCTGGGAGTGCCGTGGCCCTTCCTCCCCCGGGTCGGCCGGGCCACGGCCAGACGGCGAGGCTGCGGCGTCAGCCGTTCCGCCTCCTGGACGGCCGGGTCCGCGGCCGCTACACCGACGCGTTCGAAGTCATCTGCCCCAGCTGCGGTGACAATCCCGACCTCGACTACTCCGAGGTCCCGGCTTGGCTCCAGCGCCTTCGCGGCCCGCACCCACTCAAGGAGGGCCTGTCCGCCTATCTCGAGCACATCGGAGGCTGACTCCGCGCCACCGGCCGGGGCAAGGGCAGTCCGGCCGCTTAGCCGACGGCCATCGGGCGTCTGCTGAGCAGCTTCAGGCCAGGTACGAGCTGGGGCACCCGCTGGCGATAGCGCCGATAGTCGTCCGGAAACTCGGCCCGCATCAGCCGTTCCTCGATATGGAGTTTTATCTCCAGGAGCACGAGAAACACGGGGAAGGGCACGATCCATCGCCCGCCCCCGGTCACCAGCAGGCAGCCCAGGAGCATGCCCAGCATCCCCGTGTAGATGGGATGCCTGGTGATGCTGTACGGCCCGTTGGTGCGCAGCTGGTGTTCCTGCTTGACTGCGGGCGCCCCGCTCCACATGGTGCCGAGCGCGAGCCGGGCCCAGATGGTGAACGCCGTCGCGGCCAGCAGGACCACCAGTCCCAGGACGCGAACCGCAGGAGCGTAAAAGGTCAGGGAGCGCCACTCCGCCTTGGGCACTGCGAGATTGATCACGACCACGATGATCAGGGCGGGAGTGACGGCTGTTCCGAACCAGGAACGCGTCCGTTCTTCCGGGGCCCGGCCCACGTTGTGATTCTCCGCCACGAGCCAGGTGGCCAGGAAAGCGCACCAGCTCACGACGATGCTGATCACGGCCAGCAAGTCCAGCTGGTGCAGCGTCACGCTTCAGACGCTAGCCGCCGCATGTCCTGCGTCAAGCCAATCTGAGTGGTGCGCAACGGCGCCAGCTACATCGGCGGTTCGACGTAACGGCGCTGCTCGGTCACCTCTGCCGCGCCCCGGTCGCGCCGCCGCATGAGCATCAGGCCGACGGCCACGCAGAGGCCGGCCGCCCCGCCGATCATCAAGATCACCCCGATGACCTGCAAGTCAACGTTCTTGGGGGTCCAGGTGACAGCGAAGCGGAGAATCGCACCGATGATGATCAGTGCCGCGCTTCCGCCGATAGTCACGAGCGCCTTCCTCCCACGTCACGCCAGCCGTTATCGCTCGCCGCGTCGTACCCGAGTGCGTCCAGACTAGGGCGTCCAGACAAGGGCGTCGATATCTCTTTGCTGGACTATGGCCGCCGCGGGCCTCGCTCACCTCACCCGCTGCGGGTGAGACGCGCCGGCCACCCCTGCGGTTGGCTGTCTGTCGAGGGAACGTTCCGGGCCGGCGCAGGCCCTGGCTGGGACCCCGCAGGTCCGGACACGTCCGGACACAGCGACCGTGTCCCCCGTCAGGCGCTGGATGCCTCCTGGGGACCTGGCCCGGCTTTCACCCCGTGCGGGGGAGGTGACCAAAGGGTTGCCTCAGCGATGGTGAGCAAGCCTGCCGCCGAGGGGCACCCGCAACCGGGGGGCACAGGTGCCCGCGGCGGCAGGCTTCCAAGCGCTCCCAGTAGGGAGCAGGAGGTGGTCGGTGTCTGTCGGTGACGATGGTGCGGCAAAGGATCGGCTTACGCACGACCCCGGTTCTCTCACCGCTGATGAACAAGCTGAGCTCGAACGGCAAAAGGCTGAGCTCGAAGAGCTCCGCGCCGAGGTCGAGCAGCTACGTGCCCGGCCCGTGCCGCCGGACGCCGCCTCCGGCGGCACGGCAGGCGCTGGCCGGCGGTACCGGCCAGGCTGGCGTGGCCCGGTCTCTACCCTGTGCATCGTGCTGGGCTGCATCCTCGCCCCCGTCTCGGTGCTCGCGGTCTGGACCGCCAACCAGGTGTCCGACACCAGCCGCTACGTAGAGAACGTGGCCCCGCTCATCCATGACCCCGCCGTCCAGGGAGCCCTGACCGACAGGATCACGACCGAGATAACCACCCGCCTCGATGTGCAGGCCCGCACCAACCAGGCCGCCGCGGCGCTGACCAGCAAAGGCCTGACCCGGGTCGGCACCCTGCTGCAGACCTTCTCGGGGTCGCTCGCGGGGGCGGTGAACGGCTTCATCCACACCCAGGTCGCCAAGATCGTCGCGAGCCCGCAGGTGGCGAACTTGTGGGTGCAGGTGAACCGGAGGGCCCACGCGCAGGTGGTGAAGGCCCTGTCTGGCGAGGGCAATGGATCCATCACCATCGCCAACGGCCAGGTCGTGCTGAACCTCGGGCCATTCATCGACGTCGTGAAGAAAGACCTGGCCGCCCGGGGCTTCAGCCTGGTCAACAGCATCCCGGCGATCAACCCTTCGTTCCCCTTGTTCTCGGCCAAGGAACTGGTCAAGGCGCAAACCGGGTACCGGGCGCTCAACGACCTGAAGATCATCCTGCCCATCCTGGCCCTGCTGCTACTCGGCGCCGGAATATTCGTCGCCCGCAGTCACCGGCGGGCGACGATCGGCGCCGGGCTCGGCTTCGCGGCGTCCATGGTGGTGCTCGGTATCGCCCTGGCCATCGGCCGCAGCATCTACCTGAACAGCGTGCCGAACAGCGTGCTGCCCAGCAACGCGGCGGCCGTCCTGTTCGACACCCTGGTCCGGTTCATCAAGGACGGGCTGCGGACCCTGCTGGTCGTGGGCCTGATCGTGGCCATCGCGGCCTTCTTCAGCGGCCCGTCGGTCACTGCGGTCCGGGCCCGCGGCGCGGTCACAGGCGGGCTGGGCTGGCTGCGGTCCAGCGGGGAACGGGCCGGGCTGCGCACCGGGCCGGTAGGGCGGTGGACGTATCAGCACCGCCGCGCGCTTCGCATCGCCGCGGTGGCCCTGTTCGCCATCATCTTCGTGTTCTGGGGCCGCCCGACGGCCGTGGTCGCGATAGTGCTGGCTGTCCTGCTGCTCGTGGTCCTCGGCCTCATCGAGCTGATCGGCAGGCCTCCGGCGCCAACTGCGGCTGTGCCGCAGGCCGCCGGCCCGCACGGCAGCTGAGGCCCATGCTGATCGAGGCGGCGGGCCTGGCGGTCCTGGCCAAGTCCAAAGCCGACCCGGACCGGGAGAGCAAGGCGGGCGTGGGGCGGCTGACAGCCAACCCTGCTCCGTGCAACCCCTTCCTGGTCGGCATCCTGATCCTGGTCTTCGCGCCGTCGCTGAGCTTCATCGCCGGACCGGAGCCAACTTCACGGCGTCTGTCGGCCTTCAACGGAGGGCTGCGCCGCAACGGCCGGATGATCCCGGCTTGCACCTTAGTGGCGGTGGGCCTCATCGTGACTACCGACGGGCTGGTCGGGCTGATCAGGAAGGGCTGACGCCAGTGGACCCAATGGATGGCTTGCGCTCGATGGGCAAGCGCATTACCGATCCGGTCGAGCAGTTGGCCGAGAGGACGGCCGAACGGGTGATCGACCTGGTGGTCCGCACCCTGGATGTGAACGCCCTGGTCCAGCGGATCGACCTGAACGCCATCGTGGACCGGGTCAACGTGAACGCAGTGGTGGACCGGGTCAACGTGGACAAGATCCTGGATCAGGTCAACGTGAACAAGGTGGTGGATCGAGTCGACCTGGACAAGATCCTGGACCAGGTCGACGTCGACCGGTTGCTGGCCAAGGTAGATCTCAACGAGCTGCTGGCCCGGCTCGATGTGGACGCGGTTGTGGACCGGGTGGACATCAACGGCATCGTCCAACGCGTCGACATTGACGCCGTCGCCATGCACACAGACATCGGCGCGATGATCGCTCACTCGTCCGGCGGCATCGCTGGTGACGCGCTGGACGCGGTCCGCAGCCAGGCCGTCGGCCTGGACGAGTGGATCGCCCGCTGGGTCGCCCGGCTGCTCCGCCGTGATGCTCCCGCGCAGCGGCCGCATTTCGGGGGCGCGGTGTCCAGGTTCGTGGCGTACGCGGTGGACCTGGGAGTCAGCACCGGAGTGTTCTTGCTGGCCCTTCAGGCGATTTCCTTCGCGGCCCGGATCATCACCGGGCACGACATCCACTGGAACCGCAACGATCTTCCCGTCGCGATCCTCTACGTAGTTTGGCTGTTCGTCTATTTCGCCTACTCGTGGGGGGCGAGCGGAAAAACCTTGGGCATGGCCCTGCTCGGGGTCAAGGTGGTGGCAGCCGACGGGACGCAGGCTGGCCCGCGCCGCGCGGTGATCCGGACGCTGGCGTTCCCGCTCAGCTTCCTGCTCCTCGGGCTGGGCTTTACCGGGATCCTGTTCCAGCGGGACCGCCGGGCCTTGCACGACATGATCGCCGGGACAGCGGTGGTGTACGCCTGGGACGCCCGCGCGGCCCGGCTCCGCTACCTGGACCGGCCGCCCCCCGACCAGGTGCTGCTGGACGGCGCGTCCCTGAACGGGGCGTCCCCGGACCGGGTCCCCCTGGACCCTGCGCCCGTGGACCCTGTGCCCCCCAACCCTGTGCCCCCGGACCCGAACGCCCCCGCTGACCTGGCGTGACTCGGTGCGGAAGGGCTGTTTCACCCACCCTGGGTGATGCTTGCTGAAAGCTGTCTCGCAAGCGTGGAAACCGGCCACAACGGCCGAGGGGCAGCAACTCGCTCACCAATACGGCCGCGCCATTAACCAGTCACCACCTGCCCCCGTTACCGAGGGAGTGGACACGACATGAGCGATACACAAGCCGGACCGACACCAGGAACCGACACGCCCGCTGGCTACCGTGGCACGCGCGCGGCGAGCCAGCCCAGCGGCTGGGTGGGCTGGGTCGTCTTCGCGGGCGTCGTCATGATCACGCTGGGGGCGTTCCACGTCATCGACGGCCTCGTGGCCTTGTTCGAGAAGGGCTACTACCAGGTCAACAGCAGTCATCTGGTCGTGCACGTCAACTACTCGGCCTGGGGCGGGGCGCATCTGGCTCTGGGTGTGCTGTTCATCCTGGTCGGCTTCGGGGTCCTGGTCGGCCAGACCTGGGCCCGGGTGGCCGGCATCGCGCTGGCGGTGATCAGCGCCGTCATCAACCTCGCCTTCCTCGCCGCCTACCCGGTCTGGGGCGTCATCCTCATCGCCCTGGACATCGTGGTCATCTACGCGCTGGCCATGCATGGCGGGGAGGTGAAGGAAGCCTGACCCGGGGCGGCCGGGGGTTCCGCCGCTCGCGCGGTGCTCAGGGCCGCTTGGATCAATCCCGCTCGACGGGGCGGGGGGAGGGGACCGGATCTGACCCTCCGGTTCCCTTTCGCGCGCCAGAGCGCTGACCGGTTCCGCGTCCCCGCACCACGCCCGGAGGGCTCAGCCGGACCAGGCCAGGGGCCGAGGCCTTCTTCGCCTGGAGTCGGCCGGGGGCCGCGGTGCGGGATCCGGCCGGCGGGAGGGGGGCACCGGAGGGGGAGGCATCCGGCGGGGGTGGTGCCCCGGAGGGGGAATCGTCCGGGCCGGAACCCGGCACGGCTCCGTTGACGTGCGGGCCAGGGACTGCGGCCGGAGGCGCCTGCTGCCCGGCGTGCCGGGCAGCCGCCCGGTCTGACCAGCGGAACCCGGCCACCAGCCGGGCCACCAGGGTGGCCAGGAACATCTGGCCGATAATGGCCTCCAGTACGGCGACCGCCCGGCCACCGTCCCCGGCCGCGGTGAAGTCTCCGTACCCCAGCGTGGTCAGCGTGGTGAAGCTGAAGTACTGGAAGTTCTGGGTGGTGGGCTGCTCCCCGCCCACGAAAAACGAACCGCTGAACTTGTACATCGCCACGTACACGGCGGAGAAGATCAGTCCGATGATCATGTAGGCGCTCAGCACGCCGTAAATGCTCTGCGCGGTGATCTCCGGCTGGGAAATCACGCGCCGCACGAGGAGGACCGCGGCCAGCGCCAGGATCAGGGCGGTCCACAGGCTCGCCAGCGCGCCGCCGACGCCGCTTGCCGTCGACGAGCCGGAGGATGAGGGAGATGCCCGAGCCGAGGAGCAGGCCGACCGCGAGGATCTGCACGGTCTTGCGGTGGAACCGGCCGTTGCGCAGCGCGATCAGCACCACGGCCAGGAACAGCCCCACCTGCACGGCATCGACCAGGCGGCCCGACCTGAACGCGGACAGCAGGTAGGTGACGACCAGGATCACCAGCAGGCTGCCGTATCGCGCCCCGGAGCCCTGACCCGAAAGGAACACCCTGGCCTGGCCCCCCGGGTTCGTCATGCCCGCCAGCCTAGGGTGACCTGCGCCGCATTTCGCCTCACCCGCGCCGGGTGGCGCGCGGCGCGCGGATGCGCGCGAACGTCAGATCCGGGGAAACCCACGAACGTGACAGCCAGAGATGCCGCCGCGGGCACGCCGCACGGCCCACCGAGAGGAAGCAAGATATGAGCATGCCTGCCAACGTCGACGTGGACGCGGCGACCCGGGACGCGCTGAGCGGTCTGTCCCTGGGCGACCTTGAAGTCCTCGGCGAAGCCCTGGAACTGCGCGAGGCCGCGCAGGAGAATAGCGGGCTGGACGCTCGCACCTTCTCGCTGGTCAAGATCGCTGCGCTGATCGCCCTGGACGCCCCGCCTGCCTCGTACCTGTGGCAGGTCTCCAACGCACTGGACTCCGGGGCCAGCCCGGCCGACATCGTAGGCGTGCTGCGCGCCGTCGCCCCGCAGGTCGGCGGGCCGCGGGTCATCGGCGCGGCTCCGGAAATCATGGTCGCCCTCGGCCTGGCCCTGCCCGAGGGCGACGGCATCTGACGGCCAGGCCGACTGAGGGGGGCGGGACATGTACAGACGGCGGCGTCCGCTGCTGCGCGCGGCGGTAGTCGGTGGGGGCGCGTACGTGGCGGGCAAGAAGGTGGCCCAGCGCTCGGCGGAGCAGTCCGCACAGGAGTCCGGCCAGGACGACCGGATCAGCAGCCTGGAACAGCAGCAAGGCGCCACCCAGCCGGCTGGCGGTCCGCAAGATGAGGCCGCGCCGGCCGGTCCGGCCGACGCATCGCTCTCGGAGCAGCTCAAGCAGCTCAGCACGCTGCACGACAGCGGCGCGCTGGACGACGCGGAGTTCTCCGCGGCCAAGCAGAAGCTGCTCGGCATCTGAACCACCCGAGGGAACGCACGAGGGGCCGGCGATGGCGTCGGCCCCTCGAACGAGCAAGACGAGCATGATCCTGGTCAGCTAGTGCTCTGGGGCAGCACTAGCTGACCAGGATCATGGCGCTGATTCAGCTGGCCGGAGCGCTGGTCCCGTGCAGCGCCTCCTGCAGGTCGGCCTCGCCCTCCTTGGACAGCGAGGACTTGAGGACGGTGCCGCCGAACTGGCTGAGCGCCTCGGTGGCCTTGTCGGGAGTCACCTTCTCCACCATCAGGAACAGCGCCGAGGTGCCCGGCTTGAGCAGGCCGCGGACCTGGTCCTGGAACTCGCGGTCGATGCCCGACTTGGTGACCTTCCCCATCAGGGCGCCCATCCCGGCGCCGATGGCCAGGCCGAAGAACGGGATGAAGAACAGCAGGCCGAACAGCAGCCCCCAGAACATTCCCCAGCTCGCCCCGGCCCCGACCGGATGATGGCTGGTGTGCACGTGGAACTTGCCCTCTTTGTCGCGGACGATGCTCGCGATGGCGTCGGGCTCGATGATCAGGTCCTTGGCCAGCCGGCGAGCCTCTTCCGCGGCCAGTTCCGCAGTCGTCTCGTCGGGGTAGCCGATGGCGATCAGGTCAGACATGGTGTCCTTTCCTCTCACAGGTTTGCTATGGCTACCTAGTTCACCGCCGTACGCGGCGGGACGGCCCCACCCGCAGCGGGTGAAGCGGGAGCAATCGTGTTCCGCGGCGCTTGCGTCCGTGCGGCCTGGACCAGGGCTCAGCAGTCCAGGGACGAGCGGTATAGGGACGAGAGGTCGAGGGGACTGGGCGGTCGAGGGGACTGGGCGGTCGAGCGAGTAACAGCTCGATGGTTTCGGCCTGCATCTCCAGCTCGGTCCGGATCCGGCCCACGGCCAGTCCCGGCCCGGGCTGGGCCGCGTACACCGCGAGCACCGCGCCGCGGAAGCTCGCATGAATGGTGTCGCGGCCGAGTTGCTGGACCACCCCCGCGCCGGCCAGGCAGTCGATCAGCCCACGCGCGCTGGCCGCCAGCCGCAGCCGGGTGCCGATCGCGGTCAGCCGCTGATGCACCAGCAGGATCGCCGCACAGGTCTCCGGGTCCAGCGTGGCGGCCGCTCCGAGGTCCAGGACCACGGTCCCGATCGGGGCGCCTGTGCCCAGTACCCGGTGCAGGACTGCGTCGGCCAGGCCACTGCCCCGGCAGCCATCCAGGGAGGTGGTCACGCCCAGGTACGGAATCGGCGCCCTGGCCCGGGCCCGGGCCTGCCGGGTCGCCGCCCGGCTGCGCAGCCATCCCGCCGTCCGGGACCGGGACTTCCCAGCGGGCCGGCCCAGCAGGCGTCCGGGTGCTTCGGGGGCGAGAAGCGGCATGAAGAGCGGACGGCTCATGTATGTCAGGCCTCCCCGACCGTTGTGCGCTTCAGCGGCCGCCGACCCCGAAGAGGCCGGGGCCGGCTCGGGGTGGCCGGGATCTAGGGTGCCGTGTGGCCGGCTCGCGGCACATCACCCAGACGGGGCGAACTGGCCGATCTGGGTAAGAGCCCGCGCGGCCGTGATCAGGCCGAGGTGCGAGCCAGCCAACGGGTAGTTGCCGGTAAAGCGCCTGCGCAGCGGGTCATATCCCTCGGCCAGCAGTCCCACGTCGTTGCGCAGGGCGAGCAGGGCCGTGAAGAGCCGGCGCGCGTCCTCGGTCCGGCCCGCGCCCGCGAGTACCCGAACCAGCCAGAACGAGCCGGGCAGGTAGCCGGCCTGACCAGAGGGCAGGCCGTCGGTGTCGGCCGGTGGATGGGCCAGGTAGCGCAGCAGCACGCCGCTGTCGTCCAGTTCCCGGGTGATGGCCTCGACGGTGCCGGCCATCCGCGGGTCGGCGGCGGGCAGGAATCCCAGCGGCGGGAGGCGAAGCAGGCTGGCGTCCACCGCGGCCGAGCCGTAGTGCTGGGTGAACGTGTTCCGGTCCGGGTCGTACCCACGGGCCAGCACGTCGGCGCGGACCGCGGAACGCAGCCGCCGCCAGCGCCTGACCGGCCCGCGGTCCCCGAACGACTCGATCATCTTGACGGCCGAGTCGGCGGCGGCCCAGACCATTGCCTTGGAGTGGGTGAACTGCCGGGGCGGCCCGCGCATCTCCCAGAGGCCGGCGTCCGGTTCCGGCCACCGCGCCTCGAGGAACGAGAGGATGGCGCCGGTGTCAGCCTGGCCGGTCTCATCGAGGCCAGCCCCGGACGGCGGGAGGCCAGCCGCCCGGGCGGCCAGCCGGGCCCGCAGGACGTCGCCGAACACGCCGAGCTGGGGCAGCGTCGCGGCGGCGTTGCCGATGCGGACCGGCTGGGCGTTCTCGTAACCGGGCAGCCACCCGGCCTCGATCTCCGGCATCCGGCGCTCCCCGGTGACCCGGTACACCGCCTGGACCTGAGCTGGCGGACCGCCTACGGCATGGGCGAGCCAGCTCAGCAAGCCACCTGCCTCGGCGTCGGCGCCGGCCGCCAGGAAAGCTTCCACGGCGTCGGCGGCGTCGTGCGTCCAGCAGTAGCGGTAGTCCCAGTTGCGCAGGCCGCTGGCCTGCTGGGGGAGTGAGGTGGTCGGCGCGGCGACCAGGCCGCCGGTCGGCGCGTAGCAGAGCGCCCTGAGCGTGATCAGTGACCGGATCACCGCCTCCTGCCACTCACCTGCGCCCTGGTCGACGCCGCGCAGGCCGGCGACCCAGGTCTCCCACCAACTGGTGGTCTGCTCGACCAGGGCGGCGGCCGGCGGTGGGTCGGGGGCCGGCAGATGCGTCGGGCGCCAGACCGCCGCCACCGGGATCCGGTCGCCCTGGCTGACCGAGAAGAGGGCGACCAGGTCCGCCTCGGGCGCGCGCACTTCAAGCGGGCTGAACATCCAGAGCGACTGACCACCCGCCACGACCCGCCGGACGGCGTCCTGTCGCCGCACACGGGGCAGGGTCAGTCCATACTCGAAGCGCGCAGCAAGCGTCATCCGCATGTCAACCCGCCCGGCCACCCCTTCGACCAGCCGGATCAGCACGGGGTCGGCCCCCCGCGGCGGCATGCAGTCGGTAAGGCGAACCACTCCGGAGGAGGTGGTGAACTCGGTCTCCAGGACTAGCGTGCCGGGCCGGTACCTGCGGTGGACCCGGGTGACCTCGCGGGCCGGGGCGATCTGCCAGTACCCGTGCCGCTCGTCACCCAGCAGCGCGGCGAAGCAGGCCTCGGAGTCGAATCGCGGCAGGCACAGCCAGTCGATGGAACCGTCCCGGCTTACCAGCGCCGCCGACTGGAGGTCGCCGACCAGCGCGTAGTCCTCGATCGGTCGGGACATGCGGCCTCCGATGACGAGGGCCGCGTTCACCAAGCAGGCGGCCCTCTAGATGGCGGTTCGCTGCCCGGGCGGGGTACGTCTCATAACGCAGATTCGCTGGCCGGCGAGGGATCGTCGTCATCCCCGGGGGGTGATGCAACCAAGACAGCGGGCAGTCAGGGTGGGTCGGATAAGGGCGGCGTCCGCCTCGCGCAGTCATGACACGCGTTCACAGCACCGGGCCCACCCGGGTCAACGGTCAAGGAAGGGACAAGAGCTCATGGCACAGCCACCGAGCAGGACGTCAGGGAGCAAAGCAGCGACCGCCAAGTCCGGCAGCACCAGGACCAGTGCCGCGAAGAGCACTGCGGCGAAGAGCACCGCGGCCAAGCCCGCTGCGGCGAAGAGCGCCGCGGCGAAGACCACTGCGGCGAAGACCCGCACCGCGGCGAAGCCCGCTGCTGCTAAGCCTGCTGCCGCTAAGCCTGCCGCAACCCGCCCCACGGCCAGCCGGGCCGGCGCCAGCCGGGCCACTAGCAACCGGGCCAGCGCCAGCGGAACGACCGCCAGCCGGGCCAGCGCGAGCCCGAAGGCACCCGCGTCCGGGAGCAGGGCCCGCAGCACGACACGAGCCACGTCGCGGACCGCGACGGCGCGCACTGGCACGGCTCGCACTGGCACGGCGCGCACTGGCACGGCTCGCACTGGCACGGCTCGCACTGGCACGGCTCGCGCGCACCGCGACCGCGCGCACCACGACCGCACGCACCACGACCCCGCGCACCGCGACGTCGCGCGCCACGACCGCGCGCCGCGCGGCGGCCCAGAACGGAGCCGCCACCACGCTGCCCGCCGGGGTACCTGAAGGGGCGCGCCGGTCCGTGGTCCTGCCCCGCAGCCAGGCGACCGGGCTGGAGGCGCCGCGGCAGCGGATGACCCCGGCCGAGCGCCGGGTCCGGGGCAAGGCGGCGCGAGCCGAGGTGCCGCGAGAGAGCCACGCTGAGTGGAAGCCGTCGGCCAACCGGACTGACCCGGTCGGGCTGCTGGAGTCGCAGGGTGCCGCCCGGCTCCCGGACCTGGTCCCGGTGCGGTACGGCCGGATGATGGAGACCCCGTTCACCTACTACCGGGGCGCGGCCCTGCCCATGGCCAGCGACCTGGCCACCACCCCGGCGACCGGGATGATCGTCCAGGCGTGCGGGGACGCGCACCTGTCCAACTTCGGCCTCTTCGGCTCGCCCGAGCGCAAGCTGGTCTTCGACGTCAACGACTTCGACGAGACGCTGCCCGCGCCCTGGGAGTGGGACGTGAAGCGGCTGGCGGCCAGCCTGGAGGTAGCCGCGCGGGAGAACGGGTTCAGCGATAAGGACCGCCGGAAGATCGCGCTCGCCGCGCCCGCGCGCTACCGGCAGGAAATGCGGCAGCTCGCCGGGCTGACCAACCTGGATGTCTGGTACACCCAGGTGGACATCCAGGACTTCCGGGCCCGGTGGGACAGCCTGCTGAAGGAGCGCCAGCGCAAGACGGTTGACAAGGGCCTGGCCAAGGCCAGGACCCGGGACAGCATGCAGGAGCTGCAGAAGCTGACCCGGATCGAGGACGGGCAGCCGCGGATCATTTCCGAGCCACCGGTCATCATCCCGATCCGCGACCTGCTCGGCGAGCTGGCCGACGGGCTCGACATCGCGACGGAACTGCGTGGCCTCGTCAGCAAGTACCGGCGCACGCTGCAGCCGGACCGCCGCGTGCTGCTCGAGCAGTACGAGGTCGCCGACCTGGCGCGCAAGGTGGTCGGCGTGGGCAGCGTCGGGACCCGCTGCTGGATCGCGCTGATGCTCGGCCGCGACGACTCCGACCCGCTCTTCCTGCAGATCAAGGAGGCCGAGGAGTCGGTGCTCGCGCGTTTCGCGGGGGCCAGCAGGTTCTCCAACCAGGGCGAGCGCGTGGTGAACGGCCAGCGCCTGATGCAGGCGGCCAGCGACATCTTCCTCGGCTGGCAGCGGTTCACCGGGCTGGACGGGATCGCCCGCGACTTCTACGTCCGGCAGCTGCGGGACTGGAAGTTCTCGGTCGACGTCGCGTCGATGGTCCCGCGTGGCCTGCGGCTGTACGGCGAGCTGTGCGGGCTGACCCTGGCCCGGGCGCACGCACGGTCCGGGGACGAGATCGCCCTGGCCGCCTACCTCGGCAACTCCGACGTGTTCGACAACGCGATCGCGGACTTCGCCGGGGCGTACGCGGACCAGAACGAGCGCGACTTCCAGGCCTTCAACGCGGCCATCGCCTCGGGCCGCCTGCTCGCCGAACGCGGCGTGTAGCGCGCAGCGCGCTGGGCCGGGGGCCAGGTTCCCGGCGGAGAACCTGGCCCCCGAGCTTTCCGGCCGTTACCGGCCGGTCAGTTCCCGCAGCAGGAGCGGCGGGAGATGACCGCCGTGGTGGCTGGGCGCGGACCGCCCCTGCGCCGACCGCCACTCCGCGGGGCGGCCCCGGTCGCCGGGCAGGCCAGTGGCGTTCCTCATGACGGCCAGCGTCGCGCAGCCCGAGATCGCTCCGGGGGGCGCGCAGTTGTCCGGGTCGTTCCCGGCCACGGTGCTGCCGGCGGTGAAATTGGTACCGGTCACGGTGGCGTTCCCGTCGTCACACAGGGCGCCACCCGCGCCCGTGGCGGTATTGCCGGAGAAGCGGCAGTCCGTGATTTCTCCCGGCCCAACTGCGCATACACCGCGCCGCCCAGCTCTGCGCTGTTCCCGGTGAAGGTACTGTCCGTCACGCTTCAGGTCGCTGACCGCCAGGGTCCCGGTGTGGCTGCCGGAGAAACGGCCCACCGTGAGGATCGCGAGGTCCGGGGTGCCGGCGTTCTGCCCCTCGATGGTGGCGTGGTTGCCCTTGATGGTGAGCTTTTTCATGATTGGCGGCAGCGCGGCGGTGACGCCGTAGCTGCAGAGTGGGGCCAGGCTGAGGGTCTCGCCACTGCTGGCGCCCTTAATGGCCGCGGTCAGGGCGACGGCACTGCACGGGACGTTGACGACGCCGCGCGGGGCGGCCAGGACGCTCTGGGTCCCTACTGCGGCGGTGGCCACAGGCCGGCTGTGACGGCTCCAGCGGCGGGCCGGATGAGTCTGCCGTTCATGAACCGTCGCTCCATGGGCACGAGATAAACCGTACGGCGGCTTCCCGTCCGCGTCGTAGATTTCTTTTGTATCAGGCTGGAGGTGGTCATCGGGAGGGAAATTTAAAGCGCGGCAGAGGCAAAGGAAAATGGTCTAGATAATCGCATGATTATTTTCTGGTGCAATCCGGCGTCATAGGCCGAATCGGTGCGGGCCTGCCGGGATCCCGCCTTGCCGCGGCGGGCCGCGCGGGCGGGCCAGGACGCGGGTGTGGCGGGCTCGGCGGGCGGGCAGGATAGCGGCGGGGACTCGGGGGAACGGGGGAGGCTGGGTGCTCCACGTGCGCGTGGTGAGCCCGCAGGATCTGACGCCGCGGCTGGTGGCCGCGCTGGCCGCCGAGCCGGGGGTGCACAACCTGGTGGTGCTGCCCGGCATGGCCCGCCGCCCGGACGGCGACGCGGTGCAGTTCGACCTGCTCAACGAGTCGGCCAACCCGGTGCTGCGGCGGCTGCGCGGGCTGCAGCGCGACAGCCGGGGCTCGGTCACGGTCGGGGAGGCGAACGTGGCCCTGGCGGGCCCGCGCAACGCGACCGAGACCCGGCGCTACGCCCGCCGCGAGCGGATCCCGGTCTGGGACATGGTGGAGGGCGCGATCCGGGCCAACGCCACCTACCCGCCGAGCTTCTACGTCCTGCTGGTCATCGCCGGGGTGATCGCGGCCGTCGGAATCCTGACCAACTCGCAGATCCTGGTCATCGGGGCCATGGTGGTCGGCCCGGAGTACTTCGCGATCATCGCCGCCGCGCTCGGCTGCAGCAAGCGGGACTGGCCGCTGGTCCACGAGTCGCTGACCGCACTGGGCCGGGGCTTCCTGGCCGCGGTGGTCGCGGCCTTCCTCTTCGCACTGGCGATCCGGGGGGCCGGCCTGGCGCCCGCCCCGTTCCTGGACGGGGTGCGGCCGGTGGCGGAGCTGATCAACTCACCGAACATCTTCTCCGTGATCGTGGCCGTCCTGGCCGGGGTGGCCGGAGTGGTGTCCCTCACCGAGTCCCGGGCCAACGCGCTGATCGGGGTGTTCATCTCGATCACCACACTCCCCGCGGCCGCGTCGATCGGCCTTTCGCTCGCGTTCTCCAGCTGGCACGACGCGGCCGGCTCGCTCTACCAGCTGCTGCTCAACGTGGTGATCCTGATCGTGGTCGGCGCGATGGGGCTCAGCGCCCAGCGGGGCCTCTGGCACCGGCTGGCCGGGCCGGACGAGGGCGCTACAGGATGGCGATGGGATTGACCGGCGATCCCGTCCCGCCATGCAGTCGCAGCGGCGCGATGACGCACAGGAACGACCAGCGCCCCGCCTGCTCGCACGCCGCGACCAGCTCCGCGAACTGCAGGTAGTCCAGCAGATGCACGCCGAGGGCGTTGATGGCCAGCACGTGGACGGGAAAGTCCACCGGGCCGGTGCCCGGGCCGGCCGCGTCGTTGTTGCTGTCGCTGCCGAGCAGCGCGACCTTCCGGTCGGCGACGAACTCCATCGCGGTCGGGTGCAGCCCCGCCCGCGCGGCGGCCGCGTCCCACGGGCCCAGCTCGCTGCGCCGCCGCCGGTGCCCGACCCGGACGAACAGCAGGTCACCCTGGCCGACCCGGACCTGTTGCGCCTGCTCCGCGGCGACGAGATCGTCGGTGCTCACGTAGTCGCCCGGCTCCAGCCAGGGCACCCCGCGCAGCCGCGGGATGTCCAGCAGCACACCCCGGCCGACCACCCCGTCCGCGGCCACCTCGATGGTCAGATCGGCGGCACCCCGGGCTGAGACGGTGTCGGCCGGCACCCCGTTGTACAGCGTCCCGTCGTACATGACGTGACACAGCGCATCCATGTGGCTGTCCGCGTTGCCGTGCACGTTCATCTCGAGCCGGTCCATGGCGAACGACAGGCCGCTGGACCTAGCGTCGTCGGCGGTCCCGGTCATCGGGTGACGCGCCGGGTCGGGGTTGTCCTTGGTCACCTGCTCCTCGACCGGGGCCTCCAGGCTCACCGTGCGGCCCAGCCGGACCTCGCCCACCGCCGCGAGCACTTCGGCCGGGGTGAGGTAGTTAAGGGCCCCGCGGCGATCCTCCGGCCCCCAGGGCCGCTGGTCCCGCAGCCGGTCATACAGTGCACGGAAGCTGGCCTCGGTCATGGCAGGCTGAGCACTGCGGTTTGGCGTACTGCGGTTTGGTGTACTGCGGTCAGGCATCAGACCCCCACAGGCGGGACGGACAGAGAAGAGGCTCGATGGCCCACGAGCGGCTGGTAGCGGTGAGCTACCCGGTTGACGGCGAGTTCACCTCGATCAACGCCGACGTTCTCGGCGACCTGGCCACCCTCAGCTACACCGAGGCGATGCCCGAGGACGAGCGGGCGGACGTGCTGCGCCAGGCCGAGGTGCTGATTGGCCTGCGGCTGCAGCACGAGGTGCCGGCCGGCGCGCTGCAGAGCGCCCCGGGGCTGCGCTTCATCCAGATGCTGTCGGCCGGGCTGGACACGGTGGACTTCGACGTGATCGCCCCCGACGTCATGGTGGCCGGGAACGTGGGCGCCTACGCGCACCCCATCGCCGAGCACGTCATGGCCATGGTGCTCTGCCTGGCCAAGCGCCTGCCACAGGAGAACGCGGCCCTGGCCCGCGGCGAGTGGACCCGCGTCGAGGGGGACCGCGCCGCCGCCACTGCCACCCTGGACGGCGCGGTGTGCGCGATCCTCGGCTACGGCGGCATCGGCCGGGCCACGGCCCGGCTGATGCGGGCGTTCGGGGCGCGGATCTACGCGATCAACAGCAGCGGCCGCACGGACGATCCCGGTCGAGTTCTGCGGCACCCTCGACGACCTGGACCGGGTGCTGGCCGTCGCGGACGTGCTGGTCATCGGCATCCCGCTGACCGCGGGCACGCGCGGCCTCATCGGCGCCCGCGAGCTGGGCCTGATGAAGGACAGCGCGATCCTGGTCAACGTGGCCCGCGGTGCGATCGTGGACGAGCGGGCCCTGTATGAGCACCTGCTGGCCCACCCGGGCTTCTCGGCGGGCATCGACGCGTGGTGGGACGAGCCGCGCGGCGGGGCGCCGTTCCACACCAACTATCCCTTCTTCGACCTGCCTAACCTGCTCGGCTCCCCGCACAACTCCGGGGACGTGCCGGGGATCATGTACTACGCGGCCCGGCAGGCGGCCGAGAACGTGCGCCGCTACCTGGTCGGCGACGCGGTCAGCGGGGTGGCCCGGCGCGAGGACTACGCGAAGCTTTCCTGACCTGGGGGACGTCACTGACGGCCGCGGGCGGGTTTCCCCGGCCCCGCTGATCCTGCGGGATCGGGGGCGCCGGCGGGCCGGCGGTTTTCGTTGCGGCGATCATGGTGGCCACGTCCTTACCGTAGACGTCGCGCACCACCGGGACGTCCCGGCTGGCGAAGGTGCGCTCGCGGCGCAGGTCCGACGCCAGGGCCCCGGACCGGTTACGGAACCCGGTCATGGAGCCGGCGTGGATGACCAGCCACGCCCGGCGAACCCGCCGCCGGCGATCACTACCCTGGGCCGGGCCTTCTCGGTCATCCGCTGTCCCTCATCCGGCCCGCTCTCAGCCGGCCGGATCGTGCCAGAGGTCACGGGCGGGCAGCAGCCGGTCGGCTTCCTTGGGACCCCAGGTGCCCTTGGCGTACGGGTGGACCGGGACTACGTCGCCGAGGATCGGGTCCACCACCCGCCACGCGGCCTCGACTGTGTTCTGCTGGGCGAACAGCCAGCGGTCCCCGTCCAGCGCCGCGCCGATGAGCCGGTCGTAGGGCCGCATGTCCGAGCCGGGCCGCTGCGCGAACGACAGTTCTTCGACGTCGGGCTCCCAGCCGGCCCGGGCTTCTTGCCCGCCAGGCTCATGCCGACCGCGGTCTCCGGAAAGACCCGGAAGCGCAGCGTGTTGTTGTCCGGCAGCGGGTCCAGGCCGAACACGTCGTACGGGGCGCGCTGGAACCGCACCGCCACCTCAGTCGCGGTGACCGGCAGGCACTTGCCCGCCCGGATCAGCACCGGGACCCCGGCCCAGCGCCACGAGTTGACCATCAGCCGGATCGCGGTGAACGTCTCCACGGTCGAGCGCGGGGCTACGCCCGGCACGCTGGTGTAGCCCTCGTACTGGCCGCGGACCGTCTCCTCCGGGGTGAGCGGGCGGATCGCGGAGATCAGCCGGGCCTTCGAGTCCCGCCAGGTGGACAGGCCCTGGCCGTCCGGCGGGTCGGCCATCACCGTCGCCAGCACCTGGAGCATGTGGTTCTGCACCACGTCCCGGGTGGCGCCGGTGCGGTCGTAGAACGCGCCCCGGTCAGAGACGTCGAACGCCTCCGCCATGGTGATCTGGACGCTCTCGACGAACGTGCGGTTCAGCATCGGCTCGATGACCGCGTTGGCGAAGCGGACGAACAGCAGGTTCTCCACCGGGTCCAGGCCCAGCCAGTGGTCCACCCGGTAGATCGCGTCTTCCGGGAAGTACTGGTGCATCAGCTCGTTGAGGGCGATCGCGCTCTTCAGGTCGGTACCGAACGGCTTCTCGACCATGATCCGGTTGCCCTTGGCCCGGCCCGCGGTCGCGATGCCCTGCGCGATCCGGCCGAACAGCGCCGGCGGTACTTCCAGGTAGAACAGGATCTGCCGGCCGTCGCCGACGGCGTCCGACATCGCGTGGTAGGTGGCGTCGTCGCCCAGGTCCCCGTCCACGTAGCGGAGCAGGCTGAGCATCTTGGCGGCGGACGGGCTGGCCGGGTCCATCTGGTTCAGCTTGAGCGAGGCGACCGCGTAGTCGCGGAACTGGTCCAGGCCCCAGCCGTTCTTGGCCACCCCGACCACGGGCACGTCGAGGACGCCGCGGTCCACCAGCCCCACCAGGGCCGGGAACGTCTCCAGTTTCGCGAGATCGCCAGTCGCGCCAAAGATCACCAGCGCGTCAACCTGGGCTGCTGCCATCTATCTGGCTCCTTGTGGTCTGTGGGACTACTGCAGCGCCAGGCGGTGCCCGCGGGCACCGCCTGGCGCGGGTGAAGGTCCGGCGCCACCCTAACCCTCGCGAGGCGGCGCAACAGGTCCAGGCCTGGGACAGCAGCACCGGCAGCAGCAAAGACCACCGCGGTCGTCGTGCAGGCAACCCGGAGCGGGCTCAGGCCAGCGGGGTGGCGTGCTCCCGGGTGCCGTTGCGCCACGTGGAGGCGCCGGCGGCGGTCGCGGCCCTGGCCCGGGCCCAGTGGTGCCGGGCCAGCTCGGTCGGGGGTACCTCCTGGCGGTTCGCCCAGTCACGCGCGGCCGAGGCCAGGCTGGCCCCGCTGACCACGATCCCGGCCAGGCCCAGCACGCTGCCCAGTCCTATCAGCACGCCGCCTGCGATCAGCGGCCTGGTGTTCAGCCGGAACGCACGCTCAGACTCTCTGCTGTTCGTCATGGCCGCCACCTTGGCCGCCCCGGGACCGGCGAGCATCGTCCGCGCGGGGTGATCGCCCGGCGCCGTACGGTCACCGGTGTGAGTGCCCGCCGGCGGCCACCGCGGAACGGTGACCGGACGCTACGGCGTGCCGTCCAGGCCGCGGCGGCGCAACTAACCCTCCAGGGGTGAGGACGCGGGCGCGGGCAGAGGGCAGCGTTCGGGGTATGAGGGCTGGACTCGCTGGAGTTGTGCTCGTCGTCGCAGCCGTGCTCCTGGGCACGGGCTGCTCGTCCGGCGGGAGTTCCAGCGGGAGCTCCGCCGCGAGCAGCCCGGCACCCAGTCCTTCCTCGGCGGTCTGCTCCGATGTGGCCGCGCTGCGCTCCTCGATGGCCCAGATCGGGCACCTGTCGGCCAGCGCTGGCGCGCTGGACAAGCTCAAGACCGACGTCGCCCAGGTCCGGGCAGACGTGGCCCGGCTGCGGACGGACGCCGGGGGGGAGTGGAAGACCGAGATCGACGAACTCAACTCGGCCCTGGTCAAGCTGGAGATGACGCTGAAGAACATCGGCAGCCAGCCCAGCGCCACCGCCGCCGCGAAGGCGGTCTCCACCCAACTGGCCGCCGTCACCACCCAGGCGAGCGATCTGCTGCGCAAGGCCAGCGTCCGCTGTCCAGCCGCCTCGGCCAGCCCCTCGTCCTAGCCCGGCACTCTGGCCCCCCGGCCCGGTCATCACCATGACTTACCAGGAGGGGGACCATGGCCCGCTACCCGAACATCAGCGACCACGGGCTGATCGGGGACCTGCAGACCGCGGCGCTGGTCACTGCCGACGGCACGGTGGACTGGTTCTGCTGCCCGCGCTTTGACTCGCCGAGCGTCTTCGGGTCGCTGCTGGACGCCGACAACGGCGGCTACTTCCGGGTCGCCCCGGACCGGGACGACTACGTCAGCCGGCAGCTCTACTTCCCTGACACCGCCATCCTGATCACCCGCTTCATGACCCCCGACGGGGTCGGCGAGGTCACCGACTTCATGCCGGTCACCGGGAGCCGGGCCACTGGCCACCACCGGCTGGTCCGGCTGCTGCGGGTGGTCCGCGGATCGATGCGGTTCGTGATCGACGTCAAGCCACGCTTCGACTACGGCCGCCAGGAGCACCACCTGGAGATCACCGAGGACGGGGCGATCTTCCACACCGAGCAGCTCGAGCTGACCCTGCACTGCGAGAGCAGTCCGGGTGGCTCCCGGCCCGAACTCGGCGGGCAGGCCGAACGGATTGGCAGCGACCTGCGGATCCGCCGCACCCTGCAGGAGGGCGAGAGCGCCGGGATGGTGCTGGAGTCAGGCGGCGGGCGGCCGCGCCGGCTGCCAGACGGCGAGCTGGAGCGGCTGTCCCACGAGACCGCCGAGTTCTGGCGGGGCTGGCTCCGCAAGTCCACCTACACCGGGCGCTGGCGGGAGATGGTGACCCGATCCGCGATGACCCTCAAGCTGATGACCTACGCTCCGTCCGGGGCGCTGGTCGCCGCGCCCACCACCGGGCTGCCGGAGCAGGTGGGCGGCGAGCGCAACTGGGACTACCGCTACACCTGGATCCGGGACGCGTCGTTCTCGGTGCACGCGCTGCTCGGGCTGGGGTACGCGGAGGAGGCGGCCGCCTTCGGCGCCTGGGTCCGGGACCGGCTTATCGAGCACCAGGGCAGCGACGGCGAGTGCCCGCTGCGGGTCATGTACCGGGTGGACGGGTCCTCGGACCTGACCGAGGAGACCCTGGATCACTGGGAGGGCTGGCGCGGGTCACGCCCGGTCCGGATCGGCAACGGCGCGGCTGACCAGCTCCAGCTGGACATCTTCGGCGAGGCCATGGACGCCTTCGCGCAGGCCGACGAGCACGGGCTGCAGGCCGCGCACGTGGGCTGGACCGCGATGGTGGACATGATGGACTGGCTCTGCGAGCACTGGGACCAGCCTGAGGAAGGCATCTGGGAGACCCGGGGCGGCCGCAAGGACTTCACCTACGGGCGCTTCCAGTGCTGGGTGGCGCTGGACCGGGCGATCCGGCTCGCCGAGCGCCGGGGCCGGCCCGCCGACGTCATGCGCTGGCGCTCGGAGCGCGACCGCGTCTACCGGCAGGTCATGGAGCGGGGCTGGAACGCCAAGGAACGCACCTTCGTCCAGCACTACGGCACCGACGTGCTGGACTCCTCGCTGCTGCTGATGCCGCTGATGGGGTTCGTGTCCCCGTTCGACCCCATGTGGCTGGACACGCTGGAGGCCATGGACAAAAAACTGGTCTCGGACAGCCTGGTGTACCGCTACGACCCCAGCGCCTCGCCGGACGGCCTGCGCGGGCAGGAGGGCACGTTCTCACTGTGCACGTTCTGGTACGTGGACGCGCTGGCCCGGTCGGGGCGGACGGAGGAAGCGGCGCTGACCTTCCAGAAGATGCACACCTACGCCAACCATCTCGGCCTGTACTCCGAGGAGATCGGGCTTACCGGCGAGCAGCTCGGCAACTTCCCGCAGGCGTTCAGCCACCTGTCGCTCATCAACGCCGCGATCAACCTGGACTACCAGCTGGACCATGGGGTAGGGGAGATCCAGCCGGTGCTGTCCCGGCTCCGCCGGACCCCGGCCACCGGCTTCCGCTGAGACGGCGCGGCCAGGTCCGGGGCCGCACCCGCGGGCGGGCTCACCCGGGCGCTGCCGCCTCGCCCGGCGCGGCGGGCTGCTCACCCGGGCTGGCGCCGCCGGCTCACCCGGGATTTGTGCGCCACCTCACCCGCCACGGGTGAGGCCGCGATTATGGCAAGCCCTCAATTATGGGTTAAAGGGAGCCGGAAGGCGGTGTGGTTGATACCAGCCGGCCCCGGGTATGACCCGCAAAGGCGTCTGACCTGCGCATTCACCCCAAGGGATGAGGATGGCCGGCGTGGGTGCCGCAGGTACGGGGGGTCTCGGGGGGGAAGTCCATGACCAGCACCATGAACGGGGCGGAGTCGCAGAGGGCGGTGCGGGCCGCCGCGGCGGCGTCCCACGTTCGGGAGCACGACGTGCGGGAGCAGAGCGTTCGAGACCAGGCCGTCCGGGAGCAGAGCGTCCGCGAGCCGGGCGCCGGGCAGCCGAGCCGGCGCCGGGAGCAGAGCGGGCCGGGGCGGCGCCCAGGCCCGGGTGGCGGCGAGACCGCCGGGCCAGTCTCCGCCGCGGTTCCTGGAGGGCAAGCTCCAGGTCCCGCAGTCGCATTTCCCGGTGCTGCGCCGGCGCCGGATCACCGGCCTGCTCGATCAGGCCGCCCGGAACCGGGTGACGCTCATCTCCGGGCCGGCCGGGGCCGGGAAGACCGTGGCCTGCAGCACCTGGGCCGCGGCGCCCGCGCAGGCCCGCCGGGTGGTCTGGCTCACCCTGGACGCCGAGGACCAGCAGTCCTGGTTCTGGGCCCACATCTGTGCCGGGCTGGCCCGGCTGCGGTCGATCCCGGCCGAGTCCCTCCGGTCGCTGGAAGACGTATCGCCGGACGGGTTTCCGTTGCGGCTGGTCGAAGCGGCGCAGACCTTCACCGAGCCGGTCATCCTGGTGCTGGACGACATCCACGAGCTGACCGACGCGTCCGTGCTCGGCGGGATCGACCTGCTGATCCGGCACGCGCCCGCCACCTTGCGGCTGGTGCTGTCCGCGCGGCAGCCGCCCGCCCTGCAGCTGGCCCGGCTGCGGGTGGCCGGCGAACTGGCCGACATCGGCGGCCATGACCTCGCCTGCACCAGCGAGGAGGCCGACGCCTACTTCTCCATGCTGGGCCTGGACGTCGACCCGTCGGCCCGCGACGCGCTGCTGCGGCGCACCCAGGGCTGGATGGCGGGCCTGCGGCTGGCCGCCATGCGGGCCCGGTCCGACCCGGAACCGGGCGCGACCATCACCGACCTGGCTGGCGACGAGCCGATCGTGACCGACTACCTATGGGACGAGGTCCTCGTCAAGCAGGCCCCCGCCACCCGCATGTTCCTGCTCCGGACCTGCATCGCCAGCCAGGTGTCCGGCGGTCTGGCCGACGCGCTGACCGGGCAGTCCGGCAGCGCGCGGACCCTGGACCGGCTCAGCCGGGAGAACAGCTTCGTGGACGTGGTCGACCGCGAGCGCGGCGAGTACGTCTACCACCCGCTGCTGCGCCAGGTCCTCACCGCCGAGCTGCACCGGGAGATCCCGCACGAGATCCCGGTGCTGCTGCGCCGGGCGGCGCGCTGGTACGCGGCGCATGACCACCCGATCGCCTCGGTGCGCTGCGCGGCCGAGGCGCAGGACTGGGACTACGCGGCGCAGACCCTGGCCGAGGCCGGCGCCGGGGTGGCCAGCCCCGGATCGACCGCGGACCTGGAGAGCGTGCTGTCCCTGTTCCCGCCGGACCGCTCGTCCGACGACCCCGCCGTCGCGGCGGCGTGGGCCGCCGCCCGGCTCTGGGACGGTGACCGTGACGGGGCGGCCGCGTACCTGGACAGCGGGGACCGGGCGCTGAGCCGCGCGGTCCCGGCGATGCAGCGGATCATGGAGCCGACGCTGGCCGCGCTGCGGGTGATGCTGGCCGGCGGCCGGACCGACCCTGACCCCGCCCTGCTGGCCACGGCCCGCTCGCTGGCCGAGCGGGCCCAGACCGCCGCCAGCACCCAGCCCGAGCACCGGGCCGTGGGCCTGCTGTGGTTCGCGCTGGGGGTGGCCCGGCTGCGCCGCTGGGAGATCCAGCCCGCCCGGCACGCGCTGCGGCTGGCCGACCGGCAACTCGCCGCCGGGCAACCTGACCGGGCTGCAGGCCCGGGCCCGGGCCTGGCGGGCGCTGGCCGAGGCCTGGTACGGCGACCTCACCGCGGCCCGCCGGTCCGCGGCTGACGTGCTGACCGGGCGCGGGCCGCTGGAGCCGGCCCTGCCGGGGGCCGGGCGGCCGGAGCAGAGCCAGGCCGCCGAGCTCGCCGGGCTGGCCCAGGCGCTGCTCAGCCTGCGCCGCGACGACCTGTCCTCGGCGCAGCGGCTGCTGGAAGGCATCGACCCCCAGCTGACCGGGCAGTTCCCGGGGGAGCCGTCGGTGAGCGCGGTCGCGGCGCTGATCCGGGCCCGGGTCCTGCTCGCGGACGGTGACGCCACCGGGGCCACCGCGCTGCTGTCGCGGCTCCGCGAGACCTGGGGCCCCGCCCACCCGGCGCTGGCCGACGTGCTGACCATCGCCGAGGGTGAGGTGGCGCTCCGGGTCGGCAACACCGGCCGGGCCCGCGCGGTGCTGCTGCTCGTCGAGGAAGGCGAGCACTTCGACCGGGCCGACGGCCGGCTGCTGCGCGGCGGCCTGCTGATCGCCGAGGGTGACTTCAAGAGTGCGCTGGAGGCCGTCGAACCATGCCTGGACGGGGCGGCGGAAGGGGCGGCCGACGGGGTGACGCTGCAGGAGCAGATCTCCGGGCTGCTCATCGCGGCCGCCGCGCAGCGCCGCCTGGGGCTGGCCGACGAGGCCGCCGGGCTGCTGGAGCAGGCGCTGACGCTGGCCGAGCCGGAAGGGGCCTACCGGGCTTTCCTGGACTCGGGGGCCGCGGTCCGCTCGGCGATGACCGTGCTGATCGCGCCGACCAGCCGCCACGCCGGCTTCGCCGGGCGAATCCTGGAGCGTTTCGACGCCCAGGCCCCCCGGCCGACCGGGCCGGCCGACGCGGTCAGCGTGCCGCTCACCGACAGTGAGCGGGCCGTGCTGCGCTTTCTCCCGTCGCACATGACCAACGAGGAGATCTCCCAGGCGCTGTTCCTGTCCATCAACACGGTCAAGACGCACCTGCGCTCGGCCTACCGGAAGCTGGGGGTCAGCTCCCGCCGCGAGGCCATCGCCCGCGGCCGCCGCCTGGGCCTGCTGTAGTCCCGCCCCGGTTCGTGATCATGGGATCACTGGGGCGCAGGCCCCGGCGATCCCATGATCACGAGCGTTCCCCGGGTTACGCCACCGCGCGTCTTGGCGATGTGGCGGATCTGGAAGGCCATCACGCCCAGCATCAGGCCGTAGGCCAGCAGCCAGACTCCCATCACCCAGAGCAGGACGACAGCGTGATCGAGGGCCAGAACATCACGATCAGCCCGGCCGCCAGGCTGAGCAGGCCGACGAACGCGCGCAGCCCGCGCCCGGTGCCGGGCCCCGACGTGGCCGCCACGATCAGGTCCACGATCCCGTGCAGGGTCCAGAACACGCCGACGATGAACGCGACCAGGACCACCGTGACCTAGAGGTGCCGCAGGCAGTAGAGCCCGGCCAGGGTGGCCAGCAGGCCGATGATGACGTAGGCGGCCCGGGTGCCGCCGCTGACGCCGCGCGCGGTGAACCCGCCGATCAGGCGGAACAGGCCGGTGACCAGCAGCGCCGCGCCGATCACCGCGGCCACGACGATGAGCGTCTCGTGGGGCCAGACCAGCAGGA
Source organism: uncultured Actinomycetes bacterium (assembly GCA_963781085.1). Classification (GTDB taxonomy): domain Bacteria; phylum Actinomycetota; class Actinomycetes; order Streptosporangiales; family Streptosporangiaceae; genus RYN-230. Next base: position 136,105 of record CAWAES010000023.1, read on the forward strand.
TGACCCCGCACGCGAGCGTCAGCACCGCGACGAGCAGGACCACCTGCCAGCCGGACGCCCAGGCCGCGGCGGTCTCCCGCTCGTAAAGACCCGGCCCGGCGTCGGCGCCGTAGGCCGCGTCGCCGACGTCCGCGCCCGGCTCGCGGTGCCGGCTGGCGCGTCCGGCCTGCCCGGCGTCCTGAGCTGTCATGACCGCCTCCAAGGCTTTCGCGGAACCGCGCCAGTGTGACTAAGCGTGGACAGCCGCGGCCGGGCGGGCACCACCCGCCACGGGTGAAGCGGGGGTAAAAGGCGCCGCGGCGGGCACGGGCAGGTCGTTCCCGCCTAGGAGCCCTCCCGCGGGCCACTAGACTGGCGCGCGTAGCCGTCAGCGGCTGCGCTGGGTCGCGCGTAACCGCGTACGAGGCGCGGCGGGAGCGGCCAGGCAGGGGACGCCCACACTAGGGACGCAGCGCAGCAGCGCAGCACACACCGAGCGCATGGATCAGGGAGTGACGGCGACGTGAAGACCGACGTCGAGGAGCTTGGCCCAACGAGGGTGAAGCTGACCATCGAGGTTCCGTTCGAGGAGCTGAAGGGCAGCCTCGACAAGGCCTACCGCGAGGTGGGCCGGCAGGTGCGGGTGCCCGGCTTCCGGCCGGGCCGGGTACCGCCGCGCATCATCGACCAGCGGTTCGGCCGCGGCGTGGTACTGGAGCAGGCGGTCAATGAGGCGGTACCGCAGCTGTACGGCCAGGCCCTGCAGGAGAACGACGTGTTCGCGCTCGGCCAGCCGGACCTCGAGATCACCAAGCTGGACGACGGCAAGGAGCTGGCCTTCACCGCCGAGGTGGACGTCCGGCCCAAGTTCGAGATCCCCGACCTCACCGGGCTGCCGGTGACCGTGGACACCGCCGTGGTCACTCCCGACGAGGTCGAGGAGTACATCGGCGGCCTGCGCGAGCGGTTCGCCTCGCTCAAGGGCGTCGACCGGCCGGTCGAGGACGGCGACTTCACCTCGATCGACCTGTCCGCCTCGGTGGACGGGGAGCCGGTCGAGGACGCCCAGGTGAGCGGCTACTCCTACCAGGTGGGCAGCGGCTCGCTGCTGGACGGCCTGGACGAGGCGCTGACCGGGATGTCGGCTGGTGAGACCAGCACCTTCAACGCCGAGCTGGTCGGCGGGGAGCACGGCGGCGAGCAGGCCGACGTGACCGTGACCGTGCACAGCGTCAAGGTCAAGGAACTGCCCGAGCTGGACGACGAGTTCGCCCAGTCCGCCAGCGAGTACGACACGCTCGGCGAGTTCCGCGCCGGGACCCGGGCCCAGCTGGAGGCCATGAAGCGGATGCAGCAGGTCGGCCAGGCGCGGGAGCGTGCGCTGGACTCGGTGCTGGCCAAGATCGACATCCCGCTGCCGGACAGCATGGTCACCAGCGAGACCGAGATGCGGCGCGAGTCGCTCGACGAGCAGCTGGAGCGGGCGGGCACCACCATGGACGCCTACCTGGAGTCGTCGGGCCAGACCGCCGAGCAGGTCGAGACGGACATGGAGGACAGCGCGCGGCGCTCGGTGAAGGCCGGGTTCGTGCTGGACCAGCTGGCCCGGCAGGAAGAGCTGGGCATCGAGCAGGACGAGCTGAACTCGTTCGTGATCGAGCAGGCCTACCGGATGGGCGTGCAGCCCGACCGGCTGGCCCAGGAGCTGGCGGACCGGGGCCAGATCGGGTCCGTGATCACCGAGGTGCTCCGGGGCAAGGCGCTCACCCTCATCACCGAGCGCGCGACCGTGACCGACGAGGCTGGCCAGCCGGTGGACGTCAGCGCGCCTCTCCAGCCGGACGAGACGGACGAGACTGGCGAGGCGGGCGACGCGGAGGCCGGCCCGGCCGGCTCCGACGAGGCGCAGGACAGCCCGGCCGACGCCAGTGCGCCGGAGGCCAGTGCCGCGGAGGCCGGTGCGCGCCGGAGGCCAGTGCTGCGGAGGCCAGTGCCCCGAGGCCAGTGCCCCGAAGGCCAGGACCCGGAAGCCCCGGGCCCCGAAGGCCAAGGCGGCCGAAGCCAGCGCCGGTGACGCGGAGGAAGGCTCAGCCAGCGACGAACCGGGCGGCAGCACCGCGTGACGCGGCCGGGGGGCGCAGCGGGGGCGGTGGCTGCCCGCGGCCCGGGCGCAGGTCGTGGCCGGGTGTGACCCGGGTGAGGGCCTGCGCCGACAGCGAACAGAGCCCGGGCGCGGACGATCTCGCCCTGGCCGGGAGTTATCGTCGCAGTCAATGACGCAAATACGTGAGCGGAAATGGATGGAGAGCAGAGTGACGACTCCTCCGGCCTTCGAGGATCCGGCCGGGATCCTGGCGCGCACCGCGGAAGCGGCCCCGCCGCTGATTACCGAACAGATATTCAACCGGCTGCTCCGGCACCGGATCATCTTCCTTGGCCAGCAGGTTGACGAGGACATCGCCAACCGGATGTGCGCCGAGATGGTGCTGCTCGCGTCCGAGGACGACAAGCGCGACATCAGCATCTACATCAACTCGCCCGGCGGTTCCGTCTACGCGGGCCTGGCCATCTACGACGTGATGCAGTACGTGCCGAACGACGTCGCGACCTACGCGATGGGGATGGCCGCGTCCATGGGCCAGTTCCTGCTGTCCGCGGGGACCCCTGGCAAGCGCTACGCGCTGCCGCACGCCAGCGTCCTGATGCACCAGCCGTCCGGCGGAATCGGCGGAACCGCGTCGGACATCAGGATCCAGGCCGAGCAGATGCTGTACATCAAGCGCACCCTGGCCGAGCGCACCGCCTTCCACACCGGGCAGACCGTCGAGCAGATCGAGAAGGACGCCGACCGGGACCGCTGGTTCACCGCGGAGCAGGCCAAGGAGTACGGCTTCGTGGACCACGTGATCCGCAGCGCCGTCGAGGTCCCGACGGTCGGGCCGGTCTCATGAATCGCCACACCGGACCCACCGGACATGGAGCGGAGGAGCCGCAAGTGAGTACATCCAGCCGCGGGCTGGCCGGGCCGCGGCACCTGGTGCCGGGATCGGCGGAGTCCCGCTACGTCCTGCCCTCGTTCGTGGAGCGCACGTCGTACGGCGTCAAGGAGATGAACCCGTACAACAAGCTCTTCGAGGAGCGGATCATCTTCCTCGGCGTGCAGATCGACGACGCCTCGGCCAACGACGTCATCGCGCAGCTGATCGCGCTGGAGTCGCTCGACCCGGACCGCGACATCACGATGTACATCAACTCGCCCGGCGGGTCGGTGACCTCGATGATGGCGATCTACGACACCATGCAGTTCGTCCAGCCCGAGCTGCAGACGGTCTGCATCGGCCAGGCGGCCTCGGGTGCGGCGGTGCTGCTCGCGGCGGGCACGGCCGGCAAGCGGCTGGCCCTGCCGAACGCCCGCATCCTGCTGCACCAGCCGGCCACCGAGGGCGGCTACGGGCAGTCCAGCGACCTGGAGATCCAGGCCCAGGAGATCCTGCGGATGCGGTCCGCGATGGAGAAGATCGTGGCCACGCACACCGGCCGGACCCCGGAGCAGGTGCGCGACGACATCGAGCGGGACAAGTTCTTCACCGCCGAGGAAGCCAAGGAATACGGTCTGGTGGATGAAGTTCTGTCCAGCCTGAAGCGCAAGACCGAGGTAGGGTCGTCCTAACCAGGAGGATTCGTCCTCCAGGCGGGACGGCGCCGGGTCCCGGCTATCGCGGCCGGGGGCCCGGAGGCGGTACCGTCAGAGGTAGAAGGTTGGGCTCGCGGGCACGTAGCGGCCCGAGGCACTAAGAGCGTGGTGGCACGGCGGGAACGCTGCCGTCAGCCCTAGGCTGGGGCTGACGGCCCCAGGTAAAGGAGTAGCTGGGTGGCTCGCATCGGCGATGGTGGTGACCTGCTGAAGTGCTCTTTCTGTGGGAAGAGTCAAAAGCAAGTCAAGAAGCTCATCGCCGGACCCGGCGTGTACATCTGCGACGAGTGCATTGACCTCTGCAACGAGATCATCGAAGAGGAACTCGCGGAGCCGTCCGAGCTGAAATGGGACAGCCTGCCCAAGCCGCGCGAGATCTACGAGTTCCTCGACGCGTACGTGATCGGGCAGGAGAAGGCCAAGAAGGCCCTGTCCGTGGCGGTGTACAACCACTACAAGCGGGTCCAGTCGGGCGGTGACACCCGGCCCGGCGAGGACGGCGTCGAGCTGGCCAAGTCGAACATCCTGCTGCTCGGCCCCACCGGCTCGGGCAAGACCCTGCTGGCCCAGACGCTGGCCCGGCTGCTCAACGTCCCGTTCGCGATCGCCGACGCCACCGCGCTCACCGAGGCGGGTTACGTGGGCGAGGATGTCGAGAACATCCTGCTCAAACTGATCCAGGCGGCCGAGTACGACGTGAAGAAGGCCGAGACCGGGATCATCTACATCGACGAGATCGACAAGATCGCCCGCAAGAGCGAGAACCCCTCCATCACCCGGGACGTCTCGGGGGAGGGCGTGCAGCAGGCGCTGCTGAAGATCCTCGAGGGCACCACCGCCTCGGTGCCCCCGCAGGGCGGCCGGAAGCACCCGCACCAGGAGTTCATCCAGATCGACACGACCAACGTCCTGTTCATCTGCGGCGGTTCCTTCTCCGGGCTGGAGAAGATCATCGAGTCGCGGGTCGGCAAGAGCGGGATGGGCTTCGGCGCGGTGCTCCGGGTCAAGAACGACCGGGCCTCGGGCGACGCCTTCGCCGACGTCATGCCGGAGGACCTGCTCAAGTTCGGGATGATCCCGGAGTTCGTCGGACGGCTGCCGGTCATCACCAGCGTGCACAACCTGGACCGGGACGCGCTGATCCAGATCCTCACCGAGCCCCGGAACGCGCTGGTCAAGCAGTACCGGCGGCTGTTCGAGCTGGACAACGTGGACCTGGAGTTCACCGAGGACGCGCTGGAGGCCGTGGCCGACCAGGCGATCCTGCGCGGCACCGGGGCCCGCGGGCTGCGCGCCATCCTCGAAGAAGTGCTGATGTCGGTGATGTATGAGGTGCCGAGCCGCAAGGACGTCGAGCGCGTGGTGATCACCGGGCCGGTGGTGCTGGAGCACGTGAACCCCACCCTGGTGCCCCGGGACGTCGCCCGCCGCACCCCGCGGGAAAAGTCGGCCTAACCGGGAGCAGTCCGGCGCCGCAGCGCACGGCGTCCTGGCCCGGGCTCTTTGCACGGGCGGCCTCGCGCCGCGGCACTAGACTCGGCTGTCGTGAGTGCAGATCTTAGCCAGCAGCGAACCCAGCTCCCGCCGCAGTACGCGCCGGGCGAGGTAGAGGACCGCCTGTATCAGTCGTGGGACGCCCGCGGGCTGATGCACGCGGACCCCCGGGACGTCAGCCCGGAGCACCCCGCGTTCTGCGTGGTCATCCCCCCGCCGAACGTCACCGGCTCGCTGCACATCGGCCATGCGCTCAACCACACGCTGATCGACGCCCTGGTCCGGCGGCGCCGGATGCAGGGCTACACCACGCTGTGGGTGCCCGGCATGGACCATGCGGGCATCGCCACCCAGAACGTGGTGGAGCGGGAACTGGCCAAGGAAGGCCTGAGCCGGCACGACCTCGGCCGCGAGGCGTTCGTGGAGCGGGTCTGGCAGTGGAAGGCCGAGTCCGGCGGGAAGATCCTGGGCCAGATGCGCCGTCTCGGCGACAGCGTGGACTGGTCCCGCGAGCGGTTCACCATGGACGAGGGCCTGTCCCGCGCCGTGCAGACCGTCTTCAAGCGCCTGTTCGACGACGGGCTCATCTACCGGGCCGAGCGGATCATCAACTGGTGCCCGCGCTGCCTCACCGCGCTGTCCGACATCGAGGTGGACCACAGCGACGAGGACGGCGAACTGGTCTCGATCCGGTACGGGGACGGCGACGACTCCGTCGTGGTCGCGACCACCCGGGCCGAGACGATGCTGGGTGACACCGCGGTGGCGGTGCATCCCGACGATGCCCGGTACGCCCACCTGGTCGGCCGGGACGTGCGGCTGCCGCTGTCCAGCCGGCGGATCCCGGTGGTCGCGGACCCGCACGTGGACCCGGAGTTCGGCACCGGCGCGGTCAAGGTGACCCCGGCGCACGACCCGGACGACTTCGAGATCGGCCGCCGCCACGGGCTGCCCAGCATCACGGTCCTGGACGAGCACGGCCGGGTCACCGCGCACGGGCCGTTCGAGGGCATGGACCGGTTCGAGGCCCGGCCCGCGGTGGTCAGGGCGCTCCGCGAGGACGGCCGGATCGTGGCCGAGGTGCGGCCCTACGTGCACGCGGTGGGCCACTGCAGCCGGTGCAGCACGGTCGTCGAGCCGAGGCTGTCCCTGCAGTGGTTCGTCAAGGTCGGCCCGCTGGCCAAGGCGGCCGGTGACGCGGTCCGCGACGGCCGGGTCGGCATCCACCCGGCGGAGCTGGCGCCCCGCTACTTCGACTGGGTCGATGACATGCACGACTGGTGCATCAGCCGCCAGCTGTGGTGGGGGCACCGGATCCCGGTCTGGTACGGGCCGTCCGGTGAGGTGGTCTGCGCCGGTCCCGGCGAGGAGCCGCCGCCGGGCGAAGGCTGGCGGCAGGACCCGGACGTGCTGGACACCTGGTTCTCGTCCGCGCTGTGGCCCTGCTCCACGCTGGGCTGGCCCGACGACACCGCGGACCTGGCCGCCTTCTATCCCACCAGCGTGCTGGTCACGGCGTACGACATCCTGTTCTTCTGGGTGGCCCGGATGATGATGTTCGGCCTCTACGCGATGTCAGACCGCCAGCCGGCCCAGGCGGTGCCGTTCCGGGACATCGCGCTGCACGGCCTGGTCCGCGACGCCAACGGCAAGAAGATGTCCAAGTCGCTGGGCAACACGGTGGACCCGCTGGACTGGATCGGCCGGTTCGGCGCCGACGCCACCCGGTTCACGCTGGCCCGCGGGGCCAGCCCGGGCAGTGACGTGGCGGTCAGCGAGGAATGGGTCACCGGGTCCAGGAACTTCTGCAACAAGCTGTGGAACGCGACCCGTTTCGCGCTGCTGAACGGTGCGACCGTGCCGCGGCGCGGCCCGGCCCGCAGCACCTGCCGACCGCGGCCCGCTGGATCCTGTCCCGGCTGGCCACCGTCACCGGCGAGGTGGACGCGCTCTTCGAGCGGTATGAGTTCGGCAAGGTGTGCGAGCTGCTGTACCACTTCGCCTGGGACGAGGTGTGCGACTGGTACCTGGAGCTGGCCAAGCCGGCCCTGTCCGGCTCACCCGCCGGCGGGGTCACCCGTGAGGTGCTCGGCTACGTCCTGGACCGGCTGCTGAAGCTGCTGCACCCGGTCATGCCGTTCGTCACCGAGGAGCTGTGGACCGCGCTGACCGGCGGGGACAGCATCATGGTCGCGCCGTGGCCCGGCCAGCGCCCGGCGGTGCTGGCTGGCCGGCTGCGGCGGCGGGCGTGACCGATGACGCGGCGGCCTTCCGGGACGCGGCCGCGGAAGCGGAGATCGGCTCGCTGATGCGGCTGGTCACCGAGGTCCGCAGGTTCCGGTCCGACCAGGGCCTGCGGCCCGGGCAGCAGGTGCCCGCGGTGCTCGCCGGGATCGAGGGCAGCCGCCTCGCGCCGCACGAGACCAGCATCCGGTCGCTGCTGCGGCTGGCCGCGCCCGGCGACGGCTTCACCGCGACCGCGTCCGTGCTGGCCGAGGGCATCACCGTGGAACTGGACACCGCCGCCGGGATCGACGTGGCCGCCGAGCGCCGCCGGATGGACAAGGACCTCGCCGCCGCCCGCAAGGAGGCGGACCAGGCCGAGCGGAAGCTGGCCAACGAGTCGTTCCTGGCCAAGGCCCCGGCCGACGTGGTGGCCAAGACCCGGGAACGGCTCGACGCGGCCCGCGCCGACATCGAGCGGATCACCGGCCGCCTCGCCGCCCTGCCGGGGGCGGACGGGCAGCCGCAGGAGGACGGTTGAGTATCTCCAGCGAGCTGCGCGAGGCCGAGGGCGAGATCCTGGCGCGGCGCCCTGAGCACACCATCGAACCGACCCTGGACCGGATGGCCGCGCTCGTCTCGGTGCTCGGCGACCCGCAGCGCTCCTACCCGGTGATCCACGTCACCGGCACGAACGGCAAGACCTCGACCGCCCGGATGATCGAGAGCCTGCTGCGCGCGCGGGGCCTGCGCACCGGCCTGTTCACCAGCCCGCACCTGACCTCCATCCGCGAACGCATCGTGGTGGACGGCCAGCCGGTCTCGGCCGAGGCCTTCGTGGCCGCCTACGACGAACTGGCGCCCTACCTGGCCCTGGTCGACGGGCGGCAGGCCACCCAGCTGTCCTTCTTCGAGGTGCTGACCGGCATGGCCTTCGCCATCTTCGCCGACGTCCCGGTGGACGTCGCGGTGATCGAGGTCGGGCTGGGCGGCACCTGGGACGCCACGAACATCGCGGACGGCGCCGTGGCGGTGGTCACCCCGGTCTCCCTCGACCACACCGCGTACCTGGGCGGCACGGTGGAGGAGATCGCCACGGACAAGGCCGGGATCATCAAGCCGGGCGCGGTGGCGGTGCTGGCCCAGCAGCCGCTGCCCGCGGCGGAGGCCCTGCTGCGCCGGGTCGTCTCGGTGGGCGCCTCGGTGGTCCGCGAAGGGCTGGAGTTCGGGGTGCTCAACCGCGACCTCGCGGTCGGCGGGCAGCGGCTGGACCTGCGCGGGCTGCGCGGCGACTACACCGACATCGTGCTGCCGCTGTTCGGCGCTTACCAGGCCAGCAACGCGGCCGTCGCCTTGGCCGCTGTCGAGGCGTTCGCCGCCGGTACGCCGTTGTCTGGGCAGTCGGCTGAGCAGGAGGCGGACCGGGCCGACGAAACCGCGGGCTGGCCCTCGGTGGACGAGGGTTCGCAGTCCTCGGCCCCCGCTGATGTGAGCTGGCTGAGCTTGATGACGGTACGCCCGCCGTTCCGCCGGCCCGGCCCGCGGATGACGATGACGCGCCGGTGGGGGCGCTGGGGCAGGAGCTGGTGCGGGAGGGGTTCGCGTCGGTTACGTCGCCGGGGCGGCTCGAGGTGGTGCGGCGCAGCCCGGTGGTGATCCTGGACGCGGCGCACAATCCGGCGGGCATGGAAGCCGCGATGGAGGCGCTCACCGAGGCGTTCACGTTCGCGTCGGTCATCGGGGTACTGGCGGTCAGCGAGGACAAGGACGTGGCCGGGATCCTCGACCAGATGGAACCGGTGATCTCGGAGCTCGTGGTGACCCGGAACTCATCTGATCGGTCCATGGACCCGGACAAGCTGGCCGAGCTGGCCGCGTCGGTGTTCGGCGTGGAGCGGGTGCATGTGGCGCGGCGGCTCGACGACGCCCTGGAGATGGCGGTCGGGCTGGCCGACGACGCGTCCGGCGAGGAAGGGCTGACCCTGACCGGGGTGCTGGTCACCGGGTCGGTCGTCACCGCCGGGGACGCCCGGCTGCTGCTCGCCCCGGACCGCGTCGAGGTGGACCGCGCGGACGCGCACCGCGCGGAACAAGATCGCCTGGACCGCGAGGAGCGCGACCGCGAGGAGCGCGAGGACTGGGACGGCGAGGACCAGGACCGCGAGGACCGCGAGGCGCGCGAGGACCGCGAGCATCAGGATCGCGAGGGGGCGGCGGGGGAGGAATGAGGGGGCCCAGATGAGACGGCCCAGATGAGACGGCTCTGCGCCACCGTGCTGGTGATGGAGGCCATCATGATCGGCCTGGCCATTCCGGTGGCCATCACCATCGGTCACGCCTCGCACGCCGCCGGGTATGCGGGCGGCGGGCTGGCGGTGGCCGCGGTACTGCTGGCGGGGGTGGTCGGCCGTCCGCGCATGCCCTGGGCCCTGGTGGCGGGCAGCGTGCTCCAGCTCCTGGTGATCGCGGCCGGCGTCCTGGTCCCGGTCATGTACGTGCTCGGCGTCATCTTCGCCGGGTTCTGGATCCTGGCTATCTGGATGGGACGCCGCTACGAAGCGACCTGAGCGGCGCCCGCCAGATCAGCCGGGTCTCGCCGGTGCGCGGACTCGGTCGCCACCGTCCCGCCGACCTGGTGCGCCCGCGCGCGCAGCGCGGGCAGGGTGGACCCGTTCCCGGCGGTCCGGGCCGCCCACCGGGTGCCGTCGTCGGTGATGGTCAGCGTCACCGTCTCCTGGTCCGCGGCCACGGCCACCGCCACCTGGGTCGCGTGCGCGTAGGCGCCGCTGTGGGCCAGCCCTTCCCGCAGCACCCCCAGCAGCTGGCGGGCGGCCGGCGGGGGCACCGCGGTGTCGAGCGGGCCTTCCAGGGTCACTTCGGGGACCACCCCGAGCCAGGGGGTCAGCTCGCGGGACACGTCGAGGATGCTGCGCCGCAGGCCCCGGGCGGGCGTCTCGTGCGCCGGATCGAAGATGGACTGGCGGAGCAGGGTGATGGACTCGTCCAGATCACGCACCACCTGGTCGATCCGGCCGGCCACCTCGGGCCGGCCGCCGAGCAGGCCCGCCGTGCTCTGCAGCGACAGGCCCGACGCGAACAGCCGCTGCACCACCGTGTCGTGCAGGCTGGCCGCGATGCGGTCCCGGTCGGCCAGGATGCTCATCTCGCGCAGCCGCTCCTGCATCAGGGCGGCCTGCTGGCGGGACCGGCGGATCCGGGCGCGCAGGCCGTGCCCGGCCACCGCGATCATGGCGGCCAGCGCCGCCCAGGAGATCATCCGGCGGATCAGCACGGCCGGGCTGGCCATGTCGGGCATCAGCGAGACGGCCAGCACCACGGCCAGGGCGGCCGCGCTCACCACGACCGACTCCCACGGCCGGTGGAAGAGCGCGGTCCAGATGATCGGGCTGAGCAGGATGATCATGATCCCGGAGTACGTCCCGCCGGCCGCCTGGGCGAGCGGCAGCACCGACGCCGTGTACAGCAGCGGCACCGTCACGTCACACCAGGCCGGGAGCCGGTCCCAGGGCACCAGCACCACGAGCGCCGCGGTGACCAGCAGGATCACGACGCTGGCGATCGCCTCCGGGATGGAGGCCGGGCCGGGGGGCAGCGCCAGGCTCGCCTCGGCCAGGATGGCCAGCGCGGCGAACGGCGCGATCCGGGCCAGCAGGCCGTCCCGCCGCAGCGCCGGCCCGGAGCTGCCGTCAGCGCGTCCGCGGCGTCCAGCGCGTCCGCGGGTCAGCGGCGTCCGTCAGCGCATCCGCGGCGGCTCAGCGGGGTCCGTCAGCGCCCCCGCGGGGTCTGGGGCGTCGGCCAGCGGATCCGGGTAAGCAGACGCCACGGCCAGCGGATCCGCTGGGCCGGGATCGGGGGCGCGGTTGCCGATCTGGTCTTCCACCGTTCATCTGCTTCTCGTCGCCGCGATGACGCTTCTCCCGAGCTTGCCTTAGATACTGGTCATATGTCCAGGTCACGGCTTCAGCGCGAGAGTTCCGTCAAGTGGCGCGCACACGGTGGGGCAGTTACGTTAGATTCGGCGGCTACGCCTGCGCTGGGTAAGCCGCGCCGGCGTGACGGGGGCTGGACCCGGGGGCCCGCACGTGTTGGGAGCCCAGGTCGCGCTGCGGCAACGGTAAGATCTGGCCGCGGCGGGATTGCCCTCGATCACTCCGGGATCGGCACCGTTGCCACCGGCTAAGAGGAGCAAGTATTGATTCAACGTACCCTTGTCCTAGTCAAGCCTGATGCGGTCCGCCGGGGGCTGATCGGGGAGGTCCTGTCCCGCATCGAGCGCAAAGGCCTGAAGATCGCCGCGATGGACATGCGGGTCATCACCGCGGAAACGGCCGAGACTCACTACGCCGAGCACGTGGGCAGGCCCTTCTTCCCGTCGCTGGTCGTGTTCATCACGTCGGGGCCGCTCGTCGCCCTGGTCGTCGAGGGTCCCCGGGCCATCGAGGCGTTCCGCGGGCTGGCCGGCGCGACCGATCCGGTGCAGGCCTCCGCGGGCACTATCCGTGGTGATCACGCGTTGGATGTGCAGCAGAACATCGTGCACGGATCCGACTCGCCGGACTCCGCCGAACGGGAAATCAAGATCTTCTTTCCTGACCTCGTTTAGGCAGGCTGGCGCTGGCCGATGAAGGACAAAGAGCGGCTCGGACCCCGGCAGGGGGTGAGCCGCGGTAAAAAGACCACAGATCATCCAGCAGACCCTTTTTGGAAGGTTCTTGTTCCTGATGAGCAACGCGCTGGCGTTTCTGGGCCGTGACATGGCGGTCGATCTGGGCACGGCGAACACCCTGGTGTATGTCCGGGGTCGCGGCATCGTGCTCAACGAACCCTCCGTGGTGGCGCTGAATACCAACACGGGCGAGATCGTCGCCGTCGGGGTCGAGGCCAAACGGATGATCGGGCGGACGCCCGGCAACATCGTGGCCGTGCGTCCGCTCAAGGACGGCGTCATCGCCGACTTCGACGTGACCGAGCGGATGCTGCGTTACTTCATCCAGAAGGTGCACCGGCGCCGGCACCTGGCCAAGCCGCGGGTGGTCGTGGCGGTGCCCAGCGGCATCACCGGGGTGGAGCAGAGCGCGGTCAAGGAGGCCGGCCATCAGGCCGGCGCCCGCCGGGTCTACATCATCGAGGAGCCGATGGCCGCGGCGATCGGGGCCGGCCTGCCGGTCAACGAGCCGACCGGGAACATGGTGGTGGACATCGGCGGCGGCACCACCGAGGTCGCGGTGATCTCGCTGGGCGGGATCGTCACCGCCCAGTCGATCCGGGTGGCCGGTGACGAGCTGGACCAGGCGATCATCACGTTCGGCAAGAAGGAGTACTCGCTCATGCTCGGCGAGCGCACCGCCGAGGAGATCAAGATGGCGCTCGGGTCCGCCTACCCGTCGGCGGACGAGCCGCACGCCGAGATCCGCGGCCGTGACCTGGTCAGCGGGCTGCCCAAGACCATCGTCATCTCGGCCGAGGAGATCCGCCGGGCCATCGAGGAACCGGTCGCGCTGATCGTGGACACGGTCAAGACCACCCTGGACAAGTGCCCGCCGGAGCTGGCCGGCGACGTGATGGACCGGGGGATCGCGCTGACCGGCGGGGGAGCGCTGCTGCGCGGGCTGGCCGACCGGCTGCGCGAGGAAACGGGCATGCCGGTGCACGTGGCGGACAACCCGCTCGATTCGGTGGTGCTGGGCACCGGCAAGTGCGTGGAAGATTTCGACACCCTGAGCCAGGTTCTGGTCCCGGAGCGCCGACGCTGACCTCCGAGGGGGAGGATGGACAGCGGCAGCGGTAGCTAACACGGGGCCAGCAACGGAGCCAGCTGACAAGTCAGCCACGGGGCCATGGCCGGCGGTTGGACGAGGAGACCTGGTGCACGACACCCGGCGAACCCGCATCGTTCTGGGGGTGCTGCTGGCGGCTGCGCTCGCGCTGATCACCATCAACTACCGGGGCGGCACCGGCTCGCGGGTCGGCGGGCTGCGCGGGCTCGGCGGCAGCGTGTTCGGCTCGGTGGAGAGCGCCGCCAGCCTGGTCACCAGGCCGGTCGCCGCGTTCACCGACGGGCTGACCGGCTCCGGCTCCCAGGGCAAGATCAATGCTCTCCAACGGCAGGTGGTTGATCTCCGCGCCCAGCTGAATCAGCAGCGTCTCAGCAAATACGACGAGGGCCAGCTCAGCCAGTTGCTCCAGCTGGCCGGCCGGGGGCGGTACCGGATCGTGGCCGCGAGCGTGATCGCCGCGGGCGCGTCCTACGACGACTCGGTCACGATCGACGCGGGGCGGGTGGACGGCATCAAGCCCGACGAGACCGTGCTGAACGGGCAGGGCCTGGTCGGGACGGTGACCTCGGCCAGCGCGACCACCTCCACCGTGCTGCTCGCCACCGACGCCAGCGTGACCGTCGGGGTCCGGCTGGCCGGCACCGGGCAGATCGGCGTGGTGAGCGGGACCGGCAAGAGCATGACCGGCAACGGCCTGCTCCGGCTCCAGGTGTTCGACGTCAACGCGATCCTGCATCCGGGCCAGGAGCTGGTCACCTTCGGCTCGGCGGGCGGCCGTCCCTACGTGCCGGGCGTGCCGGTCGGGGTGATCACCAAGCTCGAGGGCACCAGCAGCTCGCTGACCAAGGAGGCGCTGGTCCGCCCGTTCGCCGACGACACCGCGCTCGGCGTGGTCGGCGTCGTGGTCGTCCCGCCGCGGACGGACCCGAGCTTCTCCGTGCTGCCGCCCGGCCGACCCCGTCCCCGACTGCCTCAGCGACCGCCTCGCCGGGCCGTCACGGGGCGTCCCCCGGCGCCACCGCCTCGCGCCGGGGCCACGCCGTCCCCCGGCGCCACCGGGCGGGGGCTGACGTGCGGCGTGCGGCGTTCGCGGCCGCGCTGCTGCTGCTGGCGATCCTGATCCAGGTCACCCTGCTCAACAACCTGCCCTGGCCCGGCGCGGCCGGGCCCGATCTCGTGCTGGTCGTGGTGGTCGCCCTGGCCCTGACCGGCGGCCCGGTGGAAGGCATGCTGGCCGGTTTCTGCGCTGGTCTGGCCCTGGACGTGGCGCCGCCCGCCACCCACCTGGTCGGCCAGTACGCGCTGGTGTTCTGCCTGGTCGGGTACGGCTGCGGGCGGGTAGGCAGCCACCTGAGCGAGTCCGTCTGGGCGCCGATCGGCGTGGTGGCCATCGGGTCGGCCGCCGGGGAGCTGCTCTTCGCGCTGACCGGGATGATCTTCGGTGACCTGGATGTCACCTGGTCCGCGGTCGGTCACGTGCTGCCCGCCTCCGTCCTGTACGACGTGCTGCTCAGCCCGTTCGTGCTCTACGCCGTGATCCGGGCCCGGGCGATGGCCGCCCCGGCCCTGGCCGCGCAGGGCCTGGCCAGCTTCCCCGGCGGGTCGGCCAGCCAGCGGGTGGTGCCCGGCCTGGCGGGCGCGGCGGCGCTGTTCGCCGGTTCCGGCGCGGTGCTGCGCGACAGCGGGACCGGGCGGCCCCCGAGGCTGAAGGCCCGGACCCTGCGGGCCGGGTCCGGCCAGGGCGGGTCGGCCAGCGGGACGCGGCCCGCCAAGCGCCCGCCGGCGCCGGTCGGTGCACGTGAACTTCAGCAGTGGGGCGGGCGGGTCGGCCGCGGGCGCCCGGCCCGCGAAGCGGCCGCCGTCCCGCCCGGTGAACCTGCACCTGGGCAGCCGGGGCAACCGGTCCGCCGTGACCCGGCCGCAAGGTGGCGGCAGCGCGGGGCGGGATGCCCGCGAAGGCCTTCGGCCGGGGAAACCGGTCCGCCGTGACCCGGCCGCAAGGCGCTGGCAGCGCGGGCGGCGGGATGCCCGCCGGGCCTTCAGCCGGTCCGCGATGCCTTCGGCCGGTCCAGCGCCCTGGGCGATGGCCAGGGCGGCAAGGCCCTGCGCCCGTCGTCCCGGGGTCCCCGGCTGCGCGGCGGCGTCATGCAGGGTGGGTCGGCGAGCGGCGCCCGGGCCGTTAGCGTGCGGTTCAATGCCCGCCCGGCGCGGCCGGTGAGGCTGCGGCTAGGATCTGGCCGGCGCCGCGACGGCGCGATCGGGGGCTCGGTACTCGGCCGCCGCGGCCGGGGCCGCGGGCCGCGGGCCGGGAAGCTGCACACGCCCCGGTTCCGCGGGACCAAGGGGAGCGCGCTGGGCGGCCGCCGGCCGCCGGCCAGCGCGCTGAACGGCCGCCGCGTCTTCGGCCGGCGCCGGTCCCTGTGGCGGATCTTCGGCAAGCGGTCAGGAGGGCTTCTCGATGATTCCGGCGTCACGGCGGCGCCTGATCGTCCTGTACGCGGTGATCGGCGCGCTGCTGGTCTCCCTCGGCGGGCGGCTGTGGTACCTGCAGGTCATGAACGGCCACAGCTACGTGCAGCTGGCCTCCCAGGACCAGACGCAGACCGTGATCACGCCCGCGGTCCGCGGCCAGATCCTCGACGACGCGGGCCTGCCCATGGTGGACAACGCCAGCTCGCTGGTGGTCACGGTGAACATGATGAACCTGGCCACCCAGAGCGACGGCGGCGCGGCGGTGCTGCGCAGGCTGGCCCACCTGCTCGGCATGTCCGACAAGCTGCTCACCGAGAAGGTCCGGCTGTGCACCGCGCACGTGTCCCAGCCGTGCTGGCCGGGCTCGCCGTACCAGCCCATCCCGGTGGCCCAGCATGTCCCGGACTCGATGGCGGTCCAGATCATGCAGGACCACGCCAGCTACCCCGGGGTGAGCGCGGGCGTGAACCCGGTGGCCCGCTATCCGCAGCCCAACGGGGCGAACCCGGCTCAGGTCCTCGGCTACCTCGGCCCGATCACCGCCCAGCAGATGAAGCAGCAGCACCTGCCCACCACCGGGTTCGCCGGCGTGGACCTGGTCGGCCAGGCCGGCCTGGAAGCGCAGTACAACCAGGACCTGCAGGGCACCCCCGGCCAGCAGGTGCTGTCCGTGAACAGCGCCGGCCAGCAGCTCGGGGTGGTGAAGAACACCGCCCCCAAGACCGGGAACGACCTGGTCACCAGCATCAACGCCCGGCTCCAGGGTGACGTGCAGACGGTGCTGGCCAACACCATCCGCAAGGCCCAGCAGACGGGCAGCCCGAAGGCCACGACCGGCGCGGCGATAGTGATGACCACCACCGGCCGGGTCGTCGCCATGGCCAGCGCGCCCTCGTATGACCCCAGCGTCTGGAACGGCGGCATCTCCGAGAAGCAGTACCGGCAGCTGATCAACGGGAGCAAGCCGATCCTGAACCGGGTCACCCAGGGCGAGTACGCGCCCGGCTCAACGTTCAAGGTGACCTCCACCGCCGCGGCCGTCAAGGCCGGGTACAGCCTGGACAGCACCTACAACTGCCCGGCCTCCTACAACATCGCCGGCCGCCCCTTCCTCAACGACGGGCAGAAGAACCTCGGCCAGATGAGCCTGCACGAGGCCCTGGTCATCTCCTGCGACACGGTCTTCTACGAGCTGGCCTACGG
>CAWAES010000024.1:0-120264 GCA_963781085.1 uncultured Actinomycetes bacterium
ACACGGCCAGGTACAAAACCATCCGGTCGGCGCTCAAGGTGGCGCCGCCCTGGTCGGCCGTCGTGGTATGCCCAGGGAGTTACCACGAGCAGGTGGTGGTCAAGGAACCGGTATCGCTGATCGGCCTGCACGCGACCATCAATGAGAAGGGCGTCAAGCTGAATTTGCGCGTGGAACCCGCCACACGTCGGGAAGCTGACCATCTTCGCCGGTGTGGTGATCGTCAGCTCCCACGTACGCCTGCAGGGCTTCACAGTCAAGAACGCCCTGGGCGAGGGCGTCCTGGCCGCTGGGGTGCAGGGCACCATCAGCGACATCACCATCAAGCACAACGCGGTGGTGCACAACGACCTGGGCGGCGGTATCCCGCCCGCGTCGGCCTACTTCGAATGCCAGGCCCAGGGGCCGGAACCCGGTGACTGCGGGGAGGGCGTGCACTTCCTGGCCGTCGCGAACTCCCAGGTGAACGGAAACTTCATCGCCCACAACTCCGGCGGGGTACTGCTGACCGACGAGACCGGGCCGACCCACAACAACGTGATCGAGAACAACCTCGTCACCCTCAACGCCTCCGACTGCGGAATCACGGTGCCCGGTCACAACCCGGCTGCGCTGAACTCCAAGGGGCAGCGCTCAGCCCGCCGTCGCCGGGGTCTACGACAACGCCATCGTGCACAACGCGGTCATTAACAACGGCCGCGAGGGCGAAGGCGCGGGCGTTCTGTTCGCGAATGCCTCGGCCTGCACCGCGTCGTACAACAACCTGGTCGAAGGTAACTTCATCGCAGGCAACGGGCTGTCCGGCGTGACCATGCACGCGCACACGCTGATGCCGGGCCAGTTCGAGGACCTGAATGGTAACAAGATCATCGGAAACAAGATCGGGACGAACAACCTGGACGGGAACACGCTGGACTCACCCGTCTCGCCCACGGACATGAAGACCACCGGAGTCCTCGTGTTCTCCGGCGGCACCCGCGTGCGCGTGGTGATCGCGCATAACCACATCTTCGACAACAAGATCGGCATCTGGCTCAGCAAGCCGGTGAAGGCTTTCGGCCTCGGCACGAATTCCTTCCACCACGTGAAAACGCCGATTTCGGCCGGTCACTGATCAAGAAACCAGAGAACGTGTGGGGCGGCCCGGCCATCGAGGTGGCCGGGCCGCCTCCGTTTCTGCGCAGGCCGCGCTGGTGGGCGGGCGGCTGGGGCGAACGGTTTTCGTTGCGGAGATCAGGAATTTCGCGGCTGTAGGCAACGAGGATGAGTAACTCGGCGAGAGGGAGTTCGCCGGCTCCCTCTGGGCGGCATCCTGGACAGCCGGGCGTGGCGGGGTGCTCGCGGGGCCGATTCCGAGGGATAGTAGGTGCATGACCTGCACCCCGGCGGACTCCAACGACTGCAACCCGCGGCTGGTGATCATCCGCTCGGTGTGCCGACGTCGTCCTCGACGCTGCCGGGACGGATCGTGCGGGCGGGCCAGCACGCGCGGCGGAGTGCAGGGGGCCGCTGGGGTGCTACGCCGCCTGGGCTTTAACGTCCGGAACGTCCGTGACCGGCAGGACTCTGCCGGGTTAAGGCCGATCAGGTCGCGTTCCGGCGGTCCGCCAGAGAGCCAGATGAGCCTCTCCGCGCAGCTGCCGCACTCGCGCAGTTTCACCGCGCGTTTAACGTGCGATGCAGCACGCGCCCGGTGCTGACGTTGACCAGGCGCTGGCCAGGCTCCGGGTCGCGTTGCTCGAGGAAGAACTTGGCGAGTTCGTTGCTGCTTCTGAAAGGCACTGAGATGCGAATACACCCTGATGGTCAGACGCGCCTCCCGGTCACTCACACCCGAAACACGCACTCACCCACATAATCCCTTCCGGGACCGGAACATCGTGATCACCAGCTCGGTGGCCGGGCACCAGGTGACCTACTGGGAGCCGGTGTATTCGGCGTCGAAGCGCGCCGTGCACGCGCTGGCTCACGGGATCCGGCGCCAGCTGATCGGGACCGGGGCGCGGCGGGAACCTGGGGGGTGCGGTCGAAGGACGTGGCCGACGCCGTGCTGTACATGCTGACCCGGCCCAGCCACGTGAACATCCGGGACCTCGTCATCTTGCCGGTGAACCAGGAGATCTGAGCAGTAGGTAACGAGGCCGGGTCGATGGGATTAGGGCACTTCTTCGACGACGAACCGTTGGCCGTCCGGGTCCATAACCATGATTGCCGGGGTGCCGTCGTCAGGGTGTAGATGCCGGGGAGACGAATCGGGCGGCGGCCGGCGACAGAGTCTCCACGATCAGGTCCAGGTTCGGTGTCCGGAGTACCACGTGGGTGGCGGCGATGTCGTTGGACGCGGCCATGGTGATCGGCTGACGCCGGCCCGTCTCGTATCCCAGTAGTTCCAGGTGCGGATCGGGCTGACCGGGTTCAGGCCGGTGACGATGACGCGCGCGCCGCTCACCGCGTCCAGCCGCGCCTGTTCGTCGCCTGCGTTTTCCATCTGGGCCGCGGGCGCGAGGCCGAAGAAGGAGTGGAAGAAGTCGATGCTGCGGCCGGTGTCCGCGACCGCCAGCGCCGTGTGGTCGATACCGAGGAAGACACCCGGATCAGGTCCCGGGCGCCACGCCTCCGGGGTGGCTTCTGGATGGAACTCGAGCAGCTTGAGCGGGTGGCCGTCCTCGTCACGGAATTTGAACGCCCGCGCGCCGCCGGACGCGCAAGGCAGCCGGATCGGGCCGCCCACGGTGATCGGCATGATGCGTGCCGCCTCGCGTACCTGGGCCTGCGCCGCGTCGATGTCGGACACGATGATGGCCAGGTGCTGGAACCACAGGTCCGAGCTGGTGCTGCCGGGCGGATAGGGGCGGCCGGCCCGGTCGTAGGCGACCAGGACGAGTTCCTGGCCGCCGAGCCGCAGGTGCGCCTGGCGGGTCATCGCCCCCGGGACGCCGACCAGGTCGGCGAAGCCGCTGTCGCCCGCGACCCGGCTGATCGCCGTGAAGCCGAAGGCGGCGGCGAAGAACCGCTCGGCCCGCTCGATGTCGGTCACCACGAGCGCGAAGCGCGCGATGCGGCAGGCCGACGGCCAGCGCCGCCCGGCCGCCATGAGCAGGCGGAGGCGGGAGGCGATGTGCTCGGCCACGCGGATGGCGTTAGCGATGATCGTGAGCGTCGGGTTGACCGCGCCGATGGAGGGCATGAACGCGCCATCCACCACGTACAGGTTGTCCAGGTCGTGCGCCTTGCAGTGGACGTCCAGGGCCGACGTGGCCGGGTCGGTGCCGAAGCGGACCGTGCCCGCCTGATGGGCGGTCGCGGCGACGTCGAGGCCCTTGTGCAGGTAGAGGCTGCGCTCGAAGGAGTTCGACACCATGCCGAGCCGCCCGAGCAGTCCCTCGAAGGTCTTGCGCAGCCGGGTGAGGGCCTCGGTGTTGTTGTGCGGCTGGAGCACCAGTTTGACGCTCCCGTCGGGGCGCAGCGACACCCGGCTGTCGGGCAGCGGGAGATCCTCGCTGGCCAGCCAGAAGTCGATCGAGTGGCTGGCCACGAAGCTGTAGGGCAGCTCGGGGGCCCAGCCGCCTCCCCTGGGCGCCTGGCTCTTCACCTGCCAGGCGTCGGACTTGCCGAGCATCTGGATGTTGCCCATCGGGTACTCCCAGTCCTTGCTGGGCCCGTAGAAGTCGTTCAGCGACAGGGTTTTCTGGAACACGGTCGGGTTGGGGTCCCTGGAGAACGCGATGAGGGCGAGGTTGTTGTGCCGGATGTAGTGGCGGCCGACGACGTCGGAGGAGTTGGCCAGCCCGTTGGGGTGCCGGTCGTTCGCCGACTTGAGCAGCATGACCGCAGAAAGGATTGCGCCGGCCGACAAGACCACGATGTCGCCGCTGAAGGTCTGCGTGCTGCCGTCAGCCATCGTGGTGACCACGCCGGTCACGCTGCGTCCGGCCGGGTCGGTGACCAGCTTCTGCACCGTGGCCTGGGTCAGCAGGGTGAGGTTGCTGTGCGCGGCCAGCGCGGGCCGGACGACGGCCCATTCCGCGTCGGCCTTGGCCCCGACCAGGCACGGGAAGCCGTCGACCCGGTCGCAGCGGATGCAGCGTGACCCGGGCGTGGCGTTGCCTTCGGCGTCCTGGGTCAGGTGCACCCCGATCGGCAGATGGAACGGGTGCAGGCCCAGCTTCTCCAGCCCGTCGGACAGCTCCTGGATGCGCGGGGCATGCGCCACGGGCGGGAATGGGTAGTCCCGGCTCGACCGGCCCGCGAACGGGTCCTCGCCGTGCCGCCCGTGCGCCCAGTACAGGTGCTCGGCCTGCACGTAGTACGGCTCCAGGTCGTCGTAGCTGATCGGCCAGGCCGGGGAGACGCCGCCCGGGTGCTGGACCGCGGTGAAGTCCGAGGGCAGCAGGCGGAACAGGGCGGCGCCGTACACCTTCGAGTTGCCGCCCACGTAGTAGTGCAGCTCAGGCTGGAACGGGTGGTCGTGGAGGTCGTAGAAGGTCTCGTCGGCGGTGTACTTCCCGTCGCCGAAGACCGCCTTGGAGTCCCAGTTGTCGCGCTCGCGGGGCAGATAGCCGCCGCGTTCGAGCAGCAGGACCCGCTTGCCCGTCTCAGCCAGCTTCGCAGCGGTAGTGCCGCCCCCCGGTCCGCTGCCGATGACGACCACGTCGTAGTGGCTGGCCGGTGGCGGTCCTGAGGCCGCGGTCACGGCCGCACGCTCACTGCCGTCGTGCCTTCCGCTTCCGGGGTCGCCATGCGACCAGTGTGCACCGGCGGGTGGGCCCACTGTCATCGCCCATCACTCCTACTCACCCGGGTGACGTAGTGCGGTGACTTCCGTATCCGACGTGGCCTCCCAGAGACTGTCCGTCTCCTCTCAGGGACCGTCCATCTCAAGGAGGCCGAGTTCCCGGGCCCGGCTACCGCCGCGGCCCGGTCCGCCACCTGGAGCTTGCGGTACAGGGCGCGCTGGTGGGTCTTCACCGTATTGACCGAGACATAGAGCTGTGCGCCGATCTCGCCTCGCGACAAGGGCGTGGCGAGAAGCCGGAGGATTTCAACTTCCTTGCCGGTGAGTTCCTCGCCGAACGCGGCCGGGGCCGGGCGCCGCGGTGTCCCGAGAACCAGCCGGCGCTCCGCGGTGTCGAGCAGCTTCCCGGCCACTCCGGGATCGCGGCACTGCCGCAGAATCGTCCGGGCGTCTTCCACGCTCGTCCCGGCCGTCTCCTCGTCGCCCAGGTCCTGGAGGCTTCTCGCCCGCGCCAGGAGCGCGGCCGCCATCTCAAGCCTTCCGGCGCCCCGCTGGGAGAGGACGACCGCCCGGTGCGCCGCCTCGTCGGCCCGGGCGGTCTCGCCGCGCTCGCTGAGGATCTTGGCCGTCGCCAGCGAGACCATCATGTTCACGAAGTGCTCGCCGACCGCAGCGTCCCGGTCGCGGGTGGCCCGGTGGATCAGGTGCTCGGCCTCCGCCAGCTGGCCGCGTTCCGCCGAGATGACGGCCAGGTAGCCGAGCGCGTACGTCCGGCCGGCGTGATTGCTCGCCTCGTCGGCCAGCTGCGCGGCCCGGCTCAGGGCGGCCCAGGCCTCCGGGATGCGGCCAGCCCAGTAGTGGGTGGCCCCGTAGATGCAGTAGGCGGCGGAACGGCCGGGGCGCGAGTCGCCGAGATCCAGGTGGATGGCCCGCGTGGCGGCGGCGGCCGCTGCGGCGACGTCGCCGATCTTGAAACGCTGAACGGCCCGGAGGACGGCCAGTTCGGCCTCGGTGGTCCCGCCAGCGGCGCGGCCAGCGGCGAGTGCAGCCTCCACGGCCTCGATCCAGCGGCCGGCGTCCTGGAGCTGGCCCAGGTCGAGGGCGATCCAGGCCCGGGCCAGGCAGAGGCGGGGATCCCCGGAAACGATGTGGCCAGGCAGCAGGTCCAGCCAGCCGGAGACGGTGTCCAGATGCCCCAGGTCATACTCCGCGCCCCAGCTGGCCGCGATGAACTCCGTGGTCGCCGGGACGTCCCCGGCCGCGGCCAGGTGGTGTACCGCATCGTCAGTGGCGCCCTCGGCCCGGAACCACGCGGCGGCCCGGCGGTGGAGCGCGGGCACGAGACCGGGCTCGGTTCGCTGCAGCTCGCTGCGCAGCAGCTCCCCGAACAGGTGGTGGTATCGGTACCAGTGACGCGAGGAGTCGAGGGGTATCAGGAACAGGTTGTCGCGCTCGATCCGTTTGAGGGTCGCCGCGGACATCTGGCTCTGCAGCAGGGCGTCGCACAGCGGGCCGCTCAGCCTGCCCAGTACGGAAGTCCGGAGCAGGAAGGTGCGCAGATCCGGCGGCTGGCCATCGAGCACCTCAGCGCTCAGGTAGTCCACGATGTGGCGGTGGTCGCCGGCGAACGCCCGGATGAACGTGCCCGCGTCGGGGCGGCCCTTCAGCGACAGGGCGGCGAGGTAGAGCCCGGCGGCCCAGCCCTCGGTCCGCCCGTAGAGCAGCGCCACGTCCTCTTCCGCCAGGTCCAGCCCCAGGACCTCGTTGAGCAGGAGCGCGGCCTCGCCGATGACGAAACGCAGATCGTCCGCCCGGACCTCCAGGAGGTCGCCTGCCGCCCTGAGCCGCGCCAGCGGCAGCGGAGGATCCGATCGGGTCGCCAGCACCAGGCGAAGGGTCGGCGGCATCCGGTCGATGACGAACGCCAGCTCCTCGTGGATCGCCGGGTTCGTCACGAGATGGTAGTCGTCCAGGACGAGCACGATCTGGTCCTCAAGGCCGGCCAGCTCGTTGAGCAACGCGGGCAGGACGACCTGACGGGGGTCGGCGCGCGCCCTGAGGAGCTCGACGGCGCGAGCGGAAATCCCGGAGTCCGCCTGCTGCAGCGCGGCGATCACGTAGTCCCAGAAGCAGGCGAGGTCATTGTCGGCCGGGTCCAGGGAGAGCCAGGCGAACCGGTGACGGTCCTGCTCCTGGGCGATCCACTGGGCGAGGACGGTCGTCTTCCCCCACCCGGCGGGCGCGTCGAGCAGCGTGAGCTTGTAGGTCTCTGCGGCGGCGAGGGCTTGCTACCAGCGCTGGACGGCTGATGCGCTTGTGCCTGAGGGCGGGGACGTGCAGCTTGGTGGCCACGAGGGCGCCCCGCTCTGGCGAGCTCGCCTCGCCAGGCACGGTGCCACGATTGGCCTGCTCCCCTCGCGAGGAGGTGACCGGCCGCCTGGCTCTAGCCACCGGGATTGCCCCCCAGTTACCGGTTCTCCGCGGCCGCGAAATCGCTGCCGGTCCGACCACGCAGAGTGAAACGATACGCGCCAGCTCACCCCGGGGGAACCGGCCGCCGGGCAGGACCGTTTCCGGGCCGCGCCACGACCAGGCCGCGCGCAACGATCAGGCGGCCCGCCAGGGCCGGGCCGCGTCCTGGGCCGTTATCCGCCGGTCCGGCGGTGTGTACTGGCAGTCCAGGAAGCCGCAGGCCACGCCCTTCGCGTGATAAAGCTTCCCGCAGGCCACCGTGGAACGCCGGTGCCGGTAGGCGAACCCGGCGGCGAGAGCGCCGATCGGCGGTCCCAGGAGGTAGACCCACAGCCCGGAGTAGTGACCGCCGACGATCGCCGGGCCCAGGGTACGAGCCGGGTTCAGGCTGGCCCCGGAGACCGGTGCCTCCACGACGATGAAGAAAGCCAGCAGCGTCCCGGCCGCCGGGGCCGTGAATCGCATCAGCCGGGGACGGTCGACGAAGTTGAGGATGAGGCTGGCCAGCAGGAACGTCATCGCCGTCTCGGCTGCCGCCGCCGCCCACGGTCCGCCGGCCCGGGGCGTCGTGGCGCCGACGTCCACGCTTGCGGCCCAGCCCCGCCAGATCAGCCAGACAAGCGCGGCGCCGGTGAGGGCTCCGGCGATCTGGGCGGCCGCGTAGCTCGCCGCACTGCGCCAGGTGATCTTGCCCAGCCACAGGAAGGCGAGCGTGACCGCCGGGTTGAGGTGACCCCCGCTGCGGCGGCCCATGGGTGAGTACACGATGGCCGTCAGCGTGCCGGCCACGATGAGCGCGGTCAGCAGGCGCCGCAGGCTGGAGTCGGGTACGGACGACACGATGGGCGAGCGTGTCGCGGAATCGGCGACGACGGCGGACAGCCCGACCAGCAGGAGCAGGGCTGTGCCCAGGAACTCCGCCGCGTACTCCCGGATCCCGAGCCTGGCTGATCAGCCGTCCGCGGTTTCCTGGTCTTTCTCGGCTTCGGAGATGGCCCACGCGGCGTTGATGAGCCCGATGTGGCTGAAGGCCTGGGGGAAGTTGCCGAGTAGTTCGCCGTCGGCGCCGACTTCCTCCGCCAGCAGTCCCACGTCGTTCCGGTACTGGATGGCTCCCTCGAACACCTCCGGGCCCGCCCGGGGCGGCCCGCCATAGCCAGCGTCTGGGCCAGCCAGAAGGTGCACAGCAGGAAGGTGCCCTCAGTGCCCTCCAGCCCGTCCACGCCACCCTTGGTGTCGTAGCGGTAGACGAGTCCCCGCTCGTCGGTGAGACGCTTCTCGATCGCCTCGATGGTCGCCATCATCCGGGGGTCCGTGGCCGGCAGGAAGCCGACGATCGGCATCATCAGGTTCGACGCGTCCAGGTCGCCGGAGCCGAAGTACTGGGTGAAGGCGCCCGCCCCGTCGCTCCAGCCCTGCCGGATCACGGCCTCGTGGATGGTGTCCCGGGTCCGCTGCCAGCCGTCCACCCGGTCCTCGGCGCCGAGCAGGCCAGCCAGCTCGATGGCCCGGTCCAGCGCCGCGCAGCACATCATCTTGGAGTACAGGAAGTCCTGCGCCGGGCCGCGGATCTCCCAGATGCCCTGGTCCTGGTCGGTCCAGCGGCGGGCGGCGGTATCGGCCACCGCCACCAGGAAATCGCGGGTGGCCGGATCGAGGGCGGTGATCTGGTCGCGCAGCCGGCCAGCCGCCGCCATCACTTCGCCGTACACGTCGACCTGGCGCTGGGTCCAGGCCCCGTTGCCCACGCGCACCGGCGCGCTGTGCCGCCACCCGGCCAGGTGGGGGAGCACCCGCTCGGACAGGTCCCGCTCGCCGCCCACCCCGAACATGATCTGCAAGTCAGCGCCCCGCACCAGCGACGTCGCGGCGGCCATGCTCAGGTAGGCGAAGAATTTTTCCGCCTCGTCCGGGCAGGCCGCCACCCACAGCGCGTCCATGGTCAGCGAGGCGTCCCGGACCCAGGAAAAGCGGTAGTCCCAGTTACGGTTGCCGCCGACGGCCTCCGGGAGCGAGGTCGTCGGAGCGGCGACGATCGCGCCGGTGGGGTAGAAGGTCAGCGCCTGCAGCACCCGGCCGCTGTGGTGGACGAGGTCGGCCCAGGGCCCGGTGTAACTCTGGTGCAGGGCCGACCACGAACGCCAGGCGGTCACCGTGTCGGCCAGCCGGCCGCTCAGCTCGGCCGCTGGCCACACCCGGGGGCGCTCCTGGCCGAAGCGGCCGTAGTGCAGGCCGAAGGCGGCCCGCTGACCGCCGGAGACCGTCAGCCGGCCGAACGCGGCGCCCGCCCGGATCTCCAGGTCAGCCGGGGCTGACAGCACGGTCAGGTCGGCCCCGCCCCGCCCGGAGACTCCGCCGGCGACCCGGCTCAGCAGCGGGAAGATCAGCCCGTACTCAGTCCGCGGGACGTACTCGATCTCCAGCTCAACGTGCCCGGTGATCCCGCTGACCTCGCGGATCAGCAGGCTGGGGGCGCCCCGGCCGAGATCGTGCCCCCGCGCGGTGGCGCCCAGGGCCAGCGCGTCGGTCAGGGTGACCGTGCCGGTCGCGGTGGTGAAGGTGGTCTCGAGCACCATGGTCTGGTCGAGGTAGCGCCGGGAGACCTGGAAGTCCCCGGCCGGGCGGATCGACCAGTGCCCCGCCTCCTCGTCCAGCAGCCGCCCGAACACCGACGGGCTGTCAAACCTCGGGAAGCACAGCCACTCCACCGACCCCGCCCGGTTCACCAGGGCCGCCGAATGGCAGTCCGACAGCAGGGCGTGGTCGCCGATGGGGATGGAGCTCACGAAGCGCCCTCCTGGCCGGCCTGCCTGCCGTTCTGGCCCTGGGCCTGGTAGGCCAGGATCAGCTCCAGCCACACCTCAGACAGGCTGGGGAAGGCCGGCACGGCGTGCCGGAGCCGGTCCATCGGCACCGACCCGATCACGGCGATAGTGGCGGCGTGCAGCATCTCGCCGATGCCGGGACCGGTGAAGGTGGCGCCGACGATCACCTGGCGGGCCTCGTCCACCACCAGCTGGGCCGTGCCCGTCACGCCCTCACCGTTGATCGCGGCGGCGGCCACGTCCTCCAGCCGGACCCGGACGGCCCGCACCTGGATTCCCTGGTCCCGGGCCTGAGCCTCGGTCAGCCCGACGGAGGCCACCTGCGGATCGGTGAACACCACCCGCGGGATCGCCGTCGTCGGCTACCGCGGGGTCCTCGTGGCCCAGCAGCGCGCTGACGGCGACCCGGGCCTGGTACTTGCCCATGTGGGTCAGCGGGGCCTGGCCGTTGACGTCGCCGATGGCGTACAGCCAGCCCCCCGGCACCCCGGTGGCGCGCAGATTGCCGTCGACCGGCACGGGCCGGCCCGGCTCGAGGCCCACGGTGTCGAGCCCGAGATCGGCCGTGTCCGGCCGTCGTCCGACCGCGACCAGGACCTCGTCGGCGGTGATCGTCCGGCCGTCCTGCAGGGTGGCCCGCACCGGCGCGTCGTCGGCCGCCCGGTGGACGGCGGTGACCCTGGTCCCGGTGATCACGGTGATGCCCTCGGCCGCGAACGCCGCGGCGACCTGCTCACCCGCGAAGGCCTCCTCGGTAGGCAGGAGCCGCGGCGCCGCCTTCGACGACCGTGACCTCGCGGCTGCCGAGGCGGCGCCAGGCCTGGGCCATCTCCAGCCCGGCCGGGCCGCCGCCCAGCACGAGCAGCCGGCCCGGGACCGCCTGGGCCGAGGTCGCCTCGCGGGTGTCCCAGTACCGGATGCCGCGCAACCCCTCGACCGGCGGGATGAACGCGGTGGACCCGGTGGCCAGGATCACCGCCCGGGCCGCGGACAGCGTCCGCCGGGAGCCGTCGCGCGCCTCGACCTCGACGGTCCTTGTCCCGGCCAGCCGGCCCCGGCCACGGACCAGGGTGGCGTCCACCCCGTCGAGCCAGTCAACCTGGCCCTTGTCGTCCCACCCGGACACGATCCAGTTCCGCCGGGCCAGCGCCTGGCCCGCGTCCAGCGCACCGGTCACCGCCTCGGCGGCGCCAGGGACCCGGCGGGCCGCCGCGAGCACGTGACCGGGCCGGAGCAGGGTCTTGCTGGGGATACAGGCCCAGTAGGTGCACTCCCCGCCGACCAGCTCGCGCTCGACCAGGGCGGTCCGCAGCCCGGCATCGCGGCAGCGGCCCACGGCGTGCTCCCCGGCCGGTCCCCCGCCGACGACGATCACGTCGTACACGTCCCTCATCGCGTTGTCTCCTCCTGGTCATCCGGCCGGGATGCCCCGGGACTCGCTTCCACGCTCACCAGCTCCAGGCCGAGGTTGCGCACCCGGTCCAGGACGCCGTACAGGTGGGACTGGTCGCGGATCTCGCCCACCAGGGCAGTCTGGCTGTCGCCGGGATCCAGGCTCATTCCCTCGAAGGCACACCCGAGCCGCTCGGTCAGCCGGCCCCGGACGCAGATCCGGTATCTGGTCGGCTCCACGTTCCCTCCGATGCCTTGAGGCTGACCTCCACTGTGCGGGCGGCCCCGGGAGCGGTCATCGCCCACGGCCGCTTTCACCCGGGTGAGACGCGCATCTGGGCGAGGACAGGTTGCCCGGCCCTCGCAGAAGCTGGCTGCCATGGACGCCCCGGCCTTCATGGCCTGCGCACCACGGTTCCAGGCCGTGCACGGCGTGCGCCACGCCCGCGGCTCGTGGCGGAGTGTCGCCGTCCGGGTGACAGCGGCGCATGTGACGCTCGTATGTCCCAGGGTCACCAGCGTGTACCGCATCCGGCTTCAAATTCCAGGTACCCAAGTCCCTTAGGGGAAAGACCGGAGGAGAACCATGTCGGCAGCAATTTATGTGCAGACGAATGACGCTGCAGAAAACGAAGTCGTGGCGTTCAGCCGCGCGGAAGACGGCACGCTGACCCCGCTGGGGCGCTATTCCACCGGCGGGAAAGGGACCGGGGAGCCGCACCTGGCCTCGGCGGGTTCCGTCGTGCTCAGCGACGACGGCCAGTGGCTGCTGGTCGTGAACGCAGGCAGCGGCGAACTGTCGCTGTTCGCGGTTCAGCCGGACGGCCTGCAGCTGGCCGACCGGGCCGGTTCGGGGGGGACCAAGCCGACCAGCGTGACCATCAGGGGCACGCTGGTCTACGTGCTCAACAATGGTTCGCCGAATATCAGCGCGTTCAGTCTCGTGGACGGGAAGCTGGCCGCGCTCGCCGACTCGACGCGGTCCCTGAGCGCACCTGACGCGGATCCGGCCCAGCTGTCGTTCACCGTGGACGGCGGAGGGCTGATCGCCACCGAGCGCGGGACGAACAGCGTCAGCAGTTACCTGGTTGACGAACGCGGCTACGCGGAGGGCCCGGCGACGACGAGGTCCCCGGGCCAGACGCCCTACGGTTTCGACTTTGCGTCCGACGGGTCGCTGGTGGTCTCGGAAGCGTTCGGCGGCGCGAAGGGAGCCGCGGCGGCTTCCTCGTACGCGGTGTCCGGGAGCGGGCGAACTGAAGGTGATCAGCAGCTCTGTCGGCGACACCCGCAGCGAGGTGTGCTGGGTCGTGGTCACCGATGACGACCGCTTCGCCTACGTGACGAACTTCGGCGACGGAACCGTGTCGAGCTACGAGATCACCGCCGACCGGAGCCTCACGCTGCGCGATCCGGTCGCGGGCTCGACCGGGCGGGACGAGAAGGGGCTCCGCGATGAGGCGCTCTCCGCTGACGGCCGCTACCTGTACGCGATCGACCCGGACGCGCAGCAGCTGTTCGCCTGGGCCGTGGGCCAGGACGGCCAGCTCACGCCGGCCGGCGAGTCCGGGGGAATCCCCGCCACCGTGGCCGGCCTCGCGGCCAGCTGAAGCGCCCACCAGGAAAGGACGAACGAAAAATGACGAACCCGTAGCCCAGGCTCAGGGAGAGCGCGGGCCTGCGTATCTCTCGCGCCACCGCTGCTCTCGCGTCGGCAGTCACTGCGGTGCTGGCCTCAGCGGTGACGCTGTCGGCGCTGCCGGGAACCGCGCAGGCGGCGAGCCAGCCGCAGCTCCCGTTCCGCTGCTTTGCCCAGACCGGTACGGACCATGTCGTGTTCGGGCCTGACTCGTTCTTCTTGCCGAAGACCGTCCAGGGTCCCACCAGCTTCAGGCAGAACGCCACGCCGACCATCGTGACCTACCCGCTGTACCACGGCACCGGCCGGGGCCGCCGGGTCGGCTACGTGATTACCGACGCCTCGAAGCGCAGCGCGGCCCGGGCGCTGGGCGTGAACTACACACCCAAGCTCGCCCAGGCGGCCGGGACGGCCGCCGTCCAGGACTCCGCCTCGAGCATCCGGGGCGGCAACGGGATCACCTTCCCCGCATCGGTTGACTTCTCCCCGGCCCGCAGCCTGGTTCCCTCCGCGACCGGGTTCCCGCCCGTCGTGGCCCAGCCGGGCGCGGTCGGCGAGCCAGGATACAGCCCCCTGGTCCGGGTCTCCTTCCGCGGCCAGCATGTGGTCCTGAACGCCTCCCAGATCGCCAACGCCACGGGCCAGGCGGACAAGATCGTCACCATCAACCCGGGCGGGCGACCGTGAGCTACCGCGAGACAGCGGCTGCTATGACAACGAGAGCGTTCACTACGCCTCGTTTGACGCCTCCGATCCCGTGGCCGCCACCATCGAGGATGTGACCTACGCCCCCGACCTGGACGCGGCACCCTCACCCGGCTGTGCAGACGCCGCCGCCGTCTCGGCGAATTGCTCCCGCGAATCACTCATCGCCTTCACCAACGGCCAGACCGGCGCGGCCAACCCGCAGCGCCAGGGCCTGAACGCGGCCATCCTCGACGGGCCGCCCCCGCTGAACATCCTGCAGGAAGTACCCGAGCGGACCAGCCGGTTCGACGGGCGAGACAGAGAACCTGATGCGGGCCCCCGCGTGACCGCGGGGCCCGCATCACCCATCAGGGTCAGCCACCCGCACCCGGCGCTTCGACCAGGCGCTGCGAGAATGCCTGGCCATGAGCCTCAACCTGCCCGGCGGTGCGCGGATGGCCGTGGCGATCACCTGCGACTTCGACGCCCACTCGCCCTGGATCGGCGGCTACCGGATGACGTCCCCGGCCGTCCTGTCCCGGGGCGAGTTCGGCGCCGAGGTCGGGGTTCCCCGGCTGCTCGCGCTCTTCCAGGACCTCCAGATACCGGCCACCTGGTTCACTCCCGGCCACGACCTGGTGACCTTCCCGGAGAAAGTCCGCGACGTCCTGGCCCAGGAGCACGAGATCGCGGCCCACGGCTGCTACCACGAGGTCATCTCCGACCTGCCGCCGGGCGAGGAACGCCGCCTGATGGAAGTGCAGCTCCGCCAGCATGAGGAGGTGACCGGCCGGCGGCCGCGCGGCTACCGGTCACCGTCCTGGGAGTTCTCCGACCTGACTCTCGGGCTGCTGGAGGAGTTCGGGTTCGAGTGGGACAGCTCGCTGATGGGACGCGAGTTCGAGCTGTACCACCCGCGGCCGGTCACCACGAACTACGAGACCGCCAGCACGTTCGGGCCGCCGAGCAGGATCGTCGAGTTCCCGGTCAGCTGGTATCTCGACGATTTCCCCGCCGTCGAGTACGTGCCGGGGGTGGCCGAGGAGATCGGCTCGCACACCGTGATGTTCCAGCGGTGGCGGGAAATCTTCCAGTACGCCTACGACCGGGTACCCGGCGCGATCTACACCGTGACCGTCCATCCGCAAACGATCGGCCGGTCCCATCACATCGCCGCCTTCGCGGAGTTCCTCACCGAGCTCCGGTCGCTGGACGGGATCTGGTGGGCCACGATGAGCAGCATTTTCGACGCGTACTCCCCCGACGACCCGCCGGCCTAACCCGTTCCCCCCGCGCGACCCGCGCGCCGCCGCCAGCTAGTCCACCGTCGCCGTAGCCCGCAACGCCAGCCACACCTCGGCCAGGCTTTCGGTTGACGCCAGCGACCGCCCGCTGATCTCCTCAAACCGCCGGATCCGGTACAGCAGCGTGTTCGGGTGGATGTGCAGCGCCTGGGCCGCCTCCGGGGTCCGCCGCCCGCGCTCCAGCCAGGTCCGCAACGTGGGCACGATCTCCGCGCCGTGCTCCCGGTCGTAGCTGATCGCCCCGCCCAGCACGTCGCTGACCAGGACCTGCAGGTCGGTCTGGTCGCTGGTCAGCCACCGGGCGATCTGGTCCTCGTCGTAGCTGGCCAGCACCCGCCCGCCCGCGGCCGCCCGGGACAGGGCCCACTGGGCCTCGCGCCGGGCGATGACCAGGGACACCCCGGCGGTGAACGGCCGGCTGAGGCCGGCGACGATGCCGGGCAGCGCGGCGAGCCGCTGCTGCGCCGCCGGGGTCCCGGGCATGAGCACGCACAGCGCGTCCTGCTGCCGCAGGACCAGGTGGGGGAAGTCCCCCTCCGCCAGCGCGTCAGCCACCGCCTCGTAGTCGGCTGGCTCTTCACGGAGCCGGACCAGGCCCAGGACCAGCGGCCCGCCGTCGGGGAAGGCGCTGGCCGCCAGCCTGCGCCGGACCACCGGCGGGTCGACCGTGCGCTGCAGCATCTCGGACAGGAACTCCGCGCCTTCGCGGCGCAGCATCTCCCGCTCATGGCCGAGCATGGACAGCTGCAGCGCCGCCACGGTCGCGATGTGCTGCACCGCCGACACGCCGGCCGGCATGGCGTCGGCGCGCTCCATGGCCAGGATGTACCCCGCCGTCCCGCGAGGCCCGGAGACCGGGAGCACGTAACCACCCGGCACCGTCGGCGGGCTGGTGGCCGTGCTGGGGATCAGCTCCGCATAACGCTCCGGGGGCACCGGGACCCCGTCGAGCAGCGGGCCGCGCTGCAGCGTGCACGCGTACAGCGAATAGCCCGACAGCCGTTCCAGCCGGGTGAAGATCTCCAGGGTGGACAGGCCGGCGGCCAGCCAGCGCACCGCCCCGAACACCTGCAGCTGGGCGTTGAGCCGCTGCGCGTTGTCCATCTGGACCGCGGCCGCGACTTCCTGCGCGATCGTGATGAACGGCACCGGGATCGGGACCTCCACGATCGGGAAGCCCCGGCGGTCCGCCGCGGCCAGCAGGGCGGTGACCGGCGGCACGAACAGGCCCTCCGACAGCGCGAGGCACGCGACCCCCGAGTCGTCCAGCCGCTCCAGGTACGTGCGCTGGGCCTCCCCGTCGTGCGGGATGGCCATCCCGGTGGTCATGATCATCTCTCCGCCGGACAGCCACGGGGTCGGGTCTTCCAGCTCGCTGACGTGGGCCCAGGACACCCGCCGCCCGGTCCCCGACGCCCCCGTGATCAGGCGCAACTGCAGGGCAGGCGAGCGGAGCAGGTCCTCCACCCTGAACCCCGACGCCGGCATGCAGGCCAGGCTAGGTTGTGAGCCGCACAGCCACAAGCCCTTATCTTGTGACGCGCACTATTGCCACGCCCCTCGCCTGGCCGCCACACTCTTCCGCAACAGCCTTGATCTTGGATCGGTTGCCCTTCAACGCTGCGGGGCTGAGGGGAGCCACGGTGCGCTTGTTCAGTCGTTCAACCCTGGGGATCGCGGCCAGTTGCGCCGTCGCGGCCGTCCTGGCCGCCGGCTGCACCGGGTCCGCCGGGTCCTCCGGGTCCCCGGCCGCCACCTCCAGCGGCCACAAGGTCTCCGGCGGGAACATCACGTTCGCCGAGGTCCCCGGGGCCCCGCCGAACTACATCTTCCCGATGGACTCGCTGGCCTACTACTCGACCAACAACCTGGCCCAGTTCCAGTACCTGATGTGGCGGCCGCTGTACTGGATCGGCGACCACAGCCAGATCGTGGTCAACCAGCCGCTGAGCCTGGCCGCGGCGCCGGTGTACTCCAAGGGGAACACCGTCGTGACGATCAACCTCAAGCACTACCAGTGGTCCGACGGCAAGGCGCTCACCAGCCGCGACGTGGTCTTCTGGATCAACCTGCTGAAGGCGAACAAGCTCAACTGGGGCGAGTACGCGCCCGGCTTCTTCCCCGACGACGTCACCAAGGTGGCGGCTCCCTCGTCGTCGCAAGTGGTGCTCACCCTGAACGGCCCGGTGAACCCGCAGTGGTTCACCGAGAGCGAGCTGACCCAGATCTCGCCGCTGCCGCAGCACGCCTGGGACAAGACCTCCGCCACCGGCAAGATCGGCAACTACGACACCAGCACCAGCGGCGCGCGGGCCGTCTACAAGTTCCTGGCCAGCGAGTCGACGCAGCTGCGGACCTACGCGACCAACCCGCTGTGGCAGGTCGTGGACGGCCCGTGGAAGCTGTCCT
Source organism: uncultured Actinomycetes bacterium (assembly GCA_963781085.1). Taxonomy (GTDB): domain Bacteria; phylum Actinomycetota; class Actinomycetes; order Streptosporangiales; family Streptosporangiaceae; genus RYN-230. Next base: position 17,464 of record CAWAES010000024.1, read on the forward strand.
CGTTCAGCCCCAGTGGCCTGGCCAAGTTCGTGCCGAACTCCACGTACTCCGGGCCGGTGAAGGCCTCGGCCGCCAGCTTCACCGAGGTGCCGTACACCTCCGAGAGCGCCGAGTACGACGCGCTGCGGGCGGGCCAGCTCAGCTACGGCTACGTCCCGTTCACCGACGTGGCCCAGAAGGGGCTCATCCAGTCCCAGGGCTACCAGGTCGCACCCTGGTACCTGTGGTCGATGAACATCATCCCGATCAACTTCAACAACCCGACGGTCGGCCACCTGTTCCAGCAGTTGTACGTGCGGCAGGCCATGCAGAGCCTGATCGACCAGCGGCAGTACGTGTCCGCGGTGCTGCACGGCAACGGCGCGGTGGACAACGGCCCGGTGCCGACGCTGCCGCAGACCGACTTCCTGACCCCGCTGCTGCGCCAGGGCCCCTACCCCTACAACGTGGCCCGGGCCAAGTCGCTGCTGAGCCAGCACGGCTGGACGGTCAAGCCCGGCGGCACCAGCACCTGCGCGAAGCCCGGATCGGGATCCGGCCAGTGCGGGGCGGGCGTCTCCGCCGGGCAGGCCCTGTCCATGAACCTCGTCTACAGCGCTGGCCTGCCCGAAGTCAGCCAGGAGATGCAGGCGTACAAATCGGCCCTGTCGCTGGTCGGTATCCAGCTGAATCTGTCCCAGCAGCCGACGGGCGATATTTTCTCGACCATAACGCCCTGTTCTCCCTCGGCGGCCGCCTGCAAGTGGCAGATGGCCTACTGGGGCAACGGATGGGAGTTCGCGCCCGACTACTACCCCAGCGGCGAGGTGGCCTTCTCCACCGGGGCGATCGGCAACTGGGGCAGTTACAGCGACGCGACGATGGACTCCAAGATCAAGGCCACCACCACCCAGCCGGGCAGCACGGTCTTCCAGGACTGGGCCAACTTCACCGCTCAGCAGCTGCCGATGCTGTTCATGCCGTTGTCGGCGAGCCAGATCTCGGCGATCAAGACCAGTCTGGGCGGCGCGGCCCCGCAACCCTCCGCGGGACTCGCCATCACCCCGGAGAGCTGGTACTTCACCCGGTGACCACCTTCATTCTCCGGCGCCTGTGGCACAGCCTGCTGGTCGTCATCGGGGTCACCATCGTGACGTTTATCCTGCTGCACCTGCTGCCCGGCGGCCCGGCCCGGGCCATCCTCGGGCCGCGCGCCACTCCCGCGGCGATCGCGGTCTTCAACCGCGTGAACGGCTTCGACCAGCCGATCTACGTCCAGTACTGGGACTGGATCGTCCGCCTGGTGCACGGGAACCTCGGCTACTCCTACAAGCTCAACCAGAGCGTGGCCAGCCTCATCGCCGACCGGCTGCCCAAGACCATCCTGCTGGTCGGGCTGGCGAACCTGGCCGCGCTGATCATCGCGGTCCCGCTCGGGCTGCTGCAGGCCAGCCGGCGCAACAAGGCGTTCGACTACGCCGTCACCGGCGGCGCGTTCATCTTCTACTCGATGCCGCTGTTCTGGCTGTCGCTGCTGCTGGTCATCGTGTTCTCCATCGACCTGCGGTGGTTCCCGCCCGAGGCGCCGCAAGGCGACCTGATGCAGGTCCTCGCCGACCCGGCGGGCCTGGTGCTGCCGGTGGCCTCGCTGACCCTGATCACGGTGGCCCTGTTCAGCCGGTACATGCGCTCCTCGGCCATCGACAGCCTGACCCAGGACTACGTGCGCACCGCCCAGGCCAAGGGGGTGAGCGAGGCCCGGCTGCTGCGCAAGCACATCCTGCGCAACTCGCTGCTGCCCACGATCACGCTGATCGGCCTCACCCTGCCGGTCGTGGTCAGCGGGGCGCTGATCGTGGAGAGCGTGTTCAACTTCCCCGGCATGGGCCTGCTGTTCTGGAACGCCGCGCAGACCTCGGACTTCCCGGTGCTGCTCGGCAGCACCGTGGTGATCGGCGTGGCCACGGCCATCGGCTCGCTGCTGGCGGACCTGCTGTACTCCGTCGTTGACCCGCGGATCAGGAATAGCTAACCGATGACCGACCAGACTCCTGTCCCCGCCCTCGACCCGAGGCTGACCGGCGCCGGGCTTGACCCGGCCCAGCCCGAGCGCGGCCCCCTCGGCCAGGACAGCCCCGACGGCGCCGTCGGCCCCGGCCGGCTGCGCGGCTACGGCTCCTTCGCCACCGTGTTCTTCGAGAACAAGCTGGCCATCGCCGGGGTCGTCATCGTGGTGTTCATGTTCGCCTTCTGCTTCCTGGGCCCGCTTTTCTACCACACCGACCAGGTGCACACGAACCTCAACCAGGTGACCCTCCCCCCGGGTGCGGGCCACCCGCTCGGCACGGACAGCGTCGGGTACGACGAACTCGGGCGGCTGATGGTCGGGGGGCAGACCTCGCTGACCGTCGGCCTGTCGGCCGCGATCATCGCCACGGTGATCGGCAGCCTGTGGGGCGCCATCTCGGGCTACGCGGGCGGGCTGGTCGACTCGCTGATGATGCGCACCGTGGACGTGCTGCTGTCCATCCCGACCCTGTTCCTGCTGCTGTTCATGGCCACCATCTTCCAGCCGACCCGGCTGGTGCTGATCATCATCATCGCGGCCGTCTCCTGGCTGGTGACGTCCCGGCTGATCCGCGGGGAGACGCTCTCGCTGAAGGTCCGCGAGTACGTGCAGGCGGCCAAGGTGATGGGCGCCTCGGGCCGGTATTCGATGTTCCGCCATGTGCTGCCCAACGCGGTCGGCACGATCGCGGTGAACGTCACGTTCCAGGTCGCCGACGCCATCTTGCTGCTGGCCGCGATGAGCTACCTCGGCCTCGGCGTCCCGGCGCCGTCCACCGACTGGGGCGGCATGCTCTCGGACGGGGTGAACTACAGCTTCTCCGGCTACTGGTGGCTCATCTACCCGCCGGGCCTGGCCATCGTGCTGACCGTCGTGGCGTTCAACTTCATCGGCGACGCCCTCCGCGACTCGCTGGAGTCCCGCCTCCAGCAGACCAAGTGAAGGGCGGGCCGCCGATGCTGCTGGAGATCAGTGACCTGCACACCGTCGTCACCGGGCGGCGGCGCCAGGTGCACGCCGTCAACGGGGTCTCCCTCCACCTGGACCAGGGCGAGGTGCTCGGCATCGTCGGCGAGTCCGGCTCGGGCAAGACGATGACCGCCATGTCGATCCTGCCGGCTGCTGCCCCGCGGTGGCGCGATCACCAGCGGCAGCATCCGGTTCGACGGGACCGACCTGGTCACGCTGCCCGAGCGCGAGATCAGGAAGGTCAGGGGGGACGGCATCGGGGTCGTCTTCCAGGACCCGCTCTCCTCGCTCAACCCCACCATGTCCATCGGCGACCAGATCGCCGAGAACGTCCTGCTGCACCGGCAGGTCAGCCGGGCCGAGGCGCTCGACCGGGCGGCCGAGGTGCTGTCCCTGGTCGGCCTGCCGCAGCCTAAGGAACGGATCCGCGAGTTCCCGCATCAGTTCTCCGGCGGGATGCGGCAGCGGGCCATGATCGCCATCGCACTGGCCTGCGACCCCAAGCTGCTCATCGCCGACGAGCCCACCACGGCGCTGGACGTCACCATCCAGAAGCAGATCCTCGCGCTCATCGACCGGCTGCGCGAGCGGCTGGGCATGGCGGTCATCCTGGTCACCCACGACCTGGGGGTGATCGCGGGCCACGCGGACCGGGTCGCGGTGATGTACGCGGGCAAGATCGCCGAGACCGCCAGCACGGATCAGGTCTTCGCGCACGCCCGGCACCCGTACACGGTCGCGCTGTTCGACGCGCTGCCCGAGCGGGTCACCCAGGCCGGTGAGCGGCTGCGCACCATCCCGGGCATGCCTCCCGACCTGTCCGCCCCGCTGAGCGGGCTGCGCGTTCGCGCCGCGCTGCGCGAACGCCCAGGACACCTGCAGGGCCAGCGACCCGCCGCTGTCCGGGGACGGCGCGCACGCCTTCGCCTGCTTCTTCCCGGTCGACGTCCTGCTCCAGTCCGCCGAGCCCCGGCCCGGGCCACCGAAGCCGGCCCGGACACAGAAACCGGCCCGGACGACGAGACCAGCCCAGACGACGAACCCGGCACCGACACCGAGACCGGCCCGGACACCGAAGCCCGCCCAGACGACGAGGCCAGCCCGGCCACCCAGCAGGTCCTGGCCGAGCCGCCCGGTGATCCCGCGCCCGCACCGCCCGGCGACGAGGCGGCGCCGCTGCTGGAGCTGGCCGGCCTGACCAAGGACTTCCCGGTGCTCAAGGGCCTGCTGCGCCGCCAGGCGGGCCGGATCAGCGCCGTCGCCGACGTCAACCTAACCGTGGCTCCCGGCTCCACTCTCGGCATCGTCGGGGAGTCCGGCTGCGGCAAAACGACCGTCGGCCGCCTCATCGTCGGGCTGGAGAAGCCCACCTCGGGCACGATCAGGTTCGCGGGCGCGGACATCGCTGACCTGGCCGGCGAGCAGGCGGCCGACTACCGGCGCGGCATCCAGTACATGTTCCAGGACTCGGCCGCGGCCATGGACCCGCGGATGCGGGTCGGGTCGATCATCCGCGAGCCGATGCGGCTGCAGCGTCAGGGCAGCGCCGCGGACCAGCGGCGCCGGGTCGCCACCCTGCTCGACGAGGTCGGCCTGCCGGCCAGCGCGGTGGACCGTTACCCGCACGAGTTCTCCGGCGGCCAGCGGCAGCGCATCTGCCTGGCCCGGGCCCTCGCCCTCACCCCCCAGGTCATCATCGCCGACGAGCCGGTGTCCGCCCTGGACGTGTCGGTCCAGGCCCAGGTGCTCAACGTGCTGCGCGACCTGCAGTCCGCGCACGGGCTGACCTTGATCGTGATCTCCCACGACCTGGCCGTGATCCGCTACCTGGCCGACTCCATCGCGGTCATGTACCTGGGCAAGCTGGTCGAGCACGGGCCGGCCCAGCAGGTGTACGCGCGGCCGCTGCACCCGTACACCAGCGGGCTGATCGCCGCCGTCCCGGTGCCCGACCCGCGGATCGAGCGGACCCGGCGCACCGCCGGCGTGACCGGCGAACTGGCCAGCGCGATGAACCCGCCGTCCGGCTGCCGGTTCCGCACCCGCTGCCCGCGGGCCTCAGACGTCTGCGCGGAGCAGGAACCCCCGCTGCGCGTGCTCGCTCCGGGCGGCCATCAGGTCGCCTGTCATCACCCGCTGAACGCTCTCGCCGACGGCCGTGAGGCTGCCCCGGCAGTTCAGGCGCCAGCCCCATGACCCAATCAGGCGCCGGCCCATGCCACCCACCGCCGTCCGGGCACGGCATCACCCAGGGCAACGGCGCCGCCCAGGACAACTCTTTCCAGGAGGTCTTGATGCGCAGCATCGGACGACTCGTGCGGGCCGGTATCGGCGCGCTGGCCATCGGTTCGGCGGTCACCCTGGCCGCATGCTCGGGCTCGTCGTCGCCCGGACAGCAGTGCGGGCGGCGGGACGCCGACGAAGGGAGGCACCGCCTACTTCGCGGAGAACCCGGCCTCCGGGTCGGCCGACTACATCTTCCCGATGGTGTCGCTGACCTACGACACCCCGACGAACCTGCAGTTCCAGTACCTGATGTACCGGCCGCTGTACTGGTTCGGCCAGGGCACCCAGCCCACCATGAACACCTCGCTGAGCCTGGCCACCCCGCCCGTCTACACCGACGGCGACACCACCGTCACCATCCACCTCAAGTCCTACGCCTGGTCCGACGGCAAGGCGGTGACCAGCCGGGACGTCATCTTCTGGATCAACCTGCTCCGCGCCAACGCGGTGAACTGGGCCGCCTACCTGCCCGGCGGGTTCCCGGACAACGTGAAGACGGTGACCGCGCCCAACCCGCAGACGGTCATCCTGAAACTCAAGCACGCCTACAACCCGAACTGGTTCACCCAGACCCAGCTGGCCCAGATCTTCCCGCTGCCCCAGCACGTGTGGGACAAGACCAGCGTGAGCTCCCCGGTCGGCAACTACGACCAGACCACCGCGGGCGCCAAGGCCGTGCGCAACTTCCTGGACTCCCAGGCTCACAACCTCAGCGCGTACGCCACCAACCCGCTCTGGCAGGTCGTGGACGGGCCCTGGAAGCTGTCCCAGTTCCGCACCGACGGATACGCCCAGTTCAGCCCCAACCCCAAGTACTCGGGGAAGAAGCCTGTGCTGTCGAAGTTCGTTATGGAGCCGTTTACGTCTGAGACGGCCGAGTTCGACGTGCTGCGGTCGGGCGGGCTGAGCTACGGGTTCGTCCCGCTGACCGACCTGAGCCAGAAGGCGCTGCTGGAACAGCAGGGCTACAAGGTCGTGGCCTGGCCGTCCTGGTCGATCAGCTACATCGTGATCAACTTCAACAATCCGACCGTCGGGCCGATCTTCCGCCAGCTGTACGTCCGCCAGGCCATGCAGGAACTGGTCGACCAGCCGGGCTACATCAAGGCGTTCCTCAAGGGCAACGGCGTGACCACCAACGGGCCGGTGCCCGCCCAGCCGGTCAGCAGCTACGCCAGCCCGCAGCTGAAGGCGGGTTTCTATCACTTCAACCCGTCGTCGGCGGTCAGCCTGCTGCGCAGCCACGGCTGGGACGTCAAGCCCAACGGCACCAGCACCTGCGCCAAAGCAGGCAGCGGCCCGGGCGAGTGCGGCAGCGGGATCGCGGCGGGAGCCCCGCTGAGCTTCAAGCTGCAGTACCTCAGCGGCGTCACCTACCTCAACCAGGAGATCACCACGTGGAAGTCGGCCCTGCTGCAGGCCGGCATCCAGCTGAACCTCAGCCAGGGATCGGAAGGGCAGGTCGTCGGCACCGCCACCGCGTGCAAGCCCGGGCCGGGCTGCAGCTGGCAGATGGTGCAGTGGGGTTCGCCGTCCTGGATCTGGCCGAGCGCCTACCCCTCGGGCGAGGCGATCTTCGCCACCGGGGCCGGGGTGAACGCGGGCAGCTACTCCAGCCCGACCAACGACGCCAACATCGCCGCGGTCGAGACGTCGAGCAACCCCGCAGGCCTTCGCCACCTACGAGAACTATCTCGGGAAGCAGCTGCCGGTGCTGTGGCTGCCCAATACCTACAACCAGATTTCGGCGATCAAGACCAACCTGGCCGGAGCCGACCAGCAGAGCCCGCTGCTGTTCGTGAACCCCGAGTCGTGGTCGTTCACGAAGTGACCCGCACGGGCCACGCTGAGGCACGGAGGAGGAACTGATGGGAATCCTGGACCGGGTCGGTACTGGCGAGTACCAGATACCCGACCGGCTCGACCCGGCCCGGACGGACCTGCGGGACGAGTTCATGGCCGATCCGCTGGGCCGCCACAGCCTGGACCTGGAACTCGCGCTCGGGGCCATGCGGGGCTCGCAGGCGCTGCCCCGCTGGATCCTGATCGCCACCGAGCCGGGCCGCCGGTGGGTCCTCGGTATCGCGGGCCGGCGTGGTGAGCCGACCCGGGTCCTGCCCGGCCAGGTCTTCACCGACCTGGCCGAGGCGGAGCGGTACGTGTTCGACCTCCGCTGGCAGGCGCTGACCTCCCCCGGCGGCGCCGACGGGGGCCCGGATGCCTGACGACCGGCCCGCTGGCGCGGACGAGGGCCGCCCGGCCGCGACCCTGCCGCTGGCCAAGCGCATCATCGGCTACTGCGACCCGCTGTCGGCCGCCCCGGGACAGGAGGTCCGCGTCTTCGTCAGCTGCGACCCGGCCATCACGTCCGTACCAGGCGGAACTCGTCCGGTTCCGGGCCGCCGCAGGCGGCGCCGCGGCAGGACGACCCGGACTGGCAGCCGGTGCCGGGGTGCGCCGGCAGCTACCCGGCTCGCCACCAGGAGGTCCATCCGGGCTCGTACGCGGTGATCCCGGACGCCGGGCCGATCCTGGCCGGCGGTGAGATCACCCTCGCGCTGCTGGTCCAGCCGACCTACCGGGCCCCGGCCGTCCAGGTGCTCGCCGCGTGCGGTGACCCGTGGGCCGGTCACGGGTTCGCGCTGGTCCTGGACTCCGAGCTCCGGCCGTCCCTGGTGAGCGGGGTCACCCCGGACGAGCCCGTCACCTGCCCCGCGCTGCTCCAGCCGGGCACCTGGTCGCTGGTCCTCGCGACCTTCGGAGGTGACGCACCCAGCCGGGTCACGGCCGGCCCGCTGGCCGGGGCTCCTGCTTCCTGGTCTCATGCGGGTGGCTCACCGGTCACGCTCACCCCTCCTCCCTAACGAACGGCCCGGCGGACTCCCCTCCAGGAATCCGACCTCATCCTGGGCGCGGTCAGGTCGCCGGGCGGGCCGACCCGCCTGCACTTCACCGGGCGGCTCGAGTCCCCGATGATCCTCGCTGGGCCAGCTGAGCCCGGACGAGGCGCAGGCGCTGCTGGCCGCCGGCCCGGCCAGCCTGGACGATGACCGGGTCCGCGCCGCCTGGGACTTCTCGGCCGGGATCGACAGCTGGACCATCACCGACCTCGGCCCGCACGCCCGGCACGGCACCCTGCACAACCTGCCCATGCGGGCCGTCCGCGGCGCGCGCTGGACCGGCGAGCAGCGACGACTGGCGGCAGGCCCCGGAGCAGTACGCGGCGCTCCACTTCCTCGCCGACGCGCTCGAGGACTGCGGCTGGGACGCCGGCGCCACCTGGACCGTCCCGGCCGGCACGCCCAGCGGGTTCTACGCGGTGCGGGTCAGCAGCGGGTCAGAGCAGGACTTCCTCCCGCTGTTCGTCCGGCCGCCCTGGCCCGGGGACGCGCCCGCACCGGGGAACGCGCCCGCGACCCACGACAACAAACCCCTGCAGTCCCCCAGCGGCCCCAGCAGCCCCGGCAGCGAAGGTCCTGCTGATCGCGCCCACGGCCACCTACGCGTCCTACGGGAACTCGCGATTCTGGTGGGAGAACCCGATCCAGGAGATGGTGCAGGACCGGCTGGTCGAGATCGGCGCGGAGGAGCAGTACCTGATCGCCCATCCCGAGCTCGGCTCGTCCAGTTACGACTGCCACCTCGACGGCACGGACATCTGTTACGTGTCCCGGCGCCGGCCCAACCTGAACATGCGCCCCGGTCACGTCCGCCGCGAGGGCTACACCTCCGACCTGGACCTGGTCGCGTGGCTGGATCAGCTGGACGTCGGCTACGACGTGGTCACCGACGAGGACCTGCACCGGGCCGGGCCCGGCCTGCTCCAGCGCTACCAGGTCGCCCTGACCGGAACCCACCCGGAGTACATGTCGGCGCGGATGTTCGACGCCATCGCCCTGTGGACCACCACCGGCGGCGGCCGCCTCATGTACCTGGGCGGCAACGGCTTCTCGATGAACGTCAACTTCGACGCCGAGCGGCCCTGGATCATGGAGAACCGGCGCGTCGAGCTGTGGGAGCGCGGCGAGGAGTTCCAGCGCAGCGAGGCCTTCAACTCCACCGACGGGCGCCGGGGCGGATACTTCACCGCGTCGGGCCGCCAGCCCGCGGCGGTCACCGGCGTCGAGTCCGCGACCATGGGCTTCGACCACTCGTATCCGTACGTGCTGAGCGAGGCCGCCCGGCGGCCCGAGGCCGCGTTCGTGTTCGAGGGCGTGACCGGCCGCGTCATCGGCGACTTCGGCGCCATCGGCGGCGGGGTGGTCGGCCAGGAGTGGGACAACGCCGCTGGCCACCAGTTCGGGCCTGAGCACCTGATCCTCGGGTCTTCCCACGACCACACCCTGGTCCCCCCGTTGTTCGGGGCGGTGCGGCCCGACTACCACGCCGACCTGGTCCTGTACCTGCGCGGCAGCGGGGCGGTGTTCTCGGTCAGCTCGATGGCCTGGTGCGCCGCGCTGAGCCACGACAACTACGCCAACGAGATAGCGCGGATCACTCACAACGTCCTGGACCGGTTCCTCGACCCGGCCCCGTTCGCCACGTCAGGAGACGACTGAGGCATGAGCAGCGAGTCCATCGTGAAGACGAACCCGCCCGAGTTGCACGTCCCGGTCGACAACCTCTACACCCATGTGGTGTCCGCCCGCGCGGGCTGGGTGCACCGGATCGGCGGCCAGGTACCCGTCAACCGGGCGGGCGGGAACGTCGCCCCGGGAGACATGGCCGCCCAGATCCGCGAGGTCTACCGGCAGGTGACGATCGCCCTGGCCGCGGCGGGCTGCACCTGGGCCGAGGTGATCCACATCTACACCTTCACCACGGACATGGACTCCTACCTGGCCGCTGAGCGTGACATCGCGCCGGCCTACCTGGGTGACCACCCGCCCGCGTCGACCCTGGTCGAGGTGAGCCGGCTGGTCGAGCGTGACTGGCTGGTGGAGGTCCAGGTGGACGCCGTGGGCGGAACGCTGGAAGGACAGCAGGCATGAGTGAGCGCGCTACCAGTGACCGCGGCCCCGTCCGGGGGCCGGTGGACAGCCTGGTCGTGCCGCGCTTCGCCGGGCCGGCCACCTTCGCCCGGCTGCCGCAGGCGGACGAGGTCAGCGACATCGACGTCGCCATCGTCGGTGTCCCGTTCGACTCCGGGGTGAGCTACCGGCCGGGAGCCAGGTTCGGCCCGGCGCACATCCGCCAGTCGTCCAAGCTGCTCCGCCCCTACAACCCGGCCCAGGACGTCAAGCCGTTCGCCAGCCAGCAGGTGGCGGACGCCGGGGACATCGCCTGCAACCCCTTCGACATCGAGGAGGCCATGCGTGACATCAACGCCGGAGCGCTGAGCCTGCTGGAACGGGCCGGGCGGCTCGTCACGCTGGGCGGTGATCACACCATCGCGCTGCCCATGCTCCGGGCGGTCAGCCAGCGGCACGGGCCGGTGGCCGTCGTCCACTTCGACGCCCACCTGGACACCTGGGACACCTACTTCGGTGCGCCCTACACGCACGGCACGCCGTTCCGGCGGGCGTCGGAGGAAGGGCTGATCGACCGGACCGCCAGCGTGCACGTCGGCATCCGCGGCCCGCTGTATGACTCGCTTGACCTGGCCATGGACCGTGACCTCGGCTTCGAGATCATTCCCTCGCCCGCCTTCGACCTGCTCGGCGTGACTGGGGTCGCCCAGCAGATCGCCGAGCGCACGGCCGGCCGCCCCGTCTACCTGTCGATCGACGTGGACGTGCTCGACCCGGCGTTCGCGCCCGGTACCGGCACGCCGGAAGCGGGCGGCCTCAGCTCCCGGGAGATGCTCGCGCTGCTGCGGACCATGACTGACCTCAACATCGTCGGGGTCAACGTCGTCGAGGTGTCCCCGCCCTACGACCACGCGGAGATCACCGGGATCGCCGCCGCGCACATCGTCTACGAGGTGCTGAGCGTGCTGGCCCCGCGCAAGCCCGACCGTCCGGGCGCGCACCGGCGGGCCGCCGGCTGGCGTCCGCCAGGGCGGCGACCCGGGCCGGGACGGCCGCCATGAGTGACGCACCGTCCGGCGTGGCCGCGGGACCGCCCTACGCCTGGTCCCCCCGCGGCTGGCCGTCTGAGCGGCCGTCCGACGACCCGGCCGCGGGCGAGGTCTGGGTCTACACCGACCGGCTCTCCTACGCCCCCGGTGACGAGGTCAGCTTCCACCTCAGCGCCACGGCCGACCGCTTCTCGCTGGAGATCTACCGGGACGGCCCGGACCGGGAGACGGTGTACCGCCGGGAGGACCTGACCGCGGCGCACTGCGACACGCCACCGGATGCGTACGCGTCGGGGTGCGGCTGGCCGGTCGGGCATGCGCTGCGGCTGCCGCGGGAGTGGCGCAGCGGTTTCTACGTCGTCGTGGTCCGGGCCATCAGCGCGGCCGGGGAGGTCTGGGAGCGCGAGCACGGCTTCACCCTGCGCGCCCTTCCCGGCCAGCGCAGCGGCATGGCCCTGATCATGACGACCAGCACCATGCTGGCCTACAACGACTGGGGCGGCGCGAACCACTACCGCGGGCATCGGCGACGACCCGAGGGTGGACGTCGGCTCGCCGGTCTCGTCGACCCTGCGGCCGATCGCCCGGGGCATGATCGCCAAGCCGGCCGGGGCGCCCCGGGAGGCCAACCCCGCCACCCCGGCGATGTTCGCCGCGCCCCAGTACCCGGCCTGGGAATGGGCCCGGCTGCACGGCTACAGCCGCCATCACGCGGACGCCTACTGGGCCACCTACGAGCGGAACTTCGCGCACTGGGCCGAACGCAACGGGTACGAGCTGGACTATCTCACCCAGCATGACCTGCACTTCGATCCCGGCGCGCTGGACGGGTACCGGTGCGCGGTCGTGGTCGGGCACGACGAGTACTGGTCCTGGTCGATGCGCGACACCATCGACGCGTTCGTGGACGGCGGCGGTGGCCTGGCCCGTCTCGGCGGCAACTTCGGCTGGCAGGTCCGCCTCAGTGACGACGGCACGCAGCAGTTCTGCTACCGGCTGCCCTCGGAGGATCCGGTCACCGCGTCCGCGCCCCACCTGGCCACGACCTTCTGGGAGGCCAAGTCCCTGGGACGGCCGGGGGCGGCGAGCGTAGGGCTCAACGCCCTCGGCGGCGTGTACAACCGCTTCGGCGTGGCCAGCCCGAGATCGTCCGGCGGCTTTACCGTCTACCGGCCTGAGCACTGGGCGTTCGAGGGGACCGACCTCTACTACGGTGACGTGGTCGGCGGCGTGCCAGTCTGCCTGGCGGCGTTCGAGCTCGACGCGGTCGAGTACACGTTCCGCCGCGGCCTGCCCGTCCCGACCTTCGAGGACGGGGCGCCTGAGTCACTGGAAATCCTGGGCCTGGCCTGCGCCCAGCGCGGCGAGGAGGACCGCTGGGGCGGGCACGTCCCGCTGGGCGGCCCGGTCAAGGAGATGCAGGCCACCCTCGACGCCCTGGGTGATGACCTGCCCGACTACGTCCGCGAAGGCGAGAACCGCGGGGCGGGCATGATCGCGGCGTTCCGCCGGGGACGCGGCGAGGTGTTCAACGGCGGGAGCACGGAATGGCCGTACGCCCTGAGCGCGGGCGATCCTTACGTCGCGCAGATCGTCCACAACGTCCTGCGCCGCTTTACCTCGTCAGCCTGACCGCGCGGTTGATCCTGGTCTGGGCGGCCGGACCCGCTGCGGCAACGCCTCCTGCGACCGCAGACGGCCCACGTCAGTCTGGTATGGGTCGACTGCCTGCACCAGCGGGTCAAGCACTCCGAGAGCCCGGGCCACCCGCAGCAAGTTCTCCATGGTGGCACCTTCACCGTTCTCCAGCCGCATGACGGTGTAACGGGATATTCCGGCCCGGTCAGCCACCTGGGCTGCCGTCAGCCGCCGCAAACGCCGCCAGGTAGCAAGATCCTCGCCTATGCGCCGCTGACCGTTAGCGACGGCGAGCGGCGTCCGCGACGCAGCCAGTAGGATACGGCTTCCTCTCATGCGACCTTGACCGATACAGCGTTGGCCAGGAGTGAGGCCCCCTTCTAAGGGCGAGCCTGAGCCTCGATTAGATGGCATATCTCACCACTCAAAATAGTTTAAAGTCGCTATATTGCAACTCTACGCACTGGACCGCCTGATCGGGTGGGCACGAAGGCAGCGGCACTCGCGGTGACACAGTAGGAGAGTAGGAAAATCTGATGCCCTGGGGCACGTCATGGGCGATGCCTGCAGCCAAGATGGAGCCAGAGCCTCGCCTGAGGACCCGGGTGAGGGTCCGGCCTAAGGCGCAGCTCACCCTGCCTGAGGAGATCCGCCGCGCCCTCCACATCGGCGAGGGCGATGAGGTGGAATTCGCCGTCCACGACGATGGGACGGTCACGATCCGCGGCTATGTGTCCATCCCCACCGACCAGGCATGGTTCTTCACGCCCGAATGGCTGGCTGGAGAGCGGGAAGCCGACGAGGACATCGCAGCCGGGCGCGGCACCGTCCACGAGTCCGCCGAGGACATGTTCGATCATCTGGATTCGCTCGGGTCAGCGGATGAGTGATGCCGACCTTCGAGACGCTTCCCCGGTTCGAACGGGACTGGAAGAAACTCACCGCACAGCAGCAAGCGGCCTTCCGCAAGGTCGTGACCGAGGCCTTTGTGCCCGACCTGGCCGCTCCTGATCGCCCATTCCGCCCTGGGTTGCGCGTCAAAGGCGTGACCGCCCACCCGGGCGTGTTCGAGATGACCTGGGCCAGCGACGGGCGCGCGACATTCAGCTACGGCGAGGAACGAGTCGCCGGCCAGGCCCACGTGATCTGGCGGCGCATCGGAACCCACGCGATCTTCACGCCGCCCCCGGCCCATAGGCTCAGCCACGCGGTGCCATCGCCGACTTCCGCGGCAGCCCATCAGCTCGGCTAGGGCTCCGCGCCGCCGAGCAGGCGGATGACGTCTTTGGAATGCGTTACCGGCAGCCGGTTGCCCTCCAACTCGATACGGGCCTGGCTGTCGTTGTCGATCAACTCGAGCACGCGCACGTTCACCCGCTGGTGAACCTGGACCGTCAGCCGCGCGCGAGGGATCTGGAAGAGGAGCGAGTCAGGCTCGCTGTGCCTGGTAGCCGCGGCGAAGCCGTACACCGTCGTGGCGGAGACGCCGATGAGCATGCTGTCTGGCAGTCCCGAGCGGACGCCAGCGGCGTGCATGCCCATCACCGAGCCCACTTCCTCGCCTACTACCTCCCCCGCCCCGCCGAGCAGACCTCCGGCCTCGCTGCCCGTCAGCCCCCCAGCGAACATTCCGCCGGTATGACCGCGCGGGTTGAACTGTCCCGCCGCGACCACCTCATCGGTGATCCCCCGCGCGGCAAGAGCCCCCTGCACCAGGCCGACCATCTGATCTTCCGACACCGCAGCTGCCCCCCATCGACGCAGCAGCCATACTGCCACCGTCCATATGAGGCAACATAACAACTACTTCTGCCCTCACGGCCAGGTCCGCCGCCAAGATCGCAGTCCTGGAGTGCGGCCGTGATGCCGTCGGCCACCCGCACGACGAAGTCATTTGCAACTCAGTAGCTAAACTGGACCGCATGAACCGCGAATTCTCCGAGTGGCCATGCTCGCTGGCGCGTGCCGTCGGAGTGTTCGGTGACTCCTGGACGCTGCTCATCGTCCGCGACGGACTGCAGGGACTGACCCGCTTCGACGAGTTCCAGCGCTCCCTGAACATCGCCCGGAACACGCTGTCCGACCGGCTCGGCAAGCTGGTTGACGCGGGGGTCATGACCAAGCGGTTCTACCAGGACAACCCGCCGCGGTATGAGTACCTGCTCACCGACATGGGGCGCGACTTCTTCCCGGTCCTCGCGGCCATGCTCTCCTGGGGAGACAAGTGGCTCGACGACGGGGGCGGCGCGCCGGTCACCCTCCGCCACGACGAGGGTGACGGCGAAGGCGATCACCAGGTCGTCCCCGAGGTCATCTGCGCGGAGTGCGGCCAGCCCGTCGTGCACACCGGCATCCAGTTCTGCGTCGGTCCCGGGTACCCCGACGACGTCCGGCCCGAACTCGATATGCGTGGCCGCCTGACGCCGGCCCCCGCACCCCGCCGCGCACCGGCCGCGCCCGGCACCCCCCGCCGAACGCGCCAGCTAAACCACCCCCGCGCCCAGCGAACCACCCGCACCCCGCTGACATTCCTACGCAGCGTGCGCCTGGCGGGTAGTTTGTCCGGGTTTCGGCACACGCTCGTAGGAAGAGTCGCTGGCACACCCGCTGCCCAGGCCACCGCCGCCCTGAGTCTTATTTTGCAACTAGGTCTTGTATCAAGACTCGATCCATGTTCTATTGAGGTCACTTGGATGTGACCCCGGTCACTGACCGCCGCATCTCACGCAACACGGACCACGCAGCACGGACATGGGAGGAACAGCAATGCCGCTCTGGAAGATCCACCATCCGGTCGACGCGTACACGCCCGCGGACAAGAAGGAGTTCGCCGGGGCGATCACGGCGGTCTACGACGCCGTCCCGATCCCCCGGTTCTATGTCGTCGTCCTCTTCGAGGAGGTCCCGGCGGACTCGTTCTACGTGGGCGGCGACTCCCACGGCAGCTTCGTCCGGATCCAGATCGACCAGATGGCGCGGACCCTGCCCGGCCCGGTCATCCGGGAATGGTGGGTCAGGAACCTCGACCAGGTCATCGCCCCCTGGGTCAAGGACCGCGGCTACGACTGGGAGTTCACCATCACCGAGCCGCCGTTCGACCTGTGGTCGCTGCAGGGTGAGATCCCGCCGCCGTTCGAGTCCATGGCCGAGAAGCGCTGGATCAAGGAGAACAAGGCGAGCCCTTACGCCCACGCCGAGAAGCTCCCTGTCAACATGGCGCTGGCCCCCGGCACGACCGGCGAGTGAGCACCTGATCCGCGATGAGCGTCGTCATTACGGTGGCACCCACCGGGCCGATCGCGTCCAAGGCGGACAACCCGGCGCTCCCCACCCAGCCGCAGGAGATCGCCGAGGCCGTCCACCAGGCCTACCTCGCCGGGGCGTCCGTCGCGCATATCCACCTGCGCGACACCCGCGACCGGCCCACGGCGGACCTGGACGTCGCCCGGCGGACGATGGACCTGATCGCGGAGCGGTGTCCCATCCTCATCCAGCTGTCCACCGGGGTCGGGCTCGCGGTGCCGTTCGAGGAGCGTGCGGCCCTCGTCGAGCTCCGGCCCCGGATGGCCACCCTGAATCCGTGCACGATGACGTTCGGCTCCGGGGAGTTCCGCAACCCGCCGGACGATGTGGCCCGGCTGGCCCGGCGCATGCAGGAACTCGGGGTCAAGCCGGAGCTGGAGATCTACGACACCGGCCATCTCGACGCCTGCCTGCGGCTGCGGGACGCCGGGCTGCTCAGCGACTGGCCGCTGCAGTTCTCGCTCGTCCTGGGGGTGGCCGGCGGGATGGCGGCCACCCCGGACAACCTCCTCACGATGGTGCGCCGCCTCCCGCCGGACTGTGTCTGGCAGGTCATCGCCATCGGCCGGGCCAACCTGGAGCTGACCGCCATCGGCCTGGCCCTGGGCGGTAACGCGCGCGCCGGGCTGGAGGACGCCCTCTACCTGCGCAAGGGCGAGCTGAGCCCGGGCAACCTGCCGCTCGTGCAGCGGGCCGTGAACCTCGCGGCCGCGCTGGACCGCCCGACCGCCTCGGTGGAGGAGACCGCCGCCCTGCTCCGCCTGCCGCCACCTCAATGAGCATTGGAAGATCGCCGTGCCGAACACCGCACCGCAGCCTGTCCCCGCGGCCACTGACCGCGGAGCGCTGAGCACCGTCATGGACGGGACCGTCGCCGTCTTGTCCATGGGACTGGCCCCCTACAACCTCCTGGATCGCGCCCTGGGCCAGGAGATCATCGCCGGACTCGCCTGGGCGCAGCGGGAAGGCGCCCGCGCCGTCATCCTGCGCAGCTCGCTGCGCCACTTCTCCGCCGGGGCGGACCTGGACGCGATGGTCGCCGACGCCGACAAGTCCGACCTCCTCGACTGGGGGCTGGTCGAGACGCTGCGGGCCTTTGACGAGCACCCGGCCCCCATCATCGCCAGCGTCCAGGGAGTCTGCGTCGGGGGCGGCTTCGAGCTCGCGATGGCGTGCGACCTGATCGTGGCGGCCGAGTCGGCGAAGCTGGGCTCGGTCGAGGTCACGGTCGGCCTGCATCCCCTGATGGGCGCGGTGCAGCGGCTCACCCAGCGGGCCGGTGCGGCCCGGGCCAAGGAGATGGCCCTGCTGGGCCGGCGTTACCCCGCCACCACCCTGGAACGCTGGAACATCATCAACTGGGTGGTGGCCGACGAGCAGCTGGACAGCGCCACCATGGTGCTGGCCCAGGAACTCGCGCACGGCCCGTCGATCGCCAACGCGGCCACCAAGCGCCTGGTCTCCGTCGCGGTCAACGAGGGGATCGCGGCCGCGGATGAGGCCATGGCGGAGATTCAGCGGCCGATCATGCGTTCGGCCGACTTCCGCGCCGCGGTCAGGTCGTATCACGAGAACGGTGTCGGCATGGCCGAGTTCGAGGGCCGGTGAGCGGCATGCCGCTTCCGCTCGAAGGCGTCCGGGTGGTGGACTTCTCCCGCGTGCTGGCCGGCCCGCACTGCGCCAAGACGCTGCTCGACCTGGGCGCCGAGGTCATCAAGCTCGAGCCGCCGGGTGGCGACCTGTCCCGGAAGGCGTTCCCCAGCCAGGGGCAGGTCTCCGGTTACTACGCCCAGCAGAACGCGGGCAAGCGCAACGTGAGCATCGACCTCAACGCGCCGGGGGCCCGCGAAGCGGCGCTGCGGCTCTGCGACACCGCCGACGTGATCGTGGAGAACTTCAGGCCCGGTGCGCTCGCCTCGTTCGGGCTGGGGTATGAGTCGGTCTCGGCCCGCAACCCGGGCGTGGTCTACGCCTCGATCAGCGGCTACGGCCAGCACGGCGCGTGGCGCTCGCGGATGGCCTACGCGCCGACCGTCCAGGCTGAGACGGGGATCACCGCCAACACCGCCGACCACTTCGGGCGGACCGGCACTCTGCGCAGCGACTCGCTCTCGCACGCCGACGTCTACTCCGGCCTGCACGCCGCCATCGCCATCCTGGCCTGCCTCACCGAACGCGCGCAGCACCGGCCAGGGCCAGTACATCGATGTGGCCATGGCGGCCGTGATGCTCTCCATCAACGAGCGCGTGCACGCCGACTTGTCCGACGCGGAACTGGGTGCCGAGCGGCCGATCCTGGGGGCCACGGACGGCCCGTTCTTCACCGGACCGCACGGTGAGCGGTTCGCGAGCCCGATGAGCCTGGTCGGCAGCATGTCCTTCCCCTTCTACCTGGCGGCCATGCGCCGGCCCGATCTCGGCCGGGACCCGCGATTCCGCACGCCGGAGCTGCGCCTGCGCAACCTGGACGCCCTGCACCGGATCGTCCAGGAGTGGATCTGGACCTTCGCGGACATGGAGTCACTGGACGCCCAGCTGGACGAGGCGAAGATCGCCACCGGACAGGTGCGCAGCGTCAGGGAGTTCGCGGACAGCGACTGGGCCCGCGAGTGGAACGCGGTGCGGGCCGTGTCCGACCGCTCCGGTGGCGAGATCAAGATTCCGGGCCGCCCGTGGCACTTCGCGGACCAGGTGGCGGCCGACAAGGACCAGCTGGCGGCCCGCCAGGGCGAGCACAACGCCGAGGTCCTCAGCGAGCTGGGTTTCAGCGCCGCCGAGATCGCGGCGCTGGAAGCCTCCGGTGCGCTAGTCCAGCCAATGGGTGGCTAGCGTTCTGACTCTTGCTGGGCCCTGTCGACAAGGCGGGTCAACCAGCGCAGTGCGTCACGTGCCTTGCGGGAGGCAACGACCATCACGCCGCAATGTGCGGCGTCCTTGAGGTCAAGGAGCCTTAACAGCGCCTTCGGGAGCACCACCGACAACCTCGACCGCGTCGCGGCCGAGCTCCACGAACAGAGCGCTCTGGCGCCGCTGCTGGTCAGCCCACTGGGAAGTGGACATTTCAAGAACCTGGAGGGGATTGCCGGTCCATCCACGGACGAGCCCTCGCAGTTGGTCAACTTGGCGCCCCCACTTGGCCAGCTGGCGCTCCGTGAGCGGCGCTGTCGTGAACTGCGAGGCGAAACCAGCAACCGCCTCCACTGCGCTCGGGCGGTGGCTTGGAACATTTTCTCCGGGTAGCGGCGCATGTACCAAGAGCAGATCAATGTCGCTCTGGGCGTCCCCATCGCCGCGGGCTGCGGACCCGAAGACGCACCCGTATACGGGCTTGGGGTTCCAGGCGCCGAGCGTCTTCCGGAAGCGGTTCCAGAGCTCTAGGCGCAGGTCGGCTAGCAACCCCGCGACCGGGGCACCGAGATGCTCTCGATTGAGCTCGTGGACACGGTTCCTGCCCATCTCCGTGGCCCGTACTATTCCCTGCTCGACCAGACGGACCAGGCACTTGCGCACCCCGATCTCCGATCCGCGGGGCGTCTGCGCGGCGACTTCGCCTGCGGTCAGTGGCTTCCGGCCCGGGCCAGCACAGCCAGAACCGGGTCGCCCTTCAACACGACTATGGCTGGGTCGTGGAGGCGGACTCCGACCCGGCTGTCCCGGCCACGGCCGGCCGGAAGCGGGTTCGGCCACCTCCGGGCGGTCCATGGTCAGCTTGGACGGCCACCAGTTCCACCGGCCGAGCAGCACGACCGTGGAGGGCACGAGCAGCGTCCGGACCAGGAAGGTATCCATCAGGATCCCGAGCGCGAGGCTGATCGCGATGTCGCGGAACTGGCTGCCGCCCGCCCCGCTGCCGGCCACCACGCCGAACACCACGAAGGTCCCGGCCAGCACCAGGCCGGCCGAGGTCACCGTCGTGCCGGTCACGCCGATCGCCTTGACGACCGCCTCACGCAGCGGCTGTTTACGGGCCTCTTCCCGGATCCGGGTCATGACCAGGATGTTGTAGTCCTCGCCCAGAGCGAGCAGGAAGATGAACATCAGGAACGGCAGGAAGAAGACCAGTCCCTGGCTCCCCCCGATGTCAACGAACAAGATCACGGAGAGCCCGAGCGCGGCCAGGTAGGACAAGCCCACCGAGGCGATCAGGTAGAGCGGGGCGACCAGGCTCCGGAGCACGAGCGCCAGCAGGATCCCGATCACCACGATCGCGATGGGGATGACCCTGACCAGGTCACTGTTGGACACCGAGCTGATGTCGTACAGGGCGGGCGCCTCGCCGCCGACCGCCGAGTCGACGGCCCCGATGGATTTGGCCACCCTGGCGTTCTCGGCGCGGATCGCCGGCACGGCGTTCAGGGCGGCCGTGCTGCCGGGATCGCCGGCCTTCAGCCCGACGGAGTACTGCACCGTCCGCCCGTCGGCGCTGACGAAGTTGGAGGTGCTGCGGTACAGCTGGTAGATGTCCGGCGGCACCTTGCTGGCCAGACCCGGCGGCTGGACGGCCGGCAGGGCCGCGGCCGGGCCGAGCGCGGCGTGCAGCTTGGCGTAGTCGGCGGGCGGCAGCGTCAGCCCGCTCGGGTTGAGCGGCCCGGCCACGGTGGTGAACAGGCTGCTGGCCTTGAGCTCGCTGGTCGCCTTGGCCAGGACCTGAGGATCGTTCCAGACCGGCTGGCTGAACTTGTAGATCGGCGACGTCGGGTTGGCGGCCGACTCCGGGAAGTACTTGGTCAGCAGCTGCGTGCCCTTCGCGGAGTCACTGCCGGCCGGCGGGGCCGTGCTGCCCCCGAAGCCAGACGCCGTGTAGCCGAGCGCGCCCAGGGCCAGGGCGCCGAACGCCAGCACGCCGATAGTCAGCGTGAGAGCGGGCCGGCGCACGATCCGGCCGGCCACCCGGCCCCAGACGCCGGTCCCGCCTTTGCCCTGGATGCTCCAGGGCAGCAGCTTGGGCTTGTGGAACATGGCCTGGAACACCGTCCGCTTCACGGCCAGCAGTGACAGGCGGATCGACAGCAGCGCGGGCAGCAGCGTCAGGCCGGCCACCAGGGTGACCGCGATCGCGATGGCGAACGGGATGCCGAGGTTGGAGTAGAAGGGGAAGCTGGCCGCCAGCAGGGTCAGCACGGCCGCGATGACCGTGGCGCCCGAGAAGGTGATCGACTCGCCGACCCGCGTGACCGACTCGATCAGCGCGGCCCGGGCGGCCGGGCGGGGCCCGGCCAGGTCGGAGAGCACGGACCGGAACAGGCCACGCTCGGGTACCCCGTCCATGCCGGTCACGTCGTGGCCGGCCGCCCGCAGCTCCTCGCGGACCCGGAAGACCAGGAACAGCCCGTAGTCGGTGCCGGCCCCGAGCACCAGGACGATCAGCAGGAACTGGGCCAGCGGTGATACCTGCAGGCCGTGCTTGGCCGCCTCGGCCACCAGCGGACCGGCGATGAGCACAGATATCAGGGCGGGCAGGACCGTGGTGATGGCCAGCGTCAGCGACCGGAAGATGAGCACGAGCAGCAAGATGATGAAGACCAGCGACAGGTCCTGCACCTTGTTGCCGGTGTTGCCGGACGCCTTCTGCTGGTCCACCTGCACGGCGATGCTGCCCGCCAGGTGGACCCGCAGCCCGGCGGGCAGCCCGGCGCTGGCGATCTTCGCGCGCATGCCGTCGATGAGGTCTTCTTGATAGTTCTGGTTGCCGCTGTTGTTGGCGGCGAGGGCGAGCAGCTGCTCGGCCTCGCCGTTGGCGGAACGGCCGACGTCGAGCACCTTCTGGATACCGGGCACGGTGCGGAGCTGCGACTGCAGCGAACTCACGGCGCTGATGTCCGCCGCGGTCAGCGGCCCGCTGGTGGTCGCCGCGATGACCGGAACCGGGAGCAGGTTCGAGCTGCCGAACGGCGCGGACAGGTCGATCGCGTGCTGGCTCGGCGCGCTCGCGGGCAGGAACTTGGAGTTGTTGCTCTGGGTCACACTCGACAGCGCCGGCAGCTGCGTCACAGCCGCGATCGCCCCGAATACCCACACCAGCAGGACAAGCCAGCGCAGCTTGACGGCCCACCGGCCGATGGCACCGAAAATCGCGTCGATGTGCATGGACAACGAGCCTATTGGGCGCAGCAAACCGATGCGTGACCCAGGGCTGGCGTTACGCGGCACGGTTTCGCGGGCAGGCATCCAGGAATGTGACCTGCAGGAGGCCGGTGACGGCCAGCACGACCGGTCCGTGGCCCCCGGGCGGGCGAGGGCCGGGGCCACGACGATATCGGGGAGAGCATATGAGCACCGACCGGGCCGACCAGGCCGACCAGGCCGCCACCGCGCCGGACCACGAGGCCGCCGCCACCGCCGGTGGCGAGGGTCCGCTGGCCCGTCTGCTGGAAACGCGGGGCGGGACGGCGGCCCCGGAGGCCCCGTTCGTCATCGAGCACCGCGAAGCCCTGATCTACATGCTGTGCCAGGCGGCCGAACTCGAGCACGGGATCATGTGCCAGTACCTGTTCGCCGCGTTCTCGCTCAAGGAGTCGCAGGACGAGGGACTGACCCCGGACGAGCTGGCCGCTGTCGTGCGCTGGCAGCGGCAGATCCTGAGCGTGGCTGCGGGAGAGATGCTGCACCTGGCCCTGGTCCACAACCTGCTCTCGGCCATCGGCATGGCCCCGCACCTGTCCCGGCCGAACCTGCCCGCCCCGGCCGGGCACTACCCCGCCGGGGTGCAGCTGGCCCTGTTGCCGTTCGGTGCCCCGGCGCTGCGGCATTTCATGTTCCTGGAGCGCCCGGAGGGCATGGATCTGCAGGACGCCGAGGGCCTGGCCGCCATGCAGACCGCCATACCCAGCGTGAGCCCGCGCGACATCGTCCCGACACCCCAGGACTTCGCCACGGTCGGGCACCTGTACCGCTCGATCGAGGCCGGCCTGCGGCACCTGGCCGCGAAGTACGGGGAGGACTGGCTGTTCACCGGGCCGCCCCGCGCGCAGGCCACCCCGGCGCTGTTCGGCTGGCCCAACCTCCTGCCGGTCACCGGGCTGGACAGCGCCTGCGCGGCAGTCGAGGAGATCGTGGAGCAGGGCGAGGGCCCCCAGGGGCACTGGCGCGACGCCCACTTCGGCCAGTTCGTGGCGATCCTGGACGAGTACGAGCAGATGCGGGAGGCCAACCCGGGATTCGGCCGGCCCGGCCGGTGATGGCCGCGAACGTCCGCCCGCACGACCTGGCCGACGCGGTGCCCGTGATCGCCGACCCGCTGACCGCGCGGGTCACCGACCTGTTCAACGTCAACTACGAGATCCTGCTCCAGCTGTTCGGGCGGTTCTTCGCGCATACCACCGAGACCGACGCCCAGCTCAAGGCCCTCGCGGACGCATCGGTCGCGCTGATGGTGCGGGTCATCAAGCCGCTCGGCAGCCTGATCACCACCCTGCCGCCCGGCCCGGCCTACCCGGGGCGCACGGCCGGGCCCAGCTTCGAGCTGTTCTACGAATCCGACTACCTGCTGCCGCACCAGCTTGCGGCCTGGGCGCTGCTGACCGAGCGGCTGAACGAGGCGGCCTGGCTGTGCAGCGAACTGTGCGCCGGGCGTGACACGGCCGTGGCGGCCCAGCTGGGCCCGGTGCTCGACACCATCCGCGAGATCGCCGCGTCGCTGGCCGCACACCTGGAGGCTGGCAGCCCGCAGGCCGTCCGGGCGTCGGCCGGGCCGAGGCTGCTGGCCGCCGACGTCGACGCCCTGGCCCTCGCCACCACCAGGGTCCTGGACGGCATGCCCGCCGGCCCGCAGACCCCCGCCGAGGCGACCCGCGTGGCCGGCGAACTGCTCAGCGCGGTCCGCAACCTCCCGGGCCCCCGGGGCCGCCCCACAGCCGGAGATCCCGACGCCGCCGCCGCGGCCGGGCGGCTCCGGGAGGCCGTGCTGGCGGCGACCCGCCTGCGGGCCGGCCTCGGCCAATCCGGCACCTGCCCGCCAGAGCTCACCGAAGCCGTCGCTGGCCTGCAGGACGCGCTGCTCCGGGTCGCGCCTTACGGCCAGGAACCGGCGTGGCGCGCCGACCTCCGGCAGGCGCAGTCTGTCCTGCCGGCCTCGATCCAGGCCGCCCGTAACGGCCCCTACCTGGTCACGAACGTGCCCACGGTGCTGAACCACCTGGGCGCCGCCACCGAGACGGCGCCCCAGCTCGCGCTGTGCCGGTGCGGCGCTTCGGCGGTCAAGCCCGCCTGCGACGGGACCTGCCACGCGAACGGGTTCAGCGACGCGAAAGACCCGGCCCGGGTCCCCGACCGCCGCGACACCTACCCCGGCCAGCAGGTCACGGTGTTCGACAACCGCGGCATCTGCCAGCACTCCGGTTTCTGCACTGACCGGCTGCCCGTCGTCTTCAGATCAGCTAACGATCCCTTCGTGGCCCCCAGCGGCGGGCGGATGGACGAGATCGTGCGGGCCGCCCGCGACTGCCCGTCCGGGGCCCTCTCGTACGCGCTGGGCGGCACCGAGGCCCGCGCCGACGTGGACGGCCACGGTCAGCGGCCACCCGCGATCGAGATCACCGCGGACGGCCCGTACCGGGTGACCGGCCACGATCCCGCTCGAAGGCGCTGACGGGCAGCGGGTCAGGCACGCCCACGGCGCCTCGGCTGAGCACTACGCGCTGTGCCGCTGCGGGCACTCGCAGAACAAGCCGTTCTGCTCGGGCATGCACTGGTACGTGGGGTTCACCGATCCCGCCCCGCGCCCGAGCCCGACCCTGTTCGAGTACGCGGGCGGGCTGGGCCCGCTCACGCGGGCCGCCCGGCTCCTGCACGAAAAGCACATCCCGGCCGACCCGCTGCTCGCCCCGGTGTTCGCCGACATGGCAGCGGACCAGCCGCAGGCCCTGGCCGCCTGGCTGGCCGCCGCCCTCGGCGGTCCCGCCTGGCGGTGCCGCCCCCGGGGCGCCGGGAAAGCGCTGCCCCAGTCCCTCCTGTCGCCCTCCGGTCAGCCGCTCACCGAAGACCAGCGGGCCCGATGGGTGGCCCTGGCCGGCCGGGCCGCCGACGAGGCCACGTTGCCAGACGCCCCCGGGTTCCGCTCCGCGCTCGCTTCCTGCCTGGAATGGCTCTCCCGGGTCGCCACCCAGCCCGCCGACGGCGAACCCGGCCTGGTCCCGGCCTGGGACTGGGGCCCGGGCGGCCCGCCCGCCCCGGCCGAACCCGACGCCGGCCAGGGCCCCGCCCTACAGGCGGCACTGCCCGCGCCGGGCGAGCCGGTCAGCTTCGACGCGCACATCAAGCCGCTGTTCCGGGACCGGGACCGTCAGTCGATGAGCTTCGCCTTCGACCTGTCGTCCGCCGACGACGTCCGTACCCATGCCGCCGGCATCTTGCAGCGTCTCCAGGACGGGACCATGCCCTGCGACGGCGCCTGGCCCGCCGGCCAGATCGCGGTCTTCGAGCGCTGGACCGAGACCGGAATGGAACCCTAGCGCCAGCGCTCCCGGAGCCGCCCGCACGTTCGCGCCGGGCGGCTCCGGAGCGCGGCTACCCGCTGGAACTGGTCAGGACTTGATGTCCCATTGCTGGCAGGTGTTGTCGAGCTGGGCCCACTGGCGGACGACCGTGCCGTTGGCGGTCTCGCAGTCCTCGGCGTCCAGGACCATGCCGTTGCCGACGTTGCTGATGGTGTAGTGGCTGCCCACCGCGGTGACGTCCCATTCCTGGCAGACGTTGCCGAGCGGCGACCACAGGTCGGTGAGGGTGCCGTCGAAGATCCCGCAGTTCACCGAGTCGAGGACCGTGCCGCTGTTGACGTTGGTGATGGTGAAGTGGCCGTCGCCCGCGCTGGTGAACTTCCACTGCTGGCAGGTGGTCCCCGAGGCGGACCACAGCACGATGCCGGTGCCGTTGGCCGTGCCGCACCCGTTCGGCTCCACCAGCGTGCCGCTGTTGACGTTGGTGATGGTGTAGGCGGTGCCGCTCACCGGGAAACCGCTGGCGACCTGCTGGTAGCCGGCCGCGACCACGTTGGCCTGCACCGCGTTGTCGGTCGCGGCGGACGGGTAGCCGGCGGTCAGCACGCCCTCGAAGAACGAGCCGTCGGACCCGTTGCTGTTGTCACCGCCGGTGCCCAGGATGACGGCGCCTTCCTGGTGCATCGGGGTGTACCCGCCGATGTCCGGGAGCGGCCCGCTGTACTCGGTCGTCACGCCGCCCGACTGCGCGTTGGCGTCCTTGATCGCGTACGACGTGGTGCCGTTGTTGTTCACGACGGCGGTGACGAACGCGGCGGAGTTGCCCTTGTTGCCGGGGTCGGAGCCGTTGCCGCCGGCGAAGAGGCCGTTCTCCAGGTCCGCCTGGACCCAGGGCCCGGACCCGGTACACGGCGGCGAACCAGCACTCGGTACCGAAGTTGATCGCGTCCATGTGGCCGTTGCCGGTGTCGGTGCCTGAGGTCTCGGCGTTGCCGAAGTCGAAGCAGCACACGCTGTCCACGTGCGTGCCACTGGTCACCATGTACGCGCCCTGCGGCTGGCTTCCGGTCGCGACACCGTTGGTGACGTCGTTGCGGTAGCCCACGCCGGCCTGCACGTTCACCCCGTAGACCGAGTGGCCGCCCACCTTCACCGGCAGCGCGTTGGCGATCGCGGCGGCGTCCGGGCCGCCGTTCCCGCCGATCGGCCCGACGCCGAGGTCGTTGCCGTGGCCGCTCTGGTCGTAGAGCCTGGTGATCGTGCACACCGTGCCCGCGCAGAACGAGTTCTGGGCGGCGGCGTCGGCGTAGCCGTTCGGCAGCGTGCCGATTTTGGCTGCCGTGCCGTCTGACACCCGGGTGACCTGGTAGAGCGGGCCGCGGTAGCCGCGGTACAGCGCCCGCACCGTGCTGTACGCGGCCACGCAGGGAGTGCCTCCCGCGGCGTAGATGTTGCACGGCCGCAGGGACGAGGCGGCGGAGGCGGACGAGGCGGACGAGGCGGACGAGGCGGTGGACGCGGTGGAGGCGACCTGGGCCGCCCCCGCCGGGGCAGACACGGCAGCTAAGGCGGCGAGGACGAGCGCCGCCGAGGCCACCACACACCACAGTGCCTTCCTCAGACCCGGAGCTTTTCTCAGACTCGGAGCTTTCCTCAGACGCAGAAGTCTCATCGTGACCAGTCTCCGTACCGGCTAGTGGGGGTTGATGACGCTACGGAGGCCAGACTGCGCGCTTACGCTATGTGTTAGCGCTAACAACCTGACCGTCATCCTTATGTAGACCGGCCCGGGAAGGCTGTCAAGGGCGCTCATAGACGCGGTTGTCGCGGCAGGGTAGCGTGGGGGTGTTGCTCCGGACCCCGGCAGCTGCACCTGACCTTTACGGGCACAGCGCAGGTCCGGAGTTTTTGCGTCTTCCGGCGCGATCCGACCCACATGACCAGCTCCATCGCTCGTCGCTTCGCCACGAACCTTAGGAGCCGTTCATGAGCATCGTCGTGTGGTTCGTTCCTGTCCCGCTGTCAGCGCTGCGGTCATGACCCGCCCGGCGCCGGCGGTGCAGCGTCCAGGTACCGGCCCCGCTGAGGGGGGTGCCATTGCCGTATCTGCCGCGCCGCCTGCCGGTTATGACGGCCGTGCCCCGTTCCCCGGCGGCAGCCGTCCCCCGCTGACTGTTGAGGGCGGTGTCCGGACCGCCGTCACCGCCGTGATCGTGCTCGTGCCGTTCGCAGGACTGGCCGTGGCCGTGTGGCTGGCCTGGGGCCACGGTCTCGGCCTGGCCGACGCCCTGCTGGCGCTGGCCTTCTACGTGCTCACCGGCCTGGGGATCAGCGTCGGGTTCCACCGGCTGCTCACGCACCGCTCGTTCACGGCGGCCCGCCCGCTGCGGCTCGCGCTCGCGGTCGCCGGGTCGATGAGCTTCGAGGGCGACCCCATCGGCTGGGTCGCCATCCACCGGCGCCACCACGCCTTCACCGACCGGCCCGGTGACCCGCACTCCCCCTATCGCTACGGCACCAGCGTGGCCAGCCAGCTGCGCGGCCTGGCCCACGCCCACGCAGGCTGGCTGCTGCGGGACGACCCGAGCCCGCCCGCGCGCTACGCGCCTGACCTGCTGGCCGACCCGGCCATGCGGATGATCTCGCGCGGCTTTCCGGTCCTGTGCGTCGTCTCCCTGGCCCTGCCGTTCGGGGCCGGGTGGCTGATCGGCGGCAGCTGGCAGGCCGGGCTGGCCGCGCTGCTGTGGGCCGGCCTGGTCCGCGTCGCTCTGCTGCAGCACGTCACCTGGAGCGTCAACTCACTGTGCCACGTCTTCGGCACCCGGCCCTTCACCACGCGGCTGCACGACCGGGCGACCAACCTGTGGCCGCTCGCTCTGGTGTCGTTCGGCGAGAGCTGGCACAACATGCACCACTCCGACCCCGCCTGCGCGCGACACGGCGCCGAGCGGGGGCAGGTGGACATCTCCGCGGGCATGATCCGGATCTTCGAGCACCTGGGCTGGGCCACCAGCGTGCACTGGCCTGACCCCGACCGCCTGGCCGCCCACCGCCGCAACTCCGCCGCCTGAGTTCAGGGCCTCAGCGGGCGCAGAGGGCCCAGACGATCTTCCCGCCCAGGCCGTCCAGGCCGGCCGGCCCGGACGGTGCGTAGCAACCCCACTGGGCGCTGAGGGTCTCGACGAGCAGCAGCCCCCGCCCGGCCTCGGCGTCCAGCCCGGCGTCCTGGCGGACCGGCTGGCAATGACCGCCGTCCCAGACCTGGATCAGGACGCTGTGCCGGTCCGAGGTGAGCCAGAGCCGCATCCGGGCCGCGCGCCGGGCCCGCCCCGCCTGGCCCAGCGGCCCGGCTAGCGGCCCGGCCAGCACGGCCGAGGCCCGCACCGCGTTGGTGGTCAGCTCGGAGACCAGCAGCTCGACCGAGTCAGCGAAGGCTTCCAGCTGCCATTCGCGAAGGACTTTCCTGGCCTGCAGCCGGGCGGGGCGCACCGACACGGGCAGGGCTCGCAGCTCCCGGTAGCTACGCAGCGGCCAGTCACGGGTGCAGGCCAGTTCTGGATGGGGCTGGAGCGCGGGCCCGGCGGAACGTCTGGCCACCCGACGGGAGCTGGCAGCGGGGGGCCCGCTGAGCGTGTCGATCCCAGGGACGGTCATCGCTGCGCGAACCCCTCCGATCCGCAGAAAGGCGAACCCTAGGCAGCAGCCGACCTGACCGGCTGAGCGGGGAATTGATTGGTCACAGTGCCAGGCAAACCTCACGAAATCCTCTTAATACGGGAGCAATGGCTCACCGATGGCTCACCACGCCGGTACGCTGCGGTCGTGCCGGCGGTGACCCCGCTCTGCTGCCGCCGCCACCGCGCGCAGCTGGCCGGGAAGAGGTGGGGGGCATGGACTTCGGGCTGCTCGGGCCCCTCATGGTCCGGGACGGCACGCGGCAGGTGTCCGTGTCGGCGCCCCGGCAGCGGGTGTTGCTGGCGGCCCTGCTGCTGAACGCCGGCCGGGTGGTCAGCCTGGACGCGCTGGGCGAGACGCTGTGGGAAGGCCAGCTGCCCGCCGGTGCGCGGGGTGCGCTGCACAGTGCCGTTCAGCGCCTGCGCTCGACGCTGGGCCCGTCCGGCGCCGACCTGGTCGAGACGCGGCCGCCTGGTTACCTGATCAAGGTCGGCGACGGCGAGTTCGATGTCCGCGAGTTCGGCGTGCTCGCCGCGCGCGGCCATGCGGCCGCCGAGGCCGGAGCCTGGGGGCAGGCCGCCGGGCTGCTGCGCGACGCGCTCGCGTTGTGGCGGGGCGAGCCCCTCGCCGACGTGCCCTCGCAGCTACTGCGCGACCGTGAGGTGCCCGCTCTGGAAGACCAGCGGCTGCAGACGCTGGTCGCGCGGATCGACGCCGACCTGCACCTGGGGCGGCACAGTGAGGTCGTGGCCGAACTGCGCCAGCTGGTCGCAGCTCATCCCTTGCAGGAACAGTTCCATGCGCAGCTGATGCTGAGCCTGTACCGCAGCGGCCGCCAGGCCGACGCCCTCGCCGCCTACCAGGACGTGCGGAGGGTCGTGGCCGAGGAGCTTGGCATTGATCCCAGTCCGGAGCTCCGGCTGCTGCATCAGCGGATCCTGACCGCCGACGGCAGGCTCGCTGCCCGCACCAGACGGCTCGCCGCCAGACTCCGCGCCCGTGACGCTCAGCCCGGCAGCCGGGAGCCCGGGCGGCCCGGTGGCCGCGCCGCGTGTGGTGCCCAGGCAACTGCCCGCCGCGACGCGGCACTTCGCGGGCCGGGCCGGGGCGCTCAAGGCGCTCACCGGGCTGGCCGCCGAGGCGGCCGAGACGAGCCAGGCGACGGTGATCTCGGTCATCGACGGGACGGCCGGGATCGGCAAGACCACGCTGGCCCTGCATTTCGCGCACCAGGCCGCCGGGCGATTCCCGGATGGGCAGCTGTACGTGAACCTGCGCGGCTTCGACCCGGCCGGTGTGCCGGTGACCCCGGAGGAGGCCCTCAGGCTCCTCCTGGACGCCTTGTCCGTGCCCGCGGCGCGGATTCCGGCTGGGCTGGACGCGCAGGCGGGGTTGTACCGCAGCCTGCTGGCGGGCCAGCGGATGCTGGTGCTGCTGGACAACGCACGAGACGTCGATCAGGTCCGCCCCCTGCTGCCGGCCAGCCCCGGCTGCCTGGTCATCGTGACCAGCCGCAACCAGCTCACCAGCCTGGTCGCCGCTGAGGGCGCGGCCCCGCTCACCCTGGACGTCCTCACCGACGGCGAGGCGCATGAACTGCTGACCCGGCGCCTGGGCGCGCAGCGGGTCGCCGATGACCCCGGCGCGGCCGACGAGCTGATCCAGCAGTGCGCGCGGCTGCCGCTGGCGCTGAGCATCGCGGCCGCTCGCAGCGCCAGCCAGCCCGGGCTCTCCCTGGCGGCCCTGACCGCCGATCTGGGCGGTGCTCGCGGGCGGCTGGACGCGCTGAACGCCGGGCACGCGGCCACCAACGTCCGGGCTGTGCTGTCCTGGTCCTACCAGCAGCTGGACGCATCCGACGGCGCGGCTGTTCCGGCTGCTCGGGCTGCATGCCGGCCCGGATGTGAGCGCCGCCGCCGCGGCCAGCCTGGCCGGCCTGCCCCTGGACGAGGCGCGCCGCGGGCTGGGCGAGCTGACCCGGGCGCACCTGCTGGCCGAGCACGCCCCCGGCCGGTTCTCGTGCCATGACCTGCTCCGCGCCTACGCCGCCGAGCTCACGGAGTCGGCCGACAGCGAGGCCGAGCGGCACGCGGCCACGGGCCGGATGCTCGATCACTACCTGCGCACCGCGCACCGCGCCGCGCTGCGGTTGCACCCCACCCGCAGGCAGATCACGCTGGCCCCGCCCGAGCCCGGCGCCGAACCCGAGTACATCGGCGATGCCGCGGCGGCCCAGGCCTGGTTCGACGCCGAGCTCCAGGTCCTCATGGCCGCCGCCGCGCGGGCCCTGGAGGCAGGCTTCGACGCCCAGGTATGGCAGATCGCGTGGGCACTGTTCCGGTTCCTGGAGATACGCGGCCGCTGGCACGACTGGGTGGCCGTCGAGCAGTACGCCCTCGCGGCCACGCAGCGGCTGGGCGACCGGTCGGCCCAGGCCCTGGCCCACCAGCGATTCGGCTCGGCCAGCGGGAGGCTCGGCAACTATGAGGACGCCTATGCCCATCTGGGCCGGGCCCTGAGCATCCATACCGAGCTCGGGGACCACGCCGGGCAGGCGTACGTACACAACGCTCTGGCCATCCTGTTCGACAGCCAGGGCCGCACCGGCGAGTCCCTGGAGCAGGCTGAGCGGGCCCTGGACTGCCTACACCGCCGCGGACCACGCGAACGGCCGGGCCCTGGCCCTCAACTCGGTGGCCTGGTTCCACGCCTTGCTCGGGAACTACCCTGAAGCGCTCAGCTACGCCGGGCGCTCTCTCGACCTGTCCCGCGAGATCGGCAGCGAGGATGGGATGGCCGCAGCGCTGGACAGCCTCGGCTACGCCCACCAGCATCTCGGGCGTCACGCTGAAGCGATTCACTGCTACGAGCAGGCTCTCGACCTGCATCTCGAGGTCAGCGGTAACTGGGGCGCGGCCGAGACTCTCGGCCACCTCGGCGACGCCCGCCACGCCGCCGGGGATCTGGCGGGAGCCCGGGCCGACTGGGAAGACGTCACTCGCGGTCCTGGATGACCTCGACCATCCGGACGCGCCCCGGATCCGCGGCAAGCTCAGCGCGCTTGGCGCCCCGTCGCGGTAGCCACCCGCCGCGGGGCAGGAGAACCTTCCCCGCGCGCCTGCTCCGGGTCGGCCCGGCCCTCCGGCCCAGCCTGGCCTGCCGCATGATGGCAGTAGGCCAGGGTGAAGGGGAGGGTCCCGCGATGCAGCCAGACGTCCGCGTGCGCCGGGTATACGAGCAGGCTGAGCCCCAGGACGGAACGCGCGTACTGGTGGACAGGCTCTGGCCGCGTGGGCTCCGCAAGGACGCGGCCCGGTTCGACGAATGGGCCAAGGACGTGGCGCCGTCCAGCGAACTGCGCACCTGGTACGGGCATGACCCGGCGAAGTTCGGCGAGTTCTGCCGCCGCTACACCGCGGAACTGGCCCAGGGCACGCCCCGGGACGCGCTGGATCATCTGGGCGCTCTGGCGGCGGCCGGCCCGGTCACGCTGCTCACCGCGACCCGCGACGTCGACCACAGCCAGGCTGCGGTCCTCGCCCAGCTGCTCCGGCAGCAGCGTCCCGGTGAGTCCGCCGAGAGGCGCAGAGGCCGCCGAAGGCGGCGAGGCCGCCTGCTCGGCTCACCTGGTCTGCCCCGAGTGCGGCGCCATGACGACTGAAGGCCACCGTCCCGGCTGCTCGTCGGCCTGAACCACCGCCCGGCCCGGAAGGGCTAGGGAAGCAGCAGAGAACGCAGGTGCCGTGCGGCTGGGGAGCCATGGGCCAGTAGCTCGTCGTGCCGCTGGCGCTCACTCCACTCCGGGCGGTGCGCCCGCAGCCGGGCGGCCAGGTCAGCGACCTCGGTATAGCCCACGTAGTAGGTAGACAGCTGCGCGGACGTGAGCAGGGCCCGGCGCCACTTACCGGCCGCCTCACCCTCTTCCTGGAAGCCGCGCCCGGTCATCAGGGCCATGGCCTCGGCTTCCGGCCACCCCGCGCAATGCACCCGGACGTCCAGGATCGTGTTGATGATCATGCGCAACCGCATCTTGAGCTGCTGCATCCGGACCGCGTCGGGGTCTCCCTCACCGGGGTAACCGTGCCCGGCCATCAGTTCCTCCGCGTACACCGCCCAGCCCTCGACGAACGAGCCAGACCAGAACGCGGCGCGGACCGGCGTGCCACCGGCGAACCGGCGGGCGTGCCCCAGCTGCAGGACGTGCCCGGGCATCGCCTCATGCACCATGAGGTTCTGCACCATGTGCCGGTTGTACTCGCGGTAGAACGACCGGACCCGGTCGGCGGCCCAGTCCCGGGGCGTCGGCGACACCGCGACGAAGGTAGCCATCTCCGCGGTCTCCAGCGGGCCGGGCGGGTCGCAGTAGGCGATCGCCACCCCGCGGTCGATCTCCGGCATCTCGATCACGTCCACCGGGTCGCTGTACGCGGTCACGATCGCATGCTCTCTAACAAACGCCAGCTGGGCGTCGTAGGCCCGGCGGACCAGGCCGAGGATCGTGGTGTCGTCGGGCGCGTCGGCGGCCAGCGAGTCGAGCACCTGGCGCACGAGTTCCCCGCGCCCGCCACCCTCACCAGCCCGGCGGCTGCCATCCCCGGCGCCCGGGCCCAGCCGGGCCGCGGTCTCGGTGATCTGCCCGGTCGCCTCGTCCAGGTCAGCCTCAGCCCGGGCCAGGAGTTCTCCGGGTGAGCCACCGGACTCCAGGGTCAGCTGGAGCTTGCGCGCGAACAGCTCCGGCCCGATCCGCGGATCCCGGAAGCCGCCGTCTCCGGAGCCGTCAGCCAGCCGCTGCTCGAGCCAGCGGCGATGATCCGCGATCGCGTCCAGCGCCGCGGCCCGCCCGGCCGCCAGGTCTCGCGGCACCTGCTCGTCTGGTGCCCGGGTGAGCGTGCGGTCCAGTTCGGTCCCGATCAGGTGTTCGGTGCCCGCGAACTGGCTGAGCGCGGTCTCCAGGTGCACTCTGGGCAGCTGGCTGGCCGCCACGGAACGCGCCGCGGCCAGCGCTTCCGGGACAGCGGCCAGCCGCTCCGCCACGCTGCGCAGCCGGTCCGGCAGCGGCGCGAAGTCCCGGGCCAGCAGCAGGTAGATGGCCCGTCCGGGGTTGGCGAGCATCGGATTCCACTCGTGCTCCCGCAGCTCAGCCGCGGCGAACCGGGACAGCTCCAGCTGGTTAGCCAGGATCCGCGCGTCCACCCGGTACTCCGCCGACAGCCGGTCCAGGTCCATCCGCTGCAGGTCAGCCAGCCGGTCCCCGCACCACCGGGCCAGCTCGTCGTGATACTCAGCGGTGCCGATCGCCAGCCGGCCGTCGTGGGCGTGGTCGCCCAGCACGGTGGCCAGCTCCGGCTGGCGCTCCAGCATGCCATCCACGGTGGACTGGGCCAGCGCGGCGAAACTGTCGTCAGCGTCAGGCATGAGCCGACTATAGAGACCCGGGGGACGGGAGTCGCCGGCGGCGCAGCCAGACACCCGAGTCCGCCTGCGCCGCGGCTATCTGCTCTGCCAGCTCCCGGGTCTGCGGGCTGCCTCGTAGAGGGCCTCCACCTGACCGGGCTGCAGCACGGGCGGCCGGCTGTGTAACCAGTGGCGCAGCGCCCGGGGGGTGGGCAGCACGGCGACGTCGGCCGGGCCGCCGCCGCGGACGGTCACCTTTCGGGCGCCGACGAAGACGATCGCTGCCTGGACCGGCACCTGCAGGCCGGTGGCCCGGTGCAGCAGCGGCTGGCCCGGTCTGCCTCGTGCCTCGACTTGGGGAGGTAGTCGACGGGCTTGCCGCCGACGGTCAGGCCGTATTCGCCGACCCAGACAGCCGTCCCAGTGGTCTTGGTGTTCACCGTCACTACCCCGAACGGCCCGATCACGACGTGGTCGATGTCTGCGCCTCGCTGGCCGACCGGCACGGCGTGCAGGACATGCCAGCCATGGCGGGTGGCCCATCTGCTGAGCTGACGGCCGACGGTCCGCTCGCCGCGGGCCCCGGCGGCGAACTGCTGGGCCGACGTGCGGATGCCGAGCATGGCGGCGGCGCCGGTCAGCAGCGGACGCTGGCGGCGCAGGGCCCGGGCCTGGGCGCTGGCCGACGCGCCCGGCGGGTTGCGGGCCAGGTCGTCCCCGGCGGGCCGGCTTCAGCAGGAAGGGCCGGCTCGGTCAGGTGCCCGTCACGGACCAGTTGCTGGCATTCGGCGCGGACCGCCGCCCAGAACCCGTCGTGCAGGTCGGGCCTGCTGAGCTGGGACTGGCCGGTGCGGGGGTCGAACCAGCCGACCGGGTCGTGGTCCGCGGACACGTAGATGCGTAACTGGCCGTACCGCCGCCAGACCCGTGAGTTGAGAGGGGGCATGCATGCGCCTCGTAAGCGGATATCTACTGTCAGTGGAATAGTAAAACCCCTGGCGCGGTGGGGCTAGAGCGGGCCGGGCTCCCGGTCCAGGCCGCTGCCGGCCCGCAGCACGTGGCAGCTCCACTTGCGAAGGTCGCTGTCGAGCTGGTCGTGGGGGTGCGCGAGCCCCGGGAGGCGCTCGGTGTGCTGGGCTTTCATGCCGTCCAGCACGATGGCCAGGTGGCGGCGCCACTGGCCGGGCGAACTCTGGCTGGTAATGGCCATGGTCCGGGCCACGCCGAGCAGCGCGAGGGTGACGTCGGCGACGGTCAGGTCGGCCCGGGCCTGGCCGCTGTCCTGAGCCCGGGCCAGCAGGTCGGTCATCAGGTCGCGGAATCGCTTCCGCCAGTCCGGGCAGACGGCCAGGAGCGCGCCGATGGCGCGGTTGCGGGTGCCGTCGGCCAGCACGTCTTCGGTGAAACTCACCAGGCCGTGCCACGGATCGGGGTCGGCCAGCGCGGACTCGGCGACGGCTTGCCGGCGGCTGTACCAGTCCTGGAACAGCTCGTCGATGAGCTGTTCCCTGGTGAAGTTACGGTGCAGCGTGGCGTTGCCGACCCCGGCGCGCCGGGCGATCTCGATCAGGCTGACACTGAGCCCTTCGTCGGCGAAGGCCTGCGCCGCGGCGGCGAGGATCCGGTCCCGGTTCTCCCGGGCGTCGCTGCGCTGGCAGCGCACCGCATGGGCTGGTGTGACAACCACAAGGCAAACTGTAGCTGATCCGGACAGCCTGTCCTCTAGTTGTCGCAAGATCGTCGCCGGGTTCCAGCCGCCGGGCCCGCACCGAGGCCTCGCGCCGCAGCCTGTACCCCTCCACCTGGCTGACCGTGGACCCCGGGGGGCAACCGGATAGCCCTGACCGGTTGGTGATACGTTCGAAGAAGTGGTCAGCCCTAACCGGCTGGCGGTGCATCTAGACCCCGTGCACCAAGGAGGCTGGTCCCGGTGGCCTTTCCGGACAATCTCAGGTCCCTCGGTGAGCTGCGCAGCCGGTACCGGCGTGCGCGCCGGGCCAGCCAGGCGGGTGGCGTCGCGTTCGTCTTCCAGGGTGGCGGCAGCCTGTCCGCGCCGCAGGTGGGCATGCTGCGGGCACTGAGCGAGGCGGGCGTGCTGCCGGACCTGGTCGTCGGCTCCTCGGCCGGGGCGGTGAACGCGGTGGCGTTCGCCACTGATCCCACCCAGGCGGGCCTGGATCGGCTGGAAGCGGTATGGATGTCGCTGCGCCGCCGGAAAGTCGCCCACTTCTCGGCCCGGACCCTGCTCGCCGCGGCCCTCGGCCGCGGCGACGGCCTGGTGTCCAACTCCGCGCTGCGGGACCTGCTCGGCAGCGCCGCGCTGCCCGCCACGCTGGACGGCACGGCCGTTCCGGCGCACGTGGTGGCGACCGACCTGGGCTCGGGCGCGGCGGTGGTCCTCTCTGACGGCCAGACCGGGCCGGCCCTGCTGGCCTCGTGCGCGTTCCCCGGCCTGTACCCGCCGGTGGAGGTGGACGGGCGGCTGCTGGTGGACGGCGGAGTGTCGGCCGACGTGCCGGTGCTGCAGGCCGAGGCGCTGGGCGCGCGGGTGATCTACGTCCTGCCCGCAGCCGGGTGTGACGTCACCGCCCCGCCGCCGCACCGGCCGCTGCCGCTGGCCTTCCACGCCCTGAGCCAGGTGCTGGGCTCGGTCGCCGCCACGAACGTGGCGGCCGCCCGCGGCCGGGTGCACGTGCTGCCCGCTCCCAGCTCCCGGACCACCAGCCCGATCGACTTCCGCGACACCTCCCGGCTGATCGACCAGGGCCACCAGCTCACCGCCCGCTGGCTGGCCAGCCAGCGGGCGGACCGGCCTGCCTCCCCTGACTTCCCGGTCACGCGGATTGCCGGGGCGAGCTGAGCCATCCGTGATGACTGTCCCAGCCCTCGGCCAGCTTCGTTTCGTCCGCTCGCACGCCTGCCCCGCAGCGGGACCGGACGGTGCCCCCGTGGGCGATCGTCTCGGCCGGCCTGACGCCCATCTTGCTGACCGGGGGCTGGCTCTTCGCGGGCACGCTCCAGCCGGCCTCCTACAACCCGGTCCGGGACACGGTGAGCGTGATGGCTGGTCACGGGGGAACCGACCGGTGGGTGATGACCGGCGCCCTGCTGCTGGTCGGCGGCTGCCATCTGGTCACCGCCGCGGGCCTGGGCGCCATCCGGGTCCCGGCCCGGGTCTTGCTGATCCTCGCGGGCATGTCCTCCATCGGCATCGCCATCTCCCCGGAGCCCGTCGTCGGCTCCACTTCGCAGCACCTCGCCTGGACCTCGTTCGGCGCGGTCATCATCACGATCTGGCCTGCTTTCACGGCCAGACCCGGATCACCGCAGCCACTGATCGTGAGCCGCCACGGCTCGGCCGTCGTGACGGCCGTGTTTCTCGGCCTGCTGTGCTGGCTCGTGATCGAGACCCAGGGCGGCAGCTATCTGGGCATGGCCGAGCGGCTGACCTCGTCGGTGCAGACCTCGTGGCCGTTCGTCGTGGCGGTGGTGCTGTGGCGTCACGCAGCCCGGACCGGCCGCCCGGGACTCCCCGGCGGGCCACCCGACCCCGGCCACCCGCAGGAGCTGACGACGGAGGCGCTGACCGGGCCCGTGACCACGGAGGCCAGGCCCACGGAGGCGCTCACGACGGAGGCCCTGCACGGCAGGCGCGGCTTAGCATGATCGCGGGCGTGCGTGAGCAGATCGCCGGGGCCGGCTTCGCGCTCGGCTGGGGCGTGCTGAGCAACGTCCCCGCGCGGATCACGTCTCGCGGGTTCCGCGCTGCCGCTGACCGGGCCACCAGGCGCGGCGGGCCGACCGTGCGCCAGTTGCGCAAGAACCTGCGCCGGGTGGTAGGCGCGGGCTGCCCCCAGGAGGAGCTGGACGCCCTGGTCGGGGAGGCGATGCGGTCCTACGCCCGGTACTGGCTGGAAACCTTCCGGCTGCCGAAGCTGGACCGCGGCGAGGTGATCGCCCGGGCCAGCCGGCAGACCTTCGGGATCGAGCATCTCGACGCGGCGGTCCAGGCCGGCCGCGGGTTCATCCTGGCCCTCCCGCACACCGGCAACTACGACGTCGCGGGGCTGTGGCTCATCGACCGCTACCACCAGCCGTTCACCACCGTGGCCGAGCGCCTGCGGCCGGCCTGGCTGTTCGACCGCTTCGTGGCCTACCGGGAGAGCATCGGGATGGAAGTGCTCGCGCTGACCGGCGGGGACCAGGCGCCGACCACGGTGCTCACCGAGCGGCTGAAGGGCGGCGGCGCGGTCTGCCTGGTGGCCGACCGCGACCTGTCACAGCACGGGGTCGAGGTCGACTTCTTCGGGGAGCGGGCCCGGATGCCGGGTGGGCCGGCGCTGCTGTCGGCCCTGACCGGGGCCGCCCTGCTGCCGGTCGGGCTCTGGTTCACGCCCGACGGCGGGTGGGGCCAGCAGATCATGGCGCCGGTCGGGTCGCCGGAGGGCCGGCTGCGGGACCGGGTCAACGGCGCCACCCAGCAACTCGCCGACGCCTTCGCCACCATGATCGCCGAGCACCCGACCGACTGGCACATGGTGCAGAAGCTCTGGCTGGCGGACCTGACCCCGCCGCCCGGAGTCCCGGACTGAGCTGGGACGCAGGCCGCCGCCCCGTAAGCGGATATCTATGGCCAGCGGCGTAGTGAAACCCCTGGCGCGGCGGGGGTCAGGTGAAGAGCGAGCGGATGTCGTCGGCGTCCAGGCTGCCGCTGAACACGCCGCCGCTGTCCAGGACGCTGGTGAACAGCTCGGCCTTGCGCGCCTGCAGGGCCAGGACCTTTTCCTCGATGGTGCCGGCCGAGATCAGCCGGTAGACCATCACGTTCCGGGACTGCCCGATGCGATGGGTGCGGTCCACGGCCTGGGCCTCGGTCGCCGGGTTCCACCACGGGTCGAGCAGGAAGCAGTAGTCGGCCTCGGTGAGGTTCAGGCCGAACCCGCCCGCCTTGAGGCTGATCAGGAAGGCCGGCGCGGCGCCGTCCTTGAACCGCGCCACCTCCGCGGCCCGGTCCCGGGTCTTGCCGTCCAGGTAGCAGTACTCCATCCCGGCTGCCTCGAGCCGTTCCCTGACCTGGCCCAGGAACCGGGTGAACTGGCTGAACACCAGCGCCCGGTGGCCGCCGGCCGCCACGTCCGCCAGCTGGCCCAGCAGCAGGTCGAGCTTGGCGCACGGCAGGTCCAGGTACGCGTCGTCGATGAGCGCGCCGTGCAGGCTGAGCTGGCGCAGCAGGGTCAGTGAGCGCAGGATCGTGAACCGGTTGGTGTCCAGGTCATCGATCAGGCTGAGCACCTTCTGCCGCTCCCGCTGCAGGTGGGTCTGGTACAGCTTGCGGTGCCGCGGATGCAGCTCCACCTCCAGCACCTGTTCCTGCTTGGCGGGCAGGTCCGCGGCGACCTGCTCCTTGGTGCGCCGCCGGACCAGCGGCCTGATCCGGCGGCGCAGCTGGGCGAGCAGGTCAGCCCGGCCGTCGCGCTCGATCGGCTTCGCGTAGTACTCGCGGAACCGGCCCGGATCGGGGAACAGGCCCGGCGCGGTGATCGACAGCAGCGACCACAGCTCCATCAGGTTGTTCTCCATCGGCGTCCCGGTGATGGCGATCTTGACCGGGGCGGCCAGCCGCCGGGCGCACAGGTAGGTCTTGGACTGGTGGTTCTTGACGTTCTGGGCCTCGTCCAGGATCAGCCCAGCCCAGGTCAGCTCCGAGTACGCGGCGAAGTCCATGCGCAGCAGGGTGTAGGAGGTGACCACCGCGCCGGCGCCCGCGGCGATCTCCTGCAGGGACTGGCGGCGGCGGGCGGCGGTGCCGGTGATCGCGACCACGGGCAGGTCCGGCGCGAACCGGGCGGCTTCGGCGGCCCAGTTGGACACCACGCTGGTCGGGGCGACGATCAGGAACGGCGGGAGGTCCGGGTCGGTCTCCCGGGCCTGGCAGATGAGCGCCAGGGCCTGGAGCGTCTTGCCCAGGCCCATGTCGTCGGCGAGGACGCCGCCGAGCTGGTGGCGCCACAGGAAGGCCAGCCAGCCGAACCCGTCCCGCTGGTAGGGCCGCAGCTGCGCGTTCAGGGTGCGGGGCAGCTCCGGGGCGGTCTGGTCCTGCGCTGCGAGCAGCCCGCTGACTTGCTGCTGCCACCGGCGGGCCTGGCGGCTGACGACGCCGAGCTCGGTCAGCTCGGCCCAGAACCCGGCCTGGAACCGGCTGATCTTCAGCCCGTCGCGCGGCGCGTCCTGCAGGGCCCGGGCTTCCTCGATCAGCCGGGCCAGGGCCTGCAGTTCCGGCTTCTGCAGCGAGAAGTAGCAACCGCTGGCGAGCAGCAGATACGGCTCACCGCGGCTGAGCGCCACGAACACGTCCGCGAACGGAACCTCCTGCCCGGCCACGGTGATCGTGATGCCCAGGTCGAACCAGTCATGGTCATCGGGCACCGCGTCGGCGGACACGCTGATCGACAGCGAGTCGCCGGCCTCCCGGTAGTCGGCGGGATCGCCGGTGATCTCGACCGTGACGTCGCGGGTGAGCCGGCCAGCCGGGGCAGCACCTCGGTGCTGAACCGCATGGTGTCCAGCCCGCTGAGCTGGACCTGCGGGGCGAGCGAGGGTTGTGGCTCGTCGGACACCGGATCGGTGCGGAGCAGCC
The DNA here is from genome assembly GCA_963781085.1 of uncultured Actinomycetes bacterium. Lineage (GTDB taxonomy): Bacteria > Actinomycetota > Actinomycetes > Streptosporangiales > Streptosporangiaceae > RYN-230. The sequence goes on from CAWAES010000024.1 coordinate 58,866, forward strand.
CGAAACGGCCGGGGGTCAGGCCCAGGCCGGCCACGATCGCCCGCTCGGCGGCGCGGTCACGATAGGGGGCCTCGGCGGCCGGTCCCTGCACCGGGACGCGCATCGGCGAGTCCCCGACCTGGTAGGCCCAGGCGCAGCTGAGCTGGAGGTGGTGGCGGCCCGTGTAGTCGGCGTGCAGCAGCAGCGTGGGGCCGGTGATCTGGGGCGGCGTGAACGCGTCGTCGGAGGAGATGACGCTCGCCGCGGCCTGGAGCCTCGGGTAGTACGTCTCCTGGAACCGGGTCAGCTCCGTCGCCGGGATCTCGACCCGCTGCCCGGCCAGCGCCATCTGCTGCAACTGCGGCGGGACCGGCTTGACCGTCCTGGCCAGCTGGAATCGCCAGCGGACGCATTCGCCGCCGCGCTGGGCCTCGGCCCGGTCGGCGTAGACCAGGCCATGGCCCTGGGTTCCGATGAAGGAGATCACGGTGATGGCCGCCAGCTCGCCGTCCAGGCGGACCTGCGGGGCGATCGCCAGCGGCCCGGACGGGTCGGCGCGGGTCAGGTCCAGGCAGAGCTCCGCGCTGCGGTACCCGTCCAGCGGGCCGAGGCCGCGGCCGCGAACCAGCCGCAGGCCGAGCGCGGCCGCCTCGTCCAGCAGCGGCCAGAGCTGGCGCGACTCGAAGGCGGACAGGTCGATCGACTTGTCGTCACCGTACCCGTAGCCGTAGGAGAAGGGCTGGTCGCTGCGGGCCCGGTAGACCGCGTAGATCTCCTGGAGCAGCTGCGTCTGGGGCGCCGGCCAGCCGTCGTAGCCGTACTGGGAGTCCAGCTTGGTCCAGCTCAGTGAGCCGGCCACCCAGCCCTTGCGTCCGGGCCGGACCAGGCGGGCCATCAGCCGGGGCGGTACGTCGCCCGCGGTCAGGTCACCGGAGAACGCCGGGCGCGCGTCGGGGACCAGCGTCAGCTCGATGCCCAGCAGCGCCGCGGCGCGCTGGCCGCCGCCGCTCAGGGAGGCGCCCGGGGCCGGCTGCGGCTCCAGCCAGGACTGCACGGACTGTTCCCAGGTCAGGGGGCGGGCCCCGGCCCCGGCGGCCCGCGTGGGACCGGTCCGGGCCAGCTGGGCCTGCGCCGCGGCCAGGACCAGGGCGACGACGTGCTTGCAGTCGAACCCGACCGGGCAGCTGCACTGGCCCTGGTCGAACTCGAGCAGCGACGGCCCGGCCGGATGGAAGCAGGCCACGGTCTCGTAGCACGAGCCGGCGCTGACCGTCCACGCTGCCGTGCAGCTCGCTGCACCCGCGGTCCCAGCTCATCCGGGTGACGGCGCCCTCGCGCAGGTACTGGACGCCGCGGTCGTAACTGGTCGCCCCGGCGGCGGCGGCGAGCGACGTGGCGTCGATGGCGGGCCAGCTCTTGTCCGGGAGCGCCACGAATCGCATGGCCGAACGCTATCCCGGCCCACCGACATCGCCCGGCGCCCCGCCGGGAGACCCAGCTACGTGGTCCCGGCGAAACTCACCAGCCGGATACCGGCCTGCCCATATCGACCGTTCGGTAAAGTCACGTGCACAGCGAGGAGGCGGCATGGACGTACGCGGCACAGTGGCACTGGTGACCGGAGGAGCGTCGGGCCTCGGCGAGGGCGTCGCCCGGATGGTGGCCGGCGGCGGAGGCCAGGTCGGCCTTCTCGACCTGCCCTCCAGCGCCGGGGAGCGCGTCGCGGCCGAGCTTGGCGACGCGGCCGTCTTCGTGGCCTGCGACGTCACCGTGCCGGACCAGGTCCGACACGCCGTGGACACCGTGGCGGAGCGGTTCGGCTCGATCGGCCTGTGTGTCAACGCCGCCGGGGTGGCCGACGCGGCCCGGGTCCTGTCGCGCAGCGGCGAGATGTTTCCCCTTGAGCTCTATAACAAGGTGGTCGGCATCAATCTGGTCGGGCTGTTCGACGTGGTGCGCAACGCGGCCCGGGTGATGAGCGCGAACGAGCCAGGCGAGTTCGGCGAGCGCGGGGTGATCGTCAACGTCGCGTCCATCGCCGGCTACGAGGGACAGGCCGGGCAGGCGGCCTACTCGGCGTCGAAGGGTGGCGTCATCGCGATGACGCTGCCCCTCGCCCGCGACCTGGCGTCGCGCGGGATCCGGGTGGTCACGATCTGCCCCGGCATCTTCGATACCGGCATGCTGGCCGGGACCGACGAGAAGGTGCGGCAACGGCTCGCGGACATCCACGTGTTCCCCAAGCGGCTCGGTGCCCCGGCCGACTTCGCCCACCTGGTCCGGTCGATCGCCGAGAACCCGATGCTCAACGGCGAGGTCATCCGCCTCGACGCCGCGACGCGGCTCTCACACGGGTAAGGGGGCGTCGATGCGCGCGGCAGTGTGGCATGCAGCCGGCGATATCCGGGTCGAGGACCGGGCCGAACCCGCTGACCCAGCGCCCGGCCAGGCCGTCGTCGAGGTCAGCATGTGCGGGATCTGCGGCACGGACGTGCACGAGTTCACCGAGGGGCCAGTCATCATCCGCCCGGCTGCTCATCCACTCACCGGGCACCGGCCGCCGGTGGTACTCGGGCACGAGATGAGCGGGACAGTCGTGGCCGTGGGCGACGGCGGGCCGCTGGCCTGGCCGGGCACCGGGTGGCCGTCGACCCTTGCTGGCGTTGCGGGACCTGCTACTGGTGCCTGCGCGGCGACTACCACATCTGCCGGATCGGCGGGTCGGTCGGCCTGGCCTCCGACGGCGCCCTGGCCGCCCTGGTCACCGTGCCCGCGGCTGGCCTGGTCCCGCTGCCCGACGTGGTTGACGACCTGGCCGGCGCGCTCATCGAGCCTCTGGCCGTGGCCCTGCACGCGGTCCGCCGCGGCGGCGTCGGCCCCGGCGACCGGGTCCTGGTCCTCGGCGCCGGGCCGATCGGCAGCGCGCTGATCCTGGCCGCGATCGCCGCCGGCGCAGCCGAGGTCTTCGTCAGCGACCCGGTGGCCGGCCGCCGCGCGCACGCCCTGGGCCTGGGCGCGGCCGAGGCGTTCGACCCGCAGGACTCCGACGTGCGCCGGGAAGTCTTCCTGCGCTGCGGCCGGGTCGGGCCGGACGTCGTCTTCGAAGCCACCGGGATAGCGCCGCTGGCCAGCCAGGCCGTGGAGGCCGCGCGGCGCGGCGGCACCATCGTGCTGCTCGGCGTGGGGCACGGCACCGCCGAGCTGCGGCCCATCTCGGTGACGGCGTTCGAGCGCACGGTGGTCGGCTCACTGGGTTACAACCAGGATCTGCCCCGCGCCGTCGCCCTGGTGGCCAGCGGCCGGATCGATCCCCGCCCGCTGGTCACCTCGGTGGTGCCCCTCGACCGGGTGGTGCCGGACGCCTTCGAGCCGCTCGCCGCCGGCGGCCTCGGCCAGGTCAAGGTCCTGGTCGACGTCAAAGGCGCGGCTGCCCAGGGCTGACCGCCCGGGCCTGGGCTGACCGCCGGCCCGCGCTGACTGGCTGGCCTGCGCTGACTGGCCGGCCTGCGTTGACTGGCCGGCCCTCGCCGCGAGATACTGAACCAACCGTTCGGTTGGGAGGCTCCCGGTGGCAGTCAGGTCTGCGCAAGGTACGAGCACACGGCCAGGGACCGCCCGGGGGACCGCAGGGAACCGCCCAGGCAGGGACCGCCCAGTCGAAGCGCGCCGAGAGTGCGCCGCCCGCCGAGCAGGTCGAGCCCTGGCAGGATCTGTCCGAGGACTACCGCCGCGCGGCGGCCCGGATGATCGAGTTCCACATGATGAGCGAGATCGTCGGCCCGGTGCACGAATTCCGCTGGGTGCCGCGGGCTCCGTCGCTGCACGCCAAGCAGGTGTTCGCGGCCAAGTCCCAGGACGAGATCGGGCACGGGCTGATGCTGCTGCGGGTCTGCGAGGACCTGACCGGCAAGTCGCGCGCGGACTATATGGAGCAGATCCTCGACGGCCCGCCCCGGTTCATGAACATCTTCCACTACCCCTGGGACGAGTGGGTCGACCCGGCCATCGTGGCCTGGCTGATCGACGGTGCGGAGATCGAGCGGCAGGCCACCCTGCTGCGCAGCAGCTACGGGCCGTACGCCCGGGCCATGCGCAAGATCGTCAAGGAAGAAGGCTTCCACCATCACTGCGGCCGTTACCTCGTCGCCCAGATGATGGCGGGCACCCCGGCGCAGCGTTCCGCCGTGCAGCGGGGCGTCGAGCGATGGTGGCTGCGGACCCTGGCCATGTTCGGCCCGTCGGACGAGAGCTCCAAGCACGGCCCGACGTTGATGGCCTACGGCCTCAAGCTCTCCCATAACGAGGCCCTGCGCCAGTCATTCCTGACCAAGTACGTGCCGCAGATCCGGGCCATGGGCGTGGAGATCCCAGACGACAACCTCAGCCGCGACGAGGAGAGCGGTCGCTGGACGTACACCGAGCCAGACTGGGCTGAGTTCTCCTCGCTGCTGCGCGGGGGCAGTCCGGTCGGTGCTGACCTGCAGCGGGAACTCCGTGAGGCCCGCGGCGCCAACGCCTGGCTGCTGGCGGCGGCATGACCATGGCCACTTTCGAGGTGTTCCGGCAGAAGTCGCCCGGTGACCCGCACGTCCACGTCGGCGAGGTCGAGGCGCCGGACTCCGCCACCGCCATGGTGCTGGCCAAGGAGCATTTCGCCCGCCGCGAGGTGTGCTGCAGCCTGTGGGTCGTGGACCGGGCCGCGGTGGCAGTCAGCCACTGGGAACCCGAGGTCCTCCAGGCCGGCCGGGCCAAGGCCTACCGCCGGTCCGGCGGGATCCGGGCCTCGGCGGACGGCCCGTCATGACCGCGGCCAGCCCCGGGGGCCGGGCCGGGCACCGGCCGCCCCTGGCCGGCGACGGCTGGGCGGGGCTGCTGATCCGGCTGGCCGACGACGACCTGCTGACCGGGCACGTGCTGACCTCGGTGGCCGGCTGGGGACCCGAGCTCGAGATCAACATCGCGCTGTCCTCGATGGGCCAGGACGAGATCGGGCACGCGCGCCGGCTGTACGCCCTGGTCATCCCGGACCCAGCCGGCGTCGAGCGTTTCGTGTACGAACGGCCGGCGGCTGACTTCCGCGCCTCGCCGCTGGCCCGCACCTATCCCCGGGCGTGGGAGGCGCTGCTGGCCCGGCAGTACCTCGGCGAGACCGCCGACGCCGCCCGGGCCGCGGTGCTGAGCCAGACCACCCGGGCCGGTTTCGCCGCACTGCTCCAGGAGATGGGTCACGAGCAGCGCTACCACCTCGACTTCTGGTCGACCTGGCTCGCCGCGACCAGCGGCCGGTCCGCGGCGGCCCGCCAGCGGGTGCAGAACGCCCTGGATCAGATGTGGCCGCTCGCGGCGGTGTCCTTCCTGCCGGACAGCCCGGGGGCCACGGAGAGCGCGCTCGGCCTGCCCGGCGGGGCGCTGGAGGCGGCCCGGCGCGACTGGGCCGCCTCGGTTCAGCAGGCCTGCGAGCCGCTTGGCCTGCAGGTGCACGAGGGCGCCGTCGACCCGGCCCAGGACCAGCTCGACGTCATGCTCGGGGAGATGCGCTACGTCTACGCCACCGCCCCGGGGAGCTGGTGAGCATGGCCGTGCGCGGCGACCGGGAGGCCGGGGCCGAGGTGGCCCGGGCACTGCAGGCGGTCGAGGATCCCGAGCTGCCGGTAAGCATCGTGGACCTGGGCATGGTGCGCGCCGTCACGGTGTCGGCCGGCGCCGCCGTGGTCGAACTGGTCCCGACGTTCCTGGCCTGCCCGGCCCTGTGGCTGGTCGAATCCGAAGTCCGGGAGCGGGCCACCGGCGTGCCGGGCGTGACCCAGTGCCAGGTGATCTGGCGGCCGGGTGGCTGGTCCGGTGCGGACGTCACTAAGGCCGGCCGCGCGGCCCTGGCCGGGGTGGGCCTGGTGGTGCCGGGCGACGACGGAACGGTCCGCTGCCCGTTCTGCGGATCAGCTGAGGTCACCGCGACCAGCGCGTTCGGTTCGGCGGTCTGCCGCAGCGCGGCCTTCTGCACTACCTGCCGGACGCCCGTCGAGGTGCTCAAGACAAAAGCTCCGGCCGGAGCGGCACCCGGTCCGGCCACGGCCGCGGCCGGCCCGCCCGGGCCCGCTCAGCCAGTCGAGCTGCGGCTGATACCCCGGGCCGCGTCAGCGGCCACTGGCAGCGCGCCGGACGGCGGCGAGCCGGACGGCTACGAGGCCGCCGGGGCAGCGGAGACCCGGCGCGCTGGCGCGCTGATGCCCTGGATGAACAGGTCGTAGAACGCGGTCGCCAGCCGCGCTGCGGTCAGCCGCTTGCCCGGCTGGAACCAGATGTAGGTGTAGTTGTGCATGCCCAGCCAGCCCAGGGCGGCCAGGTGCACGTCGTCGATGACGAACTCCCCGGAGTCCACCCCGTCCCGGAGGATCTTCTCGATGCTGCGCTCGTAGCGCCGGCGGCTCGCGGTGAAATGGGCCGCGCGCTCGCCGGTCAGCGCCCGGAACTCGTGCAGGAACACCCATACGTGGTCCGGGTAGCGGGCGATGACCGAGATCTGCTCGTGACCCAGCTGCCGCAACCGCTCGGCGGCCGGCTCGTCGAGTCCGGCGATCCGGGTGGCGGTGTCGAATACCTGCCCCATCACCCGCTCGTGGATGAGGTAGAGCAGGTTCTCTTTCGACTCCACGTAGTAGTACAGGGAACCCTTGCCCAGCCCGACCGCCTGGCACAGCTCGGCGGTCCCGGTGGCGTGATACCCGCGCTCGGCGAACAGCCTGGCGGCCGCGTTGACGATCGCCGTGCGCCGGTCGTGCCAGCGTTGCCCGCGCTGCTCAGGGAGCTGACTACTCAGTGGACTGACTCCTTTGCCGATCCCGGCTGGCTCCTGCCGCGCATTTCAGCTGAGTCCCCGGGCGATGACGATGTGCTGGATCTCGTTCGTGCCCTCACCGATCTCCAGGACCTTCGCATCACAGTAGAAGCGCGCCACATCGGAGTCGAGCATGTAGCCGTAGCCGCCGTGGATCTGGACTGCCTCCCGGGCGGCGTCCACCGCCGTCCGGGTCGCCTTCAGCTTGGCCATCGCCGCGGCCTGCTCGAAGGGGCGGCCGGCGTCCCGCAGCGCCGCGGCCCGGTAGGTCAGCAGCCGGGACGCCTCGAGCTCGGTGGCCATGTCAGCCAGCTTGAAGGCGATCGCCTGGTTGTCGATCAGCGGCCGGCCGAATTGCCGTCGCTGCCGGGCGTAGGCGGTAGACAGCTCCAGCACGGCCCCGGTCAGGCTGACGGCCAGCGCGGCCACCGAGATCCGGCCGACCGCGAGGACGGCCAGGAACTGGGACAACCCGCGCCCCGCGTCACCCAGCAGATGGTCGTCAGGCACCCAGACGTCGTCGAAGACCAGCTCCCTGGTGTCCAGCCCCTTCCAGCCGATGCCGCGCAGCTTCGGGCCGAGCGAGTACCCGGGGGTGCCTTTCTCGACGACGAAGTTCGCGTACCGCGGCCGCCCGCCCGGCTGGGCCTGGCGGCCCGGGGGGTCGCCGAGTCTGGCCAGGAGGGTTACGCCGAGGCTCATCGAGGTGCCGGCGTTGGAGATGAACATCTTGCGGCCGTTGATGAGCCAGCCGCCGTCGCGCGGCTCGGCGCGGGTCGCGATGGCCGCCGCGTCACTGCCCGCTTCGGTCTCGGTCAGCCCGAACGCTCCGAGCGCGCGGCCCTCCGCCAGCGGGCGCAGCCAGCGCTCGCGCTGCTCGTCGCGGCCGAAGGCCAGGATCGGCAGGCTGCCGATCGTGGAGTGCGCCTGCCAGGCGGCGGCGATGGACTGGTCCGCCCGGCCGATCTGCTCCATCGCGGCCACGAACCCGACCGTGCTGGCCCCGCTGCCGCCCCATTTCTCCGGCACGAGCAGGCCGAGCAGCCCGGCCTGGCCCATCCGCTGCAGGACCTCTACCGGGCAGCGCTCGGCCGCCCAGGCCGCGGCCGCCGCCGGGGCCACCTCACGCTGGGCCAGTGTCGCCGCGAGTCCCGCGAGGGCCGCCTCGTCGCCGGTCAGCTCGAAGTCCATAACGCCATCGTGTACCGACCAGTCGGACAAAATCAAACGACCCGGTCAGCTGACGGGCCCAGCGTCTCCCGGCTGACGGCCACCTAGGTTCCCGTCGCTGGTGGTGAGCGGCGAGCCCTTCGGCCAGTTCGGGTCCGCCGAAGGCGGCGACCATGGCCGCCATCTCCTGGTCGAGCGCGGCTTCCAGGTAGGACCCGACCCCTTCCAGCCGGAGCAGTTGCTGCTTGGTCGCGGCCAGCGCGGCCGGTGCGCGCCGGCCGTAGGCGGCGGCCCGCTGCGCCGCCGCGTCACCGAGCCGGCCCACCGGGACGACGGCGTCAGCCAGGCCCATCGCGGCCGCCTCCGCGGCTTCGACGACCTCGCCGCCGGACAGCAGCCGCCAGGCCCGCCGCGCGCCTATCCGCCGGGACACCAGCCAGGTGGCGGCGCTGTCCCCGCCCGGCAGCCCGAGGCTGGTGAAGATGAATCCCAGCCGCGCGTCCTCCGCCAGCAGCACGTCGTCGCAGGCCAGGGCCAGGCACGCGCCGCCACCGAAGGCGGCGCCCTGGACGGCGGCCACCGTGGGCTTCGGGAACTGGGCGAGGCGCAGCACGACGGACGGGGCGAGGGCCAGCGCGGCCGGCCGCCCGCTGGCCGGGGTCCGCCGGATCTCCTCGACGAAGGCCAGGTCGGCGCCGGCGCAGAACGCGCGGCCGTGACCACGGATCACGACGCAGCGGACCTGCTCGTCGTTCGCGCAGCGGTCCAGCGCGGCGGCCAGATCGTGCAGGTCCTGGCGGTCGAACGCGTTCAGGCGGCCCGGCGCGTCGAGCGTGATGGCGGCGGCCGGGGTTCGCAGCCCGGTCAGCCCGACTGGCATGGTGCCCCCTGATGGACTTCTTGTACCGACCAGTCGTACGATACGCGTCAAACCAGCGGAGGAGGTGGCCGGTGCCGCAGCGCCTGCTTGACCAGTGGTTCGACGACCTGGAGGTCGGCCGTGAAGAGCTGTCCCGCGGCCGGACGGTAACCGAGACCGACGTCGTGAACTGGTGCATGTTCACCGGCGACTGGTTCCCCATCCACTCCGACGTGGTCTATTCCGAGGAGTCCATGTTCGGCGAGCGGCTCGCACCGGGGCTGATGGTGATGGCCATCGCCGGCGGCCTGGTGGTGCCCCCCGACAGCGAGGCGATCCTGGCCCAGTACGGGATCGACCGGGTCCGCTACCCGGCGCCTACCTTCATCGGGGACACGATCCGGGTCCGCAACCGGGTGGTGAAGCTGGAGGACCGCGGCGACGGGACCGGGGTGGTTGACCTCGAATGGGACGTGCAGAACCAGAACGGCCGGACGACCTGCAACGTCCTCATCCGCGTACTGCAGGCCTGCCGGCCGGAGGAGTGACGATGACCAGTTACGCCAGCTACACCACGCTGAAGTGCGAGCTGGACGCGGACGGCGTCCTGCTGGTCCTGCTGAACCGGCCGGACAGGATGAACAGCCTCGACGAGACGATGGTCACCGAACTGGCCGGGGCGATGACCTCCGCCGCGGGCGACTCCAGCGTCCGCTGCGTGCTGATCACCGGGGCGGGGCGGGCCTTCTCGGCCGGCCGCGACATCTCCGCCGCGAAGCCGGACGAGGACGCCTACGACATCATCGCGAACCACGTCAACCCGATGCTGGCCACGATCTACCACTGCCCGAAGCCGACCGTCTCCGCGGTCAACGGCCCGGCCATGGGCGTCGGGCTCGGTATCGCGCTCGCCTGTGACGTCGTGATCGCTGCCGACAACGCCCGGATGTCCTCGCCGTTCGCCCGCCTCGGAGTCGCCCTGGACTCGGGGGGCCACTACTTCCTGCCGCGCCTGGTCGGCTACAACCGCGCGATGGAGATGGTGTACACCTCCGACATCATCCGCGGCAAGCAGGCCGCGAGCTGGGGGCTGGTCAACCGCTCGGTGCCCGGGACCAGGCTGCGGGACCGCTCGCTGGAACTGGCCCGGCGGATCGCCAGCGGCCCGGTGAACGCCTTCATGGCCGAGAAAGCGTTCATGCGCCAGGCCGAGACGATGGGCTACGACCAGGTCTGCGCGGCGGAGGCGAAGCTGCAGGACTCCCTCATGGGGTCGCCGGAGTACGGGGAGGGCCTCGCCGCCTTCACCGCGAAGCGGGCTCCGGACTTCAGCGCCATCCCGCTGCGGTCCGATCCGGTGACGACCCAGTCGCCGCGTCCTGACTCAGCCGGGTGAGGGGCCAGCCGTGATCAGGACCGGTGACATCCCCACCCTCAACGCCGCGAAGTACCCTGAGCAGCTGGCCGTATCACGCGAGGACGGTGAGTCGCGGACCTGGCGGCAGCTGAACGAGCGGGTGAACCAGCTCGCCTGCGTGCTGACCGAACGCGGCGCGGTCCAGGGCGACAAAGTGATGCTGCTGGCCAAGAACCGGATCGAGTGCGTCGAGGCCTTTTTCGCCTGCGCGAAGATCGGCGTGGTCTACTCCCCCATCAACTGGCGTTTCGCCCCCGCCGAGATCGAGTACGTGCTCGGCGACAGCGACTGCCGGATCCTGCTCTGCGACGCCGAGTACGCGGCCGCGATCGCGGCCATGCGCCAGCAGGGAAGCACCGCGGGCGTGCAGGTGATCATCGGCTTCGGCCGCGGCCATGGGTTCGCGGACGACTACGAGACCCTGCTCGCCGCGCAGCCCGCAGACGAGCCACCGGCCCCGGAGATCGGCGACGACGACGTCTGCTGGATCTGCTACACGGGCGGCACCACGGGGATGAGCAAAGGCGTCATGCTCACCCACCGGAACAACTTCATCCAGTGCGTGCACCTGGGCATCGCCGACCGGGCCCGGCACGAGGACGTGTACCTGGTCACCGGCGCCCTCTTCCACGTCGTCCTCAACATGGCGCTGGCCTACTGGTTCCTGGGCTGCCACGTGGTGATCATGGACTTCGCGCCCGGACGCTGCCTGGACCTGATCGAGTGGCACCGGGTGACCAAGACCGTGCCGGTCGCCACGATGCTGAACCTGCTGATGGAGGCCCAGCGGGAGCAGCCCCGGGACATCTCCTCGCTGGCGCTGTGCGGCACCGGCGGGGCGCCGATCAACCCCGAGGTGGTCAGGCGCGCCTCGGCCGAGTGGCAGTGCGACTTCGTCCAGTACTTCGGCCAGACTGAGGCCGCCCACCATTTCACCTACCTGTCCGCCGACGACTACCGGCGCGGCCTGGCCGCGGACGCCACCCAGGCCGAGAAGCAGCGGCTGCGCTCCGGCGGGCGGGCCCAGCACTGCAACCTGATGCGGGTCGTGGACGACGAGGACCAGGAGCTGCCGCCGGGGGCGGTCGGGGAGATCTGCGCGCAGGGCCCGAACGTGATGGCCGGCGACTGGAACAAGGCCGACCTCACCGCGGCCACGCTGCGCGGCGGCTGGCTGCACACCGGTGACCTCGGCTACCTCGACGAGGACGGCTACGTCTACGTCGTGGACCGCAAGAAAGACATGATCGTCTCCGGCGGGGAGAACGTCTACAGCAGCGAGGTGGAGGCCGCGCTCTACCGGACCGGCGACGTGCTGGAGTGCGCCGTCATCGGCGTGCCCGACCAGCGGTGGGGAGAGGCTGTGCACGCGTACGTGGTCCGGGCCCGGCAAGCGGAGGGCAGCGCGGAGGAGGTCCAGGCCCGCATCCTGGCCACCGCCCGGCAGTTCCTCGCCGCGTACAAGGTCCCCAAGAGCCTGGTGTTCGTCGACGAGCTGCCGAAGTCACCCACCGGGAAGATCCAGAAGGCCGTGCTGCGCAACGCGGCCTGGGACGGCCACGAACGGCGGGTGGGCGCCTCGGCCGGCGGCCTCACCGAGCAGTAAGGTGACCGCCCGCCCCGGCCAGGCCATTGGCCGCGACCGCCACGACCGCGGCCTCGACGGAGGCCGCCGAATAGGACCGGCCGCGGGGCTCGAACCACTCGACGACCCAGTTGACCAGGCCCAGGACCAGGCGGGCCAGCATCGGGGCTTCGACGTCGTCGCGGACCTCGCCGGCCTGCTGGGCCGTGGCGATCAGCTGGGTGAAGCGATGCTCGTAGTCGCGCCGCCAGGACTGCACCTGGCGGGCGACCTCGGTCTTGCCCTGCAGCCGGATGATGATGCTGGTGCCCTGCGGGTCGGCCAGCGCGGTCCGCACGGCGGCGGCGAAGGTGAGCAGGACCCGCTGCCCCGGTTCCGCGGTCCGGCCCTGCGCCTCGTCGAAGCTGGCGTTCAGCTGGCCGAACGTCCGGCGGCAGATGGCCTCGAGGATCTCTTCCTTACCCCGGATGTGGTGGTAGAGGCTGGACTTGTGGATCTTCACCGCCGCCGCTATGTCCTGCATGGAGGTGCCGTCGTAGCCCTGCCGGTAGAACAGCCCGGCGGCGATCTCGATGATGCTGTCGGCGCTCTGCAGCTCACGGCGCGGCTTGGGCACGGGACCGGCATCCTCTCCTGCTCACAGGCAACGGAGTCGATGGTGCCACGAGTCGCCCGGGAAGCTGACCTTGACTGCTGAGTGGCCCGGGCCGCGGGCCCGCTCGGCGGTGGCGTCCCGCGGTCTGCAGCTGTCGGCCTGCGAGTGGGGCGACGTCGCGTCAGCGTCACTGGTGCTCGTCGGCGCGCACGGCTACCTGGACTGCGCGGAGTTCTTCGCTCCGCTGGCGGCCGCGCTGCTCCGGCGGCGCCCGGATCTGGCCCTCGCGGCCATGTCCTTCGCCGGCCACGGCCGCTCGTCCTGGGCGGACACCTACGGCTGGTACGACCACACCGCTGACCTGCTGGCGTTCACCCGCGCGGTGTCAGCCCGGGCCGCGCGCGCCACGACGATCGGGATGGTCGGCCACTCTTTCGGGGCTGTGCAGGTCCTGCAGGCCCTGCAGTTCGAGCCCGGGCTGGCGGAAGTCGTGGTCAACCTCGACGCCGTGTCCGAGCCACCCGCGCTGAACGACGGCGGCCTGGCGGACGCCCTGGCCTGGCTGGCGACGCGCGGCGGCGACGCCCGGCCGCTCCCCGGCTACGACGATCTCGAGGCCGTCGCCGCCCGCCGGGCGCGCAGCAACCCACGGCTCCCGGCCGCGCTGCTCCGCTGGCTCGCGCCTCATCTGGCCCGCGAGGCCGGCGGGCGCTACTGGTGGCGGCTGGATCCCGCCCTGGTGGGGTGGGTACGGCCGTGGCAGATCACCGGGGCCCCGGCGGCCGACCCGCTCGCGCTGACCGCGGCGCTGCCCCATCCGGTGCTCACCGTCACCGGCGGCGCCCCCGACCATCCGCAGATCCGCGGGAGCTACCCCGGCGACGGCCCGATCGACTCGCTGCCCCGGGGCCGCCACTACCGGCTCCCGGACGCCGGCCACTACGTCCACCTGGAGCGCCCGGACGCGGTCGCCGCGGCCATCCTCGATCACGCTCAGCAGGTGTCGGCCGGGCGAGCCGCATGACCGTGTCCGGGCGCAAGGTCGGCCGTATCTGGCTGTCGGTCACGCCGGGCCGCGCGCCCGCTGGTCTTCGTGCACGAGCTGGGTCCCGGGCGCGAGGAGCGCGAGCGCCGGCTGGCCGCCGCCCGGCAGGCCTGGGGCGGATGGGTGTACACCCAGCGCGGCCACGCCCCCAGCGCCTGGGCCGCCGGGCGCTTCTACCGGATCAGCGACTTCGCCGTTGACCTGATCCGGCTGCTGCACGAAGTCGTCGCGGTTCCCTCCGCCCTGGTCGGTGAGGGCGCTGGCGGCCTGGTCGCACTGCTGGCCGCGGCGGCGGCGCCGGAGTCCGTCACGCACCTGCACCTGCTGCCGGGAACCGGCCAGGGCTGGAGTGGCACTCCGCTGCGCCTGCTCACCGACACGGCCACGGTGAATCGCGGGTGGCTCGACGCCGCGGCGGTCCTGCCGGCGCCTGGCTCGGCGGCCCAGGACGGCGACGACCCGGTGCTCAGGTACGGCCCAGCCGAGCTGATGCACAGGCCCGCGGTGCGCGCCGCCGCGGCGGATCTGCAGGTTCCCTGGTCGGCGGGAGGGCCGCATTTCCTGCAGGACTACTTGCCGGCGCAGAGCCGCGCGGCCGGAATGCCCGGCACCGGCCAGGCCGGCCAGGTCAGGGCTGGCCCTTGACCCCGATTCCGTAGATGGCCGCCTGGTAGGTTCCGGCGGGGTCGCGTGGCAGCTTGGTGAACCAGACCAATACATAACGCCCGCGGGTGGGATGGCTTAGTCCCAGCCGGACGATCCCGCCCGGCCCAGCCGAGCCGGCGACCGGCCGCAGCGCCCACAGGTGCGGCCGGTCGCCTACCCGGACCTGGAAATGCGCGCCTGCGGCCGCGCCGAGGGTGACCCTGATCCCGGTGACCGTGACCGGGTGGCCCATGTCCAGCAGCAGGCCGGTGCCGCCGTACAGGTTGCCGAACTGGGCGCTGGTGTACCAGTTGGTGCGCCAGGCGGTGCCATGCCGGCCGTCGATGGCCAGGTACGCGTTCTGCGGATCGTCCCCGGCGCTCAGCGGGCGGAACGCGAGCCACGCTCGCCGGGGTCATCGAGTGCGGCCGGGCCTGCTGGGCCGGGGTCGGCGTCGGCGCCGGGCTGGCCGGCGCACTGGCGCCCGGCTGGCCGGACTGCGCCGCGGCGGGTGCGCTGGACCCGGCCGTGGCGCGCTGGGACCGGGCGGCGTCCGGGCGGCCCGCGGCCCCGTTCGCGGCCGGGGTGGGGCTGGCGTTACCGTCCGCGGCGGAGAGGGCCGGCCCGGTCCCCGGGCTGCCCATGATCCGGTAGCCCACGAAACCGAGCACGATCACGATCGCCGCGAGCCCGAACACCAGCATGAATCCCGGCCGGCGGTGCCACTGCGGCCGGGAGCGCTCCAGCAGTTCGTCGAGGCTGGTCGCGGCCACCGGTCCGGACGCCCGGTGGGCCTCGTCGTATTCCTGGATCAGCGGCTCGGGATCTGTCCCGACGACTTCGGCGATGCTGCGGATGTCTCCCCGGGCGTAGAAGTCGCCGCCGCAGGCCTCGTAGTCGTCGGCCTCGATACTGCGGATGATCGGCGGCCTGATCCGGGTCTGCTCGCTGACCTGGGCAACGCTGAGACCTGCCTGGTGACGGGCTTGTTCCAGGGTCTCGCCGATACTCACGCGACACCTCCCCTGCCTTGGACCCACGCGCCACCGGGAAGGCGCGGCACCACCGGTCCATGTCATCATCATCGCCGTTACCGCGGCCGCTGAACCGCAACCGGGGTGACATCCATGCGAAGGACGCCGGCTGCGCACGGCGGGTCCCGTTGACCCTGGGCCTGGCCACCCCGGTCACCCGGCCCGCCGTTCGCCGAGATGTTGCGCTTGCCCGGTTCTCCGGTTTCGTGGTCAAACGATTGGTGTTGCCGGGACAGCACCAATCGGCAGATCACGAACGGCAAGGCGGATCTTCCGGGCGGTCGGCGCCGCTACCAGCGGCCGCAACCGCCACGGCCGCCTGCCCGGCCCGAGCGCCAGATCCGGCGGAACACCCCGCGGACCACGCCGAAGACCAGCAGGAAGATGGCCAGCTTGCCCGGCAACGGGAACAGGCTCAGGTGCAGGCCGACGATCAGCAGCCAGGTCGCGAACGCCGCGATGAGCGCCGGGAACAGGCCCAGGCGGGATCGGGACCGCGGACCGTGCTCGTGCCCGGCTCGCTCCCGCTGGGCCCCGGGAGCGGGGACCGGGGCGCGGGGCGCCGGCGCCGCGACCGGGGGAAGGTCGCGGGTGAGCGCGCTGAGCTGGCTCCGCGTGGTCGCCGCGAACGCGGCCTCGACGCGCTGGTTGAACTCCTCCAGGGTCAGCCGCCCCTGGGCGTAGCTCTCGCGCAGTGCCGCGGCCACCGCCTCGCGGTCGGCGTCTCCGACGCGCAGGTCCGGTCCAGTCACCACGTGGTCCTCCGCATGCCCCGTTGTCCCCCCGATGTATACCTGAAGATATATCTCGATATGATCGTCGGCAAGTCATCGGCCGGACGTTGACGATAAGTTTTTCAGCAATCCACGCCCTCGGCCAGATAGCAGCGGACGAGAGCGTCGGTAAACGCGGCGGGGACGCTTTGCCGGGCCAGCAGGACCCGGTAGTAGATGGGGCCGACCAGCCGGTCGACGGCCAGGTCGATGTCGGTGGTCTCGGCCAGTTCGCCGCGGCGGCGGGCGCGCAGGAACGGCGCCCGATCCCGGTCGCGCTGCCGGGCCATGACCTCCGACTCGAACCGGGCCGCGACGGCCGGGTCGTGCTGCGCCTGCCCGGCCAGGGCGCGGAATACGGCGCCGGCGTCCGTCCTGCTCAGGAACGTGGCCAGCTGGCCGAGCTGATCCTGGAGGTCGCGGCCCAGGTCTCCGTGGTCAGCCGGGGTGAAGAACTCGGCCGCGTCGACGATGAGAGCGTCAAAAAGGATGTCGGTCTTGGAGGCCCACCAGCGGTAGATGGTCTGCTTCGCCACCCCGGCCCGGGCGGCTATTCCCTCGATCGTCAGGCCGGCGAAACCGTGCTCGACCAGCAGGTCGTCGGCCGCTTCCAGGACGGCGAGCCGGGCTTCCTGGCTGCGCCCGTGCCGGTTGCCGTGGTGGCGGGCCGCCGTGCGAGCCTTCATGCGGCCCAGCGTACCCGGCTCTTGCCTAGACGCAACGTTGCGTCTAGACTTTCGGCCATGACCAACACTCTCGCCGCGCCTGCGGTGACGGCCACCCTCGGCCGGATGTTCGCCGCCGCCGCCCAGGACGACGACGCCTCGGCCCTGCTGCCCGGGGGTGCCTTCGCGACAGCGTCGGCGCTCGACAAGGCGGACGCCGCCCAGGACGTCTACATGCCCATCTCCCCCGAAGCCGGCCAGCTCCTCTACGCGCTGGTCCGGGCCAGCCGCGCCGGAGACGGTCGTGGAGTTCGGCACGTCGTTCGGCATCTCCACCATCCACCTCGCCGCCGCGGTGACCGACAACGGCGCCGGCCACGTCGTGACCACCGAGCTGAGCACCGCGAAGGTCAAGGCGGCCCGGTCCAACCTCGAGCAGGCCGGGGTCGCCGCGGTGGTGACCATCCTGGCCGGTGACGCGCGGCAGACGCTCGCCGAGGTGCCCGGCCCGATCGGGCTCGTGCTGCTGGACGGCTGGAAGGACCTGTGCCTGCCGGTGCTCCGGCTGCTGGAACCCCGGCTCGCACCCGGCGCGCTCGTGGCCGGCGACGACAGCAGCTTCCCGAGCATGGCCGGCTACCTGGACTACGTCCGGGATCCCGCGAACGGCTACGTGAGCGTCGCGTTCCCCGTCGAGGACGGCATGGAGATCAGCTGCTGGACGGGGAGCCCGGCGCCTGCAGCGCCGGGCGGGTGACATCGCCGCCGGGATTGCGGCGGCATCCCCTGCTACGGCCGCTATCCGGACGAGCGTCCGCCCGAGGACGCGTCCTGGCCGGACGCCACCTCGGAGTACGGCCGCGACTGCCACAACGCCCAGTCGGCGGACACGTCCCCCGCCGTCCGCAGCAGCAACGGCAGATACTCCCCGGTCAGCCGCTCCACGCTGGTCTCCGCCGCGTGCACGGTCACGTTCATGGCCGCCCGCACGCCCCCCGTGCCGTCCCGGACCGGCGCCGCGATGGACCGGATGCCCGGCGCCAGTTCCTCGTCGGCCAGCGCCCAGCCCCGGGCCCGGATCGTGCACAGCTCCTCGCCGAACGCCTGCGGGTCACGGGGCAGAAAACGGGGCAGCCCGGAGCGGCTCGGCTGGGCCAGCACGCCGCCAGCTCGTCCGGGCCCAGGGCGGCCAGCAGGACCTTGCCCTGCGACGTGTACGGCGGCGGGGAACCGGGTCCCGATCTCGACCCGCAGCGTGATCAGCTTGGGCACGGCGACCCGCGCGACGTACACGATGTCCGAGCCGTCGAGCTGGGACATCGACGATGACTCGCCGGTCTGGGCGACGAGCCGCTCGAGGTGCGGGCGGCCGACCTCCCACAGGCCGAGGGAGGCGACGAATGCCATCCCGAGCGAGAGGACCCGCGGCGTGAGCGAGAACTGGCCCTCGCCGAGACGCACGAATCCCAGTTCCTCCAGGGTCAGCAGCAGCCGCCGCGCGGTGGGGCGGGCCAGGCGCGTGATCTCGGCGATCTCGCTCAGGCTCATCCGCGGCCGGTCGGCGCTGAAGCACTGCAGCACGTCCAGCCCGCGGGCCAGCGACTCGACGAAGTCGGGTCCCGCGCCACGACCGGCCATGACCGTTTTGCCTTTCGCATCAGCCCAGCGTGCGCTCGCTTGACAGCGCCGCGATGGCACGGGCATCGTACTGCCAACGCCGCTATGCGTACACTCGTCCGCGCTCGCTGGGCGGCTGACCTCCCCGCGCCGCTGACCAATACCCAGGGACACAGCATGAGCAATGACGCACCTGCAGTCCAGACCGATGTCCTCGTGGTCGGCTCCGGGCCGGGCGGGGCCGGGCGCCGCGCTGTTCCTGGCCACCTACGGGACCCAGACCATGGTCATGACCAGGTACGGGCACCTGTCCGACACGCCCCGGGCGCACATCACGAACCAGCGGACCATGGAGACGCTGCGTGACATGGGCCTGGAGCAGCGGCTCATGCGCGAGGCCACGCCCTGGGAGTGGATGGGCAACACCACGTTCTGCACCAGCCTGGCCGGCGACGAGCTGGGCCGGATCCCGTCCTGGGGCACCGACACCCGGCGCCATCACGACTACGAGCTGCAGAGCCCGTGCACGATGCTGGACGCCCCGCAGACCATCACCGAGCCGGTGATGATGCAGGCCGCGCAGGCCCGCGGGGCCAAGGTCCGGTTCGACACCGAGTACCTGTCCCACGTCCAGGACGACTCGGGCGTGACCACGCAGGTCCGCGACCGGCTGACCGGCGCGACCTACGCGATCCGCTCGAAGTACGTGGTCGGCGCGGACGGCGCCCGGAGCAAGGTCGCGGCCGACCTGGACCTGCCGTTCGAGGGCCCGGGCGCGGTGGGCGGCGCGCTGCACATCATCTTCGAGGCCGACCTGAGCCGTTTCGTTGACTACCGGCCGTCCGTCCTGTACTGGATGGTGCAGCCAGGCGCCGAGAAGGAAGGCGTCGGGCTCGGCGTGCTGCGGATGATCAAGCCGTGGCACGAGTGGATGCTCATGTGGGGCTACGAGGCCGCCGCCGGGCCGCCCGAGATCACCGACGAGTTCGCCCGCGAGCTGGCCGTGCAGCTGGTCGGCACCGACGACTTCGAGATGCGGGTCACCGAACGGCTGCCGTGGACGGTCAACCACCACTTCGCCACGACCATCGCGGACCGGCGGGTCTTCTGCGTGGGCGACGCCGTGCACCGGCACCCCCCGACCAACGGGCTCGGCTCCAACACGTCGATCCAGGACTCCTACAACCTGGCCTGGAAGCTGCATCACGTGCTGGCGGGCCTGGCCAGCCCGGCCCTGCTCGATTCCTATAACGCCGAACGGGCGCCGGTCGCCCGCCAGATCGTGGAGCGGGCCAACCAGAGCATCGCCGACACCGGCCGGATCATCGCGGCCCTCGACGTGGACGACACCACCAACGTCGACAAGCTGAACCGGCAGCTGGCGCTGCGCAAGGAGCCCGGTCCGGAGGGCGAGAAGATCCGGGAGAAGCTGCGCGAGGCCATCGCGTACAAGGCGTACGAGTTCGACGCGCACGGCGTGGAGCACAACCACCGCTACGCCTCGAGCGCCGTCATCAGTGACGGCACGGCGATGCCGGCCTTCTCCCGGGACCCGGAGCTGTACGCCCAGCCGACCACCTGGCCCGGCGCCAAGCTGCCGCACACCTGGGTGACCCGCGAGGGACGCCGCGTCTCCACGCTGGACCTGGCCGGCCACGGAACCTTCAGCGTGTGGACCGGCATCGGCGGCCAGGCCTGGCTGGACGCGGCGCAGGCCCTCAGCGCGGAGACCGGCCTGCCGCTCACCCTGGTCTCGGTCGGCCCGGGCCAGCCGTTCGAGGACCCCTACGGCACCTGGGCCGAGCTCCGCGAGATCTCCGACGGCGGCGTGCTCCTGGTCCGGCCGGACCTGTACGTCGCGGCCCGCCACACCAGCGCGCCCGACTCGCCCGAGTCAGCCGCCCACTGGCTGCGCCAGAGCCTGACCTCAGTACTAGGCGCCCCGTTCGACGCAAAGTGACGTTCGCACTACCCTAAGTAAGGGATCGGTTTTGCGGCGGGGCCAGTCCCGGCTGTACCGTCGTTTCCCGACTCGCGCCGGGGGGTGGGCGAGCCGGGAGACGCGGCGTCCCGGACATCCGCGGCGGACGAGACCTTGACGGGCTGGAGGGCGGCTGAGCGCAGGTGGCATGGGCCGCGGGTGCCTGGGCCGGCCCCCGGAGGCCGTCAGGTGGCCCGGCTTCTGACGTCCCGGCTCCGGTGGACGCTCCCCCTGATCGCCCTGCTCCTGACCGCCTGCGCGGGGACAGGCCCGGAAGTAACTCACGCGTTCAGCAGCCCAGCGGCAGCCCAGCACTCCCCAGCCCCGGGCCCGGCCGCCACACCCTCGGCCGCCGCGACGACTCCCCGGAACTCACCGGCGCCGCCCCGGCCCACGGCGGGCCGCACGCCAGGGCCGGCCGCCGGGACCAGCTCCAGGCCCCCGCGGGTGCCCAGGGCCGGCCACGGCGGCCCGGGACGATTTCCTCCTACTGCGAGCGGGGTCCTCGACGGCCAGGTCGTTCTGGTGGATCCCGGACACAACGGGGGAAACGCCGGCGCGCCCTCGATCATCAACCGGCTGATCTGGAACGGCCGGGAAAGCGAGACCTGCGACACGACCGGAACCGAGACCGACGGCGGGTACACCGAGGCGCAGTTCAACTGGAACGTGGCGCGCTACCTGACCGCTGATCTGCGCGGTGAGGGAGCCACGGTCGTGCTGACCCGGACGTCGAACACCGGCGTGGGTCCCTGTGTCACGCAGCGGGCCGCCATCGGTAACCACGCTCACGCCGACGCGGGGGTGTCCATCCACGCCGACGGCGGCCCGGCTGACGGACGCGGGTTCGCCATCCTCGAACCGGTGGCTGACGGGATCAACAACGCGATCGTCGGTCCCTCTGCCGTCCTCGGCGCCGATCTGCGGTCGGCGTTCGCCGCCGGGACTCATGAGCCGGTCAGCTCCTACGACGGGGTGAATGGGATCCAGCCTCGTGACGACCTGGGCGGAGTCAACCTGTCGACCATCCCCAAGGTCTTCATCGAATGCGCCAACATGCGCAACGCCACGGACGCCGCCCGGGTCACGTCGCCGGCCTGGCAAGCCAGGGCAGCCCGGGCCATCGCCGCGGGCCTGACCACCTTCCTGCGGTCCCGCTGAGCCCGGTCCGCCCGCTGGGACCCCCGGCGGGGCCACTGACACCTGGCTCACACCGTCTCGGCCGTGCTGCGCACGGCGAGCACGGCGAGGGCCACGAACGCGGCGAGCCAGGCCAGGACGACCCCGACGGACGTCATGGACACGGTTCCCCCGCTGATCACCGTCGTGCCGATCCTGGTGATCTGGTAGGTGGGCAGCGCCCGGCCGACGGTCTGCATCCAGCCGGACAGCGCGAACCACAGGCCCCCGAGGATCGACATGGCGAAGTACACGAACATGGCGACGGGCTGCACCGTGTCCGGCATGAACCGGTAGCCGAGCGCCACGGCCAGGGCGGCGAACGTCAGGGCGCCGAGCCAGATAACGCCCGCGATGGCCAGCCACTTCCAGGCGGCCAGGTGGACCCCGCCGTAGAAGCGGCCCAGCGCCAGCACGATCACCACTGCCGGGACGGTGGTCACCATGGACGCGATCACCTTGGCCAGCACGTAGGCGTTGGCCGGCAGGGACGTGAGCCGCAACTGCCGGATCCAGCCGTCCTTGCGCTCCTGCGCGATGCGCTGCGCGTTGCCGGTCAGCGCCCCGCTGAACGCACCGATCGAGGCCATCGCGATCATGTAGTACGCGGCGTAGCCGACTCCGTACGCGGACGCGTTCCTGGCCTGCGGGGCGACCACGAGGTAGAGCACGACCGGAAGCGCGACGGAGAAGATGCTGTACCGCTTGTTCCGGCCCAGCCGCCGGATCTCGGCCCGGGCCAGCGCCAGCGTGCCGTTCATCGGACTGCCTTCCCCGCGGCCTGGTAGCCAGCGTCGGCGGGCTCCCTGAGCCGGGTGTTGTCCTGGGCCGTAATGGCCAGGAAGGCCTGTTCCAGGCCCAGGCCGGACACCTCGATGTCGCGGGGCCGGTAGCCGGCGTCGAGCAGCCCGTACAGGGTCTGGTCCGAATCGGCCGACTGGATCTGCACCAGGTCGTGCCGGATCTCGAGGCTGACCACCGCGGGCAGCCCCCGCAGGACCGCGGCGTCGGCCCGGTCCAGCCGGAAGGAGACCCGCTTGGCCCCGGCCCGGGCCTTGATCTCGGCCGGGGTACCGTCGGCCAGCAGCGGGCCGTGGTTGATAACCAGGATGCGGTCGGCCGCCTGGTCGGCCTCCTCCAGGTAGTGCGTGGCGAACAGCAGCGTGCGCCCCTCGGCGACCTCGGCGTTCATGCTGGCCCAGAAAGCCTGCCTGGTCTCGACGTCCATCGCCGCCGTCGGCTCGTCCAGCACGATCAGGTCGCTTTCCCCCGCGATGGCCAGGGCGAACCGGACCCGCTGCGTCTGTCCGCCGGACAGCTTGTCCACCCGCAGGCCGGCCAGGTCGGCGATCCCGGCCTGGCGGAGCGTCTGGTCCACCGGCAGTGGCCGGGGATGAAACCCCGCCACCAGGGTCACCAGCTCCCGCACGGTCACCTCGGGCATCAGGCCGCCGGACTGGAGCATCGCGCCCACCCGCCCGGACTTGACCGCGTGGTAGGGGTCGGAGCCGAACATGGCGATCAGGCCGCTCGTCGGCTTGCGCAGCGCCAGCAGCATGTCCAGCGACGTCGACTTGCCCGCGCCGTTGGGCCCCAGGAACGCCACCGTCTCGCCGGGCCACAGTTCCAGCGACAGGCCGTCGACGGCGCGCACGCGTCCGTACACCTTGCTGACGTGCTCGAACGCCACGACCGGCGCCGGGCCTGAGTAAAGGTTGCTCATGCCAGGAAAGTACGGGGGCCGCGATAGGCCGGGCGTCACCCGAAAGTGGAATACCCGGGGGAATCTTCCGGGCCGCCCCGCTGCGGCCGGGCCGGGCGTGACCGCCCTGCGGCGCACTTACCGCTCAGGTCGCCCGCGCTGTTCCAGGGCGGCCAGCCGCAGCTCCAGCTGGTCGACCCGGTGCCGCAAGATCTCCAGTTCCGCCTGGTCCGCGATCCGGCGCTCCGCGGTCCGGCGCAGCCGCGGCGACGCCTCGGCGCGGCTGGCCACCATGGCCAGCGGGACCAGCCGCTGCGGCCCGTGCGGACCTTCCACCAGCCGGGACGGGATCTGTCCCGACCGGTACCAGGTCCGCAGCGCGGCCCGGGACGCCCCGGTCTGCGCCGCGGCCCGCTCCAGCGTCACCCAGTCCGAGCCCTCCAGCTGGGCGGTCAGCTCGACCTCCAGCTCCCAGGCGTCGAGCCGGTCTTCCCAGTCCACTGCCCCGCCTCCCCCGCGCGCCGCGTCACTTCCCCCGCTATCCGGCCACGATAACCATGCTATTAGCATGGTATTGACATGGTCCAGCCCTCCGGGCGACAGTGACTCCATGTTCGAGCGATTCACTGACCGAGCCCGCCGCGTAGTCGTCCTGGCCCAGGAAGAGGCCCGCGGGCTAAACCACAACTACATCGGCACCGAGCACCTGCTGCTCGGGCTGCTGGAGCCCGGCGGTGTCGCCGCCCAGGCCCTGGTCCGGTTCGGGATGACGGCGACCGGCACGCGGGAAGAGATCACGGCGCGGGTGAGCGTCGGCTCCGAACCGCCCAAGGGGCGTATCCCGTTCACTCCCCGGGCGAAGAAGGTCCTCGAGCTCTCGCTGCGCGAGGCCCTCAAACTGAGCCACAACTACATCGGCACCGAGCACATCCTGCTCGGCCTGGTCCGGGAGGCGGAAGACCAGGCCGGTACCCGGGAAGGACCGGGGGTCGCCGCGCAGATCCTGACCGAGCACGCTGGTGACCTGCTGGCCGTCCGTCAGGCGGTGTTCGACTTGCTCCCGGCGGCCGGGGCCTTGCACGGGCGCCGCTGGCTGCGCCGGCGCACTGAGGCTCCCCCGGGTGCCGGGGCGGAGATGTCCGGGGAGCCGGGTGAGGCGACGGGGATGCCCGCCACGCCGGCCGGGGACGCCAGCCTGGCCGAGGCCGCCCGGCTGGCCGGGGGCCAGCCCGTGGGGTCCCATCACCTGCTGCTCGCCGCCCTGGCCGATCCGGACAGCGCCGCGGCCAGGACCCTGACCGGGCTCGGCATCAACGTGGACGAGGCCCGCGAGGCCCTCCGCAACGCCGACGTCGCCGGCACCACCGACGAGCAGCCCGAGGAACGGGGCCGGCGCCACATGGCCGTCCGGGTGACGGGCGGCGGCCTCGTGCTCGAGGTGACCGACCCCGCGCTCCAGGCGCTGGCCCAGGCGGCCGTCGAGGCCCTGGGTGACCGGGCCCCGGAGCCTGGCAGCATTCCTGGTGACCTGCCGGTCAGTGCCAGCCTGGCCCAGGTCTGGCTGGCCCTGCGCGACAGCCTGGAAGACGTCCGGGTCGCCGCCGCCGGCGGTTCCCCCGGCCCCGGCGGACAGCAGGAGGGCCAGGAAGGCGGCCCGGAGAAAGGCCGGCCCGCCGCGTAGCCGCCGCGATGGCGCAGGCGGGAGTCTGGCCACCGGCCGCTAGGCCTTCCCGTTCGACTACTCTAAGCGTCTGAACAGTCCGTTTGCGTAATCATCGCTCAGTCAGGACCTCGCCGGGCGGCCAGGACGGACCAATTCCCGGGCCGCCGTGGGGCGGAAGATCGGCGTTCGCACTCCCATGGGGAGCGCGGCTGCCCCTGATCGTGGCCCGGGTCACTACGGGGGAGAGCTGATGAGGCGAACGAGTACGCGTCTTTGCGCGCTGCTGGCCGCGGCGGGGCTAGCGAGCAGCCTGGTGGCGGCCGCGCCAGTCACGGCCAGGGTCACCGGGCCGGGGGTCATCTCGACCGTCGCGGGCGGCCCGGGTCGCGGGCCGGCTCCGGCCGTCGCCCAGGAGGTCGGGGCGGTGGCCGCAGGCCCCGCGGGCGACGTCTACGTCGGCGACAGCCGGGGCGTGGTACGGAGGCTGACCAGCGGGACGTCCTGGGAGACGGTGACCGCCGGCACCGCGACCCAGAACCTGCTTTCTGGCCCGAGGAACCGCGTGGCAGCCACGGTGGCCCCGCTGGACTCGGTGGACGGGCTGGCGGTGGACGCCGCCGGGAACGTGGCGATCGCCGACGGGCTCGACTTCCTGATCTGGGTCGTGGCGGCCCGGGCGGGCACGTTCTACGGCCAGGCCATGAAAGCAGGCTTCATCTACTCCATCGCCGGAAACGGCAGCTTCGGCTACTCCGGCGACGGCGGCCCCGCGACCTCAGCCCAGCTCGGCGGGCCGTCCGGGCTGGCCTTCGACCCCTCCGGCAACCTGCTGATCGCGGACTCCCAGGACTCCGTCGTCCGGGTGGTCGCGGTGCGGGCGGGCCGGTTCTACGGCCAGGCCATGAAAGCCGGCCACATCTACACCATCGCCGGGACCGGTACCTCCGGCTACTCCGGTGACGCCGGCCCGGGGACCTCGGCCGAACTTGCCGGCCCCAACGGGGTGACCGTCGACCAGGACGGGAACGCCGTCGTCGCGGACACCGGGAACAGCCGGATCCGGGTGATCGCGGCGCAGTCCGGCACCTTCTACGGACAGACGATGACCGCCGGGGACATCTACACCATCGCGGGCGACGGTGAGCGCAACCTGACCGGCGACGGCGGCCCAGCGGCCGCCGCCGAGCTTCGCCTCCCGGGCGGGCTGACCACTGACAGCGCCGGCAACCTCGTCATCGCCGACACCGGCAACCAGCGGATCCGGGTGATCGCGGCGCAGTCCGGCGCGTTCTACGGCCGGACGATGACCGGCGGGAACATCTACTCGATCGGCGGGGGTGACGGACAGCCCGACGTGGGTTCGGCGCAGGGGGTGGCGGTCGACTCGGCCGGAAACGTGATCGTCGCCGACGGTCTCCTGGTGCGGGTCATGGCGGAGAGCTCGGGACGCTTCTACGGCCAGACGATGACCGCCGGCGACGGGTACATAGTGGCCGGGAACGGGCAGTTGACCTCCGGGAACGGCGGCCGGGCTATCGACGCCCAGCTGGGGGTCCCCAACGGCGTCGCCGTCAGCACGCGGGGGACCATCATCGTCTCCGAGTCGGCGACGGCCCAGATCATGGCCGTGGACACCACCGCCGGCACCTTCTACGGCCAGGCCATGACCGCCGGGCACATCTACACCATCGCCGGCACCGGCGTTGCCGGATTCTCCGGCGACGGCGGGTTCGCCGCGGGCGCGAAGCTGGACGGCCCCTTCGGGCCGGCCACCGACGCGGCCGGGAACGTGGTGTTCGCTGACCGGCTGAACCAGCGGGTCCGGGTCGTGGCCAACACCTCAGGCACGTTCTACGGACAGGCCATGACCGCCGGGCACATCTACACCATCGCCGGGACCGGCACCTCCGGCGACACCGGCAACGGCGGCCCCGCCACCTCGGCCGAGCTCAGCTTCCCGACCGGAGCAGGCGTGGACGCGCACGGGAACGTGCTGATCGCCGACGGGTCCAACAACCAGATCCGCGTCGTGGCCGCCAGCACCGGCAGGTTCTACGGCCGGGCCATGACCGCCGGGCACATCTACGTCATCGCCGGGTCCGGCGCGTCCGGCTACTCCGGCGACGGCGGCCCCGCCACCGCCGCCGCACTCGACATCCGCGCGGCCCCGACCGTAGACAGCGCCGGGAACGTGGTCTTCGCCGACGACTTCAACTCCGTGGTGCGGGTGGTGGCGGCCGCCACCGGGACGTTCTACGGCGTGGCCATGAAGGCCGGGGACATCTACACCGTCGCCGGGACCGGCAACTTCGGCTTGTCCGTCGACGGCGGCCTCGCGACCTCCACGGACCTGGAGTCGCCTCAGGCCACCGCCGTGGACCACTCCGGGAATCTCCTCATCGCCGACTTCGACACGAACCGGATCCGGTTCGTGCCGAGCCGCTCTGGCACGTTCTACCGCCGCGCGGTGAAGGCGGGGCACATCTACACCATGGCCGGCAACGGCACGGGGGGATTCCGGGGCGACGGCTACTTCGCCACGTCGGCCTGGCTGCTCTCCCCCGTAGGCCTGGCGATTACCCCGGCCGGCGGCGTGCTGATCGACGACTCCGGCAACCGGCGGATCCGTGAGGTGGCCGGGTAGGCCGGGAGCCTGCGGACGCACGAGGCCGGTCACCAGCGAGTGGCCGGCCCCGTGCAGTACTGCCTCTGGCGCTGCGACGGCGGTGATCGTAACCTGCCAATGCAGCCCGTCATCCGCTGGCGTCACCGGGCAGGCAGGAGAGTTCCGCATGAGACGCAGTTCCGTCCCCTTGTGCATGGCGCTGGCCCTCGTCCTGGGCCTGCCTCTGGCGGTGACGACGGCTGCGGGGGCCGTGTCCGGCACCGCCGTCCAGCACGGCTGGGGAAGGCCCGCCCCGGTCTACGCGCCTTACTTCGAGACCTGGACGAAAGACCAGCTCCCGGCGGTGGCCCGCGCCTCCGGGGCCCGCGACCTGACGCTGGCCTTCCTGCAGACCCCGAAACGGGGCTCATGCTCGGTGACCTGGAACGGGGACGCGAAGCAGCCGGTCAGGCCGGGCGGCCGCTATACCGGCCAGATCAGGAAGCTGCGCGCGATGGGCGGCTCGGTCATCCCGTCCTTCGGCGGCTTCAGCGCCGATCAGGACGGTACCGAGATCGCCGACTCGTGCCGGAGCGTGCCCAAGATCGCCCGGGCGTACGAGTCCGTGGTCACCACCTACGGCGTGACCCGGCTGGACATGGACGTCGAGGCTAACTCGCTGAACAAGCCGGCCGGGATCGCGCGGCGCAGCGCGGCGCTGCGGTCTGCTCCAGGACTGGGCGGCCCGGACCCACCGCCGCGTCGCGATCACCTTCACCCTGGGCGTGGAGCCGTGGGGCCTGCCCGCCAACTGCCTGGCCGTGCTGAAGAGTGCCGTCGCGCACGGCGTCCGGTTCACCGTGAACATCATGGCCTTCGACTACTACATCAAGGCCAGCAAGACGGGCATCGAGATGGGCGCGGCGGCGATCAAGGCCCTGTACGGCACGCACCGCCAGCTCGGGCGGCTCTACCCGGGGCTCAGCCGGCCGCGGCTGTGGGCCCTGGAGGGCATCACGCTGCTGCCCGGCATCGACGACTACCCGAAGAAGACCGAGGTGACCTACCTGAGCGACGCCCGGGACGTCGCCCGGTTCGCCCGCGCCCACCGGCTGCCGCTGATCTCCATCTGGGCTATCCAGCGGGACAACGGCGGCTGCCCGGGCGCCATCGACAGCAACTCCTGCTCCGGCATCCACCAGCCGACGTGGGCCTTCAGCCACCTCCTGGAGAGCTAGGCCAGGCCAGCCCGGCGCGACTCCACCACCCGCCCGGTACCTGCGTAGCTGAATGTGGTTACTTTTAGTAGACTGAACAATACGTTCAGTAACATCGGCAGAGGGGCCATGGATGTCCACGATCCTGGTGGTCGATGATGAGCCAGACGAGCGGTTCCTGCTCCGCCGGATGTTCGAGCGCGAGGGGTACGAGGTACTGGATGCCTGCGACGGCGCCGCCGCCCTGGCCATCGTCCGCGAGTCGCCCCCGGACCTGATCCTGACCGACATGATGATGCCGGTCATGGACGGGGCGGAACTCATCCGTCGGCTGCGCAGCGACCCCGCCACGGCGGGCATTCCGATCCTGGCTTCGACCGGCGATCCGGGTCTCGCGGGCTCCGCTGACGTGGTCATGTCCAAGTCCTTGCCGCTGGAGGACCTCGCCGCCGCCGTGCGCGCCTGCCTCAGCGAACGACGTGACCGCCCGGCCGCCGTGAGCGCACGCCTCGAGGAAGGACGTGACCAGTTGAGGCTGATGTCAACCGGCATCGCAGGACTGGACCTGGTGCTCAACGGCGGCCTGGAGCGCGGATCGGTGGTAGTCCTGGCCGGGGCTCCAGGCACCGGCAAGACCATCCTGGCCCAGCAGATCTGCTTCGCCAGGGCCACCACCGCGCACAAGGCGGTCTACTACACGACGGTGTCCGAACCGCATACCAAGCTGGTCCGGCACCTGGAGCCGTTTGCCTTCTTCGACCGGGAAGCACTGGGCACCACGGTCGAGTACATCCACCTGGGCAGCTTCCTGGTGCCCGCGGAGCGAGGACGGGCTGGAGCCGCTGGTCTCGGAGATCGTCCGGAAGACGCTGGAGGACGAGCCCGCCGTCGTGGTGGTCGACAGCAGCAAGATGCTGCGCGACTTCGCCGACGAACGCCAGATGCGCTCCGCGCTCTACAGCCTGACCAGCCGCATGGCCCACACCGACACGGTGCTGCTGCTGGTCGGTGAGTACACACCGGAGGAACTGGCCGGCGGCATCGAGTTTTCCCTGGCCGACGGCATTGTCTACCTCGAGTATCAGCCCCGCGAGCCGGTCAACCGGCGCTCGCTGCGGGTCATGAAGGTGCGCGGGTCAGGCCAGCGCCCGGGCCGGCACACGTTCCAGATCACCCCGGCCGGCATCGCGGTCTTCCCCCGGATAGAAACCCTCATCCCGGAGGCGATCGAGGCGACCCCCGGCCGGATCGCCACCGGCATCCCGGGCCTGGACCAGCTCATGAACGGCGGCCCGCAGGCCACCGACGCCACCCTGGTCACGGGACCCTCCGGCGTCGGCAAGACCATCTTCGGGCTGCGCTGGGCCGCCCACGCGCTGGAGCAAGGGCAGCGCTGCCTGTACGTGACCTTCCAGGACACCCCCAAACAGCTCACCAACATGGCCGGCACCTTCGGCTGGGACATCGCGGCCACCCAGGCCTCCGGCCATCTCGCGATCTCCTACGTCCCGATGGGGGACCTGGACCTGGACGTCCTGGCCAGCGCCATCCGCGCGGAACTCGCCACCCATTCGGTCAGCCGGGTCGTTATCGACAGCCTCGCCGAACTGGTTTTCGCCGCCCGCGAGTCGGAACGTTTCCCCGCCTTCATGCGCAGCCTGGTCGGGCTCATCCGGGCGGCCGGCAGTTCGTCGCTGGTCACCAGCGAAACGGCTGGCCACGGACTGGCCAGCCAGTCGCTGGACGGGCTCATGTTCTTGTTCGACAACGTCATCGACCTGCGGTACATCGAGGAGGAGTCCGGGGTGGGCCGGGCCCTGAACGTGGTCAAGATGAGGAACAGCCGGCACGAGACCACGCTGACCAGCTTCACCATCGCCGACCATGGCATCATGATCGGCGCGCCGCTGGCCGGGGTCACCGGACGGCTGGGCTGGAGCGCGCTGCGCACGGAGGTCGCGCCTCCCGAGGCCCTCCCGGTGCCCGCGGAGCGCGCCTGACTCAGGCGGGGACCGCGGCGAAAAGAGTAAAGGTGAAGGTCGCGCCCTGTCCGATCGCGCCCGTGGCCTCCACGCCGCCGCCGTGGCGCTCGATGATCTGGCGCACGCTGGCCAGCCCGACGCCGGTGCCGGGAAACGCCCTCTCCGCATGCAGACGCTGGAACGGGGTGAACAGCTTGTCCTGGTGGTCAGGGTCGAAACCCGCGCCGTTGTCGCGCACGTAGCAGCGGATACGGCCGTCCTTACCCGGGAGGGTCCCGAACTCGATCGCCGCGCCCTTCCGGCCACCGGTGAATTTCCAGGCGTTGTCCAGCAAGTTCTGCAGCACGGTCCGGATGAGCACCCGGTCGGCCATGACCCAGCAGGGCTCCTGGATGGCGAACTCGACGTGACGCTCGGGGGCGGCGGCCTGCAGTTCCCCGGCGATGGCGGCGACCTCGGTCCCCAGATCGACCGCCTGCAGGTGAATTTCGGCCCGGGAGAGCCGGGCGAGACGCAGCAGGGCGGCGATGAAGTCGGTCATCTGCCGGCTGGCGGCCTGGATCCGCTCGGCGTATCCCCGGCCCTCGTCGCCGAGGGCAGGCCCGAAATCCTCCAGCAGCGCCGCGGTGTAGCCGTCCATGGCCCGCAGCGGAGCACGCAGGTCGTGGGAGACCGAGAACGCGAAGGCCTCCAGAGCCTCATTGGCCTGCTCCAGGTCCCCGGCCCGCTGGTGTTCGGTGACGGTCCGCTCGAACGCCTCGCGGCGCTCGCCATCGCGCCGGGCATCAAACAGGTCCTGAGCGTCACGGCGTTCACTGTCCTGGGCGGCCTCGGCCCGGTCCTGGGCGGTCCGGGCCCCGCGGCGCTGGATGTCGGCCTTGACGTCGATCCGCTCCTGGGCGTCACGGGCGTCGCGGCGCTGGATGTCGGCCTGGAGGTCGATCCGCTCCTGGGCGTCATGGGCGTCGCGGCGCTGGGTGTCGGCCTGGAGGTCGATCCGCTCCTGGGCCTCGCGGGCGTCACGGCGCTGGGTATCGGTCCGGTCCTGAACCTGGCGGGCGTCGCGCCGTTCGCTGTCGATGGTTCCGTCAGCCTGATCCTGGTCGTACTCGAGGGCTTCACGGATCACGCCGTCGCGGCGCTTGCTGGCCGCCGATTGATCTGCGGTGGTCTTCTCGTTCTTCGGTCTCCTGGTCATCTCAGTCATCCCTGCGTCACCAGCAGGCCGGCCAGGCCGGCCGCTGGATGGCGGGACTCGTCTCCCCTCGAACGCGCGCGGGCAGCAATCCCACCTGGAGAAGGACCAGCCTGCGAATGGGACCCGAATCGGGTCCGTTCAGCACTAATAGTTAAATATAGCATACGGACAGTAACCGCAGGCGGCCGCGGCCGCGGCTCAGCGGTCCAGGACGCGCAGCCGCTGCGGGTCGTACAGCGGCGCGATCTGCAGCCGGACCGGGATGTCACCGGCCGGGGTGCGGGCCCGGAAGTCCCCGTTCTTCAGCCAGCCGCCGGTCACCCCCTCGGCGTTCTCCACCTGGGCCAGCCCGACCGCCCCGCCCACGGTGTAGCCGTAGGCGGCGGCCCGGACGTAGCCCACCCACTGGTCCCCCAGCAGCACCGGCTCGTTGCCGAACAGGTCGGCGGCCGGGTCCTCGGCGAGCAGGCTGACCACGCGATGGCGCGGCGGGCCCTGCTCCCGGGCGATCAGCAGGGCTTCCCGGCCGGTGAACCCGCCCGGCTTGTCCCAGGCCACGGCGAACCCGAGCCCCGCTTCCAGCGGGTTGTCGCTGTTGTCGATGTCCACGCCCATGTCGCGGTAGCCCTTTTCCAGCCGCAGGCTGGACATGGCGGACAGGCCGACCAGCCGGAACCCCAGGTCGTCGCCGGCCGACACCAGGTCGTCGTACACTCCCATCGCGTACTCCGCGGGCACGTGCAGTTCCCAGCCGAGTTCGCCCACGTAGGTGACCCGGATGGCGAGCACCGGCGCGTACCCGGCGTGGATCTGCCGCGCGCTGAGGTACGGGAACGACTCGTTGGACAGGTCGGCGTCGGTGAGCCGCCCGATCAGCGTCCGGGACGCCGGCCCTTGCACCGACAGCAGCGTGGTGCCCGACGTCACGTCGGTGACGGTGAGGAACTCACCTGACCGGGTCGCCCGCCTGATCAGCGGCTCGATCCGGCGGTGGATGAGGTCGCTGGCGACGACCAGGAACTTCTCCGGCTCCAGCCAGGTCACGGTGACGTCGGCGACGATGCCGCCCGCCTCGTTCAGCCACTGGGTGTAGACCAGCCGGCCGAGCCCGGCGGTCACGTCGTTGGCGGACAGCCGGCTGAGCACCGCGGCCGCGCCCGGTCCCTGGACCAGGAACTTGGCCATCAGGCTCATGTCGAGCAAGCCGGCCGCCTCGCGCACCGCGGCGTGCTCACGCCCCACGACCTCATGGGCCGCGGGCCGCCCCCAGCCCCGGGGGGTAGGCGTGTCCGGGGCCGGCGCGTACCACTCGGCGAACTCCCAGCCCGCCGAGGTGGCGAAGTGCCCGCCCGCCGCGGCCAGCCGGTCGTGCAGCACCGAGCGGCGCACGTTCCGCGCGGTCGACGGTTTCCAGGCCGGCCAGACCGCGTCCCCGAACAGCACCCCCAGCTGCTCCACGGTCCGTTCGGCCCGGAACCGGCGGGACGTCTCGTACGCGTGCGTCCGGTCGATGGCGACGCTCGTCGCGTCCACCGGCGGCACCCCGTCCACGATCCAGTGCGCGAGCATGCTGCCGACCCCGCCCCCGGACAGGATCCCGAGCGAGTTCAGGCCCGCCGCGACGAAGTACCCGTCGAGCTCGGGGGCGGGCCCGAGCAGCGGCCGCACGTCCGCGGTGAACGACTCCGGCCCGCAGAAGAAGGTGCGCACGCCGGTCTCGGACAGCACCGGGATCCGGTCCAGCGCCGGGCCGAGGAACGGCTCCATCCGGTCCCAGTCCGGACTTATCTTCCCAAACGAGAACCCGTCGGGCACTCCGTCCAGCGACCACGGGGCGGCCACCGGCTCGAAGAGCCCGACCAGCATGCCGTCGCCCTCGGGCCGGTAGTAGCCGTAGTTGTCCGGGTCCTCGATGACCGGCAGGTCCGGGTCCATCCCCGGGACCGTGTCGGTGAGCAGGTAGTAGTGCTCGGCCGCCTGGAGCGGAACCCCGACTCCGGCGAGGGCCCCGAACTGCCGGGCCCACATGCCCGCCGCGTTGACCACCACCTCGGTCTCGATCGGGCCCGCGCTGGTGAGCACGGCGGTCACCTGCCGCCCGCGGGTCGTCACCCCGGTCGCGGTCACCCCTTCCACGACCCGGACCCCCAGCTGCCGGGCGCCCTTGGCCAGCGAGGTGGCCACGCCCACCGGGTCGGCCCGTCCCTCGTCGGCGACGTAGAACGCGGACAGCACGTCGTCGGTGCGGGCCAGCGGCCACAGGTCCGCCAGCTCGCGGGGCGAGATCTCGGTGTCCTCGACCCCGAAGCCATGCATCCAGGCCGCCTCGCGGCGCAGCGCCTCCTGCCGCTGCGGGCTGGTGGCCAGGGAGATGTGCCCGACCGGGCGGAACCCGGTGGAGTGCCCGGTCTCCTGCTCCAGCCGGGCGTACAGGTCCCGGGAGTACCGGCTGAAGAACAGCGCGGTCTCGTCGGTCATCCCGGCCGAGGTGATCAGCCCGGCCGCGTGCCACGTCGTCCCGGCGGTCAGCTGGTGCTGCTCGAGCAGCACCACGTCGGTCCAGCCCAGGTGCGCGAGGTGATACGCGATGCTGCAGCCGGTCACCCCGCCGCCGACGATGACCACCTGCGCCCGGCCGGGCACCGCCCCGTCCGTGGTCTGCGGGTTGATCGTCACGATCTGCCTCCAAGACGGCGCCCACGCCGGCGCTTACCTGGCGATATGCCTAGCATGGCGAGCCACGCCCGGTCCAGGCCGCGCGAAAGCTGCAAGCCGGCTGGGAAATTGCTGAACAACCGAGCCGCAGGACCGCCTGGTATCAGCGCCTGTCCCTTTGCCCGCGCACGGCACGACGCTAATCGCCCTCCATCACCGGGGAAATGCGGAGGGCGATCGGGGAATGTCTGGGCGCGCGGGCGACGCCCAGTAGACGGGCGCGATTTGAGGCATCTGCGATGATATTCTGTTACAGAAAGTCTGGGCTGTATTACTCACAGTTAAAGTTTTCCTGTCGGGTTGCGAACACGCTCCGTTATGATGCCTAATTGTTTACTTCAGCGACATGCGCTGGTGGGGATCTGGCATGGGGGATTCAATGTTGTTTAGTAACTGGCGTGCCAAGACGGCGGCCGGAGTGGCCGTACTGGCGGCCTGCGCAGCCTGGACCGCAGTGCCCGCATCGGCCGCGACGGGGCCACCGTCCACGACTCCGGCGTTCAACACTCCGCAGCTGGCCAGCACCGGGACGACCGAGCAGGTCCGGCAGATCGCGCAGTGCGGGAACACCATGTACGCGGTGGGCACGTTCACCGCGATCACGCAGGGCGGGACGACCTTCCCCCGCAACAACGTGTTCAGCTTCAGCGCGTCCAAGCCGTACACGATGACGTCCTGGAACCCCAACGTGAACGGGATCGTCAACGGCATCACGTTCAGCCCGGACTGCTCCACCGCCTACATCGGCGGCAAGTTCACCACCGTCGGCGGGGTGGCGGCCAAGAACCTCGCCGCGGTCAGCACCTCGAGCGGAGCGCTCATCACGGCCTTCGGGCACAGCGCCAGCGGCCAGGTCGAGACGCTGCAGTACTACAACGGGCACATCCTGACCGGGGGCTACTTCACCTCGATCAACAACAGCAGCGCCAACGCCTACATGACCAGCCTCAACCCGACCACGGGCAAGGACGACGGGTTCATCCACCTGGGCATCTCCGGCAACTACCAGTTCCCCGGGGTGTCGTCCAACCCGACCCGGGTCTACAACCAGCAGCTCAGCCACAGCGGCACGCTGGACATGGTGGAGGGCGACTTCACCTCGGTCGGCGGCCAGGCCCGGCAGCAGATGTTCATGCTGAACCTGAGCGGCCCGACCGCCACCGTCACCGGGTGGACCTCGCCCGAGCTCAACACCAACTGCAACTTCAACGAGTCGTTCTACGCCCAGTCCGCGGCCTGGTCGACGGATGACTCCGACCATCTACGTCGCGACGACCGGGTACAAGCCGAATGGCACGCCGGCCGGAAGCTACCCCCGGACCGGGCCGTGTGACGCGGCGATCGCCTATCCGTCCACCCAGACCAGCGTCACGCACACGTGGATCAACTACCCGGGCTGCGACTCGCTGTTCGCCGCCGCAGCCGACTCGACCACGGCGTACTTCGCCGGGCACGAGCGCTGGTCGTCCAACCCGAACGGCTGCGACGCCGCGGGTCCGGGCGCGATCGCCGCACCCGGCATCGAGGGGCTGAACCCGGACCACCGGCGTGCTGACCTACAACCCCACCCGGGGACGCGGGCTCGGTGCCGATGACATGCTGGTCACCAGCGCGGGCCTGTGGATAGCCAGCGATAACTTGGACAGGACCAACATGTGCGGCGGCCTCAACAACCGGGCGGGCATCTGCCTCCTCCCGTACAGCTAGGACACGATATAAGGTGATGAGCTGAGCGCGGACGCGCTCGCCAGCCGGGCGGGCACCAGCATCGTCCCGGGAGGCCCGCGGGTCATCTACCTGGCCGGACTCGGCCGTAGCGGTAGCACCCTGCTCGAGCGGCTCCTCGGCGAGATGCCCGGTGCCTGCCCGGCTGGCGAAGTCGTGCACATGTGGCTGCGCAGCGTCCGGGACGACGAGCGCTGCGGCTGCGGCCAGGCGTTCTCCGCGTGCCCGTTCTGGCAGCAGGTGGGCCGGGCGGCCTTCGGCGGCTGGGACCAGCTGGACGTGGACCGGGTCACCCGGCTGCGGGCCCAGGTGGACCGGGGCCGGTTCCTGCCGCAGCTCGCCTCCGCCCGGCTGCGCAGCAGGCTCCAGCCCGCCCTGGACGAGTACGTCGGGTACTACCAGCGCACCTACGCGGCGATCGGCCAGGTCAGCGGCAGCCCGGTGGTCATCGACTCCAGCAAGCACGCCTCGCTCGCGTTCTGCCTGCGCAGTTCGCCCGGCGTGGACCTGAGGGTCGTCCACATGGTCCGCGACAGCCGGGCGGTGGCCTACTCCTGGAGCAAGGTTGTGGACCGGCCGGACGCGGCCGGCAGCCAGATGGCCACCTACAAGCCGGCCAGCGCGGCGTTGCGGTGGAACGTGCAGAACAGCGCCCTGCAACTGCTCTCCCAGCTCGGCACACCCACGCTGCGGGTGCGTTATGAAGACTTCGTCCAGGACCCGGCGGCCACACTCAGCGAGATCGCTGCGTTCGCCGGCCTGCCGGGCGGCCCGGACTTCGGGTTCCTGGGCACCGACGGGCCAGGCCGCTGGTGGGCCGAACTGGCGGCCACGCACACCGCGTCGGGCAACCCGATGCGGTTCACCACCGGCCGGGTCCCGATCCGCTACGACGCCGCCTGGCGCAGCGCGATGCTGGCCGGTAACCGGCGCACGGTGACCGCGCTGACGCTGCCGCTCCTGATGCGCTACGGCTACCTGGGGACTCCTTGACCTGGCGCCGGGTGGTGGCGATCTGCGCGACCGCCGCGGTGGTGATCGCGGCCGTGGTGGTCATCCTCACCGTCGGACTGGGCTCGCCAGGAACGCCGGCCGCCCACCCCGCCCCGGAGCCACCGCTGCCCAAGACCCCGCTGGCCATCCCGGCCCCGGCCACCGGCGCGTACTTCGGCGCCTGGGTCAACCCGACCATGTACGGCCAGCACGGCCACATCGGCGCGGTGAACGCCCTGCAGGCGCAGATCGGCCGGCGGCTGGACATCGTGCACACCTACCTCAGGCAGCCTGCGACGTTCCCCACCGCCCAGCGACCTGGCCTGGGTCCGCCAGGGCAGCATGCTCCTGGTCTCCTGGGCGCTGAACGACAGCAAGGGCATCGCGGCGGGTGAGTGGGACGCGTCGATCCGCCAGCGCGCCCAGGAAATCAAGGCCCTCGGCAAGCCGATATTCCTGGAGTGGCGGTGGGAGATGGACCGCCCGAACATGCGCTTCGTGGTCGGCTCGCCCGCGGACTACGTCGCGGCCTGGAAGCACATCCGGCTGATCTTCGCCGAGGAGCACGTCACCAACGTGGCCTGGGTGTGGTGCCCCACGGCCCGCGGCTTCGCCAGCGGCACCGCCCAGGCCTATTACCCGGGAAACGACGAAGTGGACTGGGTCTGCGC
Organism: uncultured Actinomycetes bacterium; assembly: GCA_963781085.1. Taxonomy (GTDB): domain Bacteria; phylum Actinomycetota; class Actinomycetes; order Streptosporangiales; family Streptosporangiaceae; genus RYN-230. The sequence goes on from CAWAES010000024.1 coordinate 96,716, forward strand.
CGACGCCTATCCCAGACCCGGGACGCAGCGCATCATTCGCTGACGTCATCCATCCATTCCTGGCCTGGGCTGCGCGACACCCGAAACCAATCATGATCGGCGAATACGGGGTGCCGCAGAGTTACAGCGCACAGAGCCGCGCGCAATGGCTGCACGACGCCAAGCAGACCGTAGTGCACGACCCTCAGATCAAGGCCCTGCTCTATTTTGACTCCAACAGCACCGGACCCTCACCGCAGACGAGTTACGGACTGGACGCGGGACCGCTGGCCGCCTTTCGCAGCATCGCCGACAACCGCTATTTCAATCCGCGTGACGTGCCGGTGAACCGGAACTGAAGCGGCGCGGCTACCCCCGCAGCCGTTCGGCATAGCGCGACAGCGGAGGCAGCAGCCACGTGCTCACGTCGCCCAGTCTGGCTCCGGCCTCAGCCGCGCCGTCGCAGGTGTAGCGGGTGGCGATCTCGATCAGGTACAGGGCAGCCACGAACACCGCCGAACCCCGGCCTGACCCCCAGGGACCCGAGTCTCATCGGGGCAGTGAACAGCGCCGCCTCGGCTGCGGCCTGTGCCCCGGCCCCGTTGCTCCGCTCCACCTCTCCCTGCAGCTGGTAGTGCAGGGCGTCGTAGCCGACGGGCACGCCGCTCTCGAACCGCTCCCAGTCCCAGACCAGCACCCGCCCGCCGGAAAACGCCATGTTCCACGGGGTCCAGTCGCCGTGCCATGAGCCGAAGGCCAGGCTGGTGGCCTCCGCTGTGGCTTGCATATCCGCCATGATCCGCAGCAGCGCCGCCGCCCGCTCGCGATCACCGCACGCCTCCAGCCGCGATCGCAACCCATGCCAGTAGCCGCTCCGGCCGACCGGCTCGATGGTCACTCCCGCCACCGTGGCCAGTTCCGCCATGGCCGACGTCAGCGCGACCGGGGTTACCGCCCGTCCCGAGCCCCTCAGCGGCGCCTGGACCAGGACCTCGTGGTCGCGCCACTGGCCGTGGTGCAGCAGCCGGGGCGCCTCCAGGCGGGTCAGCGCGGCCGCCTCGAGCACGCCCAGCGCGGCCGCCTCGGCCCGGACCAGTTCCCGGGTCAGGCCGGTGATGCCCACCTTCGCGAACCCGAGCACCCCACCGTCCGGGCCGAGCAGCTCCAGCACTGGCTTGCGATTTGCCCGGGGTGACCCGATGCGCAGGCTGACCACCAGGTCCTGGTCCAGGACCTTGCGCAGGTAGGACACCACGTCCGCGTCAGGCCCTTCCCCGGACCCCCCGATCGTGATCCGCTGCGGCAGCACGTCGGCCAGGCCCATCTGGGCGCCCAGGGCCAGGCCCCGGAACCTCAGCCGCTGGCGGCCGACCGCGGACGCCTTGTAATGGCGGAGGGCAGCCGCGGCGGCCCGGCGCGGCCGGCGGGGCAGCAAGAGGACGGCCTTGGCCTCGTTCGGGAGAACCAGGAACTCGGTCTGCCCACTGGCCCGGCCGGACTGCGAGCCTGTCCCCGGGATCCCCCTCCCGCGGCGCTCGATACGCGCCGGCTCGGGCCACAGGGCAGCCAGGGTTTCCCACAGGTATCCGCCGCGATCGGTGGCCTGCCCGGCCGGCTCAGTCAGCGTGGCCATTGCGGTGCCCAATCCAGCAGCTCGGCCAGCCGCTTGTTATGCGGGGCGAAGTGGTCGTCCAGCATGCGCTGGATGCCCGGCGTCCAGGGGGGCGCCCGGACGCGCGTTATGCTGCCCGAAGCTGGCCAGCTGGAAGGACCGCAAGCCGAGGAAGTCCGGTCACCTCACGGAACTCCTGCTCGGGACGCTCAAAGAACGCCTCACTGTCCATGACGTGGACCTGCTCGCGGGGGAACAGCCCGAAGATCCGCTCCAGCTGATCCGCATAATGGCCACGTCTTGTGTACGAATGATGGCGGTGCGTGAAGCTCTCGTAGGCGGGGTCGGCGCGCATCCGGTCGGTCTCCCCGATCAGCCGGTCGTCCTCCAGCTCCAGCGCCTTCTCGAAGCTCTCCCACTCATAGCCGCGCGCGTACTCGTGCTTGTAGGCGGAGAAGGCCCGCTCCACGGGATCGCGGAGCATCACCACGAGCTTGACCCCGGGCAGGTCGCGGGCGAGCCGCTCCATCGCGAAGGGGTGGTACATGTAGTACCCGCTGGCCTCGAACGTGACCGGCCCGCCGTGGCGGGCGGTGGCCGCCTGGGCCACCCGGGCCACCGGGAAATGACCGCGGTACCAGGCCGTACCGCGGTAGTAGTTCAGGTCGAAGAAGTTGATCCCCTTGTGGAAGGCCGGCCGCACAACCTGCGGGTGCGCCATCAGCGCCCGGAACAGCGACGTGGTGCCACAGCGCTGGGCACCGATCATGATAAAACCAGGCTGCAGCCGCAGCGGCGCCGTCGCCGTGCCCACCTGCAGGTACGCACGTCGGCCGACCTTGCGGACCGGCTCGGGTGCGGCCTTGCGCACGGACGTCATGAAATCCCCTCGTTTCTATTCCGCCTGGCTACTGCTAAGCCAGGCCCGTCCAACCAGCCGCGCAGCGCGCAGCACGTGCTTGCGATCCACGCCGGTCACGATGTGCGCCACCGCCAGGTAGCCGTACGGCGACGCGGGCCACCGGGCGATGGCGGTGGCCGCATACCGCAGCGCTCGCCCCGCTGGCCGAGCAGCGAGCGGGAGAAGGCGATCTGCCCGAGCACCCGGGCATGCCCGCGTGGTGACGCCTCGATCTCGGGGTGCCTGGCCAGCAGGTACTCCAGGCCTGCGGCCGTCACTGGGCGTTGCCCGGATACCAGGAGCCGCTGTCCTTCCGGATATCGGCGAGCGGGGTCAGCACCGCCCCGATCCGGCCGACCCGGGCCACGCGCAGGATCCAGTCGTAGTCCTCGGCGTAGCCGTTCGGGATGTCCTCGTCGTACAGGCCCGCCTTGGCGAACACGTCCCGGCGCATGGCCAGCGTCGAGGAATGCAGTTCCTTGACCCGGTTGCGCAGCAGCAGCCGCTGGCTGATCCGCTCGGCGCGGGCCGGCCAGGGGATGATCCGGCCGTCGGGCAGCATGAGCCGGATGCCCGAGCCCACCACGAGCAGGTCAGGCTGGTCGAGCAGCCGCCCGATCTGGGCCTGGAGCTTGGCCGGGTGCCACACGTCGTCGTCGTCGCAGGTGGCGATGAACCCCCCGGTGGACTCGGCGAGGCCGGAGTTACGCGCACCGGCCAGACCGGGCGTGCGGTGGTTGGCTGTCACCCGGACCTGACGCTCCCCGGTGCCCAGGCTGGCCAGGGCCGGGTCGGGTGGCTCCTGGTCGTGCACCACGAGGCACTCGATCCGGCCGGGGTAGTCCTGGCCGACGACCGAAGAGATCGTCGCGCGCACCAGGTCCGGCCGGCCGCGGGTCGGCACGATCACCGACACCAGGGGCCAGCGCCCCTGGTCGCTGCTCACTGATTCCACCCTCGTCGCATCAGGCTTTGCCCCGGCCGACGACCCGTTCGACACCGCGGGGTACACGGCCGCCGGATCGCCCGCGGCGACCTCCTCGGGGGTCGCGCGCCGGGCCCATGATCACCCGGGTGGCCAGGATGAACAGGGCCAGCAGCAAGATCCCGTAGAACCAGCCACTCAGCACGTCGGTGGTCCAGTGCATGCCGAGGTACAGACGGCTGTAGCCCTCGTTGAAGGCCACCGCGGCCACGCCCGCCCCGGCCCAGATCGCCGTCTCCCGGCGGCCACTGAACTCACGCCAGAGGAAGTAGGCGATCAGCCCGAAGAACACCACGGTGCGCTCGGAGCCGCCCGAGGGGAAGACGCCATGCGGGAATCCGGGCGGCCCGACCCGGTGGGCGGCCACGTGGATGCCGTGCGTCAGGTAGCGCTGCAGCAGCGACAGCGTCGAGGAACGCCAGCGCCGGCAGCCACTTGTACCGCCGCCAGGTGACGGCGAGGCACACGGCCGCCGACACCACCGCCATCCGGGTCGACCACGTGTTACCAATCTTGGTGAGGCTGGCCATCAGCCCCTTCCACGTGTGGATCCGGTGGACCGCCACCCAGTGGTAGATGGGCTTGTCGATGGTCGGGCCCCCGTGCAGCACGAGCTGCCCGAGCAGGGCCATGATCCCGAAGATCACGGCGCCCCCGACCACGATGACCGCGAGGAAGACCAGGGCCTTGCGGACGGCCCCCCGGAACGTCGAGCTGCCGTCCGCATCGTCCAGCGCCGCGCGGTACCCCAGCCACGGCAGCCGGCCGAGCCTCGGCCCGGCGGGTGCGGCGTGAGCCCGCCGGGCCAGCAGCGCCGCCACCCCGAAGATGACGGCCATCCCCACGGGCCAGATCAGGAAGAGCAGTACTCTGGCCATCTCAGGCCACCCCCTTGTTTGGAAACAACTTGGTCAGGCGGGACGCCCCCGGCAGGGCCTTCAGTCTCAGGCTGTCCCGGAATCGCCACAGCCCTCCGGCCTGGACGAGGCATCCGGCGCCGACCGCGCTCAGCGAGGCGACGGCACCGGGGCCGAACGCGGCCCGCACGGCCAGCGGGATCACGGCGAAGCTCACGACAGCCAGGCCGATGGCGATGAACGTGCCGCGCCCGAACGGGTTGAGCCGCTTCGAAGCGGCCAGCTGGGCCAGCGGGATGAGGTTGGTGATGATGATCGCGACGGCCCACCCGATCGCGGCGCCGGTGATCCCGTACCGGGGAATGAGGAGCACGTCGAGGGTGACGTTCACGACCACGGCCATCAGGCCGTTGGCCAGGCTCCAGCTGCTGCGCCCGGTCGTAATCAGGACCATGTCGACCTGGCCGCACGCCGTGGCGACCAGCATGGTCAGGCCGAGGATGACCATGACCGTATCCCCGGCCCGGTAGGAGTGCCCGAAGATGCTGAGGATCTCCGGGCCGTAGATCACGGCCAGCAGGTACAGCGGCCAGGTCAGCACGACGAGCCAGGCCGTGGTGGCCCGGTAGACCACGTTGGCCCCGCGCCGGTCGTCGACCGCGAAGAGCTCGGCGAACCGGGGCTGGGCCGCCTGGCTGAGCGCGGAGTTGGCGAACTGGCCCGCGACGAGGAAGCGGGTCGCGGCCGTGTAGATCGCGGCGTCGGCCGGTCCCAGAATGATGGCGACGAGCACGATGTCGATCCGCTGGATCGTGATCTGGGCCAGGTTCGCCACTGCCCGCGGCCCGGTGAAGCGCCAGAATCCGCGGGACGTCGCGCTGCCCACCCCGGCACCGACGCTGACCGCGTTCCCGTGCCGCGGTGCCGCGTGGCGACCGGCGGTGCTTCCGTTGGCCGTGCTTCCGTCGGCGCTGCTCCCGTCGGCGCTGACGCCGCTTCGGGCCGGGCTCGACGGCGGCCCCGGCTCGCGGCCGGTGGTCGCGCCGGACACGGCGCAGCCAGTACCAGCCGATGGCAGCGGCCGGCACGTAGGGCAGCGCCCACAGCGGCGCGAGCAGCGCCACGCTGCCTGCCGCTATCGCGATCATGATTCCGATGAGCTGGGCGGTGGACCGGCCGATCTTGTCCACGACCACGGTGGGCTTCATCGCCCGGTACCCGCGGGCGGCGCCGAGCAGGGTGTCAGCCAGGGCCGCGAACGGGAGCGCCAGCGCCAGCGCCCGAAGCGCGTCTGCCACCGCGCCCGGGGCGGCGCCGTCCTTGCCCAGGTGGCCGCTGAGCAGAAGGCGCGCCAGCGGCTCGGCGAACAGGAGCATGCCCGCCGTACACGCCAGTGATACGACCACGACCGGGATGACGGCGGCGCGCAGGATGGCGGAGACCCGGTCCTCATGGCCGAGGTGGCGCAGCCGGGCGATGAAGTTGACCAGCCCGACCCACGCGCCCAGCCCCGCAGCAGACTCCACGATCAGGAACAGGGAGATCGCGGTGAAGAAGGCGCCCGCGACCGGCTTGGTGTACTCACGGGTGATGACCACCGTGAGCACGAGGGTGGTGACCGCCGCGACGAAGGCGCCGATCAGGTTCAGCGCACTGCCCCGGGCGACGTCCTTCAGCCGGGGCCCGGGCTGGCCTGAATCTCCGGCCTGCCACGGGCAACGCCGGCGCGTCTGGCGGGGTGGCCGCCATCACGAGCCCGGTTCCACGGCCGGCATCCGGATCGCGGCACCCGGGGCGGGTCCCGGAACGAGACGGGCCAGTTCTGCTCCTGGCCCCGCCGCCGCGGCCTCCTGCCGCTTGGCCCGGGCATTTTTCCAGAGCATGACGTACGAGAGCATCAGAAAGCCGAGCGGTGATCCGGTGGCGGTGTAGGAAATCATGAAGACGAACATCAGGAGCAGGACCAGCACTCCGGCCAGCCCGTAGGGCGATCTGTCCCGCCAGTACCGTCCCACGCCGTAGGCGAAGAAGCCGAGGTACAGCGCGGCGCCCAGGAAGCCGTTGCAGACGAACAGCAGCCACAGCTGCCCATTTCCGCCGATGGTGCCATTACCGCAGGTAGGGCACTTGACCGAGCGCCCGACCGAGACCGACTGAACGCTGCCCTGCTGGTGGCGGGTATCGCCGAAACCGATGATCGGCGACGCCAGCGCGTCTTGCACGGACGTGACGGCCAGCGACCCGCGCCGCGAGTCACTGGCCCCGTTGGCGAGCCGCTGGCTGATCATGCTCTGCAGCGGTGTCGCCCCGATCAGGATGCACGCGATGGCGAGCGCCGCGATCAGGCCGCCGAGCACGGCCAGCCGCCCCGTGGCGGCCAGCCGGACGGCGATGTAAACCAGGGCGAAAATCAGCCCGAGCCACAGCCCGCGGTCCAGCGAGTAGATAATCGGCACGACCGCGATCGCGCAGCCTGCCAGGGCGATCAGCCGCTGCCTGCGGGTTCCCTGGAACCACCACCGGGCGATCAGCCAGGGCAGCAGCAGGGCCACGCAGTTACCCCAGATGTTCGTGTAGGCAAAGGGCGCGTCAGGCCGCCCGGCGGAACCCAGCACGCTCTGCAGCTGGGCGAAGGCGGGATGCAGCTGGGCCTGCAGGATCTGGTTGCCGGCCTGCAGCCGGTGCGGGACGATCGCGGCGAGCGGCGACGTGAAGTGAAGGTGGGAGAAGACGGCTCCCAGCAGGCCACCGGCGATGGTGTACAGCCCCACCAGCCCGAGCAGCCAGGCCAGCCGCGCGCGCGGCAGTTCCCGCTCGGTGAGGTTGCCGGCGAACAGCAGCATGACCGTGGCAGCCAGGTAGCCCGCGATGCGCACGCCGTAGGAGATGACCCGGTTCGAGACCGGACTGGCCAGCGTCCCGGGGGCGATCGCCGAGAGCGCGGCCACTCCTGCCACCACCACCAGCAGGAACAGCAGCCAGAGCGCGAAGCCGGGGGGCACCCGGATCTTGCGGTTCCCGGACGCACTCCAGGCGTACAGCCGGGCGGCCATCGGGACGGCCAGCAAGATCCATATGTAGTCGCCGAAACCCAGCGCCCACCACAGCGGGAATCCGGCCAGCAGGGCTGTCACCGGCCACGCGGGATGGCGGGCCAGCCAGCTCGCCCCGGCCGGCTCCGGCGAGACCGGCTCCAGGGATCCGGGGACCTCCGGGCGGGCCAGGACCGAGGTCAGCGTCATGACCGGCTCCCGGAGACGGCGGTCCGGGTACCCGGCGGGGCCAGGACCACCCACGTGCTCCCGTGCTGGAAGCCGATCGGGGTATTGCTCGCGTCGAGGAACGCCGTCACGGCGTGCAGCCCGGGCTTGGACCAGGTACCCCAGACCGCCGTACCGCTGCTGCCCGCGGCCGCGCCGGTCTCGGACGCGATGAGCGCGGATCCCGAGCCGACGACCCGGGCGCTGGTCGTGGTGAGCCCGAACTTGTGGCTGAGGAACACCGTCTTATAGGGGACGTTCTGCACCACGAGGTTGGTCACGCGGATGGCCGGTCCGCCGGCCGTCTGCCGCCAGCTGTGGGCGCGGGCCCCGAACGTCCAGACCTGCGCGGCCTGACCCGGGGCGGTGATGCGGACGGTGGCGGCCTGCCGCGCACCGGTACTGGCGAAGCCCGGCGCGTCTCCCACCGCGGAACCCTGGTAGGTGAACAGCTGCGGCGGCGCGGTACCCCGGGCCGCCTGCCGGACCTGGTCCGTGGACACGGTCGTGCCCCCGGCGGCCGTGCGGTACAGCGAGGGATGGCTGGCGTAGCCCACGTCCACCACGTCCGACTCGTCCAGGACGTGGATGAACGATGGGGTCCCGCCGTCGTAGGCCGCCAGCGGATGCAGGACGGACAGCGCTTGCCCGTCCATCGGGCGCGTCTGCCCGACCGGCCCGACCGACCCGTCAGCCTGGGACTGGAATATCGCGACGTAGCGCAGTGGTGAGGCCAGTTCCTCGTAGACCACGTCAGCCGACCCGAGGCCCCGCGGCTGGCTGCCGGACACGGCCACGGCCACCGCAGGCCGGCCCGCGGCCCGGGCCCCGCTGGCGGGCAGCCCGGTGAGCGGCGCCATCCACGTGCGCGGCGAGTGTCCCGGCGAGGCGCTGCCCGCTGCCGCGGGCGCGTCCGTGCTCGCGGCGTGCTGCATGAGGTCAGCCGGGGTCGACTCGCAGCCGGTGGCAGCCAGGGTCAGCGCCACAGCGACGACCGGCACGGCCCCGCGTAGCGACTTCGTCCACGCCCGTGCCATCAATCCGTCTCCGTCGTGCCATCCGCGAGATCGGCGCGAGCGTGAACAGGAACGACGGTGTCGTCCTCTTCCGCCGTGAGCCCGTCCGGCCATGGACGGCCGGCGTCCGGGGCTGGCGCCCGAGCGTCGGTCACGGGCTTGCGCAGCCTGACCGACCCCGAGAAAGGCAGCTGTGGCGCACGGACATGGGGCGCCGACGGCCGGAGCCGGGGCACTGCGACCAGCCCGAGTACGGGGGGGCCCAGCCGGGTGATCCGCTGGGCGGACTCCTCGACGTCTTCCAGCCTGGTGGCAGAGACCTCGACGGCCAGCAGGGCGGCGGCGCAGTACTCAGCGAGCGCGAGACTGTCCGGCCCTGCGCTGCCGGCCGGGGCTTCGACGACGGTGTAGTCCGCGTAGTCACGCAACTGCTCGGCCAGGGCCTGCGCCTCCTTGTGGTGCAGGTCGTGCAGCTCCTCGGCCAGGACTACCAGCCGGAGCCCGGGGAACCCGGCGGGCTGGAGGGCGAGCGCGTCCACGGACAGGTGTCCGCGCGGCCAGTTCGGCCGCGGCCCGCCGGTCCAGGCGGCGTGACTCAGGCACGCCCAGCAGCCCGGTGGCGCCCGACCCGCCCGCGCAGACCAGGATCACCGCCGAATGTATCCGGGTCAGCGCCGCGGCCAGGTTCGCCGCGACCACCGAGGCGGCGGCGCCGGCCGAGGCCCCGGCCACCAGGACCAGGTGGTGGTCCTCGCCCAGTGACGCGGTCGTGGAGCGGGCCAGCTCACTGAAGTCCTGCCCGGCCCGTGACCGGGGGTCCGCCAGGGTCTGTCCGTCGAGATCCTTCGCGGACAGCGCGACCAGCACAGGCGCGCCGAGGTGCCCGAGGCTGGCGGGGTTCTGGATCCGGGTGTCCCGCTTGTCCCAGGCGAAGGCGACGACCAGGCCGATGAGCAGCCCGGCGAGCAGCCCGCTGGGAAGGATGATCTTCTTCTTGGGGCTGCTGGGAGCGCCCGGCGGCGTGGCCTTGGTGATGATCGATCCGCCGGAGGCCGCGGCCCCGGACGCGGACAGTGCGGCGGACTGGTTGGCCAGCGCCCTCAGCTGGCTGGCCGCCGTCTGCAGCTGGGCCTGGGCACTGGCCCGCTGCGGGGAGTTCACCGGCAGCGACCGGCTCTGGATACTCAGCTGCGCGGTGCGCTTCTCCAGCGCGGTCAGCTGGTTCCTGATCGTCTTCAGCTCAGCGTTGTCCGTATTCGTGGCCGTGGCCGTGCGGTTGGTCAGGTACGCCGCGGCGAACGCGTTGGCGCAGGCGGCCGACTGCTGGGCCGACCGGGACGTGCAGCTGATCTGGAGTACCGAGGAGTTCGCCGGCACGGCGACGGAGATGTTCTTCACCAGGGCCTGGGGCGTCAGCGACGAATGCAGGTCGCTCGCGGCGATGGCGGCTACCGAACTCGACTGGACGATCTGCACCTCGGTGTCGAGGTTGACCGCACTGCTGGTCCGTCCGCCCGCGACCGCTGCGCCGCCCTGATTCTGGCTGATCCCGGTCGCGGTGACGTTGACCGTGGCCGTCGCGGTGTATCCCTTGGGTGACTGCGCGATGTAGGCGCCGGCGCCCACAATGCCGACGCAGGCCAGGACCAGGATGATCCACCATCGTCGGCGCAGCACCCCGAGATAGCCCGCGAACTCGAAGGAGTCAGCCTCCTGCGACATACCCATGCCCGGTACTTCCTCCCCCTGTGTGCCCCCGGAGCAAGCGAGCAGCGCCGCCAGTTCCCCGCTCGGTGACAAGTTAACTAACTGGATGTGAACACACCCTGACAAGCAACTCAATCTACGGAGGATCGGCAAACGTGTCTATACCTGTATTGGTTAGCCGCTCTCACCCAAACAGCGTAGTTGACGCCGGGAATCACCTGAAGCACGGGAGGACCCGGGCGCGGGGCCGGCCATCCCGGCCTGGTATTCGCTCCCGGGCCGTGTCCCTTGCTGACCAGCCGGGCGCGGCCTCGCAATTCCGTACCCGCCTGATTACTAAGAGTCATAGGGCTAATTAGTTTTACTACTTAGAGCGCCATAGCGATCACATTCAGTAATTAGGACCGCGCCTTCTCGTGACTCCAGCGCACGGTGAGGCTCCAGAGCCGGCCGCCCGGCGGATCCGGCCTACCTCATGCATGAGGCGCGGAGTAGCGGTCCGGCCGCCCAGTTAATTATTTGTTACATCCTACCAATTCGATCGGAATAATGCGCTCTGACTGCCCGCCGTTTCCCCGCGGGATCGGATGGCCCAGTTATGGCTGGCCAACCTGGCGACTTTCCGCAACAGCGCCAGCTACCACACGAACTGTGAACGCCCGGTTACAGCCTCATCCGTTTGCAGTAACGCCGGCAACTAGTGCTCGGTGATCCCTTATGCAGCCCGTGGTTTTTGACTTACGATGACCTGCGTTGCGTAAATAGCCAGCTACCTCTGCATGTACGAGAGGTAAAAAGCGGCGTGTGCAGCGAGCCAGTGAGGTATTGGGGGGGTGGGGGTGTGTCTCGGTCGGCAGTCGCGGGTCGCCGCGGCCTGACGCAGGCGGGTGGCTCCCTCAGAGCCCAGGCCGCATCAGTCTGGGTAAGCCGTTATCTCACACTGGCGGCCATCATCGATGTGGCCTGCGCCTTGCTGGCCGGGGTGGTCGCGTACGAGGTTCGGTACCACGCCCGGATCGATCCGCCGGACGTGTACCTGGCCCTCACGTTCGCCCTGCCGCCGCTCTGGTGGGCCGCCGTCGCGCTGTCCGGCGGGTACGACAGCCGCATCGTGGGCGCCGGGGCCGACGAGTTCCACCGGATCCTGCGCGCGGGCGTGAGCCTGACCGCCTGCGTGGCGGTCTTCTCCTACGCCACGAAGCTGGACCTGGGCCGTGGTTACGTGGTGCTGGCCCTGCCCTCGCTGACCGCCCTCGACCTGCTCGCGCGGTACGCGCTCCGCAAGCGGCTGCACCGCCAGCGCCGCCTCGGCATCTGCACCCGCCGGGCCGTGGTGGTCGGGCCCGCGCGCACCGTGACCGAACTGATCACCGTGCTGGGCCGGGACAACTCACACGGCCTGTCCATCGTGGCCGCGTGCGTGCCCGGGGGCCGGCGGCGCCGGGCCGAGATCGCGGGCGTCCCGGTGTCCGGCGGGATGGACAGCGTGACCGCGGCGGTGCACCACTTCCGGGCCGACACGGTCGCCGTGGTGAACTGCGCGCAGATGGACAGCGTCCGGCTCCGCGAGCTCGCCTGGGCCCTGGAAGGGACCGGCACGGATCTGTGCGTGGCCCCGGCCCTGATCGACCTGGCCGGTCCGCGCACCACGATCCGCCCGGTCGCCGGGCTCCCGCTGGTTCATCTTGACCACGCCAAGCTCACCGGGCCGCAGCGGATCGTGAAGGGGATATTCGACCGGACGCTGGCGGCGTCGGCGCTGATCCTGCTTTCGCCGCTGCTGCTGGCGGTCGCCTGCGCGATCCACTTCTCCGACGGCGGCCCGGTCCTGTTCCGCCACCTCCGGATCGGCAAGGACGGCCGCCCGTTCACCCGTGTACAAGTTCCGCAGCATGGTGGTGGACGCCGAGGCGCGGAAGGCGGACCTGGAATCCAGCAACGAGGTGAACGGGGTCCTGTTCAAGATCCGCCGCGATCCCCGGCTCACCCCGATGGGCGGGTGGCTGCGCCGCTGGTCCATCGACGAGGTCCCGCAACTGCTCAACGTGCTGCGCGGGGAGATGTCGATGGTGGGCCCGCGCCCCTGGGCTGCGCTCCCGTACGAGAAGGCGGTCGGCGCGGAGGGCCACGTTCCGCGCAGGCTGGCCGTCAAGCCCGGCCTGACCGGCCTGTGGCAGGTCAGCGGGCGGGCCAACCTCCCCTGGGAGGAATCGGTCCGGCTGGACCTGCGCTACGTCGAGCACTGGTCGCTGGTCCTGGACCTGCAGATCATGTGGAAGACCGCGCGGGCGGTCGTGCGGGGCACCGGTGCGTACTGAGACCGCGACCGGGCGCCCAGGCTCGGGTCACTCGTGGTTAGCCTGCTCATGCCAGGTGCGCAGGAACGCCTCAGCCAGGCCCTCGGCCCGCGACCGGGTCTCCACCGCGGGCAGGCCACGCTGGGCGAGGGAGGCCAGCGCGTCGGCGGCCTCGTTCAGCGGATGGCCCGTGTGCGAGTGCACGTGCTGAAGCTGATTTCCGGGTGCTGCGCCATGATCCCGGCCAGCCGGACCAGGGTCGGCGCCGGCTGCGGACCCCGGCGCGGCAGCAGGCTGTAGCCCTCGGGCATCCGCTCGATCCGGCCGCGCTGCCAGGCGCGCAGGTACCGGATCGCGATCGTGCTGTCCAGCAGCAGTTCGGGCGGCCGCGGCTGGTCTGGGCCCTCCAGCAGCAGCGCGACCGCCCGCAGTTCGGCCACCAGGACCGCGGCGGGACCCGTCGGGTCGTGCCGGTGCCCGGGCCCCACCGGCTCAGCCCCCACGAGCCGTTGGAGAGCACGCAGGCGATGCCCGCGACGCCGCGCTTGTAGCTGGCGTCAGTCGCCGCGACCAGTGGGCGGGGCAGTCGTATCCCTTGACCTTGCCGTACATGGGTGGCTAGCGACTCCGGCTTCGGTTCAGTGCGTCTCCCAGCGCCAACGCTTCATATCTTCACAGATGATCTTCCTGCCGTCGCCCGCGACGCCCTTCTCGGCGTCGCGGGCGGTCGCGCCGGGTCATCGCCACGCCTGCGGGGGTGGCTCGCTCACCGCCATGGACCGCTGCTCCGCAGGAGGCCGCTCCCACGAACGCGCAATTGATGCACCCCATTCGGCCGGCCCTGATCGCCGCGTCGGGTGGGATGGTTGTGCGAACGCGGATAGCAAATGAGCGTGGCAGAGGCTCCCGAAGCCTACGTATCTGAACCGTTAGCGACACTCAAGCGTCTTTCCGGGAGGTTGTCGCAGACTGAATCGGCATCAGCGAGGCCAGGCCACCGGACCCGCCTGATGATGTGGGGGGAAGCATGCGGAAATATCTCATTGCCGCTACCGCGGCTGCGGCGTCAGGACTGATGGTGATCAGCCTCACGGCCGCTCAGGCCACGGAGCGGGCGGTGAGCAGCCACCGTCCGGGGTGGTGTCGGCCACGCCCGTCAGCGGCACTCCGCACCTGAAGGCCAGCGACGACAATCCCATCCAGCAGATCCGCCAGCTCGTGCAGTGCGGCAACACGATGTACGGGGTGGGCTCGTTCTCGGAGATCATGAAGGGCAGCACGACCTACACCCGCGAGAACGTCTTCAGCTTCCAGGCCACCAAGCCTTACACGGTGACGAGCTGGGCTCCCAATATGGTCGGCACCGAGGGGAACACCCAGCAGAGCAGCGACGCGATCAACACCATCGCGTTCGTCAACGGCAATTGCGCGGACGCCTACATCGGCGGGAAGTTCACCTCGATCAACGGCACCACCGTCAAGAACATCGCCGAGATCGACACCACCACCGGCAACGTGGTCGCCAGGTTCGGGACCTAGGCGGCCGGCTCGGTGCAGACCATGCTCGGCGCGGGCAATCACCTCCTGGTCGGGGGGTACTTCGACGTGCTGAACGGTGATAACGCTGACCCGTACATGGTGAGCCTGAGCCCCACCACCGGCAAGAGCGACGGGTTCCTGCACCTGAACATCTCCGGTAATTACCAGTATCCGGGCGTGGTGTCGAACCCGACGCGGGTCTATAACCAGCAGCTCAGCCACGGCGGCACGCTGGACCTGGTCGAGGGTGACTTCACCTCGGTCGGCGGCCTGCCGCGGCAGCAGATCTTCATGCTGAACGTGGGCGGTTCCACCGCCACGGTGACCGGCTGGACCTCGCCCGAGTGGGACGGCAGCGATCCCGCCCAGCCGTACCAGTGCGCGACAGTCGAGCCGTTCTACATCCAGGCTGCCGCCTGGTCACCGGATGATTCGACGGTCTACATGGCCACGACCGGCTACCACGCGAACGGCTACCCGGTCGGGCAGACGCCGCGCCAGGGGCTGTGCGACGCCGCGGCCGCGTTCCCCGCGACCCAGACGTCGGTACTGCACAAGTGGGTGAACTACACCGGCTGTGACTCGCTCTACTCAGCCGCCGCGGACGCCAATGCGGCCTACTTCGGCGGGCACGAGCGGTTCTCGATGAACACCAACGACTGCGACGGCCTTGGCGACGGCGGATACAACGCCCCCGGCATGGAGGGCCTGGACCCGGCCAACGGCAACTTGTACGTCACTGCCAGACGGGAGCGCCGGCTACTACAGCCGGGACCGCGGCCTGGGCGCGGACGACATGCTGCTGACCAGCGGCGGGCTCTGGATCGCCAGCGACAATCTCGATGGCAGCCAGAACTGCGGCCCGGCCACGAACCTGGCCGGTATCTGCTTCCTGCCCTACAGCGCTGAGAGCGGTCAAGCGGGAAGGGGCCCCGTCCCCCGGCGTTGCCGCGGAGGCGGGG
This sequence comes from uncultured Actinomycetes bacterium, assembly GCA_963781085.1. Taxonomy (GTDB): domain Bacteria; phylum Actinomycetota; class Actinomycetes; order Streptosporangiales; family Streptosporangiaceae; genus RYN-230. The sequence continues at coordinate 111,831 of CAWAES010000024.1, forward strand.
CCCGCGCCGTTACTGGCCAGGAACCACGACATCACCCGGGCACTGGAAACCAGCCTGGCCAGCGTTCACGATCTACTTCGACGAGGGACAAACACGAGGGAACCCAAACACCATGACCGACGCCACAATCCCTTACCCAGCTGCCGGGTGTTCCCTGGGATTCTTCTAGCCGGAAGGCAGCACAAAGATAGTAGGCCGTAACGGATAGTGCAATTGGGGCGGTTGATGCTTAATCCAGCCCCAGGATAGAATATTGCGGTCTGGGAAGCTTTTTCAGAGAGATGGGCCCACAGGCGTCCTAGATGAGGTGGGCTCGGGGGAAGGAAGCTTAATTCAATGGAACGCGTACTGATCACCGGCGGGGCGGGCTTCATCGGTTCCCACCTGGTCAACTTGATGGTGGATTCCGGCGCCAGCGTGCTGGTTGTCAACGACTTCCGGCTCGGCCGACGAGAACATCTTGAGCGGGCCATGTCCACGGGACAGGCGACTGTGCTGGAAGCCGACATCAGAAGCGCGGAAGATCTCCGGCCGGTGGCTGACTTCGAGCCCGACACCGTCTTCCACATGGCCGCGCTTCATTTCATCCCCTATTGCAACGCGCACCCGCAGGAGGCCCTTGACGTCAACGTGCTGGGACTGGAAAGCGTTATCCGCGCGGTCCGCTCCGCGCCGCTGACGTCATTCGTGTTCCCCTCCAGCGGCGCCATCTACGGATTCGGCGACGAGCGCTGGCCGGAGAACGCCCCGGCCAAGCCCGACGAGATCTACGGCATCTCGAAGTGGATGGGCGAGCAGATCGTGGCACGTTTCCACGCCGACCGGCCTGACGTTCGCACCGTGGTAGCCCGGCTGTTCAACACCTATGGTCCCCGGGAGACGAATCCCCATGTGCTTCCGGCGATCGTGGCGGCCATGCACGCGGGCCAGCCGATCGAGCTCGGCAATCTCTGGCCGCAGCGCGACCTCATCTTCGTTACCGACACCGCGAAGGCGATCATCGCCACGGCCTCCGGGTCTGGTTTCGACGTCTTCAACGTCGGAACGGGCACCGGGACCACCATCGCTGATGTCCTGGCCACCATCGAGAGCGTCCGCGGCGAGGCGCTGGACGTGCGGGAGGACCCCGAACGCAGGCGGCCCGGAGATGGGCACCTTATCGCCGACCCCGGCAAGCTGATGACGGCGACCGGCTGGCAGCCCGAGTACGATCTCAAGGCCGGGCTTCGTGAGCTGCTGGCATTCGAGGGGCTCCTGTGAAGCCCGGGGAGGACCCGACCATGACCCAGCCCGCCAGGGACGACTCGGCCGCCGGCCGCCAGGATGGCGTTCCCGCCAGGGAGGCCGGTCAGGCCCGCACCTTCTCGAAAGAGGTGGCCGCCGAGGCCCGGGCCAACAAGCGGACCTTCCTGGAGATCGGGTTGTCCTGCCTCACCGACGAGGCCTTCCTCAACGCTGTCCGCGAGGCGGTGGAAACCCGGTCTCGGCTGACTGTGTCGTTTATCAACCCCGACTACGTGTTGCGAGCTCATCGCACTGCAGGGCTGATCGAGAAGATCAACCGCTTCGACATGGTGCTCCCGGATGGGTGGGGCGTCGTCTTGGGCGCGCGAAGGGTCGGCCTCCCCGTACCCAGCCGACAGGGGAATGGCAGGATCTGCCCTCTGGTGTTCGCATTGTCAGCCGAGCACGGGTTCGGGAACTTCTTGTTTGGCTGTGGCGAAGGAGTTCCGGAGCGAGCGGCAGCGAACGCGACAGAAGCGTTTCCCGGCCTGCCTATCGCCGGAACGCTGCACGGTCATTGGGACATAATGCGCGGGCATCCTGGAGCCTTCGACGAGTCCGACGTGACCATGATGGTTGAGGCCATCAACGCGGCCCGGCCTGACATCCTGCACGTCTCCATCCCGACACCGATGCAGCAGACGTGGGTGTGGGAGGTGGCCGACCGGCTCGATGTGCCGGTGATCATCACCGGCGGCAGCTACCTCGACCATCTCGCAGAGGCCGTGGACTGGTATCCGCACTGGATGGAGAAGATGCGGCTGAACTGGGCTTACCGCCTGTACCGGGACCCGCGTCGGCTATGGAAGCGATACACCTTTGACCTCATGGCGTACGGCCGTATGGTGGCCAGGCAGCGTTTGACCCAGGGACGGCAGGCTACCTCAGCCTGATATGTCGGCCAGGGCGTACGGCTCGATCTGGACCGTGCCCGACGCGGCGGACGTGCTGGTCTCGGTCGATCCGGGTCCGGTCACCTTCGTCGCGATCGACGGCGCGGTGACCTGGGTTACAGTCAGCGCGCCGGGGAGGACGGCCGAGACGTCCAGCGTGACTGGCTGCGCGGACAGGTTAGCCAGCAGCACCTCCGGGCCCCCGTGAGTGGTGAGCACCTGCCCGAGCAGCGCAGGCGCCCCGGTACTCCCCAGGGCCGGGCTGGGGGAAAACGACAGCATCTGGGCCGCGGAAGCGCGATGAAGCGCGGCCTGGATCATCGACAGCGTGGTCCCCGCGGCGCTGAGGGCGAGCCGGACGGTCGCTGGCCCGCCGCTGCCGAACCCATGAGTGCTGCTGAAGATGGGGGCCAGGGCGGTGCCGATCGTGGCGTCCAGCCCGGCGTAGGTGATGTCTGGGTCCCCGGTGAACAGGAGTGCCTGGGCCGCCACGAACAGGCCGTGCAGCCAGGTGCCCTGGAACACGTGCCCCGGCGTCACGTCGGCCAGGTTGAATTCGGTGACCCACACCGGAAGCTGGTCGGAGTGGAACAGGGCGAGTTCATGGGCCTTGAGCTTCTGGAAGTGCAGGTACGGGTAAGCCAGCACCGTCGCAGGTGATGACGAAGCGTCGGAGACCCGGAGATTGTCGTGGATGGTCACCGCGTCCTCACCTTTGAGCAGCGGCAGCACGCTGGCATTCCAGCTACTTCGCCGCGGCGCGACGCCGATGACGTCGTTCGCGTCGGTCGCCACCGCCGCCACTTTCACCCCCGGGAACGCGCTGTGCAGGGCGGAAATCCAGGCGTTCATCTGCGTGGCATAGTCGGCGGCGGTCGGGAACCGCGTGGTGTAGTCCTGGCCGTCCGGGCCGGTGCTGATGTAACCGCTCTGGTACAGCTCGTTCCCCAGCTCCACCATCTTGACCGGCAGCCCGTCCCCGGCCGCGGACCGCAGGGCTTGCAGCTGCTGGTCCAGCATGGTGGTGTTTTCGGCGTCCGAGCCGATCGCGCCGTTGATGGTCACGGTGTTCAGGTCGAACAGCGGCGTGGCCCCAGCTGCGGCCAGGCCGGTGCCGAACACCGGCAGGGTGTCGTTGACGGCCTGGGCAGGCTCACCCGGCCATTCACCCGGCTGGAACCAGCCCCCAGGCCACGACCAGTAGTTCGCCACCGTCCCCCCGGGTAGCGGATCACGCCGGGCGCGAACCTCTTCAGCACGGAGTCAAAGGAGGAATTGCCCCATTGCGGGCCCGTGGTGTTCACGCCGTTCAGCCCAAGCAACGTTGGCGTAACCGTCCGCACCCCGCCGGTGGCGGTGACCTTGACCGTGGTGCTGGCCAGGTTCGTCCTGACGCCGGTGACCCCGAATGCGGTGGTCAGCAGGCAAGCACAAATCACTGGCAGCCCCGCCAGCGCCCGGCCGGTTCTTATCCGCATCGGTGACTCCTTCGCGGATCCGTGGAAGGCCTCGCCGGATACCAGAAGATGCGCTGTAGCCGTGCTGAGCAGGTCCAGCGTGCGAAGGAAGCTCTCAGCCTACGCTGCGGCCCGGGATCCTGGTAGGCCGGAGAAACGGCACGTCCGGCTGGCAAATGGCCCTCTCGATCCCAGCTCAGCGCGCTGAGCCACGGCTGGCCGCCCGGCGCCCGGACTTTCGGCCCTGCCTGGCGCCCCGGCCACGCTGACCGTTGCCGGGCCGAGGGGAGTTATTACGGTTCCCGGACCCCGGACGGGCTTGGCCCGGGATTTACGCTTCCTGCCGCTAACGTCGTCAACGCGGTCAGATTGAGGCCGCCTGTGGTCGCCCGGAGAAAGGCCCGGCGCGGTCATCTTGATGCACGGAAATGGGATTCCCGGTGAGAACCAGATACGACGGGACCGACGCACAAGTGCGTGGACCCAGAATGGCGGATTCAGAATGAGTGAACGTACAGTCGTAGCGGCGATCGGCGTGGCGGCCGTCGCAGTGGGCGGAGCGGTCGGCGGTGTTTTCGCCGTGACCGGGCTCTCCAGCACGCACTCCAGCGTCAGCCTCTCGGCCAACTCGCACCGCGAGCACCACCCGCGCGAAATGCGCCTGGCCCGCGGCTGGTCGTTCAGCAAGCTGAACAACAGCAACGACCCGACGTTCAACCAGTTGCTGGGCATTAACAACCGCAGCCAGATCGCCGGGTACTTCGGCTCCGGCGCCGCGGGTCACCCGAACAAGGGATACGTGCTCAGCCTGGGCCGTCTCTCGTCGTTCACGAACGAGAACTTTCCCACCGGGATCCAGACCCAGGTCATCGGGATCAACGACACCGGGGTGTCGGTCGGGTTCTGGTCAACCCAGAACACCAAGAGCATGGCCAACAACAACTTCGGCTTCTACGACTGGCACGGCCAGTTCCACAGCGTCCACTTCCCGACCCGGAACATGGCCAAGCCGCCGGTCAACCAGCTCCTCGGCGTGAACGACTCAGACATCGCGGTGGGCTTCTACATGGGCGCCAAGGGCATGGCCCACTCCTACGCCTACAGCATCCCCGGCGGCTGGTTCCACCGGATCCGGATCCCCGGTGCGGTCAGCACGACCGCGTCCGGCATCAGTAACCGGGGCGACGTGGCCGGTTTCTACACCGGCCGAGGCGGCGTGACCCGGGGCTTCCTGCTCGGCGCGCACGGCCACCTCACCCGGCTGACCGTGCCCGGCGCTTCGTCCACCATGGCCTTCGGCGTCAACGACCAGCGGGAGGTCGTCGGCACCTACATGGTCGGAAGCGGCAGCAAGGCCAAGTCGTTCGGGTTCGTCTGGTCCCGGCACATGGGGTTCCGGACGGTCAACGACCCGCGCGGTTCCGGGGCCACCACGCTCAACGGCATCAACGACGCGGGTGACCTGGTCGGCTTCTTCACCGACGCCAAGGGCAACACCGACGGCCTGCTGGTGGCGCGCGGCCACTTCCGGGCGCCGCTCGCCCCGCCGGTCACCACCACCCCGGCCCCGATGCCGACCCCGACGGCCATGCCGACCTCGACCACCACGCCGGCCCCGGTGCCGACCGGGGCAGGACCAACCCACTTCTGACCGTCTCGCCAGAACCGGCCCTACAGATCACGGCGGGCTGGCCCGGAAGTCCCTGCTCCCGGGCCAGCCCGCCGCGTCATGCCCACACAGGGGGCTCAACAATCCCAGAAACGAAGGACTTCACCACCACCAAGGTACGGGTGCACACCGCAGCCTTCGCAGCCGTGAAGACCGTGGCGCACTACCGGACGACCAGCACCCCGCATCGTGGGGTGGCGGGCCGCAAGGGCAACCTGTCGATCCGGTACATCATCAAGGGCGCAACACCCGGCTTCAGGGTGAAGGTCTCGGTCACGGTCAAGAAGGGCAGCCGGACCGGAAGCTGCTCCACCTCCTTCACGCCGCACGCGTAGCCGGTCCCAGGCTGGTCAGGCCCGGCTCGTTCAGGCCGAGAGCGCGGGGACCTGGCCGGCGCTGGCGCTGCGGATCACGTGCCTGCGGAACAGTTCCGCGGCCGGCAGCAGGCGCCGTTCGGCGGACCAGGTCAGGGTGAGGTCACGGACCGCCCCGGCGTCCAGGATCTCGCAGTAGGCCAGCGGTCCGGCCGCGGCTTCCAGGGTGCCCGCCCGCGGTGCGGGGACGATGGACACGCCCAGCCCGGCCGCCACGAACCCGCGCACCGTGGACAGGTCGTCCCCCTCGAACACCACGGCCGGGCGGAAACCGGCCTGCTGGCACAGGTCGTCACCCAGCTTGCGGAGGGCCGAGGTCGGCCGCAGGCTGACGAACGGCTCCGCGGACACTTGGGCCAGGTGAATGCGCTGCCCGGCCAGTGGGTGGTCACGCTGCACGGCCAGCCGCAGCGGCTCGATCGCGATCAGCCGGGTGCGCAGCGCGGCGCTGCGCGCCCGCCGGGTGCCGATCTCCAGGTCGGCGAGCCCGCCGTCCAGCGCGGCGGAATGCACTTCGTCGCGCACCTGGGTGAGCTGGAACGTGACGTGCGGATGGGCGTCGCGGAAGCTCCGCACCAGGTCCGGCACCAGCCAGGTGCCGAGCGACTGCTGGAAGGCGAGGGCCACGGTGCCCGTGTCCGGCTCGATCAGCTGGCTGACCGCGGCGATCCCGTCGTCGAGCTGATGCAGCATCGCGTCCACGTGCCGCTTGAACACCGCCCCCGCCTGGGTCAGCCGCAGCGTGCGGCCGTGCCGCCGCAGCAACGGCGTGCCGATCTGGCTCTCCAGCCGGGCCAGCGCCCGCGACACCCCGGACTGCGTGACCGCCTCCAGCTCGCTGACTTCAGTCACCGTCGTGCCGTCGGCGACCTGCTGGAACCAGCGCAGCGCATCGGTGTCCATATCCATGACCGTAGGTCATGGATAAAACGCTTTCTATTCCGCAACGAAAACCCGCGGGTCACCTGGCCCCAAATCGGGCCGAATAAAGTGTGCACCCGGAGCGGACGACGCAGGCGGGGAGGTGGCGTGATGACTGGCCAGTCGGTGGCGATCGTCGGGGCCCGGGTGGTACCAGTCACCGGGGATCCGATCGACGGCGGGACCGTGCTGGCCGAGGCCGGCCGGATCACCGCGGTCGGCACCGATCTTGCCGTTCCCCCGGGGATCCGGGTCATCGACGCCGCGGGGCGCTGGGTGCTGCCCGGGTTCATCGAGGCTCACGGCCACGTGGGCGTGCACGAAGAAGGCGAGGGCTGGGCCGGATCGGACACCAACGAGCTGACCGACCCGGTGACCGCGCAGGTCCGCGCCCTCGACGCGATCAATCCCGCTGACCTTGGCTTCCGCGACGCGATCAGCGGCGGCGTGCTGGCCGTGAACGTCAACCCGGGGTCCGGCAACCCGATCGGCGGGCAGACGGTCGCCGTCAAGTGCTGGGGGCGGACCGTCGACGAGATGGTGCTGCGCCAGCCGTCCGGGATGAAGTCCGCCCTCGGCGAGAACCCCAAGCGGGTCTACGGCGAGCAGCACAAGACCCCGAGCACCCGGCTGGGCACGGCCGCAGTCATCCGCAGCGCCCTGGTGGACGCGGGCAACTACCTGAGCAAGCTGGACAGCGAGCAGCGCAAGCCGGACAGCGAGCGCGGCCCGGTCAGCCGGGACCTGAAGCTGGAGGCGCTCGGCCGGGTACTGCGCCGGGAGATCCCGTGGCGGCAGCACTGCCATCGCGCCGACGACATCGCCACCGCGATGCGGATCGCCGAGGAGTTCGGCTACGACCTGGTGATCGACCATGGCACCGAGGCACACCTGCTGGCCGACATCATCGCGGCCAAGGGCATCCCGGTCGTCCTCGGCCCGCTGCTGACCAGCCGGTCGAAGGTGGAGGTGCGGAACCGCTCGCTGGCCAACCCCGGCCTGCTCGACCGGGCGGGCGTGACGTTCGCGCTGACCACCGACCACCCGGTGGTGCCGATCAACTTCCTCCCCTACCAGGCGGCGCTGGCGGTGAAGGAGGGCCTGGCCTGGGCGACCGCGGTCCGGGCGCTGACCATCCATCCCGCGCGGATCGCGGGCATGGACGACCGGCTCGGCTCGCTCGAGCCGGGCAAGGACGCGGACCTGGTCATCTGGTCGGGTGACCCGCTGGACGTGCTGAGCCGGGTCGAGCGCGCGTTCATCGACGGCGCAGAGATCTACACCGCCGGGGCCAGCCCGGAATGGGCCGAGCTGCGCTGATCCAAGGCTGAGACCGCGCAGGCGCTCCCCGCCGAATGCAGGGCACGCGAGCTACAACGGGGGGCGGCCTGCATGTCCGGCACCAGCACGCTGAACGTCATCATCGTCGGGGCCGGGCTGGCCGGCCTGGCTTGCGCAGCCGACCTGACCGCCGCGGGGTCGTCAGTGACGGTTTTGGAGTGCGCGGATGGCGTGGGAGGCCGGATGCGCACGGACCGGGTGAGCGCCGGTCGGCGGGACCGGTTCCTGCTCGACCGTGGCTTCCAGGTCTTCAACACCTCCTACCCGCAGGTGCAGCGCCGGCTGGACCTGCGGGCCCTGCAACTGTCCCCGTTCACGCCCGGGATGCTGCTGCACACCCGGACCGGGCGGCTGCGGTTCGCCGATCCCACCCGGCGCCCGGGTGGCCAGGGTGATCTGATCCGCGGCCACCTCGCCGGGCCGGGCGGCCTGGCCGCGCTGGCCGCGCTCAGTGCCCGCGACATGCTGCTCCCGGCCCGGCTGGTCAAGCACGGA
>CAWAES010000025.1:0-26991 GCA_963781085.1 uncultured Actinomycetes bacterium
TTCTTGTGCAGGGCGGGCATGTCGTCCAGCCGGACCCACGGTTCCGTCTATCGGGGCCCGGGTGTACCCCTTGAGCTGCAGTTCGCGGAACAGTTCGTGTACTCGCCCTTACGGCCCGGATCACCGGCGCCAGCACCTGGAACCGGGTCCCCTCCGCCAGCTCCAGCACCCGGTCCACGATCTGCTGCGGCGTCTGCCGCGCGATCGGCCGCCCGCACACCGGGCAATGCGGCCGCCCCACCCGCGCATACAGCAACCGCAGGTAGTCATACACCTCCGTGACCGTCCCACCGTCGACCGCGGATTCCGCGACGCCGCCTTCTGGTCAATCGACACCGCCGGACTCAGACCGTCGATGAAATCCACATCCGGCTTGTCCATCTGACCCAGGAACTGCCGCGCATACGCCGACAGCGACTCCACATACCGCCGCTGCCCCTCCGCGAAAATCGTGTCAAACGCCAGACTCGACTTCCCCGACCCCGACAACCCGGTAAACACGATCATGGAATCCCGCGGCAGCTCCAGCGACACATCCTTCAGGTTGTGCTCGCGAGCCCCACGGACGACGATTCCTTTAGCCACAGACGTTCCGCACTCCAATGGTGATGATTAGGCTCTGGTGAAAACAACCGCCGGGCCGGGCTGATTCCAGCCCCACCCCCGGGGGAGGTCCGGGGCACGGGCGTAGCGTGTGAGAAACTGACGATCTTTCCCGCCTGCCCTGGAGGAGCCATGAGCGAGCTGCCCGATCCACCGCCAGCCGAGCCGTCGGCCTTCCACCGGGACCGCCGTGAGCACGGCGGCGTGTCCGCCCGTCCCAACGACGACCAGCTCGCCGAGCTCACCGAGGAGGAGCGGGTCGACGCCGGGATCGACCCCTACGAGCCGGATGAGGTGCAGCCGGCCACCGACGATCCGGTGCCGACGGACATCACCGAGTCAGAGCAGTACCAGGAGAGAGAAACGAGATCGAGCGGGAGAAAGCCGAGGGTGAGCTGCCTGGGGAACCGGGCCCCTTCCCGCCCACCCGCTACGACGAGTAGCGCAGACCTCTCTCAGATCTCCAGTTCGGCAGCCAGGTCTTCGTCCACGACCAGGACGAGCTTGCCGCGGGTGTGCCCCTCTTCTACCCGGCGGTGTGCCTGCACCGCGTCCTCGTAGTAGTACCTGGCCTCGACGTTCACGGACATCCGCCCGTCGTCGAACCAGGGCGCCATCCGGATCAGCTGGCTGCCCCGCGGCTGGCCGTTGTACGCCCGCCAGCTGACCCGTTGCGCGTCCGGGTACTCGGTGTGCACTGGAGTGGCGATCGTGGCGCCGTCGCGGGCCGCCCGGGCCGCCCCCTCCAGGGTGGGAGCCGCACACGCCAGGACGTGCTGGGCCCCGCCGTCGATCACGTCCCGGACCTGGTCGGGCCAGCTGGGCTGGGTGTGGTCGACGACCACGGCCGCCCCGAGGTGGTGCACGAACTCGTGGTGCTGGGGGCTGGCCGTGGCCACCACGCTGGCCCCGAGCACCCGGGCGATCTGCACCGCGAAATGCCCGAGCCCGCCCGCCGCGGCCGTGATCAGGACCTGGTCGCCGCGGCTGATCCCGAGCACGTCGGCGAGGCCCTGAATTGCGGTCAGCCCGTCGACGGGGACCCCGGCCGCGTCGGTCATGGGCAGGCCGACCGGGAGGGGGGCCATCTGCTCGACTGGGCACACCACGTACTGTGCGTAGCACCCGGCCAGGCCCGGGTAGCCGTAGACCGGCATGCCGTCGTCGAAGTCCGCGTCCTGGCCGCTGTCTCCTTCGACCACCCCGGCGAACTCCCCGCCAGGGATGTAGGGCAGCGCGCCGGTCCAGCCGCCCTGGCGCAGGTGAGGCGTCCCAGGGACCCACGCCGGCCGCGAGCACCCGGACGAGCACCTCGTCCGGCCCGGGCACCGGCCGCTCGACGTCGCTGACCTGCAGCACCTCAGGACCGCCAAATTTGGCCACCGTGATCGCCCGCATCGCCGCCCCTTCCCGAGCGTGAGCGCTGATCTTCAACCCTACGTCGGCCGGTCCGGGCTCCCCGGCCGGCCGCTCAGTTCGAGAAGTCCTGGGTCATCCAGACGGTCCCGGAACTGTCCCGGAACACGGAGATCCCCACGTGGCTGAACGCGGAACTGAGGATGTTCAGCCGGTGGCCGTCGTCGGGCGCCTTCTCGTCCAGCATGCTCTGGGTCAGCCCGACCGCCATCTGCGCGATGGCCGCCGGGCTGTCCGCGACCGGGCCGCCTTCACCGATGTTCTCCCCGGCCGCGGTCCAGTGCACCCCGGCCGCCGTCTCCCGGGCGCCCAGGGCCGGCTCGCCCGGGCACTGGTGCGACAATCCGCAGCCCGCGGCCATCACCGCGGTGTGCCGGGCCGCGCTGGTGTCCAGGCCTGAGCTGAGCGTGTAGGCGGGCAGCCCGGCCTCGGAGCGGGCCTGGTTGATCAGGGCCAGGACCTGCTGGGCGGCGGCCGGGAGACCCGGGGCCGGCGCCGTGCTGGCGGGCGGCCTCCTGGCCGGCGCGGTGCTGGCCGGCGCGGTGCCCGGGGCGGCTGGGCTGCGGGACGGCGTGGTCCGGGGCGGCCGCGGCCTCGCGCGGTGACGCCGGTGAGCCGGCCGGGACGCGGACGCAGTGGGCGTGGCGGACGTCAGCGCGCTGGCCGACGCACCGTCCGCCGACGGCGCAGGCGCGCTGGCGGACGCCCCGGCGTCGGCCAGCGCACCGGCGTGTCCCGGCAGCCGGACGACCAGGACAATGGCACCCGCTACGGCGAGCACCGTCACGAGCACGCTGACGGCCAGTGACAAGCCACGGGATCCGCGCGCGGTCATCGCGCCACCTCTTGCTCACTGTTGCTGATCGGCGGCCGTCCTGCGGGCCGGCCGCCTGGGCGTCAGCGGCTCATGGTAGCGAGCCGTGGTGCACCAAATGCCGTAATTGCGCCGCAGGTAATAAGCCTGTTAACGCGTCACGTATCCTGCCTGGTCAGCGACGTGGACCGGCCAGGACAGGAGGCGCTGCGTGATCGGACCGGGCATCGTGGCCGACGGGACGTCGCTGACGTGTGCCGGGGTCGCGGCGGTCGCCCGGGACGAGGCCCGGGTCACGGTCGCGCCGCAGGCGGCCGCGGCGGCGCGGGCCGCCTGGCAGACCGCGCGGGAGGTGACCGCCCGGCGGCCGGTATACGGCCGGACCACCGGGGTCGGCGCGAACCGGAACGTGGGGCTGGCCACCGGCGACCTGGCCGAGCACGGGCTGCGACTGCTGCGCAGCCACGCGGCCGGCGCGGGACCCCTCCAGCCTGCCGATCTGGGCCGGGCCATGCTGGTGACCCGGCTGAACCAGATCGGCGCGGGTGGGTCCGGGGTGGACCCCGCGGTGCTGGAGGTCCTGGCGGACGCGCTCAACCGGGGCTTCACCCCGCCGGTACCGCTGTACGGGGCGATCGGCACCGGGGACCTGACCGCACTCGCCTCAACCGGGCTGTGCCTGATCGGCGAGCGGGCCTGGCGCACCGGCACCGGGCCGCCGCCACGTTTCGCGCTTGCAGCCGGCCGAAGCACTCGGCTTCATGAGCAGCAACGCGGCCACCGTCGGCGAAGCCGCGCTGGCCTGCCACGATCTGAGCAGGCTCACGAGTGCCGCCGTGGTGATCGCGGCGCTGTCGCTGCTCGCGGTACGCGGCTCGCTGGAGCCCTACGCCCCGGCGGTGCAGCGGGCCCGGCCGGCCGGGCAGCAACGGGTCGCGGCCCGGATGCGGGCCCTGCTGGCCGGGGTGTCTCACGCCCGGGCCCGGATGCAGGACTCCTACGGCTACCGGGCCTTCCCCCAGGTGCACGGCCCGGCGGTCGACGCGCTGGCGTACGCCGGCCAGGTGGTGAGCACCGAGCTCAACGCGGCCAGCGAGAACCCGCTGGTCAACCCGGCTGGCCACGCGGTATGGCACAACGGCAACTTCCACGCCGCCTACGTCGGGCTGGCGCTGGACTCGGCCCGCGCGGCGCTGTTCCAGACCGCCGCGCTGTCCGCGGCCCGGCTGGGGACCCTGGTCGAGCCGTCCTTCACCGGCCTGCACCCGTTCGCCGCCGACGCTCCGGCGAGCTCGGGAATCATGGTGCTGGAGTACGTCGCGCAGTCTGCGGTCGCCGACCTGCGCCGGTTCGCGACCCCGGCCGCGCTGGGCAGCGCGGTGCTGTCCCGCGGCGTGGAAGAGCACGCCGGCTTCTCCACTCAGTCGGCCCGGGCCAGCACCGACGCCGTGGCCGCGTACCGGGCCGTGCTCGCCTGCGAACTGGCCGCCGCGGTCCGGGTGCTCCGGATGCAGCGCCGCACCCCGCGAAGACGGCCCGTTGCGGGCCGCCTTCGACGCCGCGGACGCGGTGCTCGACCCGCGCACCGCCGACCGCCCGCTGGACGCCGACCTCACCGCGGCTGAGGGGTTGCTGGACGGGTATGCCGCTTTTGGGCTGGACTGAGGCGCTGTTCTATGGTGTGCGAACCGAGACCGTGGAGTCCCAGTCAGGGATTTGACGCACAGGAGAATCATGAGCGCTCGCACCACCCCGCCGTTCCGTGCCGACCACGTGGGCAGCCTGCTCCGGCCCGCTGGGCTGCTCGCGGCCCGGGAGGACTTCGCGGCCGGGCGCATCCCGGCGGAGCAGCTGCGGGCGACCGAGGACGCGGCGATCGCCGACGTGGTCAGGATGCAGGAGAGCGTCGGCCTGCAGTCGGCCACCGACGGCGAGTTCCGCCGCGCGTCCTGGCACATGGACTTCATCTACCAGCTGGGCGGGATCGGCCAGGCGCCGGGAAACCTGCTGGTCAAGTTCCACAACCCGGCCGGGGACATCGAGTACACCCCGGCCGCGCTCACCGTGGACGGCAAGGTGCGGCTCGACCACACGATCTTCGGCCCGGACTTCGAGTACCTGAAGTCGGTGGTGACGACCGCGGTGCCCAAGCAGACCATCCCGTCGCCCAACATGGTCCACTACCGGGGCGGGCCGGCCATGATCGACCCGGCGGTGTACCCCGACCCTGACGAGTTCTGGACCGACCTGGCCGCGGCCTACGCCGACGAGGTGGCCCGGCTGGCCGCCCTGGGCTGCACGTACCTGCAGTTCGACGACACCAGCCTGGCCTACCTGAACGACCCCGAGCAGCGGGCCGAGATCGCGGCCCGCGGCGATGACGCCGAGCATCTGCACCTGCGCTACATCAAGCAGGTCAACGCGGCCCTGGCCGGCAGGCCTGCGGGCCTGGCCGTGACCACCCACCTGTGCCGGGGCAACTTCCAGTCTTCCTGGGCGGCGTCGGGCAGCTATGACTTCGTGGCCGAGGCGTTGTTCGGCGGGCTGAACGTGGACGGGTTCTTCCTGGAGTTCGACGACGAACGGTCCGGCGGCTTCGAGCCGCTGCGGTTCGTGCCGCCCGGAAAGATGGTCGTGCTGGGCCTCGTCACCACCAAGCGGGGTGCGCTGGAGAACCCTGATGACCTCAAGCGGCGGATCGACGAGGCGTCCCGGTTCGTGCCGCTGGAGCAGCTGTGCCTGTCCGGGCAGTGCGGCTTTTCCTCCACTGTTGAGGGCAACGCCCTGAGCTATGACGAGGAAGTCGCCAAGCTCGAGCTCATCGTCAAGGTCGCAACCGACGTTTGGGGCTGAGCGGGGCTGAGCCCGTCAGGGCTGACCGCCCAGGGCAGACGCCGCAAATCGGATACGAAGTGAACACGCTGGTTACTGGTTAGCCGGAAATCCTGCATCACTTAAGTGCCAAGCGCTAACTTATTCTCGGCGCCGCTGGCCTTCTGGCCCTGCGCTTCACGCAACTGAGACATCCCTATCGTTATCTTCCCCTGGCACGTCCAGGGGCCCAGTGGTGAGGTAGCAATGGCTGAGGATCGTGCGACGTTTGTCCCAAGTTCGACCGCTAGCGTTACGTGGCGTAAGAGTACGTTCAGCGCTTACAACGGCTCCTGTGTGGAAGTGGCCGACCTTGCGCCCGGCCGGATTGGCGTCCGGGACTCCAAGGCCGGCCCGCACAGCCCGGTCCTCGTTTTCGGCCAGGCGGACTGGGCGTCATTCCTGCGGACGCTCAAGGACTAGGGCCGTTAGTCAGCCCGCCCACTGCGTGCGGGCTGCGGCGCTGATCGTCGCCCTGGACCGGTCCTTGTCCAAGGCCGTCGCGGTGAGTGACTCGAACGTCACCCGGTACCGGAAGACCTGCTCCTCGCCCTCCGGGTAGTAGGCGCCCGTGAGGTGCTCGACCTCGACCATGTCGGCGAGCGGTACGTCGTGCACCGGGTCAAACTGGAGATAGGAAAAGGCTCCCGTTCCTATCGGGTGTGTACCGGCCAGCGGAAGAACCTGTAGCGTCACATTCTCCAGCGTGCTTAATTCTTCCAGCCGCCGCAGCTGCCCGCGCATGACCGCATTATCGCCAAATCTCCGGTACAAGGTGCTTTCGTCAATCACAATCGACACGCTCAGCGGTGGATTGCGGTCCAGGAGATGAGTTTGGCGGCGCCTCCGTATCCCTATCCGGCGTTCCGCATCAGCCGGTGGCAGTGTGAACCTCGCCTGATATCCGGACAGTACCTCCCGGGCATAAGCGTCAGTCTGCACGAGACCGGGGACAATCTGCGGATCCCAGATCCACACCGCGTCGGCCTCGGCTTCCGCGTAGAGATAGGTGACATAGTCCGCGGGGAATCCCGCGGTCATCGAGTCGAGCCAGCTGGACGTGGCCGATTCGAGCAGAAGTGCCCCGAGTTCCTCACGATGATCGTCGTCCACCCGGTAAAGATCAAAGAGCCTGCCCAGGTCGGCCTTTTTGACGCCGATCCGGTGGGTCTCTATGCGGCTGATCTTGGATCCCGACCAGCCGAGTTCCTCAGCTGCTTCGTCGCCGGTGCGGCCGGTGCGCTCGCGCAGACGCCGCAGTTCCGCAGCGAGTCTGCGTCGCCTGATCGGACTGGCGCGCTCAGATGGCATCGATCCGCTCCTCAGGCGTGGGGGGTGGGCCGCTGATGTGTGACTACGTTACAGAGTAGTTCCTGGTGGGGCCGTACGTGAAGTTTGCATGGCTAATTGCCGTGCAATCTGCACTGCATCTTGCCCTTTGTTGCATGGTGCCGTTCAATCAAATGGAGAGGCCCGCTGGCGCCGAGCGCAGGAGGTGCCGCAGTGGTGAGAAGGCGGAGTACCCGAGGGGTTCTCCCGCCTTGTATCTCTGGCCTCTTCTCTCCCACCGGCATCGCCTCCCGCGCGCTAAGCGCGCCGGGGGTAGAACTCGCGGCCGCTAACACACGGCGCGGTCCGGTCCGCACGCGGGGGCCGCCGTAATAGCCGATCAGGTGACCAAGCCTCGACGGGGACAGGCTTGGTCCCTTCACGTGACTATGGGCCGCCCGCGGTGACGCGCGGACGGCCCAGTAAAGACGATCACTCAAGCATCACCATTGACTGGATTCATGGCCATGCGACAAACTCGCGTCGCGGTCCAGCAGCGGAGGCCAGGCTCAGTGGTGCACGGCGGCGAGCAGCGCCGCATAGGAGCGGACCAGCGCCGCGTGCTCCAGGGCGAGCAGCGGGCTGTCTGGCGGGCAGCCTTCGGCCACCCACTGATCTGAGAGGTCCATGGCCTCGGTGCGGTGTACTGCCGCGGGCCGGACCGCCGCCTCCGGCTCGCCGTACAGGAACGTATACAGCCGGACCAGCGAATCGACCAGCTCGTCATCGCCGTCGGCGTGGTCCGCGGCGTGCTGGCGCTCGCGGTGCACTCGCCACCAGTCGACTTCCCGCCGGGCCGCCTCGGCCACGTCCCGGGGCTCGCCGTAGCTGATCCGCAGCAGCCCGTAGAAGCGGCGCATGCAGCGCCGCGCGCCGTCCGGGTTGTTGTCGGCAGGCGCCCACAGCTGGTTGGCCCGCAGCACCAGCCAGGCCCCGTGCAGGGTACGCAGCCAGTCCATCCCGAACCCGGCCCGGACCAGCCCGACCGAGGCCCGCAGCACCGCCGGCCAGTCCCGCCGGTAGTAGCCCACCCAGGCCCGGAATTCCAGGTCGGCTACGCGCACCGGGTCGAAGGAACGCAGCCGGCTCGGGCGCGACGATGGCTGAGGACCGGCCGGGCTGTGCGCGGCTCGGCGGGGCTGGGTTCGGCCAGGCGGGACCGGGCAGCCGGACCCCGAAGCCGCGCGCCGCGAGCCGCAGCAGCACCTGTCCCGGGCGTTCCAGTTCCGCTACCCGCGCGGCGCTCAAGACCTCCAGCTCCCGCAGCCGCCCGGTGTACGCGGCGGGACCGCGAGCCCGCGCGGCGTTCAGGGCCACGGCGTTGTGCCACACCTTGGCCCGGGACTCGCGCAGGAAACGGCGGCTGGCCGCCTGATTGGCCGGGCCGAGCAGGACGTCCGTCCGCGAGCGCGGGGAACCGGCCCGGGCCAGCACCGCATCTTCCGCGCTGACCTGGCGGGACAGCACCTCGTCGATGCGCTGATGGTCGGCCCGGCGCCGGGCGAGGACGGCCGG
The DNA here is from genome assembly GCA_963781085.1 of uncultured Actinomycetes bacterium. GTDB lineage: Bacteria > Actinomycetota > Actinomycetes > Streptosporangiales > Streptosporangiaceae > RYN-230. Next base: position 8,549 of record CAWAES010000025.1, read on the forward strand.
ATCCGCGAACTCCCCGGGGCTGATCACCGCGAGCAGGGCCTGCGGCAGGTCGTAGTTGATGTGCGCGTTCATGCCCAGCAGGACGTGCCGCAGCGCGGGCGCGGACGGCTGCTCCCGCGCGGCCCGGAACGCGACCGCCCACGGCTGTGAGACCGCTTCGCCGCTGGAGTCCGCGGTCAGCGCGTCGAGATACCAGTCCGCGAACGCGACGTCCCAGCGTTCCACCCACTCCGGGTCACCGAACAGCCCGGCCCGCAGCGCGTCGCGGACGGCCCGGGTGGTCCGCAGGTAGGTGGCGTGGAAGAAGCGCCGGGCGTCGCGGGCCTCCTGGAGCGGGCCGAGCAGCGCTTCCATCCGCTCGATGAGCGCATCAATGCTCATGGCCCGCCTCCCCGCGTCCTCGACTTTGCTGAGCAGCCGCTGTGAGCGGCCCCGGAGTATCCGGCCCGCGTTGCTACCGTCCCCCTCATGGATTTTCGCAGCCGCCCCCGCGGCCGCAAGCTCGCCGCGCTGGCGGCCCTGGTCGTGGTCCTCGCGGCGGTGGCGGTGACGGTGGTCATCGTGGCCCGCCAGCCGGTGCCGGTCACGGCGCGGCCGCTGCGGATCGCGGTGACCGACGGGCCGGGGCACGACCAGCACGTGTCGCTGGACGCCACGTTCTTCACCCCACCGGGCCACGGCCGGGTGCCCGCGATCTTGCTGGCCCACGGATTCGGGGAGACCAAGGACGCGGTCCGGCCCGAGGCCGAGCAACTGGCCCGGGCCGGCTTCGCGGTGCTGACCTGGTCCGCGCGGGGCTTCGGCCGGTCCACCGGCCAGATCGCCCTCGACGCGCCCGACTACGAGGTGACCGACGTCGAGCAACTGGTGAGCTGGCTGGCCCGCCAGCCGCGGGTCAGGCTGGACGGCCCGGGAGATCCGCGGGTCGGCATCACCGGCGCGTCATACGGGGGCGCGCTCGCGCTGCTCGCCGCGGCCTACGACCACCGGATCGATGCGGTCGTCCCCCAGGCCACCTGGTACAACCTGGCCACCGCGCTTTTCCCTAACGCCGCGTCCGGCCCGGGTGTCCCCGCGGGGCCGGCCGGCGGGGTGTTCAAGAAGCAGTGGGCCGGGCTGCTCTTCACCCAGGGCACGGCCGGGCCCGGGGCGCCGGCGGCGCCGGGCCGCGCGGCGCGGGCGGCTGGCCCGGCCGGCGTATCGGTGGCGCCGGCCTTCCCGGCACTCTGCGGCCGGCTCCTGCCCGCGGTCTGTGCCGCGTACCAGCAGGTGGCCACGGCCGGGCGGCCCACCGCGGCAGCCATCGCCCTGCTCGAGCGGTCCAGCCCGTCCAGCGTGGCCGGCCGGATCGACGCGCCCACCCTGCTGATCCAGGGCGAGAACGACTCACTGTTCGGCCTGGACCAGGCGAACGCCAACTACCAGGCCGTCCGCCGCGGCGGCGCGCCCGTGGACATGGTCTGGTTCGCGGGCGGCCACGACGGGGGGAACCAGCAGACCAGCCAGGTGGACCAGCTCACCGAGCAGTGGTTCGGGCGCTGGCTCACGCCCGCCCGTGCGCCGGCCCAGGCCACCCCCGGCGACCCGGGCCACCCCCGCGGTCCCGGCGTTCGCGGTCAGCCGGGAACTCGGCTTCGACGCCTCGACCGGGCAGCAGCAGCTCGGCGTGGCCACCGCACCGCGCTACCCGGGCCTGGCCGGGACCCGGCGCAGCTCAGTCCGGCTCCGCGGGCCTGCGCAGACCATCGTCAACCCGCCGGGCGGCGCGCCGCCGTCCCTGTCGGTGCTGCCGGGCCTGGGGACCGGTGGCCTGGGCCTCCCGATGCCCGGCCAGAGCGCCGCGTTCACCTCGGCCCCGCTCGCCGCGCCGCTGCAGCAGACCGGCTCGGCCACCGTCCGGGTCCGGCTCAGCGGCGACGCGGACATCACCGTCTTCGCCGCGGTCTACGACGTCAACCAGGCCGGGAACGCCACGCTGCCGTTCGGGCTCGTGGCCCCGGTCCAGGTGACCGGGGCCGCAAAATGCTGCAAACACCGCGGGCCGGACGGTCACCGTGACGCTGCCTGCGATGGACTACCAGTTCGCCGCGGGGCACCGGCTCCGCCTGGTCCTGACCAGCACCGACTTCGGCTACGCCACGTCGCGGGCGGCGGCGGCCTACCGGGTGGCGCTGGCCGCCCCGGGCCTGTCCGTGCCTTCGGATCCGGCGCTGCAGATCGTCGGGGGCGGCGCGGCCTGGTGGACCTGGGCCGCGCCGGTCGCCGCGCTGGCCGTGGCGGCGATGATCCTGCTGGCCCGGCGGCGGCGCCCCGCTGGTCTGGTGGGGGCTGGTGATCCACGGGATACCCCTGGAGGTCGCTGGTCTGACCAAGCGCTACCGGGACGGCCAGCTCGCGGTGGACGGGCTGTCGCTGCGCGTGGAGCGCGGCCAGATCCTCGGCCTGCTGGGGCCGAACGGCGCCGGGAAGACCACCACGCTGCGCGCGCTGATGGGCCTGGTCAATCCGGACGCCGGGACGATCACGATCTTCGGCCAGCAGGTCCGTCCCGGCGCGGCGGCGCTGTCCCGGCTGGGCTCGTTCGTGGAAGGGCCCGGGTTCCTGCCGCACCTGTCCGGCCGGGCCAACCTGGACCTGTACTGGCGGGCGACCGGGCGTCCGGCCGGCGGCGCGCACCTGGAGGAGGTCTTGCAGATCGCCGGGCTGGGCGCGGCCCTCGACCGCCGGGTGCGGTCCTACTCGCGCGGGATGAGCCAGCGGCTGGCCATCGCCCAGGCCATGCTCGGCCTGCCCGACCTGCTGGTCCTCGACGAGCCGATGAACGGCCTGGACCCACCGCAGATCAGGGAGATGCGCGAGGTGCTGCTGCGTTACGCGGCCGGGGGCCGGACGGTGATCTTGTCCAGTCACCTGCTCGGCGAAGTGGAGCAGACCTGCACCCACCTGGTGGTGATGCACCACGGCCGCGGCCTCGCGGCCGGCCCGGTCACCGAGATCACCGGGGACGGCGCGGCCCTGATCGTGGGCACGTCCCAGGCGCAGCGGGCCGTCACGGTGCTGCGCGGCCTGGACGGCATCGAGGCCGCGGACCCCCACCCGGACGGCGTCGTCGTGCAGCCCAACGGGCTGGCCCCGTCGGCGGTGGTCGCGGCCCTGGTCGGAGCCGGGATCCCGGTGGACCGGGTGGGCCCGGGCCGCCGGCTGGAGGACGCGTTCCTGGCCCTGATCGGCACCCCGGAGAGCGACCAGTGAGCGCGGCTTCACGCGCGGCTTCACGCGCGGCCTCGGCAGAGGCCCCGGGGTACCGGGTGCGCCGGACTCTGCCGTTCCGGGTCGAGTTCGTCCGTCAGCTCCGGCGCTGGCGGACCATCGTGGCCTTCGCGGTGCTGGTGGCGCTGCCCTGGATCCTGGTCGCCGCGTTCAAGATCAGCGGGCCGGCTTCGGCGCAGAACGGCACCCCGGGGCTGGTCGTGGTGGCCACCGACGGCGGCCTCAACTTCGCCGCGTTCAGCCTGTTCGTGTCGGCTGGCTTCCTGCTCGTCGTGGTGGTCGCACTGTTCTGCGGCGACACCGTGGCCAGCGAGGCGAGCTGGTCGTCGCTGCGCTATCTGCTGGCCGCGCCGGTCCCGCGGGCCCGGCTGCTCCGCCAGAAGCTAGCGGTGGCGCTGGCCTACGCCGCGGTGGGGGTGGTCACCCTGCCGGTGATGTCCCTGGTCGCGGGGACGGCCGCGTTCGGCTGGCATCCGCTCCGGCTGCCCGGCACCGGGGTCCAGTTGCCGCCCGGCCAGGCGGTGGCCCGGATGCTCGTCGTCGTGGGGTACGTGCTCGTCAGCGAGATCGCGGTGGCCGGGATCGCGTTCCTGCTCTCGGTCTCGACCGACTCCCCGCTCGGCGCGGTCGGCGGCGCCGTCGGCCTGATGATCCTGTCCGCCATCCTGGACCAGGTCACCGCGCTCGGCTCCTGGCGGGAGATCCTGCCGTCGCACTGGCAGTTCGCCTGGCTGGACGCGGTCCAGCCGCAGATCTCCTGGAGCGGCATGCTCGAGGGTGCCTCGGTATGCGGATGCTACGGGATCGTGCTTCTCGCGCTGGCCTTCCGCCGCTTCCAGCAAAAGGACATCGTTTCGTGAATGAAAGAATCTTGTGTTGTCATCGCGGCTGAGTTACGGTCTGGCCACCTGATTAAGGGGTGGACATGAGCGATATGGCTTCTACTCCGTTTTCTGAGACGAAGGCACCAGAGTCGGCGGAGCGATTGCACCGGGGTGCGCTCGGCCTGGTGGACATCTCGGCCTCGACGATGGCGAACATCGGCCCGGCCTACAGCTTCTTCTTCAGCTTCGGCCTTATCGTCATGACCGCGGGGATCGGGGCGCCACTGACGATCGTCGCGGCAGCGGTCGCGATCGCGCTGCTGGGTAACACGCTGTCCCAGTTCTCCCGCGCCCAGCCGTCAACCGGCGGGTTCATCACCTTCGTAGGCAAGAGCTTCGGCGGCACCAGCGCCGTAACGACCGCTTTGCTCTGCGGGGCGGGATACATCATCGCGATCTCGTCGGTGCTCGTCGTCTCCGGCTGGTTCCTGGGTTACACGCTCCAGTACTACCTGGGCTGGAATATCCCGTGGATCATCCTGTCGATCGTGCTCACCGCAGGCGCCGTAGTGATGATGCTCCGCGGGGTCGGCGTGTCAACCAAGCTCGCGGGCTTTTTCTTCGGTTTCGAGATGCTGGTCCTGATCGTCGTCTCCGTCGTGCTACTGATCAAGAACGGCGGGAACCTGAGCTTCGCGCCGTTCGAGCCGCATAACATCACCCACGGCTTCACCGGCCTGGCCGCTGGGTTCCCGCTGGCGGTGTACTTGTTCATCGGCTGGGAGAATTCGGCCGCACTGGCCGAGGAGACCGGTAACCCGCGGCGCAACGTGCCGCGGGCGGTGTTCTTGTCCATTGTGCTAATGGGGGTCAGCTACCTGTTGTTCGCCTACTCCACGGTCACCGGGTTCGGCTACAACGAGGCCAGGCTGACCAGCCCGTCGGTCCTGGTCCCGTTCATCACCGTCGCCCACGGCGCCGCGGCCAGCCTGGCCTTCTTCGCGTACCTGGCCGGGCTGACCTCCACCCTGGGCGTGCTCATCGCGGCGGTGAACTCACAGGCCCGGCTGATCTTCAACGCCGGCCGCGAGGGGCTGCTGCCGCGCTGGATCGGCCGGGTGGAGTCGTCCCGGCAGGTGCCGCGGAACGCCATCTTCACCTTCGTCGGGATCGCCAGCGCGATCATCGGCGTGTGGGCGCTCGGCCATCTGATCTTCGGGCACGGCGGCAGCATGGACGGGCTGACCTATTTCGACGAGTCCGGCACGATGGGCACGATCCTGGTCCTGGTGGTGTACTTCCTGGCCAACCTGGCCTTGCCGTTCTACTACCGGAAGTACCGGCCGTCCGAGTTCAGCGTGATCAAGCACGCGGTGCTGCCGGTGCTCGGGATGATCGCGATCGCCGTCCCCGTCTACTACCTGTCCAAGCCCGGACAGTCGGCGCCCTACAGCTGGTTCCCGTACGTCGCGCTGGGCATCCTGATCGTTTCGGTGATCTACGCCGCGCTGCTGACCAGGCGTGACCCGGCGCTGGGCGACCGGGTCGGCTCCATCGTCGCCGACGAGTAGCCCGGGGCGGTCACCACAGCTCCATGGACCGCTCGAAGATGCCGCCCAGATCGTCCCCGGTCACCGGCTTGGGGGACGTGGCCAGCAGCCGCTGCTGTTTCAGGGTGCCCTCGACCAGCGCGGGGATGTCCCCGGCGGTGTATCCGACCGCCGCCACCCCGTTCGGGATCCCGATGTCGCGCATCAGCTCGTTCAGGACCCGGGGCAGAAACTCCGCCGGATCGGACGGTTGTTCCGCGCCGGGGGCCAGCAGCCGCGCCGCCCGCACGTGCCGCTCGGGTGCGGCGTCGAAGGTGAACCGGAACGCCTCAGCCGCGGTGAGCGCCACCGACATGCCGTGCGGGACCATGGGCTCGTCCGCCGGGTAGTCCTGAGGGTGGAAGCCGCTCACCCGGCCCGCGATCGGGTAGGCGTTGGCGTGCGGGATGTGCACTCCCGCGTTGCCGAAACCCATCCCGGCGAACGTGGCCGCGATGGCCATGTCGGCCCGGGCCCCGTGGTCGTCCCCATCCCGGACCGCCTTCCGGAACGAGCCGGCCAGCAGCCCCATGGCCTTCTCCGACCACATGTCGGAGATGGGGTTCGCGCCGCAGTAGGGCACCCGCTGCTCGGGGCGCTTGCGCTCGGCGCTGGTGTACCAGCGCGCGGTGTAGCTCTCCAGCGCGTGACACAGGATGTCCATCCCGGCCGACGCGGTCACCCCGGCGGGCTGGGTGAGGGTGAGCAGCGGGTCCACCACGGCCAGCGTGGGCCGCAGCCGGGCGTGGCTGATCCCGGTCTTCACCCTCAGCGAGAGCACGTCGAGCACGCAGACCGTGGTGCTCTCCGCCCCGGTGCCGGTGGTGGTCGGGACCGCGATCAGCGGCTTGAGCGGGTTGACCGGCGCGCGGGCCTGCCCCACGGGGGCGTTGATGTAGTCCATCAGGGTGCCCGGGTTAGTCAGCAGCAGGTCGATGGCCTTGGCGGTGTCGATGCTCGACCCGCCGCCGACCGCGACGAACGCGTCCCAGGGCCCGCTCGCCCGGGCCTGCTCGATCGCGGCGTTCATGCTCTCGTCGGTCGGCTCCACGTGCACGCCGTCGAACACCCGGGCCTCGATGCCGAACCTGGCCATCTGGCCGGCGACCCGCTGGGGTATGCCGGCCGCGGCGACCCCGGAGTCGGTGACGACCAGGGCCCGGCTCACCCCGTACTGGCTGAGGTCGTAACCGATCTCGTCGGAGGCCCCGGGACCGAACTTGAGCTGCGGCGCGCCGTAGGTGAAGACCGTCTCGGCGTGGGCAGGTGCGGTGATACTCACAGGTCGCCTCCTCGAGCGTAAGACCGTCTGGGGCCCGGCGCAGCGGTGCTGCGCTGCCCCGCGAGCGGCCCGAAATCAATGATGGCGCAGGACCTCCCGATGCTGCCGCGCAGCTTCCGGATACCGGGATTGGTCCAGATGGATTAGGCCAGATTGATGAGCCGCAATGGCCTAGCGGGGTAATCTGTCCCACCCTCAGACGGGGTAGCGCAAACCAGCCGGAGAAAGGAGCCGGTCGGTATTTTCCCGCCTTACGCTGGCCGGGCATGGGGCTGCCCAACCTGCGGCGCCCCAGCGGCGGGGCAACGGGGGTAGTGATGGCGCAGGCGGTCAGTGATGGCCTGAATCAAGGAAAAAGTCTCAGCCGGGGGAACGGCACAGGAAACCTACCGGGCCTGCCCTTGGTGCTGATGTACCACTCGGTGGAGCCTTACTGGGCCGACCCGTACCTGGTCACGGTGAGCCCGCCGCGCTTCGGGCAGCAGATGGGCTGGCTCGCCCGCCGCGGCCTGCGCGGCACGTCCGTCCGGGACGTGCTCGCCGCCCGCGCGGCGGGCGGCGGGAGAGGGCTGGTCGGGCTCACCTTCGACGACGGCTACTGCGACTTCGCCCGGCATGCGCTGCCGGTTCTGCAGCGGTTCGGGTTCGGCGCGACCGTGTTCGTCATCGCCGGCCGGCTCGGCGGGGACAACGCGTGGGATCCCGAAGGGCCGCGCAAACCGCTGATGGACGCCCGCCAGGTACGGGACCTGGCCCAGGCAGGCATCGAGATCGGCTCGCACGGGCTACGCCATGTCCGGCTGCCTGCGGCCCGGGACGCGCTGGCGCAGGAGGTCGGCGGCAGCCGCCGCATCCTGCAGGAGATCACCGGAGAGCCGGTCAGCGGGTTCTGCTACCCCTACGGCGACCTCGACGCCGAGGCGGTAGCCCGGGTCCGGGTCACGGGCTATGACTACGGCTGCGCCATCTGGTCGTCGGCGCACACCGGCCGGCACGCGCTGCCCCGGACCTACGTCGGTGAGGCGGACACCGCGCCCCGGCTGTGGGCCAAACGGGCTAGGCACCAGCTGGCCCGCCGGGCCCCGGCGGGCCGGAGAAAGCCGCCGGGCCGTTAATCTCCCCCACCCTGCCTAGGGTGCCTACCCCCCTTGAGCGATCCAGCAGGGGGAGGCCGGTGGCACTGTCGGGATCACACCAGGAAAACCGCTAGGCGTCAGGGGGCTTTCGCCTAGCTCAAGGCCCAGGGGGCATAGTGGCCGAACATCGACTTTCGCTTGCGATCGACGGGCGGGAGAATCAGCTTCGCAACAGGCTGATCACATTCGAAACGCCAGGTCATGGGCAAGCTGGCCGTGATGGGAATGGCCATGGACGGACCACAGCCGACCCGGTTACCACGGGCTCGGTGGCCATTGTCGGCCTCGGCTACGTCGGGCTGCCGACCGCGGTGGAACTGCACGGCAAGAGCCCGCGGATCATCGGCATTGACGTCAGCGAGCAGCGGCTGCTGGACATCTCCGCCCGCGGCGCGGACCTTACCGAAGCCGACCAGGAGCGCCTCGCCGCGGCCCTGGCGGACGGCTCGCTGGAGCTGACCTGCGACCCGGCCGCGGCGGCCGCGGCGGAGACGGTCATCATCTGCGTGCCGACCCCGGTGGACACGAACCAGACCCCGAACCTGGCCGCGCTGCGCGCCGCCTGTGCGGCCGTGGTGCAGTACGCCGTACCCGGCCAGATGATCATCCTGACCTCCACCAGCTACGTCGGCACCACGCGTGATCTGCTCACCGAGCCGCTGCGGCAGCGGGGGCTGACCGCCGGCACCGACATCAACGTCGCCTTCAGCCCGGAGCGGATCGACCCGGGCAACGCGGACCACCTGCAGAGCGAGACGCCGCGGGTCGTCGGCGGGGCCACCGAGGCCTGCACCAGCCGGGCCGCCGAGGTCATCGGCCGGCTCACCGACTCGGTCTACCTGGTCAGCTCGCCCGACGCCGCCGAGGCCACCAAGCTCTACGAGAACATCTTCCGGGCCGTGTCCCTGGCCCTGGCCAACGAGTTCGCCGACGCGTGCGGCACGCTCGGCCTGGACCCGATCGAGGTCACGCTGGCCGCGGGCACCAAGCCGTACGGCTTCCTCGGCGTGTTCCCCGGACCGGGCGTGGGCGGTCACTGCATTCCCTGTGACCCGCACTACCTGCTCTGGCAGCTGAACGCGCGCGACCACGCCTCGCCGCTGATCGAGCAGGCCATGAAGTCGATCCAGCTGCGCCCGGAACGGGTAGTCGAGCGGGCCGCCGAGGTCATGACGGCCGCCGGCCGGGCGCTGGCCGGCGCGCGGGTCATCGTGATCGGCGCCAGCTACAAGGCCGGCGTGCGCGACCTGCGTGAGTCCCCGGCCGTGCCCATCATCGAGGGGCTGATCCGGGAGGGCGCCGAGGTCTCCTACTACGACCCGCTGATCCCGGTGCTCGACCTGCCCAGCGGACGGCGGCTGCACAGCGTCGCGGCCCCGCAGGGACCGGCCTTCGACCTGGCCCTGGCGCACACGCTGCACCCCGGACTGGACTACTCCTGGGCGCAGGACTGCCCGCTGGTCCTGGACGCCACCTACCAGTTCTACGGCGCGGCGCACCGCGTCGTGGTGTGAGGACCCCGCGATGATCACCGATCTTCGTGCGGCGGACTGGAGTACCCCCGCGGTGGTGCTCAAGTTCGACCAGAACATGCTGCACCACGGCAGCCTGGGCGTGATCCGCAGCCTGGGACGGCTGGGCGTGCCGGTGTACGGCGTGCACGAGGGGGCCTGGGCCCCCGCGGCGAGTTCCCGCTACCTGACGGGCCGCTTCTTCTGGCAGCCGAGTCCCGATGATCCGCAACGGACCCTGTCCGGCCTGTTCGACCTGGCCAGCCAGATCGGGCGCCGGGCGGTGCTGTACGCGACGGACGACGCGGGCGCGATCTTCCTGGCCGAGCACGGGGACGTGCTGCGCGAGGCGTTCGCGTTCCCGCGGCCCGCGGCGGACCTGCCCCGGCGGCTGGCCGGCAAGTACTCGATGTTCCAGCTCTGCCGGGACCTGGGGGTGCCGACTCCGCAGGCCATGCTGGTCTGGTCACCCGGAGAGGCCGCGAGTTTCGCGGCCCAGGCCGGCTTCCCGCTCATCGCGAAGCTCACCACACCCTGGCGGGGGACCGCGGGCCAGCAGCTGCGGAGCACCACGATCGTGGCGACGCCGTCGGAACTGCAGGAGATATGTGCGTGTGCTCACGAGACGAGCACCGGGCTGATGCTGCAGGAGTACATCCCGCCGGCCCCCGGCCAGGACTGGTTCTTCCACGGGTACTTCGACACGGCCAGCCGTTGCCAGACCGCGTTCACCGGGGTCAAGGACCGCTCCTACCCGGCCTACGCCGGGCTGACCAGCCTGGGCCGGGCGGTACCGAACAGCCGGCTGCGGGAGCAGGTCACCGCGATGGCGGCCGCGATCGGCTTCCGCGGGATCGTCGACCTCGACCTGCGCTTCGACCCGCGGGACGCCCAGTACAAGCTGCTCGACTTCAACCCGCGCCTCGGGGCCCAGTTCCGGCTGTTCACCACCGGCACCGGGGTCGACGTAGCCCGGGCCGCGTACCTCGACCTGACCGGCCAGCCGGTCGAGGCCGGGGAGATGACGCGGGGCCGGCGTTTCCTGGTCGAGAACTACGACCCGCTCGGCGCGATCGGCTACTGGCGCCGCGGCGAGCTGGGGCTGCGGTCCTGGGCGCGTCGCTGCGCCGGGTGGACGAGGTCGCCTGGCTGGCCCGCGATGACCTGCGGCCGTTCGGCCTGATGTGCGCGCGGATGGCCTGGCGGGCATCAGCCGCCGCTTCAGCGCCCGCGTCTGGCCAGCCAATCACATGCCCGGGGTCCGTCCGCGCTGCCACGCGCCGCGGACGGGCCTCGTTACCGTCCCGGGCCGGGGTCTCCGGACATCCGGAAGTCCCTGGACACCCCGGACCATCACGGAATTCAACGCACAGGGGGAAAGAGTATGAACGGCATCACCGATGTGGCCATCGTGGGGGCGGGCCCATACGGGCTCTCGGTCGCCGCGCATCTGCGCCGGTCCGGGCAGAGCGTCCGGCAGTTCGGGCTGCCGATGCACCTGTGGCGGGCGAACATGCCCCGGGGCATGTTCCTGAAGTCCCAGGGCTTCGCCTCCAACCTGTCCGACCCGGCGGCCAGCTGACCCTGGCCGCGTTCTGCCGGGAGACCGGGCGTCCTTATGCGGACTACGGCCTGCCCGTGCCGCTGGACACGTTCGTCGCCTACGGCCAGTGGTTCCAGTCGGCCGCGGACCTGAACGTCGAGGAAGTGCTGGTGACCGGGGTGTCGCCGGCCGGGGATGGCTACGAGCTCACCCTGGCGGACGGGGAGACACTGCTGGCCCGCCAGGTGGTCGTGGCGGTCGGGGTCGAGCACTTCGCCTACCTGCCCGAGCAGCTCGCCGCGCTGCCCGCCAGGGTGTGCACGCACAGCTCGGCGCATACCGATCTGGCCGCGTTCGCCGGCCAGCGGGTCACCGTCGTCGGGGCCGGCCAGTCCGCCCTCGAGTCGGCGGCCCTGCTGCACGAGCACGGGGCCCAGGTCCAGATCGTCATGCGCGCGGAGCACGCGACCTGGAACGGCGCGCCGCTGGCCCCGGACCGTCCGCTGTGGCAGCGGCTCCGCGAGCCGGAGGCCGGCCTGGGCTCGGGCTGGGGCACCTGGTTCTACTCACGTAAGCCGGCCATGTTCCGGCACCTGCCCGAGGCCAGCCGGATCCGCCGGGCCCGGACCGCGCTCGGCCCGGCCGGCGCCAGCTGGCTGCGTGGCCGGGTAGAGGGCGAGTTCCCGGTCCTGGGCGGCCTGGCGCTGGACCGGGCGGAGTCCGGGCCCGAAGGGGCCTGGCTCGGCCTGGCGCACGGCTCCGGCGCCCGGATCGAGATGGCCGTGGACCATGTCATCGCGGCCACCGGCTACCGGCCCGACCTGAGCCGGCTGACGTTCCTCGACGAGGGGCTGCGGTCCCGGCTGCGGACCGTGGCGGGCACCCCCGTGGTGGACCACGACTACCAGACCAGCGCCCCCGGGCTGTTCGTGGTGGGCCCGGGCGTGGCCCCGACCTTCGGCCCGGTCATGCGGTTCGTGTACGGCGCGGATCACGCGGCCCGGACCGTGGGCCGGCGGCTGGCTGGCGCGGGCGGCCGGCGTGCGAACGTGGCCGTGGGGGCCGGCCGGTGAGCGTGTCCCAGACCGGCGAGCGAGCCTGGGCCGCAGGCCCGGGCGAGCGGTCGGCGCGGGTTTCTCTGGGACACGCGAACGCCCCGGCTAGCACCGTGAGTGTTCCGGCTGGCCCGGAGCGGTGCCTGCCGGTGCGCGTGCGGCGCCCCGGTAAGCACCGGGCGGGTCGCAGCCGCCGTGGCGATGCCGCTGGCTGACCTGATGGCGCTGGCGGCCGCGGCGGCCGTGGCCGGCCTGGCGGGCGGGCTGAGCGGCTGGCTGGTGGCCGGCTACGCGGCTGCCGTGTTCCTGGTGCTGTACGCCATCGGCCTGCACCGGCTGCGGATCTGCCTGCGCGTCGGCGACCAGTCGGGGCGCATTATCGTGGCGGCGGCGGTGCCCGCCCTGGCTGTCGCGCCCTGGATCACGGCGGGGCACGCGGTGGCGCTCGCGGTGGGCACCGCCGGGCTGCTGCTCGCCACCCGGGTGGCCGCCTCCGCGGTTCTCCGCTCGGCTCACCGGCACGGCCGGCTGACCGAGCGGGCCGTACTGGTCGGGGCCGGGCCCGAGGGCCGCCAGCTGGCCACGCTGCTGGATGAGCACCCCGAGCTGGGGCTGCGTCCGGTCGGCTTCCTGGACCACCCGCCTGCCCCCGCACTGGCTGCGTCGCTGCCCGTGGTCGGCGGGGTGAGTGATCTCGGTGCGCTGGTCGCGCGGCAGGGCGTCAGCCGGGTGATCGTGTGTGACCCGGCGGCTGCCGATGCGGAACTGGCCAGCGCGCTGCGCGCCAGCCGGCCGCTGGCCGCCGACGTGTGCGTGCTGCCCCGGCTGCCCGGGCTGGGCGCCGCCGTGCCCGTGGCCTGCCTGGACGAGGTGTGGGGGATCCCGCTGATCCCGCTGCGCCGGTCCGCGTGGGCGGGCCCGGCGCCGCTCGGCCGGACGCTGAAGCGCGGCTTCGACGTGCTGGTCGCGGCGGTGGCGCTGGTGCTGGCCGCGCCGCTGCTGGGCGTGAGCGCGCTGGCCGTCCGGCTGACACTGCGCCGCCCGGCGCTGTTCCGCCAGGTCCGCGTGGTCGGCCAGGGCGACCTGGCCGAGATCGTCAAGCTGCGGACGCTGGGCCGGCACGGCGACCCGGATACCTCCTGGGCCGTGCCCGCCAGTCAGTGCGGCGCGCTGGGCCGGTCCCTGCGGGTCACGCACATCGACGAGCTGCCGCAGCTGGTCAGCGTCCTGCGCGGCGACATGTCCCTGGTCGGGCCGCGCCCGGAACGGCCGCATTTCGTGCGGCAGTTCAGCCAGTCCGTACCGGGATACGCGGGCCGGCAGCGGATGCCGGCCGGGATGACCGGGTGGTCCCAGGTGCACCGGCTGAACGGCGACACCTCGATCAGCGACCGGGCCCGGTTCGACAACTACTACATCGAGTACTGGTCTTTCTGGCTCGACCTGGCCGTGCTGGCCCGCACCGTGACCAGCATCGCGGCCGAGGCGGCGGCAACCGTCTCCCGGGCCATCCGTTCCTATCGCCTCACTGGAGGTTGACCATGAAGGTTTTGCACGTGATCACCGGCCTGGGGGTAGGCGGTGCTGAACTCCAGCTCCGCTCGATCCTGCAGCAGACCCGGCACAACAGCGAGGTCGTCACGCTCTACAACCCGGGGCCGGTCGCGGACATGATCCGCGCCGACGGCGGCCGGGTGCGGGACATGGGGATGACCCGCAACACCCAGCTGTCCGCCCTGCTCCGGCTGCGCAGGCTGATCCGGGACGGCCGGTACGACGTGGTGCACGCCCACCTCTACCGCTCGCAGGTCTACGGCCGGGCCGCGGCCTGGCTGGCCGGGACGCCCGTCGTGCTGAGCACCGAGCACTCGATCGGCGAGACGCACCTGGAGCGCAGGCGGATGACGCTGAGCGTCCGCGCCCTGTACCTGGGCACCGAGATGCTCTCCGACATGACGGTCGCGGTCTCCGGCACGGTCCGGGAGCGGCTGGAGCAGTGGGGGATCCGGCGCAAGCGCGTGACCGTCATCCCGAACGGGGTGGACCTGCAGCGGGTGGCGTTCGACGAGACCGCGCGGCAGCGGATCCGGGCCGAGTTCGGGGTCGGTGACGACGTCTACCTCATCGGCGTGCTCGGGCGGCTCGACCCGAACAAGCAGTTCGACATGGTCATCGAGGCGGCCTCGGCGCTGCTCAGCGACAAGGTCAAGCTCATGATCGTGGGCAAGGGCGAGGAGCAGGCCCGGCTGGAGCAAGCGGCCCGCGAGCACGGGGTGAGCGACCACGTGATCTTCGCCGGGGAGCGGCACGACGTGTCGGCCATGCTGTCCGCGATGGACCTGTTCGTGGCGTCCTCGCGGCAGGAGACCTTCGGCCTGTCCGTGCTGGAGGCGCTGGCCAACGGCGCCCCGGTGCTGTACACGACCTGCCCGGCGCTGGACGGCCTGGACGCCGAGCGGGCCTGCCGGGTGCCGTCCACGGCGGACGGGATCCGGGCCGCGATGGCGGCTGAGGTGAGCGTCGGCCAGCGGCAGCGGATCCCCGAGCCAGCCGTGGAGAAGGAGTACAGCGTCGAGGCGGTCACCGCGCGGATCGACGACCTTTACGAACGGCTGGCCAAGCGCAAGGTGTGGCGCACGATGTGGCGGCCGAGGACAAGCACGTGGAGTACACGATGAGATGTTTCGTGACGGGCGCGGCCGGGTTCATCGGCTCGCACCTGACCGAGGAACTGCTGGCCGCCGGGCATCAGGTGGCCGGGCTCGACGACCTGAGCACCGGGCGGCTGGAGAATCTCCGGGCGGTCAGCGACCACCCGTCGTTCCGGCTGGTGCAGGGGTCCATCCTGGACAGCGCCGCGGTGGCGGAGCTGACCGCCGGGGCGGACTGGGTGTTCCACCTGGCCGCCGCGGTCGGCGCCTTCGTCATCCGTGATCGCACCCTGTCCAGCCTGCGCACCAACGTCCGGGGCACGGAGAACGTGGTCGAGGCCGCGCACCGCAGCGGGGCCCGGCTGCTGGTCGCGTCCACCAGCGAGATCTACGGGAAGAACACCAAGATCGGGCTGCGGGAGGACGACGACCGGATCATCGGTTCGCCGCTGAAGTCGCGGTGGAGCTACTCCGAGGCCAAGGCGATCGACGAGAGCCTGGTCGAGGGGTACGTCCGCGAGCTCGGCCTGAACGCGGTGATCGTGCGCTTCTTCAATACCGTGGGGCCGCGGCAGACCGGCCGCTACGGGATGGTCATCCCGCGCTTCGTCCGGCAGGGGCTGGCTGGCCAGCCGCTGACCGTGTTCGGCACGGGCCAGCAGATCCGCTGCTTCGGCCACGTGCACGACGTGGTGCCCGCCCTGACCCGGCTGATCACCTCCGACCGGGCCAGCGGCCTGGCCGTGAACCTGGGCAGCACCGAGCAGGTCACGATCGAGGGCCTGGCCGAGCGGGTGATCGCGGCGACCGGGTCCGGGGCCGGGATCGAGCGCACTTCCTACCTGGAGGCGTACGGCTCCGGCTACGAGGACATGCAGCGCCGGGTGCCGGACTGCGGGCTCGCCGCGGAGCTGGTCGGCTTCCGGGCCACCCGGAGCCTGGACGACATCATCCAGGCCGTGATCGAGGACCAGCTGGCCGGCCGGGTCGCGGCGGCTGCCGTGAGCTGAGAGCGGGCCGGGCTGATGAGAACCGGAGACAACGAGGACGACGGCGGAGACAACGAAGACGGCACACGGCGGCAGCCAGGCACCGGCGACGGTGCCCAAGAAGTCGCGGCACACGTTCGCCGGTGCCGCGTGGCTGGCCGCTGTCCTGATCGGAGCCGCCGGAGTGGGACTGACGATGGTGAATTTGCGGGGCAGCGCGCCGCGGCACACGCTGGTGGTGGCGTCCATGCCGTACTGGAACATCAGCCACGGCACCACGGCCGTACTCGGCCACCAGCAGGACGTGACCGAGGCGTCGCCGTGGATGTACGGGCTGACCAACTCCGGGCAGATCGACACGCAGTACCCCCCGGGCCAGGCCGCCTCGGTGGCGGCCGAGATCAGGCGGCTGCGCGGGGCGGGCCAGCTGATCGTGCCGAGCATCGCGAACATCACCGGCGGGAAGTGGTCCTACGGACCGGTGGGCCGGATGCTGCACTCACCAGAGCTGATGGCGGCGCAGGTGGCCGCGATCGTGGCGCTGGTGCAGCGGAACCACTACGCCGGGATCGACCTGGACTACGAGAACCTGCACGCGGCTGACCGGCAGGCGTTCACCACCTTCGTCACCCGGCTGGCCCACGCCCTGCACGCGAAGGGCAAGGTGCTGTCGGTCGCGGTGTTCGCCAAGACCACCAACGCGGGGACGGACCCGCGCAACGTGGCCCAGGACTACGCGGCTATCGGCCGCGCGGCCGACCAGGTGCGGCTGATGGCCTACGACTACCACTGGGCAAGTTCCGCGCCCGGGCCGGTGGCCCCGATCAGCTGGGTCCGCGGCGTGCTGCGCTACGCCAAGACGCAGATCCCGGCCAGCAAGATCATTCTCGGCGTGCCGCTCTACGGCTACGACTGGGTGGGCCACCACGGCACCGGCGTCAGCTGGCTCCAGGCCCTGCGGCTGTCCCGGCAGTACCATGCGGCCGCGCACTACGACCAGGCGAGTCAGGCGCCCTGGTTCAGCTACCGGGACGCGGCCGGCCACGAGCACACCGTGTGGTTCGAGAACGCGGCGAGTTCCCGGGCCAAGTTCGACGCGGCCCGGAGCGCCAGATCGGCGGCGTCTATCTGTGGATGTACGGATATGAGGACACCGGCACCTGGTCCGCGCTGAGCCACGTGCTTCCGACATCCGGGCCGCACGCGCTCAGCACCTCGGCGGCGGTGTCATGATGCCCTGGTGGGTGCTGCTGATCTTCGTACTGGGCGCCAACTTCGCGCTCTGGGGGACCGTGGGCCTGGTCCGGCTGGCGGAATCGCTGGCCGGCGGCGCCGGCCGGGTCGCACCGTGGCCAGCAGGCCGGGTCGGCTAGCAGAGCGCTGGCTAGCACGGGGAAGGGGGGAACGATGATGGCCGTCACGGCCGGGGCTGGGCCGGTCGGCCGGGCCTGGAGCGTTTCCCCGCCCGTCCGCTGCATACCACTGACGTGGCGGTGCTCATCCCGGCGCATAACGAGGCCCTCGTCCTCGAGGAGAGCCTGCGGTCCATCATGGCCCTGGTGCCCCGGGGCAACGTCCACGTGGTATCCGACGGATCCACCGACGCCACGGTCGAGATCGCCCGGCGGTCCGGCGCGCGGGTGATCGAGACCCAGGAGAACGTGGGCAAGGCCGGGGCGCTCGAGGAGGCTATCGGCCGGTTCGACCTGATCAGCCGGTTCCCGGTAGTGATGCTGCTCGACGCCGACACCCGGGTCGAGCCCGGCTACTTCATCGCCGCGCTGCCCATCTTCGACAATCCGCAGGTGGTGGCCGTGGCTGGCTGCGTGCGGACCGGGCAGGACCGGAGGATGACGCTGGAAGGCAAGGTGCTGGTCGGGCACCGCACCCGGATCTACGCCATCGGCCAGCGCGCGCTGAAGTTCGGCCAGACCTGGCTGCGCGTCAACGCCACGCCCATCGTGCCCGGCTTCGCCAGCCTCTACCGCACCGAGGTCCTGCCGCACATCGAGATGAACCCGCCCGGGCTGGTGATCGAAGACTTCAACATGACGTTCGAGGTGTACCAGAAGGGGCTGGGCAAGGTCGGCTTCTCGCTGCACGCGGTGGCGATCACGCAGGATCCGGACAACCTCCGCGACTATGTGCACCAGACCAAGCGGTGGGCGGTCGGGCTGTGGCAGACGGTGCGGCGCCACCCGCCCCAGGCGAACCTGTTCACCGGCATGGTCGCCCTGCTGCTGATCGAGCTGATCACATCGAGCCTGCTGTTCTTCCTGCTCCCGCTGGCCCTCATCGTGCTCGCCGTGCCCGACCTGGCCGGGAGCGCGCTGAGCTGGCCCGGCTTCGGCGAGGTGCACACGGTGGTCGCGGCCCACCTGACGCTCACCGCGGTGCTGTTCGGCGTGGTGGTGGCCGACTACCTGCTCACCTGCGTGGTGGCGGTGCTCCAGCGCCAGCCGCGGCTGCTGCTGCTCGGCGTGTTCTTCTCGTCCATGCGGATGCTGGACGCCTCCATCGGCCTGTACGCGATCCCAGCCGCGTGGCTGTCCTGGTCGAGCGGCCGGTGGAAGAGCCCGGCCCGGCGCGCGGT
>CAWAES010000026.1:0-81461 GCA_963781085.1 uncultured Actinomycetes bacterium
TTCACGCCGGTGCTGTGCGTGCGCGGGGCCGGCGGGCTGTCCGAGGCCAGCTACGTCCGGATGCTGCTCGACCAGCACGTATCCGGGATGGTGTTCGCCGGCGGGAACTTCGCCGAGGCGGACTCCCCGCACGACCACTACGAGCTGCTGCTGGAACGGGGGGTGCCCGCGGTGCTGGTCAACGCGGCCGCCGAGCACCTCGGCTACCCGCGGGTCTGCGTCGACGACGCGGCCGCGGTGGAGCAGGCCCTGGGGCACCTGCTGTCACTGGGCCACCGCCGGGTCGGCCTGATCATCGGCCCGGAGGACCACATGCCGTCGCGGCGCAAGCTGGCCGCGTTCACCGCCCTGGCCGCCCGGGCCGGCATCGACACCGCGGGCGCCGTGGAGCACACGATGTTCTCGGTCGAGGCCGGGCACGCATCCGGCGCCCGCCTGGTGCGGGCGGGCATCACCGGCATCGTCTGCGGCAACGACCCGCTGGCGCTGGGCGCCATCCGGGCCGTGCGCCGGCTGGGCATGTCGGTGCCCGGGGACGTCTCCGTGGTGGGCTACGACGACTCCGCGCTGATGACCTGCACGGATCCGCCGCTGACCACGGTCCGCCAGCCCATCGACGCGATGGGCCGGGCCGTGGTGAGCACGCTGGTCCAGCAGGTCGAGGGCGGCACGGTCGCGTCGGCTGAGCTGCTCTTCGAGCCGGAACTGGTCGTCCGGGGCTCCACGGCCCGGGCCCGGGGCTGACCGGCGCCGGGGCCCGTCAACGCCGCGCGCCCGCCTCATCACCGCACGGATATGCGCCTGAAAGTTTGATACTTACGTAACTCCATCGACATATTGCAGACACACGTCCGGCTCTGTACGGTGAGGGCACTTTTACCCGCCCGCGCACCCTCCAGGAGCCCAGGTGTTACGTTCCCCCCGCACTCTCAGACGCTTGATCGCCCTCGCCGGCAGCACCGCGCTGCTGGCCAGCGGCGGTGCCCTCGTGGCGGCGGCTCCGGCCTGGGCCGCCGCCACCGGCCACCGGTGGCAGCGGCGCCAGCCTGCCGTACACCGAAGTCCAGGCGGAGAACTCCGCCACCAACGGGACCGTCATCGGCCCGAGCTACACCCAGGGCCAGCTGGCCGACGAGGCGTCCTACCGCAAGGCGGTGACCCTGCAGGGCACCGGCCAGTACGTCACGTTCACCACGCCGGTGGCGACCAACTCGATCGACTTCCGGTACAGCATCCCGGACAGCTCGGACGGGTCGGTCTACACCGCGCCGCTGTCGCTGTACATCAACGGCACCAAGCAGACCGACTTCACCCTGACCAACGCCTACAGCTGGTACTACGGCAGCTACCCGTTCACCAACACGCCGGGCAGCGGCAACCCGCACCACTTCTTCGACGAGACGCACCGGCTGTTGCCGACCACCTATCCGGCCGGGACGACCTTCAAGCTGCAGGTCGACTCCGAGGACACCGCGTCCTCGTACACGATCGACTTCGCCGACTTCGAGCAGGTCGGCGCCGCGCTGACCCAGCCCGCGGGCTCGGTGTCGGTGACCAGCGAGGGCGCCGACGCGACCGGCGCGGCCGACTCGACCAGCGCGTTCAACGCCGCGATCACCGCGGCCGGCGCGGGCGGCACCGTGTGGATCCCGCCGGGCACGTACAACATCCCGGGCCACATCAGCGTCAACAACGTGACGATCGCCGGGGCCGGGATGTGGTACTCGACCGTCACCGGCACGGCCCCCGGCTTCTACGGCAACTCCGCGCCGAACCCGAGCACCAACGTGCACCTGCAGAACTTCGCGATCTTCGGCAACGTCCAGGAGCGTGACGACAGCGCCCAGGTCAACGGCATCGGCGGCGCGATGAGCAACTCGACCGTGTCGAACATCTGGATCGAGCACATGAAGGTCGGCGCCTGGATGGACGGGCCGATGGACAGCCTGAAATTCAGCGGCATGCGGATCCGCGACACCACCGCGGACGGCATCAACTTCCACGGCGGCGTCACCAACTCCACCGTGACCAACAGCGACATCCGCAACACCGGCGACGACGGCATCGCGACCTGGGCCGACTCCAGCATCGGCGCCGACGCCAACGACACGATCTCGAACAACACCGTGCAGCTGCAGATGCTGGCCAACGGCATCGCGATCTACGGCGGCCACGACAACACCGTCACCGGCAACCTGGTCCAGGACACCGGGATCACCCAGGGCGGCGGCATCCAGGTCGGGCAGCGCTTCACGTCCACCCCGGTCGGCACGACCACCATCTCGAACAACACCATGATCCGGGACGGCGACCTCGACCCGAACTGGCAGTTCGGCGTGGGCGCGCTGTGGTTCGACGGCAGCCAGGGCGCGGTCACCGGCCCGATCAACGTCACCAACGCGCTGATCGAGCAGAGCCCGTTCGAGGCGGTCCAGTGGGTCGAGGGCACGATCAGCGGGGTCAACCTCAACAACGTGACGATCGCCGGCACCGGGACGTTCGCCCTGCAGGAGCAGACCGGCGGCGCGGCCTCGTTCACCAACGTGACCGCGACCGGCGTGGCCCAGGCCAACGCGGGCAACGCGCCGAGCTACAACTGCGAGGGCGGCGGCTTCACGATCACCGACGGCGGCGGGAACTCCGGCATCACCCCGACGCAGTGCAACGGCTGGCCGGCCCCGGTCTACCCGCCCTACCCGGCCTCCGGCGTGACGGCCAGCCCGAGCGCGCTGAACTTCGGCTCGGTCGTGACCGGCACGACCAGCGCCGCCCAGACCGTGACGGTCTCCAACCCGACCGGCTCGGCGGCGGCGGTCTCGTCGATCGCGGCCACCGGCGACTTCAGCCAGACCAACACCTGCGGCTCGTCGATCGCGGCGAACGGCTCGTGCACGGTCAGCGTGAAGTTCGCGCCCGACCGCGACCGGCGCCCGGACCGGGACCCTGACGGTCAACGCGGGCGGGGTGACCAACACCGTCAGCCTGACCGGGACCGGCACCGCGCCGGGCCCGGTGCTGAACGCCGCCCCGGCCAGCCTGTCCTTCGCCGGGACCGACGTCGGCTCCAGCTCCGCGGCCCAGACGGTGACGGTGACCAACTCGGGCACCAGCGCGGCGAGCGTGTCTCGGCGTCGCGGTGACCGGGGACTTCAGCCAGACCAACAACTGCTCGAGCGTGGCCACCGGCAGCTCCTGCACGGTGAACGTCACGTTCAAGCCGACCGCGTCCGGGACCCGGACCGGGACGCTGACCGTGACCAGCAACGCCAACAACAGCCCGGCCACCGTCGGCCTGACCGGCAGCGGGATCGGCGCCACCACCAACCTGGCCCTGGGCGCCACCATGACGGCCAGCGGGTCCACCCAGAGTTACGTCCCCTCGAACACCAACGACGGGAACACCAGCACCTACTGGGAAAGCACCAACAACGCCTTCCCGCAGTGGCTGGAAGCCGACCTCGGGTCGGCCCAGACGGTCGGGTCGATCACCCTCGACCTGCCGCCGTCGAGCTCGTGGGCGACCCGGACCCAGACCTTGTCCGTCCAGGGCAGCACCGACGGCAGCACCTGGACCACGCTGGCCGGCTCGGCGAACTACACGTTCGACCCGTCCACCGGGAACACCGTCACGATCAGCCTGCCGTCGGCCGTCAGCGAGCGGTACCTGCGGCTGAACTTCACCGCCAACACCGGCTGGCCGGCCGGGCAGGTCTCGGAGTTCGAGATCTTCCCCGGCGGGGCGGGCGGCAGCGGCAGCGGAGGCGGCGGGGGCAGCACCAACCTGGCCCTGAACCAGCTCACCTCGGCGAGTGGCTACACCCAGACCTATGTGCCGGGCAACGCCACGGACGGCAACACCAGCACCTACTGGGAGAGCACCAACAGCGCGTTCCCGCAGTGGCTCCAGGTCGACCTCGGCGCGGCCAAGAGCTTCAGCCGGATCGTGCTCGACCTGCCGCCGTCCAGCCTCGTGGAGCACCCGGACCCAGACGCTGTCCGTCCAGGGCAGCACCGACGGGTCGAGCTTCACCACGATCGTCGGGTCGGCCAACTACACCTTCAACCCCTCGACCGGCAACACGGTCACGATCACCTTCCCGTCGGCCAGCGACCGGTACGTGCGGCTGAACTTCACCGCCAACACCGGGTGGCCCGCCGGGCAGGTCTCGGAGTTCCAGGTCTGGACCAGCTGACCCGGACGAAGCCCGCACGGCGCGGGGGCGGGTACCGCACCGCGGTATCCGCCCCCGGCCCCTTTACGGCGTCCTTAATCCGTGTTAGGGCCGAAATATGACCCCGCTTGCTGCTGCGTTCCGATGAGATGGTGCAAGGTCTTTCCCGGCCAGGAAGACCAGATTCCCTGCGTGCGCACGTTCGTGTCCCAGTTGCTGGCCGACCACCCCGATCGCGCGGACATCGTCATGTGCGCCGCCGAACTCGCGGCCAACGCGGTCCGGCACACCGCCAGCGGCCGGGATGGGTTCTTCGCCACCGAGGTGACCTGGACCGGGCTGACCGTCCGGGTCGCGGTGGCCGACGGCGGCGCGGGCACCGAGCCGCCGCTCGGCCCGGACCTCAGCGGTCCCGGCGCTGACAGCGGGCTGGGCCGGCTGGCCCAGCTGGCGTCCCGCTGCGGCACCGAAGGCGACCACCGCGGCCGGGTGGTCTGGGCCCAGTTCCTGGCCAGTACCGAGCTGGACGGCGCCGGCGGCGCGCCCGGCGCCACCTCGATGCCGCTGGCCGCGGAGCAGTCCACCGCGGCCGAGGCCGCCGACCTGGCCGAGCGGTACCAGGGCTGGCACACCTGGTTCGGGCACTGGACCCGGCAGTGGTGGGCCATCCCCAAGCAGGCCTCCAGGGCCACGGCCCTGATCGCCGAGCCCACGGCCGGCGCCCTGGCCCGGCGGCTGGATTCCCTGGGCGCCGCGCCGTAGCGCAGCGCCGGAATAGACCTGGGGCCGAGGCGTCCTTAGCTGCTGAAGGCGGCGTCGAAGGACGCACTGGGCGGCTCGAGGTCGAAGTGCTTCAGGTAGGCCAGGGCCTCGGGCGCCCCGGCGAGCCGGTCCATCCCCGCGTCCTCCCACTCGACCGAGATCGGGCCGCGGTAGCCGATCGAGTTGAGCATCCGGAACACGTCCTCCCACCGGACCTCGCCCCGCCCCGCGGACACGAAGTCCCAGCCCCGGTGCGGATCACCCCAGGGCAGGTGGGAGCCGAGCCGCCCGTTGCGGCCGTCGAGCCGGGTGCGGGCCTCCTTGCAGTCCACGTGATAGATCCGGTCGCGGGTAGGCGTCGAGGAACGCCACCGGGTCCAGGTCCTGCCAGACGAAGTGACTCGGGTCGAAGTTGAGGCCGAACGCGGGCCGGTTGCCGACCGCGTCCAGGGCCCGCCGGGTGGTCCAGAAGTCGTACGCGATCTCACTGGGATGCACCTCGTGCGCGAACCGCACCCCCTCGGCGTCGAACACGTCCAGGATGGGGTTCCACCGCGCGGCGAAGTCCGCGTAGCCCGCCTCGATCATCTCCGGCGGGACCGGCGGGAACATGGCCACCGTGTGCCAGATCGAGGAGCCGGTGAACCCCACCACGGTCGTCACCCCGAACGCGGCCGCGGCCCGCGCGGTGTCGGCCAGTTCGGCGGCGGCCCGCTGGCGGACCCCCTCGGGCTCGCCGTCGCCCCAGATCCGGGCGGGCAGGATGCCCTGGTGCCGCGCGTCGATCGGGTGGTCGCAGACCGCCTGGCCGACCAGGTGGTTGGAGATGGCCCAGCAGCGCAGCTCGTACTTGGCCAGCAGGGCGTGCCGCCCGGCCAGGTAGCCGTCCTCACGCAGGGCCCGGTCCACCTCGAAGTGATCGCCCCAGCAGGCCAGCTCGAGGCCGTCGTACCCCCACTGGTGAGCCAGCCGGCAGACTTCCTCCAGGGGCAGGTCGGCCCACTGGCCGGTGAACAACGTGAACGATCGGGACATCATCGGCTCCGGTTGGTTTTCGTTGCGGCGATTTTTGCTGGTGAACTTTCCGGGCTCAGACCGGGGTCCACCGGCTGTCGCGCGCGGCGCTGGCCGAGACGGCCTGCAGCACGTGCTGGACCTGGAGTCCGTCGGCGAAGGAGGGCTCCGGGTCGGTGCCCTGGTCGATCGCGAGGACCAGGTCGCGGACCTGATGCGTGAACGTGTGCTCCCAGCCCAGCACGTGCCCCGGCGGCCACCAGGCGGACAGGTACGGGTGGCCGGGCTCGGTGACCAGGATGCGGCGGAATCCCGCGGTCGCGGAGTCCTCGGTGTTGTCGCAGAACTCCAGCTCGTTGAGCCGCTCGAGGTCGAACGCGAGGCTGCCGCGGGCCCCGTAGACCTCGATCCGCAGTGCGTTCTTCCGGCCGGAGGCGAACCGGGTGGCCTCGAAGGTGGCCAGCGCCCCGGATTCGAGCCGGGCGGTGAAGGCCACCGCGTCGTCCACGGTGACCGGCCCGGTGGCGGCCCCCCTGCTTCCGGAGCCAGAGCCGCCGGGGAGCGGGCGCTCGGGCACGAAGGTGGCGGCCACCCCGCAGACCCCCGAGATCAGCTGCCCGGTCAGGTACTGGGCCAGGTCCACGACGTGCGCGCCCAGGTCGCCCAGGGCTCCCGAGCCCGCGTGCTCCTTCTGCAGCCGCCAGGTCAGCGGGAAGGCGGGGTCGGCCAGCCAGTCCTGCAGGTAGCTGGCCCGGACGTGCCGGATCTCGCCGACCCGGCCGCTGGCGACGAGCTGGCGGGCCAGCGCGAGGGCCGGGACGCGGCGGTAGTTGAAGCCCACCATCGAGCGGACCCCCCGGGCCTGGGCCCGGGCCGCCGCCGCGGCCATGGCCTCCGCCTGCGCCACCGTGTTGGCCAGCGGCTTCTCGCACAGCACGTGCTTACCGGCTTCGAGCGCGGCGATGGAGATCTCGGCGTGCGAGTCACCGGGCGTGCACACGTCGATGAGCTGCACGTCGTCGCGGTCCAGCAGGGCGCGCCAGTCGGTCTCCACCCCGGCGAACCCGTAGCGCTGCGCGGCGGCCTGCGTCGCCGCCCGGTCCCGGCCGCACAGCGCGGTCAGCACCGGACGCAACGGCAGGTCGAACGCGTGCGGGGCGGTCCGCCAGGCCTGGGAGTGCGCCGCGCCCATGAACGCGTAGCCGACCATGCCGACGCCGAGTGATTCAGTCACCAGACCCCTTGCCTGCTCAGTCGATTGCCTGCTCAGCCGATGGTCGCGAGACACGGATCCCAGCCGGGCGGCAGCACGTCCGGGGTCTCGAAAGTGGTCGGGACGCGCTCGAACGTACCCGCAGCGATGGAGCGCGCCAGCGCCTCCATGGTGTCCAGGACGTGCAGCGCCAGTTCACCGGACGCCCGGTGCGCCGTGCCGGCCCGGATGGACCGGGCCAGGTCCAGCACCCCCAGGCCCCGGCTCGCGGCGGACCTGGCCGCCGCGATCGTCTCCCAGTCGTCGCGGCCGGCCCGGCGCAGCCGGATCTCGCCGTCGAACCGGTTGGGGTCGGGCAGCGAGAGCGTGGCCTCGGTCCCGGTGATCTCGACGAAGCCGTGCCGCCGCAGCGGTGAGTCGAAGCTCAGCACGAGCGTGGCGGCCGGCCCCCGCGCGTACCCGATCAGCGCCGCGACGTGGGTCGACACCTCGACCTCGAACGTGGTCCCGGCCCGCGGGCCGGCGCCGATGACCCGGCTGCGCTGACTGCGCCGGCCGAGCGCCGCGACCTGGTCCGCGGGACCGAACAGGGTGGCCAGCGCGCTGAGGTAGTAAGGCCCCATGTCGAACAGCGGGCCCGCGCCGCGCCGGAACAGGAACTCGGGATCGTGGTGCCAGCGCTCGGGCCCGGGGTCCTGCATCAGGGCCAGCGCGCTCTGCGGCTCGCCGATGGCGCCGTCGGCGATCAGCCGCCGGGCCGCCTGCAGCCCGGCGCCGAGCACCGTGTCCGGGGCACAGCCGACCCGCACGCCGGCCCGGGCCGCAGCGGCGAGCAGGCCGCGGCCGGCCGCGGTGTCCAGGGCCAGGGGTTTCTCGTTCCAGACGCTCTTGCCGGCCGCGACCGCCGCCAGCCCCACCTCGGCGTGCGCGGCCGGGACGGTCAGGTTCACCACCAGCTCCACGTCCGGGTGCTCGACGGCCTGCGCGACGCCGCCCGCCCCGGGCACGCCGTACCGGGCCGCCTGGGCCTTGGCCCGTTCCAGGTCGAGGTCCGCGCAGAACAGCACGCGCAGGTCCGGGAACGAGGTGAGGTTGCGGAGGTACTCGTCGCTGATCGTGCCGCAGCCGACGACGGCCACGCCGACCGGGTCAGTGGGCACTGCTGCCCCGCGGCTGGGCCAGGCCGCGCGCGGCCAGCCAGGCCAGGCTGTCCCCGACCGCGGTCATCATGTCGGTCGCGCACCGGTCGAGTTCGACCACGTGCCACGCGGCGGGCGCGGCGGCCAGGATCTCCGCGACCGGCATCCGCCCGGCACCGACCGCGGTCATCGGGTCGTCGCGGGTCACCGGGCCGTCCTTGACGTGCAGGTACTGGACCCGCTCGCCGAGCCGCCCGAGCAGCGCTGGCACGTCCTGCCCGCCCACCGCGGCCCAGTAGGTGTCCACTTCGAGGAGCACCGCCGGGTCGAGCGCGGCGGCCAGGGCCTCCAGGGCCGGCGTCCCGTCCGGCAGCGGCGCGAGCTCGTGGTCGTGGTTGTGGTAGCCGAGGCGCAGGCCCTCGGCAGCCAGCCGGGCCGCCATGGCGTTGAGCTCCGCGGCCACCGCCTGCACGCTCTGCGCGTCGGCGAACCGGTCGGGCGGCAGGTACGGGACGATGACGGTGTCCGCGCCGAGGGTGCGGGCCGCGGCCGCGACCGGGCCGGCCTGCTCGCCAGCCGGGTTGGCGTGCACGCTGCAGACCGCCAGGCCGGCCGCGGCCAGGTCGGCGGCCAGCCCGGCCGGGTCCCTGAGGATGTCGAACGGCTCCGCGGCGGCGTAACCGAACGCGGCGATCTGGTCCAGGACGCCTTTCCGGTCGGCCGCGAGCTGGTCGCGGACGGTATAGAGCTGCAGCGCCGGGG
Organism: uncultured Actinomycetes bacterium; assembly: GCA_963781085.1. Lineage (GTDB taxonomy): Bacteria > Actinomycetota > Actinomycetes > Streptosporangiales > Streptosporangiaceae > RYN-230. The sequence continues at coordinate 9,063 of CAWAES010000026.1, forward strand.
GGTGGCTGGTCGTCACGTGCCTCAGGCTCCCGTGGTTCGGGGACGGTGGTCCGGGGACGGTGGTTCGGGACTGTCGTTTCGAAACTTGTTCGCCCTGTGACTCAGGCTAGATTCGGCCGGACGGACCGTCAATAGCCTGGTCGCGTCCGGCCTGGCGGCCGACGTGGCCGTAGGATAGCGGGGTAACCTGAGGCCGCATACCGGGGCTGGGCGAGTCAGAGTTTCGAAACACTGAACGAGGAGCTGCCGTGGTCCGCGAGGCCGGGCGCAGCACGCTGGCAGGCATCGCCGCGGAGGCGGGCGTGTCGGTGTCGGCCGTGTCCAAGGTGCTCAACGGCCGGACCGACGTCGCCGCCGGAACCCGGGCCCGGGTCGCCGCGCTGCTCCGGCGCGAGGGGTACCAGGTCGCCTCCCGGCTCGGCTTCGGCGTCGTGGACCTGCTCACCGCCAGCCTGTACAGCCCGTGGGCCGAGGAGCTGCTGGCTGGCACGGTGCAGGCCGCGGACGAGGCCGGGACCAGCGTCGTGGTCAGCACCGTGGACTCACCCGGCGGTTTCACGGCCTGGCTGAACCGGGCCACGGCCCGCGGCACCGACGGCGCACTGCTCGTCCTGCATCTGCCGGACAGCAGCGAGCTGCAGGGGCTGGCCGCCGCGCGCATCCCGCTGGTGGTGATCGACCCGCCGGCGGAACCCGGCCCGGGCATCCGGTCGGTGGGCACGACGAACTGGCAGGGCTGCCTGACCGCCACCCGGCACCTGATCGAGCTGGGGCACCGCCGCGTCGCCATCATCGGCGGCCCGGGGCACCTGTGGTCCAGCCGCGCCCGGCTGGCCGGCTACCGCGCCGCGCTGGAGGCGGCCGGTCTCCCGGCGGCCGGGGAGCTCATCCGCCGGGACGACTTCTGCACGGAGGGTGGCCGGCGGCAGGCCCGCGAGCTGCTCGCGCTGGCGCAGCCGCCGACCGCGATCGTGGCCGGCAACGACCCGCAGGCGTTCGGCGTGCTCCAGGCGCTCGGCGAACGGGGGCTGCGGGCCCCCGACGATCTCAGCGTGGTGGGCTTCGACGACGTCCCGGTAGCCTCCTGGGCCACTCCCGCCCTCACTACTGTCCGCCAGCCCCTCGCGGCCATGGCGGCGACCGCCTTCCGGATGCTGCACGCCCGGCCCGGTGCAGGTGAGCCGCACCACATCGAGCTGGCCACCACCCTGGTCGTCCGGGAAAGCACCGGCCCGCCGCCGAGGGTCAGATAAACGTCATCCCGGCCAGTTGACCCGGTTTGGTGCGCTAGTCTGCCCCTGATTCAGCCGTGGAATCCAGGGAGTCCCCTATGCCTCGTCGTTTCCGGCTCCGGCCCGTCACCGGGCTGGCCGCGCTCGCCGGACTGAGCGCTCTGCTCGCCGTCGGCTGCAGCGGCGGCGGCGGCGGCAGCTCTGCCGCGCCTGGCGGGCTGGAGAAGACCAACCTGAAGGTGGCGGCCGTCCCGGCCGTGGACTCCGCCGGGCTGTACATCGCGCAGCAGCGCGGGCTGTTCGCCGCCGAGGGCCTGCACGTCACGATCGTGCCGGCGATCAGCGGGAAGACGACCATCAACAGCCAGCTGCACGGCCAGTTCGACGTCACCAGCGGGAACTACGTCTCCTACATCCTGGCCAACGCCGACCCCCAGGCGGCCGGCCTGAGCAAGCCCGCCGACTTCCGGGTCCTTTCCCCGGGTTCGATCATGGAGGCGAACAACCAGGACATCATGGTCCCGGCCGGCTCGGATATCCGGACGGTCAGCGAACTGAAGAACAAGACGATCGCGGTCAACGTGACGCACAACATCGGCCAGCTGCTGGTCAGCTCGGTTCTCAGCGACAACGCGGTACCGGCCAGCAGTGTGAGATTTGTCCCCATTCAGTTCCCGGACATGGCCAAGGCTCTCCAGGACCACCAGGTGGACGCCGCGTGGGCGCCCGAGCCGTTCATCACTCAGGCTGAAGAGGACGCCGGCGCGATCCCGCTGGCCGACAGCAACCAGGGCACCACGGAGAACCTGCCGATCGCCGGGTACATGGTGACCGCGACCTGGCTGAAGAACAACCCGAACACCGCGGCGGCCTTCCGCCGGGCCCTGGTCAAGGCCCAGACGATCGCGACCGACGACCCGGCTGCCGTCCAGCACGGGATGGAGGCCTTCGCGAAGGTGCCCGCAAGGAGGAGCGGGTACATGGTGACCGCGAGCTGGCTGAAGAAGTACCCGAACACCGCGGCGGCCTTCCGCCGGGCCCTGATCAAGGCCCAGACGATCGCGGCCAACGACCCGGGGCCGTCCAGCAGGGATGGAGGCCTTCGCGAAGGTGAAGGATCGCGTCCATCGAGGCCCTCCCGCAGTTCCCGACCACGATGAACGCCGCCCTGCTGGCGCGGCTGGCCAGTCTGATGCTGCACTTCAACATGATCGGCCAGAGCTACGACGTGCACCAGATGATCACCAAGTAGTGCTGCTCAGGTCCGGCGGCCCGGGTCCGGCTGCTCAGGCGGCCAGCATGTCCGCCGAGACCTCCCAGAGCAGTGCGGCGCTGCCGGGGTCCAGGGCATAAGCCGCGACCCCGCGGCGCGAGCCCGGCTGGTTCAGCCCCGCTTCGTTGCAGTCCTCGAAGTAGCGGCCGCCGACGCCGTCGAGCAGCGGCGAGGTAGCCACGAGCACGGACGTCGCGGCGCCCTGCTCCGGCGTCTTCCAGCTGGCGCCGCCCCCGCCCGACTGGCGGCGCAGCCGCTCCAGCTCCTCGTCGGTGACGTAGCGCTGCAGGCCGGTCCGGATCCCGCCCGGCATCAGCGCGTTGACCGTGACGCCGTCCCCGGCCCAGCGCCTGGTCGCCTCCACCGCGAACAGCACGTTAGCCGTCTTCGACTGCCCGTACGCGGCCCACGGCTCGTAGGGCCGCTCCAGGAATCCGATGTCCTCGAAGACCACCGGGGACCGCAGGTGCGCCGAGGAACTGACCGACACCACCCGCGCGCTGCCCGCCGCGGCCAGGGCCCCGTGCAGCCTGGTGGCGAGGGCGAAGTGGCCCAGGTGGTTGGTGGCGAACTGCATCTCCCAGCCTTCGGGGGTGCGCATCAGCGGGGCGGCCATGATGCCCGCGTTGTTGACCAGGATGTGCAGCGGCCCGTCCCACTGGGCTGCGAACGCCGCCACCGAGGCCTGGTCGGCCAGGTCCAGCCGGGCCACGAGCAGCTGCTTGTTGCCAGTGGTCTCGGTGATGCCGGCGGCGGTGCGCTCACCCGCTTCGACGTTGCGGACCGCCAGGGTCACTTCGGCGCCCGCCCCGGCCAGCGCCCGGGCGGTCTCGACGCCGATGCCCGACGCGCCGCCGGTCACGATGGCCCGGCGGCCGGTGAGGTCGATGCCGTCCACGACCTCGGCGGCCGTCGACTCGGCCCCGAACGGCGTGGTGATGGGTGTGCTCACAGTCATGATGTCCCTTGGCTGGCCGGTATGATGGGGAAAACGGAGGAGCCTCCACTACTCCCGTTAAGACTAAGCGGAGCTTCCTCCGTTTAGCAAATCCGCGCCCGCCCGGGCCGCAGGAGCTGAGCAGCAAAGGAGCGCCGTGACGCAGATCGCCGACCGGCCGATGCGCGCCGACGCCCAGCGCAACCGGGCCCGGCTGCTGGAAGCCGCCGTCCGGGCCTTCTCCCAGGAAGGGCCGGAGGTGACGCTCGACGCGATCGCCAGGGACGCCGGCGTCGGCATCGGCACGCTGTACCGCCACTTCCCCACCCGCGAAGCCCTGGTGGAAGCCGCCTACCGCAACGAGCTCGCCCGGCTCTGCGACGCGGTCCCGGAGTTGCTCCGGGACCTGACGCCGGCCGAGGCGACCCGTCGCTGGATGGACCGGTTCGTGGACTACATGACGACCAAGCGCGGCATGGCCGACGCGCTGCGCGCGGTCATAGCCTCAGGCCGGAACCCGTACGAGCAGAGCCGGGGCCAGCTGATCGCCGCGATCACCACGCTGCTGGAGGCAGCCGGCCGGGACGGGACGCTGCGCCGCGACATAGCACCCGCGGACGTGCTGGCCAGCCTCGGCGGCGTGTCCCTGACGGCCGGGGAACCGGCGCAGCGGGAGCAGGCCGGGCGCCTGCTTGACCTGCTCATGGACGGCCTGCGGTACCAGCAGCACCGGGGTTAGCTGCTGAAGCCGGGGACGCCGGTCCCGCCCTTGGTGGTCCCCACGTGCAGGTACACCGGTCCGCTGCGGCCGCACGCCGGGAAGGTGAAGGGAACCTCGAGCGACCTGGTGGCCCCCGGGGGGTAGACCCGCAACGCCACCGCGGTGCGCTCGCCGCAGGACGCCGGCGGGAAGTTGGCCACGTCGGTGATCTGGAGCAGCACGTGCGCGGTAGCCCCCCGGCCCAGCGTCACCAGGCGGCTGGCCGAGGCCGGGCCACGGCCCGCCGCGCGGCCGAGCTGGTGGCCGCCGGGAGCCAGGGCGGAGACACCCGGGTAGCCGTACAGCGTGCACGCGCGGGCCGAGGTGTTGGACAGCTCCAGCTGGTAGCTGGCGCCTCCGGCGTAGCCGTCCCCGGGAATGCCGAGCCAGGCAGTGAGGGCGCCGGTGCCGCACCTCGGGGGGACCGCGGCCGTGGCTGGCCGGGCCGTCGCGGCCGTCTTCCCCGGGCTTGCGGACGCGGCCAGCGCGGTGGCCGGGACGGCGACCGCGGCGCACGTCAGGGCCAGGGCCGCCAGGCCGCGCCGCGCCGCACGAGTAGTTGGCTTCATGTCTGCTCTCCCTCGGGTCCGCGCCGTCCCGGGACCAGCCGCGGGAACGACCAATCTCGTCAGCTAAGACGGCAATGGGGCGGGAATGGTTGGAAAATGGCGCCCGTCTTCAGGCGCGGCCGCCGCCACACTACGGATGCGATACTTGTCGGCTATGTCCACGTGGATCTTGAGGGATGCTGCGTCCGGGCCCGGCCTGCGGGTCGCGGCCAAGGACCTGATCGACGTCGCTGGCCTCCCCACCACGGCGGGCAGCCGGGCCATCGCCGAGCAGGCCAGGCCCGCCGCGGCGGACGCTCCCTGCCTGGCCGGGTTGCGGGCCGCGATGGCCCGGGGCGAGGCCTGCCTGGTCGGCAAGACCAACCTGCACGAGCTGGCCTACGGGATCAGCGGGGTCAACCCGGTCTTTGGCACCCCCGTCAACCCGCTCGACCCGCTGCGGGTTCCGGGTGGGTCGTCGAGCGGCTCGGCCGTGGCCGTGGCCAGCGGCGAGGCCGACGTCTCGTACGGCTCAGACACCGGCGGCTCGATCCGGATCCCCGCCGCGTGCTGCGGGATAGCCGGCCTGAAGACCACCTGGGGGCGGATTCCGCTCACCGGGGTCTGGCCACTCGCGCCGAGCCTGGACACCGTGGGGCCGATGGCGCGGGACGTGGCCGGCCTCGTCGCCGGGATGCAGCTGCTGGAACCGGGGTTCTCGGTCGCGGCCGAGGCGCCCTGGGTCGTCGGCCGCGTCGTGATCGGCGCCGACCCCGTCATCGACGCCGCGGTCGACGCCGCGCTGGCCGAGACCGGATGGGAGGTGGTGCAGGCCGGCCTGGACGGGCTCGACCGGGCGACCGTCGCCGCGATGACCGTGCTCGACGCGGAGGCCTGGGCCTGCGACGGCGGCTACGCCCAGGCGGCGCCGGACAAGATCGGCCGGGACGTGCTGGCCCGGCTGCGCGGGGCGAGCACCATCACCCCGGCGGCGCTCGCGGCGGCCCGGGAGGACGCGGCCCGCTGGCGGGCCACCTTGTCGTCGCTCTGGGAGCGCGTCGACCTGCTCGCCCTCCCGACCTTGCTGGGATTCCCGCCCACCCTGGACAAGTCGCCGGAGATGGTCCTCATTCGCGGCCTCACCTCTCCGGTCAACCTGGCGGGAGTGCCGGCGCTCGCGCTGCCGGTACCCACGGGCGGCCCGCTCCCGGCCAGCATCCAGCTGATCGGTCCAGCCGGGGCCGAGGAGAGGCTGCTCGCCGCCGGCGCCATCCTCGAGCAGGCCGCGGCGGGATCGCGGGGAACGATTACCCCGGGCTGATGGCCCAGCGAATTCCGCGGATGACCACGTGGCCGGCCGGGCGGACCACGGCCCGCTCGGCCAGCGGCAACTGGGGCAGGTAGAGCGGACGGCGGGCCCAGCCGGGAAGCAGCGAGGTGGCCGCCGCGGCCAGGACCCCGTACGGCGCCCGGGCGACCAGCGGCAGCGGCGGGGTCAGCAGCAGGAACCGGGCCGCCGCCCGGGCCTCGGCGGTACCGCGTAGCTCCGCCCGGTACTGGCTGATCCGGTCGGCCAGCTCGGCCTCGGTGCGGGGCGGGTCAGGCACCCCGAGTTCGGCGGCGATCCGGGCCACGTCGGCGACGTAGCCGTCGCGCCCGGCCTGGTCCAGGGGCTCGGCCCCGAACCGGGTGTGCGCGCGCAGGAAGCTGTCGGCCTCAGCGATGTGGACCCAGGTCAGCAGGTGCGGATCCGACGCGGCGTAAGGCCGGCCGTCCGGCGCCGTCCCGGTGACCCGGCGGTGGATCGCCTTGACCCGCCCGGTCGCCGCCTTCGCGTCGGCGGCCCGGCCGAACGTGGTGACGGCGAGGAAGTAGCTGGTCCGCTGCAACCGTCCCCACGGGTCGCCGCGGTAGCCGGAATGCGCGTCCACACCCGCCATGGCCAGCGGGTGCAGCGACTGCAGCAGCAAGGCGCGGATGCCGCCCACAAACATCGACGAGTCGCCGTGCACCCGCCGGATGGGGCGGTCCTCGGCGAACCAGCGGTCACCCTCGCCCTGGTGGATGACGCGGCGACGGTTCGGTCCCTCAGGCCCCGCCACCCGCTCGAAGATCGACGCACCGATACGGCGCCGGACCGAATCCGCAGCCTGCACTCTCATCTACCCAGTATCGCTGCCGGGCCGTAGTTCCCGGGGTGAGAGTAGGCGTCTCGTTGTGATCCGGAGTTTGTGATGCGTTCTTTTGCGAACCCCAGCGCAATTGTGTTGTCATTGTAGGACAGAGCGTAACTGCCGGCACCCGGGGGCCGTCGGGATCGGATCAGCAGCGTGGAAAGGGGATCCGCCGTGTCTCGGCTCGTCGCTGCGCGTGAAATCAGCCAGATCGAGACGACCTACAGCAGTGACCTGGGGACGTTCTCCTGGTCGTGGGTGGTGCGGGTCGACGGGCAGGTCCAGTACCGGCTGAGCCACGTCGACGGCCGCCGCGAACGCAACCCGTGGCGGGCTGTCTGCCACTTAACCGCCGCCGAACTCCGGGCGGTCTGCGCCGACCCGGCCCGGGCGACCGGCCTGCTGGCGCGCCTGGCCCGTGAACGCGGGCACTTCCCGGTGGACAGCCGCGGCTAGCGAACCGGGCCGCGGCGGCCTACTTGCAGGCGACCGCCTTGAAGAACGTGTAGCAGAACGTGCCGTCGGGGCGGGCCGCCCGGCGCAGGTCGCTGACCCCGGCCGCCCAGTCCGCCGCCGGCATCAGCCCCTGGCCGACCGCCTGGTCGCCGACGCCCTCGACCATGGCGGCGAACGTCTTGCGGGTGAAGCCCTCGGCCAGGGCCGGCCGCGCGCCGTCCACGTAGACCATCCGGGGCGCCACCCTGACCTCGCGGAAGCCCGCCTGGACCAGCAGCGGATACAGCCGGCGCCCGATCAGCGCGTCGCCGCCGGCCTGCCGCTGCAGGTCGATCAGGCACTGGATGGCCCGCCGGGCCTGGTCGCTGTCGGGATGGAAGTAGGCCGAGCCGTGATCTCCCTCGATGACGCTGAGCGTGCCGCCGGGGCGCAGCACCCGGCCCAGCCCGGCCAGGGCGGACACCGGGTCGCGCAGGTGCTCCAGCACGAAGCACACGAAGACATGATCGAAACTGCCCGGTCCGTAGGGCAGCCGGTAGAGGTCGGCCTGCTGGAAGGTGACCTGCCGGTGGCCTGCCCGCCGGACGCGTTCCCGCGCCTGCGCGAGGGAGGCGGCCGAGATGTCGATCGAGGTGATCGAGGCCTGCGGGCTGTGGGCGGCCAGGATGACCGTCTGCGCGCCCACCCCGCAGCCGGCTTCCAGCACCCGGCTGCCGGCCGGGTAGCGGGTATCGGCGTGCAGCAGCCCGGTCAGCGTGGTGGCCTGGTCGTGCAGCCGCGCTTCCTCCCCGGCCGAGTACCCGTGGACGTAGTCGATCCCCATCCGCACCTCCCCGGCGCGATCTTACGCGCCCGGGCCCGTCGGCCCGGGCGCGTAAGGACCCCGCCGGGGCTAGCTCAGATCCCGCACGCCGAGGCGACGGCCTCGGCGGCCGCCTCGCGATTGCCGACCGCGGGGATCCCCGCCCGCTCGAAGTCGGTGACGTAGATCGCTGCCGCCGCGGCCGGGGAGGACGCGGCGTTCAGCGTGGGGACGTACTGGGCCCAGATCCGGTTGAAAGCCAGGATCGCCGTCAGCTGGGTCTGCAGGTCCGCGGCGGGATTGCCGGTCACGTACCCGCCCGGCAGCGGCGTCCAGCCGATCAGCCCGCCTCCGCCGTCACCGACCGATTCGGGGTTGCCGCCGGACTCCTGCCAGATGTTCCCGGCAATTCCGGCCGCCGCGTTCCCGGTGTAGCCGTGCGAGGTCAGGAAGCCCACGATCGCGGCGTAGTTGGCCGGGACCATGCCGCTGGCCGACCCCGAACAGGACACGCCGTGACCGGCCGGGGCACTGGTGGCCGGCGTACCGCTGGCTGAACCGCCCGGCCCGGCCGGAGCACCGCCACCCGGGGAACTGCTGGCCGGCGGCTGGTCGTCGGCCGTGCTGGTGGCCGCCACGCTTACCGCGTGCCGGGCCCGGTAGGTCCCGTCGCGGACCGAGGCCGGGGGGTCAGCCGGGACGCTGAACACCTGACCGGTGTAGATCAGGTTCGGGTCGGCGATCTTGGCCCGGTTGAGGTCATCGAGCCACTGCCAGTCACTGGCGTGACCGTAGAACTGCTGCGCGATCCCGCTCAGCGTGTCCCCGGTGCGCACCGCGTAGGTCCGCGCCACCTGGCGGCTGGGGTGCGTGGCGCGCTCCCGGGAAGTCACGTGGGCCCGGGTGACCGGATGACGCTGGGTGGCCAGGCCGGTGTGCCCGGCCGGGGCCGCGGCCGCCACGGTGGAGGCGAACGCGGTCTGCGGCGCCGCCGCCAGCGCGCCCAGCACCGCGACCGCCGGTGCGGCCTGGCCGGCCCGGCGGGCCACCTGCGCGGTCGGCGAGGGCGCCGTGTGCCGCCCGATCCTGCGGAACTTCCTGCTCTTGCGATGCGACTGTGCTGCTTTCAAAGGACCCGCCTAACTCTGACGCGCGCCCAGCTACGCGGCACCCTCCGCCTCTCACCAGGCCTGACAATCTGCTCATCGGGCAGCATGGCATCACAGGAGTCTCATTGTGTATCAATCCGGACAAAAAGTAGATTTGAGCGAAGACACCGCTGTTTCAGGCACGATCGGGCAGCAATCGCCCGGCCCGGTTCAGCGTCTCCCTCAGGTTGGTCTCGCTGGTGAGCTCCAGCGCCTCGGCGAGGGTCAGCCAGCGCAGCGGCGCGTCCGGCCGTTCCGCCGCGATCGTGTCCGGTGTCCGGGTGGCCAGGAAGAAGCGCAGGTCGGCGTGCTCGTGCGCGGGGTCGTCGTCTCCGGCCGCGGGCACGGCGACGATGACCACGTGCCGTAGCCGCGCGTCCGGCCACGGCATCAGATCGGTCAGGCCGGTCTCCTCGGCCGCCTCGCGCCGCGCGACGGCGAGCGGGTCCTGCTCGCCCGGGTCACCGTGCCCGCCGACCTGGAGCCAGGCCTGCTGGCGCGGATGCCAGCGCAGCAGCACCCGGCCGCTGCCGGGGTGGACGACCAGCGCCGACCCGGTGACGTGCAGGGGCAGTGAGCGCGGGTACGGGTCCGGCGAGCGCTCCAGGAGCGCGCGCACCCGCGCGACGTCAGCGGTCTCGGCCTCGCCGTCGGGCTGGTAGGTCTCGAGCAGATCCGCGATCGTGGTCACCGGCGCAACCTACCCCAGGACGGCCGGCCCTGCCCCGTGTGGCACACGGGACAGGGCCTGCCCGTCAGGGCACCGAGACCGGGACGCCGGCCTCGGCTTCGGCCGGGTCTGGCACCTCAGCAGGCTGGCGCAGGCTCGCGACCGTGACCGGCGCCACGGCGACCACCGTCGCGGCGATGACGACGAGCACCAGCCACGTGCCCACGTGGCCCCACTCCCCGAGCAGCAGCAGGAAGCCGGGAATGGTGCAGGTGGTGAAGGACAGGATGAGCGTCAGCCAGCAGGCCGGCGTCGTGAGGCGGGTCACGCCCATCGCGAGCACCAGCCAGAACAGTGCCCACAGCACCGACCATTGCAGCCACAGCAGGCCGATCGTCGGGTCATGGAACTTGACGATGTTGGTGATGCCGAAAGCGGCGGCCATGATCGCCACCCAGGCCGAGTACCAGCCGAGCCCGACGAGTGACTGGCCGGCCAGGTTGCTGATCCCCACGTACAGGTAGGTGAACCCGAACAGGAAGATCCCGGAGTCCAGCAGGATGTCGTCGGCGGTCGGGGCCGTCGCGATCAGGTAGAACGGGATGGCTACCTGGAGGGCGCCGACGAAGATGTTGAACGGGGCGGCGCTCTTGCCGTCGATCCGGCCCAGGAACAGCAGGCCGTTCACGAACAGAACCGCACCCACGAACATGAGTCCTACAGCGGACATCGCCGTCTCCTAGTTGTACGAATCGACGGGCGGCAGGGTGTCGTTGAGCAGGTAGTCGCCTGCGTGCAGGAGCTTGAAGTCGAGCGGGTTGTGCAGCGACAGCGTGCGGGCGTTGCGCCAGTGCCGGTCGAACCCGTACTTCTCCAGGACGCTGCCCGCGCCGCACACCTTGAACAGGTACGACCCGTTGAACAGGGCGGCTTCGGCGGCCGCGTGCCGCGCCTGGCCGGTGACCAGGGACGCCTCACCACGGATGCGGGCGTCACCGAGATGCGCGACGGCCTCGTCGCACAGGTCGGCGGCGCGCAGCGACAGCAGTTCGGCGGCGTCCACGGCGGTCTTCATCTCGCCGACCCGCAGCTGGGTGTAGAGGTCGTCAACGGCGCGCTCGGCGCTGCTCTCGTACCAGACCCGCGCCTTCGTCCGGACGAACCCGACCGCGTCGTCGAGCGCGTTCTTGGCGATGCCCACGAACACGCCGGTGTGTACCGCCTGGTAGTTCAGGGAGGTGATGTCCCCGCCGCCGCCGCCTTCGGTGTCCGGGCTGCCGAGGATCAGCTCGTCCGGGATCCACACATTGCGGAACTCGGTCGTGCCGCTGGCCGTGGTCCGCTGGCCGAACCCGGTCCAGTCGTCGTGGACCGTCACCCCTTCGGCGTCGGTCGGCGTGTAGAACACCCGGACCTCGTCGGTGCCCTCGATGCGGCACGGGCCGAAGGTGAGGTCCCCGGCCAGGCTGCCGGTGCAGTAGAACTTGCGGCCGTTCAGCCGCCAGCCCGTCCCGTCCCGGGTGATGGTGGTCTTGAAGTCGTTCACGCTCTTGGTGCCGACTTCGGAGTACGCGTTGGTGATCCATAGCTCACCGCTCGCGAACCGGGGCAGCCATCTGGCCTGCACGTCGGGGGAGGCGAACTCCTGCAGCAGCCGGATGCCGCCGGTGTGCAGCTGGTACATCTGGCCGATGTTGGAGTCGCCCGCCGAGATGGCGATCACGACCCTCATGAGCTCCGCGAAGTTGCCCCCATAGCCCCCGTATTCGCGCGGGACCATGAGGCCGAGCAGGCCGGACGCGCGGAACGCCGCGCACTGCTCGTAGGGGAAGGCGCGATCCCGGTCACGCTCGGCGGCGCCGGCCCGGAACTCGTCGCGCAGCCCTTCGGCGACCCGGACCGGGTCGTCCAGGTCGATGCCCGGGAGCGGGGCGCCCCGGGTGGCCGTGCTCGGAGTACTGCTCTCGGTAGTCGTCACAGCGACGTCCTTTCCGGTAACACAAGGTGAGTTGGTGAAGTCGTGGCGAGCCCGCCGGGGTGCGGTTCAGGGTTCAGGGGGCCGGTTCCGGGCCCGGGGGCGGTTCAGCGCTCCCGGGGCCGGTGCCCGTTACCCGAGCGACGCGTAGCTGCCGCGCCAGAACACGAGCGGGGCCGCGTCGTCGCCGCTCGTCTCCACTTCCCGGACCCGGCCCACGATGATCTCGTGGTCACCCCCCTCGAGGCGGTGCTCAACGGTGGCTTCGAGGCTGGCGATCACGTCGTCCAGCCGGGGGCTGCCGGTCCGGCCCCGGCGGTGCCGGACCCCGTCCCAGGCTGCGGCCAGGCCCCGGCGGGCGAAGTTGGCCGACAGGTGCTGCTGCCGGGCGCCGAGGACGTTGACCGCGAACGCGCCGTGGCCCAGCACCGCCTCCAGCGTCTGGCTGGAGCGGTCGAAGCAGACCAGGATCAGCGGCGGGTCCAGGGACAGCGAGCTCACTGCGTTGGCCGTGGTGCCGACCGGCTGGCCGTCGATCCCGACCGAGGTGACGACGGTGACGCCGGTGGCGAAGTGGCCGATCGCGTGGCGGAAGTCCGCGGCCGACACGTCGCCGTGGGCCACCCGCGGGTCAGTGGTCGTCATGGTCAGAGCTGCCCGTGGTTCGGCGGCAGGACGTGGTTGAGCCGGAAGTTGCCGACATGGTGATACTTCCAATCGACGGGATCGTGACTGGCGTGCGTGCGGGCGTTCCGCCAGTGCCGGGACAGGTCAAGCCGCTCGTCGGCCGCGCTGGCCCCAGCCAGCGCGAACAGGTCACTGGCCACCTCCACCGCGACGTCGCTGGCGAAGGCCTTGGCCTCGGCGACCGCGATCGAGCCGCGGGCGGCCGCCTCGGCGTCGCGCGGCACCCGGCCCACCTCCTCGAGGGTGGCGGCCGCGGCGGCGAGCAGCGCCTCGGCCGCGCGTACCTGGGTGGCGAGGCGGCCGAAACGGTGGATCGTGTGCGGGTCGGCTGAGGCGACCTCGGCCCAGCCGGCCCGGGTGGCCTCGAAGAAGGGCCGGGCCCGGGTCCGGACGAACTCACCGGCGTCGCGCAGCGCCCCGCCCGCGATCCCCACCTGGATCGCGGCGTGCACCAGCTGGGCCCGGGCGCCGAGCTGCTGCGGCACCTCGAACGCGGTGCCGTAGGGGATGACCAGGCCGGGGTCCACCGGGACCTGGTCGAAGACCGCGGAGCCGCTGACCGTGGCCCGCTGCCCCATCACGTCCCAGTCCTCGCCGATCTGCACGCCCGGGGCGTCCCGCTCGACGAAGGCCAGGACCAGGCGGTCGCCGTCGTCCAGCGCGCTGACCCCGATCCAGCGGGCCGAGATCGCGCCGGTGCAGTAGTACTTCCGCCCGTGCAGGCGCAGGCCCCCGGGACCGCTGCGCAACCTGGTGCGCAGGTCCTGGGCGTGCTGGCCACCCCGCTCGGCCAGGCCGTTACCCAGCCGCGCGCCGGCCAGCACGTCCGCGAACAGCCGCTCCTGCTGGGCCGCGCTCCCGTAGACGGCGAGCACGTCCACGAACAGGAAGTGGGCCTGCGGGATCTGGGCGATCGCCGGATCGGTGGCGGCGATGATCCGGATCACCTCGGCCAGCACCACCGGGGACAGGTCGGGGCCGAAGTGCGCGCTCGGGACCGTGATGCCCAGCAGCCCGCTCGCGTCCAGGGCGGCCAGCTCGGCGTAGGGCACCTCGCCCGCGCGGTCCCGTCCGATCACGCCGCTGGCGATCGACTCGGCGTAGGACCGGGCCACCGCGAGCGCCTCCGTTGCGGAGAAGAGAACCTCAGGCGGCGCGGCGGGAGAGGTGACGCTCATCGCGCGCCCACGAGGACCGGGCCAGGCTCGGTCAGGCCGGCCGCCGGGTCAGGCACCGCGGCCGGGTCCAGGCCGGCTTCCACCTCGAGCGCGCGCACGATCGGCAGCACGTCCCGGCCGAACCGCTCGATCTCCTCGTGGTAGTGCAGGAAGCCGGTCAGGATGAGGTCCACGCCGAGCTTGCGGTAGGCGATGATCCGGGTCGCCACCTGCTCGGGGGTACCGATCAGCTGGGTGCGGAACCCGTCGTTGTACTGCACCAGGTCCTCGAACGAGGAGTCGGCCCACATGCCCTTCTTGTCCTCGGCGGACGCCCCGGCCTGCTTGACCGCGGCCCCGAAGCCCTCGACCGCCTCCACGTGCGCCTTGGCGATGATCTCCCGCAGCTGCTCGCGGGCCTCGGCTTCGGTGTCGCGGACGATGACGAACCCGTTGAGCCCGAACCTCGGCCCGTCGGTGCGTCCCGCGGCGCCCGCGATCTGCCGCAGGTTAGCGAGCTGCTCCGCGACCCCGTCGAAGTCCTTGCCGTTAGAGAAGTACCAGTCGGACAGCTGGCCGCCGTTGCGCTGGGCGGCGGAGGAGTTGCCGCCCTGGAAGATCTCCGGGTGCGGGCGGCCCGGCCAGGACAGCGGCTTGGGCTTGAGGCTGAAGTCGCGGATCCGGTAGAAGTCACCGGCCAGGTTGGCCTCGTCCTGCGTCCAGATCCGCTTGAGCGCGAGGATGAACTCGGCGGTGCGCCGGTAGCGCTCGTCGTGCTCCAGCCACGGCTCGCCGAGCTGGCGGAACTCGTCTTTGAACCACCCGGAGACCACGTTCACCGCGACCCGGCCGCCGGACAGGTGGTCCGCGGTGGCCACCCACTTGGCCAGCACTCCCGGGTGCCACAGACCCGGGTGCACCGCGGCGATCAGCTTGAGCCGCTCGGTGGCCATCAGCAGGGCCAGGCTGAAGCTGGTCGACTCGTGCTGGAACTCGGCGCCGTAGCTGGCGGTGTACCGGACCTGGCTCAGCGCGTAGTCGAACCCGGCCCGCTCGGCGAGCCGGGCCAGGACCCGGTTGTACTCGAACGACCAGTCGGTGCGCTGCTCGATGGTGCTGGTCACCAGGCCGCCACTGACGTTGGGCACCCAGTAGGCGAAGCGGAGCGGTTCGGTGGTGGGATCGGTGGTCATGGTCAGCCTCCAGGGATCAGTTGTCGTCGTCGGGGGAGGTCATGAGGCCCCGGCGCCGCAGCACCGGGATCAGGCCCTCGCCGGCCTGATAGACCTCTTCCAGGTGCGGGTAGCCGGACAGGATGAACTCGTCGATGCCGAGCGCGTAGTACTCGGCGATCCGCTCGGCCACCTCGTCGTGGCTGCCGACCAGCGCGGTGCCGGCGCCGCCGCGGACCAGGCCCACGCCCGCCCACAGGTTGGGCGACACCTCCAGGGCGTCGGCGCGCCCGCCGTGCAGCGCCGCCATCCGGCGCTGGCCCTCGGACTGCGAGGCCCGCTGGATGGCCTGCGCCCGCTCGATCGCGGCCGGGTCGAGGCCGTCGAGCAGCCGCTGAGCCTGGGCCCACGCCTCGGCCGCGCTGTCCCGCGTGATCACGTGCAGGCGGATCCCGAAGCGCACCTCCCGGCCGGCCGCCTTGGCGCGCGTTCGCACCGCGTCCAGTTTTTCCGCAACGGCCCGGGGTGGCTCACCCCAGGTCAGGTATACGTCGGCGTACCTGGCGGCCACGTCGAGAGCCGGGGCTGAGGACCCGCCCAGGTAGATCTCGGGCCAGATCCGGGCCGGGATGATCTGCCCGCCGCGCACGTCGTAGTGCTGGCCGGTGAACGTCACCGGCTCGCCGGTCCACAGCTCCCGGACGATGTGCAGGAACTCACCGGCCCGCTCGTACCGGGCGTGCTTGCCGAGGTGGTCGCCGAACCGCTGCTGCTCCACGTCGTCGCCGCCGGTGACCACGTTGAGCAGCAGGCGGCCACCGGAGATGCGCTGGTAGGTCGCGGCCATGTGGGCCGCGAGCGTGGGCGACATCAGGCCCGGCCGGAACGCGACCAGGAACTTGAACCGCTCGGTGACCTGGGTCAGCCCGGCGGTCATGATCCACGCGTCCTCGCACCACGAACTGGTCGGGGTCAGCGCGCCGGTAAAGCCGACCTGCTCCGCGGAGCGGGCGATCTGGCCGATGTAGCCGATGTCCGGGGCGCGCTCGCTGCCCCCCTCGGCGGCCCGGCTGCCCGCGGCGCCGACGGCGTTGCCCAGGCTCAGGTCGGTCCGCGAGTCACCGTTGGTGGGCAGGAACCAGTGCAGTACGACGCCCATCTGCGACTCCTCCGGTACTGGTCGGCTGGCCCGCGCGCCCGGGATTTCCTTGTTTCTCGACCTAATTTATAGGAAGTTGGGTTGGCTGGCCAGGGAGTGACCCCAGGCTGGGCAGCCCTGGCACCTGGCGGCGCCAGCGGAACTAGCTTCAGCATGCGGGGCACCTGGCCGGGCCGTCCAATACCGATCGGCGGGGGCGTGGTAAGGTTTTCCTATTAAAGCGATCGCTATCCTGGTGTTAAACAGGCGCCGGGTGAGAGGGGTCGTGTGCGGATCGAGCAGCTGGAATACGTGGCCACGGTGGCCCGGCTGGGCTCGTTTCGGCGCGCCGCAGACGAGTTGCACATCTCTCAGCCCGCGCTGAGCGGCTCGGTCCGGAGCCTGGAACGCGAGCTCGGCGTCGACCTTCTCGACCGGGGCCGGCACGGGGCGCGGATGAGCGACTCCGGCCGTGAGCTATTCCCCTACATCCTGACCCTGCTCGACTCGTTCGACCGGCTCCGGCACGCGGCTGGCGAGCAACACCGCAGCGTCCGGCTGGTCCGGCTGGGCACGGTCAGCGCGGCCACGGCGCCGCTGCTCGCCCCGACCATCCAGCAGTTCCGGCAGAGTCACCCGCTGACCCAGGTCGAGGTGATCGGGGCGCAGCAGGTCGAGATCCACCGCGGCGTCCTGGAGGGCAGCTTCGACCTGGGCCTGGTGAACTACCTCGACGGCGACGACATGCCCCCCGAACTGGAGACCACCCGGCTGCTGCACGGGCGTCCGGTCGTCGTGCTCCGGGCGGACAGCCCCCTGGCCCAGCACGCCACCGTGCGCACCGCCGACCTGCTCGCCGAGCCGGTGATCGTGATGCGATCTGGTTATGTCATGCACCGCTATCTGCACCGGCTGCTACAGGGGCAGCCCCCGGCCTTTTCCTACTCCACCGACGGCGCCGAGATGGGCAAGCTGATGGTGGCCGAGGGCCTGGGCCTCACCGTGCTCCCGGACTTCAGCGTGATCGGCGATCCGCTCGAGCAGCACGGGGTGATCACCTGGCGGCCGCTGGCCGACGACGATACCGGGGTGGACCTGGTCATCCAGCGCGCCCGGTCCGGCTCACCCCCGCTCGCCGCGCGGGATCTGTACAACATCTTCGTCGAGCGGGCCCGGGACTACACCGCGGCCCACCCGGGAACGGCTATCCGCCCGGACGGGGACGACCCGGGGAACCGGCCCCGCCGGGGGAAGACCCGCGTTCGGTCATGATCTCCGGCCGGGTGCCGATGGTGGTCGGGCCCGCCCCGCTGACGCACAGCGACGCGGCCGCCGTGGCCAGCCGGACCGCTTCGGGTACCGGCCGGCCCCGGAACATCTCGGTGGTCAGCGTGGCCGCGAAGCAGTCGCCGGCACCGGTCGGGTCGGCCAGGACCCGCACCGGGTCCGCGGTGTACTCCGTGGACCCGGCCCGGGTCAGGACCTGGCACCCCCGCCGGCCCCGGGTCACCACGCCCAGGCCGCCGTGGCGGGGCACTGCGGCCAGGAGCTCGCTCACGTAGGGGGCTTCGGTCTCGGACACCACCACCACGTCCAGCGCCGACGAGACCTCGGCGGGAAAGTCACGGGCAAAGTGCTCGACCTGCGCACCAAGGCCGGCCCACCTTCGGACCAGCCCCTGAGGGGTGAGCAGGACGAAACGTGACCGGGCCTCCACGACCAGTTTTTCCAGGGTTATTTCCTGGGCCACGGGCGCGATATGCAAAATATCACTGTCCGGCAATTCACCCAGATCCTGGATGCTCCCGGCCCAGTCCTCAAGCCATTGTTCGCGAGCATCCCCCATCGACACGTTACGGAACGTCGTGGTCGACTCAGCGGGCTGCAAGGTCAGCCCGACTTCCCCCGCGTAAGGCTGCCAGTACGGCTCCAGCTGGACCGGATTCGCTCTTCCCACGATCGCGGCACTAAGGCCTAGCCGGGCCGCCTGCAATGCGGAGTAGACTACTGAACCGCCCAGCACGGAAGAACCCCCCGCCTGGACGTCCAGGGTTGGGTTACCCAAAGCAAGGTAGTCTAGGCGCACTGTGATCCGCTCGTAGATTGGCCGATGGAACTCGATGCATAGTACATCAGTAGATAGCGGGCAACGTAAAGACAGCCTCGTCACACTGCCCGCGGAATTGCTGCCGACGGCCAGCGGAAGGACCAGCGGCCCGGCGGCCAGCGGTCTCCTGATCGGGGTGGACGGCGGCGCCACGAAGACGATAGCCGCCGTATTTGACCTGGACACAGGCACAGTGACGGCGGCGGAGACCGGGCCGAGTAATCCCGAAGCGGTGGGGTACGAGGCGGCGTCAGCTTCCATTAACGAGGCGATTAGCGAGGCCCTCGGGCAGGCCAAACCGGTAGCCGCGGCAGTACTGGGTGTCGCGGGAATAGACACCGAATCCGAACGTAAACGCCTGCTGTCCGGCGTGACCGCACTCAGCGCACCAGTCGTATTGGCCGTCAATGACGTCGTGACCGCCTGGGCGGCAGGCTCGCTCGCCGCGCCCGGTATCGCGGCCATCTCCGGCACCGGAACTAATACGTTCGGAGTTAATGCCCACGGTGCGGCCTGGCGCTGCGGCGGGTGGGGTCATATCGTCGGCGACGAAGGATCCGGGTACATGGTCGCCGTCGCCGCGATCCGCGCGGTCCTCGCCTACCGGGACGGAAGAAAGGATTGGACGCCACTCGTCCCGCGCCTGCTCGAATTCTACGGACTGCAGCACATCGAGGATATCAAGCCCGTCATTTACCGGGACTTCGACAAGGCCCGTATCTCGGCCTTTGCCGTGCAGGTGGGCGAGGCCGCGGACGAGGGCGACGACGTGGCGGCGGGCATCTACCGGGAGGCCGCGGTGGCCCTGGCCGAGCAGATCAGCGCCGTCTACGCGGCCCTGGACTTCGGAGGGCCGGCCGAGGTGACGCTGATCGGCAGCAACTTCCGGGCCGGGGAGGTGTTCCTGGGCCCGCTGCGGGAGCACCTGAGGCACGTGACCGGCGGGCGGGACTTCGCGGCGCCCAAGCTGCCCGCCGTGGGCGGCTCGCTCTGGCTGGCGGCCCGGGCGGCGGGCGCCGAGGGCCGCCTGAACGTGCAGGACCTCGCGGCCGCCCTGCACGACGCGGACGCTCAGGGCTTCCTGGCCACGCCGCCGTAGGTGCTGACCCCGGGCGCCGGGGGCCGGGGGGTCAGTCGAAGAACTCACCCTGGTCGACCCCGGCGGCCACGTCCGCGGGCAGCAGGCTGAGCCAGCGGCGGGCGATCTGCTCGCGGTGCTCCGGCGGCACCACGCCGGCCAGCCGCAGCCGCGAGATGCCGCCGTCGGGATAGATGTCCAGCCGGACCAGCGCGGTGCTGTCCCCGGCCCCGTTATCCCCCGCTCCGCTGTTCCCGGCCCTGATCCGGAACCAGTGCTCGGTGTCCGGGACCAGCCGGGTCCGCGGCAGCAGCTCCGCGCCGGTCTGCTCGTCGCTGAGCCGGGCCAGGCCCGGCGCGTTGCCGACGAAACGGGTGGTGTCGATCACGGCGTGGTGCAGCACGCCCGGCGCCGCCAGCCGCACCACCAGCCAGTCGTGCCCGTCGTCGCGGCGGCGGGCGGTCTCCCAGCCGTCCGACATGACCTGGGCGCGCCCGGGCGCCAGCGCGTTGGCCGGCCGCGAGAAGAACATGTTGCTGCACGCCTCCACCCGGCCGCCCGCGGCGGTCGCGGCCAGGTCCACCCGGCCGCCCAGCCGGCGCGGGTCGGGCACCACCTCACCGAACACCCGCAGCCGGGCCACGCCGCCGTCGGGACGGATGGTCAGCCGGACGTGCGTGACCAGCCGGTCCGGGGCGGTGACCGGCACCAGGTTGGCCCGGTCACCCCCGAGATCGGCCTGGCCCGCCAGCGGGGTCCAGGCGGCGCCGCAGCACCTCGGCCACCGAGGGGTAGCCGAGCAGCGTGGTCCCGGCGACCGAGCCAGACTCCGGGTAGTTCCCCCGGAAGTGCGCGGTGTCGATGTTGACCCCGCGCACGATCGCGGGCGCGGCCAGCCGGACGACGACGAAGTCCTCCCCTGGTTCCCGGCGCCGCCGGGTCTCCCAGCCGTCGTACTCCTTGCCGCGGATCCCGAACGCCGCCGGATCGTGCCCGGGCGGCCCCGGCTCGATGAGGTTGCGCGCGTCCGCGAAGAACTCGTCGTTGGCGTAGACCACCGTCCCGCCCAGGGCCCGGCTGGCCAGGTCGGGCAGGCCCGTGAAGTCCTCGGGCGGTCCGCTCACGACCCGCCTCCCAGGCGCCTGACCAGCTGCCCGGCCCGTGGGACGGTCCCGGCCAGCGGCCGGCTCCGGCCGGCCGCCCGGCCAGCCAGGTCTGCCGGACCACGCCGGTCAGGGTCCGCCCCGCGTACGGGCTGACCGGGTTGCGGTGCCGCAGCGTGGCCAGGTCCACGACAAACTTCTCGTCCGGGGCGAAGCAGCACAGGTCGGCCCGCAGGCCGGGCCGGATCGCGCCCCGGTCGGCCAGGCCGGCGAGCGCGGCCGGGGCGGTGGCCATCCAGCCCGCCACCCGGTCCAGGCCGACGCCGCGCCGGGCGGCCTCGGTCCACACCGCGGGCAGGCCGAGCTGGACCGAGGCGATGCCGCCCCAGGCGTCCCCGAAGTCACCGCTGTCCATCCGCTTGGCCGCGACCGGGCACGGTGAATGGTCGGACACGACGCAGTCGATCGTGGCGTCCAGCAGCCCGGCCCACAGCCCGGCGCGGTTGGCGTCGTCCCGGATCGGCGGGCAGCACTTGAACTGGGTGGCGCCGTCCGGGACGTCCTCGGCGCGCAGGGTCAGGTAGTGCGGGCACGTCTCGGCGCTGACCGGCAGGCCGGCCGCCTTGGCCGCGCGGACCGCGGGCAGCGCCGCCGCGCTGGCCAGGTGCACGATGTGGGTCCGGCACCCGGTCCGCTCGGTCTGGGCCAGCAGCGCCGTGACGGCCCGGACCTCCGCCTCGGGCGGGCGGGAGGCCAGGAAGTCCGCGTACCGGCGGCCCCGGGCGGCAGGCGCCGCCGCGATCACCGCCGGGTCCTCGGCGTGCGCGACGAGCAGGCCGCCGAAGCTGGCGATCTCGGCCATGGCGCAGGCGAGCTGGCCGGCGTCGAGCGGGGCGAACTCGTCCACCCCGGAGGGCAGCAGGAAGCACTTGAAGCCCACGACCCCCGCCTCGTGCAGCGGCCGCAGGCTGGCCAGGTTGCCGGGCACCGCACCGCCCCAGAACGCGACGTCGGTCGCCAGCTGGCCGGCCGCGGCGGCCTGCTTGGCGCGCAGCGCGGGCACGGTCACGGTCGGCGGGATGCTGTTCAGCGGCATGTCCACGATCGTGGTCACCCCGCCGGCGGCGGCCGCCGCGGTCGCCGTGGCGAAGCCCTCCCACTCGGTGCGGCCGGGCTCGTTCACGTGCACGTGGCTGTCCACCAGCCCGGGCAGCAGCACCTCGTCGCCGGCCAGGGTGACGGCGCCGTCCGGAGCGCCGGTGTAGCCGGTCAGGCCGGCGATGAGCCCGTCGCGCACCAGCACGGTCGCGGCCCGCTCGCCCTCGGGGGTGATGACCCGGCGCGCCCCGGATCGCCGTCACGCACGCCCCGGCGCTACCGGGGTGCACTGTGCCCCGGATCGAGCGCAAAAGGCACCACGCTAAGCGTCAGGACCACGTCCCGAGTCTGGCACACGGTGAACTGGCGGGGGTGCGGCGCTAGTGTCGTCTGGGTGACTGAGTCCCCCAGGGTTCCCGTCGGTGACCTGGACCGGGCCACCGCCGCCACCGCCGCTGGGCTGCTCCGGCCCGGGTGTGCCAGCGCGCGCTGGATCGAGCGGATGGTCAGCGGGCGGCCGCACGGCTCGCTGCCCGCGCTCGTGGCCGCGTCCGACGCCACCATCGCCGCGCTGGGCTGGCCGGACGTCGAGCACGCGCTGGCCGCCCATCCGCGGATCGGCGCCCGCCTGCCCGACCAGGACGCTGCGGTGGACCGGGGCGCCCGGCCGGACCAGGGCGCCGCGGTGGACCGGGAGGCGGCCTGGTCGCGGCAGGAGCAGTCCGGGACCCGGGACGCCCCCCCGGACGTCCAGGCCGGGCTGCGGGCCGGAAACGCCGCCTACGAGGCACGGTTCGGGCACGTGTTCCTGATCTGCGCGACCGGGATGTCCGCGGCCAGCATGCTCTCCGCCCTGCAGGCCCGGCTCGGCCACGATCCCGCCACCGAGCGCGAGGTGGTCCGGGACGAGCTCACCAAGATCGTCCGGATCCGGCTGGCCAAGACGTTCGAGTGACCGGCTTCCGGCTAACCGGCTACCGGCTGAACCGACTTTCGAGTGACTGAAGGGGCATAACCACCCGGATGAGCATCTCCACGCACGTGCTGGACGCGACCACGGGACGGCCTGCGGCCGGGCTGGAGCTCGTCCTCAGCCGGCAGGAAGGCGGCCGGTGGCACGAGCTGGCCCGGCGCCGGACCGGCGTGGACGGGCGGGTCGCCGATCTGGCCCCGGGCCCCGCGGCGGGGGTGCACCGGATCGTGTTCGCGACCGAGGCCTACCTCAAGGCCCAGTCCCCCGCGGCGGAGACGTTTTACCCGGAGATCGTGGTGATCTTCCGGATCACCGACCCGGCGGCGCATCATCACGTGCCCCTGCTGCTCAGCCCGTACGCCTATTCGACCTACCGTGGCTCCTGACCGCGGGCACCGTGACCAGAAGAGGGCTCCGTGACCGAACCCAGTGCTGTGACCGAACCCATTGCTATTGCGGGCTGCTACGTCGCGACGGTGGACCCGGCGGGCAGCGAGTACCCGGCCGGCCACGTCGTCATCGACCAGGGCCGGATCGCCGCCGCGGGTCCCGGGCCGGTCCCGCCGGAGTTCGCCACGGCCACCCGGATCGACGGCTCCGGGCGGCTGGTCACCCCTGGCCTGGTCAACACCCACTCTCACCTGAACCAGTGGCTCACCCGCGGGTACGCCACCGACGAGACCCTGTTCGGCTGGCTGGCGACCCTGTATCCGATCTGGGCCCGGCTGACCCCGGAGCTGCTGAGCGCGGCCGCGGCGGCCAACCTGGCCTGGCTGGCCCTGACCGGCGCCACCTCGAGCACCGACCACCTGTACGTGTTCCCGGCGGGTGCGGGCGACCTGCTGGAGGCGGAGATCCTGGCCGCCCGCCGGATCGGGATCCGCTTCCACCCGACCCGGGGCTCGATGAACCTCGGGCAGTCGGCCGGCGGCCTGCCGCCAGACTCGGTGGTCGAGGACCACGACACGATCCTGGCCGCCTCGCAGGCCGCGATCGACCGCTGGCACGACCCGTCCCCCGCCTCGATGACCCGCGTCGCGGTCGCCCCCTGCTCGCCGTTCTCGGTGACCGGGGAGCTGATGCGGGACTGCGCCGCGCTGGCCCGCGCGGCCGGTGTCCGGCTGCACACCCACGTGGCCGAGACCCAGGACGAGGAGCAGTTCTGCCTCGACACGTTCGGCCGCACGCCCGCCCAGTACGCCGAGGACCTGGACTGGCTGGGCCCGGACGTGTGGCTGGCCCACTGCGTGCACCTGTCGGACGAGGCGGTGGCCCGGTTCGCGGCGACCGGCACCGGCGTGGCCCACTGCCCCACCTCCAACGGCCGCCTCGGAGCGGGCATCGCCCCGGTCCGCAAGCTGCTCGACGCGGGCGCGGTGGTCGGCCTGGGCGTGGACGGGAGCGCGTCCAACGAGTCCGGCCGCATGGTCGGGGAGCTGCACCAGGCCATGCTGGCCGCCCGCTACGCCGGGGGGCCGCAGGCGCTGAGCGCCCGCGACTGCCTGCGGATGGCCACCATGGGCGGCGCCCGCTGCCTGGGCCGCGAGGCCGAAATGGGCTCGCTGGAACCCGGCAAGCTGGCTGACCTCGCCGTATGGCGGGTCGACCAGCTCCCCGGGGCCGGCATCGCGGACCCGGTGACCACGCTGGTGTTCGGTGCGCCGGCGCTGGAGCACCTGTTCGTCGGCGGCCAGCAGGTGGTAGCGGGTGGTGAGCTGCGTACCGCTGACCCGGCCGAACTCGCCGCGGCGGCGGCCAAGGCGAGCGCCGTGATCGCCGGGTAACCACAGAAAGGCGTGCGCCATGGTCCAGCTCGGAGCGAACCGCTACGGCAAGGCCGAGGTCCGGGTGTTGCGGGTGGCCCGGGGCACCGGCCTGGGCGGCGGCGACGTGATCAGGGACTGGAACGTGTCCACCAGCCTGTCCGGCGACCTGGCCGCGACCCACCTGACCGGCGACAACTCCGCGGTGCTGGCCACCGATACGCAGAAGAACACCGTGTACGCGTTCGCCCGGCAACTGGGGCCGGTCGAGCCGGAGGTGCTGGGGCTGGAGCTGGCGGCTCACTTCGTGGGCACCCAGCCGCAGATCACCCGGGCCCGGGTGGCGGTCGAGGAGTACGGCTGGGCCCCCATCGGCGAGACCCGGCACTCGTTCGCCCGGACCGGCGAGATGACCCGCGTGACCCGGGTCGTGCACGACGCCGGGGCCGGGGTGAGCGTGGTGTCGGGCCTGGAGAACCTGGTCGTGCTGAACACCACCAACTCCGAGTTCTGGGGCTTTCCGCGGGACGAGTACACGACGCTGGCGGAGACCCGGGACCGGATGCTGGCTACCCAGGTCAGCGCGTGGTGGCGGTACCGGGGCGCCGCGGCGCCCGGCACCGGCGCTGGCACCGGGACCGGGACCGGATGGGGCGCCACCTTCGAGCTCGCCCGGGAGGCGCTGCTGTCCGCGTTCAGCGAGACCTACAGCTACTCGCTGCAGCAGACGCTGTACGCCATCGGCGAGCGGATCATCGAGGCCGTGCCGGAGGTGTGCGAGGTCCGGCTGGCGCTGCCGAACAAGCATCACTACCTGGTGGACCTGGCCCCGTTCGGGCTGTCCAACGACAACGAGGTCTATGACCCGGGCGACCGTCCCTACGGCCTGATCGAGGGCAGCGTGCTGGCCGACGACGCTCCCGACCCCGGACTCGCCTGGACCTGACGGCCAGAAAATGGGCGGCGGCACCCGGGCTGCCGACTGCGATCATGCCTGGCGTGAGTGACGATCTGTGGTGGGCGATGCCGGTGCTGGCCGGGCGGCTGATCCGGCTAGAGCCGCTGGCCCTGGAGCACGCGCCGGGGTACCTGGCCGCCGCGGGCACCGGCGGGGCGGCCGCCGAGGTGTTCCGCTGGCTGAGCCCGCCCGGGGGCGCGGTGGCCCAGCCGGTCACGCTCGAGGACGCGACCCGGCATATTGCCGCGGCCCTGGACGCCCGGGACCGTGGCACCCGGCTGCCGTACGCCCAGATCGACGCGGCCACCGGGGAGTTCGCCGGCACCACCTCGTTCTATGAGGTGAACCCCGCGCTGCGGGCGCTGGGCATCGGGCACACCTGGCTGGGCCAGCGCTGGTGGCGTACCGGGCACAACACCGAGTCGAAGCTGCTCATGATGACGTTCGCGTTCGAGACCCTCGGCGCGGTCCGGGTCGTCTGGCACACCGACATCTTCAACACCCGGTCGCAGGCCGCGATCGAGCGGCTGGGCGCGACCCGGGAGGGCGTCCTGCGCAAGCACCGGCTGCGCCACGACGGCAGCTGGCGCGACACGGTCCAGTACGCGATGGTGGACGACGACTGGCCGGCCGCCAAGGCCGCACTGGCCGCCCGCCTCGGGTTAGCCAGCACGGCCACGACAATCGACCCCGGCTAGCTCTCTGAGTCCGCCAGCTGGTGGCTGTCGGCCGCGGTCAGGCCGCAGCCGTAGATCCGCTTCAGCTCCGCGACGACCTCCAGGGTGGGCGCCCCGAACGCCTGTTCCCCCTCGAACGCGTGCAGCACGATGCCTTCCAGCAGATCGCCGAGGGACAGGTCCAGGTATTCGGCCAGGCCCTTGAGCACCTTGAGCAGGCTGCGCTCCATCCGGACCCCGGTCTGGACACGCTCCACGGTCGTCATGTTACCTTTGTACCATGGTACACAGCTCCCTGGAACCTGGCCCTCCGGAACACAGCCCGGGCCCGGCCCCCGTGCGCCGCGCCCGGCTCAGCGGATCCGTGCGGCTGCCGCCTGGATACGAGGCCGCCCTGTTCCTGTTCACCCCGCGCGGCGAGAGACTGTGGGCCGACGGCTGGGATCCGCAGTTCCCCGCCCCGGCCGACGACGACACGCAGCCGGGCACGGTGTTCGAGACCGCCCACGGCCCGCAGCGCACGACCTGGGTGGTGTGCGCCCGGGAACCCGGCCGGTCCGTCCGCTACGCGCGGGTCGTCCACGGCCGGAACGCGGGCACCGTGACCGTCACCCTGGACGACGCCGGGAGCGCCACGGTGGACTACGACCTCACGGCGCTGTCCGACGCGGCCGCCACCGACCTGGCCCAGTTCGCCGCGCACTACCCCCAGTACCTCCAGCACTGGGAAGAGGCGATCGCGGGCGCCACCAGCGCTCCCGACCCGCCCCGGACCCGCGGCGTCTGAAGACCTGGAACCAGCCGTGCCGGACGTCACCCCAGGCCTGTTCACCATCGGCCACTCCAACCTGGCCCTCGACGATTTCCTGGGCCTGCTCCGCCAGCACGGCATCCAGGCCGTCGCCGATGTGCGCACGGTGCCCCGGTCCCGTTATGTGCCGCATTTCAACGCGGCACAACTGCGTGACGCTCTGGCCCGGCACGACCTCAGCTACCTCCCATTCGGGCGGGAGCTGGGGGGCCGGCCGGAAGGCACCGGGTTCTACGACGCGCAGGGCCACGTGCTCTATGGCCGGCTCGCCGCCAGCCCGGCGTTCCAGCAGGGAATCGACCGGGTACTGGCCAGCGCCCAGACACAGCGCGTCGCCCTGCTGTGCAGCGAGGAGGATCCGGCCCGCTGCCACCGCCACGTGCTTATCGGGCGGGTCCTGGGGGAACGTGGCGTGGCGGTGACCCACATCCGGCGCGACGGGCACGCCGAGGCCGAATCGGACCTCGCGGCGCGGGAGATCAGCGACGTCCCGCAGGCCACCCTCTTTGAGAACGGCCCCGGCGGGCACCCGTGGAAGTCCCCCCGGCCAGTGCGGCCACCGGCGCACCGGCCGCATCAGCCATGATGTCGGGATCA
Organism: uncultured Actinomycetes bacterium; assembly: GCA_963781085.1. Lineage (GTDB taxonomy): Bacteria > Actinomycetota > Actinomycetes > Streptosporangiales > Streptosporangiaceae > RYN-230. The sequence continues at coordinate 36,357 of CAWAES010000026.1, forward strand.
GCGGGCGGGAGTCGCGGTGCGGCGCCGCCCGCGCCGGCACAGCGGGGAAGGGATGAGCATGGGACAGCTGACGGGCCTGCGCGCGCTGGTCACGGGCGGGGCGTCCGGCCTGGGCGCCGCGATCGCCGCGGCGTTCACGGCCGAGGGCGCGGCGGTGGTCGTGCTGGACATGACGCCGGAGCCGCCCGGGGGGCTGCCGGGCGGCGCCGGTTACGTCCAGGCCGACATCACCGACGACGACGCGGTGCAGGCCGCGGTGCAGTCGGCCGCCGAGCGGCTGGGCGGCCTGGACGTGCTGGTCAACAACGCGGGCATCGGCGCCCAGGGCAGCGTCGAGCAGAGCACCGACGCCGAGTGGCAGCGGGTGCTGGACGTGAACGTGATCGGGACCGCCCGGGTGTCCCGCGCAGCCTGGCCCTACCTGCGGGAGTCCGGGCACGGCGCCGTGGTCAACACGGCCTCGATCGCGGCCATCGCGGGGCTGCCCGACCGGGCTGTGTACTCAGCCAGCAAGGGCGCGGTGGCCGCGCTGACCCGGGCCATGGCCGCCGACGGGATGCTCGACGCCATCCGGGTCAACGCGGTGAACCCCGGCACGGCCGACACGCCCTGGGTCGCGCGACTGCTGGAGGTGGCCCCCGACCCGGCCGCCGAGCGTGCGGCGCTGGAGGCCCGGCAGCCGCACGGCCGGCTGGTGTCGGCCGAGGAAGTCGCCGCGGCCGTGGTCTATCTGGCCTCCCCGGCGGCTGGATCGACCACCGGTACCGAGCTGGCCGTGGACGGCGGGATGGGCGGCCTGCGCCTGCGGCCCCGGGTATGACCCGGCCCGCAGGCGCCGGCCCGGGCGCGGCCCCGGCCCGCTTCGCTACGGTGGTGGCGGACGAGGCGTGGACGGAGCTAGATGCCTGCTGACGGCCTGCTGGACATCGACCTGGCCTACGGGCGCCAGGGCCTGCGCATCTCGCTGCCCGCGGACGTCACCACGGTCGTCGCGCCGGCGTACCATCCGGCCGTGCCGGATGTCCCGGCCGTGCTGCGGGACGCGCTGCGCCAGCCGGTGGCCGGGCCGCCGCTTCGGGCGGTGGTACGCCCGGGGCAGCAGGTGGCCGTGTCGGTCTGCGACGTGACCCGGCCGCAACCCCGTGAGGCCATGCTCCGCGCGCTGCTCGCCGAGCTGGACGGGCTGGTCACAGCCGACGACCTCACCGTGCTGATCGCGACCGGCACGCACCGCGGCAACACGGCGGCCGAGCTGGAACAGATGCTGGGCCCCGGGCTGGCTGCCCGGCTGCGGGTCATCAACCACGACGCACGCGACGAGAGCATGCTGACCTGGTGCGGGGAGCACGGTGACGGGGTGCCGGTCTGGCTGAACAAGTACTGGGCCGAAGCGGACGTGAAGATCACCACCGGGTTCGTGGAGCCGCACTTCTTCGCCGGGTTCAGCGGCGGCCCGAAGCTGGTCGCGCCGGGCCTGGCCGGCCTGGGCACCACGCTGACCCTGCACGACGCGCGGCGGATCGGCAGCGAGCAGGCCACCTGGGGGGTGTGCGAGGGCAACCCGGTGCACGACGACGTGCGCGCGATCGCCGCGGCGACCGGGGTGGACTTCGCGTTTGACGTGGTCCTGAACCGGGAGCAGCAGGTCGTCGGGGCGTTCGGCGGCGAGGTGCTGGCCATGCACGCGGCGGCCCGGGCTTATGTCCGCGAGGTCTCCATGCGCCCGGTGGACGGCCTGTTCGACGTCGTGGTGACGACCAACGCGGGCTTCCCGCTGGATCAGAACCTGTACCAGGCGGTCAAGGGCATGTCGGCGGCAGCCACCGTGGTGGCGCCCGGCGGACTGATCATCTGCGCGGCCGAGTGCGCGGACGGGTTCCCCGACCACGGTTCGTTCCGCGCGGAACTGGCCGCCGAGCCCACGCCGGAGCGGCTGCTCGCCTCGATCGCGGCGCGTACCGCGACCGTGCCGGACCAGTGGCAGGTACAGGTCCTGGCCCGGGTGCTGCGCCGGGCCCGGGTGGGCGTGCACGCGTCCGGCCTCACCGAGGCCGACCTGCGCAGCGCGCACCTGTTCGCGGTGCCGGACATCGCCGCCGCGGTCGCTGCCGGACTGGCGGCGGCCGGGCCCGGCGCACGGGTCTGCGTGCTGCCCGAGGGCCCGCAGACGATCCCGTTCGTGGGCGCGGAGGCTGAAGGGAGCGCGGCGTGACCAAGGCAGGTGGGCCTGAGCGGCCGGGCGAGGCGGGTTAGTGGACGCGGACCAGGCTGGCCGGACCGGGACGGACGACGCCGGCCGGGGTGAGGCGGCTCCCCCGGCCCTCCCGCTCGGGTTCGCCACCGTCGACCTGGACCGGTCGCGGCGGCAGGGACTGCCGGAGGTCGTCTACGCCCCGGGCAAGCAGCCGGCTGAGATCGCGGCCATCGTGGCCGCGCTGCTGGACCGGACGTCCGGGCCGGTGCTGGTGACCCGGCTGGAGGCCGGTGCGGCGGCGGAGGTGGCGGCGGAACACGCGCGGGCTGGCCCGCGCGGGCCAGCTGAGCGTGGGCCGGGAAGCTACGACGCCCGGGCCCGGCTGCTGTGCTGGCGGCCCGCCCGGGCAGACGGGTGGCGGGTGGCGGTGGTGACCGCCGGCACCGCGGACGGGCCGGTGGCCGACGAGGCGGTCGCGGTGGCCCGCGCCACCGGCCTGCAGGTGACCGAGTTCCGCGACGTCGGCGTGGCCGGGCTGCACCGGCTGCTCGCCGTGGCCGGGGACATCGCCGCGGCCGACGTGGTGATCGTCATCGCGGGCATGGAGGGTGCCCTGGCCAGCGCGGTGGCCGGCCTGGTCGGCGTCCCGGTCGTGGCCGTGCCCACCTCGACCGGGTACGGCGCCGCGCTGGACGGCATCACCGCGCTGCTGGCCATGATGACCTCCTGCGCGGCGGGGGTCTGCGTGGTCAACATCGACTCGGGGTTCGGCGCCGCCATGGCCGCCCACCGGCTGGCGTTCACCATGCGCCGCCGGGCCGCGGGACTCCGGCCGGGCGAACCAGACGCGCCGGCGGCCGTGGTGAGGCGCCCGTGATCCTCTGGCTGAACCCGTTTTCCGGCGTTTCCGGTGACATGCTGCTCGGCGCGCTGCTGGACCTGGGCGCACCGCTGGACGCGGTCCGGGCCGCCGTGGCCAGTACCGGGCTCACCGGCTGGGAGCTGACCGCCGGGCGGGTGCAGCGCGCCGGGCTGGCCGCCTGCCAGGCCCGGGTCGAGGTGGATGACGACGTGCCCGCGCGCCGCGCCGCGGAGCTGCTGACGATGGCCGAGGCCGCGCTGCCCCCGGCCGCGGGGCGGCTGGCCGCCGCGGCGATCACCGCCCTGGCCGAAGCCGAGGGCCGGATCCACGGCGTGCCCGCCGCCGAGGTGCACCTGCACGAGCTGGGCGGGGTGGACACGATTGTGGACACCGTGGGAGTGGCCGCGGCGCTGGGCGCGCTCGGGGTCAGCGCGGTCTGGTCGGCGCCGCTCACGCTCGGGGCCGGCGTCATCGAGATGCGCCACGGCCAGTTCCCGGCCCCGGCGCCGGCCACCGTGGCGTTGCTGGACGGGGTGGCGGTGACCGGGGCGCCCGCGGGCCCGGCCGCAGGGCCGGCGGAGACGGTCACCCCCACGGGTGCGGCGCTGCTGCGCGCGGCCGGCTGCCGGTACGGGCCGCTGCCGGCGATGCGGGTGGCCGGCAGCGGGTACGGGGCGGGCGCGCGGGACGTGCCGGGGCGGCCAAACGTGCTGCCCGCCCTGCTCGGCGAGCCGCTGCACGATCGAGGAGCCGGCCGATCCGGCCGGGGACACCGAGACGCTGATCATGGTCGAGACCACAGTCGACGACGTGACCGGGGAGTTGCTCGGCGACCTGCCCGGGCTGCTGCTGGACGCGGGTGCCCTGGATGCCTGGATCACGGCCGTGACCGGCAAGAAGGGCCGCCCGGCGCACGTCGTCACCGCGCTGTGCCTGGCCCGGCCAGGCGGGCCCGGTCCAGGCGCGGCTGCTCAGCGAGACGGGCAGCCTTGGCGCACGGCGCCACGCGGTGCAGCGCCGTGCGCTGCCCCGGCAGGAGGTCCAGGTGACCGTCCAGGGGCACCCGATCCGGATCAAGGTCGGCCCGCACCGGGCCAAGCCCGAGCACGACGACGTGGCCGCCGCGGCGCTGGCCACCGGCCTGCCCCGCCGCGTCCTGGCCGGGCAGGCCCTGCAGCAACTAGCCGGGGCGGACTTCAGCCAGCGGGCCGGGCAGGCGCCGGACTGGCCGGAGGACCCGGCGTGAGCGAGCCAGGTAGTCGAGCCCCTGGCCGAGCCGGGTAGTCAGGCGTTCAGGTAGGCCAGGACGGCCAGCACCCGGCGGTTGTCGTCTTCGGAGGCGGCCAGCCCGAGCTTGGTGAAGATGCTCGTCGTGTGCTTGCTGACCGCCTTCTCGGTGACGAAGAGCCGTTGCGCGATGGCCACGTTCGACCGGCCCTCGGCCATCAGGGCCAGGACCTCGCGTTCCCGCGCGGACAGCCGGGTGACCGGCTCGTCACGGGCGCGGCGGCCGAGCAACTTGGACACCACTTCGGGATCCATCACCGTGCCGCCCGACGCCACGGTCCGGATCGCGTCGACGAACTGGTCGTCGTTGAAGACCCGGTCCTTGAGCAGGTAGCCGACCGCGCCCGACTGGTCGGCGAGCAGTTCACGGGCGTACAGCTGCTCGACGTACTGCGACAGCAGCAGCACCGGAAGACCCGGCACCTGCTGCCGCGCCGTCAGCGCCGCCTGCAGCCCGTCGTCGGCGAACGAGGGGGGCAGGCGGACGTCCACCACCGCCACGTCGGGCCGCTGGTCCAGTAGCGCGCACAGCAGGTCGGGCGCGTTGTCCACCGCTGCGGCGATCTCGAAGCCATGCGCTCCGAGCAGCCGGGTCAGCCCGTCCCTCAGCAGGAACAGGTCTTCGGCGACGACAACGCGCACGGCACCTCCATGGCGATCATGGTCGGCCCTCCCGGCGGACTGCTGACCGCCAGGATGCCATCGAACGCGCCCAGCCGCTGCTCCACGCCCCGCAGCCCGGACCCCCGGGCCGGGTCCGCGCCGCCCGCCCCGTCGTCGGCCACCTGCACCCGCAGCAGGCCGGCTTTGTGCTGCAGGCGGATGTGCACCCGGCGCGCACCCGAGTGGCGCACCGCGTTGGCCAGGGCCTCCGCCACCGCGAAGTAGCAGGCGGACTCCACCGGCGTGGTCAGCCGGCCGGGCAGGTCGATGTCCAGGTCCACCGGGAAGGGGGTGTCCAGGGCGAGGGCCCGCACCGCGTGGCCGAGACCCCGGTCGGCCAGGACCGGCGGGCAGATGCCGCGCACCAGGTCGCGCAGGTCGCCGAGGGCGCGCAGCGACGTCTCCCGGGCCTCGGCGACCAGGGCCAGCGCAGCCTCCGGGCGGCCCGGGAGCATGCGCTCGACCGCGCGCAGGTTCATGCCCAGCGCGATCAGGCGGGCCTGGGCCCCGTCGTGCAGGTCCCGCTCGATCCGGCGCAGTTCGGTGGCGGCGTGGTCCACGGCCAGGTCCCGGGTCTGGGTCAGCTGCTGCACCCGGCCCTCCAGCTCGAGGTCCCGCCCGGGAGTCAGCGTCGCGCGGGCGTGCGCGCCGATCGTCCGCGGCACCAGCCACGCGGCCATCACGAGGAAGGCGCTCGCCTCCGCCCCGGCCAGCATGGCCATCTGGCGGCTGTCGACCAGAATCGCGCCGTACAGCAGGCCGGGCCGTATCGGGGCCAGCGGCAGCGGCTGCCAGCTCGCGGCGATCATGAACCCCCGGACGGCGAACGAGGCCAGCGCTACCGGGACCAGGTCCGCGGCAATGACCGGCCACCTCGCCACGGTCACGACGGAGGCCAGGACCAGGGCAAACGTCCATGGGTGCACGCCGAACACGGTCAGGCCCAGCAGCGCGACGGGGACCAGGAGAATGCCCCAGCGATTCTCCAGCATCCGGTGCCGCAGGTAGGCGACCATGCCCGCGGTGTGCGCCCGCAGCGCGGTGGCGCTGCGCGGAAGCAGCCACAGGCCCAGGGTGAGCAGCAGCAGGGCCAGCGGGACCAGCAGGCCGCCGGGCCATGCGCCGCCGCCGGGGTGAATGACCGCGCCGCGGTGCATCCAGATCACCCCCACGCCTGGGCCGCCCTTCATCTGGACCTGGATTGAGCCCTTTCCGGGGAGCCGCGCCGCCGGAACCTGAACCCCCCGCACGAAGGCGGCCGGGGGTGCGTAGATCCGCGTGGGCACCGGAACGTTGACCGTCTGGGCTGCGGCCGACGGCTTGATCGCGACCTGCGTGATGCTGTGGCCCGGGGTGGCGGCTGGCCGCATGGTCCTGGGGAAGCGGGCTCTGCGGGCGGTGGACCACTGGACTGAGGATCTCTTGAACGCGCCGAGCGCGGAGACCACCCAGTTGACCGTCGGCCCGGGCGCGGTGGCGGCCACCACGAGGCCGCAGATCCCCGCGACCACCATGGTGACCGGCAGCACCACCGCCGCCATGACCGGCCGCCAGAGCGCCACCACGACGGCCAGCAGGACCGCCGCCACGGTCCACGGGCGCAGCCCGAACAGCACCGGGGCCATCGCGGCCACGGGCACGAGCAGGATGCCCCGGCCCAGACGACGCAGGAGCCGGCCGACAACCCGCCACAGGACGGTCACGAGGATTCCCATGTCACCCATCGTGACGCCGCACGGGGACCTGGCGCTATGGGGGCGTACCTAGTTCCGGAGTGGGCCTGGGCCCACCCGCAACAGCGACCACCGCGTCGCGGTGGGTCCGGGCCGCCCGGCCGGCAATGGCGTGTCCGGGCGGCGCCACCGGGACGGCCGGCCGGTGTAACTTACACAAATCCGGGGGGGCGATGTCGAGACTCGCGCGGCAGCTCCGTCCTAGGACCAGGAGCGCCGCCCAGGCGCGCCAGCCGGAAGGAGTAGCCACATGGACTGGAAGCTGGAAGTAGTCGTCGTGCCGGTGACCGACATCGACCGGGCCAAAGAGTTCTATCTCGGGAAGCTCGGGTTCCATCTCGATGCCGACACGCAGCCCACACCGGACATGCGGGTGGTGCACATGACGCCGCCCGGGTCGGCCTGCTCGGTCGTGATCGGCCCTGCACTGATCAGCGCGGATTCCCCGGGGGAGCCGCGGCGCGGCTCCAGCTGGTGGTCAGGGACATCGGCGCGGCCCGGGCCGAGCTGACCGGCCGGGGCGTCGAGGTCTCGGAGATCCAGGAGCTGGACCCCCGCGACGGCGGGAAGTTCGTCTTCTTCGCCGACCTGGACGGCAATCAGTGGGCGGTGCAGGAGATCCGTGAGCGGGTCGGCGCGCCACTCGACTGAGTTACCACCACGTCTGCACCAATCCGTGCTTGGGGGCACGGCCATTCCTGGGCCCGCTGTTCCAGTACTGTGCGATATCGTGCCATCACGAAAGGTACCGCATTATGCGCGGCTTAATGCGGCCTATACGGTGGCGCACGTGCTGATGCTGGAGGCGCACGTGGCTGACACGGGAGGCGGACGTGGCTGACGAGCCCGACTGGGTACCGCCGGGTGTCGACACCGGGCGGGCGAACGCCGCGCGCGTCTATGACTACCTGCTGGGCGGTAGCCATAATTTCCTGGCCGACCAGGACGCGGGCCGGGCTTTTACCTCGGTCGACCCCAACGCCCGGACGTTCGCCCGGGCCAACCGCGCGTTCCTGGGCCGGGCCGTGCGGTTCCTGGCCGGGGCCGGCATCCAGCAGTTCCTCGACATAGGTTCCGGCATCCCGACCCAGGGCAACGTGCACGAGGTCGCCCAGCAGGCTGACCCCGCCGCGCGGGTGGTCTACGCGGACATCGACCCGGTCGTCATCGCGCACAGCAAGGTCATCCTGGAGGGCAACGACAACGCCGCGGTGATCGACGCTGACTTGCGTGAGCCCGAGAAGGTCGTGGGCCATGAGGCCGTCGGGCGGCTGATCCGGCCAGGCGAGCCCACCGGCCTGCTGCTCGTCGCGGTACTGCACTTCATCGCCGACGCTGACGACCCCTGGAACGTGGTCGCCCAGCTGCGGGACACCCTCGCGCGGGGCAGCTATGTCGTGCTCGGTCACATCACAGCGACCGGCGACACCCCGGTGGTGAAGGCCTTCGAAAAGGCGTACAACCGGACCGTGTCCACCCCGATCCGGGCCCGGCCGCCCGCGGACATCCTGCGCTTCTTCGACGGTTTCGAGCTGGTGGAGCCGGGGCTGGTCTACGTCCCGCTGTGGCGGCCTGACTCACCCGCCGACGTGCCCGAGGACCCCAGCCGGTTCGGGAACCTGGTGGGAGTCGCGCGGAAAGCCTGACCAGGTGAGCTGGCCATCCGCGGCGGCACCGGGCCGTCGGCGCTGCTTCAGGTAGACGGAGGCGGGCATGAAAGTTTTCCTGTCCAGCGACATGGAAGGCACCGCCGGGGTGGTCGACTGGGCGCAGTGCGTCGGCGACGGCCCGGAAGCGGCCGCGGGCCGCCGGCTGCTGCTCGCCGAGGTGAACGCGGCCATCGAGGGCGCGCTGGCGGGCGGGGCCAGCGAGATCGTGGTCAACGACTCACACTCGACCATGCGTAACCTGCCGCCGGACGCGCTGGCGGGCCAGGCGTCCTACATCTCCGGCAGCCACAAGCCGCTCTACATGATGCAGGGACTGGACAGCAGCTTCGGCGCGGTGCTGTTCGTGTCCTACCACGGCTCGATCGGGGCGGCCGCCGGGCTGTCGCACACCTACAACCCGCGGGCCGTGATCGAAGCCCGGCTGGACGGCGTGGTGACCGGCGAGGCGGGCATCAACGCGCTGGTGGCCGCGCACTATGGCGTCCCGGTGGTGCTGGTCACCGGGGACCGGTGCGCCTGCGAGGAGACCGCGGCCCTCATCCCGGGCGTGCATGCGGCCGTGGTCAAGGAGCCGGTCAGCCGGGTGGCCGCGCACAGCCTGCACCCGGCGCGGGCGTGCGCGCTGATCCGGGAGAACGCGGAGCGCGCGGTGGCTGGCGCGGCCGCGGCGCAGCCACCGCCGCTGGGCCAGGCGGTGCTGGAGCTGTCCGTCCGGACCACCGACATCGCCGAGGCGGCCAGCTGGGTCCGCGGGGTAGAACGCACCGGCCCGCGGGAACTGCGCTGCACCGGGGACGACCCGCTGGCCACGTACCGCTCGTTCTGCGCCGCGATCGTGCTGACCCGGGGGGTCGCCGAGATAGTGTGAGCGGCCAGCCAGGACTGGGGTCAGGCCGGGAAGCCGGGTTCCGGGGCCGTCAGGCGCGCAGGTAACTCGTTCCCAGGGCGGGCTCCAGCAGGTCGAACGCCTCAGCGGCGGCCTCGGCCAGCCGGCACAGATCTCCGGCCTCGGCTGCCCGGCCAGGCTGCGCTGCCGGGCTTCGGCGTACAGCACCCGGTGAACCGAGGCGAGCAGCGCGGCGGCGAGCCGCTGCTGTGGGCCGTCGGTCCCGGTCTCGGCGGCAATCGCGTCGCCCAGGGCCCGCTCGCGCAGCAGCAGCATCTCCAGTTCCCGGGTAGTCAGCACCGGGCTCGCCGCGATCATCTGGGCGAAGGCCGGGCTGGACAGTCCCAGGGTGACGTCGGCCCGGGCGACCGCGACCGCGTAGTCACGCCGGATCGCGCTGAGCATGCTCTCCCCGGGCTTCCGGGCGGCGACGACTTCGGCCAGGTGCCCGATGACCGTCTCGGCGCGGTCGAAGACCAGGTCTTCCTTGCGCGCGAAGTAGTTGGTGACCGTCATCTTGGCCACCCCGGCCGCGTCGGCGACCTGGGAGATCGTCACCTCTTCGAACCCGTGCGCCACGAACAGCCGGGTGGCGATGTCCGAGATCGCCTGCCGGGTCTCCTGCTTCCGCCGTTCGCGAAGTCCGGATGTCATGCCCGCAGCCTACCCGTAAGTTAGGACGAGCACAAAATTATGTTTGACATAAATTTATGTCCCGCCTAGGTTAGTGCCCATGACACAGACCTCGTGCCCGCCGCCATCGATCCAGGCCGCGGCTCCCGGTGCTGGCCCGGACCACGGCGCAAGCCCGGACCCCGGTGCCGGCCCAGGCCACGGCGTCGGCCCGGGCCACCGCGCAGACCTGCTCACGTCCCTGCGGCCGCTCGCCATCGACATCGGTCTCCCGCTGGGCTCCTTCTACCTGCTGCACGACGTGTTCGGGGTCAGCCTGTGGCTGTCCCTGGCCCTGAGCAGCATCCCGGCCGCGCTCCGCACCATGGCCGGCTTCGCCGCCGAGCGGAAGGCGAACCTGCTGGCCCTGCTCATGCTCACGGTCAACCTGGCCGGCATCGTGGTCAGCTTCCTGAGCGGCGACCCGCGGGCGATGATCGCCAAGGACTCGCTGATCAGCAGCGTTATCGCGATCTCCATCCTGACCTCGGTCGCACTGCACCGCCCGCTCATGTCCGCCGGGCTCAAGCCGTTCATGACCAAGGGCAGGCCGGAGCGGATCGCGGCCTGGGACCGGCTGTCCGCCGGATCCAGGCGCTTCCGCCGGCTGGAGCTGGCGTTCAGCACGATCTGGGGTGTGACGCTGCTGGCTGACTGCGCCGCGCGGCTGGTGGGCGCGTACACGCTGCCGGTGACCACGATGGTCTGGCTGAGCACCGTCTTCACCCTCGGCGCGATCGGGCTGGCCATGATGATCGGCGGGGTCGCCGCCACCCCCATCCAGAAGATGATCGACACGGAGACAGCCGGACGCTGACCCCTGGCCAGAGCCCGGCCGGCCGGCCACCGCGAGGAGAGGATCCCGCCATGCGCGGCAAGGGCATCAACTACGACACCGGGTTCTCCCCGGGCGGCGTGAGCAGCCGTGAGCAGTTCGACGCGGGCATCGTCCGGCGCGAGATGCAGGTGATCGCGGACGACCTGCGCTGCACGGCGGTGCGGATCTCCGGCGCGGATCCGGCCCGGCTCAGCGTGGCCGGGGAGCTCGCGGCGGCGGCCGGGCTGGAGGTGTGGTTCGCGCCGTTCCCGTGCGAGCTGGGCGCCGCAGACCTGGCCCCGCTGTTCGCGGAGTGCGCGGACCGCGCCGAGCACCTGCGCCGGTCCGGTGCCGCGGTCGTGCTGGTGTGCGGCTGCGAGCTGTCGTTGTTCGGCGCGGGCTTCCTGCCCGGCGGCACCGTCTACGACCGGATCGCCAGGCTGCAGGCCGGCGGCGAGCAGCTGCACAGCGCGTTCGCGGCGCTGCCCGGGAAGCTCAACGGTTTCCTGGCCGCGACGGCGCAGGACGCCCGCAGCCGGTTCGGCGGCCCGCTGAGCTACGCGTCCGGCATGTGGGAACCAGTGGACTGGACCCCCTTCGACGTGGCCGGCCTGGACGCGTACCGGGACGCCGGCAATGCCGACCGCTTCCGGCTGGAGCTCCGCCAGCACCTCCGGCACGGCAAGCCGCTTGCGATCACCGAGTTCGGCTGCTGCGGCTACGCGGGCGCCGCGGACCGTGGCGGCCTGGGCTGGGCCATCATCGACACCAGCGCCGAGCCGCCCGTCCTGGACGGCGACTACGTCCGCGACGAGCACGAGCAGGTCACCTACCTGCGGGAGCTGACCGATGTCTTCGAGGCCGAGGGGGTGGACCTGGCCTTCTGGTTCACCTTCGCGGGCTACAAGCTGGTGCCCGGCACCGGTTCCCGCCGTGACCTCGACCTGGCCAGCTATGGCGTGGTGAAGATGGCCCCGGGCGGTCCCGGTTCCGGCTACCAGGGCCTCGGCTGGGAACCCAAGCTCGCGTTCGGGGCGCTCGCCCAGGCGGGCTGACGCAACTCAGCGGGCGGGAGATCCGGGGCCTGTGCACTATTCTTGCGTTATCCCGGTCCCCGCCGCGGTATCCGCCCCGCTACGCGGTTTCCGCTCGGCTAGCGAGGAGCACCCCCATGCTGCGTGACGCGGCTGCCGTAACTCGCGGCCAGCGGACGGCCCACAGGCTGGCCGCAGGAAATACCCGGCGGACGGCCCGCGGGCTGGCCGCCAGAACCAGCTAGATGCTGGCCCCACTGGTGCGCGGCCGGTCGGCGGTGCGCGCGGCCCCCTGGCCCGCCCGCTGGCTGACCCTGTGCGCCCTGCCCGCGGTGGCCGCGCTGATCGCCCTGGCCTCGAGCAGCGCCTCGGACGGGCAGCTCTTCCTGCCGCTGCTGGCGGTGCCACCGGCCCTGGCCGGCATCGGCGCGGCGACTCCGCGCCGCCCGCTGGCCTACGGGGCGGTGATGATGCTGATCGCGATCGCGGCGGCGCCGTTCACCACCACGGCGGAAGTGCCCGCGGTCACCACGGTGTCCATCCTGGTGGTGACCCTCATCAGCGCGTCCGGGGAGCGCGCGGGGCGGGCAGGAGAACCAGCGACTGGCCGACGTCACCTCGGTCGCCGAGGCGGCGCAGCGAGCCCTGCTGCGCCCGCTGCCGCGCCAGGTCGGGCCGCTGGAGCTCGGGGTCGTGTACCTCGCGGCGGCGGCCGAGGCCCGGGTCGGCGGGGACCTGTACGAGGTCACGCGGACCCAGTTCGGCATCCGCCTGATCGTGGGGGACGTCCGGGGCAAGGGACTGGACGCGGTGGAGATCGCCGCGGACGTCCTGGGGGTGTTCCGCGAGGTCGCCCACGAGGTCTACACGCTGGCCGAGGTGGCCAGGCGGATCGACGCGAGCCTGGCCCGCCGCCCCGCGGCACCGCTCGAAGAGTTCGTCACCGCGGTGCTGGCCGAGATCGACCCGGCCGCGGGCAGCCTGACCATCTACAACTGCGGTCATCCGCCGCCCCTCGTGCTCAGTCCAGCCGAGAACAGGCTGGCCGAGAACGGGCCAGCCAGACGACAGGCGCCGGGAGTGCCGGTCAGGTCGCGCCGAGGCGGCTGCGGGTCACCCCGGTGGACGTGCCCGCACCGGCCCTGCCGCTGCGGCTGATGTCACTCGGCGGCACGTCGGGCGCGGAGCGCACCGTGCCGCTGCAGCCCGGTGACGCGCTGCTGCTCTACACCGACGGCGTCACCGAGGCCCGGGACGCGCGCCGGGAGTTCTATCCGCTCGAAGAGCGGATAGCCGGGCTGGCCGCCGGGGCCGGCGGCACGGACGGCGACCTGCTGGACCGGCTGCGTGACGACCTGGTGCGGTACGTGGGCGCGCCCCTCGACGACGATGCGGCCCTGCTGCTGGCCCGGGTGTCCGGCCCGTGGGATCGCCGGGCGGTCGCCGCCGCCCCTGGCGGCCGCCCCGCAACCCTGAGCGCCTGTCATCAGGGGACGATCTGCACGCTCAGCAGGCTGAGCGGCGCGGGCGTGTCACTGACCAGGGCCGGGTCGGTGGGCGGCGCGGTCGGGGTGAGTGAGCCGATAGGTGTCGTCGGCGCGGCCGTGGTGGGCACCGGGCGTGGTCGGCACGGGTGTGGTCGGCACCGGGGTGGTCGGCACGGGTGTGGTCGGCACCGGGGTCGTGGGCACCGGGGTGGTCGGCACCGGGGTCGTGGGCACCGGGGTGGTCGGTGCGGGCGTCGTGGGCGTCGGCGACGCGGACTGGGACGGCTGGGCCGTCTTGGACACCTGCGGGGTGGCCGCCGCCCGCGCCACGTCGGCACTACCGCCGTCCGGCTCCGGCGATGCGCGTGGCCGCGACCGGGCTCTGCCGGGGCAGCAGGCTCGGCGCGGCGCTCTGGCTGGACGCCGGCGGGGCCACGGACGGCGTGTGTGAGGCCAGCCTGACTGGGCAGCGTGGCCAGCGTCCAGCTGATGAACCCGACCGACGCGACGCCGGTCAGCAGCAGGGCCCCGCGGACCGGCAGGCTCGCCTTGGGCCGGGCCGGGCCAGGCGCCTCGGCCGGCGACCCCGATGGCCGGGCCGGGCGGGGGGTCGAAGCGGGGCGGCCGGTGCGACGCCGGCGGCCCCGGCGCGTGGCCAGCTCCCGCCGGGCCAGCCGCCACCGAGCCAGCGCCACCGAGCCAGCCAGCACCGAGCCAGCCGCCACCGGACCAGCCAGCCCCACCCCAGCCAGCCCCGACCCAGCCGCCGTCGGGCCAGCCGCTTCAGCCCCCGCCGCCACCGGGCCAGCCGCGGCCGGAGAAGCCAGGCCGGCACCGTCGGCCCGCGCGGGCAGAGTCGTGGTCGGGTCGCCCGGGCTGGCCGCTTCCGGGCTGGACAGGATCACCCGGAGGTGCTCAGCCCGCACGGCGACGTCCCAGGCGGACCCGGGGCGGGCCGCGGGATCCTGCCGGGTCAGGTCGGCGACCAGCGCGGCAGCCGCGGGCGGCACGGATGGCGGCAGCGGGGGGATGCCCCGGTCGAGGTGGGCGAGGGCCACGGCCAGCGGCTCGCCCACGAACGGGACCTGCCCGGTCAGGCACTGATGCGCGACGACCCCGAGCGCGTACAGGTCGGTCGCGGGCATCGCGGGAGCGCCCGAGATCCGTTCCGGGGCCAGGTAGGCCGGGGTCCCGATCAGCATCCCGGGCTGGGTCACCGGCTGCGTCACCGGATTCTCCCCGGCCGCGGTGGCGATCCCGAAGTCGGTGATCTTGACCAGGCCGTCCAGCCTGACCAGCAAGTTCCCGGGCTTGATGTCCCGGTGAACCAGGCCGGCCTGGTGCGCGGCGGCCAGTCCGCGGGCCGCCTGGGCGACGACATCCATCACGTCCCCGGGGGGCAGCGGCCCGTCGTCCAGGATCCTGGTCAGGGACAGCCCTTCCACCAGCTCCATGACGAGGTACCCGGGTTCCGTCCCCCGGGCTTCGCCGTAGTCGAAGACCTGGGCGATGTTCGGGTGCGACAGCGAGCCCGGCATGGTGCGCCTCGGCCCGGAACCGGGCCAGCCCGTCCTCATCGTCGGCGCGCTCCGAGCGCAGCAGCTTGATCGCTACTCGCCGGTCAATGGCCAGGTCAGTACCCCGCCAGACGTCCCCCATACCGCCTGACGCAATGAGCGCGTCCAACCGGTAACGGTCCCGCAACACAAGCCCAGCAACCCCCACGCCCTAGAGTTACCCTTCTACGCGATGATCACTCGTCTGACCCGATGCGTACCGAGGGAAGTGGACTCAGGCCGCTAGCCCCCGTTCAACCCCCGTGCCCCTGTTTGCCAGGATAGATGAGGCAGTGCAGCCAGCCGCGAGATCGGAGGGCGAGGCGAGGCAGGTGCTGAGCAGCCTGGCGCTGCATTCGGACCAGGTCATCCCGGCCCGGGCCCAGATGGGGTCGAGCCTGGGCTTCCACATCATCCTGGCCTGCATGGGCATCGGTTTTCCCGCGGTGGTGATGACCGCGCACTACCTCGGTCTCCGCGGTGACACTGACGCACTGCTGCTCGCCCGGCGCTGGTCGAAGGTGATGGCCGTGCTGGTCGCGGTGGGAGCCGTGAGCGGGACGGTGCTGTCGTTCGACATGGGCCTGCTGTGGCCGGGACTGATGGGCACCTACGGCTCGGCCATCGGCATCCCGTTCAGCTTCGAGGGCATCTTCTTCCTGCTCGAAGCGGTGTTCACGGCGATCTACCTGTACGGCTGGGACCGGCTGCCGCGGTGGCTGCATTTCTGGACCCTCGGGCCGATCGTGATCAGTGGCATCCTCGGTGCCCTGTCGGTGGTGGCCGCGAACTCGTGGATGAACGATCCGTCCGGCTACACCATGGCGCACGGCCAGATCACGAGCGTCAACCCGGTCGCGGTGTTCTTCAACGGGGCCACCTACTACGAGGCCCCGCACATGATCCTCGCCGCGTACATGGTCGCGGGCGGCCTGGCCGCGACGCCGTACGCGGTGGGCCTGCTCCGCGGCCACCGGGACCGCTACACCCGGCTCGGCTTCGGCGTGCCGTTCGCCATCGTCGCGATCGTGACGCCGGTCCAGATCGTGGTCGGCGACACCGCGGCGCGGGCGATCGCCAGCCAGCAGCCGGTCAAGTTCGCGTCGATGGAGTACGTCGCCCGCAGCACGCGCGGCGCCACCGAGTGGGTCGCGGGCATCTGGTACCACGGCCACGTGATCGCGGGCATCGGCCTGCCCGACGTCGACTCGCTGCTGGTAGGTTTCTCGCCGCACACCCGGGTGACTGGCTGGGACAGCGTGCGGCCCGGCTACCGTCCGCCGCTGCCCACTCTCATCCACCTGAGCTTCGACCTCATGGTCGGCATCGGGACCCTGCTGCTGCTCTGGGGGATCTGGCTGGCCTGGTCCTGGTGGCGTCACCGTGACCTGCCGCAGGGCCGGCCAGGCACGGTGTTCCTGGTCGGGGGTGCGCTGTCCGGGGTCGCGGCCACGGCGGCCATGGAAGCAGGCTGGGTCGTCACCGAGGTCGGCCGCCAGCCCTGGACCGTGTATCACGTGCTGCTCACCAGCCAGGCCGCGACCACCGCCAGCGGGGTGACGGGCACGCTGGCCGCGACCCTGGTCATCTACGGGGCACTGACGGCGGCCACGTTCGCGGTCCTGCTCGTGATGCAGCGCCGCTGGAGTTCGGGGACGCCGGGGCAGCCGGAACCCGCCGTGCCCTACGCGCCGCCTGCCGGGCAGGTGGCGCGCCCACCGGAGCCGCCGCGATGATCCCCGACGTCGTCGCGGCCGTGCTCGTCCTGGTGATCACGGCCTACGCCGTGCTGGCCGGGGCCGACTTCGGCGGCGGCGTCTGGGACCTGCTGGCCGGCGGGGCGGCGGCCGGGGCGCCGGTGCGGCGGCGGATCGACCGCTCCATCGGGCCCGTGTGGGAGTCCAACCACGTCTGGCTGATCATCGCCCTGGTGCTGCTCTGGACCGGTTTCCCCGGTGCCTTCGCCTCGATCTTCACCACGCTGTTCGTGCCGCTGAGCGTGGCCGCGCTGGGCATCGTGCTGCGCGGAGCCGGGTTCGCGTTCCGTTCGCAGGTGCAGACGCTGCGCTGGCAGCGGCTCAGCTGGCGCGGTCTTCGCCCTGTCCTCCCTGCTGACGCCGTTCTTCCTGGGCACCGCCATCGGGGCCATCGTGACCGGCCGGGTGCGCGGCGCGGCGGGCGACCCGCTTTCCTCGTGGGTGAATCCGTCGTCCCTGCTGACCGGCGCCCTGTTCGTGGCGACCTCCGCGTACCTGGCCGCCGTCTACCTGGCCACCGACAGCGAGCGCGCCGGCGAGCCGGGGCTGCGCAGGTACTTCACCCGGCGGGCCCTGGCCGCCGCCGCCGTGACCGGGCTGCTGGCCGCGATCACCATGGCCGTCCTGCACACGACAGCGCCCCGGGTGTTCTCGATCCTGACCGCCGGACGGGCCCTGCCGCTGGTGGTGGTCTCGGTGCTGGCCGGCGCCGGCGTGCTGGTCTTGCTGGCGCTGGACAAGACCAGGCTGACCCGGCTGCTGGCCGCCCTGGCCGTGACCGCCGTGATCTGGGGCTGGGCGCTCGCCCAGTACCCGCTGCTGCTGCCACCGCGGCTGACCATTCAGGGGGCGGCCGCACCCGCCGGGGCCGGGGATCACCGAACTGGTCGTGGTGGCCATCATCGTGGTGCTGGTGGGCCCGTCGTTCGCGCTGCTCTACAGCCTGGCGCAGCGGGGCACGCTCAGTGAGCCGGACGCGCGTTAGGTCACGTCGAGGCGGCGGTTGAGGCGCGGGGGTTGACGCCCAAGTCCTGATGAGCAACCCTAAACGGCTATTCAGATGATTTCCCGGCATATCCGGCGGGCCGGACTCCGGGACGGCTCAGGAACGAGGGTGGGCGGATGGAAAGCCAGGGCCAGCTGCCCAGAAGAGGCCGGGGATTCTGGCCGGGACTGCGCCCCCGCCGGGGAAACCCGCGCGGGCGCCGGCACCCGGCTCGGCTGATCGTCCTGGCGGTCGCCGTGACGCTCGCCGCAGCCGCGTGCGGTGGCAACGGGTCCGGGAGTTCGGTCAAGGACGGTGGCGTGTTCCGGCTGGGCAGCAACTCCAGCATTGACTCGCTGAACCCGTTCGTCGCGTTCCAGGGTGACGCCTACGTCACGTTCGAGTACATCTATCCCATGCTGGTCCAGTACAACCCCAAGCTGCAGTTCGTGGCGGACTTCGCGCGCAGCTGGTCGCAGAGCTCGGGCGGGAAGGTCTGGACCTTCCACACCCAGCCGGGCGCCAAGTGGTCCGACGGCAAGCCGCTGACCGCCGCCGACGCGGCCTGGACCTACAGCACCATCCTGAAGTACCAGGACGGCGCCACCGCCAACTCCGCGGGCTACGTCGCGCACCTGAAGAGCGCCGTCGCACCGAACGCCACCACGCTGGTGCTGACCTACAAACGGCCGGTGGCCAACGTGCTGTCCCAGGTGCAGCAGGTGCCGATCCTCCCCGAGCACGTCTGGGCCAAGTACGCCACCGGCAACGGCAAGGCGCTGACCCGGTTCACCAACAGCGCGCCGATCGTGTCCGGCGGCCCGTTCGTCCTGACCAAGTACACGCCGAAAGAGATCGCGCTGTTCAAGCGCAACCCGTCGTTCTACGGCCCCAGGCCGCACATCGACGGGTTCGGCCTGCAGTTCTTCCAGACCACCGACGCGATGATCACCGCGCTGAAGAGCAACCAGCTGGACGGGGTCGAGGTGGTGCCGCCGACCTCGGTGACCACGCTCAAGTCGGCTCACTTCGTGGTGCGCTCCAGCCCGGGCGTGGTGTTCGACGACTTCATCATCAACTCCAACCCGCAGCAGCAGGCCAGCCACAAGGAGCTGCTGAACCCGCTGCTGCGGCAGGCGTTCGACGACGCGATCGACCGGCAGGCCATCGTGAAGACATCCCTGCTCGGCCACGGCCAGCCCGGAGCCTCGATCATCCCGCCGGCCACCGGTCACTGGTCTGACCCGGCGATCAAGCCGGCTCCGTTCGACCTGAGCAAGGCGAACCAGCTGCTCGACCAGGCGGGCTACAAGATGGGCCCGGGTGGCGTCCGGATGGCCGACGGCCATCAGATGTCGTACACGGTGATCATGCCGACCGACATCCAGAACAGCTACGGCCAGCGGTCGTACCAGATCATCCAGGGTGACTTCAAGAAGATCGGCGTGCAGCTGAACCTGAAGGTGCTGGACGACTCGGCCGCCTACAGCGCGATCACGGCCAACGACTACAAGAACTTCGAGATCTCGATGTGGGACTGGTACCCGCTGACCGACCCGGACTTCATGCTGTCCGTGCTGACCTGCGGCTCCTGGAACGTCTGGAACGACACCGGCTACTGCAGCAAGGCCTACGACAACCTGTACCAGGCCCAGAGCGCGGCCACCAGCCCGGCGAAACGCCAGCAGATCGTCTACTCGATGCAGCAGATGATCGCGAACGCCAAGCCGTATCTGGTGCTCGACTTCCCGGACGCGATCGAGGCGCACTCGACGGCCTGGGCCGACCTGCCGCTGGTCGCCGGCATCTCCTGGAACTCGATGTCGAAGATCCCGTTCGAGAGCGTGCACCAGGCGGGCTGAGGCGGTGCGCAGCGCGGATTACGTCATCAAGCGGGGGTTCTTCGCCCTCGTCACCGTGTTCGTGGCGATCACGATCAACTTCTTCCTGTTCCGGGTGCTGCCTGGCAACGCGGTGACCAACCTGTCCCGGGTGCCGCACTCCAGCCCTCAGCTCCGGCACGCGCTGACCGTGGAATTCGGCCTGGACAAGCCCAAGTGGCAGCAGTACCTCATCTACCTGCGCGAGCTGGCCCACGGGAACATGGGCATCTCGTTCACCTACCAGCAGCCGGTGACCCATCTGCTGCTGGCGGACCTGAAGAACACGATCCCCATGGTGACCGTGGGCACGGTGGCCGCCATCGTGGTCGGGGTGGCGACCGGCGTCTTGTCGGCCTGGCGGCGCGGGACGGTGCCAGATCATCTCAGCACGAACGGGGCGATCTTCTTCTACGCGTTCCCGACCCAGTGGCTCGGCCTGGTTCTGCTGATCGTCTTCGCCGGGTACCTGCCCGCCGCCGGCATGAGCGACCCCTTCCTGTTCGGCACCGAGGCGTTCTGGCCGCACCTGGTCGACATCGCCAAGCACATGATCCTGCCCGCCGCGACCCTCATGCTGACCGCCTACGGCAGCTACACGCTGGTGGTCCGGTCTTCCATGCTGGAGACGCTCGGCGAGGACTACGTGCTCACCGCCCGGGCCAAAGGGCTGCCCGATCGCCGGATCGTCCGGCGGCACGCGTTCCGCAACGCGCTCCTGCCGATGGTCACCCTGGTCGCGCTGGACCTCGGCTACATCGTCGGCGGCGCGCTGCTGATCGAGGTGATCTTCAGCTGGCCCGGCATCGGGCTGGCCATGTACGACGCGATCGGGCAGCGCGACTACCCGATGCTGCAGGGCGGCTTCCTGATCCTGACCCTGGCCGTGATCATCCTGAACTTCGTCGCCGACCTCATCTACTTCCGCCTGGACCCGAGGATCTCCCAGTGACCCTGCCCCTGCAGGACCCGCAGCTCGCCGTCGAGACCGGGGGCCAGCCGTCGACCCGCACTGGTTTCTTCCGCACCGTGCTCCGGGAGCGCAAGGCCGCCGTCGTCGGCTTGTCGATCATCGTCTTCTTCGTCGTGCTGTCGATCGTGGCCCCGTACATCTCGCCGTACAGCATCACCCAGCAGACCTGCGCGGTGTACGCGCCGCCGTCCAGCGCGCACTGGCTCGGCTGCGACGACGGCGGCATCGACATGCTCAGCTTGCTCATGCAGGGCGGCCGGATCTCCCTGGTGGTCGGGTTCGCGGCCACCCTGGTCGCGATGATCATCGGTGGCGGGGTCGGCATCCTGTCCGGGTACTTCAGCGGCTGGATCGACATCGGGCTGATGCGTATCACCGACTACCTGCTGGTCATCCCGGACCTGGTGCTCATGATCGTCATCGCCGACGTCTGGGGGGCCAGCCTGTTCCACGTGATCATCGTGATCGGCATCCTGGAATGGACCTCGACCGCCCGGATCATCCGGGCCCAGGTCATGAGCGTGCGGGAGCGGGTGTACGTGAAACGCACCCGGGCGATGGGGGCCAGCAACACGCGGATCATCTGGAAGCACATCCTGCCCCAGGTCGGCCCGCTGCTCATCGCCAACACGGTGCTCACCATCGCGATCGCGATCTACCTGGAGACCGCGCTCGCCTTCCTCGGCCTGGAAGACCCGACGGTCACCACCTGGGGCACGATCCTGGAGAACGCGTTCCAGCGGACCGCGATCTCCTCTGGAGCCTGGTGGGCCATCGTGCCCGCCGGGCTCGTCATCGCCGCCGTCATCGTGGGCTGCTTCCTGTTCGGCCAGGCGGTCGAGGACGCGCTGAACCCGCGGCTGAAGGCGGCCAACCTGTCGGTGCGCCGGTGGCGGCTGCGCCCGCTGGTCGGAAGGGGGCGGGACGCGATTTGAGCCTGCTCGAAGTCGACGACCTGCACGTCTGGTTCGACCTGCCCCGCGGGGGCCAGGTCCACGCGACCGCCGGGGTGAGCTTCTCACTGGACCCGGGCGAACGCTTCGGCCTGGTCGGCGAGTCCGGCTGCGGCAAGACCACCACCATCCTGGCGCTGATGGGCCTGCTGCCGCCCAACGCGTCGCTGGCCGGAGAGGTGCGGGTGGACGGCCGCAACATCCTGGCCGGCGGGGAGGACTCGGTGCGCGCGCACCGCTGGACCGACGTCGCCATGGTCTTCCAGGGCGCGATGAACGCGCTGAACCCGGTGAAGAAGATCGGCTGGCAGATCGCCGAGCCGATGGCCTTCCACGACGTCGCGCACGGCGCGGCGGCCCGGCGGCGGGCGGGCGAACTGCTGGAGCTGGTCGGCATCCCCGCGGCCGCGGCCGAGCGGTACCCGCACGAGTTCTCCGGCGGCATGCGGCAGCGGGCCTCGATCGCGATGGCGCTGGCCTGCGACCCGAAGATCCTGCTGGCCGACGAGCCGACCACGGCGCTGGACGTCATGGTCCAGGCCCAGATCCTGGACCTGCTCACCCGGCTGTCCGGCGAGCTCGGCCTGGCCCTCGTGCTGGTCACGCACGACCTGCCGGTCGTGGCGCAGGTCTGCGACCGGGCGGCCGTCATGTACGCGGGCGAGATCGTGGAGTCCGGGCCGATGGAGACGCTGTTCCACGCGCCCCGCCACCCGTACACCCGGCTGCTCTTCGCCGCCACTCCCGACCTGTACGGAGAGGACGAGGTGGTCTCCATCCCCGGCGCGCCGCCGCGGCTGGACCGGGACCTGCCCGGCTGCCCGTTCCGGCCGCGCTGCGACTCCGCGTTCGAGCCCTGCGCCGGCGAGCACCCGGTGCTCCACGCGGTCGGCCCCGGCCACGAGGCCGCCTGCCATCTCACCCGCCAGCCCGCCGGGCAGGCGCCGTGAGCGAGGCACCGCTGCTGGAAGTGGACAGCCTGGTCACCCAGTACCCGGTCCGGCGCGGCCTGACCGAGCGGCTGGCCCGCGAGCCCCAGCTGCGGGTGCACGCGGTGGACGGGGTCAGCTTCAGCCTGGCCCGCGGCGAGATGCTGGCCCTGGTCGGCGAGTCAGGCTGCGGCAAGACCAGCACCGCGCAGACCATCCTGCGGATGGTGAACTCCACGTCCGGGACCATCCGGCTGAACGGCACCGACATCACCGGGCTGTCCCAGCAGCAGATGCGCCCGCTGCGGCGCAAGCTGCAGATGATCTACCAGGACCCCTACGAGTCCCTCGACCCCCGGTTCCGGGTCCAGGACGCCGTCGAGGAGCCGATGCTGGTGCACGGGATCGGCAGCTCCCGGGCCGAGCGGCGCGGCCTGGTCGTCAGCGCCCTGGAGCGGGCCGGGCTGGTCCCGGCGGAGCAGTTCCTGGACCGTTACCCGCACGAGCTTTCCGGCGGCCAGCGGCAGCGGGTCACGATCGCCGCCGCGCTGGTGCTCGACCCGGACCTGCTGCTCGCGGACGAGCCCGTGTCGATGCTGGACGTGTCGGTCCGGGCGGGCGTGCTGTCGCTGCTGGACGGACTGCGCCGCGACGGTGACATGGGCGTCCTCATGATCACCCACGACCTGTCCACGGCCGCGCACTTCGCCGACCGCATCGCGGTCATGTACCTCGGCCGGATCGTGGAGCAGGGCCCGGCCCGGGACGTGGTCCGCAACCCGCAGCACCCCTACACCAAGGCCCTGCTGTCCGTCGTGCCGAACCGCGACCCCCGGCAGCGCAGCACGCCGCAGATCCTTCAGGGTGAGACGCCGAACCCGGTCGACGTGCCGCCCGGCTGCCGGTTCCACCCCCGCTGCCCGATCGCCGAGCCGCAGTGCTCCGTCGAGGACCCGTCCCTGCGCCCGCCCCAGGCCACGGTGGCGCCCGGCCACGAGGCCGCCTGCCTCCTCGCCTGACCGGGGCGGCTCAGGGCCTGGCGCAGCCTTCCAGGGTGGCGACGGCGTAAGGGCCCAGGCTGGGGAGGTCGTAGCCGCCTTCCTGGACGAACACGGCCGGGCGGCCCAGCGCGGCGATCCGCTGCCCCGCCGCCCGGTAGGCGGCCTCGGTGACCCGCAGCGGGCTCTCCGGGTCAGCGTCCGCCGCGTCCAGGCCCAGGGACACCACCACGGCCTCCGGGGCGAACGCCGACACCTCCGCGCACAGCGCGCCGAGCGCGGCCAGCCAGCCGTCGTCGCCGGTCCCGGGGGCCAGCGGCAGGTTCCTGGTGAAGCCCGCTCCGGGGCCGGTGCCGCGCTCGCCGGGGTAGCCGGCGTAGTGCGGGAACCAGCCCGCGCCCGGGTCGACGTGCAGCGAGCCGTACCAGACGTCGGCCCGGTCGTAGAAGATCATCTGGGTTCCGTTGCCGTGGTGCGCGTCGATGTCCAGCACCGCGACCCGGGCCGCCCCGGCCGCCCGGAGGGCCTGCGCCGCGACCGCGGCGTTGTTCAGGTAGCAGGACCCGCCGTAGGCGCTGCGGGTGGCGTGGTGCCCGGGCGGCCGGCACAGCGCGTAGGCCACCGGGGAGCCCGAGCTGACCAGGTCCGCGGCGGTCTGCGCGGCGTCCGCCGCGGCCCGGATCGCGGTCCAGCTGCCCGGGCCGACCAGCGTCATCGTGTCGTAGCAGTACAGCCCGGCCCGGCCGTGCACGGCGGGCGGGGTCCGCAGCGGCAGCCCGGCCAGCAGGCCCGGGGTGGGGAACACGTAGGGCACCACCCGGTCGCGCCCGTACTCCGCAGGCAGCCCGGCGGCTTCCCAGTCCGCCCAGACCGAGGCCAGGTGATCGAGCAGCGCTGGGTCATGCACCCGGCGCAGGACGGTGTCGTCGTGTTCGCGCGCGGCGGTCACCGGCGCGCCCGCCGCGGCCAGCGCGTCGCGCAGGACCAGCGCCCGGGCCGGGACCTCGGTCCCGGGCTCCCGCAGGCCGAGCCATACTTCGCCGGCGGGATCGTGCCGCAGGCAGTCCTCACTCCACACCACTGGCACCGGCAGGCTCACCCGCACCCTCCCCAGGAAGGCGCGGCGGGGTTAGCATCGCGGGATGCCGCGCGTTCCTGATCTTGGCATCACCATCGGCCTGCTGCCACCGGGCCCCACCGGGTCGGTGCTCGACGTGCCCGGGGCCGGGCTGGGGCACGCCACCGTCTGGCGGGACGAGCCGCCCCCACCGGCCGGCCGCGGCACGGCGCGGACCGGGGTGACGGTGATCGACCCGGGCGGCGACCTGTTCCGCTTTCCGGTCCCGGCCGGCGGCGCGGTGCTCAACGGGGCGGGCGAGTGCACCGGCCTGCTGACCGCGCAGGAATGGGGGCTGGCCGAGACGCCGGTGTTCCTCACCTCGACCATGCAACTGGGCCGCGTCTACGACGCGGCCTGCGAGCTGCTCATCGGCGAGCAGGCCGCGATCGGCGACGAGGACGTGATCATCCCCATCGTGTCCGAGTGCGACGATAGTTTCCTCAACGAAAACCGCCGGATGCAAGTGCAGCGGGACGACGTACGGGCCGCGCTGGCGGCGGCCCGGGCGTCCGCCGGGGCGCAGGCCGCCCACGAGGGCGCGGTCGGGGCGGGCACCGGGATGACGCTGCCTGGGATACAAGGGCGGCATCGGGACCGCGTCCCGCGTGGTGCCGGACGGGTCGACCGTCGGGGTGGTCACGATGACCAACTTCGGCGACCGGGAGCGGCTCACCGTGGCCGGGGTGCCGGCCGGGCGGCTGCTGCCCGACCCCGCCGGGTCCCAGGCCCGCCCCGGGCCCGCGGGGTCGTGCATCGTGGTGGTGCTCACCGACGGGCCGCTGGACGCGGCCGCCTGCCAGCGGCTGGCCCGCCGGGCCGGCCTGGGCCTGGCCCGGACGGGCAGCACCGCGCACCACGCCAGCGGGGAGATCTTCCTGGCCCTGGCCACCGGGCTGCGCGCGCCCCGGGGGGCCGCTCCGCCCCGGTCCCCGGTGACCGGCGGCGCGCTGGACGACTACTTCGCCGCCGTGGTCGAGGCCACCGAGGAGGCCGTGCTGAACAGCCTGCTGCAAGCCCGGACCGTCACCGGCCGGGACGGCCACACCTCCTACGGGCTGCCCGCGGGGCCGCTGCGCGCCCTGCTCGAGAGCCCGGCGGAACGACCAGGGAGATCGCGATGACCAGCTCCGGACCGCCCGTCGCGCCCCGGGGCCCCGGGCGCCGACCCGTACGCCTGGATGCGCGACCGGGACCAGCCGCAGCTGCGGGAGTACCTGGCCGCCGAGCGCGCCTACTACGACGAGCAGACCGCAGCCCAGCGCGCGCTGCGCGAGGAGCTGTTCGCGGAGCTGGCGGCGCGGCTCCCGCCGGCCGAGGAGTCGGTCCGGTGGCGCCAGGGCGGGTTCTGGTACTTCACGGCGACCGTGGCCGGCCAGCAGCTCGAGCAGTTCTGCCGGGCCGCGGGCCGGGACGGCCCCGGCGAGGTGCTGCTGGACAGCAACCTGCTGCTCGCCGATCCGGCCGCGGCCGGCAGCTACGCGGAGCTGGGGGTGCGCGAAGTCAGCCCGGACGGGCGGTACCTGGCCTACTCGGTCGACTTCGACGGCGACGAGGTGTACCAGCTACGGGTCCGGGACCTGGCCACGGGCACCGACCTGGCCGAGCGAATCGAGCGCACGTACTACGGGCTGGCCTGGGCCGCGGACTCCCGGTCCCTGCTCTACGTGGTCACCGACCCGGCGTACCGGCCGCACGAGGTCTGGCGGCACGAGCTGGGCACCGCGGCGGGCCGCGACTCGCTGGTGTACCGGGAGGACGACGAACGGTTCGAGCTGACCGTCCGGGCCACCCGCAGCGGGGCCTGGCTGCTGATCGAGACGACCTCCCGGAACACCACCGAGACCCGGCTGATCCCGGCGGACGACACCGGGGCGGCGCCGTTCGTTATCGAGCCGAGAAGGCCGGGCACGGAGTACTACGCCGACCATGCCGGCGGGCCGGGCGGGGGCGAGCTGTACCTCGTCACCAACGCCGGGGCGGCGGAGTTCCGGCTGGTCCGCGGCGCCCGTGACCGCGCCGGGCGCGGTCCCGTGGTCAGCGGCGCGATGGACGGAGGTCATCGGGGCGGCCGCGGACACCCGGCTGGCCGGGTGCGACGTGTTCGGGCGCTACCTGGTGGTGGAGCAGCGCCGCGGCGCCGCGACCCAGCTGCGCGTGGTGGACCGCGAGACCGGGACGCAGCACGTGATCGAGGCGGGCGGCCCGGAGATGGCGCTGGCCCTGGCGGTGAACGAGGAGTACGAGAGCGCCGCGGTGACCGTGCGGACCGAGTCGCTGACCGAGCCGCCGTCCTGGCACGACGTGGACCTGGCCAGCGGCCGCTGGGAGCTGCGCAAGCGCCAGGACGTACCGGGCTATGACCCGGCCGGGTACGTGAGCGAGCGGATCAGCGCGCCCGCCGCGGACGGCACCATGATCCCGGTCACGGTGGCGTACCGGCGCGGGCTGCGCCGCGACGGCTCCGCGCCGGTCCTGCTGTACGGGTACGGCGCGTACGAGGCGTGCTCGTGGCCGGAGTTCAGCGTGGTCACGCCCGAGCCTGCTGGACCGCGGGTTCGTGTACGCGATAGCGCACGTTCGCGGGGGCGGGGAGGGTGGCCGCCGGTGGTGGACCGAGGGGCACCTGGACCGCAAGCGGACCACGTTCACCGACTTCGTCGCGGCCGCCGACATGCTGGCCGGCGCGGGCTCTGACGATCCGGGCTGGGCGGCCCCGGACCGGATCGTCTCGCGCGGCCTGTCGGCCGGCGGGCTGCTGCAGGGCGCGGTGTTCTCCATGGCGCCGCAGCGGTGGCGGGCGGTGGTCGCCGAGGTCCCGTTCGTGGACGTGGTGACCACGATGCTCGACCCGTCCATCCCGCTGACCATCACCGAGTGGGACGAGTGGGGTGACCCGCGCGATCCGGCCATGCGGGCCTACCTGAAGTCCTACAGCCCGTACGACAACGTGCCCGGCGGCCCGCGGCCTGACCTGCTGGTCACCGGGAGCCTGCACGACCCGCGGGTGCTGATCCACGAGCCGGCCAAGTGGGTGGCCCGGCTCCGGGCCACCGATAGCGGCACCGGCGGCCGGGTCCTGTTCCGGCCCGAACTGGGGGCCGGGGCGCACGTCGGCCCGGCCGGCCGGTACGACCAGCTCCGCTACGAGGCCGAGATCCTGGCCTTCGTCCTGACCGCCGCTGGCTGAGGCGCTGAGGCTGGGCACCGAGAGGAGGAGAGCGCCATGCGCGGGCTCGCGGGCAAGAGGGTTCTGGTCAGCGGAGGCAGCAGCGGAATCGGCCAGGCGACCGCCCAGCGCTTCCTCGAAGAGGGCGCCCGCGTGTTCCTCTGCGGACTCGACCCTGACGAGGTGGACGCGGCGGTCGCCGGGCTGGGGGCGTTCGGGACGGTGGCCGGAATTGCGGCGGACGTCAGCCGGGACGACGACGTGGCGCGGCTGGTCACCTCGGCGTGCGAGGCGCTGGGGGGCATCGACGTTCTGATCAACAACGCGGGAGTCGCCTGGCGGGAGCCCTTTCTCGAGATCACCGCGTCTCACTGGGACCAGATGATGGCGGTGAACCTGCGCGGGATGTTCCTGGTGGCGCAGGCGGTCGCCAGGGTGCTGGTGGACCAGGGTGGCGGTGGGGTCATCGTCAACATGTCCTCGACGAACGGCCTGGGCGGCGAGGCGGACTACGCCCACTACAACGCGACCAAGGGGGGCGTGCTGCTGCTGACCAAGACCATGGCGGTCGAACTCGGGCCGCATGGCATCCGGGTCAACGCCCTGTGTCCCGGCTACATCGAGACGCCGCTGAACGCCGCGATCAGCGCGGACCTCGGCGGGAAGGAGTTCGCTGACGCGTACGCGAGCGGCAGCATCCCGCTGGGCCGTCCGGGCCGGTCGTCCGAGGTGGCCGCGGTGTACGCCTTCCTGGCCTCGGACGACGCGTCCTTCATCACCGGCGCCGAGATCGTCATCGACGGCGGGCAACTCGCGGTCATGTAACCCGGCCCAGGCGCACGGTGTCCCGCGCCTGGTCCGGGCGCGGGACACCGTCGGGTTGGCGGCGTCTAGTAACGACGCGCGCAGCTGGACTTGATCACGATGGGTACAGATTCGGTCTGCTTGGTGGTGCCGTCGCTGGCCCAGAAGGTGATGGCGAACGTCGAGTTCGCCGGAAGGCCAGCCGGGATGGTCGTCACGGGGTAAGCCTCGTCAATGGTCTGCGGTCCGTCGGTGAAGGGGCCCGTTCCGTTGCTGGAGCCCGGCGGTATGGGCAGGGCGCCGGGGCTCCACGTGTCGTTGGCCAGATTCTCGTAGAGGATGACGTCGCTATAGGAGCCGCCGGCCGGCAGGCCGGACGCGCCGAAGCTCAGCGGCACCGACCAGCTCCCGGACAGGTTGAGCTCGAGATACTCCGTTCCGCCGCCGGTGGTGAAGCAGGCCGGCCTGGCGGTGTACTGATCGGTGAGCTGCCAGCTGGGACTGGCTGCTGCCGCGGCCGGGGTGGCCAGCGCCACCGCGGTGATGGCGGCCGGAGCCAGAACGGCTGCTGCCCGCCAGGGTCTGAATGTCATGATGTCCGCTCCCTGAGCCTGGTGGTTCACGCTCCGCCGGATGGCGGGCGTCACGGTGCGGGCCAGGCGGGAGGAGGCCGCGGGCCGAGGTGGCGCAGCCGGGCGCTGTGGGATCCCGCTGACGCGGTCCACATAAATGATTCACGGGCCGGGCGCCAAGACGGTTCAAGAGCGGCTGCGGGCGGCCCGCCCGCCTATTCGGTATCGCGCCGGGGGCTGCGCACATGGAGATGTCCGGGACGGACTGGTGAGCGATTCCCAAAATTCTCTGAGCGCCCGGGAATTAATGGGCAACTTCGCTTCACTAGTAGCGAATCCGCAGGTCAGCGCGGCAAACGTGCGCGCGAGTCCATGATCGCCATAACCGCCGCCGGGATCGTCATCGACGATGGGCGGCTCGCGGCCAGGCAAAGACGCGGTCACGTAAAGGCCTGGTCATGTTAAAGACGCGTCAGGTAAAGGCCCGGTCAGGCCAGGAGGGGCCAGTCCGGAAAAACCTGCGGTCCCTAGAAGAAGGTGCGGATCACGTCGGTAATGCGGTCCTCGCCGTCGAGCACCGGGATCCACCGCCATTTGTCGAAGGTCGTGCAGGGATGCGAGATGCCCAGGCAGAGCTCGTCGCCGGGCGCGAGCCCGGCCCCGGCGGGGACGGACAGCACCGCGTGCTGGTCGAAGAGCCGCCTGACCACCGAGCCGCCGGTGTCGAGGGTCGTCCCGTCGGCCGCGCGTCCGTGCAGGACCACCGGGTTCCCGGCGTCGAACGAGACGTCCCGGCGGCCGATTCCCAGCACCGCGGTTTCGCGCTCGGGCCGGGAGAGAACCGGGGCCCAGGCTTCCAGGGCCGGTTCCAGGACGGGGACGGCCGGCGCGTCCCGTCCGGCGGGCGCGATGCGGGTGTACAGCCCATGGTCGTGGGTGACGTAACACCCGCTGCGCAGCACCAGGCTCCAGTCCGGGCTCCGGCCCAGCACGTCGACGACCTCGTCGAAGTAGGCCGAGCCGCCGGCCGTCACCACCGGCGGCTCGGGGAACTGTCCCGAAGCGGCCAGGGACAGGGCCAGCTGCCGGAGTTCCGCGCAGTACACCCGGGCCTTCTGCGCGGTCTCGGCGGGCGTGGGGGCCTGCAGGGAGCCCTCGTAGCCAGCCACACCCGCCAGCTCGAGTCGCCGCGCGCGCCCGACCGCGGCCGCTACGGTGAGCGCCTCCGCGTGGGTGCGGCAGCCGGTCCGGCCGTCCTCGTGGCCGAGTTCGACCAGCACGCGCAGCCGGCCCGGGAGACCGTAGGCGGCCAGGAACTCGTCCAGCCGGCTGACCCCGGTGACGCTGTCGACGTAGCAGAGAAAGGAGAACTGCCCGTCCGCGGTCAGCTCACGGGCCACCCAGCTGATGGAGGCGTCGTCCACGAGCTCGTTGGCGAGCAGGACGTTCCGCACGCCGAAGCGCCGGAACATCCGGACCTGCGAGACCGACGCGGCAGTAACGCCCGCCGCGCCGCCGTCCAGCTGGGCGGCGAGAATCTGCGGCGCCATCGTGGTCTTGCCGTGCGGGAACAGGAGGACGCCGTTCGCCGCGCAGTAGGCGGCCATGGCCGAGATGTTGTGCCGCAGGGCCTGCTCCCGCAACAGGACCCGCGGCGTGCTGAGCAGCCCGGCGCCGGCCCCGGGGCGTTCGCGGGCCAATTGCCCCGCGGTCAGCGGCGAGCGGTGGGCCGGACCGCCGAAACCCTTCTCCGTCGCGTCGATGGGCCAGCTGCGCAGCCCGGCGACCTGCTCCACGTCGTACATGGCCCCGTCCGGACGGGGCCTGGCCTGCGTGCTCAGCTGCCGACTCCTCCGGTCGGCCAGGGAGAGCGCACCGGCCCGGCGTCGTCGTCGGCCTCCTGGGCTGCGGTATCGGCCGGACGCTCCGGCTCGGAGAACCAGCGGGGCGGCTCGGTGAGGGTCCCATGGCCGTTGCCGGCCACGTGCGCCTCGTCGTCGGGAAGACCCAGACGTCTGCGGTTAGCCCGGTCGACTCCGCGCAACACCACCTCGGCCATGGCCAGCTTGGCGTCCAGCGTGGCCCCGGCGACGGCACCAAGATCCAGGGTCACCCGGTTGGCGAGCGCCTGGTCCCAGGGAGTGGCCACCACCGACACCTGCGTCCCCTCGAAGCCCTCGCGGATCCGGGTCAGCCAGCGAGCCTGCTCCGGGTCGTTTTCGCTGAACTTGTCCACCACGATCGTGGCCTCGTCCATGAGCAGATTCAGGTGCGTCTTTTCCCGCCCAGTCAGCGGCCTGTCCTTTTCGCCTTCATAGTTCCGGTACCGGCTGAACACCTGGTCGATGGACCAGAAGCCCAGCTGTGAGGCCTCCGTCACGAAGACGTACTTGTCACCGTGCAGCAGCGTGCCGACCTGAAGCTGGGAGAACAGTCCCGTGCCGCCATCGTTGATGACGATGTTGGACATGCACTGGAGAAACTCCAGCACGGTCAGGTACTCATGCTCCCCGAAGTCGATCCCCACGCACTCGTCGGCGGTGTCGCCCCGGATCACGGCCACACCCTGGAGCCAGGCGACGGCGTCGCGCAGATCGGCGTAGACCTTGATGCTCGCGTCCGTGCACGCCTGGTAGAAGCCCCGGATGGACAACGTCCGCTGGCCCGGCGGCAGCGCCTCGACCGGTACTCCGCCGAGCCGGATGTACCCATGGGGCATGTCGTCGTTGCTGTCGGCGAGGATGACCCGGTCGGCAGGCCGCGCAGCGGCGTAGATCGCCGCCAGCGTCACCGCCACGTCAGTCTTGCCCGTCCCCCCGAAGCCCGAGCCCAGGGTGATCACGCCTGACTTGAGGGACGGCTTCCGGATGGCTTCGACCGTCTCGCGCCGCCACTGCGCCACCGCCTCGCGCTTGGCCCGCTCGCGCCTGCCGGCCGGAATGATCAGCCTGCGCTTGAGCGCCCGCCTCGAGACCGCGCCCCGGACGCCGTCTTGCGCCGGGGCCAGCTCGCTCAGGGAGGACGAGGAGGGGGTGAGCCAGGCGGCGCGGTCGCTGCCGGGAAACTCGGTCCACCATGCTCCCAGTTCGTCTGGGTACTGGGACATCGCATCCCTCCAAAGTCGCAGTGCGTCTAGGCCAAACTAACCCACGTCCCGGGACAGGCCGCGCCGAAAGACACTGATAGTGACATCCCCGGGCGCTAGCCCGGTGTCACGTCAGAGCCCGAACGCGGACTCGAGCCCCGTGAACCCGGCGGCAGTGGGCAGCCGCGGCAACCCGAGCAAGTCTTCGGCGGTGCCGAGCAGGCTCAGGTGGTTGAAGTAGCTGCCTGACCTGGTGCCCGGGACGGTATAGGGAGACATGACGATGGTGGCGATGTGACAGGAGGGATAGGTCGCGGAAGCAGCGTGAGTGGTATCCCAGCACGACTCGCCATTGACCTTGTCCGAACCCGTCCCCTCGTCCGAGGTAATGAAGACCACGAGCTGCCCGCTCTGATAGGCAGCGGACTGCTGGATGACCGGAATCCACTCCTTCAGCCAATCGTCTCCTACGATGGTGGAACAATCGTGCATATCGTCGCATCCCCCGGGCGTGACGAAGCTGAACGCCGGGAGCCCGTCACTGCTGGGAGACAGCGCGTTCAGGAAGTTTCCCGAGCTCGTCGTGCCGAGCGGCACGTCCCAGCTGGAGCAGTTCCCGGGCACGGGTGGCGAGGTGTAGTACGCCGGCGGTGCGTGCCGGACGTAGTAGTACTCCCCGGTGCTGCCATCAGCGTTGGCAAAGGCCGTGTTGTCGAAATTCTGCTTGTCACAGTTGCTCGGCATCGCCTCGGCGTACTCACGCCACGTCTGCCCGGCGTCGCTGAGCTGGGAGAAGATCGACGCTTGCGGCTGCGGGCATCCGGAGGGGAGACAGTCGGCGCTGACCGCCTTGCCCTGGACAGCCCCTGAGGTGAGCGCCAGGTAGTTAGACGTGGACGGATGCGAGTAGTTGTGGTAATTCGTGGCCAGCCCGCAGCCGGAAATCAGGGCCTGATTGATGTAGGGCGCCGACTTGCTGCCGACAATGGAGCCATACGATTTGTTCTCGAACAAGATGAACATGACGTGAGTGACCGTGGCTGGATGCGTGCCATCCATAGCGCCGCACAAGCTGGTGAACTGGCCCGCACGAGGAGCGGCCGCCTGGGCCTGTGCGACCGGTATTAAAGCAAGACTGATCACTAAGGCCAGCAGAGCCGCCACTTGGCTCCGGTAACGGATCGTTGTCATAGCCAACCCCCCAGCTGCGACGTACCCTCACCATACGCCTGCCGCCCGGCCGAAACGAAGAGACGCTTGGACACGAAACGCCGTTTCCGTCCTGGTGATAACCAGGCAGAAGTTCCGGGTGATAACTAGGCGGAAGCGGACCAGGCCGAGCACACGGCGGCACCAGACTGCGGACAGCTCAGCGGCCACTCCCGGCGCGCTCGCGAAATCTGTTGCGCAGGACATCTCGCGGGCCCGGATCGGCGCAACTGCCGAGCGAGCTCCACGCCCGGCGAGGTCTTCACACCTCCTCCACACTGCCTCCACGTGCCGTCCCGCTGGCTCAGCGAGCCTGGGCAGCCGGCACCGAAGGTCGGGTGCCTTCGGTGAGCAGGGGGCGGTCAGGTGAAACTGGGCCAGGTGAACGACGCGTTCCGATCACGCGCGCTACAGCGAGTCGTCGCTCCCGTGGTGGTGCTGGCCGCCACCGCCGCGGCGGCGCCCGCGGCCATGGCCACCGACAGGCCGGTAGGAGTGGCGCACGAGAAGACCGCGAAGCAGGTCCACCTGAACCGGGACGGGTCGCTGTCCCTCGTCACCCGGCTGGCCTGCGACCCCGGGTGGGAGTCGAGTGACTTCACCGTCTTTGTCTGGCAGGGAGACGTCAGCAGCGACGGCCTCGTCGAGCCGGCCATTCCTTGTGACGGCCGGCGGCACGTGGTGCGGTACGACGTGCCCGCGCCGGGGAACGGCACGTTCCACCGCGGCCAGGCGCACGTCAACGGCCAGTTCCTGGTGTTCAACGTGGAGTCCGGCGATCCCTCCGCGGCCCATGAGCAGACCACCGTCCGGCTCCGCCGCTGACCGGATCACCGCCAGCCAGGATTCGTCCCCGGGAGTTCAGGACGCTGGCGCGCCCGCGGCGGGGACCGTCACGGACGCCGCCCGGGCCAGGGCCAGGGCCGTGGGCAGGTCAGGGGCGCTCCCGGTGCCGCCTGGCCGCCCGGGTGGACAGCGCGCCGGCGGCGCAGCCGAGCGCGGCCGCCTCGGGCAGCGCCAGCCCCCGCAGCAGGCCCGCGATCAGCCCGGCGTTGAAGCAGTCGCCGGCCCCGGTCGCGTCCACCGGCACCACCGGCGGGCACGCTGACCCGGTGCCGCCGGCTGCCGTCGGCGCACAGCGCGCCACGGGCGCCCAGCTTGACCACGAGGCGGGACCCGGCCGCGGTCAGCACCGGCACCGCCGCGGACAGGTCCGGCTCGCCGCTCAGCCGGACCGCCTCGGCCTCGTTGGGCAGCAGCAGGTCGGCCCGGGCCAGCGCGGCGGCGAGCTGGTCGTCGCCCCACCGGCCGGACGGATCCCAGTTGGTGTCCAGGGACACGGTCGCCCCGGCCGCCTGCGCGGCCGTCATCACCGCGGCCAGGCCGGGTCCGAGCGAGTCCTCGACCAGGAAGTAGGAGCTGAGGTGCACGTGCCGGGCCCGGGCGAGCAGCCCGGCCGGGACGTCGGCGGCGGTCAGCGAGCCCACCGCCCCGAGCGCGGTCAGGATGGCCCGGTCACCACCGTTCGACAACGCCACCGTCATCCCGGTCGGGACGTCCTCGCGGACGGCCACCGCGCCGGTGGCGACCCCTTCGGCGGCCATCTGGTCCAGCATGAACTGCCCGGCCGGGTCGGCGCCGACCGCGGCGACCAGCGCGACGCGGAGCCCGAGCCGGGCCGCGGCCACCGCGGTGATGGACGCGGACCCGCCGACGACCAGCGACATGCTGGGGACCAGCTTCTCCTGCTGGCCGAACTCGGGGGTCACGTCGTCACCGAGCACGAGCACGTCCGGGTTGCAGTCGCCGACGACCACCAGGTCGATGGGCGCCGGCCGCTCAGGCGGTGACAACGTCGACTCCGGCGTCCTCGAGCCGGGCCGCGTCCTCGGCGGCGATCCCGGCGTCGGTGACCAGCACGTCGATCTCGCCGGCGGTGCAGATCCGGGCGAACGCGCGGCGGCCCACCTTGGAGCTGTCCGCGGCGATCACGACCTTGGCGGCCTGCCGGGCCATCAGCCGGTTGATGCTCGCCTCACCCTCGTGGTGCGCGGTGGCGCCGGCCACCGCGTCGATCCCGTCCACGCCCAGGATGGCCACGTCCAGGGCGACCTGCTCCAGCACCCCGGTGGCCAGCGGCCCGGTCAGCTCATACGACTGCGGCCGGGCCACCCCGCCGGTCGTCACGATCTTGATGTGCTGGCGGACGGCCAGCTCGGTCGCGATGTTCAGCGCGTTGGTCACGACGGTGACGGCGGGCGGCGGCACCTGCGAGTTCAGGTCGGAGCGGGTGGCCAGGGCCCGGGCCACCTCGGTCGTGGTGGTGCCGCCGTTCAGCCCGGTGATCTGGCCCGGCCGCACCAGCCCGGCGGCGACCGCCGCGATGCGCTGCTTCTCGGAGGGATGCCGTTCGCTCTTGTACCGCAGCGGCAGGTCGTAGGTGACGCCCTGGGCCACCGCGCCGCCCCGGATCCGGGTGAGCATCTGCTGCCGGGCCAGTTCGTCGAGGTCCCGGCGGACGGTGGCCTCGGACACCCCGAGCGCCTTCGCGGCCTCCTCGACCTGGAGCTGCCCGGCCACCGCGAGCAGTTCCAGCAGCTCATTCCACCGCCGATACCGGGTCACCGGCGCCTCCGATCACGTGCAGCAGGCGGGCGACCTCGGCGGCGACCGCGTCCCGCCCCGCCGAACCGTACCGCCTGGGATCGACCAGGCCGGCGTCGGCCGTTCAGGCTGGCGCGGACGGCGGCGGTGAAGGCTTTGTTCAACTGGGTCGCCACGTTGATTTTCGTCATTCCCGCGCGGACCGCCGCGGCCAGGCCGGCGTCGGGGACCCCGGACGAGCCGTGCAGCACCAGCGGCAGGCTGACCGCGTCGCGGATCTTCGCGATGAGCTCCAGGTCCAGGGCCGCGTCGCGGGTCAGCATCGCGTGCGAGCTGCCGACCGCGACCGCCAGCGCGTCCACGCCGGTCGCCGCGACGTAGGCGGCCGCCTCGTCCGGCTGGGTGCGGGCGCCCGGCGCATGCACGCCGTTCTTCCCGCCGATCTCGCCCAGCTCGGCCTCCACCCAGATGCCCCGGTCCTGGCACCACCGGGCCATCTCGGCGGTGGCCTGGACGTTCTGGCCGTAGGGCAGGGCCGACGCGTCGTACATCACCGACCGCAGGCCCAGCCGGGCCGCGGCGTGCACCAGGTCCTCGTCGGTGGCGTGGTCCAGGTGCACCACGGCCGGCACGCCGGCCGAGTCCGCGATCGACAGGCAGGCCCGGGCGATCGGCTCGAGCGCGCCGTGGTAGGCGACGCAGTTCTCGCTGATCTGCAGGACCACGGGCGCGGCGGCGGCCTGCGCCCCGGCCACGATGGCCTCGGCGTGCTCGATGCCGATCACGTTGAACGCGCCGACGCCCCGGCCCGCCGCCCGGGCGGCGCCGACGATGTCGCTCATCCCGGCCGCGGTCATCAGCCGGCCTCCCTGTGCGCGCCGGACGTCGCGGGCGTCACCACGGTCGCGTCCAGCAGGCGGCCGTAGTCCGCCGGGCTGAACTCCCCGGCCACCAGGGCCATGGCCGTCGCGGTGCCGAGCGCGACCGCGTGCCGCAGCCGCTCGTCCCACGGGCGGCCCAGGGCCAGCCCGTGCGCGAGGCCCGCGGTCACGGCGTCGCCGGCCCCGGTCGCGTTCCCGGCCACCACGGCCGGCGGGACCGCTTGCCAGCAGCCGTCGCCGGTGTCGGCGTACAACCCTTCCGCCCCGAGCGAGACCACGACCGCCTCCGCACCGGCCGCCCTGAGTTCCCGGGCGGCCGCCGCCACGGCCGGCCGGTCCGCGCCGCTCTTCCCGGACAGGGACCGCCCGGCGAACATCTCCAGCTCGGCCAGGTTCGGCTTGACGATGGCGGGCCCGGCGGCCGCGCCCAGCCGCAGCGCGTCTCCGTGCGCGTCCAGCAGCACCGGCACCCCGGCCGCGGCCGCCATCGCGGTCAGCTCCGCGTAGCTGCCGGCGGCCAGCCCCGGCGGCAGGCTGCCGGACAGGACCACCGCCGCGCACCCGGCCAGGGCGGACGCGTACTGGTCCCGGAACTCCGCGTACGCCTCCGCCGCGATCACCGGTCCGGGCTCGTTGAACGCGGCCGTGTGCCCGGTCCGCCCGTCCACGACCGTGAACGTCCGCCGCGTCTCCCCCGGCACCGGGGTGAACGCCGCGGGCACGGCCAGGGCGGCGAGCCCGGTCGTCACCGCCTCGCCGGTGCTGCCTCCGGCCAGGCCCATCACCAGCACCTCGGCCCCGAGCGCGTGCAGCGTGCGGGCCACGTTCAGGCCTTTGCCGCCGGGCCGCACGTGCACCGCGTCCGGCCGGTTCACCCCGGCCCAGTCGACGGCCGCCACGTGAGTGGGTGACGTCCAGAGCCGGGTTGAGGCAGACGACCCCGATCCTGGCCACCCCGGTCATGGCGACTCCGCTCACGTAGGCCGCCTTCTCAGCCCGTCGTGAGGATGACCGAGCGGGCCAGGTTGCGCGGGCGGTCGGGGTCGAGCCCGCGGTCGCGGGCCAGGGCCACGGCCACCCGCTGCACCCGGACCAGCTCGGCGAGCGGGTCCTCGTCGCTGAACCAGGCGGTGCCGCCGGCCGCGGCGATCTCGCCGCCCAGCCCGTCCGGCGGGGTGCCGAACAGCCACACGACGCTGCCCTCGCCGGTCACCGCGACCGGGCCGTGCCGGTACTCCATGGCCGGGTAGGCCTCGGTCCACATGCCCGCCGCCTCCCGCAGCTTCAGCGCGGCCTCGTTGGCCAGGCCGTAGGTCCACCCGGTGCCGAGGAAGGTGAACTGGCGGGCCGCCAGCATCTGCGGCTGGAGGGGCTCGGCGAGCACCCGCTCGGCCGCGTCAGCGGCCGGCCCGGGGTCGCGGCCCAGATGCGCGCGGAGCAGGACCAGCTCGGTGGTGGCGAACCGGGTCTGCACCACGGATTCCTCGTCCGCGAAGGACAGGTCGATCACGGCGTCGGCGGCCTGCGGCACCGGGGTCCCGGGCACCGCGGTGATCGCGACCGTGGGCGCGCTGCCGCGCAGCCGGTCCAGCAGCTGCACGATCTCGGTGGTGGTCCCGGACCGGGACAGCACCAGGACCCGGTCGTACGCCCGGCCCAGCGGCATCTCGGACGCGGCGAACGCGTCGGTCTCCCCGTGCCCGGACGCCTCGCGCGCGGCCGCGTAGGACTGGGCCATGAACCAGGACGTGCCGCAGCCCGCGACCGCGACGCGTTCCCCGCGGGCGGGCAGGACACCCGCGACGTCCGCGGCCAGCTGGCCCGCCCGGCGCCAGCAGGCGGGCTGGGACGCCACCTCCTGCTCGGTGCGGCTGCCTTCGGCCACATCCTCACCCATCGCTGGCTGACCTACCACCGGGGCCTCCTCGGCCATGGCTTGCTTCCTCCTTCTCTCGGGGGCTCTCGCCCAGTGGTCCCGACCAGATACCGGTCAGGTCCCGGCCAGGCCGGTCGAGGCCACGGACCGGATGAAGTGCCGCTGGGCCAGGAAGAAGATGGCCAGCACCGGGACCAGGCTCATCACGTTGGCCGCCATCAGCAGGGTCCACTCGGTGGAGTGCGCGCCCTGGAACGTGGCCAGGCCGAGCGGCAGCGTCATCTGGTTCGTGGAGGTGACTACGATCAGCGGCCACAGGAAGTTGTTCCAGGAGTCCAGGAACGTCAGCGCGGCCAGCGTGGCCAGCGCCGGGGTGGCCAGCGGCAGCACGATCCGGATCAGCACCTTGAGCCGGCTGGCCCCGTCCACCCGGGCGGACTCCTCGTACTCCAGCGGCAGGGTCCGGAAGAACTGGCGCAGGAAGAAGATGCCGAACGCGGTGGCCGCGTTGGGCAGGATGAGCGCGCCGATGTGGTTGATCCCGACCGCGGCCAGCACGTGCACGCCCAGCCACTTGGTGATGAGGAACTGCGGGATCATCGTGACCTGGAACGGCACCATGAGCGTGGCCATGATCACCGCGAACAGGGCGGCGCGGCCGAGGAAGCGGAACCGGGCGAACGCGTACCCGGCCAGCGAGCAGAACACCAGGTTGAACAGCACCGTGAGCACCGTGACCACGGCGCTGTTGATGAAGAACCGGCCGAACGGGGCGCTGTTGAACGCGTCGGAGTAGTTGGCGAACCGGAGCACGTGCGGGATGAGCACCGGCGGGAAGTGCAGCGCCTCGGTGGGAGTCTCCAGCGAGGTGACCACCAGCCAGTAGAACGGGAAGATCAGCACCAGCGTGGCCGGGAGCAGGACCAGGTGCCACGGGCTGAACGGCAGCCGCCGCCGGCGGCGGACGGGGGGACGCCGCCGCCGGCGGAGGACTCGATCCCGCCGCGGGCGGGCGCAGAGGTCGCGGTCATGAGCCGGTAGTGGGTGAATCGCCGGCCGACCCGGAACTGGATCGCGGTGACCACGAGGATGATGAGGAACAGGAAGTAGGCGATGGCCGAGGCGTACCCGAAGTTGAAGTCCACGAAGGCCTGCTGGTAGAGGTAGTAGACGAGGACCGTGGTGGCGTTGAGCGGGCCGCCCTGGGTGCTCAGGTAGACCTCGTCGAACAACTGCAGCGCGTTGATCGTGAGCCACACGGCCAGGAACAGCGACGCCGGGCTGAGCAGCGGCAGGGTCACCCGGCGGAACCGCCGCCAGGCCGTGCACCCGTCGATCGAGGCCGCCTCCAGCAGGGCCGCCGGGACCCCCTGCAGCGCGGCCAGGTAGATGACGACCGAGAACCCGGTCCAGCCCCAGATCGTCATGATCACGATCACGTACAGCGCCTGGGACGGCGAGTTCAGGAACTGCTGCTGCGGGACCCCGACCAGGCTGAGGAAGTAGTTGACCACCCCGTAGGAGGGGTCGAACAGCCAGATGAAGACGATCGCCTCGCTGATCGTCGAGATGGCCATCGTCGCGTAGGCCGCGGTCCGGTAGAAGGAGATGAAGCGGATCTTCCGGTTCATGGCCACGGCCAGGAACAGCCCGACGATCATCGTCCCGGGCACGAACAGCGCGGTGTAGATCAGCGTGTGCTGGATGGCCTGCCCGACGATCGGGTCGTGCACCAGCTGCCGGTAGTTCTTCAGCCCCACGAACGGCGTGCTGGGCGTGAGCAGGTTGTTGCTCTGGAAGGACATGACCGCCGACCAGACGATCGGCACCGCGCCAGAACAGCAGGATGATCGCGACCCCGGGGGTGACGAACGCCCACCCCGCGAACTGCTCGGACGCCGTCACCCGGCGGCGGCCCCCGCGGGCCCCGCCGGGACGCCCGGGCCGGCCTGGCCCTGGACGCCTCCGGCGGAGGATGATTCCGGAAGCCGCCACGTCAGCCGGCGGCCAGGATCTGGTTGACCTGCGCCGCCGCGGAGCTCAGCGCCGCCTGGGGCTGGCTCTTGCCGAGCAGCACGGACACGATCATGTTGCCCAGGACCTGGGAGATCTTCGGGTAGGTCGGGATCTGCGGCCGGGACTGCTTGACGTTGGCCAGGTTGGCCACGAACGCGCTCACGCCGGGCAGCGTGGAGTCCATCTGCTGGTTGAAGCCCGCCGCGTTGCCCACCGACGCCCGGGTCGGCAGGTCCCCGGTGTGCAGCGACCAGTACTTCACCTGGGCGGGCGCGGTGAGCCAGAGGAGGAACTTCTCCGCCGCGGAGACCCGGGTGGCCCCGTTGTTGAACACGACCCAGTTGTCCGGCCCGGAAATGGTCTGGTGACCGGCGGCCGCGCCTGGGTAGGCCGGCATGACCTGGACGCCGTCGTGCACGTTGGGGAACGCGGACAGGTCCCAGGGCCCGGTGACGACCATCCCGATCTTGCCCGAGTTGAACAGGTTGGCGTACGCGGAGTCGGTCGGGTCCAGGTACATGGACTTGTCGGTGACGGCCATTTTCTGCAGGGTAGTCAGCGACTTCAGCCCGGCGGGCGAGTCGAACGCGGCCTTCTTGTTGTCGGCGGTCAGGATCTGGCCGTCGGCCTCCCAGAGCAGCGCCTCCCAGTGCCACACCGTGTCCTCGGAGCCGGGGGTCACGTACGCGGTGCCGAACTGCTTGATGGCCGGGTCGGTCAGCTTCTTCGCGTCGGCCTGGAACTGCGACCAGGTCCAGTCCGGGCCCGGCAGCGGGAGATGGGCCTTGGCGAACAGCGTCTTGTTGTAGACCACGGCCAGGTTGTCGACCAGGGCCGGGACGCCGATCACCTTGCCCTTGACCGTGGCCACGTCCCGCTCGCCGACCCAGAAGTCGTTCCAGTTGACCCCGGGGCGCTGGACCACCTTGGTCAGGTTCACCACCTGCGGGATCTGCGCCACGTTCGGCGCCCACGACCCGTAGAGGTAGGCGATGTCCGGCGGGCTGCCGCCGCGGACCGCGGTCAGCACCTTCTGCAGCGTGTTGTCGTTGTTGACGTACAGGCTGCTGACCTTCTGGCCCGGGTTCTCCTTCTGGTACTCGGCGACCAGGTGCGTGAACGTCTTGGCCTCGGCCCCGGTCCAGCCTTCCCAGATCGAGATGGTGGACCCGCCGCCGCCTCCGCCGCTGTTGCTGTCGGTCCCGCACGCGGCCAGCCCGAGCGCGAGTGCCGTGAGTCCTACAAGCGGGCCTGCCAGGGTGGCCCGCAGCCGGTTCCTCGCCATGCTGCTCTCGCTTTCCGGCCCGCCGGCACTCCCGAACCCAGTACTCCGAACCTGGCGGACGACCAAAGTTGCATGAAGTCGTGATGTTTCGCGCAATATTGATCGATCGAAGCAGCGGGTGTCAAGCCCGTGCGTCAACCCGTTTCCAGGTCGTGCCGGACCTGTAACTCCGGACGTAACGGACAAATCTCGACTAGCATAACGACCTGGAACGCCCGGGAACGACCGCCAGGGCCCGTTCGTCCGCCTGCCTGGCCGGGGCTTGAGCACCGGCCGGTCTTCGTTGCGGCATATTTTTGCGTGCTCTTGCGCGCAAACCGCCACAATGGAACACTACCGAGCTGTGATCAAGGTAACCTTCGTCGGCGCCGGCAGCATCGAGTTCACCCGGAACGTGGTGACCGACCTGTGCGGCTATCCCGAGTTCCGCGGTGAGCTCCATCTCTCGCTCTATGACATCAGCGCCGAGCGGCTGGCCCACGCCGAGCGGCTGGCCCGCCGGATCTCCGCGCAGTCCGGCGCCGGGGCCACGGTGAGCGCGACCCGGGACCGGCGCGAGGCGCTCGAGGGCGCCCGCTACGTGATCAACGAGGTGCAGGTCGGCGGGTACGACGCGACCCGGGCCGACTTCGACATCCCGGCCCGGTACGGGGTGCGCCAGACCATCGGCGACACGCTGGGCATCGGCGGGATCTTCCGCGGCCTGCGGACCATCCCGGTGACCACCGCGCTGGCCCGGGACATGCACGACGTCTGCCCGGACGCCTACCTGCTCAGCTACAGCAACCCGATGGCCATGCTGCCCTGGTCGGTGTACGAGGGCACGCCGTTCAGCCGGGTGTTCGGGCTGTGCCATTCGGTCCGGGACACCCAGGCCTTCCTGACCGACCTGGTCGGCGCCGACCCGGACCGGGTCCGGTTCCTGACCGCGGGCTTCAACCACCAGGCGTTCGTGCTCCGCTTCGAGCAGGACGGCCAGTCCCTGTACCCGCGGCTGGCCGAGGTCATCGACGGCTCTCCCGAGCTGCAGCGGCGGGTCCGGGTGGAGATCTACCGCCGGTTCGGCTACTTCCCGACCGAGTCCAGCGAGCACTCCGCCGAGTACGTGCCGTGGTTCATGCGCCACGACGACCAGATCGAGCAGTTCCGCATCTTCGTCGGCGACTACCTGGCCCGGTCCGAGGAGAACCTGCGCGAGCTCGAGTCGCTGCAGCAGGCCCTGGCCTCCGACGACCCGCTCGACCTGGAAGCCACCCACGAGCTGGCGTCGCTGTTCATCCACTCGCTGGAGACCGGCACCGAGCGCGAGCTGCACGTGAACATCCGCAACGGGGGGCTGATCACCAGCCTGCCGGACGCGTGCTGCGTCGAGGTGCCCTGCGTGGTCGGGGCGGGCGGGCCCAAGCCGGTGCCCGTCGGCGCGCTCCCGCCGCAGCTGGCCGCGCTCAACCGGACCTTCCTCAACGTGGTCGAGCTGACCGTCCGGGCCGCGCTGGAAGAGTCGCGCGACCACGTGTACCAGGCCGCGCTGCTCGACCCGAACACGGCGGCCACGCTCACCACGGCGCAGACCGTGGCCATGTGCGACGAGCTGTTCGCGGCGCACCGGGACCTGCTGCCCTCAGCGTTCGGAGGCTGACCCGTGCGTACCCCCCGGCTCATCACGGCGGTCCTCACCGCCGTGCCCCTGGTCGTCGCGATCCCCGCCGCGGCCGCTGGCGCGACGGC
The DNA here is from genome assembly GCA_963781085.1 of uncultured Actinomycetes bacterium. Taxonomy (GTDB): domain Bacteria; phylum Actinomycetota; class Actinomycetes; order Streptosporangiales; family Streptosporangiaceae; genus RYN-230. The sequence goes on from CAWAES010000026.1 coordinate 80,039, forward strand.
CGCGGCCGCGGCCGCGCAGTCGCCGGCCGCGGCGGCGGCCCCGCAGATCCCGCCGCCGGTCCACCGGGGCACGCTGCGGATCGCCGGCCAGCCCCGGGACGGCGCGCTGGTCACGGCGTCCGGCCTGGCCTGGCACGCGCCCCGGCTGCCCCGCGGGATGAAGCTGCTCAGCTTCGAGGTCGCCTACACCTGGCAGAGCTGCGCGCCCAGCGGGCGGCGCTGCACCACGGCGGCGGACTCGACGGCCACGCCGTTCGCCGCCCGCCAGTACCGCGCCGGGCACGCCGACACGGGCCGGCGGCTGCGGGTCACCGAGACCGCGGCCGAGGTGGTCCAGACGAAGGCGCGGAACTTCACGTTCAAGGTCCTGCGGCGCTCCGTGGCCGGCTGGCTGGCGTCCCGGTCCGCGCGTACCGGCGGCATCAGCGCCCGGTTAGTTATTTCCGCAACGGAACCCCGGAGCGGCGCACCGCCTCGGCTGAGGAGTACTTCGGCGTCAGCCGCGCCGCACTACAACACCGCGGACGGGAAGCCCAGCCAGCGCTACCGGGTGGACCAGGGCGCGTGGCGGCCGATGCCGGCCAATCACGTGTTCTACACCGGGAAGCTGGCCGTCGGGCCGCACCAGGTGAGCGTGCGCACCGCGAACCGGGCCGGATCGACGCAGATCCGGTTCGGCTGGCGGGTCGTGCCGCTGCCCGCCCCGCTGGCCTGCCAGCCGCGCGCCGGGCAGCCGTGCTGGTACCCGCCGCATCTGGCCGCCAACCACCGGCCGATGCGCTGGGACTGGCAGATCGGCCTGACCACGCCGCTGAAGCGGACCGGCAAGCGCGCCGTGGACATGTATGACATCGACGGGTTCCTGACCACCCGCGCCGAGGTGCACACGATCCAGAGCCGCTGGCCGGCCAGCACGCTGGCGCACCCGAAGACCATCTGCTACCTGGACCTGGCCTGGGAGGACTACCGCCCGGACGCCAGCCCGCCGGCGCGGGGCGGCCTCTTCCCGGCGGCCACGCTGGGCAACGTGTACTTCGGCTACCCCGAAGAGCGGTGGGTCGACTTCCGGCAGCTGGACGCGCTCAAGCCGATGCTGCGCGAGCGGATCGCCATGTGCGCGCGGAAGGGGTTCTCCGCGGTCGAGCTGGACGACATCGACAGCTTCGACCCGCCGTCCACCACCGGGTTCCGGCTCACGCCCGGCGACGCGCAGAACTACCTGGCCTACGCGTTCAACCTGATCCACGCCGACGGGATGACCGGGCTGTGGAAGAACTCGCCCTTGCTGTCCTGGTGGGGACGGCAGTACTCGGACGGGGCCGTGCTGGAGGAGTGCTACACCTACCACCAGTGCACCGCGGCCCAGCTGCGCGGCAGCAGCCAGTACGGGATCACCTGCACCGGGCTGTCCGGCGCGACGCCG
>CAWAES010000027.1:0-19866 GCA_963781085.1 uncultured Actinomycetes bacterium
ATTAGAACGGGCCGGGAATGACCGCGACCGACTCGGGCTTGGTACTGCAATTTGCATGCATATTGCAGTATTACCCTCCGGTCGGCCGCAATACTAACGCCTAAGCGCAGCTGGGTGTGATGGGTGGGGCTGATGGCACCTGGCTTGTATGTGAGTGATGGCCGGTACGGTGCGGGCTCGGGTGACCCGGCGTACGGAATCTGGTAACGGACTTAGTAGTCCGACTAGGTCGCCGGGGGCCGGGGGCACGGTAGTCCGGGAGGCTGATCCCGGACCCGGCTGGGCTGACCGCAGCCTTACCTGGGATTACCACCCGGATTGCGCTAAATGCCATATCTGGTGACGCATTGGGGTGTAGTTTCGCACTCGCAGATGCCCTGATGTCTAAGTCACCAATAAGGGGACATTCTACTATGAAGAATCATAGGTCGTTAAGGCACAGCATCATGCAGGCCGCTGGTGCTCACCGTGCTCCTTCGGCGGGAATCGTCCGCCGCCGGGCGATGGGTGGGATTCTCGTTCTCGGCCTCACTCTGGGTGGTCTCGGTGCCGCGGTCCTGGCCTTGCCGGGGCACGTCAGCGGGAACCCGGGTCAGGCCAGCTCCCATCAGCGCGTGAATAGCCATGCGCACCACGTGGCGCTGAACAAGACCACGCCCAGGGCCTGGATGTATTAGACCGATGCTTCAGGTGGGTGGCTACTAGCTTCACCTGGAACGGCGCGGCGCCTATCCCAACGTCATGATCATCATGTGACGCTGCGCTTATTCGCCCTGGCCGGTATCGCTTCCGTTGTGGCGGATTTCGGCTGCCGCACTGCGGGCTGGTGTAACTAACCGGTCTTGCTGGCCGGTCCGGGGGGCGGATCATCCAGACACCGGCGGACCGGGCGGTCCTGTCCGCCTGGGATTCTGCTTCGCAGGCCGTGGTGGCTCCGGCGAGACTGATTACCTACCTTGCCGCCGGACAGTCTTGCTGCCGAACAGTCTCGACGCTACGCATCAGCCCCCATAGATTGGGCGCATGGCGGGTGAGACGGGTGGGGTCTTGTCCACGCGTTGACTGGAACTGGTCGCCGAGCGTGACGACAAGCTCCGCGACGTGCTCGCGGGCGGAGCCCGGGCCCGGGACGCGGACGGCGATCTGCAGGCTAGCCGCCGTTACTTTGAGCACGCCTACCGGCTCGCGGAGCAGGCCGGTGACGTCCGCGGCAGGGCCGAGGCGGCGCTGGGCCTGGCCGGACTGTGGGTGGGTGAACGCCGGACCGTCTCCAGCACAGTCCTGCTCGAGGCGCGGCTTCAGCATGTGCTGGCCCCGCTCGACCCGCACTCTTCGCTCGGGTTGCGCATCCGGGCCCGGCTGGCCGGAGAAGCGGACTACCTGCGGGGCGAGCATGCCGCGATCCTGGCCGTGCTGCACGAGATCCGGGCCGCGGCGGATCCCGTGCCGCTGGCCGAAGCGCTGAGCCTGGCCCATCATTGCCTGCTCGGCCCCGACCACGTCCGGCTCCGCCGGGACCTGGCCGTCGAACTGATCAAGGCGAGCTTCCGTACCGAGCGCCGCACCGACCTGCTGATGGGCTTGCTGTGGCAGACGGTCGACGCGTACTCAGAGGGCGACCCGCACGCCGGGCGCCTGCTGGGCGAGTTGCGCGGCGAGCTTGGGGAGCGCCCCCATCTGGCCGTCGGATTCGTGGTCAGCGCGATGGACGTGATGCTCGCGATCCGCGCCGGCCGTCTGGCCGAAGCCGAGTCCCTGGCGAAGATTTGCGCCCGGAGCGGCGCGACCGCGGGTGACATCGACAGCGAATGGTGGCCCGGCGCCCAGCTGGTGACGATCCGCTGGTACCAGGGCCGCCTCAGCGAGCTGCTGACGATGCTGCGCGAACAGGTGCAGTGCCCGGTCCTCAGCGCTGTGGACAACTCCTCGGTGGCGGCGCTGGCCGTCGCCGCGGCTCTGGGCGGGGACCGGCAGACCGCCGCGAGCTCGCTCGCTGTCCTGTGCGGCAGCGATCTGGCCAGCCTGCCCCGCTCCAGCAGCTGGCTGGTGACGATGAACGGGATCGTGGAGGCCGCGGCCCTGCTCGGGGACGCCGAGCATCGCCGAGCGGGCCTATGAGCTGCTCCGCCCGTTCGCGTCCTTGCCGATGGTGGGCGGTCTCGGTATCACCTGTTTCGGGACCACCCATCAGGCCCTCGGGGTCGCTTCGCTGACGTCCGGGCACCTGGACCGGGCCATCGATCATCTGCGGGCGGCCGTGCAACAGAATCTGGCCCTGGCGCACTGGCCCGCGGTGATCGCTTCCCGGCAGCGGCTGGCCCAGGCGTGCCGGCTCCGCGGACAGCGAGCGGACGGCGAGGCGGCGCGGTACGAGCTGGATTCGGCCACGAGTGAGGCGGCTGCGCTAGGTCTGCCCGTGCTGAGCCTCCCGGTGCCAGGCCAGCCAGCCGCCCGGCATCCCGTCCCCGGTCACCCCGGACCGTCTGCCCCGGCGGCGGAATGCCAGCGGGTCGGCCGCAAGTGGCGTCTCACCGTGCACGGCCGCAGCGTCCTGGTCGCCGACAGCATCGGGATGATCCACCTGGCCGTCCTGATCGCCAACCCGCGCCAGGAGGTACGCGCGGCCGACCTGGTGGCGGGGCTGGCCGGCCTCAGCCGGGCCAGCAGCGACGACGGTCCAGCCCAGGCGGTCCTCGACCACGAGGCGATAGCGGAGTACCGGGACCGCCTGAAGCGCCTCGATGCTGAGCTGGGTCAGCCGGACCCGGGTGATGGCCCCGGCGGGGTGGCCCGGGCCCGGGCCGAACGTGACTGGCTTATCGCCCAGCTGGCCAGCGCGACCGGACTCGGCGGCCGCACCCGGTCCTTCCCCGATCAGGGGGAACGGGCGCGGGTGGCGGTGGGGAAGGCCATCCGCCGGGCGATCCTCCGGGTCACCAGCGAGGACCCGATCGTCGGCGAGCATCTGCGCCAGGCGGTCCACACCGGGGTGCGCTGCTCCTACTGGCCCGGCTGATCCCGCGTGTGCCTCCCGGCGAACCGGGACGGCAGGAACGGCATGGGTGGCACGGGACCCATGGAACGGGATGGCACGCGATGGACCGCCTTCCGGCATGAAGGCCAGTTCCTGGCCCATACCGGTGCGACTGCACCCCTTGACCGTTTCCTAAGGAGAGAACTCGTGGCGCTCCGTGACTCGATGCGTGATTCCGCTGCCCAGTATTTGCGGCCGGGCGAGCCCGTTCAGGCCGTGATCGGCGCGCAGACCTCCAGCCAGTGGATGGCCGCGCTGACCGGGATCTTCGTGTTCCTCGGCCTCAACCGATACCGGATCCTGGCCGTCACGCCGACCCGCATCGTGGTCCTCGACGCCGGCAAGTCGAGCATGAAGAAGGCTCGCGGCGTGGTGACGGAACTGCCGCGCTCGACCCGGCTGGGCCCCGGGACGGGAATATGGCACCAGGTCGCCGCGGGCCAGGAGAAGCTCCGGGTGCACCGCCGGTTCTTCAAGGACATGCAGATCGCCGACTCCGAGGCCGCCGACCGCCTGACCCGGCCGCGCGACCGCTACACGGAATCCCAGTGCGGTGGCCGGTCACGGTAGAGGCGTTCGTCGTCGTCCGGCTCCGCCGGTTCGCCCCAGCCTGCGTCCGGTGTCTTCCCGGCTCTGTGTCGCAGGCAGGACCGGTGGCTGGCCGGTGCAGGCTGGTCCGGCAGGACCGCCGGGGTCGGCGGCGTCGGCGCAGGCCGTCGCTGATCAGGGCGCCCAGGGTGTCGGGCGTGATCAGGGTGAGGCTGGGCTCGCCCAGCAGAGGAGCCATCCCGGCGGCGATGGTGAGCAGCCGGGCGGCGGCCTGGTGCTCGGGCCCGGGTTTCCCGGGGTGCGGGCTGGCCTGGGCGAGGTAGCAGGCCACCCTCGCGGCCATCTGCTCGTGCAGTTCCAGGGCGCGCTGGCGGATCTCGGGGTGGGCGGCGAGTTCCTGGATGATGATCTTGCGAACGGGGGAGGGTTCGCCGAGCACGGCGGACAGGTGCCGCCACAACGCGGCGACGGCCTGGCGCAGGCCGTCATCCGGGTCGGCGGCCGGGTCGGCGGCGGGGGCCTGGGCGGGCGGAAGAACGTCCAGCAGGCTGGCCTGGTCCTCCCGGATCACGGCCAGCAGTAGCTCCATCTTCGTCTTGAAGTGGTAGAAGATCAGTCCCTGCGGGACCCGGGCTTCCGCCGCGACCAGGGCCGTGGACGTGTGGTCGAAGCCGCGCTCGGCGAACAGCCGCTCGGCCGCGGCCAGGATGCGTTCCCGGGCGGGGAGGTCATCCGGCATGTTCGTCGACTCAGATCTTGCGGTCGAGCGCGAACCCGTCGGGCACGATCACGTCGTCGGGTGACAGGTCATGGATGGAGGCCTTGCCCAGGCCCAGCAGCGTTTCGCTGACCCCCTGGCGCAGGATCTCGATCACGTTGGTCACTCCGCGCTCGCCCGCGGCGGCCATGCCCCATAGGTAGGCCCGGCCGATCATCACCGCATGCGCGCCCAGGGCGAGGGCCTTGACCACGTCACTGCCCCGCCGGATGCCCCCGTCCAGCAGCACCTCGATCTGGTCGCCGACCGCGTCGGCCACACCGGGCAGGCAGCGGATGGTGGCCGGGGTGGAGTCGAGGTTGTTGCCGCCGTGGTTGGACACCGAGATCGCGGTGGCGCCCACGTTGACGGCCCGCCGCGCGTCGTCTGGCCGGGTGATGCCCTTGATCATGAACGGGCCGCCCCACTGCTCGCGCAGCCAGGCCAGATCCTCCCAGGTCGGCGGGGCGGACCCCATCCACTGGCCGTACGCGCCGAAGAAGGTCGGGATCTGCGCGTCGCGGGCGCCCAGGTTAGGCACGCCGAGGTCGGGCAGGGCGCCGCTGCGGATCCAGCGCGCCAGGTACTCGGGCTTGATCGCCACCTGGGGCGCGTACCGCAGCATCGCCTTGAAGTCCAGCTTCTCCGGGATCCAGGGGCTGCCCCAGTCCCGGCGAGAGTCGAACACCCAGTCCAGCGTCACGATCAGGCCCTTGGCGCCGGCCGCGCGGGCCCGCTCGGCCCGGGCCAGGATGTCCTCGCGGCTGCCCACCCAGTAACTCTGGAAGAGCAGCTTGTCGATGGCCTTCCCGACCTCCTCGACCGGCTTCGACGCGAACGACGACAGGCCCATCGCTGTGCCCGCCGCGGCCGCGGCCCGGGCCACCGCGACCTCACCGTCGGGATGCACGGCCTGCACGCCGGTCGGCGAGATGAGCACCGGGAGGCTGACCTCCTGGCCCATCACGGTGGTAGCCAGCTCACGCGTGGCGGGCAGGTCCGCCACGTGCGGCCGGAGCCGGAGCTGCGAGAACGCGGTGACGTTGTCGTTCATCGTCACCCCGGCCTCCGCGCCGGCGACGAGGGCCAGATACACGCCCTTCGGCAGCTGCCGCCGGGCGCGGCGCTGGGCTTCGGCGACGGTCTCGAACCAGTCTCTGGTACTTGCCATCTCAGAACTCCGTGACGCCGGCGTCCGGCGCGATCTCGTGTGCGGTAATGAACTTCGACTCGTCGCTGGCGAGGAACAGGACCGTGTCCGCGACGTCTTCGGGCTCGGTCGATTCCACCGGCAGCATGTTGATAAACATCGCGCCCAGCCGGTCGTAGCCGGCGATCGCCGCGCCGATCTCGGCCTGCATGTTCCCCGATCCCATCGGGGTGTTCACGCCGGTGGGGTGCACGCTGTTCACCCGGATGTTGTGCTGGCCGAGTTCGGCCGCGAAGGCCTTGGCCATGCCGCGGACGGCGAACTTGCTCGTCGTGTACGGCACCATGAACGGCTGCACCTTGATGCCTGCCGCCGAGCTGATCAGGATGACGGACCCGCCGCCCGCACGGACCAGGTGCGGGGCCCCGGCCATCACCGTGTTCCAGGTGCCGGTGATGTTGGTGCTGATCGTGTCCTCGTAGATCTTCGGGGTCACCTGATCCCACGGCTTCGGCACGCAGATCCCGGCGTTGGCCACGATCACGTCCAGCCGGCCCAGCTGCCGGACCGCGTCGTCCACGATCCCGCGCAGCTTGTCCAGGTCGCGCACGTCCACGATGCCGGAGATCACCCGGCGGCCGGTCTTCTCGATCAGGCTTACCGTCTCGGCCAGGTCCTCCGGCGTCGCCGAGTCGTAGGGGACCGACGGCAGCGGGGCGCACACGTCCACCACGATCACGTCGGCGCCCTCCTCAGCCAGGCGCAGCGCGTCCGCCCGGCCCTGTCCCCGGGCCGCCCCGGTTATCAGCGCGACCTTGCCTGCGACCCGACCGCTCATCAGCCCCACCGCTCTCGTCATGTTTTGGCCCAGATTACGGGGCGGCGCTGGTGCCGTCCTGACTGAGTACTCAGTTTAATCCCGGCCACCGCGGACCCCGGATCACGGCCGGCGCCGGGTGTGTCTGCTGCGTCGCATGCAGAGCCCGGGGACCGTGCTAGCCCTACCTCAGGTTCGGGTATCCGCACGGTGGATCTCCTGCTCGCGCGCGGCAAGCATTGAGATGCAGGTGACCGGTGTGGCCGTCACCGCAGCTCACAGGAGGCACCTAGATGTACCCGCCGAATGACAACACCGCTCCCTCGCGATCCGTCCTCATGAGATTTCTGGTCAGGTCACTGGAATACCGCCACCCCCATGTGTGGGTGCGTGTGCGTGTTGCCTGTGGCGTCTTCAACGTCGTCCTTGGCCTGCTCCTGCTCGCTTCTGGCCACTGGCTGGGGCCGCTGGCCTGGTTGGGAGTGCTTCCGCTGGCGGGGGCGGCGCTGATCTTCTGGACCGCCTGCCGCCTGCAGACCAGTGTCCAGAGCTAGCTTGGCGGCATCTCCCCGTAGCGGGATCGAGCCACCCCCGGCCCGCTTGGGGAGATGCCGCCCCCCTCCGGTTGAGGTTTCGGTCGCCGTGTTCCGCATCCTTTTCGCCGCCGCCAAGATCCATCCGAGTGGCCGCCGGTTCCAGACGGTGACCTGGTCATCTTGACGCGGTCCATGTTGAGCGGGCGGTCCCGAGCATGCTCCCGGCGGGTGAGTTCCGCGCGGATACTAGGGCACGGAAGGGCGAGGAGCGCGATGACCAGCAACAGCGCCATCCCAGTGACTGATCAGCGGTCCAGCCCTCCCATGCCAGCGCTGGGCGGCATATTCACGCTTGACACCGGTCCTTCCCGGGCTTCGCGGGCCTGGCGAGCAGTGAGATGTGGGTGAGCGGAGTGGCCAAGGCGCCGCAGGTCGCTGGAGGCATCCCGATGCGCGCACCGAATGACGACGTCACTCCCCGGCGACCTTTGATCATGAGAATTCTGGTGCGGCGCGCCGCGTATCGCCATCCCAGGGCCTATGGTGGCGCGTGCCTGGCCGCTGGTGCGTGGGTGTTTGTCCTTGGTGTCATCCTGTGCTCTTACGGCTTCTGGTGGGGTGCGCTGCTGATAGCGGTGGGAGCGCTGGAGCTTTGGGTCGCCTACCACCTGCTCGTTGCCCCGCTGCCGCGGCGGGTTCGTGAGCTGGAGCAGACCCGGGCCAGTGCGGTGGACGACTCGGCTGCGAGGCTGCGCCGGATCGAGCGGGACCTGCACGACGGGGCGCAGGCGCAGATGGTCGCCGTCGCCATGAAGCTGGGGCTGGCCACCAAGAGGCTCGGCAGCATGATCGACGGGACCGGGCAGACCGACCTGGAGCGGGTCCTGGAGCTGGTCGCCGCCGCCCACAGCGGCGCCAAGGAGGCCATCACCGAACTGCGTGACCTGGCCCGCGGCATCCACCCTCCGGTGCTCGACCAGGGCCTTGGCGCCGCGCTGACCACCCTCGCCGCGCGCGGCGACCTGCCTGTCGAGCTGGCCATCGACCTGCCCGAACGCCCGTCCGCCGCGATCGAGACCATCGCCTACTTCTGCGCCGCCGAGCTGCTCACCAACGTGACCAAGCACAGTGGCGCCCGGCATGCCACGCTGGAGGCAGCCCACGTGCCCGGCCTGCTGCGGGTGCGGGTCAGCGACGATGGCTGCGGCGGCGCGCGCGTCGAGGAGCGCGGCGGCCTGGCCGGGCTCGCCGAGCGGATCAAGACCGTGGACGGCAGGCTGCGGGTCAGCAGCCCGCCCGGGGGGCCCACCGCGGTCACCATTGAGCTGCCGTCCCACGCCTGACCGAACCGGAGCCCCCGATGCGGATTGTGATCGCCGAAGACTCGGCCGTAATGCGAGCGGGCCTGGCCGAAATCCTGGCCGACAGTGACCACGAGGTCGTCGCCGCCGTCGGCAACGGCGAGGACCTGCTAGCCGCGGTGGACCAGCACCGCCCAGACGCCGCCGTGGTGGACGTGCGGATGCCGCCCGGCTACACCGACGAGGGCCTGCGCGCCGCGATCGCCATCCGCCGCGACCACCCCAAGACCGGGGTGCTGGTGTTCTCCCAGTACATCGAGACCCGCTATACCGCTGACCTGCTCGGCGCGGCGTCTGGCGGTGGGGCCGCGGGGGTCGGGTACCTGCTGAAGGACCGGGTCGCCGACGTCGAGGAGTTCGTCGAGGCGCTGAGCCGGGTGGCCGCCGGGGGCACCGCCCTCGACCCGGAGGTCGTGACGCAACTTCTGCGCGCCAGCCGTCGCACCGACGGGCTCGGCACGCTCACCGCCAGGGAACGCGAGGTGCTCGCGCTGATGGCCGAGGGCCGCTCCAACGCCGCGATCGCCGGGATCCTGGTGGTTTCCGAGAAGTCCGTCGAAAAACACGTCGGGAACATCTTCAGCAAACTCGGCCTGCCGCCCTCGGACGCCGACCACCGCCGGGTGCTCGCCGTCCTGCGCTACCTGGAGTCCTGACCGGCGACATCCCCCCGCAAAAACCGGGAGGAACCTCAGAGAGGTCAGACAAGGCATTGCCTGAGTGTGTGGTCACTACACCGAGGATGACGGGCGACGGTCGGCTCAACGCTGGAGCGAATTGACCAGTCTCTTCGCGTCGATGAGACGCAGGCCAGTCAGTTCCCGGGCGCAGCGCACAGCGTGCATGAACTCCCCACGTGCCAGCAGGTCATCAACTTCGGCTTTGCCCGCCTGGTCCAAAAGGGAGATCAGCACCTCACCTACCCGGCGGTCGGCTTCCTGCTGGGCTGTTCTCGATACGCGGACCGGACGGGGCCATGACCAGCCGCGTGAGTCTCTTCCGTTGCCAGGCACGCACCGGATGCTACGCCGCTTCGGGGCGAAGGCCCGCCGGAGAGACTGGTCTGCCGGTGCTCTCCCCCCTGGATGTGCGTTCTATCCCCAGTGGCGGGTGATTCTCGAGGCGTCTGTGCCCTCTCCTCCGACGAAGTGCATCGGATCGCCGGCGCCGAGATCGCCGACACCTGCGGACTCCAACGCGCCGATGGCCAGGGTGCGGCGCACAGCTGCGAAGGTGAGGACGTGCGCCAGCACTCCGCCCAGGGTGAATGTCTGCGGTGGCTGGCACGTCGCGTCCAGGAAAGTGTCCTCACCTTCGCCTGCCGCGACACGGTCCGCAATGACGGCCCGGAATCGCGGGGCGGCCTGGCCCAGGCGGGCCCGGAGCGCCGCAGGTGAGGTCTGGCCGGTGGGGATGCTGGTCGCGCCCTCGACGGCGCTCACCCACATCTCCAGCTGGCGGACGAGCTTTTCGCAGACTGCCCGCAGGCTGGGGCGGGCGTCAATGCCCTCGACCGGCAACTCGATCGGCTGGTCGAGGACCTCCGCAGGGAGCCCGGTGAGCCGGTCGATTATGGCGCCGGTCAGCTCAACGTGATGGTCATACATCCTGATCAAGACGTCCATGGTGTCGCTCCTGTGCGTGGCGGGCAGCCGCAGGCCGCCCGGGGGGTGGAAGTGGATGCCGTTGGCGGTCTGAAGGTCGTGCACTGGTCTGCTCTGCCGCCGGTAACCCGTCGGGGTGGTGCCGTAGGCCCGGAAGAACGCCCGGGTAAAGGCGTCCGGTGAGGTGTAGCCAGCCTCAGCACCGATCTGGATGACGGTCACCGAGGTGGATACCAGCCGGTGCGCGGCGCGTTCCAGGAGCAGTCGGCGGCGGAATGCGCCCGGTGGTTCCCCCAGCGCCGCGCTCGCCAGCCGGTCGAAGTAAAAGCGCGAGAGGCAGGCCCGGCTGGCTAGCTCACCAGCGTCCAGGCCCGGCTCGTCCAGGCTCTGCTCCACCAACTGGATGATCTGCTGCAGCTCGGCCATGCCAGCCATACTGACCTGGCCAGCCCGTCACTGTCCCGACCGCTGTTGCTCACTTTCGCTCCGGCCCGGGGTAACCGCAGCATGACCTCGGCAGTGCCAGCGGCGTCGTCCAGGCCAGCGAATGAGCCGGGCGTTCTTCCTATTAAGCTGCCGGTAATTATAGGTAATGCCACGCCACTTTCCGCGGCCAGTCATCACCGGCGAAGGCCTTCTTCCCAGCGCTCAGGACAATGTCTATATTTAGAAACCTTGTTAATAGGAATTAGCTGTCGGCCCGGGAGAAGGATGAGCCAGCGATGACCCTGAACCCCTATATCGTCCTGGGCAGCGCGGTCGTGGGGCTGCTGGTCGGGTTGACCGGCGCGGGCGGAGGCGCCCTGATGACGCCCATGCTGATCCTGCTGTTCGGGGTGAAGCCGTCCGCGGCCATCTCCAGTGACCTGGTGGCCGCCGTGCTGATGCGGCCGGTTGGGGCGACCGTGCATCTGCGTAAGGGCACGGTGAACCTGCGCCTGGTGGGCTGGATGGTGATCGGCTCAGTCCCGATGGCGTTTGTCGGCGCATACCTGCTGCACCTGCTCGGCGGGAGTTCCACGCAGCAACAGCACGTCGAGGTCATCCTGGGCGTGGCGCTGCTGGTCGGGGCGGCCGCCATGGTGTTCCGCTACATCCTGGACCGCAGATCCGGCAATCAGCGGCTCGGTACGGTGCACAAGATCACCGTGCGGCCGGTACCCACCATCCTGATCGGCATGATCGGCGGGGTGATCGTCGGCCTGACCTCGGTCGGGTCCGGGTCGCTGATGATCGTGCTGCTGCTCTTCCTCTACCCGCTGCTCAGCGCCGGCCAGCTGGTCGGCACCGACCTGACTCAGGCTGTTCCGCTCACCGCGGCCGCCGCCCTGGGTGCCCTGATCTTCGGCACGGTCCAGTTCGGGGTGACCGCTTCCCTCGTGGTCGGCAGCGTGCCAGCCGTGCTGGTCGGCTCGTACCTGTCGTCGAGGGCGCCCGATCGGTTTATCAGGCCGATCATCACGTTCGTGATCTTCGCGTCGGGCCTGAAGTACGTCGGGGTCGGCACGACGGCCCTGGGCTGGATCCTCTGCCTGGTAGCGCTGGGCGGTGGGACCTACTGGCTTTACCGGGCGCGCCCGTGGGAGAACGGGCGGCCGGCGGACAGCGCGGCGGTAGGGGTGTCCCCGGACATAGCAGCCGACGACGACGGATCCGTCCTCCCCAAGGACCACGGATCAGTCCTCGACCATGGGGTCGTCCCCGCCAACGCTCACCCGCCGGCCCCGCCCGGGGAGCCCGCCGTCCCCCGGGCTGAAGAACCGGGCCGGGAGCCGGCCGGGTAGTGCTGGCCTGCTCGACCTGAGCGCCTGGCCATCACTGGACGGGCGCTCAGGGGAGGCTGGCGGGCCGGCTGCGAAGTGACCCCAGGGTCTCGTGACAGCTAAGGTTCTTAACGATTCCGCGCCAAAGGGGTAACCAACATTTGCCTGGACCTGGCAGGCGGCCGGCCAGTAAGTAGCGTCACCTTATGGGCCGGAGCCTGGAGACGGACGTGCGCACCGCCGCCCGGTCCGGTGGCAGCGGAGCGGCGCGCGGCTCCCGGGCGCAGTTCGTGCTGCGGCGCACCCGGTCCGCGCCGTTGCTGCCCGCCAGCTTGTTGCTGGCCATCCTGGTGTCGGTGACCGTCACCACCGGACTGGCCGGTTTCGCCGGGCGCGCGCTGCCCGCGGCCGCTCATGCCCGGCTGGCCCGCGCCCCAGCCACCCCGATACAGGTCAGCGGGCAGTTCGGTGCGGCCCGGGCCCGCGCCGACGAGTCCGTCATCCGCTCTTCGGTCCGCTCGGCCCTGGGCAGCGTTCCGTTCACGCTGGCCACCGGCCACTGGTCGGATCAGCTGGCCCTGCCCACCCGGCACGGTGCGTCCCAGCCACCACAGATCCAGGCGGCAGTGCTCAGCGGGGTCCGGTCCCACGTCACGCTCACCGCCGGGACGTGGCCCGGTCCGCGGCGCGCTGGCGCGCCGCTCCCCGTCGCGCTGCCGGTGACCACGGCCGGCCTGCTGCATCTTTCCGTCGGCCAGGTCCTCACGCTGCGCGACAGCCTGACCGGCACGCCCGTGCGGCTCGTCGTGACCGGCCTGTTCCGGCCGCGGGACCCGGCCGGGCCGTACTGGCGACTCAGCCTGCTAGGTACCTCAGGAAAGTTCGTTCAGGGGACCTTTGTCACATACGGCCCGGTGCTGGCCGACCCGTCCGTCCTCGGGCCTGGCGGGCTGCCAGTGAGCGCCGCTTCCTGGCTCATCACTGTGGATACCGCGGCTATTCCTCCCGGCCCGGGTGGGTCCGCTGGGGCACCGGCTGAATGCGCTGGTAGCCAGCTGGCGAGGCCGGCCGGACCTCGGCGGTCTCCAGGTGTCCACCGGGCTGCCGCAGGTTCTGGCCGCGCTGGCCAGCAGCCTGGTCGTGTCCCGGTCGCTGCTGCTCATCGGCTCGCTGCAACTGCTGCTGCTGGCCACCGCCGCGGCGGCGCTGGCCGCGCGGCTGCTGGCCAGCCAGCGCGACGGGGAGACCGCGATGCTGTCGGCCCGGGGCGCGGCCCGCGGGCAGTTGCTGCTGGCGTCCCTGGCCGAGGCGGTGCTGCTGGCCGTGACGGGCGCGCTGGCCGGGATCGTCGCGGGCAGTTACCTCACCGACAGGCTCATGTCAGCGAACCGGCTCCCGGTCGGCCAGCCGGCCGGGGGAGTGTCTGGCGTGGTGCGCGGCGTGACCGCCGGGGGCGCCTGGTGGCCGGCCGTGGTGATCGTGGCAGGCGTCATCGTGGTGATGATGTGGCCGTCGCTGCGCCCGGTCACGCCGGGCACCGTCCGGGCCCGCCGGGGCCGGCCCGCCGCACTCGCCGCCACGGCCCGGGCCGGCCTGGACGCGGCCCTCATCGCCCTGGGTGTGCTGGCGTTCTGGGAACTGCGCCGCTACTCCGCCGCCCCGCGGCTTTCCGGGGGCACGCTCGGCATCGACCCGGTGCTCGCCGTGGCCCCGGTGCTGGCCCTGGCGGGGATCGCCCTGCTGCCGCTGCGGATCCTGCCAGCCGCCGCGCGCCTGCTGGACCGGCTGAGCAAGCACGGCCGGCGGCTCGCCGCCGCCCTGGCCAGCTGGCAGGTGAGCCGGCGTGCCGTACGCGAAGGCAGCCCGGTGCTGCTGGTGATCCTCGCCGTGGCCATCGGCACGCTGGCGCTCGCCCAGCACCAGAGCTGGCGGCAGTCCCAGCTGGACCAGGCGGCCCTGATGGCCGGGGCCGACGTCCGGGTCAGCCTGCCCGCGCCGCTGCCGCTCGATGAGGGCGGGGCGCTCGCGCGGACCCGCGGCGTGCGTTCCGCGATGCCGGTCGCCGCCTTCAACAGCGGGTTCAGCGTCCTGGCTCTGGGCGCCAGGCAGGCGGCGGCGACGGTGCTGCTCCGGCCGGACCTGTCCAGCCTGCCGCCCGCCCAGCTCTGGCGCCGGATCACCCCCGCCGTCCCGGGACCCGGCCTGGTCCTGCCTGGTCGTCCCGCCCGGCTCGCCGTGGTGGCCGCGTTGCTGCCGTCCCGCGCCGCCCAGCCCGGTAGCCAGCCCCGGCGGGCGTGGGCGCCGGGCAGGTGAGCCTGTCCGTGCAAGACGGCTCGGGCACCGTCTACACGGTCCCGGCCGGGACGCTGCCCGCCGATGGGCGGGACCATGACCTGACCGCCGTCCTCGACGCAGCGGGCGGGGCCCGCTACCCGCTGCGGTTCCTGGGACTGACGGTGGGTTACCAGCTGCCGGGATTCCCGGCGCCGCCGTACCCCAGTGCGGCAGCCCGGCGCGACGCGCTGCGGGCCGAGCAGCGCCGCGCGGCCGCCCGCATGACGCTGGCCGTCCGTGGCCTGGCGGTCTCCCCGCGCACCTCCGGCGGCTTCCCGGCCCCGTTCGCCGGCGGCGGGGCCCTGCTCCGGTGGCACGCCGCGGCGTCCGCCGCGGGTCTCGCCGACCCGCAGGCGCCTGGCGTCGTGCCCGCCGTCACCTCCTGGCGGGCCAGCGGGGACACGGCCGCGCTGACGTTCACGGTCGGGTCCGGGCACCTTGTCCAGGTCGCCGGTGCGCCGCCGCAGCCGGTGGCAGGCCAGCTGGCGCTCACCGCCGGGGCGCCCCGGCTGCCGATCCCGGTGCTCGCGACCCGGTCGTTCGCCAGCGCCTCGGGCGCGCACCCCGGCGAGGTCCTGCCGCTGCCGGTGGGCAACGCCAGCATCCCGGTCCGGCTGGTGGCCGAGGTGCGGGCCTTCCCGGGGACCGGGGGCACTGGTCCCGTCGTGGTCATCGACCAGTCCTGGCTCCAGCAGGCCCTCGCCGCGCAGTCGCAGCCGCCGCTGCCGGTCACCCAGTGGTGGCTCGCTGGCCGCCCCGGCCCGCCACGCGGGTTGCCGGCCGGAGCCAGCGTGGTGACCTGGGCCGGGTCGGCGGCCCGGCTGCTCGGCGACCCGCTGCCGAACGTCTCGCAGGTGTCGCTGCTGGTGATCGTGGCCGCGGCCGGGTTGCTGGCCTGTGTCGGCTTCGTGGTCAGCGTGCTGGCCGCGATCCGCGAACGTCGCCTGCAGCACGCGCTGCTCGCCGCGCTCGGCGTAGGCCGGGCCGGGCGGGCTGGGCAGCTGAGCCTGGAGCAGCTCATGCTCAGCGTGCCGGGCGCGGTGGCCGGTGCGATCATCGGGGCCGCGCTGGCCTACCTGCTGGTGCCCGCGGTCACCCTGACCCCGGGCGGGAATACCCCCTTCCCGCCGGTGCGCGTGGTGATCCCGCTCGGCTGGACCGCACTGCTGGCGCTGGCCATCGCCGCGGTGCCGGTCGCGGTGGCCGCCGTCGCGGGCGCCTACCGGCCGGATCCCGCGGCCGGGCTGCGAGCCGGGGACACCGGATGACGCCGGGGAACCTCCGGACCCGGATCGCCGCCGCCGGGACGGCCGTGACCGGCACCGGGGCGGCGGCCAGCCTGGCCCTGGCTCTGCTGGTGCTGGTCTGCGCGTTCGTCGCCGTCGCCGTGCCCCGGGCCAGCCTGGGCTACCGCACCGCGGTCCTGCAGCGTAGCTTCCACGCCGCGTCGTCCTCGGCGACCACGGTCCTGGCCGACGCGGCCATCAACGGCCTGAACGGCACCACGCTCAGCGCGGCCCAGCTGGCCTCGGCCCAGCGCCAGCTATCGGACGGGCTGCGCCACGAAGGCCTGCCGCTGGCGCCGGCCACGGCCGACTGGTCCGGGATGGTCACCGGCTCGGCCCCGTTCGCGGTGACCGGCCGGGCCCCGGACCAGACCATGGCCCCGCCCCAGCTGGAACTGGTCTACCGCAGCGGGCTGGGCCGCAACGGCAGGCTGGTCGCGGGGGCCCTGCCCGGTGGCAGCGCCGGACCCGGCGCCGGCGCCGGCGCCGGCACTGGCACCGGCGCCGCGATGTCCCTGCAGGTCGCCGTCACCCAGGCCACCGCGACCCGGTTCCACCTGCACCCGGGTTCCCGGCTGCAGGCCGCGGGCCGGGCGGTGCTGGTCACCGGGATCATCCGGCCGCTCCGGCCAGCCTCGTCCTTCTGGACCGTCGACCCCGTCGCCGCCGCGCCGCAGCTGACCTATCCCACCCCGGACTCCCCGCCCTACCTGAGTTCCGGCGCGTTCGTATCCGCCGCCGAACTGCCCGCCCTGCAGGGCTATCTGAGCGCGCCGCTGCGCGCCCTGTGGAGTTTCCCGCTCGGCCTGGCCGGGGTCACCGCCGATCAGGCGGCGGGCCTGGCCCGGGACGCTGGCCGCGGTCGGTTACCTGCCCGCCGCGACATCGGTGGGCACCAGCCTCAACGCCTCCGCGGGCCCGGCTGCCACCATCCAGGTGAGCCTGAGCAGCGGCCTGGCTTCCTCGCTGCCGTCGTTCGTGGCCACCGACGACGCGGTTCAGCGCGTGCTCTCGCTGATGTTCGTCAGCCTGGCCGTGATCGCGGCCGTGGTGGTCCTGCTCGGCGCCCGGCTGGTGGCAGCCCGCCGCCGCGGCGAGTTCACGATGATGCGGGCCCGCGGCGCCTCGCTCCGCCAGGTCGGCGCCCTGGCGCTGGGCGGCGGGGCCGCCGCGGCCCTGCCGGCCGCCGCCCTCGGGGTGGGCGCCGCCGTCGCGGTGACCCCGGGGCCCGCCTCGCCGCTGGCCTGGTGGCTGGCGGGCCTGATCGTCCTGGCCGCGCTGGCGGGACCACCCGTGCTGGCGGCGTGGCAGCAGCGCACCCCTCGCCGCGCGCGCCGCGGGACCGGCCCCGGCGCGCGCCGGATCGCGACCGCGCGGCGCTGGGTGGCCGACGCTGCCCTGGTCCTCGGAGCGGTCGGCGGCCTGATCCTGCTCCGCCAGCAGGGCCTGCCCCCGCCCGGCCAGGTGGACCTGTTCACCAGCGCGGCCCCGGTGCTCGTCGCGGTCCCGGTCGCCTTGCTGGTCATGCGGGGCTACCCGGTGCTGCTGCGCCAGCTGGCCCGGCTGAGCCCGGCGCCGCCGGGGGGTCGTGCTGCTGGTCGGCTTCGCCCGCGGCCGCGCGGCCGCGCAGGCCGGCGTGCTGCCCGCGTTCGCGCTCGTCCTCGCGTTCGCGGTGATCGCGTTCGCCGGCATGGCGCGCAGCGCGGTGGCCAGCGCCGACGTCGCTGCGTCCTGGCAGGTCGCCGGTGCGGACGCGGTCGTGACCGCGCCCGCCGTGGGCCCGGGGATCACCCCCGCGGCGCAACGCCAGATCACCGCGGTGCCGGGCGTCCGGCGGTGGGCCGCGGTGGCGGTGGCCCAGGGGACGTCCGGCCAGGGCCTGCAGCTGCCGGTCGTCATCGTCGAGCCGGGGCAGTACGCGGCCCTGACCGCCACCACCCCGGGCCCGGCGTTCCCGGCCGCGGCGCTGGCCCGGGGGGCCGCCTCGGCCAGCCCCGCGTCGGCCGGCCGTCGTCAGCCAGCCCGCCAGCGGCACCGTGCCCGCCCTCATCTCGCCGGCCGGCCGGGTCATCCTCGGCCCGCGCAGCGGGCTGTATGTGGCGGGCCGGCAGCTGCGTATCCGGGTCGCCGGGACGGTCTCCGCGGTCGCGGGCGGGCCGGCGGGCACCCAGTTCGCGGTCCTGCCCCGGTGGGCTCTGGGGGCGCAGGCTCCGACGCCGACCGTGCTGGTGCTGACCGGCTCGCGGCTGGATCAGGCCGCCCTGGTCCGCACGGCCAAGCGGGCGGTTCCCGGGGCCGCGGTCACGCTGCGGTCCCAGGTGCAGGCCGCGATCGCGAACGCGCCGCTGCCGCACGGCGGCTTCGTCACGTTCGCCCAGGGCGCCGCAGCGGCGGCCGGGTTCAGCCTGCTGGTCGTGCTGCTGACCCTGGTGCTCGGGGCGCGGTCCCGGGAGCTGACCCTGGCCCGGCTGGCCACCATGGGCCTGGCCGCGGACCAGTCCCGGCGGATCGTGGCGGTGGAGACTCTGCCCGCGATCCTGGCCGCGGCCGTGGGCGGGACGGCCTGCGCGCTGCTGCTGGTGCCGCTGGCCGGGCCCGCCGTGAACCTCGCGGCCTTCACCGGTACGCCGGTGACCGTGCCGCTGCGCGCCGACCCGGTCGCCATCGTGGCCGCCGCGGTGGCGCTGCTGCTGCTCGGTGGGCTCACGCTTGCCATCTCCAGCAGGCTGGCCCGGAGCCGCGGTCCGGCCCAGGCCCTGCGCCTGGGCGAAACAGCGAGCGGGTGAGGACAGTACGTGGATGAGACGCGGGGGTGAGGACAGCGGATGGATCACGGCGATGACCAGGAGGCGAGGGCGGCGGCAGCGACGTCTCCGGGGGACGGCCGGGACGTGGAGGCGGTCGAGCCCGCGGCCGGACTCAGCCAGCTCGGCGCCGAGGCCGAGCGCGCCCGCGCGGCGGCGAGGCGCGGTTCCTACGGGGCCAGTGGTTCCTATGGCGAGGGTGCCCTCATCATGTGCGACCGGCTGGTCCGCATCTACGCCGCGGAGGGGATCGAGGTGCAGGCGCTGCAGGGACTGGACCTGCTGATCGCGGAGGGCGAGCTGACCGCGATCGTGGGTGCCTCCGGCAGCGGCAAGTCCACCCTGATGAACATCCTGGCCGGGCTGGACAGCCCGACCGCGGGCCGGGCCCGGGTGGCCGGGCACGACCTGGCCGCGATGACGGCCCGCGACCGGCTCGGCTACCGGCGCGCCACGGTGGGCTTCTTGTGGCAGCAGACCGCCCGCAACCTGCTCTCGTACCTGACCGCGCGGCAGAACGTCATCCTGCCCATGCGGTTCGCGGGCGTCGGGCGCCGGCTGCGGGCCCGGCGGGCCGACGGATCTGCTGGACATGCTCGGCGTGGGCTACTGCGCCGGCCGAACGCCAGCCCAGATGTCCGGCGGTGAGCAGCAGCGCACCGCGATCGCCACCGCGCTGGCCAACGGGCCCCGGGTGCTGCTCGCCGACGAGCCGACCGGCGAGCTGGACAGCGCGACCGCCCGGGAGGTGTTCGCGGCGCTGCAGACGGCCAACTCCGAGCTCGGCGTGACCGTGCTGGTCGTCACCCACGACCCGGCGGTGTCGGCCGAAGTGCGGCGGACCATCGCCATCCGGGACGGCCGGACCAGCACCGAGACGCTCCGCCACGACCGCGCCGACGAGCACGGCAACGCGACCCGGCACGCGGTCGAGTACGCGGTGCTGGACCGGGCCGGCCGGGTCCAGCTGCCGCGCGAGATGACCGAGGAACTCGGCATGCGGGACCGGGTGCGGCTGGAGCAGGAGCCCGGGCACATCGGGGTCTGGCCCGACCGGGAGAACGGCTCATGAGCGCGCCCGGCCCGTGAGACCGACAGGCGAGGCGGCCGGCCGGAAGGTCAGGCCGGTGAGCGAGATGGTGGCGGCGCACGGGGTGTCCCGGACCTTCGGCAGCGGGCACACCGCCGTGCAGGCCCTCCGCGAGGTGTCGTTCACGGTCCGCCGCGGCCAGCTCGTCGCGGTCTGCGGCCGGTCCGGGTCGGGCAAGACCACGCTGCTGAACATCATCGGTGGCCTGGACACACCGACCAGCGGCCACCTGGAGGTGGCCGGCCGCGACCTGACCGGGATGCCGGAACGGGACCGGCTGGCGCTGCGGCGCAGCACGGTCGCGTTCATCTTCCAGTCCTTCGGGCTGATCCCGATGCTGTCCGCCGCGGAGAACGTCGGGCATCCCGCTGCGTATCACCGGCGCGCCGCCGCGGGCCCGCGAGGAACGGGTCGCGACGATGCTGTCCATCGTGGGGCTCGCCGAGCACGCCGCGCACCGGCCGGACGAGCTGTCCGGCGGCCAGCAGCAGCGCGTCGCGATCGCGCGGGCGCTGGCTGGCAGCCCGGAGTTGCTGGTCGCCGACGAGCCGACCAGCCAGCTGGACCTGGAGACCGGCCGGCAGATCATGCGCCTGCTGCTCACCGTGGTCCGATCCGAGGGGATCACGGCGCTGGTCGCCACGCACGACGAGGCCCTGATCGACCTGGCCGACTCGGTGCTCAGGCTGGAAGACGGCCGCGTCCAGGAGGCCGCCGGTCTACCCGGCAGCCGGACTGGACCCTAGCTCAGGAGCCGCTCGGGCAGGGATAGAACACCCGG
>CAWAES010000028.1:0-94286 GCA_963781085.1 uncultured Actinomycetes bacterium
GGACGCCCCGCCGTTCAGTTCTGCCTTGCGGACCGAGGCGTAGATGGGCACATACTCCTGGCCGGACAGGTCCTGGATAGCCTGGATGACTTCGTCCGTGATGGCGCGGCGGGCCTTGCCCGGAGCGGTCCCCTGGTAGGCCTCGAAAGTGAGTGGCTTGCCGATCCGCATCGACACCTGATGCAAGCGGGGGACCGCGTGCCCGGGCGGCAGGATGCGGTCAGTCCCGATCATCGCGACCGGGATCACCGGCAGGCCGGAGTTCAGTGCGAGCCAGGCCACGCCGGTACGGCCGCGGTACAGCCGTCCGTCCGGCGACCGGGTGCCCTCCGGGTAGATCCCGAACAACTGGCCGCGCCGCAACAGCGCCAGCGCCGCCTCCAGCATGTCCTGCCCGGCCCGGGCCTGGGCCCGGTCCACGGAGAGTTGGTTGGTGGCCCGCAGGTAGGTGCCAGCCAGCCGCGAGCCCACCCCCCGGCCGGTGAAGTACTCCGACTTCGCGGCGAAGGTGAGCGGGCGGTCCAGCATCAGCGGGAGGAAGATCGAGTCCACGATGGACATGTGGTTGGAGGCCAGGATGGCGCCCCCCTCGGGCGGGATGTGCTCCAGGCCGGTGATCTGCGGCCGCCAGAGAACACGCAAGAGCGGGCCGGCCACAACCCTGGACAACTGGTACTGCACCCAACAACTCCTGGAATGTCGATCCGCTTGGCTGCTCAAAGATATCCGGGGTCAGCCGATGCGGACGAGGGCTGGCGGTCATCATCGTTCACCGGTGGCGCAGCCGATCCCGCGGGCCCACCGGCACAGCCTGCCAGCTCAGCCGCGAGCTCAACCCGGCGGCGCGCGCTCAGTTGGCGCAGATGTTCTGGCTGGCGGTCCGTGAGGTGAAGCTGGGCGACGGGGTCGGGGTGGTCGCCTGGCCCGTGCCCTCGGTCTGGGTCGTGGTTCCGTAGTTACTGCCGAGCAGGAGGACGAGCCGGCTGCTGGTGCCCGGGACCTCCTGCACCGCGGAGCCGGGGATCTTCCGTTCCAGCAGCCTGGCCGCGGCCGCGTGGCCCGCGTGGTACTTGATCACCGTCTCGGTGATGTCCTGCGTGTTCTCCTGGAGCATGCTGGTCACGTTGAAGCCCTTTTGCTGGAGCAGGCTGCCGACCGAGTCCTGCAACCCGTACTGCGCGGTCCCGTTGCGGACCGACACCGCGACCGTGTGCGGCGAGATGTGCGGCTTCTTGGCCGGTTGCAGCGAAGCGTTGCTCACCGGGATGTCGTCGCGGAAGTCCTGGAAGATCGTGCTGTCCTCGGGCTGGGTCCACAGCACGTTGGCCGTGTCGGTCGGCACCACCAGCTGCCGGGGATAAGTCGGCAGGGTGAAGAAGGTGACCTGGCTGGCGGACAGGTTCCGGACGCTCATGGCCAGGTTGTAGAGGCCGTGGATGCCGCCGAGCTGGCTGTCGATCGTGATCGACTTGGTGGCGGCGTCGAGGAAATCGGTAGATCGCGATCGGGTTGAGCGGCTTGCTCTTCACCCGCTCGACGAGCGAGGACATGAAGGCCTGCTGACGGCCGATCCGTTCCAGGTCGCTGCCGTTGCCGAGGGTGTAGCGGGCCCGGACGTAGGCCAGCGCGACGTAGCCGTGCAGCAGATGATGCCCGGCCGACAGGTGCAAATTGGACTTGGGGTCGTTGATCGGGGTGGTGTTGCACTCCTCGACCCCGCCGACCGCGTTGACCATGGCCCGGAAGCCTTCGAAGTTGATGGACACGAAATGGTCGATGTGGATGCCGGTGTCCTGCTCCAGGGTCTTGATCGTGCAGGCCACGCCCAGGTCGGTGTGGTTGCCGTCCAGGTTGCCCAGGGCATAGGCCTCGTTGATCTTGAAGGTGGTCGGCGAGGACGTCTGGCCGTTGCCCATCTTGCACGCCGGGATGTTCACCCACGAGTCACGCGGGATCGACATCACGTTGACCCACTTCCGGTCGGCGGCGATATGCATGATCATCAGCGTGTCGGACTGATCGGTGGTCAGGCCCTGCCCGTAGCCCTTGCCCACGCCGTTGCGGGTGTCCGAGCCGATGATCATGATGTTCTCGGCCTGCGGATGGGTGTCGACCGGCTGGGTGCCGAGTTCACCGGAGATGTTGACCTGGTGGATGTTGCCGTTCAGGTGGCGGTAGACGGCGTAGGCGCCGCCCAGGGCCAGCAGCACCACGACCGCGACGCCCGCCGCCGTCCAGGCCAGGATCTTCTTCTTGCGGCCGGGATGGTGGTCAGGCGGGACCGGGGCGGCCGGGCCGGCCCCCGGCGGAACAGGAGGGTCGGCCGCACCGCCCGGAGCGGAGCTGATGACGTCCTCGGCAGGGTCGGCCGCACCGCCCGGAGCGGAGCTGATGACGTCCTCGGAGGGTCGGCCGCACCGCCTGGCGGAGCTACGACGTCCTCCGTAGGGCCTGCCGCATCGTCGGTGCTGGCCGGCCCGGGCTCCGGCGGGTCCTCGCCCTCCTGCGCACGCCCGTGGCCTGGACCAGGCTCGTCCATGTCAGCGGGCCCCATGCGTTCTCACCCCATACCCAGAGCCGGTGGGGGCTCGTGCGGTGTCCACGCGAGACGCGCGGCCGTCGCGGAGCGTCACGCCCGGGTGCACAAACCACCCCACTCGGCGCAACGTTATAGCCATGCGGATAGTTTCCCCGCCCACTAAGTACCCAGCTATGGGTAAATAGTCGCCTTAAGTAGGGTAACGGCGAGTAACTGCCCTAACGGCCACAGTACACGGCGTGGTTTTGAGTTAATGCCCGCGCCTTT
Source organism: uncultured Actinomycetes bacterium (assembly GCA_963781085.1). GTDB lineage: Bacteria > Actinomycetota > Actinomycetes > Streptosporangiales > Streptosporangiaceae > RYN-230. Next base: position 2,807 of record CAWAES010000028.1, read on the forward strand.
AACCTACAAATCCGATCGATATAACGTAATTTTAGGATGGGCGACAGCACAGTCCAGCGAGAGGATCCCCGTGTCCGCACCAGAGGCTGAGCCACTGCCGGTTCTCGACGCCCTGCACTCGACCCCGGCCCGCCGCTACCTGTCTCCCGAGCCGATCCCCGACGAGGTCATCTGGGCCATCCTCGACGCGGCGGTGCGCGGCCCGACCGGCGGCAACCAGCAGGGATGGGGCTGGGTCGTGGTCACCGACCCGGAGGTCAAGCGGCAGGTCGCCGCCTGGTACCTGGAGGGCTGGGATCGGGCGTACGGCCGCCGGCGGGAGGAGATCCTGGCCGCGCCCCCGGGTGCGGACGGGCTGAGCCGATCCTCGTTCCTGGCCGCCGAGCACCTGGCCCACCACCTCGCGGAGGCGCCGGTGTGGATCTTCCCGGTGCTGCGTCACGCGGCCGGCGCCCGCAGCCCCCGGCTGGGCAGCTCGATCTATGGCGCGGTCCAGCAGCTCATCCTGGCCGCGCGAGCCTACGGCGTGGGCACGACCCTGACCACGCTGTACTCCGGCCACGAGGACGAGGTGCGGGAATTGCTGGGACTGCCCGAGGATGCGATGACCATGGCGCTGCTCCCGCTCGGCTACCCCGCCCGGGGCCGCTGGGCCCAGCCGAAGCGCCGCCCGGTGGAAGAAGTCGTGCACTGGAATCAGTGGGGCGCAACCCGTCCCCGCCCTGAGCTCTAGGCCAGCTGGCCCTTAGCTTTGCCCGGCATGAAGGCGCCGGGCCTGCCGTCTAGCTTTGCGCTCAAGGCGCCCGGTCTGCCGTTCAGCTTTGAGCGCAAGGTGCGCGCTCTGCCGTTCAGCTTTGCGCTCGAGGAGCTGCACCTGCCGCTTATTCCAGGCCGCCAGGCGCGCGAAGGTACTGGCCCGGCTCTCCTGGCCTATCCCGCGCAGCGCCCCCAGCACGATGGCGCCGACGATCACCCGCTCATGGAAGCGGGGGCTTCGCAGCACATGACCCACCACGCCCAGCCCGACCAGCCCCAGCGCCGCCTTGACCGGCCAGGCCCCAGTCCCCCGGCTGGGCCGCCGGCCTGCTGCTGCCCGCCGCCATGCTGGCCAGTGGCGGCCTCCCGGCACCTTGTCCTGATCTTGACATGTCGCCTCCCCGCCCTGAAGCGCCCGTGCGCACTGCCAGCGTGCCCCGCGATGAGGCTTCCTGACATCACCCCCGGGAGGGTGATCTAGTTCCTGGGCGGACGAGGTAAACTCCCGGGCGGCCATGGTCGGCTCAAGCGCGGGATGCAGGGTGCTTGACGATGATGGAGCCGGTGAGCGGGATCGAACCGCTGACCTGCCGTTTACAAGACGGCTGCTCTGCCAACTGAGCTACACCGGCGGGGCTGGCTGAATCGTAGCCGACCCGCAGCCTGGCGTGCGCAGCAGCGGCATGACCAGGGCGTCAGCCCGCCCGGGGCGTGACTTCTAGTCACCCAGGGGGAGCAATCCGCGAATCTTCGTCCCTCCAGGGGGGAGCCAAAGCGTCGGTTAACGACGTACTATCCGGCTAACGCGGTCACAAGGTCACAAGGGGGTGGGCGAATGACCGGACTCGTGCCCAGTGGTATCGACGAGATCGGGCTGGTGCCCGGCAGCCACGTCTGCGCGTTCTATCGCGGTGACTCCGACCGGGACCGGCTGCTCAACGGCTACCTCGGCGCGGGGCTCACCGCCGGGGACAAGTGCATCTGTGTCGTGGACTCCGCGAACACCGCGGAGCGGCTGGAGTCGCTGCCCGGGGCCTGCGGCGAGCCCGGGCGCTGCACCGGCCAGCTGGACATCCACCTGCCCGAGTCGACCTACCTGGCCGGAGGCGAGTTCACCACCAGCGACATGCTCACGTTCTGGACCGAGGGCATGGTCAAGGCGGAGGTCGAGGGTTACTCCTTCTGCCGCCTGGTGGGCGAGATGACCTGGGCGCTGCGCGACGCCCCGGGCGTCGAGCACCTGGTCGGCTACGAGTCCGAGCTGAACCGGGTCACCGCCTGCTACCCCGTCGTCGTGCTGTGCCTGTACGACCTGGACCGCTTCAGCGGCGAGGTCGTGGTCAACATCGTCAAGACCCATCCGCAGGTACTGATCCAGGGCATCCTCGTCGAGAACCCGTACTACCTCGGGCCGGACGAGTTCCTCAGGTCGGCCAGCCCGGTCCGAGCCCGCCAGGCCTCCGGCCAGCCCCCGATCAGCCAGCGCCTGACCGGCCACGCGATGACCGCCGAGCAGACGAGGAACACCGCGGCCCGGGACGGCGCGCCCGTGGTGCGGCTGCCCCGGCGCCCGGGCCAGCCCGCCGAGCCGGACCTGCGCGAGCGGCTGGGCGAGTTCCGGGCCCTGCTGGTGATCTCGCTGCTGATGACCGAGTCGGTCAACGAGGAGCAGATCCTGGAGCTGGCCGCGTCCAGCGCCCCCGGGCTCGGCTCCTGGCGGATCGAGGGGTACGGGTTCACCGACGGGCAGTGGCGTCCCGGCACCGGGCACAACCCAGCGGCGCCCCGCGGCCTGACCGGGCAGCTGGCCGGGCTGGGCAGCGCGGGCGGCCCGGTGGACCTGCCCGGCCGCCCGTGGGCGCGGGCCTACCCGCTGCGCGGGGTCGGCGGCCTGCTCGGCCACCTGGTCGCGTCCTGCGACGAGGAGCCCTCCGCCGAGCAGCGGTTCCTGATCCAGGTCATCGCGCAGCAGACCGGGGTGGCCGTGTCCAACGCGCGGCTGCACGCCCGGGAGCGCGCCACCGCGGCCGAGCTGGCCGCCACCAACGCGGCGCTCGCCGAGACCGTCACCACCCTGCAGCGCAGCATGGACATCCACCAGCGGCTCACCCGGGTGGCGGTCTCCGGCGAAGGCCAGCCGGGCATCGCCAAGGCCCTGCACGAGCTGACCGGGATGCCGGTCGCGATCGAGGACCGTTACGGCAACCTGACCGCCTGGGCCGGCCCCGGCCAGCCGGACCCGTACCCGAAGGAGTCGTTCGCCAAGCGCGAGCACCTGCTCCGGCGGCTGATGCGGGCCACCTCGCCGACCCGGGACGGGGAGCGGCTCATCCTGCTCGCCTCGCCGCGGACGGACGTGATGGGCGTCCTCGCGCTCATCGACCCGGGGCGGCGGGCCGACTCCGCCGACCTGGTGGCCCTGGAGCACGGTGCGACCGTGCTGGCCATGGAACTGGCCCGGCTGCGCGGCATCGCCGACGCCGAACTGCGGCTGCGCCGCGACCTGGTGCATGACCTGCTGGCCGGGACCGACGACGAGAGCGCGCTGACCCGGGCCGAGGCGCTGGACTACGACCTGCGCCGGCCGCACCGGGTCGTGATCGTCGAGGGCAAGGGCCGGGCCCGGGCCCACGACGCACTGCTCAGCGCGGTCCGCCGGGCCATGCGCCAGGCCCGGCAGGACGGGCTGTTCGAGACCTGGTCGGGCAATGTCGCGGTGATCACCGCGGGCCAGACCGACTGGGAGCAGCTGCGCCGGGCGATCATGTCCGACCTCGGCGGCCAGGTCTGCCTGGGGGTGGGCGGCGCTGCGGCCCGGCCCTCCGAGCTGCCCCGCTCGCTGCGCGAGGCGGGCCTGGCGCTGCGGCTGCAGAAGACGCTGCTGCCCGGCGACAGCGCCTGCGAGTACCCCAAGCTCGGCATCTTCCGGATGCTCGCGGCCATCCCGGACCTGACCGACGTGGACTCGTTCGTCCGCGAGTGGCTCGGCAGCCTGCTCGACTACGACGCCCGCCGCAAGGCCGAACTGGTGCACACGCTCACCCAGTACCTGGAGCACGGCGGCAACTACGACGCGACCGCCGCCGAGCTGTCCGTGCACAAGAGCACCCTGAAGTACCGGCTGCAGCGGATCCGCGAGCTCACCGGCCTGGAACTCAACGACCCCGACGTCCACTTCAACCTGCAGCTCGCCACCCGCGCCTGGGGAACCCTGCAGGCCCTGCGCGACGAGCGCTGAGCTAGTCCGGGGGGACGACCCCCTGGACCCCCGTTCGCCGCTCCGCGCCGAACGCTACGACCCCCTGAACCCGGAAGGCCGGCGTCTGGGCCGTTCTTCGTCCCCCGGTGACCTGCCCCGGCCGCGTCCCGCTGGCGATGCTGAACAAGCGGCTAACCGAAGGGGTCAGGATGATCGACGTACGGAACCCGGGCGACGGATTCAGGTCACTGCGGGCACGGATCGCAGCCCTCGGCGACGCTCGGCGACAGCGACCGCGGCGCGGACGGCGCGCCGCTGACCGTGGGCGAGTGGGCCCTGCTGATCGACGACATCGTGGACCACCCGGCGGAGAACACCGAGGGCCTGTGGAACGTGGCCGGCCCGGACGAGGACGACCGCGAGTACGACGCGATCTTCGTGGGCGGCGGCGCGGCCGGCCGGTTCGGCTCGGCCTTCCTGAAGGCCCGGGGCGGCCGGCAGCTCACCATCGACGCGTGGCCCTTCCTGGGCGGCTCCTGCCCGCACCAGGCCTGCGTGCCGCATCACCTGTTCTCCGAGGCGGCCCGGGAGATGGACCTGGCCCGGCACATGGCCGGACGCCTGTGGTACCCGCCGTTCGACGAGAAGCGGGCCAGCATCCAGGAGATCGTCGACCTGTTCAAGGCCGGGCGGATGTACCCGCACGCCATCATGAACTGGCAGTCCAAGGAACAGCTGGACATGGAGTTCATCCTGAACACCCCGGCCACGATCATCGACGCCCACACGGTCGAGGTGGAAGGCCGGCGGTTCTCCGCGCGGAACCTGGTGCTGAGCACCGGCGCGCGGACCCGGTACCCGGACATCCCCGGCATCGGGATCAAGGGCGTGTACGACTTCGCCACGCTCATCGAGGACCTCGACTACGAGCCGAACCGCTGCGTGATCATCGGCGGGTCCAAGGTGGCCCTGGAGTACGGGTCGTTCTTCCAGGCCACCGGGTGCCAGACCACGATCCTGACCCGCAGCCCGCTGATGGAGACGGCCAGCCTGCACCACGTGGACGCGGGGCTGCGCGAGTACGTGGTCGCGATGATGGCCGACCGGGGCATCGAGATCATCGAGGGCGCCGAACCGCTCGAGGTGCTCGGCAACGGCAAGGTCACCGGGGTCCGCTACCGCGAGCCCGGCGGCGCGGTCCGCGAGATCGACACCGACTTCGTGTTCGTCGGCACCGGGGAGCGCCCCGACCTCAGCATGTACGCGCCGCTCGGGCTGGCCACCGACGAGCGCGGGTTCGTGATCGCGGACACCCACATGCGCACCTCGGTGCCCGGGGTGTACGCGGCCGGCGACCTGGTCGGCCCGCCGATGGAGATGTTCAAGGCCCGCAAGTGCGGGGTCGGCGCGGCCCGCAACATCATGGGCGAGGACTACGAGTTCGACTTCACCGAGTACCCGGACTTCCTGCACACCACCTACGAGGTGACCTGGTGCGGCCTGTCCGAGGCGGAGGCGAAGGCGAAGTACCGGAACGTCATCAAGATCCAGATGCCGCCGGACGACGCCGACCCGGAGACGTTCGCGCTCCCGGCCGCCGAGGGGTCGATGCTGTACGCGTTCACCCGGCCGGTCCTGTCCGGCTGGCTCAAGCTGGTCATCGACGCGGACAGCCGCAAGGTCCTCGGCGCGCACCACGTCGGCTACGGGGCCAAGGACGCGTTCCAGTACATCGACTACCTGATCCGCCGGCCCGAGGGCTTCACCATGGACGAGATGGCCGAGCTGAACGAGCTGTTCCTCAACCCGGAGCACTTCATCCAGCTGTGCCGGCTCCGGGCGGCCAGCAGAATCCGGTGAACCTGTGAGCGTGACCCTGTGAGCGATCCACGGGTGGCCGTGGTCACCGGGGGCGCCTCCGGGATCGGCCTGGCCACCTGCGGCCGCCTCACCGACGAGGGGTTCACCGTGGCCGCGCTGGACATGAAGCCGGACGGCGCGGCCGACGCGGCGGCGCTGACGCTGCGCTGCGACGTCACCGGCGAAGCCGACGTGGACGGCGCCATGGCCGAGGTCGCGGCCCGGCTCGGCCCGATCGACGTCCTGGTCAACAACGCGGGCATCACCGGCTCCCAGGCCGCGGCCCGGTGCCACGAGACCCCGGTGGCGGAGTGGGACCGGGTCCAGGCGGTCAACGTGCGCGGCCCGTTCCTGTGCAGCCGCGCGGTGCTGCCGTCCATGATCGCCCGGGGCTCCGGGCACATCATCACGATCGCGTCCATCGCCGGGCTGGTCGCCTTCCCCGGCCGGTGCGCGTACACCGCCTCCAAGGGCGCGGCGCTGATGCTCACCCGGTCGATCGCGGTGGACTACGCGGCGGCCGGGATCCGGGCCAACGCCGTGTGCCCCGGCATGGTGTACACCCCGATGACCAGCTGGCGGCTGGACCAGCCGGACCTGCGCGCCGCGGTGGAGGACCGGATCCCCATCGGGCGGGTGGCCGAGCCCGCCGAGATCGCGGACGCGGTCGCGCTGCTGGCCTCCGGCCGGCTCGGCTACATGACCGGCCACCCCCTGGTCATGGACGGCGGGATGTCCGCGCTCTGAGCGCAGGGCCGCACGCCGGACGGTTTTCGTTTGCGGAAAAAAGGCGGGATGCGATGACAGGCAAGCTGGCCGGTAAGACAGCCGTGGTGACGGGGGCGGGTTCCGGGATCGGCCGGGCCGCCGCCGGGCTGTTCGCCCGCGAGGGCGCGGCGGTCGCGGTGCTGGACCTCGACGCCGACGCGGCCAAGACGGCGGCCGAGGAGATCACCGCGGCCGGCGGCACGGCGATCGCCGTCGCGGCGAACGTCGCCGACCGGCTGCAGGTCACCAGCGCCTTCGACCAGATCCGCAACGCCTTCGGGGGCGTCGACATGCTCTACAACAACGCCGGCGTGAACAGCAGCGGGTCGGTCATCGACGCCAGCGACGATGACTGGGACCGCAGTTTCGCGGTCAACGCGAAGGGCACGTTCCTGTGCTCCCAGGCCGCCGCGCCGTCGATGGTGGCGTCCGGCGGCGGGTCGATCATCAACCAGGGCTCGGTCGCGGCGCTGGTCGGCATCGCGAACTTCGCCTCGTACTGCGCGTCCAAGGGCGCCGTGGTCGCGCTGACCAGGTCCATGTCCGTGGACCTGGCGCCGCGCGGGGTCCGGGTCAACGTGATCTGCCCGGGCACCGTGTACACGCCGCTGATGGAGCCGATGCTGCGGGCCCGCGGCGGCGGGGACATGGCCGCCGGGCTGGCGCTGACCGTGGCCAAGTACCCGATCGGCCGGCTCGGCACGCCTGAGGAGATCGCCGCGGTGGCGCTGTTCCTGGCCAGCGACGACTCCTCGTTCCTGACCGGGTCCGTGCTCACCGCGGACGGCGGCATGACCTCCCAGTGAGCCCGGGGGGACAAATCTGTCCTGGGAGGACAGGATCAGCCACCGCTTTTGTCCCCAGGTCGGGTTAGTTCTGCCCCGTAACTGATCTACGCTCCTCAAGACCTGATCCACGGGGCGGTGGAAGCGTGGGACACAGTTCAGACCAGTGCGGCACGAGATCAGTACGGCGCCGGTATCGCGACGAGCTGGGCCTGCTGCGGAGCCAGCTGACCAACCTGCGGGCCCTCCTGGTGCTGTCCATCCTGATGACGGAGAGCGCGGACGACCAGCAGATCCTGCGGCTCGCCACGTCCGCGGCCGCCTCGCTGGGCAGCTGGCAGATCGCGGGCTTCGTGATCGGGGACGCGTGGTGGGCCGGTGACCGCCGCGGCGGCGCCCTCGACCCGGAGCTGGCCGCCGAACTCCGGGCGCTGCCCGAGACCGGCGGCCCGCTGTCCAGCCTGGACGCGCCCTGGGCCTGGGCCTACCCCATGCGCAGCATCGCGGGCCGGATCGGCTCCCTGATCGTGCACGCCGCCCACGAGCCCGCGGTCGAGGAGCAGTTCCTGGCCCAGGTGCTGGCCCAGCAGACCGGGGTGGCGGTGTCCAACGCCCAGCTGCACGGGCGGGAGCGGAACACCGCCGAGCAGCTGGCCGCCACGAACGGGGCGCTCGAGGAGACGGTGGCCGACGCTGCGCCACGGCATGGCCGTCCACGAGCGGCTCACCCGGGTCGCGGCGGCCGGCGAGGGCGCGCCCGGCATCGCCGACGCCCTGCACGACCTGACCGGGCTGGCGGTCGCGGTCGAGGACCGTTATGGCAACCTGTCCGCCTGGGCCGGGCCGGGCAGGCCGGCCCGGTACCCGAAACCACCCGCCTACGAGCGGGAGCAGCTGCTCCGCCGGCTGATGACCGCGGGCCGGTCGGTCCGCGACGGCGACCGGGTGGTCGCGCTGGCCTCGCCGCGCCCGGGGGTGCTCGGGCTGCTCGCGCTGATGGATCCCGGCCACCGCGCGGGGACCACCGACGTGATGGCGCTGGAGCACGGGGCCACCGTGCTGGCCGTCGAGCTGGCCCGGCTGCGCGGGATGGCCGACACCGAGCTGCGGGTCCGCCGCGAGCTGGTGCACGACCTGCTCACCGGCACCGACGACGAGAGCGCCTACCTGCGCGCCGAGGCGCTGGGGTACGACCTGGGACAGCCGCACCAGGTGGCGGTGGTGGAGGTGGCCGACAGCGCGCCAGCCCAGGAGGACGTGCTGCACGCCACCCGCCGGGTGCTGCGCCAGCAGCAGCGGCCGTGCCTGCTGGGCAGCATGGCCGGCACGGTGGTGATCGTCGCAGGGCAGCCGTCGGGCGGGGCCGGCGACTGGGAGGCGCTGCGGGCCGGCATCGTGGCCGAACTGGGCGGCGGCACCCGCTGCCGGATGGGCGTCGGGGACGCCTACCCGCGGCCGTCGGAGCTGTCCCGCTCGCTGCGCGAGGCCCGGCTCGCGCTGCGGATGCAGAAGGCGTCCGCGTCCGCCGAGCGGACGTCACTGTTCGCCGACCTCGACGTGCTCCGGATGCTGGCCTCGGTGGACGACCTCACCGACGTGGAGGCGTTCGTCCACAAGTGGCTCGGCACGCTGGCGGCCTACGACGAGCGCAAGCACACCGAGCTGGTCAAGACCCTGATCCAGTACCTGCAGCACGGTGGCGGGTACGAGGCCACCTCGCGGGCGCTGTCGGTGCACCGCAGCACGCTGAAGTACCGGCTGCAGCGGATCCGCGAGCTGACCGGATTCGAGCTGGGCAACCCCGAGACCCACTTCAACCTGCAGCTCGCGACCCGGGCCTACATCACCCTGCAGGCCCTCGCGGACACGTCCGGCTGAGCCTGCGTGCTGCAGGCCAGGCGCTCAGTTGGTCCGGCCAGGACGAGGCCCGGCGCGCGGTACCACCGTAGCGTCCTGAGCATGGACGTGGCCCGATGACCTGGAACTCTTCGAGCAGATGTGTTTCCTGCGCCATTTCGAGGAGCGGACCGACCTGCTCTACCGGCGGGGCCTGATCCACGGCCCGGTGCACCTGGGGCTCGGCCACGAGGCGGTCGCGGTCGGCGCCGCGTCCGTGCTCCGCCCCGACGACTACTCGCTGGGGACCTACCGGGGGCACGCGCACGCGCTGGCCCGCGGCGCCCCGGCGGACGCGGTCCTGGCCGAGCTGCTCGGCCGCGAGGGCGGGATCTGCGGGGGCAAGGGCGGGTCCATGCACATCACCAGCGTGGAGCACGGCTACTTCGGCTCCTACGCGATCGTCGGCGCGCACCTCCCGATCGCCTGCGGACTGGCCTGGTCCGCCCAGATCCGCCGCACGCAGCAGGTCACGGTGTGCTTCTTCGGCGACGGCGCGACCAACATCGGCGCGTTCCACGAAGCGGTCAACCTGGCCGCGGTGTGGCGGCTGCCGGTCGTGTTCGTGTGCGAGAACAACTGGTACATGGAGTACACCCCGATCGGGGAGGTGATCCCGGTCGCGCTGCCGGCCGCCGACCGGGCCGCCGCGTACGGGCTGGACCGGATCGTGGTGGACGGCAACGACGTGGCCGCCGTCCGGCAGGTGGTCGGCGACGCGGTCCAGCGCGGCCCGCAGCGGGCAAGGGCCGAGCCTGGTCGAGGCGCAGACCTACCGGCTGAAGGGACACTCGGCCGCGGACGGCGCCGCGTACCGGCCGGCCGAGGAAGTCGCGCGCTGGCGCGAGCGGGACCCGCTGCTGCGCACCCGGGCGGTGCTGACCGCCGCGGGCACGGCCCCGGAGAAGCTGGACGAGATCGACGCGCGGATCAAGGCCGAGCTGGCCGAACTGGCCCAGCTGATCCTGACCCGGCCCGCTCCCGACCCCGCCGGGGCCTGGACCGACGTGTGGAGCGATGGGAGCTGGGAATGGCGGAACTGACCTATCGGCAGGCCGTCGCGGCCGCGCTGGCCCAGGAGATGGCCCGCGACGACCGGGTGGTGCTGCTCGGCGAGGACGTCGCGTCGGGCGGGGTGTTCAAGACCACCGGGGGGCTGGCGGAGCGGTTCGGGGCCGACCGGGTCCGGAACACGCCGATCTCCGAGCAGGCCATCGCGGGCGCGGCCATGGGCGCGGCCATGGCCGGGCTGCGGCCGGTCGCCGAGATCATGTTCTCGGACTTCTACGCGACCTGCTGGGACCAGGTGGCCAACGAGATCGCGAAGGTGCGCTACATGACCGGCGGCCAGGTCAGCCTGCCGCTGGTGCTGCGCGGCGCGAACGGCTCCGGGGGACTCGGGTTCGGCAGCCAGCACGGCCAGTCGGTGGAGAACTGGGCCATGACCGTGCCCGGCCTGAAGATCGCCTCACCGGCCGGGCCCGCCGAGGCGTTCGGGCTGCTCGCGGCGGCCATCCGGGACGACGACCCGGTCGTGGTGTTCGAGCACAAGGCGCTGTACGGGCGCAAGGAGGAGATCGGCGACGGCGAGCAGTTCGTGCCGCTCGGGCAGGCCCGGACCGTGCGGGCCGGGCGGGACGTCACCCTGGTCGGGCTGTCCATCACGGTGGGCACCTGCCTGGCCGCCGCCGGGGAACTGGCCGCCGGGGGGATCGACGCCGAGGTCATCGACCTGCGCACGCTGGTGCCGCTGGACGCGGCCACGGTGCTGGCGTCGGTGGCCCGGACCGGACGGCTGGTGGTGGTGGAGGAGAACCCCGGCCAGCTCGGGTGGGGCGCCTCGATCGCGGCGATCGCGGCGCAGGAGGCGTTCGGCTCGCTGACCGCCCCGGTGACCAGGGTCAGCGGCGGCAACGTGCCGCTGCCGGTGGCCGCCTCCCTCGAGGCCGAGGTGGATGTGTCGGTGCCGCGGGTGGTCGCGGCCACCCAGGCGGTCCTGGGCGGTGCGCCGATACCGATCACGTAGGAAACCGGGAATTCGTATCCGGCAAGGAGGCCGAGATGCTGATTGGCCAGGAACAGATACTGCTACCTACCACCATGGTCGGGAACTACCCCAACCCGCGCTGGTACGACGGCTACGCGCATTCGAGGCTCCCGGTGGGAGCGCTGGTCTATGACTCACTGACCCGCGAGGCCTACGAGGACGCCATCCTCGCGGTGGTGCACGACCAGGAGGCCGCCGGGCTGGACATCATCTCCGACGGCCGGGTCCACGGCGGTGACAGCCCGTACGCCCAGGTCGTCTACCACTACTTCGAGCGGCTGCGCGGGTACGAGATCGACGGGCCGCAACTGGGCCTGCCCATCTACTCGACGCTGTTCTCCCCCACCGTGGTGGGAGAAGTGTCCCGGCGCACGTCCTTCGCGATGCCTACGCTGCGCGCGGTGCGCAAGGCCACCAAGAAGCCGGTAAAGATCTCCTACCAGGGCATCCACGTGCTCGCCGCCGCGTCCAACGACCAGTTCTACAAGGACACGAAGGAACTGGCGACCGCTATCGCCAAGGCCTACCACGAGGACTTCCTGGAACTCGCGGACGCCGGGGCCGAGATCATCCAGCTGGACGAGTTCCTCTGGCCGTACGAGATGAGCGACTGGCAGGTCGAGGTGTTCAACCTGGCCGTGGACAACGTCCCCGGGGTGCAGTTCTGGGTGCACACCTGCTGGGGAAACTACGGCGGCACCCCGGGCTACCTGCCGGACGAGACCGAGCAGGAGTACGGCGCTTACGTGCTGGCCAGCCGGGAAGCACACACGCCCGCACCCGACCGGGCCTACGGCATCTTCCCGAAGGTCAAGGAGGCGCACCTGACCGCGCTGAACTGGGAGGTCGGCCGCACCGGCCCGGACGATCTCAAGCCGCTGGCCGAGAACAACTGGGAGAAGGACTTCGTGGCCGGGGTGATCGACGTGAAGTCGACCATCACCGAGACGGCGGGCGAGGTCGCGGACCGGATCCGGCAGTGCCTGGAATACGTGCCCGCCGAGCGGCTCGGGCTGACCACCGACTGCGGCCTGGTCATGCTGCAGCGGATGACCGCGCAGAACAAACTGCGCGCGCTGGCCGAGGGAGCCGCCATCGTCCGGGCCGAACTGGGCCAGGACGCAGGCTGAACAGCCCAGCAGCAGGTACAGGCAGCACCGGTACAGACAGAGAACCCACCAGCAGGAAGGCAGAAATTAATGGAGATTCGCGGCGAAGACGTGCTGCTGCCCGTTTCGGCGGTATCGGCGTTCCCCCGTCCGCACTGGCTGCAGGGCCGGGTGCTCGGCTCACTGAGCGAGCCGGTCTACCGCAGCCACAACCTGCGGGTGGCCTACGAGGACGCCTGCCACATCTGCGCGGACGAGCAGGAGAAGGCCGGGCTGGACATCCTGTGCGACGGCGCGCAGTACTACGAGTGGGAGGCGCCCGGTTTCCAGCTCGAGCCGATCTTCCACTTCATCCCGGAGAACCTGGGCGGCTTCCGGCCGTACGGGCCGCCCGGCGAGGGCGCGAAGTACCGGCCGTTCTACCAGGCCGTGGTCAAGGACAAGATCACCTGGGAGCGGCCCGTCTTCGAGAGCGTGGTCATGACCATGCAGAACGTCACCGACAAGCCGTTCAAGGTGGCGTTCCTCGGCCCGGCGCAGCAGAGCGTCATCGTCAAGGACGAGTTCTACGGCGACCAGGTCGCGGTGGCCCGGGACCTGGCCATCGCGATGAACACCGAGCTCAAGTACCTGGTCAGCATCGGCCTGGAGGCGGTGCAGCTGATCGACGTGCTGCCGCCGTACACCACGGACATGTGGCAGATCGAGATGCAGAACATCCTGTTCGACGGCGTGGACGCGATCAAGTTCTGGCACGTCTGCTACGGCAGCGTGGACGGCCAGCGGGACATCTTCGACAACCACGCCGCCTCGATGATGCCGCTGTTCAAGGAGTCGCCGGTCGACGTGATCCACCTGGAGTTCACCAACAAGGGCTTCGACGAGCTGGAGGCGTTCCGCGACTTCCCCACCGACAAGGTGCTCGGCGTGGGCGTGGTGGACGCGAAGAACCTGCAGGTGGAGACGCCCGAGCAGATCGAGGCCCGGATCCGGCGCGGGCTGGAGGTCGTGCCCGCCGACCGGCTCCTCGTCGCGCCGGACTGCGGGCTGGGCTACTTCAGCCGGACCGCGGCCTACGCCAAGCTCCGCAACATGGGCCAGGCGGCGGCCACCGTGCGGAGCACGCTCTGACCGCACCGTGCGTAGCACGGTCTAACGCTGTAACGTCGGCCCCAGGCGGCAGTTGCCGCCTGGGGCCGGCCCCAGGGGAGGCGCGGATGACCGCAGAGGTGGCCCGCGAGGTGCTGGGCCTGCAGCTACGCGTGGGCGATCACATCTGCGGCTTCTACCGCAAGCCCGCCGAGCGCGACGACATCCTGATCCCGTTCCTGGTCGAGGGGCTCAAGGCGGGTGACAAGTGCACCTGCGTGGTGGACAGCTGCACCCCGGAGGACGTGCTGGCCAGCATGTCCGAGCACATCGAGGTCGACCCCTACCTGACGGACCGCCAGCTCGAGGTGCTCGACTCCTACGGCACGTACCTGGCCGATGGCGGGTTCCTGCCGGAGCGGATGCTGGAGTTCTGGGAGGGCAAGGCCCGCCAGAACCCGCGCCCGGACGGCCCGCGGCCCGCCCGGAACATCGGCGACATGAGCTGGGCGCACCGCGACGAGTCGGTGGTCAGCGTCCTGATGGGCTACGAATCCGAGCTCAACCGGATCATGTCGAACTTCCCGCAGGTCAACCTGTGCCTCTACGACCTGACCCGGTGCTCCGGGGACCTGATCATGGACGTGCTGAAGACCCATCCCAAGGCGCTCCTCGGCGGCATGGTCATCGACAACCCGTACTACCTGGACCCAGACGAATTCCTGGCCAGCCGCCTGGATCGTGACAGCTGAGCCAGGCGTGGCGGCTCCCCCGGCCGCCGCGCGGATCCCGGCCGAGCGCACCCATCACGGCGACACCGTGATCGACGAGTACGCCTGGCTGGCGGACAAGGAAAACCCGGAGACGATCGCGTTCCTGGACGCCGAGAACGCCTACACGCAGGCGATGACGGCCGACCAGGCCCCGCTCCGCGGTGCGATCTTCGACGAGATCAAGGCCCGGACCCAGGAGACCGACCTGTCCGTGCCCGCCCGCAAGGACGGCTGGTGGTACTACACCCGGACGGTCGAGGGGAAGCAGTACGCGCTGCACTGCCGCCGGGCGGTCCGGCCTGACGATTCGGGACCGCCGCTGACCGGGGACGGAGGCCCGCTGGACGGGGAGGAGGTCCTGCTCGACGGGAACGAGCTGGCCGCCGGCCAGGAGTTCTTCTCCCTGGGCGCCTTCGACGTGAGCCCCGACGGGCGGCTGCTCGCCTACTCCACCGACTTCGCCGGCAGCGAGCGGTTCACGATGCGGGTCAAGGACCTGGTCTCGGGCGAGACCGCGGCCGACGAGATCCCCGGCACGTTCTACGGCAGCGCGTGGTCGGCGGACGGCTCGGCGCTGTTCTACGTGACCGTGGACGAGGCGTGGCGGCCGTACCGGGTGTGGCGGCACGTCATCGGCACTCCGGCCGACGCGGACGTGGTCGTGTTCGAGGAGGCCGACGAGCGGTTCTGGGTCGGCGTCCGGCTGACCCGCAGCGAGCGCTTCCTGGTCATCTCGGCCGCCAGCAAGCTGACCAGCGAGGTGTGGCTGCTGGACGCCCGGCACCCGGGCGGGGAACTCGCCGTCGTGGCCCCGCGCCGCCAGGGCGTCGAGTACGAGGTCGAGCACCAGGTGACGCGCGGACGGCGCCGACCGGCTGCTGATCCTGCACAACGACCACGCGGAGAACTTCGAGCTGGCTCAGGTCGAGCTGACCGAGGCTGGCCAGCGCAGCCCTGGCCGCCCGGCACCTGGACGCCGCTGGTACCCCACCGCGACGACACCCGGCTGCTCGGCGTGGACGCGTTCGCTGACCACCTCGTTATTTACCTGCGCCAGGACGGGCTGACCGGGCTGCGGGTGCTGCGGGCCGACGGCAGCCAGCACGAGATCGCCTTCCCCGAGCCGGTCTACCGGGTCTCGCCGGGGGCGAACCCGGAGTACAGCGCGCGCTCCTACCGGCTCGGCTACGGCTCCCTGGTGACGCCGGACTCGGTGTACGACTGCGACACGCAGACCGGTGAGCTGACCCTGCTGCGCCGCCGTCCGGTGCTGCCGCTGCCGGGCGGGGCCGAGTACGACCCGGCCGACTACGAGCAGCACCGGCTGTGGGCCACCGCGCCGGACGGTACCCGGGTGCCGATCTCGCTGGTCTGCCGGGCGGGCACGCCTCGCGACGGCCGCGCCCCGTTCGTCCTCTACGGCTACGGCAGCTACGAGATCTCGATCGACCCGGGCTTCTCGATCCCGCGGCTGTCCCTGCTGGACCGGGGGTTCGGCTACGCGATCGCGCACGTCCGCGGCGGGGGTGAGCTGGGCCGCCGGTGGTACGACGACGGCAAGATGCTGCACAAGATCAACACGTTCACCGACTTCGTGGCGTGCGCACGGCACCTGGTCAGCGAGGGCTGGACGTCGCCGCGGCGGCTGGTCGCGCGGGGCGGCTCGGCGGGCGGCCTGCTGGTCGGCGCGGCGCTGAACCTCGCCCCGGACGCCTTCGGCGCCGCGGTCGCCCAGGTCCCGTTCGTGGACGCGCTGACCAGCATCCTGGATCCGTCCCTGCCGCTCACGGTGACCGAGTGGGAGGAGTGGGGCGACCCGCTGCACGACCCCGAGGTCTACCGGTACATGAAGTCGTACTCGCCGTACGAGAACGTCGCCACCGACCGGCCCTATCCCCCGGTGCTGGCGGTCACCAGCCTCAACGACACCCGGGTGCTCTACACCGAGCCCGCGAAATGGATCGCCCGGCTGCAGGCCGGGGCGCAGGGCGGCCCGTTCCTGCTGAAGACCGAGATGGCCGCCGGGCACGGCGGGCGCAGCGGCCGGTACGACGCGTGGCACGAGGAGGCCATGGTGCTGGCCTGGATCGTGGCCACCGCCGGAGCGGGGGGCTAACGCCCGTAGGCGTGCCAGTGGTCGGCGAACAGGGCTTCCTCGCTGATCACCTTCGGCTCGATGGGCCGGGACACCCAGGTCAGGTTGATGAAGTGCCGGGCGTTCACGTTCTCGGTGGTGATGTTGCCGCCCCACGTCCCGCAGCTGAGGCTGAGCGTGAACGGCAGGCCGTTGCGGGGGCTGCCCGCTCCCTCGTTGAGGTTCTGGTTGACCAGCACCCGCGCCGTCCTGGTCGCCAGGGCCAGCTGCTCCACGTTCGCGTCCGAACTGGTGTGGATGCCGCAGGTGTGCCCGAGCCCCTGGTAGGCGGTGATCGCGTTGACCAGGTCCGCGGCCACGCTGATGTCACCCTCGTAGCGGTAGAGGGCCAGCACCACGGACAGCTTCTCGCCGGAGAACGGGTGATCCGGGCCGGCGCCGGTCTCCTCCACCAGGATCATCGGGCAGGCCTGATCGACCTCGAAGCCGGCCAGCTCCGCGATGCGGGCCGCGGACTTCGCCACCACGGCGACCGCGGGGACCGGGCCGCCGTCCGGCCACATCACCGCGCGCAGCGCGTCCTTCTGCCCCGCGTCGCACAGGTGCGCGCCGGCTTCGGTCAGCCGCCAGAGCAGCTCGTCGTACACGTCCGCGTGCACGATCAGCGCGTTGTCGGCCAGGCAGCTGGTGGCGTAGTCGAACGTCTTGGCCGTGACGATGGCGGAGGCCGCGTCGGCCAGGTCGGCCGTCTCGTCCACCACGTGCACGGCGTTGCCCACCCCGACCCCGTAGGCCGGGGTGCCGGAGCTGTACGCGGCGTGCACCATGCCCGCGCCGCCGGTCGCGACGATCAGGTCGGCCTGGCGCATCAGCTCCTGGGTCTTGGCCAGCGACGGCGCAGGCAGCGACTGGACCAGGTCCGCGGGCGCGCCGACCTGCTCGCACGCGGCCCGCATGAACCCGACCACGGCCTCGGTGGCGCCGGTGGTCCGCGGGTGCGGCGCGCAGATGATGGCGTTGCGGCCCTTGAGCGCGAACAGCGCCTTGACCGGCGGGGTGGCGTCCGGGCCGGTGGTCGGGATCAGCGCCGCGACCACCCCGACCGGCTTGGCGATCTTCACCAGCCCGGCGGAGGGCAGCTCTTCCACCACCCCGACGGTGCGCAGCCCGGTCATGTCGGCCAGCACGCCGGTCACGCGTTTGCTGATCTTTGCGACTTTGTCGGCGTAGTTGCCGAACCCGCCCTCGTCCACCGCGAGCCGGGCCAGCGCCTCGGCGTGGTCCTTGCGCACCACGGCCCAGGCCACCGCGGTGACCAGCTCGTCCACCTGCTCCTGGGTGTAGGACTCGATGGCCCGCGCGGCCGCGCGGGCCCGGTCCACCACCGCCGCGACCTCGCCGGCCACCTCGTTACTGCTGGTGCGCTCCGTCATACCGCCCAGCGTGCCGGGCCACGCCGCCGATTCCATTGATCTGGCAGGTCGAGCCTGCCCCGCTTCTTTGTCCCGGCAAGACCTGACTGCGGTGGCCGGGTGGCCCGCATGCTCGATGGTGACCGGGTGTCGAGATAACCGGTGTCGAGGTAACCGGGTGCCGAGGTAAGGGAGCACGGGTGGGACGGCTCGTGGTGATCGGCGGCGGTGCCGCCGGGATGTCGGCCGCCTCGGCGGCCCGGCGCACCGACCCGGACCTGGACGTGGTGGTCTGCGAAGCGGGCGGCTTCGCCGCCTACGGCATGTGCGGGATCCCGTACTACCTGGGCGGCATGGTGCCCGAGCCGGAGAACCTGCTCGCCTACCCACCGTCCACCTTCCGCGAGAAACGCCGCATCGACCTGCGGCTGCACACCCGGGTCACCGGGATCGACCCGGGGGCGCGCCAGGTGCACCTCGCGGACGGCCAGCGCAGCCCGGCGTCCGCGGAGTCGCTGGACTACGACGCGCTGGTGGTGGCCAGCGGCGCCGATCCGGTCCGGCCGCCCGTGCCCGGACTCGACGGGCCCCGCGTGTTCACGATCCGGTCCCTGGACGAGGCGATCGAACTGCGTCAGTTGCTGGACAGCGGCACGGTCCGGCACGCGGTCGTGGTGGGCGCCGGCGTACGTCGGGCTGGAGACTGCGGAGGCGCTGGTCAGTGCGGGCCTGGACGTGGACGTGGTCGAGGCGCTGCCCCGGGTGCTGGCCACCGTGGACGAGCCGGTGGCCGAACTGGTCCAGGCCGAGCTGGAACGGCACACCAGAGTGCATCTGGGCACGCGGCTGGAGGCGGTGAAGCGAGACGGCGCGGCGGGCAGAGACGGCGCGGTGGGCAGCGACGGCGCGGCGGGCGGCCGCCTGATCGCGGTCGTGGACGGCACCGAGATCGCCACCGATCTGGTCGTCGTCGCGGTCGGCGTGCGCCCGGCCACCGACCTGCTCATCCAGGCGGGTGCCGGGCACCTGCCGGACCGCTCGGTGGTGGTGGACGCGGGAATGCGCACCTCGCTGCCGGATGTGTACGCGGCCGGGGACGCGGTCGCCCTGCCCCACCTGGTGCTGGGCCGCCCGGCCTGGGTCCCGCTGGGGCCGGCGGCCAACAAGACCGGCCGGGTGGCCGGGACGGTGGCGGCCGGCGGCAGCGCCTCGTTCAAGGGCGTGGTCGGCACCGTGGCCGTGAAGGTTTTCGACCTGGAGGTGGCCTCGACGGGGCTGGGGCTGGCCGAGGCCCGGGCGGCCGGGCTGGACGCGGTGGCCACCGACGAGGTCTCCCGGTCGCGGGCCAAGTACTACCCGGGCAACTCGCCGCTGCACGTCCGGCTGGTGCACACCCGGGAGGGGCGGCTGCTCGGCGGCCAGTTCGCGGGCCGCGAGGGCGCGGCCAAGCGGGTCAACGTGCTGGCCACCGCGCTGTACGCCGGGCTCACCGTGGCCGATCTGGCCGCGCTGGACCTCAGCTACGCCCCGCCGTTCGCGCCGGTGTACGACCCGGTGCTGGCCGCCGCGATCAAGGCCGCCCGGGCGCCCGCCGTTCTCGCTGGAGGATCCCCATGAGCCTGCACCCACCGGCCGACAAGCGGGTGAGCCTGGCCGACGCGGCCGCGCTGGTCGGTGACGGCGCCCTGGTGGCGCTCGGCGGCGGCCTGTCCGCCCGGCTGCCCATGGCCCTGGTCCGGGAGCTGGTCCGGCAGCGCCGGACCGGCCTGCACCTGGTCGGGTCGGCGCACAGCATCGACGTGGACATGCTGGTGGGGGCCGGGGCGGTCCGCCGGTGCGAGGAAAGCTACGTGGGGTTCGAGCAGGACCTGGGGCTGGCTCCCGCATACCGCCGGGCCGCCGAGGAGGCCACGATCGAGGTGGCGGAGAGCTGCTGCGCCACGATCCTGGCCCAGCTCCGGGCGGCCGAGATGGGAGTGCCGTTCCTGCCGGTCCGGGGCGTCCGCGGGTCGGACATCATGTCGCTGCACCCCGAGTACGCCGAGATCACCTGCCCGTTCACCGGGGAGACGCTGGTCGCGGTGCCGCCGCTGCGCCCGGACGTGGCCCTGCTGCACGCGCCGTCCGGGGACCGCTACGGCAACCTGCACCTGGAGCAGCCGTACGTGCTGGACGAGCGGTTCGCGTCGGCGTCGCGGATGGTCGTCGCGACCGTGGACGAACTGGTGTCCACCGAGCAGGTGACCGCGGCCGGCGTCACCATCCCCGGGCACCTGGTCGCGGCCGTGGCCCAGGTGCCGTTCGGGGCGCACCCGTCGTCCTGTTACCCCCGCTACGCCTACGACCGCGCCCATCTGCGCGAGTACGTGACGGCGGCCCAGGCCGGGCCCGGGGACCTGGAGAAGTACCTGGCCGCCTACGTCCAGGACAGCGAGGAGAGCTACCGCGGCGCGATCGGCGCCGACCGGCTCACCCAGCTGGCCGGCTGGTCCAAGTCCACCGAGGCCTGGCAGGAGCTTTTCTCGGCCGCGGGGAGCACCTCATGAGCTGGACGATCGACGAGTGGTTCGTGGTGGCCCTGGCCCGTACCATCCGGCCGCGGGAGACCGTGTTCCACGGCTTCGGCAGCCCGTGCGCGCAAGTGGCGATGCACGTGGCCCGGCGCACCCACGCGCGGGACATGACGCTGGTCGAAGGGGCCATGTACGCGATCAACCCCGATCCGCCGTTCATCCCGCCGACCAGCAACGACGCCAGCCTGCGCCGCGGCGCCGCGTACAGCATGCGGTTCGAGGAGTTCTTCGACGCCGCGGTCCGCGGCGACGTGGACCGGATGTTCCTGTCCGGCGGTCAGATCGACGGGTACGGCAACACCAACGTGACCGCGATCGGCAGCGAGGCCCTGGCCGGGCGGCCCAAGGTGAAGCTGGGCGGCGGGGGCGGCGGCTGCAACCTGTCCGCCACCATCGGGCACCTGACGGTGTGGACCACCCGGCATCGCTCCGGCCGGACCCTGGTGGCCGACTGTGACTTCGTCACCGACATGGGGCACCGGACCCGGCTGGGCACCCGGGCCGAGCTCGGTTTCACCGGCGGTGGCCCGCAGTGGCTGGTCACCGAGCTGGGCGTGTTCGACTATCCCGACGGCCAGGCCCGGCTGACCCAGGTGTTCCCCGACGTCAGCGTGGCCGAGGTCCGCGACGCGACCGGCTTCGGCCTCCAGGTCGCCGGGGACCTGCGCACTGTCCCGCCCCCGTCGGCGTCCGAGCTGGCCGCGGTCCGCTCGGTGGACCCGCTCGGAGTACGCACGTCCGAGTTCTCCCCGCGGGAGCTGGGCCGGACCTTCGAGCACGGGAACGGCCAGGACTGTGCCTGCTGAACCAACTGGGCCTGCTGAACCAACTGGGCCTGTTAGACCAACTGTGCGTGTTGAACCACACGACCGCCTCGCTGGCCTCGCGGCGGTGTTCGCGCCCCGGCGGGTCGCCTTGGTCGGGGCGTCCGAGCGGCCCGGGTCGGTAGGCCGGCTGCTCTGGGACAACCTGGCCGACTTCCCCGGCGAGGTGCGTGCCGGTCGGGCCGGCGGCCCAGGTCTGCGGCCAGGTGGCCTACCCCGACCTGCGCGACGTGCCGGGCCAGGTGGACCTGGCCGTGATCGCCACCCCGGCCGCCACCGTCCCGGGCATCGTCCGCTCCGCCGCCGACCAGGGCGTCGCCGCGGTCGTGGTACTCAGCGCGGGCTTCGCCGAGACCGGCGACGACGGCGCGAGACTCCAGGACGAAGCCGTGGCCGCCGCCCGGGCCGGCGGGGTCCGGCTGGTCGGCCCCAACTGTTTCGGCGTGCAGAACGCCGACCTCCCGCTGAACGCCTCTATCGCGGCCGGCACGCCGCGGGGCGGCGGCGGGGTCACCATCGTCACCCAGTCCGGGTCCTACGGGATGGCCGTGCATGCGCTGGGCCAGGACGAGGGCCTGCGGGTGGCCAAGGTGTTCGCGGCGGGCAACAAGGCCGACATCACCGACGCGGAACTGCTCGCCTACTTGCGGCAGGACCCAGACACCTCGGTGATCTGCCTGCTGCTGGAGTCGATCACCGACGCCCGCGGGTTCTTCGCCGAGGCCTGCCTGACCACACCGCACAAGCCGGTCATCGCGGTCGTGGGCGGGCGCACCAGCGCCGGGCAGCGCGCCGCGGTGTCCCACACCGCCGCCCTGGCCAGCGACGACGCGGTCCGCGACGCGGCCCTGCGCCAGGCCGGCGTGGTCCGGGTCCGCACCGGGCTCCAGGTGCTCGACGCCGCCCGGGCCCTGTCCAGCCAGCCGGTGCCCCGCGGCCCCCGGGTGGCAGTGATCACCAACTCGGGCGGGACCGGGGTGGAACTGACCGACCTGCTCGCCGACGAGGGCCTGGTGGTCCCGGAGCTGAGCGAATCCCTGCAGGCCAGACTGCGGGCCATCATGCCCGCGTACGCCAGCGCCCGGAACCCGGTGGACATGACGCCGGCCTGGAACCTGTTCGCCACGGTCTATCCGGACGCGATCGAGATGCTGGCCCGGTCCGGTGAGGTCGACGTGATCGTGCCCGTGCTGCTGCAGCGGTCCGCGTCGGCCGAGGTCGCGACGGCCGTCCGGGACGCGGTGGCGCGGCTGCGGGCCGCCGCGGTGCCGGTGCCGGTCTACGTGTGCTGGGTCGCGCCGCGGTCCGCGGACGAGCACGCCCGGCTGCTCAACCTGGCCGGCGTGCCGTGCTTCCCGTGGCCGGAGCGGACGGCGCAGGTGGCCGGGGTGGCGGTGCGCTGCGGTCTTCAGCTGGGAAAAATGACTGCCCGGCGATGGGGCCGGGCCACCGGTAGGCTCGCGGGCGCCACAACGGCGCACGCGCAGGCCCGCCGGACACCCCGGCCTGCGACGGCTCCCCGCCCGCG
The DNA here is from genome assembly GCA_963781085.1 of uncultured Actinomycetes bacterium. GTDB lineage: Bacteria > Actinomycetota > Actinomycetes > Streptosporangiales > Streptosporangiaceae > RYN-230. Next base: position 25,521 of record CAWAES010000028.1, read on the forward strand.
CCGCTGCCGGCCGCCACACCCAACGGCTTCCTGCCGATCGAGGCCGCGCGGGACCTGCTGGTGGCCAGCGGGATCACGGTTATTGAGACCATGCGCTGCCGCAGCGCGGCATCGGCGGCGGCGGCGGCCGACCGCCTGGGCTATCCCGTGGTCGCGAAGGTTGATCATCCCGATCTGGTCCACAAGAGCGACGCCGGCGGGGTGCGGCTGGGGCTGGGGAACGGGGCTGAGGTGGCTGAGGCCGCCGCTGAGCTACTGGGGCTCGCGAAGGGGGCACTGGTCCTGGTGCAGCATCAGCACCGCGGGGTCGAGCTGCTGGTGGGCGGGGTGCGGGACCCGGAGTTCGGGGCCGATGGTGGTGGCCGGGCTGGGTGGCGTGCTGGTGGAGGACGAACGGGATGTGCAGCTGGCCGTGGCCCCGGTGGATACCGGTCAGGCTGGGCCATGCTGTCGCTCGTTGCGGGGCGCCGCGATCCTCGGCGGGCTGCGGGGCAGCCCGCCGGTACACCTGGGTTTCGTTGCGGAAACTATCGTCGCCGTCGGAGACCTGATGGTTGCGCACCCAGAGATCGCCGAGCTCGACCTGAACCCCGTGCTGGCCGGCCCAGACGGATGCGTGGCGGTGGACTGGCGGATCAGCACGCGGTAAGGCGGGAGGCCGTTGGAGGTTGTCTTACGAATCGTCCCGGCCACCAAGGCGGCTGAGCAGATACTCGCAGAACGCTTGGACTGCTAACTGGCTGTCAGCCGCGGCAGTCGGACGATCTTCGTCTGGGTGGTCAAGGCTTACCTGACCCGCGTAGGCGGTCGTCCCCTGTGTGGTGGAATCAGCGAAGTTGGCTTTGAGGTCCCTCAGCGCTGACCCTGCTGGCGCGATCGAAGTGCCAAATACGTGCCATGCCCGGCGGGCGGCGGCCACAGGATCTCCGTGGTCGTTGTTGAGCAGGACGTAGGCGATGTCGTACCAGTCCTTTTCCTTGCGGCGGCTGTAGGCAGCCGCAGTCTTGGCCAGGAGGAAGCCGGCCAGCCCGGTGACGTAGATTTCAGCCTCTCGCCGGACATCGTGGTCGTCCACAGCGATCACCCGGAGTTCACGGTCTCGGGCAGCAAAGCCAGTCCCCCGGAGATTGGCTGCGCCAAGTTCGTCGCAATGGTTGAACCTGATGGTCGCGCCAGCAGGCTGCGTGTCGAGATCCGCGAGAAGTTCGAACTTCACGATTGCCCCTCGAGGTCCGCCGCTTGACTTCCATCGCCAGATGGATGTCCCGTCGGGACGGAAACCCGCGTAGCGGAGTGCATGCTCTAACCGTGCGGCATTGACTGAGCCCGTACTGATCTCCCGGTCAACCTGCACGTTGACGTCGGTAGTCCCAGCATGACGGGTACCTGACGCAGCACAGAGAATGGCAGGCACGAGGCCGCCGAGCAGAACGAATTCAGGTCGTCCGCCATAGAAGTCGGCGACCCGGACTAACGCCAGTTCCGCAGCCGTCCTCGCCGTACGCGAGCGAGCGGGATCCTCATCAGCCATGCGTCATCTCCTCGCGTAGATGCTCGGCCGCGTCCTCGCCACGAACGCCCGCGGTGCGGAGGTCAGCGTAAGCCCGGGGCCACAGCACGGAACGCAGGCCTGGACTGATTTCTGCGACGATGCTCGGACCGACCGGAGTGGGGAACGGCCGCAGGTTCAGTTGACCACCTTCCATTTCCTTCAAGCCAGCAGCGAAGAGAACCCTTCGTAGGTCGCCGGGAGTCTTGCCGCTCACGTATACCTCCATCGGCGTCACCTCGGTCATAATCGGCGCCCAGGCTGCCGCGGACAGCGCACTCGTAACCGCCCACCCGATACCCGCCTGGTCCCACGCTCGACCGACTTCAATGACCTCGGTCAAAGGGTTTCTCCACAGGACACCCGCCCGGATCGCCACGGGCGGGCGGAGTCGTTCCGCGGCAGCGGCGTAAGCGTCGATGAGCCCGTCCCTATCTGCGACATGCCGGCGCGACTGAGGTCCCCGATCAGCACCACTGGCCAGGAAGCCCTCGCTCGCGAGGAATTTCAGGGCTGCGGCCACGCCGCTGATCGACAATCCGGTCTCTGCCACTACTGCCGACACAGTGGCCGGGCAGCCTGTTAGCAGCACCTCACAGACCGCGAGAGTGGTCGGCCGCCAGCCGGCCCTCGCCTTAGACCGGGTTGCTGGGCTGCCGGTACGGGATATCAGGATGGTGCCAGCGGAAATCTCCGCCGCACCGCTTTCATCCACCCATCCCACCCGTTCTCGGCCAGCCAGAGCCCGCGCACCCGGCGAGAACTGCGGCGCAACCACGATGTCTGGCCTCGGCTTGATCTCGAGAGCTTCTGTCAGCTGACGCGGCCACCCCACTGGTAGCCACCGCAATCTCAGTCTCCGGCCGGCCACTGACACAAAGTCATCCCGACCCCGCCCCGGCATCGCCTCGACCTGTGTCCCCGGCGGTAGAACAGCCTCGAAGGCCCGTACCGAACGCTCACCCCACATACCACGATCATACTTCGACGATCAACGGTACTTCGACATTGAGGTGTAGTATGGACACTTAGTGAGGTATCACCCTTGTACGCTGGAGGACAGAGCGACAGCGGAGGGTGATGGTGGCTCTGATGACGGGCTGGCTGGACTCTGCAATCCCACTGATACGGCAGGCATGGACTCAGGCCAGGCAACCTCGATCTTCCTCGCACAGGATCGGCCTGGTGGAACCACAGCCTGACGCACTGGGCTGGTTCATGGTCCCCGGCGGACTGTCCCCTAGCCAGATCGAGCGCATCTCGGAGGGAAATCTGACCCGCGGTGCCGGCGACCATGCCATCGCCTTTGATGTGCTCGAGGTGGCTGTGGACGACGAGCAGGTCCGCGTGCGGGTGTCCGAGACAGCGCCCCGTGAGGCACTCGCCTTACACGTTCGAAACGCAGGCCCCCGGCAGGTTCTGGCGGGCTTAGGCCAAGGTCTGCAGGCATCACGTGAGAATCCCCTGCTGAGGCAGTTCGGTGAGCAGCGGCTGACACCCATTCAGCGCGGTCCCGGGCTGGCCAGGGCGCACGGCTGGCCGGCGTTGCGCCCGGCGCAGCAAGATGCAGTCGCCGCGTGCTGCTCGTCAGGGCTCCAATTGGTGTGGGGGCCGCCAGGGACCGGGAAGACACTCGTCATCGCCACAGCGATCAGCCACCTGGCGGCCTCAGGGCAGCGAGTGCTGCTGGTGTCCAACAACAACATCGCTGTGGATACTGCGCTTCATGAGGCTTTGCGCATCCTCCCGCCGGGCCGACATGGCCAGGCGATACGGGTAGGCAACATCGTCTTGCCTGCGCTGGCGGCGAGTGACCAGGTCCGTCTGGACCTGTTGGTGGAGTCGCGCCAGAGGGAACAGCAGGTCCGCCTAGATCATCTGGCTGGGCAACTAGAGCAGTTGAGGCAGGCCGGTACGCGTCTCGAGAAGGCGCAGGAGCGGCTCATCGACTTCGACCCGGACGCCTACCAGCGCGCGATCACCCGTGTGACCAACAGGAGCCACTACGACCGGGTCGCGGGAGCTCTCGGTCCAGCTGAAGACCGTCTCCGCGAGGCACAAGCCGAGTGGCACCTGTGCGAAGAGCAACTGCTGTCGCTCGCCTGCTGCGAGGCAGTGGAGCGTGAAGCGAACATCCGCGATGACATCGCTAGCGTCGATGCTGCCCTGGCCTATTACCAGGAGGGTTCCCTGACGACTCGGCTGCGCCAACTCGGGGCGAAGAGCAAGCTAAACGCCACCCGGACTGATCTTCTCGATGAGTTAGCTCGTGCCGATGGACCGTACCCGCTTCGGTGGACACCCGGCTTAGCTGCCCGATTCGTCGGGAGAGCGAGAATGGGTTCGACACGCCGCTCGTATACGCCGGAGTACAAGGAGCAGTCGGTAGCTTTCGTCATTGACGGCGGCCGCCCGGTTGCTGAGGTCGCCCGTAACATCGGTGTCCACGAGATGCTCTGGCAAGTGGGTGAAGGTGGCAGAGATGCCGCGGAATCCGGGAAGAACCCGGATGCCCCGCTGGGTGAGTCCGAGCGGGCTGAGCTGGTCCGGCTGCGGGCTGAGTCCCGGGACGACAAGTCGGCGATCGCTGAGCTGCGGATGCAGGTGGAGTTCGCAAAAAAAGTAGCGACCTGGTTCGCGAAAGGCAGTCAGTAAGATTCGCTGCCATCGCGGGCTGGGCTGATTCGGCGCCTACCGGTGTCATTCATGTGTTCCTGGCTGGGAGTCTCGCGTTCGGGCTATTACGCCTGGCCTGCGGAGCCGTCCCAGCGGTCACGGGACGACTCCGCGCTTATCGCGGTCATGAGGAAGGTCTACGGCGAGGCGCGCGGCAATCCTGGGGTGCGCCGGATGCGCGCGGGTCTGGCCGCCTTGGGTCACCTGGTCTCGCATAAGCGCGTGCACCGGCTGATGCGGGCCGCTGGCCTGCGCGGACGCCACCGAAGGCGTGGAAGCGGACCACCATCGGCGGTGACCAGCCGTGCTGGCCGGACCTGACTGCTGGGACTTCACTGCCGCTCTCCCGGACATGCGCTGGTGCGGTGACGTTACCTACATCAAGACGTGGGACGGATGGGCCTATCTCGCGACGGTCATCGACCTTTACTCGCGCAAAGTAGTTGGCTGGGCTGTCGCCGCGCATATGCGGACTAGCCTGGTCGTCGCCGCTCTCGACATGGCCATAGCCGCCCGGAAACCGCCGGCCGGTGTGATATTTCATTCTGATCGTGGCTGCAAGTATCAATGCCACTTAGTTAAGCGGGCGGGAATTAGTGTCCACATTTCCACAGGCCAGGCGCGCCCGGTTTCTGTGGATACTGGCCTGAATTTGCTGCTGTGCTTTCCCTTCTGGGTTTTATCAGTTATCTTCTGCGCCGTGGACTATAAGGAGAACAGCCAGGCGGCGGTCGTGGCAGGCGGGCGGCTGACCGACCGGATAGGGATCGGGGTGCTGACCCGCCTGGTGCCGCGGGATCTCGTGGACGAGATACTGGCGGAAACGGGCCGCGGGAGAAGCGGTCCCGTCTTCTGCCTGCTCATGTCGTCGTGTATTTCGTGATGGCCATGGCGGTGTTCCGCGATGGCTATGAAGAGGTGATGCGGCGGCTGACCGGCGGGCTGCTGTTCATGCGCGCCTGGCAGCAGGAATGGGCGGTGCCGACCACGGGGGCGATCTCGCAGGCACGGGACCGGCTGGGCGAGGCGCCGGTGAAGATGCTGTTCGAGCGGGTGGCGGTGCCGCTGGCTGTGGCGGGAACGCCGGGCGCGTGGCTGGGGGCGCGCCGCCTGATGGCGATTGACGGGGTGAAACTGGATGTGCCCGATACGCCGGCCAATATGGCGGGTCGGCCGGCCGGCGGGCTGACCGCCGCCCGTTCCCGCAGATCCAGGTTGTCGGCCTCGGGGAATGCGGCACCCATGCGGTGGTGGCCGCGGAAATCGGCACGGTGAGCGTCGGCGAACGGGAAATTGCCTCCGGGCTTGCGGGTGCCTGGAGCCGGGAATGCTGGTGATCGCTGACCGGGGATTCTTCAGCTTCGGGTTGTGGGCCGGATTCTGCGCACCGGCGCTGACTGCTGTTCCGGGTCGCTTCCCACATTAAGTTGCCGGCCAGCGAGATCCTGCCGGACGGATCGTACCTGTCCGTCGTCAAATCCCAGACCACTCGCGGCAGCGGATATCAGGTTCCGCTGTCCGCCGTGGGCGATCCCAGGCGCGCGACGCATATCCCGGTACGGGTGATCGAATACACCGTCACCGATAGCACGGGCAGCAGGGCCACGGAGGTTTTCCGCCTGATCACCACATCCTTGACTCCGATGACTGACGCCGCCGAGCTCGCCGCGCCTACCAGCAGCGCTGGGAATACGAGATATCGCTGAAAGAAATCGAGACCCAGATGCTCGAACCCGGCGGCGGGCTCCGATCCAGGTCCCCTGAACTTATCCGCCAGGAACTGTGGGGCCTGCTGCTGGCGCACTACGCCATACGCTCGCTGATGGCCGAGGCTGCCGCGTCCGCCGGGCTTGATCCCGACCGGCTATCATTCATGCGAAGTATCAACGTCGTCCGCCGCCAGGTCACCGACCAGGCGGCATTTTCCCCCCGACGGCTCACCACCGCCAGGTTCATGGCGATCAGCGAGATCCTCGAAAGAGTCAATAAAGGCCGCCGCAAGCGAACCTATCCGCGCGTCATCAAGAAATACATTGGGCGCACCTATCCCGTCAAACAGCCGGGACAGGCAGGCGGCGCATACGACCCGGTCATATCTATCCGGCATCCGCTCACTGCTTAACTAAGTGGCATTGCTGCCAGTATACGTCTTCCGTGTTCGATGAGTACTGCACGCAGAACAATGTCAGGCGGTCCCTCGGAAGGACGGGGATCTGTTACGATAATGCCGTATCTGAATCGTTCTTCGCGACGTACAAGAAGGAGCTGATCCATACCCGCCCGTGGCCGGCGCTCGCACGCCTGGAGAAAGAGACATCAGACTGGATTGCCAACTACTATAATCCGGTCCGGGAGACATTCAACCCTCGGGTATTTGACACCCGAGGAATACGAACTAGGATATAGGCAACTCAGTCAATTGGCAGCCTAAAGCTGGTGTCCAAAAAAGCGGGAACACCCACAATGGCCCGACGGCAGGCGTTGACCGCTGCACGACAAGCGGACGCGGATCCGGCGCCACCTATCCGGCCGGACGCCAGGGAGACGGCCGACGCCGCAGACCATGCCCGCGCATGGCTGGCTGAGGCGACAGCAGAATGTAAGAAACTCCGCGAAGAAGCTGACTGGCTGGTCGGCGCCGGTTTGGCTGGAGTGGCCGACGAGTCTCTCGTCACCGCCGAGCACGGGCGGTGGATTCTGCATGAAAGCCTGCCGGACTTGCGCAGACACGCCGCGGAGGCAGAACAGCAGCGGGCCAGCCTGCAGCGAAAGTACGAGGAGGCCAGCGAGCACTTGCGGAAGGAGAAACGGGCCATCGAGCAAGGAATTATCGCCGACGCTCAACTGGTGGCCACGACCCTGACACAACTAGCCCTGCGACCTTCCCTTACTCGCGTCCCGTTTGATCACGTCATCGTCGACGAAGCTGCCGCCGCACAGCTACCGCATCTTGCCCACGCGATCGGATATGCGAAGACCGGCGCCGTCCTGGTCGGCGACTACCTGCAGAATGGTCCAATTGTCGATCAATCCTTCCCCGGCGGGGAAGAAGCTCAGGCATTGTTCAGAACCGACTGCTTCTCGTTCTTCGCTGTCGCCGACCCGAAACAGGCGCAGCGAACCGAGGGCTGCGTTATCCTCACCGAGCAGTTCCGATTCGGACCCGCATTGACGCAACTTGCCAATCTCGTCGCCTATGACGGAATCCTCACCACGGCCGGGCACGGCTCGGCAGACATCGTCGTCGTCACTGTCAACGGGCTCCCGGAAGACCTCCGCACCATTCACCGCGAATCAAAGCAGGCCGGATGGTGGCTGATCGGAGCACTGTTGGCGCGAGCACTGGCTGAACACCATAACGACGCCGGAGCTCGCAACGCCTTTGGGATCATCGTGCCCTACGTGTCACAAGAAGAGGCCACCCAAGCGGCCCTCGATGACTCCGCGGTGGCCAGGGCAACCCCCGTAGGTACCTCTCATAAGTTCCAAGGTCGGCAATTCGACACCGTACTCGCCGACCTCGTTGAAGACGGCCATGGCCGAATATTTACAGCGAATCTGCGAGGAGGCGACTACTCTGCAGAGAGTGTCCGCCTCTTTAACGTCGCCGCCACCCGAGCCCGCAGTCGTCTCTACATCCTGGTTAGCCGCAGAGCACTAGAACGGGCCGGCAACGGGCCGTTGGCGGCGGTGCGTTCCATGGTGTCGAGCGGCCAGGTTCGCCGCGTCGACGCCGATTCACTGCTAGGTATGTTCGGCATCGAATCGCCAGCCCCGGGAACCCCGGAAGCGGACCTGGTGGCGGCGCTTGCCCCTTATGTTCGGGTCACGGGAATCCATGACGAGGACGCCGCTATCGACGAGGTCACTGCCCGGATCGATGAGGCGCGTAAGAGCGTCTGGTGCTGGAGTGCCTGGGTCGGCCGGCATGCCGAAGGCATCATTGACGCCCTCGACCGCGCGAACCGGCGGGGAGTCTCAGTACACGTGATAGCCCGGCCCGAGGGGGAGGTACAAGAGACCAACCGGGAATCCCTGCGCAGACTTATAGCGCGAGTACCTCGAGTAGTGTTTATGCAAAGAATGCACCAGAAGATCGTTGTCGTCGACCGGCAGTGGAGCATTGTCGGCAGCATGAACATGCTCTCTCATGGACAGACTTCAGCGAAACGAATCCGCGACGTGATGTTCACCATGGACGGAACCCGCTTCGCTGAGCGACTGCTAGAAGAGGAACTGGCCAACGAACTGGCGCGCCAACGCCGCTGCGCAGTCTGCAATGAAGCACTAGCCGAGTGCGGTCTCGTGGGGAGCGGCACGGACCGCGGATGGGCGTGGGTATGTGGCCACGACCGGAATCATCGCCTTAGATTTCCCGGCGCTGGTTCTCGCGCGTGACCTGCTGGTGGCCAGCGTCACGGTCATCGAGACTATGCGTTGCTACAGCGCCACGCCTGCGGCGGCGGCTGCCGACCACCACCTTGGCTATTCCGTGGCGGCGACGGTCGATCAGCTGAATCTCCTGCACAAGAGCGCGTGCTGGTCGAGACGCAACGCGATGTGCAGCTGGCCGTCGCCCCGGCGGATACCGGGCAGGCCCGGGCGATGCTGTCGTTGCGGGGCGCCGCGATCCTCGCCGGGCTGCGGGGCAGCCCGGCGGTACACCTGGAGTTCGTTGCGGAAATTCTGGGGGCTGCGGGCTGCGGATCGCCGGCCGGATACCGAGACGGCGCCCGGAGGAACCGAATAGCCTTAGTAGTGATGAACGCTACCGTGCCGCCCTCCGGGGACCTGTACCTCGTGGTCGGATATGACGGCTCACCTCCTGCTACCCGGGCGCTCGACGCCGCGATCAGGCTGCTCTACGGCCGGACGGGCTCGATCGAGGTGGTGTACGTCGCTCACCTGCCCAGTGTCGACTCGCTGTCGCCCGGCGCCATTGAAGAAATGGAAGTTACTTTCGACGACATTGCGCAGGAGCTTCTCAGCACTGCCACCGAGCAACTGCGCGGCCGCGAGGAGCGCTGGCGGTTCGAGCGGCGCGAAGGCATCATCGCCGAGGAGCTGACCGCCGCCGCCAGGGAACTCCACGAGGCTCACTCCGACGACATCGTTACGATCGCGGTCGGGAGCTCTTCGCACGCTATGCACCGCGTGGTCGGCTCAGTCGCCGTCAGCCTCGCCCGCCACTCGGCGGTACCCCTCGTGATCGTGCCTTAGCAGGTCCTCCGCGCAAAGTTCCGGCAAAGCCCCGGGCGGGGCGGGGGCCCGGACCACCCCCAGGTAGACGTGGCGTTTCCGGTATGCCTATCTTGACTTGAGGTAGCGGTATTGGGCCGCGAACCGTAGCAGCACTACTGGGCATCGTTGCTCCAGACCCTGGTAGCGATCCGGACAGTGCGCTGCACGCGAAAGGGCATAGATCCCATGTCATCTGCCACCCAGGGCCGTCCGGCAGCCCCCGCCGACCGGCGTTGGCTGGTCCTGGTCGTGGTGGCTGTGGCCCAGCTGATGGTGGTCCTGGATTCCACCGTCGTGAACATCGCGTTGCCGTCGGCCCAGCGTGCCCTGGGGTTCCCGAACAGTGACCGGCAGTGGGTGGTGACGGCCTACGCCCTGGCCTTCGGCAGCCTGCTGCTGGTGGGCGGCCGTCTCGGCGACATGTACAGCCGCAAATGGGTCTTCATCACCGGCCTGGTCGGATTCGCCGTCTCCTCGGCCATCGGCGGCGCAGCCGTCTCGTTCGCGATGCTGGTGGCGGCCCGGACACTGCAAGGCGCGTTCGGCGCCATCCTCGCGCCCTCCGCCCTGGGCACGCTGGTCAGCACCTTTCAGGACCCGCGCGAGCGGGGGCGCGCCTTCGGGGTGTTCGGCTCGGTCGCCGCCGGCGGCGGCGGCGTGGGCCTGATCCTCGGCGGAGTGCTGACCCAGTACCTGTCCTGGCGGTGGACCCTCTACGTCAATCTGGTGTTCGCCGTGATCGCCGTGATCGGCGCCCTGGCGTACATGAGCACCAGCCGGCCCACCAATCCGCCGCGGATGGACTGGCCGGGGGCAGTGCTGGCCTGCGCCGGGCTGTTCTTCCTCGTCTTCGGCTTCTCCCACGCCGAGACCGCTGGCTGGACGGCCACGCTGACCATCGGCTCCCTGGTTCTGGGCGTACTGCTGCTCGCCGGGTTTGTGCTGGCCGAGCGGCGGTCCAGCCACCCGCTGCTGCCGCTGCGGGTGATCCTTGACCGCACCCGGGGCGGCTCCTACGTCGCGGTCGGCCTGTCCGGAATCGCGATCTTCGCCGTGTTCCTGTTCCTCACCTACTACCTGCAGGAGGTCAAGGGGTACAGCCCGGTGACCAGCGGGCTGGCCTTCCTGCCCCTGATCGGCTGCATCCTGATCAGCTCCAACGTCTCCAGCATCGTGACCTTGCCCCGGCTCGGGCCGCGTGTCCTGATCGCCACCGGAATGCTGTTCGGCGCGGGCGGGATGACCTACCTGACCCAGCTCACCGTGACCACCAGCTACCTCGGCGGCATCCTGCCCCCGCTGCTCGTCCTGGGCCTGGGCTTCGGCATGATCTTTGCCCCGGCCATCAACACGGCCACGGCCGGCGTCCAGCGCCAGGACTCAGGCGTAGCCTCCGCGCTGGTCAACACCATGCAACAGGTCGGCGGATCGATCGGGACGTCCGCGCTGAGCACCATCGCGCTGACCGCGACGGCCAGCTATCTCGTCGCGCACCACACGGATCCGGCCGCCCCCCTGATCGCCGCCACCCACGGTTACACCGTGGCCTTCGCGGTGTCCGCGGGAATTTTCGGTCTCGGGGTAATCCTCGCGATCGTCCTGCTGCCATCCCGGCAGCGGCTGGCCGATCTCAGGGCCGCCGCAGCGACCGGGGCCGAAGCTGTGCCCCCCGCGCCGGCTCCTGCTCCTGCTCCCGCTCCTGCCGAGGCGGCCGCACCCGCTGCCGCGGTGTCAGGCGCCGTGGTGCCGGGCGCCGGGACGCCCGGCGCTGCTCCCGCCTCCAGCCTTGCTCCCCAGCTTGAGACGCACGCGATGAGCGCGATTCCGGTAGCCCTGCTGTGCTGCTCGCCGGTGATAAACCACGCTTCGCTCCCGGCGAGCAGGCCCGGTATGTGATCGCAGGCGGGGAAGGTATCCATCGACCTTCGGGTGCCTGAGCCGGGCGAAGATCGCGTGAAGGCTTCGCCGGGCTGCCACCGGTTGTTCATGATGGCTTTGCCATCCGTCGGGACAGCGCTCGTAGCTTTCGGGCATGTCGTCATCTCGCAAGCTCCGGCCGGATCGGCCGCTCGTTGAGCAGCACGAAGAGTGGATGGCCCACCTGCGCCGCCAGACGGTGAGCCGCCGCACAATGTTCCGGGGTGCGGTCGGCGCGGCCGCGGGCAGCCTGCTGCTGGGCAGCTCGGCCCGGTGGTCCGACCAGGCGGTGGCGGCGGCCATGGCCGACACCGGGACCGTGGCCGGCGGCTTCCTGGTAAACGGGCGGCACCTGTCGTTCGGGGACGATCCCACGAGAGAGATGTGGGCCGGCGGCCAGTTGTTCAACATCAACCACTACAACGCGGTGCCACCCCGGTCAGTGAAGGTCTGGGTGGACTACGGCCGGGACCGTTTCTACGGGCATACGGTCGAGGCGGAGATCCGTGAGCTGCTGACCCACGTCCCGGTGTGGGACGGCAAACGCGGGCCGCTCAGGGCGTCCCGCACGCTGAACGCCGACCAGTTCTTCGTGCACGCGCGCATGACCCACCTGCATCCCGGCACGCAGTACCACTACCGCTTCCGGTACGCGGCCGGCCATGAGATCGGCACCACCAAAGACTCGACGTTCATGACCGCCCCCGGCGAGGTAGCCGAGCCGTTTACGTTCACGGCCTTTGCCGACGAGGGCATCCCTGGCCCGTCCCTGGACCGCGACCCGTCGCTGCTGCCCGAGTCCGACTGGGGCATGTGGAACAACGGCTCCTACGACGGGGATGACCCGGACCGCCCGCGCCGGACGCACCGGGACACGACCAACACGGTGATCACGCAGATCACCAAGGTCCGGAACCTGACCAACGGCACCCCGGCGCGGTTCAACCTGGTCGCCGGCGATCTCTGCTATGCCCAGGCCGAGGGCGACATCCAGCCGATCATCAACCCAGACGGGCCGCACGGGAGCCAGCCGTCCTCGCAGAACACGCCGGAGCCGGCGCCGCACAGCGGCGGCTGGGACTACTACGACCCGTGGATCTGGACCAGCTGGTTCCCGATGATCGAGCCGAGCTCGGCCTCGATCCCCTGGATGGTCGCCACGGGCAACCATGACACCGAGCTGTTCTCCTCGGCAGTGGCCGCCGACCACACCACCGTGGCCAACTACGAGCCACTCGGTTACGGCGGGCTCACCAAGCGGATGGATCCGCCCAAGACCGGGCCGTCCGCCTGCCCGTCGGTGTACAGCTTCCGCTACGGCAACGTCGGGGTCATCAGCCTGGACGCCAACGAGCTGAGCTGGGAGATCCAAGGGTTGCTGGACTACAGTCACGGGGCCCAGGTCCGATGGCTGGAAGAGCAGCTACGGGAGTGGCGGCACGGGCGGCGGCGCACGTCAACTTCATCGTCGCGTTCTTCCACGAGTGCGCGTTCTCGACCTGTAACGGGCACAGCTCCGACGGAGGGGTCCGGGCGAAGCTGGCACCGTTGTTCGACAGATACAAGGTCAACCTGGTCGTGCAGGGACATAACCACGTGTACGAGCGCACCAACCCGCTGATCTATGACGCGAAGACCAACAGCGCCCGGTCCAGCAAGCAGGCCGTGGCCTCGTCACCGTCCGAGCCCGCCGAGGTTGAGCCGGCCAAGGACGGCACCACATACGTGGTGGCGGGCACCGCGGGCACACCCCGCTACGGGTGGAGCGGGAAACACGAGACCGACCGCAACTTCGCGGCCGGCCAGGGCAGTGGAACGACCGTAGTCGCCAACGCCAAACATGGGATCGGGCCGTACGTCAACGAGCGGGACTTCAGCCTGACCTACGAGACCGTCAACTGGTCACAGGTCCGGTACAGCGACTATGGCTTCATCGCGCTCGACGTGACCCCCGCCGCGCCGGGGCAGCGGACCACGATGGTGCTGCGGTTCATCAACGAGCAGGGGCGGGAACTCGACCGGGTGGTGTTCTCCCGGATCGCGGGCGCCTGAACCTCAGGGCCGACCGGCGAGGGAGAGCCCGGCCGGAGAGGGATGGCCCGGACGGACGCGACGACCCGGACAACCCGGACGGCGCGTGGCCTCTCCCCCTGAAGGCGGGTCGTGGCACAGATCGGTTCTGCCGCCGCGGCTTGGATCGTCTCTTCGGGCCAAGTGGCTCAGCGGTGCCACACATTTAGGTTATTCGATACTCAATTCGAAATTAAGATGCGACTGACGATTTGATTCGATATCATTGTCGTACATGGTAGATCCCGGCTCAGGCGGGAGGTGACCCCGATGTCAGCGGACTCTGACCACTCCATGGGTCAGCCTGCCCCGGATCAGGCTGCCGATTGGGAGCCGCCGATTGCTAGCCGCCCCGGAAGAGCCTGACTGGTATGCCGACGACGCCCTCGCCATCGACAAGCGTGCCTGGGAAACCCTCGACCTCAACGACCCACCCGACGAGGGCCCGCCTCAGGGCGCCCCGTTCGCTGATGGTGGCTGGGCTGACGCCCTCGCGCCTGACCCGGTACTGGCCACGCTGGTTGATCACGTCCAGCGCGACGGCTTGGACAAGCTGGACGATGACCAGCTGACCGGGGTGTTGCAGGCCGCGAACCGGATGGCCGCATGGTCGGCGTCGGTCCGGGCGGCGGCGGTGTCCGGTTTGGCCGCCCGCCGTGAGCAGTCAGGCCGGGATTCGGGAGACTGGCGGCCGTTTGACCACATTGACGACGAGGTCGCCGTCGCGCTCACCTTGACCAGGCGTAGCGCCGCCCGGCTACTGGACCTCGCCCTCTCCCTGGACCGTCTGCCGCTGACCCGCGCCGCTTTGGCAGCCGGCCTGATTGACGAACGGCGGGCCGAAGTAATCGCCGAGGAAGTGGCCGAGCTGGATGATGAGCACGCCGCGGCGGTCGAGAAGCTGATCATCGGCCGGGCACCAAAATTGGCCAGCGGGCAGTTGGCGCGCGCTGGTCCGTCGGGCGGTCCTTTCGGCCGACCCGAAAGCCGTCCAGCGCGCAAAGAGAAGGCGCTGAAGGACGCTCGGGTAGAGATGTTTCCCGAGACGTCCGGCACCCCCGCTCTGGCCGGCCGCGATCTGCCGTCGGCCGGCGTGCTGGCCGCGGACAAGCACCTGACCGCGCTAGCTGAGGCCATGAAAGCCGCTGGGCAGCCTGGCACCCTGGACATCCTGCGCGCCTGGGCCTATCTGCACCTGCTGTCCGGAAAGCCCGCCGCCACCCTCATTCCCGCGACCGGCATGCCCGCGACCGGCGCGCCCGCTAGAGGGACATCCGGCGAGGGCACGCCCAGCGGCGGCAGGCCTGGCGGCGCAGATAGCGAACCTCCTCGCGGCGAAGGCCCGCACCAAGGTCCCAGCGGCCCAGACGCCGGCACGCACTTCCCCGCGGCGTCTGGTGCCGCCGCTCCGGGCGGCCCGGGCGCTCCCGGCGGTCCCGGCAGCACCGTCTCGGCCGAGCTTCGCGGCACCGTCAACCTGACCATGCCCCTGTCCGCCTGGCTCGGCTGGACCCAGTCCCCCGGCGACGTACCCGGCTACGGCCCAGTGGATGCCGAGGACTCCCGCGCCCTGGCCGACCTGCTCGCCCATCGGCCCGCCAACCAGTGGTGCGTCACCTTGACCGACGCCGACGGGCACCCCGTCGCCCATGCCTGCGCCCGCCACGGTCCCCCAGGCTCCCCGCTACCCGCTGGCCTCGACCCGGGGCCCGCCGGCCCGGCACCCGGCCCTGGGCCGCCGAGAACCCCGGTCCCCGACTGGCTGCGTGGCCTGGCCTTCGCCACCCTGGAAACCAGCGACTGCACCCACCTACGTCAATCACGTGGCTACCAGCCCAGCCCATCGCTGCGCCACCTCATCCAGGTCCGCAACCCCACCTGCACCGGCCCCGGCTGCCGCCGGCCCGCGACCCGCTGCGATCTGGACCACGTCATCCCCTATGACCGCGGCGGACGCAGCTGTGAGTGCAACCTCCACCCCGCCAGCAAGTCATAACCACACACCTGGCGCGGCGGCGCATGGGGGCTGCCCGCTCGGTGGTCTCGCCTCGTGCTGCTCTCAGCAGAGCCGCGAGTATTCAGGCTGGATCGTCGTGGGCGAGCAATCGCCGGAGCGGCTCAGGGGGGCCAAGACTGGTAGGCGTGAGCGAAGGCCGCAGGTACTCCTCTCCGGCTGGCCAGCGAGCCACGTGCTGGGCATCGCGCCCGGCGTCATGCCCGATGTAAGTGACCTCGGTAATATCCACGGCCAGCAGGGTGAATTCGCCGGGCACAGGCCGCCAGCCAAGGTGAGCCTCAGCGGCAGCGGCGTAACGCAACTGCCCGGCAAGCCCGGTCTCGGTGCGGACGGCACCGCGCATCATGATCTCTGCCTGAGGGGCTGGATTGGTGACGATGCTGTGCAGGAGGATCCGCGGGTCGCGGTGCAGATCGCGCGCCTTGGTAGACGCGGGCATCATGGACAGCCACAAGTCGCCGTCCATGAGCAGAGGTTCGACGCCGCTTATCCGCGCGGAGCCGTCACGCCGGGTCGTACCGATCAGCAGGACACCAGGCTTGATCAGCTGATCCTCCGCCACAACGGCGAGCCGGTACTGACGGGCGGCAAACTCAGACCATCGCATGTTCCTTGTCTACGCCCTGCCGCCGACAGGCTGCCCGGCGTCATGTGGACGTGCGGGCACGGGTGCTGCGTGTCTCTGCACGGTGGAGATGCCTCCGCCTCTGACACCCAAGACCGGCCGCCTGGGTGCCGCCGGTAGCGGCGCTGGCCTACCTGCAAATGCACCCACCTACCCGCCAGCAAGGTATAACCACACACTTAGAGCAGGGCCTTGCTAGACCTCTTCTGAGGTCCCTCTCGCTCTCCCCGCCGCCGGGCTCAGCGTTGAGGACGCCCGCCCGGCACGGCGCGCCGCTGTAGCCCAAGGCACGCTCAGATCAGAGAAGCTCACCCGGCCAGGCTGTCCCGTACTGCACGAGAGCCGTCTTCCGCGGCGATCCGATTGTCCAGCTCGCGGCCACAGCCTCGAGGGCGCTCTCTGCGGTTCGCGTGGCGCGCGATCGGCTGCGCCGCCCTTAGACACGGCACCCACTCGCCAGGGTTTTGCGCCTGCGGGCAAGGCAGGGTTGAGAAGTCATGGGCTACTGCCGGGCCGTGTCACGCCGCACCTGCCCGATGCCAGTACGGGTGATTCGCCTTCAGGGTGTCAGTCATACTCGCTGCGTGTCCTCTTCACCGCAGCCCGCCTCACCGGAGCAACGGCTCATCATCGTCAGCGGGGAGGAAGGCGCTGGCAAGTCAACCATCGTGCGTGCGCTACTGCCGTCCACGCCGTATGGCGCCCGGATCGACGCCGAGGACATCGGCCAGACGAACCCCTGCCCGATGGACGACACATTCTTCGACCTGCTTCGCCGGAATGTGGCGGGCCTGGTGGAGAACTTCTGGGCCGCAGGCTACGTCAACGTCATCGCCGGCAGCTTCCTGCGCCGCTACTCCGACTACGTGTCTTTCCGCCGGCTGCTACGGCCCTCGGCGGTATTCCTCGTAGATCTCCTGGTCAACAGGGAGGTGCGCGATCATCGGCGGATCACCCGGGCGAAGCGGACCACGCAGGAATGGCGGGACATGGTTGACCGGATTCCGGAAGATCGGACAATCCGGCGGGCTGTCGATGCTGACTACCGGTACATCGGCATTGACACGACCGACCTGGACGTCGGCGGAACCGTGCAGCGGATCAAAGGCGCCATCCCGGAGGTCTATACAGGCTAGGCAGAGCGCGTGCCCGTTGCGGCGTGATCGGCCGCTGAACCGGTGCGATTCACGGGCACTCAGGGACCATCGGCCCATACGCGCCCGCAGGCCGGACGAATCAGCCCGGACCGCCTCGATATCCAGCACAGGCCGCCGACGATCGAACGAGTCGCCGCGCGGGTTACGGCGGTCGTCTTCCACGCGAGTCATCAAGACAGCCCGGTCATCGCTGATAGCCACAGAGCAGCAACGCCACCGGACAGCGTTGGACCCGCCGCTTGAGCTGCCTGACGGCTCGTAGGCTCGGGGCGTGCATGCGTTTGAGTCAGTATCTACGTGGCAGCAGTCAGTGCCGCTGCCGGCGTCGAAGGAGCGTACGGCGCTGATCGCGACCGTGGCTGACATGGTGGCAGGGCTGGGCCCGGGGGCGCTCCGGGTTGCCGTTGACGGCCTGACCGGGGCGGGCAAGACGAGCTTCGGGCATGAGCTTGCAGCCGGTGTGCGCGCTCTGGGCCGTGCGACGATGCGGGCCTCGATGGATGACTTCAAGTATCCCTGGCGCCACGCCCGCGAGCATGGATATGACCGGGTCAGCGGCGAGGGGTACTACCGCAATGCCTACGACTTCGGCTCCGCCCGGGACCTGCTGCTCGGCCCAGCGGGGCCGTCCGGATCCGGTGAAGTAGTGCTGTGCGGGCACGATCCGCTGACCGGCGCTGACCACCGGGACAAGAAGATCAGCGCCCAGCCAGGCGCGATCCTGATCGTCGACTCGGTTTTCGCATTCCGCCCCGAGTACAACGACTGCTGGGAGTACCGCATCTGGCTCGACGTGGACCCCGGGACCGCGCTGCGCCGCGGGATCGCGCGGGACTCCGCCGCCGAGGGTGCCGAGGAAGCGGCCCGCCTGCACCGTGACCGCTACCACGTGGCGGAGATGATCTACCTTGCTGAGGTCGGCCCGCGGTCCCTGGCAGATCTCATCATTGACAACCGGGACTTCAAACGCCCCCGCATCCTGACTCGCCGCAGTACCTGACCGGCACAACCACTCATGCCCGATAGGTGCGTTCGCGCGAAGGCGGTTTCGTCAATCGTCGGGTCGGCTCGCGATCTGTCAGTGCCACGGGACGTGCGCGCACGCGCCCTGCGTGTCTTCACGGTGGAGATGCCTCCGCCGCTGCTACGAGACGCCGGCCGCCCAGATGGTGGCCGATAGCAACGGGCCGCAAGCGGCACCAGCCTATCTGCAAACGCATCCACACTCCCGCCTGGTAGCGATAACCACAAATGTCGATCGCGTGAGCGGCGGGACTTTTCAGATCGCGATCAACGGGGAACAGGCTTGATGCTGGTGCCTGGCGCGGTCACAATCAAGGTACGCGTATCAAGGGATCCGATCACTGATCGCAGCACACTCTCGGCGCTGACGGACGGGGAATCGATCTTGAGCAGCGGAACTGCCAGCCCGGCAGAGACCAGCCGGCTGGCGGGTCGCGATCCGCCTCCGGGGTACGCCAGAGCGCGGGCCTGCGGCGCTGGTGGTGGCTGGGCGCACTCGTGGTCATAGCGTCGCTCATCGTCGGCGGAACCGTCGTGCACACCGTCGGCCAGCGGCACGCGCGGCGCGCCCTGTACAACACTCAGGTGCTCACGACCGCCGCGCGCTTCCTGGACGAAGAGCGCAGCCAGATCGCGCTGCCCGTGGCTCAGCGCAAGGCAGGCGCCTTCGGTGATCTCGCTGATTCAATTAATGCTGACCCGGGCGTCAACGGTGAAGGCACCCTGCAGGTGACCGCGGGCACGGGCAGTGCCGCCACGTTCACGCAGATCGCTTTCGAGGTCACGGTGTCGTCGCCGTACGCCTCGACAACCTTCGCCGTGTGGCTTGTCCGGGGGGCAGGCCAGGGCGGGATGAATTCGCAGAACGCAGGCGCCTGCGCGCTGTCCAGCAGCCTGCTTGGCTCCGGACGCGCAACGTCGTTCCTTAGCCTCGGCGCATCCGGGCTTCAGCCGTGCTGGCCCCACCTGTGGTCAGCCAATTCGTCGGGCCCCGGGCAGCCGCACCTCGAATGGGCGGGCATCCCGCAATCGGCCGGGGGCTGAGACAATTTGCTTAGTAGTCATGGCAACTCGCTCCCGCTTGCCGCCACGACCACCACACCAAGCAAGTCCCCGGCTGGACCGTCACCTGCCACCAGCCCGGCACCGTCACCTGGACCACCCCCGGCCACCGCAGCCACACCACCACCCCCGCCGAGTACCTGGGATAAGCGCCGCCGCCACCGGGATCACTGCGGTACTGTCTGACTCACAGCGGTACTTCGACTCACAGCCGTACTTCGACGCTTCAGTGAAGTAGCGCTGGCCAGCGAAGCGACCCGGCAGCTCAGCTCTTGCGGCCGGTGAGGGCCACGGTGACACCCACGCCGATCATGGCCAGGCCGCCAGCCCCGCCGACCATCGCGAACCGGCGCGGGGAGCGGGCGAACCAGGACCGCAGGCGGCTGGCCGCCACCCCCCAGGTGCTGTCCGAGACCAGCCCGATAACGATGGACACCAGGCTCAGCACCAGCATCTGCAGCGGGACGTGGCCGGCCGCCCGGTTCACGAACTGCGGCAGCACCGCCCCGAACAGGATCAGCGCCTTCGGGTTGGTCACCCCGACCAGGAATCCTTCGCGTACCGCCCGGCGGTCGCTGCGCGCCTGGGTGGATTCGGCGAACGCCTCGGCCAGCGTTCCGCGCCGCCGGTACGCCTGGATCCCCAGCCAGATCAGGTACAGGGCGCCCGCCAGCTTGAGCACCGTGAAGACCTGCGCGGAGCGCTGGACGAGCGCGCCCACGCCGACCGCGACGCAGATCGCGACCACGTAGTTGCCCGCCGAGTTGCCGCACACCGTGGCCAGCGCGGTGCGGCGGCCGTACGCGAGCGCCCGCCCCACCACGAACAGGACGCTCGGCCCGGGGATGACGATCAGGATGAAGGACGCCAGCGCGTAGCCCAGCAGGCTCGAGGTCGAAATCACGCTACCGACAGTAAGCTCACCCGCGAGCGATGCCTCCTTCGGGGTTCGCGGCCAGCCGACGAGCGGCGAGGGCTCCCGGCGGGCTGGACCTGCGGGAGGCCGAACGAGGCGAACAGGCCGGGGTCGGCGAACACGACGATTCCGGCGATGCCGGTGGTGGTAACGGTGAGCACCACGATCCCGTACGCCCGGTAGCGGCCATCGCCGCCGCGAAGGTAAGCCGCCGCGGCTGGCTGTCCGTTGGCGGCGGTCGGAACCATCCGCCAGTCGCCCGGCGAGCCGAGGCCCGCCACGGCTCCCGCGATGGCCTCTCCGCCCGCGAACCAGGCCACCGACGGCGGCAGCTCGAGCGTGGCGTCTGCCCGGAGCAGTCGCTCCAGCGCGGCCGCGTCGGCCGTCTCGAAGGCGCCGATGTACTGGTCGAGCAGCGCCCGGGCTTCGGGTTCATCCGGCTCGGCCACGCTGGTCTGCTGCCGGGGCGGCCTCGTGCAGCCGGGCGCGGGCTCGCTGCAGCGCGCTCTTGACCGCGGTGGTAGTGGTGCCGAGCATGGTCGCGACGTCGGCCGCCGGGAAGGCCAGCACCTCCCGCAGGATCAGCACCGCCCGCTGCCGGGGCGGCAGGTACTGAAAGCTGGCGATGAGCGCCAGCCGCAAGCTCTCCCGCGAGACGGCAATGTCTGCGGGGTCAGCGGATTCCGGGGTCACCAGAGCGTCGGGAATCGGCTGCAGCCACGGGATGTCCAGGTCGGCCGCAGGCGGCTGGCCTGCGTCCTGGCCCGGGCCGCCCAGGCCTGAGGGCAAGGGGCGCCGGGCGCTGCGCTCCAGGGCGGTCAGGCAGGTGTTGCTGGCGATCTGGTAGAGCCAGGTGCGCACCGAGGACCGGCCCTCGAACCCGTCGTAGGCGCGCCACGCCCGGAGGAAAGTCTCCTGGACGAGATCCTCAGCCTCGTCAACCGAGCCGACCATCCGGTAACAGTGAGCCAGCAACTCACGCCGGAACGGCTCGGTGCTCCCGGTGAACGCGGCCCGGTCCGGCACCAGGCCCGCTTCCTGTGACATGGTCAGCCTCCTGCCTCAGGGCAGCTGTGGAAGGCCTCGACGCGCCAGCCCCCGTCCTGCCTGGATAGCACCCAGGTATCCACCGACCTGGTCTCGGGGGCCGGGCTGGCCTGGCCGGCGAACTGGATGCCGCCCTTGCTGACCACTATCGCCACCTCGGCGGCGGGGAACCGGATGCTCTGCACCTGGTGGACGCCGGTGGAGCCGTTGAGCGGGCCGGCGAAGACCTCGGCCATGGTCGCACGGATCGCAGATCTGTCCCGCAGGTAGGACCCGGGCAGTACGGCGGTCGCATGCTCGCTGTACGGCGCGACGAACGCGTCCGCGTTGCCTGCCGCCCAGGCGGCATAGACCTCATCGAGCGTGGCCGCCACGGCACGTTCTTCGCGGGTAGTGGCTGCGTTGCTGGTCATCGTGGTCCTCCCAGGAGTGCGTCCGAGTTTCGTGTGTACAGACCCGGGGCAGCCGGAAAGGAATCGCCTCCCGTCAGCCCGCCCCTCGCCCCCCGCCCGCCACTCCTCGGTCCCGGCGCGCACCTCGCCGCCCTCCGGTCTGCATAGCCGGATCGACTAGCTCCGGATCGACTAGCCGTGGAGGAAGCAATGCGCAAGGTGACTCAGACCGTCCTGGTGTCAGCGGACGGAGTCGTTGGCGACCCGCGACTGTGGGCCCTGGACTACCGCGACGCCGAAGTCGAGAAGGACTCGGTAGAGCGGCTCGGAGACAGCGACACGATGCTTCTCGGCCGGGGGACCTACGAGCTTTTCGCGGCGACCTGGCCCGGCCAGTCCAGCGATTTCGCCGGGCGGATGAACAGCTTCCGCAAGTACGTCTTCTCCTCGACCCTGGCCGAGGCGAACTGGGACAACTCGACCATGCGTCACCGGGGACGCCGCGGCTGCGGTCGCCCGGCTCAAGCAGCAGGACGGCGCGGACCTCCTCCTGTACGGCCATGGCTCGCTGGCGCACACGCTCTGGGAGCACGGCCTGATCGACGAGCTCCGGCTCTCGATCCACCCCGTCCTGGCCGGCCGCGGCCAGCTCCTGTTCTGGGAGAGCGGGAAGACACCGCTGGAACTGGACTCGGTCGCGACGCTCGGCACGGGGGTCGTGGTCCTGTCCTACCAGCCGGTAAAGGCCTGATTCTGCCCCCGGGTGGGGACCAGCAGGCCGAGAACGGTCCCCGGGGAGGGAAGAAACTCGCTGATCAGCCGGCCTACGCTCCTCGCACCTCTATCCGCAACCGGAAGGAGCAACGATGCTCATCGGCGGTCAGGACATCTTGCTGCCCACCACGATGGTCGGCAACTATCCCAATCCACGCTGGTACGACGGGCACGCGTTCGCCACCCTGCCCAAGGGTGAGTTCATCCACGACTCGATCAGCAAGGAAGCGTTCGAGGACGTGGTGGGTGCGATCGTGCGCGACCAGGAGGCAGCAGGCCTGGACGTGATCAGCGACGGGAAGGTCTACGGCGGGGACTCCCCGTACGGCACGATCCTCTACTACTACCTGGAGCGCATGTCCGGCTACCGGCTCTCCGGGCCGCCGATCGGACTGCCGATCTACTCCACCCTCTTCTCCCCCACCTGCGTCGGCGAGATCGCCCGCGAAGTCCCCTTCCATCTGGTCAACCTGCGCGCGGTCCGGAAAGCGACCAGGAAGCCGGTCAAGGTGTCCTACACCGGCCTGGGCGTGATCGCCGCGGCCACCACGAACCTGCACTACAAGGACACCAGGGAAGTCGCGATGGCGCTGGCCAAGGCGTTCAACGAGGACTTCAAGGAACTGGCCGACAACGGCTGCGACATCATCCAGCTGGATGAGTTCGTCTGGCCGTACGGCATGGGCGACTGGGAGATCGAGGCGCTGAACGCCTCGGTCGAGGGCGTGAACTGCGAGTTCTGGGTGCACACCTGCTGGGGCAACTACTCCGGGACACCCGCGTACTTCCCGGACGAGACGAAGACCGAGTTCGGGGCGTTCGTGCTGGACAAGCGGGCCTCCGACGCCCCGGCGCCGGAACGGGCGCACGCGATCTTCCCGCACGTGCTCGACGCGAACATCACCGCGCTGAACTACGAGGTGGGCCGGACCGGGCCGGACGACCTCAAGCCGCTGACCGACAACAACTGGACCAAACCGTTCGTGGCCGGGGTCATCGACGTGAAGTCCACCGTCACCGAGAGCGCGGCGGAGGTCGCCGACCGGATCCGGCAGGTACTCGAGTACGTGCCCGCCGACCGGCTGGGCCTGTCCACCGACTGCGGGCTGATCAACCTGCCCCGGATGATCGCCGCGGGCAAGCTGCGCGCGCTCGCCGACGGCGCCGCCCAGGTCCGGGCCGAAATCCAGGGCTGACCGCCGCGTCCCCGGAGGCTCCACCCCTCCGGGGACGCCCGCGGCCTGCAAGGGGCAACGAAACGGCCAAACCTCACCCTGCCAGGACAGCGAAACTCGGGGACCCGCGTGCCTATGGTGCGACCACACCATAGAGCGGGAGGCGCACCGTGCCCGAGTGTCCCAGCTTCCTCAGGCTGCCGGCCAGGGAGGCTAAGCCCCGCTCCCGCGGCCTCACCCACGTGCTGGACAGCGGGCTGACCCCGGACGGGACCCGGGCCTTCCTGGGCCAGGCCGGGCACCTGGTGGACATCGTGAAGGTGGGCTGGGGCATCGGGTACGTCGATCCGCTGCTGGAGGAGCGGGTCGGCATCTGCGCGGACCACGACTGCCCGGTCTCGCTGGGCGGGACGCTGCTCGAAGTGGCCGCGCTGCAGGACCGGATCAGCGAGCTGCGGGACTGGGCGCTCAAGGTCGGCATGACCCACGTCGAGGTGTCCAACGGCCTCCGGGCGCTGTCGGCCAGCCGCAAGCACGCCCTGGTCCGCGAGCTGGCCGCGGACTTCGTGGTGCTCGCCGAGACCGGGGCCAAGGAAGGCGACTACCCGCCGACCCCCGCGGAGTGGGCGCAGGAGATGACCCGCGACCTCGACGCCGGCGCCACCTGGGTGATCGCCGAGGGCCGGGAGAGCGGGACGGTCGGGCTGTATAACGCGGACCAGGGCATCCGCGAGGACCTGGTCACCGCCATCCTGGACTCGGTCCCGCCGGACAAGGTGATCTTCGAGGCCCCGGGCAAGAGCCAGCAGGCCTGGTTCGTCCGCCAGCTCGGGGCCGACGTCAACCTCGGCAACATCGCGCCGGCCAGCGTCCTGGCCCTGGAAACGCTGCGGCTCGGCCTGCGCGCCGACACCGTCCCGGCCCGTGCTCTGACCCCGGCCGACCTGACCCCGGGCGACCTGACCCCGGGCGCCCTGGCCTGAGGTGCGCTGACGTGATCGCCGAGCCCGCGCCCAACACGATCACCCGGCCCTACCGCGGCCTGTCCGTGCAGGAAGTCGACGTCCCGCTCACTCCGGCCGGCATCGAGGGCCTGCTGAGCCACCGGGAGATCTACCGGCGGACCGCGTTCCTGGTGCTCCGCAACGGCCCGGACACCGCCCTGGTCGCCGTCCGGCCCGCCGATCCCGGCCCGCTGTTCTCCCCGGTCGCCGAGCTGCGCGTGCTGTCCGGCCCGGAAGCCACGCTCTGGATCACCGACCCCGCCGACGGACGTGGGCAACGCCACCTCGCTCGCCGCGGCGGCCCTGCAAGCACCAGCGCCCCGGCGTGCTCGCCTACGTCGTCCAGGGCAAGTTCGAGCACGTCAACTTCATCTGGCGCCCCGCCCCCGTGCAGATCCGGGTCACCGAGGTCATCCCCCCGCACCCCCCGAAACTCCTGGCCATGGCCGAGCAGGTCGTCGCCTACGACGAGGACCTGCCCCCGATCGACCTGATCCTGGACGCGGTGGACGTGACCGAACTGGTCGCGGCGAACCCGGCGCCGCACTACCTGCTGCCCTGCCGGGGCAGCGGCGTCCCCGCCGAGGGTGACGTCAGCTTCCTGGACACCCACCCGCCCTACCACGACGACTGGCTGCTCATCGGCTGTGAACGCTCTCGCCAGTTCCACAACCACTTTTACCTAACGGAACCGGCGCGGGTCGATCTCTGCCCCGCGGCGAGAGTCGTGGCAGCCAAGCCCCGGAGCGCTCGTCCTCACCAAGTGCTGCCTCCGGGAACGCGGCATCGAGGTCAACGGCACCACGGCCGTCGTCCCCTGGGGCGCCAACCTGGACGAAGTCCGTGCAGCGCTGCGAGCGCTCTGCGGAGTCCCGCCAGTCGGCGGAGCTGGGGACGCTGGGGGATCAGCGGGTGCCGTGATGGCTCCCGGTGATCCCCCAGCGGTCCCGGCGGCGGGAAGCACGAGCTCAGCGGCGGGAAGCACCAGCCCATGAGCGGCGGCGCGCACCCAGCCGACTCGGCGATCTTCGGCCACCTCTGGACCACACCCGAGGCGTCGGCCCTGTTCACCGACGAGGGCCGGACCCAGGCCTGGCTGCAGATCCTGGCCGCCTTGGCGCAGGCCCAGGCCGACGTCGGCCTGATCCCCCCGGAAGCGGCCAAGACGATCCGGGCCCACGCTGACGTCGTCGCTGATCGACCTGGACCTGGTCGCGGAGCAGACCCGGGCGACCGGGCACTCCACCCTGGGCCTGATCACGGCGCTGCGGGCGGTGCTGCCCGGAGGACGCACGGGAGTGGGTGTACTACGGGGCCACCGTGCAGGACCTGTCGGACACGTGGTTCGCGCTGGTGTTCCGGGCCGTCGGGGATATCGCCGAGCGGGACGTGACGCGGATGCGGGACCGGGCGCTCGAGCTCGCCGGGGAGTACCGGGACACGCCGATGTGCGGGCGGACCCACGGGCAGCCCGGGCTCCCGATCACGTTCGGGTTCAAGGCCGCGGTGTGGGCCGCCGAGCTGGACCGGCACCTGGAGCGGCTGCGGCAGGGCCGGCGCCGGTGGGAGGTCGTGCAGCTCGGCGGGGCGCTCGGGACGATGGAGTTCTGGGGCGGCCGGGCCCTGGACCTGCTGGACGGGTTCGCCCGGCAGCTAAGGCTGGGAGTTCCCGTGGTGCCGTGGATCACGGCCCGGGACGGGGTGGCCGAGTTCATCTGGCTGCTCGCCGCGATCTCCGCGACGGCCGGCAAGATCGGCAACGAGGTGTACCAGCTGCAGCGGCCGGAGATCGGGGAGCTGCGGGAGTCGTTCACCCCGGGCACGGTCGGCTCGATCACCATGCCGCACAAGCGCAACCCGGAGATCTCCGAGCACCTGGTCACCCTGGCCCGGGTGATCCGGGCCCAGGCCGGCGTGGCCCTGGACGGGATGGTGAGCGAGCACGAGCGGGACGGCCGGGCCTGGAAGGCCGAGTGGCTGGTGGTCCCGGAGACCTCGATGGCCTTCGCGGCCTGCGTCGGGTCCGGGGCCCGGATGCTGGACGGGATCCGGGCCGACCCGGACCGGATGCTGGCCAACATCGACAGCCACCGCGGCTACCTGCTGTCCGAGCCGGTGATGCGGGCCCTGGCCGACCGGCTCGGCAAGCACTCCGCGCACGACAGCGTGTACGCCGCGGCCATGCACGGCCTCGACCAGGATCAGGACTTCCGCGCCGCGCTGCGCGCGGATCCGCGGCTGGACGCGATTCCCGACGCCGAACTCGACGAACTGCTGGAGGTGCGTTCCTCGCTCGGCTCGTGCGCCGCGTTCGTGGACCGTGCCCGGGGCAGGTGACTGCGGTGACCACTGGGCCACGAACGGCCAGCCCTGGGACTGGCGCAGGCAGTTCCGGGGCTGGCCCCCGCGGATCCGGGGCGGCCCCCCCGCGCGTGGATCTGGTCCTCGCCCCCACCCCGCTGCACCCGGCGCCGCGGTTGTCGCGCGAGCTGGGGGTTCCGGTGCTGTTCAAACGCGACGACCTGGCCGGCGTCGGCCTGGGGGGCAACAAGCTGCGCGGGCTGGAGTTCCTCATCGCGGACGCGCTCGCGCAGGGCTGCGACAGCCTGGTGACCGGGGCCGGGCCCCAGTCGAACTGGACCATGCTGGCCGCCCTGGCCTGCCTGCGGTACGGGATCGAGCCACACGTCGTGTGCTACGGCAGCGCCAGGCGCGCACCGGGCCGAAGGCAACATGCGGCTGCACCGCTGGCTCGGGGTGGACGTGCGGTTCACCGGGGAGGCGGAACGGTCGTCGGTGGACGCGGGCATCGCGGCGGTCACCGGGGAGTTGCGCGCCGCAGGCCGCCACCCGTACCCGGTGCCCCGGGGTGGCGCGACGCCGCTGGGCGCGCTGGGCTACGTCCGGGCCAGCCTGGAACTGGCCGCCCAGCTGGCCGGGCTGGACGAGCCGCCGGCCGGGCTGTGGCTGGCCACCGGGTCCTGCGGGACCCAGGCCGGGCTGGTGGCCGGGGCGGCCGTGACCGGCGCTAGCTACCAGGTCGTGGGGGTGACGGTGAGCCGCCCGGCCGGGGAAGCCGCGGGCCGGGTCCGGGAACTGGCCGCCGCGGCGGCCGCGCTGGCCGGGACCGGCCCGGATCTCCCATGGCACGGGCCTCCCGCCGGATGTGCGCGCCGGGTGGATCGGGCCGGGGTACGGCGCCCCGTCCGCCGCCGGGCAGGCCGCGGCGCGGCTGGTCGCGGAGACCGAGGGCGTGTTCCTGGACCCGGTGTTCGGGGCCAAGGCGATGGCCGCCCTGATCGCCGAGTGCCGCGCGGGCCGGGTGCACGGCCCGCAGGTGTTCCTGGTCAGCGGGGGCGCGCCCACGCTGTTCGCCGGGCAGCTCGAGGCTGGACTCCCCGGAGAGTGAGGCGTGATGAGCGGGAGTGCGTCCGCCCGAGGGATACCTCGGCACCGCGGCCCGGATCACCAGCGGGCCCGCGCCCGAGCTGGTCGAGGCCGGTTACGCGCTGGAGATCGCCGACGCGCCGCTGCTGCACCGGGGCCTGACCCTGGCCGACCTCGCGCACCTCGTCGAGCTGGTCGAGTGCGGCGCGCTCACCCGTGACGAGGCGGCGCCGGTGGGCGCGGTGCTGCTCAAGCTGCTCGACTCACCGGCCGCCGAGTTCCCCTACGACGCGGTCTACGGCGACGCCTACAACAGCCGGGAACGCGAACTGGAGCGGGAACTCGGCCCGGCCGCCGGGCGCCTGCACCTCGGCCGGACCCGCCGGGAGGCGGGCCGGATCGCGTTCCGGCTCGCCCTGCGGGACCGGCTGCTCAGCCTGCACACCGACGTGGCCGCGTTCGCCCGCGCGGTCGCGGACCAGGCCACCTCCCAGGCCAGCACGCTGTGGGCGGACACCACCTACCTCCAGCCCGCGCAGCCGTCCACGTTCGGGCACTACCTGGGCGGCTTCGCCGAGCAGGCCGTGCGGCACCTGGACCGGATCGAGGCCGCCTACGGCCTCGCGGACGTCTCGCCCGGCGGCGCGGGCGGGGTGGGCGGCACCCGGCTGCCGCTGGACCGGGGCCGGCTGGCCCAGGGACTGGGCTTCGGCGCGGTCGGCCCGCACACCCGCGACGCGATGTGGTCGGCCGACGTGCTGGCCGACGCGGTCCTGGCGGCGGCGCAGGCCGTGACCACGATCAGCCAGCTCGCCTCGGACCTGGAGATCTTCGCCAGCCCCGCGTTCGGTTACGTCACGCTGGACGCTTCGCTGTGCCGGGCCAGCGTGCTGATGCCGCAGAAACGCAACCCGTACGCGCTGCCGGTCCTGCGCGGGGGCGCGGGCACGCTGGTGGGCCGCCTGACCGGGCTGCTCGCGACCGGGCTCACCCCGTCCGCGCGCACCGACAACTGGCTGTACGCCTACGGCGAGGTGGCGGGGGCGCTCGACCTGGCGGGGCGGCTCGTCCGGCTGGGAACCGCGGTGGTGACCGGGCTGAGCGTGGACGCTGACGTCCTGGCCGAGCAGGCGGTCAGCCATTTCACCGCGGCCGCCGACCTCGCGGAGGAACTGACCCAGCGTTACCGGCTCGACTACCGCACCGCGTACCGGGTGGTCGGCCGGGCCGTCGCCAGCGCGCTGGCCGGCGGCGGGGACGAGCTGACCGTGCCCGTCGTGCGGGCCGCGGCGGCGGAAATCACCGGATCCGAGGTGCCGATCACCGCGGACCTGCTCAGCGCGGTCACCGATCCCGCCATCGGTCGTGGCGGCGCGCAGCGCCCCCGGCGGCGCGAGCCCCGGGCGGGTCCGGGAGCACGCCCGCCGGGTGCGAGCGCCGGGTGGCGGCCGCCCGGCAGTGGAACTCGGCCCGCCGGGCCCGCAACGCCGAGGCGGAAAGCGCCCTGATCTCTGCGGCCCAGGCGTTCACGTCCGGGGGGTGAGCACCTGCCTCCCAGCGGGATCGCCCGGACCCCTACTCCCTGGTCCAGTGCGGCCGGCGGAACATCCGGCCGATCCGGTCGTGCAGGGCCGGGCCGGTCTCACCCAGCATGTTCACGTGATAGACGGGCGCGCCGTCCGGCGGCGCCAGCAGCCCGACCTCGGAGTGGTCCAGGTCGCACCGGATATAGCCGGCGGTGATCGCGGCGATCTTGTCGGCGTCGACGAAGCGGAGCCCGCCCGACGGCGACAGCCGTTCCAGGTTCCTGGCCGCGGCCGGGTGGCCTTTCGCGAGCTCCTTCTGGATCTCGCGGTCGGCGAAGGCTCCGCCGCCGACCCAGACCACGATCCCGTCGAACAGGTCCAGCTGCGGGACTTCGAGCACGTGTTCCAGGATGCCGAACTGCTCGGAGTCCCGGGTGAGCACCGGAACTCCCGGCGTCACCGCCTCGTAGGAGACCAGGAATTCATCTTCCACGCCGACCTCCCGGACTTATCGGACCCGTCGGCAGTGCGGAGACGACGTTACCGCTCAGGGGTGGATGAGGACCAGGCCGGGCCGGGCGCCGGGGGTGTCCGGGCCGTGGCCGATCGGTTCCCAGCCCTCCCGCTGGTAGAGGGCCATCGCAGGCGTCGGCTCGTCCCGGGTGATCAGCCACGCGCCGGTCTTCGTTGCGGAAAGCAGGGTCTGGAGCAGCTGCCGGCCCAGTCCTGCCCGGCGGTGCCACGGGTGGACGGCGAGCAGGTACACGGCGAACCGGCCGTCCAGCAGGCCGGCCGCCCCGGCCAGGCGTTCCTGGAGCTGGGCCGCCCAGTCGTCGGTCTGCTCGGCCCACCGCCAGCCGTGCCCGTAGGCGAACCCGGCGAGCTGGCCGCCGCCGGTCCGGGCGGCCACGGCCTCCAGGTCGGGCCGGCGCAGCAGGGCCGCGTACAGCCGGGCGTACCCGGCGGCCGTGGCCCGTCGACTCGCGCAGCGGGCGGCCGCAGGTCGCCGCGTAGTACAGCAACTCCACCTCGGCCGCGCTGGGCACCTGGCCCGGGCCGCAGCGGGACACCCGGATCTCCCGGTCAGCCATGACCAGGCCAGATCCGCGGGCACGTCGGCGACGTCGAGCTCCCAGCACGGCCAGCGGTCGAGCACCCCGAAGCCGAGCTGCTCATTGATGGCGATCATGTGCTCGTTGCCGACGTCGTTCCCGGTAATGATCCGGGTGAGCTGCGGTTCCCTGGCGGCCAGCAGGTCCAGCATGGCCAGCTTGAGCAGCAGGCCGAGGCGGTGCCCCCGGTGCGGCCTGGCCACCGCGGTCAGCTCCTGGAATCCCCACTCCGGCATGGCCGGATCGACGCACACCTGGGTCAGCGCGGCCAGGTCGCCGGTGCCCGGCGCGCGGCGCCGCGACCACGTGGGCCCGCAGCCCCATGGCCGCGACCCGGCGCTCGTCCAGCCGGACCCGGGCCACGTCCCAGGCCTGCTCCTCCTGGCCGGGCTCCCGGGGCGCGTCGGCCATCGCCCCGTTGAGGGCGGCGACCTCGGCGACCGCGTCCTCGGGCGCCGGGCCGACCCAGGTCGCAGCGTGTATCCGCGGGCGGCGGGCTCGGCCTCCGCCCGCAGCGCGGCCCGCTGACCCGCGGGCAGGTCCGCCAGGGCGCAGCACCCGGCGGACCGCGGTCACGGGCGGCCGGGCCTTGAGCGTGCTCGCGAACGCCGCGCCGGGCGAGCCCTCCCGCGCGTGCCGTCTCGAGCACGGTCCGGCCGGCCTGGGCCGCCCGGCCGGCCGCGTGCCGGAGCAGCGTCGTGCCCCGGCCCGCCCGGCGCCGGGCGGCGTGCACCATGAGGCTCAGCGCGGCCGGTGACGGTTCTCGCGCTGCGGAAGGTTGAGCGCGTACCAGCCGCAGGGCTCGCCCGAGTCGTCCCGGGCCAGCCAGGTTTCCAGCGGGTCCTCGGTCCAGCCCAGGGCCAGCCAGCCTGCGAACACGCGGGGAGTCATCGGCGGCCCGAGCGGGTCGTCATCCGGCAGGCCGCTCAGGTAGATCTCGTGGCAGGCGCGCACCGAGGCGCCGTCCGTCCCTGGATCGAACCGCTCGACCTTCATAAGCCCAGTAACTCAGCGCGGGCCGTCTGGCGCCAATGATTTTTCCCCGCTGCCGCCCCTGCGCCCGGTCGCGCCGGGCCTGGGCGGGCCTCCGGCTCAGGCCATAGTGCCCTGCCGACCGGAGAACCGGTGGCAAACGGATCGGGTAAAAGCCCTCCATCAAGACAGGCTGCAATTCTCTAGAGCGCAGACGGCGATTTACTCACACTGGTGATCGAAAACGAAGAGAAGCAGTACGAAATTCCCAGGAGCCGTCATGCAGACCAATGCAAATTCATCGTCCGAAACAGCTGGGCCTGGCTCCGGGGAGGCGAGTGCCCCAGCCGGGCGCCATCGCGTCCGGGGGTGGCGCCCGCGCACGACCCGGGCCAAGGCCGGCCTCGCGGCCGTCGCCGCGGTCGGTGCCACCGGCCTGGCCCTGGCCCTGGTCGCGGGCCCGGCCGGTGCCTCCACCAAGCCGGCCTGGAGCCATGACCGCCGGGAACGTCCAGTCGCTCAGCGGGGTGGACCCCAGCACGACGTCGTACTTCTTCAACACCGCCGACGGCCTACGGCTCCGGGGCCAGCCTGGTGAAGACCCCCGTCCAGGCCCACTACGCGACCACGCCCGTCCTGTCCTACACGTCCTACGCCCAGTTCCAGTCCGACCTCACCAGCGGCGCGATCACCTACCCCTACAAGTGGGTCATGTACGACCCGGAGAACTGGGCCGCGACCCCGGTCAACGAGCAGCAGGACCCGGTCAAGTACATGACCTTGTTCGGCCAGCTGGCCCACGCCAACGGGCTGAAGGTCATCCAGGCTCCCGCCCTCGACCTGGCCACCGTCACCGGCTCAGTCCTCCCGCGCCAGGCGGGTGAGTCGGCCGACCAGTGGTTCATCCGGGTCAACATCGCCGGGAAGGCCGCGGCCGCGGGTGACATCTTCCAGCTCCAGGACGAGTCGAACACCACCGCCGGGGGCCAGTACTCGTACATGTTCAACACCACCGAGAGCCAGGCGCAGGCCGCGAACGCCAGCGTCAAGGTGTTCTCCGAGGTCTCGACCGTGAACGGGACCGCGGCCCAGATGGCCACCGCGGCCCAGTCCATCAGCCCCGACGGCTACTACGTCGCGGCCGCGGGGAACATCCCGCAGACCGACCAGTTCTTCCAGCTGATGCAGACGGCCGGCTACTGAGGCGACCACGCCTGCTCCGCGGGGTCCGGCTGGCGCCGGGCCCCGCGTCTGCGTCTGCACTTCACGCCGGCCGCCTCGCCCCGCGTCGGTTCCCGGGCCAGGCCATTCCGGCTCAGGCCATAGTGCCCTGCCAGCCGCAGAACCGGTGGCAAACGGATCGGGGAAAAGCCCCCCATCAAGACAGGCTGCAATTCTCTAGAGCACAGACGGCGATTTCTTGACACTGGTAATGAAAGCCAAGGAAGAAATGAAGTCACGAGAGCAGCAAAGATCCCCAGGAGCTGTCATGCAGAGCCAATGCGAAATTCGTCGCCCGAAGCCGCCGAGGATCGCGCTGGGGACGCCGAGTGCCCCAGCCGGGCGGCATCGCCTCCGGGGGTGGCGCCCGCGCACGACCCGGGCCAAGGCCGGCCTCGCGGCCGTCGCCGCGGTCGGCGCCACCGGCCTGGCCCTGGCCCTGGTCGCCGGCCCGGCCGGTGCCTCCACCAAGCCGGCCTGGGCCATGACCGCCGGGAACGTCCAGTCGCTCAGCGGGGTAGACCCCAGCACGGCGTCGTACTTCTTCAACACCGCCGACGGCCTACGGCTCCGGGGCCAGCCTGGTGAAGACCCCCGTCCAGGCCCACTACGCGACCACGCCCGTCCTGTCCTACACGTCCTACGCCCAGTTCCAGTCCGACCTCACCAGCGGCGCGATCACCTACCCCTACAAGTGGGTCATGTACGACCCGGAGAACTGGGCCGCGACCCCGGTCAACGAGCAGCAGGACCCGGTCAAGTACATGACCTTGTTCGGCCAGCTGGCCCACGCCAACGGGCTGAAGGTCATCCAGGCTCCCGCCCTCGACCTGGCCACCGTCACCGGCTCGGTCCTCCCACGCCAGGCGGGTGAGTCGGCCGACCAGTGGTTCGTCCGGGTCAACATCGCGGGCAAGGCCGCGGCCGCGGGTGACATCTTCCAGCTCCAGGACGAGTCGAACACCACCGCCGGAGGCCAGTACTCGTACATGTACAACACGACCGCGAGCCAGGCGCAGGCCGCGAACGCCAGCGTCAAGGTGTTCTCCGAGGTCTCGACCGTGAACGGGACCGCGGCCCAGATGGCCACCGCGGCCCAGTCCATCAGCCCCGACGGCTACTACGTCGCGGCCGCGGGGAACATCCCGCAGACCGACCAGTTCTTCGCGCTGATGAAGACGGCCGGCTACTGAAGGCGGCTACACCCGCAGACGCGGGGCCCGGCTGGCGCCGGGCCCCGCGTCTCGTCTGGCTCTCACGACCGTCCTGACCAGACTGGCCCCTACCCGCCCGGGCGTTTGGCTGCGCTCGGCCGCGCGCCTCTTAGGCACCCCGGCGCGGAACGCTGCGACGGCCGCTGGGTTGTCGTCCAGCCGCCAGTCCTGGTGGTACAGCCCCTGATGCTGGTTCACGTCGAAGTAGACCAGGCCCAGCAGGTGATTACGCCGGATACCCGCGAACAGGCCGGGAATCTTCGCGGCCTGCCCGGCCCGCGGCCCGATGCCGACCTCGGAGAGCAGGACCGGCTTGTGGGTGAACCTCCGGATGGTTCGCACGGTGTTGCCGATGACGGACCTGAACGTGTTGGCCCGCTTGTAGTAGTAGCCATCGACGCCGATCCAGTCCACATACCGGGCGCCCGGCCACCAGTTCCGGAGGTGCCCAGTGGCACGGCTGTCCCCGCTCATGACCCATAGCCAGGTCACGTTGATCGCGCCTGCCTGGCGGAACACCGTCACCACATGCCGCCAGGCCGCCACCCACTGGGCCGGGGCGGCATGATGCCATCCCCACGGGTACCAGCGGCCATCCGCTTCGGGGGCGAAGCTGATGATGACGTGGCCGCCGTAGTGGCGGACCGCCCCGGCGAACCGGCGCAGGTAGCGGTCGGAGCCCCCCGCGGCGATGGCGGCCAGGGACTGGTGCCAGGGCTCCATGTGCACCAGCATGACCGCTCCGCCCTGGGCGGCCGCGGTAGCAAGGCGGGCCGGGAATGGTTTGCCCCAGCCGCTGTAGTAGACGGTGAGGTTGGGTTTGCGGCCGGCTACCGAGGTGAAGAGCGTCGGCGACCGGTAGTTACTGGCCGTGTCATGCTCGAAGACGCCCACGTAGTGCATCGGGCCAGGGTTGCCGATGGCCGACTGGGGAAAAGGCGCGGAACTGGCCGCCGGGAGCAGGGGCGTCGTGCGCGTGCCGGGGGACGGGTTCATGCCGGTACAGCCACAGCGCGGAGCCCGCACCAGTGACCGTGATGGTCACGCCCACCGCCGCGATGAGCGCGGCCACGAACCTAGCCCTGTTCATAGACGAGCTCCTCCACAGCGGGGGCAGGCAGGACCGGAGAGGGTCACTTCCACCTTCTTCCGGGTCACCCAGCCCTGACGATGACAGGTGGCCATGCCGTAGAAGCGGATCTGGCGCAGGACCAGGAGGTACCACAGGGCTGCGAAGGGCAGCAGCGCCGTCGAGGCCAG
This sequence comes from uncultured Actinomycetes bacterium, assembly GCA_963781085.1. Taxonomy (GTDB): domain Bacteria; phylum Actinomycetota; class Actinomycetes; order Streptosporangiales; family Streptosporangiaceae; genus RYN-230. The sequence continues at coordinate 60,858 of CAWAES010000028.1, forward strand.
CCAGGTGGGCCAGCGCAGGTCAGAGCGGCTCACCGTGACCAGGCGCAGGGCTACCGCGAGTGGCCAGGCGACCAGGGCGAGACTGCTGGCGAAGACCAGGTTGCGGGTGGCCGGCCAGGCGAACGGCACCGCCAGGGACACCGCGGCCGACGCGAAGAAGGCGTACTGCTGGTACACCACGAACCACCAGGCGTAGGAACGTATCCGCAGATAGCGCATCCGCCACAGCGTCCGGATCGTGGAGGCCCGCATCCAGCGGGTCCACTGGCGCAGGTGGTGCGACAGCGTCTCCGGGTAGACCGGCATCGACACCGCCGTGGGCTGATGGACCGCCCGCCCGTGCAGCAGGGAGAACATGCTCAGGGCGGTGTCATCGCCCAGGGTGACCGGTATCCCGAAGAATTTCTCTTCCAGGTACGCGGGCAGGCAGCGGTGAATCAGCCACCCCCGGTAGAGCGAGAACGCACCCGGGTTAATCACCACATTCCCGCCCGGCGACGCTCTGCGCACTCATGGTGAAAAGCTGGAAAGCCAGAGACCGCAGGCCCATGGCCCGGGTGAGAATGTTGGTCTTCAGGTTGTAGGCCATCTCCAGACCCGCAACCGAGGTGACCTCGCGGCTGGCGAACGGCTTGAGGCCTTCCTCGATGGCGTGCTGCTCGAGGGCGGAGTCTGAATCCATTGTGGCGTAGATGTCGGCATTGGGCACCGCGCGGAAGGCCGCGGCCTGCGCGTGCTTTTTGCCTTGGTTCTCCTGGCGTATCCAGATGAATTCCGTGGCCGACGGGTGGGCCTGCCAGCGGGCCCGGACATTGGTGTAGTCAGCCGTGGAGCCGTCATCGGTCACGATCACCCAGTCGGGCTTGCGGGTCTGGGCGAACAGGGCGTAGATGGTCCGGTCCAGGATGGCTGGATCCTCGTTGTAGCAGGGGACCACGGCGGCGACCGCCAGGCGGTCCAGCTTGGCGCGCTGCGCGTCCGTCACGGTGAAGGGACGCTGGAGCCAGGCGAGGAGGAGCTGGGAGAGCACGAACCCGAGGCTGAGCGCCCACACCCCGAGCATCCAGCTCTCGCGCGGGGAGACCAGGCCCAGGGTGTTCCGGTGCAGGAAGATCGAGCCGGCCACGATCATGATGACCGGGATGATCGCCAGCGCCCGGCGCGGCCGGAAGGTGACGCGGGGAATCTGGAAGCTGCGGCTGGCGGCTACGGCTCCATCGCCGGCTTCCCACGGCGGAAGAACAGCCGTACTGTCACTGTCAGCGCTAGGGTCGCGCACGCTGAGATCCCGAACACGATCCAGATCACCGCTCCGAACCCAGGACCGTCTTTCACGAAATTTCCCCCCATTGTTTGCGTTAAGCGGCGGATCATCATCGTAAGTCCCCATGATCCAGGAAATCCTCCCCAAGAGTGACCGGCTTTCGGTCATGGACATCATACAATTTTCAGGCCGGGGGTTCAGGTAAACATTCTAGACTCCTATTTCTTCCCATTTCCTGGCCGCGAGCTACCAGGCGCTTTTGGATTAACACGCCATATCTCCGGTACTATTCGGCAAGACGCATAAATCCACCCGAATCCCGGGCACGCCGCCACGAGGCGTGCCGGCATCTGGTTTAAACGTCCCTCAATCTCCCGGACCGGGAATCCCGGCGAAAACAACGTCGCGTTCCTCACCAGGTGGCGGTCATCTCAGCTGGGCCGCGCTACTCCCGCTGGCTGGCGTGGGAGACGACACCGGGCTCACCCCGGCCGCGTGCCGCTCGATCGCGGCCAGCATCCGTTCATGCCTGGCGATCCAGGCGGTCGCGGTGCGGGGTGGCTGATCTGGGCGGCCCGGGTCAGTACCTGGCGGGGAGCGGCCGACAAGGTGGCGTCGAACAGCGACCACGAAAGTTCGTCGAGGGCCGCGCGCACCGCCCCGGGCTCCTCGGTTCGCGCGCAGGTGCCGGCGAGCGCGTACATCCGCTCGTCCAGCGCGTCGGCAGACGCCAGCTGAAGCGGGAACACGTCAACGTCCGGGCAACACGACCGCCGGGCGCCAGTGGCCTCGAAGGCGCTGATCAGCGGGCTCACGTCACCTGCGGTCATCGGGTCGTAGAGTCCGGGAAAGGCCGTGGCCTCATACCCACGGTCGTAGCCGCTGAAGTAGATGGGGGCCGCGGAACCGGTCCACGCGAGCACGCCGAGCGCCACATCGAGCAGGGTCACTGGCCAGCCGAGATCGCTGATGGCATGGACCGGCAGCGAGCCGGGTCGCGCGCCTGCCTCAGCAGCCAGCAGCAACTGCGCCGACTGCAGCGCCGACTGCACGTAGAAGGCGATGCCGGTGTCGTGCAGGCGGATCACCCCGCCGTCACACCAGTCCAGCAGCCGGGCATGGATGATCGAGTTGTCGATCACGTGGGTGAACCTCGCGACCGAGCAGGTGGCTACCCCGCGCGCCGCGGCCTGCCAGAGCAGCCACTCGGCGACTCGCTTGGAGGCCGTATAGACCTCCGGTGAATAGGGACGCAGGGCCTTCCCGGTCGACGCGAAGATCAGGTGCGGAACCCCGGACGACGCGGCGGCGCTGATCACATTGGCAGGTGCCGAGCACGTTGGTGGTCACGGTGCGGTGCACCTCGCGCTCGGCGAGGCCCGGATCCCGCTGCCCGGCGACGTGGAAAACGATGTCGCATCTCACCTGGTCGAAGACGGCGGAAAGCTGATCTGCGTCCCTGATATCAGCGTGGACGTACTCCGCGCCCGGAAGCCGGGGCCAGCCCTGGGTGATGCCGCGGCTGACGCTTACCAGCCGCGCGGGGGAGAACCGCGCCAGTTGTGCCATCAGCGCCGAACCAATACACCCCGAGCCACCGGTGACCAGTATCCGCTTGCCCTGCAGGCATCCCGCGAGGACGGGCCCCGGCAGGTCGATGTCTTTCCGGACTGCGGCCAGGAACCGGCTGTACTCTTCCTGCGCCTCCGGCTTGCTGGCGAGCAGCGCCCGCGTCAGCCCGGCCAGGCGTTTCGATCTCGGCGCCCGTCAGGCATGGCCTGCCCCGCGGCGCCGCCTCATGCATCTCTGCGATGATCTCTGCAGCTGTCTGCACCATGCTCTCCATTGGTTCAGCGTCTAAAGGCCCAGCCCGGCCCTGGGCAGCGATCACGCCTTTGTGCCGCGCGGCAGCGCAACGAGGGCTGCGGCCGGGCAGGCCGGCAGGCGCACGAGTCTCGCTGTCGGGGCACCGGTCACCCGGCTCAATCACGATCCGCGGCACGATCTGGCGCTTGCCCTGGGCCAGTGAGCGGTCATCGTGAACCATTCAGGGTCGGACCCGGTCATTGGGGACATGAACTTATCTGCCTGAGTGCCCTATTTATTCAAGGCCCCGAACGGAGTCTGTACATATACCTCAAAGGGACACTCAGCACGGCCCCCCTATCACCAAACCGCCTCCGGGCGTCCAGCATATCGTGCGCTGAGGGTACATGAATGCGCGTCATCTCAGAGGAGGTTGTCAAACCCCCGGCCGGTTCATGACAAAACTAGCCGCAACTTCACCATTAACGCGAAGGCTGCACTGAAGCTTTAATCCGGCAATTTCGGGCTTTAGGGACACAGCCGGTCCCGGCCAGACTCCCGCGCAGGGCAGGACTACGCGGTGAGTTCCGAAGCTATACGGCGGAACCCTACGTAATCACCCAAATAGGGGCAGGCACAAAATCGCCGTATCCAACGCATTCCGGGCTACGTTTCGGCCGGACATGTTTGGCGAGGCCGCGCGGCGCGCAAAATGTTTTCGGAAGCATAAGTGTCACTGGGACCAATGCGGTTACGGTGGTGGCCCAAACGCGCAGAAAGGAAGTTGACATCATGTACCGTCCCGTCGGCCGGTCAGCGAGAAAACTGCTCAGCGTGATGACAGCCGCAGCCGCCTGCGTAACCCTCGCCGGGGCCGCGGGCGCCACTGCGTCGTCCGCGTCGGTGACCTGCACAGGCCTGGAAGGCTTTGCAGGTCAGCGGAGCAAACGGCCAGCGGTACGTCATCAGGAATAAGCCCAGCATCAACACAACGACCAAGGGATGTGCCTCTCGAACCCGGGACGGCGCGCGGCCTTCACCGTCACCCGCTCCCCAGGATGGGCACCGTCAGCGAAAGTGCGGGCTTATCCCTACATCGGGACCGGCTGCTTCGAGGGAGCGTGCCCCGCGGGCGGCGCGGGCGTGATGCAACGGGCCGGATCACTCGGGAACTACACCGTGCGCTGGGCGACCGTGACACCGCGGCGGAGCGGCGTGTGGAACGCGTCCCTGGACCTGTGGCTCGGCCCCCATGTCGGAGCCGGTAACTCGGAGATCATGATCTGGCTCCGGTACAGCAAGCCGCCGTGGTGGGAGGGGCTGTACCCGACCGTGAAGATCGACGGCGCGAAATGGTACGTGGTGCCGCACACCACTGCTCCCGGCAACTATTACCTCTCGTTCCGGCGGGCCACTCCGGTGGCTTCAGCAAAGCTGCGGATAGCGCCGTTCATGGCGGCAGCCCAGCGACTCGGCGCGGTCCGCAAGTCATGGCTGCTCTGGGCCGTCCAGGCTGGCTTCGAAATCTGGTCAGGCGGGAAAGGCCTGGCGATCACCAAGTTCTCAGTCACGAAGTAATCCTGGCCACCGGCACTGAGCTTTCCGGTGCGCCCTGGCACCGATCTTTACGGTGCGCCCACCGACCAATTGCGGACCGGGAATTACTGACCCGACGCGCCCGCGAGCCGGGCCGCGAAGGCCGCCGCCTGCGACCGCCGGTGCATTCCCAGCTTGGTCAGCACCGAGGACACGTAATTCTTGGCCGTCTTCTCCGACAGGGACATGTGCTCAGCGATCTGGCGGTTGGTCAGGCCATCACCGATCAAGTCCAGGACCCGCTTCTCCTGGGCGGAAAGGGCCGACACTGGAGCTTCGCCCTGGGCTCCTTCGCGCACGCGCCGCATCACCCGTTGCGCGGCATCAGCATCGAGAGTCGACTGGCCGGCCGCGACCGCGCGCACTGCGCCTATCAACTCGCTGCCAGACGCCTGCTTGGTCACGTAGCCAGCCGCTCCCGCCATGATGGCGCCCAGCAGGGCCCGATCGTCCCCGTACGCCGTGAGCATCAGGCATGCCGTCCCGGGGAGCGCGGAACGTATGTCACGGCACACCCGCACGCCATCCCCGTCCGGAAGCCGGACATCGAGCAGGCCCACATCGGGCCGCAGCACCAGCATGCGGTTCATCCCCGATTCGGCGGTCCCCGCCTCACCAACTACCTCGATGTCAGTCTCTGCCTCAAGCAGATCCCTGAGCCCGCGGCGCACCACTTCATGGTCATCAAGCAGGAACACGCGGATCGCCGGACGGCCGCCCTCAGCCTCCACGCCGGATGATTCACTCATCGGACCCCCTATTCCAACCGTCATCCACCGATGCGGCAGTGGGAGCAATAACCTCCCGATGCGGATGTTACTACGATTTGCACTCAATACGCTACTCACCGTAAGCTAGCCCTCTCGGGGATCAGGCGCCTCGACCGGGAGGCACGGTGGCGGGAGATTCGGCCAGTCCGCGAGTGCTCGTGGTAGATGACACCGAGGCGATCCGCACCATCATCCGCCGGGTGCTGACCGGGGCTGGTTACCACGTTGACGTCGCGGCCTCGGCGCCGGAAGCGCGGTCGATGGACCCCGCCGGGTATGACGCGCTACTGGTTGACGCCCACCTGGGCCGGGAACGAGGAACCGCGCTGATCCAGGCGCTGGTGGCCGAGGACCCGGCGGCGGCCGGCCGGTGTCTCCTGATCACCGGCGGGAAGCCGGACGTGGTTCCCGCTGGGTGTCGTCTGCCTGACCAAGCCGTTCCGCCCGGATGAGCTGATCGCCGCGGTGGGCGCGCTGCATCCGGCAGCTTCCGCCGCCCGGGCGCGAGGCACCCGAGACGGGCGGCGAACCACGGGGCGGTCCAACCACCGGGAGCCCGCCACCGGGAGGCCGCCCGGCCCGCCCGCCGTGTGGCAGCTGCTCGGCTGATCCAGAGGCTCCGGGCCGGCGAGCGCGCGGCGATCGCGGACTTCATCCATGACGGCCCGATCCAGGATCTCACGGCCGCCTTGCTGAGCGTTCAGGCGCTGACCAGGCTGCCGCCGAGCGACGCTGGCGCCGCGCGTGGCCGAACTCGGGCGACATCTCGATGCTGCGGCCGGGTCCGTGCGCCAGATTGTTGACGACAGCGCTCTTCCCATCCAGGTGGAGGCCGGGCTGGGCGGTCTTGTCCGGCGGCGCACCGCCTGGCTGCCTTTCTCGCCGGTCACGGCAGAGTTCCAGCGCACTTCCGCAGCACCCGCCGCGGCACCTGGCCCCGCAGCACCCAGCGCCGCGGCACCTGGCACGGCGGGATGGCACCGCAGCGTCTGGCCCCGAGGCACCCGTCCTCGCCGAGATCATCGAGCTGGCCCTGTTCGCCCTGGCCGACCTCGCCCCGCCTGGCCGGGCTGACATCCTGGTCCAGGCCGGGGAGAAGGTACTGGAAATCCTGCTGACCCTCACCCCGGTGGGGGCAATCCCCGGAGGGAGCAGGCGACGCGGCGGCAGCTCAGGCGTCACTAGCCGAGCTGGCTCAGGCCCTGGGCGGCACCGCGCGGGCCAGCTTCGGGGCTTTCCCCTGGCGCGCCTGGATCCAGTTGCCGAGCCGTCCCGCAGCCTGCGGGTTAGGCACAGGCTGCGGGACGGCTCAGGTCAGCCGGTCATGAACGGGGTGCGATGTCCCGGAGCACGCCATCCAGGCCCGCTATGTAGAAGCCGCCCTGCGAGACAGCCGCGGAGCCCCAGAAGCCGCTCTTGTCGGGCTTCTGCGTCCACAGGGTCCCGCCGGTCGCCAGGCTGAGGGCGTACATACTGCCCTCGGTGCTCGCGGCCACGAGCACCTGCCGCCCGGCCGGCCCGGTGACCGCGGGAGAGTCGAAGAAGGTGGCCTGGGAAAGGGCGTGCCAGATCTGCGCCCCGGTGGTGGCGTTGAGCGCGTAGACACCAGTGTCGGAGTCGACGTAGACCCGGTCGCCGACCAGGGAGGCCCCCGCCACGTCACCGTTGGTGCCCTTGGCGAGGGCGTGCTTCCAGATCAGCGCGCCCGTGGCGAGGTTGAGGGCATAGACGACCTTGTCTTTGCCGGTCACGTAGACGACGCCGTTGGCGAAGCCGTTCTGCCCGCGCGCGGAGATGGTCGGGGGGGCGCCCACGTCAGAATCGGCCGCGGTGCTCGTCCGGATAGCGCCAGACCCGCGCGCCGGTGTTGGCGTTGACCGCGTACACGGAATCATCGGGGTCCTTGCTGCCGAACACGAGCAGCGGAACGTGGTTCGCGCCCATCCCGTACGCCGGAGAGGACCAGGTACCGTCCGGGGTGACCGCCCACGAGGTGAATTCCCAGTCCTTCTTGCAGGCGCCGTGCCTGTTGCCCGGACCGTAGATAGCGTATTCCGCTCCCGATGCCCCCGTCGGGAGGGTGCCGTCGTAGACCACCGGTCCTGACCCACTGTTGACCACGACCGGAGAGGCGAGGATGGCGTGCCCGGTGCTGAATGAGCACATCCGCGCGCCGGTCGAGGCGTTCAGAGCGAAGATGGTGCCGGCCGTGGAGCCGAAGTACACGACACCACCAGCCACCGCGGGCGAGTTCTCGACTACCCCGGCAGGCACGGTGAAGCGCCAGGCCGCGGCGCCCCCTCTGGCCGGGTAGGCGTAGAAGTGGTTGCCGGCGCCCGCGTAGACGAGCGCCCGGCCGCGGGTTGTGGCCACGGCCGGCGAGGTGTAGCTGGGGGTGCCGAGCCGCGCGGTCCACCGGGTACTCAGCGAGTGGGCGGTCGTGGTGCTGATCGCGGTCTCCGGGGAGACACCGGAGTGGCCGGGATTAGCGCGGAACATCGGCCAGTCGGCCGCACTTGCGGTGCCCGCGATCCCGAGCGCTCCGGCCATCGCGACGCCTGCCGCCGCCATGACCAGCGACGGCCTGGAATGTGGCCTGAGTTTTGACATCAGCATGCTCCTGTCTTTTGGTTGTCTAGTACCGACTGCCGCGTATGAGCTGGCCCTGGCACTGCCTTCCCGACCCGGGCCGGGGGTGCTGAGTGGAATGGCAGATGTCCTCGGGGTTGGGACCGGCCCGGCAAGGATTCTCATAACGCGGATAGGCCGCCCTGATCCGGGTCATTGCGATGAATAAGTTGCGTATTTCGCCAGAATTGGACAATGTTCACTACTCCGGTCTCGACCCGGTGGACTGCCGCCTGGCAGCGTACCCCCATTCGCCGTCTCAGGAATGGATATTTTAAAGCTTCGGTCCGCATGCGCGCTGATGTCATTTCATGACCAGTCGCTGCCCGCGTCGTGGCGGTGGGGCATACCGCTCAGCACGACTGACAAGGTGAGCGAATGGACGTTACCCCAGGTCCAGGCCGCGCCTCAGGCGATCTGATCGCTCGTGGGCAGTTAGGGTCGCTTACTGCCGTCATCCGTGGTTTCTCCGAATCGAGTGAATTACCCGCAGAGTCAATAGTGTTCCTTTAGTCACTCGTATCGGTATCACACGGCAGAAAAAAGTCCCTTTCGGTACAGTACGGATAAAGACAGCTGTTTCGTCCGGCCCGGACCACCAAGGTCTAATAGCGGCACGGCGTTGCGCCAATTGTGCTGCTACAGTCGGGCCCGTGACTTCCAGCCGATCGGGAGTAATCCCAGCCGATATCTATGTGGCCTCGCTGGCCCGGAAGTGGATGGCCGCAGGCGCCTTGTGCCGTGACCAGGCTGGACAGGTCCTGCTCGTTGACCCCGTATACCGGGACACCTGGGACGTGCCTGGGGGCGTGGTGGAGGCCGAGGAGTCGCCGCACGCGGCCTGCCGGCGCGAGGTGGCCGAGGAAATCGGGCTGAACCGCCCGTTGGGACGGGTCCTCGCGGTGGACTGGGCGCCTTCTCAGCCTGACTACCCGGAGGGCCTCGTCGTGATCTACGACGGCGGCGTGCTCCGGCCCAGCGACATCGCCGCCATCACGGTCCCGGCGGACGAACTGGACGGCTTCGCGTTCGTCCGGCCCGACCAGGTGGCGGCGCGGGTCAGGCCGATCGTGGCGCGCCGGATCCAGGCCTGCCTGAACGCCCTGGACACCGGGGCCGTCGCCGCGCTGGACGACGGCAGCCCGATCACCTGAGCTCAGCCCCGCGGGCCGGGACCCGGGGGCGGGCAGGCGGCGCCGGTCCAGGGACAGATCGCCGGGTCGTAGTCGCGGCCGGAGAGCCCGCGCAGGAACGCCGCGTTACCGCCGAAGTCCTCGTTGATCCAGCGGGCGGCCACGAGCACCGAGATCCGGGCCGCCCCAGCCGCCCGTAACGCCAGGGCCGCGGACTGCGCGTGCCCGCCGCGAGCCCACGTATCGTCCACGAGCAGTACGTGCGCGCCCGCGGGCAGCGGCGCCGCCGCCCGGAAGTGCCCGGGATCGAGGTCCCGGGAATACTCCACCTCGTCCGCGGCGGCCAGGGCGACCTCGGCTCCAGGCGCTAACCGGCTGACGATCGCGTGCAGCGGATGCTCCCCCGGCCGGGCCGGCAGCGAGGGCACCGTGGCCCAGTGCGTCACCGGCGCCCCTCCGGGTGCCGGCGCACCGGGCGTGCCGGGCCAGCCCTAACAGCACGAGTAACGTGACGATCGTCCGGTGCTCCGGCACCGGCGGCCGGGCCTTGTATCCCTGCATCACATAGCCGGACTGCCGCCCGGCCACCGCGTAGGCGAGGAACCCCGTGGCGTCCGCGAGCCCGGCCCGGCCGCGCCGCCGCTGGCACTGGTAGCACAGCCGGAAGCCCGTCACCGGCGTCGCGCACACCGCGCAGGTGAGCAGCTCCTGGCGGACCGGGTTGCGCAAGTATCCCCCGGCGCTGGCCACCAGGGCCGCGCTCAGCCGGGCCACCGCCCCCGCAGGTCGGCCACGTCAGGAGGGCGCCAGCCGGCTCAGCGCGGCCCCGACCGCGGCCGGCTCCCCGACTAGCTGGTCAACGACGTCCAGCACAGCCTGGAGCCGGTCGGCGACGTGCACTCCAGGCCGACCCACCAGCGCCCGCGCCCAGTCGTTGCCCGCCACCACCAGCGAGGTAAGGATCACCGGCCGCCCGTGCTCGACCGCGATCCGCGCCTGGGCCCGCGACCCGCTCTGCTCCCCCGCCTCGACCACCACCGTGGCCAGCCCGTACCCGGACATGGTGGCGTTGCGCATCAGGAAGTTGTGCCGCTGCGGCGCAGCGCCCGGCCAGAACTGCGACAGCACGAGGCCGCGCCCGGCGATCTGCTCCTGCAGTTCCCGGTTCGCCGCCGGGTAGGCCCGGTCAATTCCAGTTCCGATAACGCCAACCGTCCGGCCCCCCGCCCCGAGCGCGGCCCGGTGGGCCGCGGCGTCGACGCCCAGGGCCAGCCCGCCCAGCACGGTCACGCCCCGGGCCACGAGTCCCCGGGCTACCCCGGCCGCGATGTCCAGCCCGCGGGGGGACGCCTTCCGGGACCCGACGACGGACACGGCCACGTCATCCGGGGCCACGGCGCCGCGGGCGAACAGGACCGGCGGCGCCTGGTGGATGGCCCGCAGCCGGGCCGGATAGTCCTCGTCGAGGATGGTCAGCACCCGCCATCCCTGGCCGGTCCAGCCGGCCACCTGCCGGGCGGCCGCTTCCAGAGCCCCGGGCTCCCCGGCCGGACTCACCAGCACCGGCGGCACCAGCCGCTCCCAGACGGCTACGGCGCTGCCTGCCGCCAGTACCTCGGCCGTGATCTCCGCCCAGCCCCGCCGCCCAGGCGGTGCTGGAGCAGCGCCACGAGCGCCGCCCGTTCTCCGAGCGCGCTGTCCTCGTCCCGGCCGCTGCCCACCGGCCCAGCCTACGAGCTGACCGGACCCTGGCGGACTGACGCCGGAAGGGACGCCTGGCCGCCGAAGTGACGGTAGATCCCCGAGCACCCGGCCCGCTACAGTCCTAGTGAATCTGCGATCACTTCGATGGAGCAGGACGTGGATTTTGCCGAGAGCGCCGAGCACCGCGACCTGCGGGCCGCTGTCGCGTCGATAGCCAGCGGATTTGGCCCGCAGTACTACGCGCAGCACGCGGCCGCGCGTACGCCGTGCGACGAGCTCTGGACCAAGCTTGGTGAAGCCGGATTCATTGGCGTGAATATCCCGGCCGAGTACGGCGGTGGCGGCGGCGGCCTCACCGAGCTCGCCCTGGTCTGCGAGGAACTCGGCGCGCAGGGCACGCCGCTGCTGCTGCTCGTGGTCTCGGCGGCCATCTCGGCTGAGGTCATCACCAGGTTCGGCACGGATGAGCAGCGCGCGACGTGGCTGCCCGGCCTGGCCGCCGGCACCACCAAGGTCGTCTTCGCGATCACCGAGCCGGACGCGGGCTCCAACACGCACCGGCTGTCCACCACCGCCACCCGGGACGGCGACCAGTGGGTGCTGCGCGGCACCAAGTACTACATCTCGGGCGTGGACGAGGCGGACGCGGTGCTGGTCGTGGCCCGGACCGCGGCCGCGTCGTCCGGCGGGCCCGCGGCCGCATCGTCGGGCAAGCCCGCGGCCGCGGGCGAGTCCAGTACCTCCCTGTCGCTGTTCCTGGTCCCCACGGACTCGCCCGGGCTGGAACGCCAGGTCCTCCCGGTCAACCTGCTGCTGCCGGAGAAGCAGTTCACGCTGCATTTCGACGACGTCCGGGTCGGCCCCGGAGCGCTGGTCGGCCAGGCCGGCGAGGGCTTCCGCCAGGTCTTCCACGGGCTGAACCCCGAACGGGTCACCGGCGCCGCGCAGTGCGTGGGGATCGCCCGCTACGTCCTGGCCACGGCGGCCCGGTACGCCCGCGAGCGGCAGGTGTGGGACGCGCCGATCGGCACCCACCAGGGCGTGGCCCACCCGCTGGCCCGGGCGAAGATCGACACCGAACTGGCCGCGCTGATGATCCGGAAGGCCTGCTGGCAGCACGATCACGGCGAGCCGGCCGGCGAAGCGGCGAACATGGCCAAGTACGCGGCGGCGGAGGCCGCCATCGCCGCGGCGGACGCGGCCATGCAGACCCACGGCGGGAACGGTTTCGCCACCGAGTACGGGCTCCTGCCGTACTGGGGGTCGGCCCGGCTGCTCCGCGTGGCCCCGGTGAACCGGGAGATGATCCTCAACTACGTGGCCCAGCACAGCCTGGGCCTGCCCCGTTCGTACTGACCCGCCACTGGATGGGCGGCCCGCGGGCGGCGGGACGAGAGAAGGAGTCGCCGTGGACCTCGCGCGCAACCTGATCCAGCGGATCAACGTGGGCGACTCGCTGACCCGGGCCGCAGCGGCCCGCCCGGGGCAGCTGGCGGTGGTGGACGGGCCGCGGCGGTGGACCTACGCGGAGTTCAACGCCTGGGTGAACCAGCTCGCCCATGGGCTGGCCGCGCGCGGGTACGGGCGGGGCGACGCGCTGGGGCTGGCCTCGGCCAACAGCGCCGAGTTCCTCGCCGTGTACTTCGCCTGCGCCAAGCTCGGCCTGGTCTGCGTGCCCATCAACCTGGGCTGGCGGCCAGACGAGGTGGCCTACGTGCTGGACCACTCGCGAGCCTGCGGCCTGGTGGCCGAGAGCCAGCTGGTCGCGTACGTCCAGCGACGCCGTCGCGAAGGTGCCGGCTGTGGCCGACGTGTTCGTGGCCCCCGGCACCGGCGCCGGGTACGAGGCGGAGCCCGCCGACCGGTCCTGGGCCAGCCTGGCCGAACTGGCCGCAGGCTCCGTGTCCACGGCCGAGCCGGAACGCTTCGTGGACGACCGGGACGCCCTGAGCTACCTCTATACCTCGGGCACCACGTCCTTCCCGAAGGGCGTGGTCGGCACGCACGTCTCGATCTACCTGGAGTCGATGTCCAGCGCGCTGGATTCCGGCTGGAACGGCGCTGACCGGTTCGCGGCCATGATGCCGATGTTCCACACCGCCCAGCTGAACGCGTTCTGCACTCCCGCGATCATGGTGGGCGCGACCATCCACGTGCTGCGCGGCTTCGATCCCGGGGCGCTGCTCGACCTGGTCGAGCGGGAGCAGATCACCCAGGCGTTCGGGCTGCCGATGATGTTCCGGGCCATGCTCGACCACCCGTCGTTCGGCGAACGCGACCTGTCCAGCCTGCGCCGCGCCGTCTACGCCATGGCGCCCATGCCGGACCAGCTGATCCGGCGCTGCCTGGACGGCTTCGGCTGCGACTTCGCGCTGCTGTTCGGGCAGACCGAGATGAGCCCGGTCACCACGTTGTTCCGTCCGGAGCACCAGCTCTCGCACATCGGCGCGGTCGGTACGCCGATCACCGGAGTTCAGGTCGCGATCATGGGCCCGGACGGGCAGCTGCTGGCCCAGGGAGAGCAGGGCGAGATCGTCTACCGCGGGCCCTCCACGATGAGCGGGTACCTGCACAACGAGGAGGCCACCGCCGCGGCGTTCGCACACGGCTGGTTCCACTCCGGGGACGTGGGCTGGTTCGGCGCGGACGGGGTGCTCTGGTTCGCCGACCGCTACAAGGACGTGATCAAGACCGGCGGCGAGAACGTGGCCTCGATCGAGGTGGAGAAGGCCGTGTACGCGGCCGAGCCGGCGGTGTCCGAGGTCGTGGTGGTCGGGCTGCCGCACGAGCACTGGACGGAGGCGATCACCGCGGTAGTGGTGCCCAGGCCCGGGACGAGCATCGACGCGGCGGCCCTGCTCCAGGAGCTGCGCGGGCGGCTGGACGGCTACAAGGTGCCGAAGTCCGTGATCGTGGTGGACGAGCTGCCCAAGACCTCCACCGGCAAGATCCAGAAGAACGTGATCCGGGAGCGGCACGCGTCGCACTACGTCAGCTGACGCCGCGGGCCGGCCGTTACTTCCTGGGCTTGTACTTCAGCCGCTTGCGGGCCAGCTCGCTCTTGCCGCTGCGCTCGTTGGCCGTGGCCGCCTCGCGGGCCGCCTCGAGGTCGGCCGGGGTCAGCAGGCCGTGGGTGAGCAGGTACTCCGCCAGCTCGCGCGGGTGCCCGCGTTCCTTCCAGATCAGGCCCTGGAGCTGCTTCTTGTAGTCGGAGATGGCTCCCTCACCGCTCAGGTCCAGGGCGATGACCACGTCCATCATCGGTATCGGCTGCGCGCCGGGCAGGCTGAGGATGAGCTCCTGGTAGTGGTAGGCCATGGCCAGCCGGGCGGCTGCGTTACGTGCGAAGTAGGCCCGGACCCGGTCCGGGGCGTCCGGCCGGGGCGGGCTGCCGCGCCGGCCTGGCGCGGCGTTCGGCTGGACCCGCTTTTCCTGGGTCTCGGGCTGTTCGTGGTGGCCAGGACTGGTCGCGGCAGCCGGGCGTTCGGCCGCGTCCAGCCGCAACGGGAGCACCCAGCTGCTCACGCTGACCAGCCAGGTCCCGGCGTCCAGCACCACAGGCAGGGTCTCGAAGTGATTGGCTGGGGCCACCGGCAGGACCTGCCGGGCAGCCTGCTGAACGGCCCGGTGGTCCATGGGCGTGCCTGGGGTATGCGGGGCCAGGTACACCGGGTAGGTGGTATCCCGGCTGAACAGCTCCCACCGGTGGTGCACGTAGCGCAGCCCGGCACAGCGCGGGGACCGGTGCAGGGCCAGGTCCTTGTTGCCGCTGAGCAGGCTGCGATCCAGCCAGGTGATCTCGTCGGGTGGGCAGGTCACCCACTCGCGCCGACCGGCTGACCAGAGAAAAAGCTGGGCCACCGCCACTATTGTGCCGTCCCCGGCTCAGTGAGTCGCCGGTATGAGCCCAGGACGACCTCCCGGGACACATCCGGCGGCGGTCAGCCTATCTCCACCCGCGAGCCCGGCGCCTGGTCGTTCGTGCCCCAGCGGATCACGTCCCCGTCGTGCAGCGGCTGCTCTCCGGCGACCGAGGTGCCGTTCAGCGTCAGCCCGTTCATGCCCAGATTGGCGACCCGCCACTGGCCGTCGGAGTAGGTGAACCTGGCGTGCTCCCGGGACACGGTCGGCACGTCGGGGAGGCTGAGTTCGACCGCGCCGCGGCCCGCCCGGGCCCCGGACAGCCGGGTCTCCGCGACCCGCCCCCCGGTGATCAGCCGCAGCGTCGGGGTCATGCTGCGGGCCGGCTCGGCGACGGTGGCGAGGCCGCCGCCACCGACGGTGACGTCGGTGGCGGACACCGGCGCGGAGGAGGTACGGCCGTCATGGGCGAACGGCCAGCCCGCCGCCGACTCGACATTGGACGGCGCCACGGGCTGGAACCCCGGCGCCGCCGGCTGGAACCCCGACTCGAACCCGGACGGCACGGCCGGCTGGAACCCGGACTCCAACCCGGACGGCACGGCCGCTGGAACCCCGACTGGAACCCGGACGGCGCGGCACCCAGCGGCAGGCCCTGCCGCAGCTGGTAGCGGCCCGCGGGCACTGCCGGGTCGCTGACCACGCTCACCTCCACCGGGCCAGGCCCGGCCAGCCGGGCCCCGTGGCCGGCCACCTGCTCCTGGTACACCTCAGCAGCGCTCGACTGCACCAGGCCGATGTCCATCCGCTCGCCCAGCGAATCGACGTCGCGCGGGTTCAGCCGCAGCTCAACGGCATTGGGGGCGAGTAGCGCGCCGTTCGGGGTGACCACGAACACCTCAGGCAGGTGACGCAGGGCGAGCTGCAGTACCTCCTGCCCGTCACGCCACGGGCGGGTCGAGATCTGCTGGATCCAGGGATGGTCCCGGGTCACCCCCAGGGCCCGCAGCGCCAGCACGGTCACCACGCCCAGCGCGGCCAGGAACAGCAGCACGATGGCCCCGCTGACCAGCGACCCCGTCACGGTCCACAGCACCACCCAGCAGGCGGTGACGGCGACGGCCACCGCCCACCGCCTGCGGCTGCGCCGGGGAGCACCAGGTGAGTGGCCTCCAGGCATCTGGCCGCGGGGTACCGGAGCACGAGAGGGCCGGGGGGGCGCCTCCATGCGATCTGCCATCACACCGTCCTTGCACGCAGGCCGCAGCGCGGCCATCTGTTCGTCCTGCCACCACGATGCTGATCAAGGCCCGCGCAGGTCAACGGAATCGGCCCAGCTCCCAGACATCTGGAAATTTCCCACGGCCTGTTCGCCGGCGCGGTACCGGCAGCATGGAGGACCCCCGGGCGGGATGGCCCGGGGGTCCCCGTAGACCGCGAGGCTGGCCGGTGGCGAGCCTCGCCGATGACACCCGGCCGGCCGGAGGCCGGCCGGGAGATATTCAGTCGGCCGGGCCGGCGCCGAGCTGCACGGTCGCGGTGTGCGACTGCCCGGTCTGGTCCGTCCAGCTGATGCTGATGCTGTCACCCGGGTGGTGGCTGGCCAGGGCCGACGACACGCCCGCCGCGGACGTAATGGTGTGGCCCGCCACTGCCGTGATCACGTCGCCCTGGGTCAGCCCGGCCTGAGCGGCCGCGGACCCGGACACCGTGCCGGCCACCGAAGCCCCGCTGACCGTGGAGCTGCCGTAGCCGCCGTTCCCCTCACCGAAGTAACCGCCGTAGGGGCTCCCGTCACCGCCGGCGCTGCCCGCCGAGGAGGGGGAGACCTCCACGCCCAGGAAAGCGCTGGCGCCGAGGTGCACGGTGGAGGAGGCCTTACCCGCCTCGATCTGGTCCGCGATCGCCGTCGCATGGCCGATCGGGATGGCGAACGCCTGGGTGGCCGGCTTGTCGGACTGCGTGCCGAACGCCGTGGTCGAGATGTTGCTGGAAGCGGCCGTGTTCATGCCGACGATCTCGCCCGAGGTGTTGACCAGCGGGCCGCCGGAGTCACCCGGCTGGATGCCCGCGTTGGTCTGGATCAGGCCGTGCAGTTGTTCCGCGTTGCCTGCGTCCTCGTCCGAGGCGGTGATGGTCCTGCCGGTCGCCGTCACCTTGCCGGTGGCCACGGACGGAGTGCCGCCCTTGCCGAGGGCGTTACCCAGCGCGACCACTTTCTGGCCGCCCTGCACGCCCGAGGAGCTGAGGCTGACCGTCGTCAGCCCCGAGGCGTTCACCATCTGGAGCACCGCGACGTCGTGGGTCTTGTCGTAGCCGACCACCTTGGCGGTGTACGTGCGCCCGTTGCCGATGTCACGGACCTTGACTGAGGTCGCCCCGTCGATCACGTGGTTGTTCGTCAGCACCTCACCAGTGGAGGTCAGCACCATGCCGGTGCCGGCCGCCTCGCCGTTCTGGTAGCCGAGCGTGGACACCACGTCCACCAGGCCCGGGTCTACCTTCGTGGCGATCTGGGCCGTGGTCAGCGTGGAGGAGCCGGTCGCGTTCACCGCGCCCAGCCCGACGACCGCCAGCACCGCGGCCAGGCCGGTCGAAGCCCCGGCCAGCACGAACCGGCGCCGCCGCTGCCGCCCGCCGTCGGGCTCGCCCGGACCGCTGCTGCCCGGCCCGGACCCATAGCCGCCGGAACCGCCCGATCCGCCGCCGTAGTTCCCGTAGCCGCCCAGGCCGTACCCGCCGGGCTGGCCGTAGCCAGGCTGGCCGTAGCCAGGCTGGCCGTAGCCGGGCTGGCCGTAGCCGGGCTGGCCGTAGCCGGGCTGGCCGTAGCCGCCCTGGCCCTGTCCGTAACCGCCTGTCCCGTAACCGCCCTGCCCCGTTTCGGACGGCCCGGTTCCGGACTGTCCTGGGCCGGCGTATCCGGGCTCCCCGTAAACCGCGCTCATCTGGAAACGCTCCTCAGTAGGTCATCGCCCTGTTCTGGGCTGCTACTGATAATCGGCCGCGTACCTGAATGCGACCTCTAAGGAGTCTCCACCTGTCCCTAGGCTTTCCTGAACACTTCCTGAACGTTCCACTCAGGCACCAGCAGTCGCTCCGGCTGCCTGTGCTGGCGGCCCTCGATCAGTCGAACGTGATACAGGGAACGCCAGCTCTTCCCGCTGAGCAGGAATTCGCCCGGGGTAGCCAGGGCCGTGACGCCGTTGAGGAAGGCCTGCGGATCACCCCAGTGCCGTTCGGCGGCGGCCCGTGCGTCCACAATATCCACTACTTCACCGCTGTCTGCGTCGATCCCGGCCAGGTACGGGCGGGGCGCCACGTTGGCCCAGACCCGGCCGCCAGCCCATTCCAGGTCGTTGAGGCCGCCGATACGCTGCCCGTCGATACGCACCACGACCGTGCCGAGCGGCATCAGCGTCTGCGGGTCACGGCGGACCAGTTCGCTGCTCCCGTCGCTGGTCAGCACGTACCGGCCCGTGTTGCAGATGCCCCAGCCCTCGCGGTTGTAGGAGATCGTCTCCAGCAGGGTCAGGCTGCGCGGGTCCCACCGCAGGGCGACCCGCTCTCGCCAGGTGAGCTGCCAGAGGTGGCTGCCCACCCGGCAGATACCCTCCGCGAACAGGTCGGACGGCAGCGGCGCAGCGGCGTCGACCTCCTCCTGCCCCAACTGGTAGCGCCGCAGCGTGGACTGACCGTACTGGCCGGTGCTCTCCCACACCGTGCCGTCGTCCACGATCAGCCCCTGGGTGAAGCCGCGGCCAGGATGGGGCAGGCGGCGCAGCACCTTGAGGCGGTGAAACCTCAGCACAACGGCGCACCTCCATTACGGACCCGGCGTCGCGGACCCCGCGGCAGCCTGATTATGCCGCGCGTTCCCCGGACTGGCTGCGGGGCTGGGCGAACCGGGCCAGCGCCGGCCGCAGCGGTTTGTCGGTGTACCCGCCGTCGGCCAGCCCAGCCTGCCGCTCGAACACGTTGCGGGCCCCGAAATCACCGGTCAGCCCCCAGGACACCCCGGCCGCGAGGAAGTACAGCGGGAACATGGCCACCCCCCCGCACCACGCGTACTGCGTGGCGTGCCGCGCCTCGTGGGCGAGCAGCGCCTGCCTGGAGGCGAGGGCCGCCCGGTCACCCCGGGCCAGGATCACATTCCCGACCGTGAACGCGGGGGCGACCGGGACCGGGAGCCGGTACCGGACCCCGACCAGCAGGCCGTCGGCGGTGCGGGCCAGCCGCGCCCGCCCCGCCGCGGCCACCAGCAGCCCGGCCAGCGTGGACCCGTTGACCAGGTTGGCCACCAGCCGCACCCGGTAGGCGGCGCGCATATCTGGTCAGGACCCGCCCGGCCCGGGCCCGCTCGGCGGGTCCGATCCGGCCGGCGGCCCCGATCCGGCCGGCGGCCCCGATCCCGGCGGCCCGATCCGCGGCGGCCCCGATCCGTTCGACGGCCCTGACCCGTCCGGCGGACCGGACGGTCCGGCACCTCCCGCCAGCCCGGGGCCGCCGACCACTGCGGCGCCGCCCACGGGATCGGACCCATTTCCATGGCCCTTGCGGTTCAGCGGATCCGGGTCCGGCGCCACCAGCCAGCCTCCGGGTCCGGGCGCGGTCAGCACGGGCCGGGGGATCTCAGGCATGCTGAGCGCGCCCTGGCTGTGCTCGACGTGCGCCACCGCGGCCTTCCGGTGGTAGTCCTCCAGCCGGGCGATCAGGCCCGCGTCCGCGTACGGGCGCCCGTCCACGAACGGGCCCCGCTGCCGCTCAATCACAGCCACCACGTCCTCGCCGGTCAGCGTCTTATAGGTCTCCAGGGCGTGGGCCAGCGACAGGACCCGGTCCCGGTCTTCGGTGATGATCTC
The DNA here is from genome assembly GCA_963781085.1 of uncultured Actinomycetes bacterium. Taxonomy (GTDB): domain Bacteria; phylum Actinomycetota; class Actinomycetes; order Streptosporangiales; family Streptosporangiaceae; genus RYN-230. The sequence continues at coordinate 80,479 of CAWAES010000028.1, forward strand.
CTCGACCCGCACCAGCAGGGTGTTCAGGTTGTCCTCGATCCGGTCGGCCAGGGCCCGGCGCATTTCGGCCTCGGGGTCGTGTCCCTTCTTGTTCCGGCCGCCCTGCCCGCCGCCGGGCGAACCGACCTCCAGCCGCTTCGCCGTGGAGTAGGACGACACCGTGGAGCCCATGCCCCAGAAGCCTTCCATGAAGGAGGCCACGGTGGTCGCGGACTCCAGGTCGCCGGAGACTCCGGACGAGCTGTCGTTGTTGAAGAACATCCGCTCTCCGGCCAGCGACGCCAGCGAGACCAGGATGTCGGTCTCGTACTCGCTGCGCCACCGGGTGAACTGGTCCTCCGGCGGGATGCTGGCCACCATGCCGAGATAGTCGCTGCCCTTCTCGATGGTGGCGATGTCGATCTCCATGTGCTGCCGGGTGCGGTACGCCACCAGCGCGTGGCACGCCTCGTGGACGGCCACCGCGTGCCGCTCCCGCTCGATGTACTCCACGTCCTCCGGCGGGCCGAGCTCCTTGAGCTGCTTGGCCCGGATGACATCGCCCCAGGTGATGACGTCCCGGCCGTCCCGGATCGCGGTGATGAGGGCCTCGTTCACCAGGTCCTTGATGGTGGCGCCGGTCGCGTACGGGGTGATGGTGGCCAGCTTGTCCATCTGCTCCGGGGTGAGCTCATGCCGCACCTTGGCGAAGTAGCCCTCGTAGGTACGCACCCGGCCGGCCTTGGACGGGTAGCCGACTTTGTAGATCCGGTCGATCCGGCCCGGGCGGAGCAGCGCCTCGTCCAGCGCCTCCGGCAGGTTGGTCGCCATCATGACCAGCATCCGGTACTTGGGCGGGGGCTTGGGGCGCAGCCCGAGCAGCCGGCGGACGTGGCGGTTCACGAAGCCGCGCGGCTTCTTCAGCCCGGACAGTTCGGTGAGCAGGGCCTCCAGGGTGCCCATGCCCCCGCCGCCACCCATGCCCATGCCCATCATCTGCTTGTTCCGCGTCGTGTCCGGCTCGTCGCCCGCCGACGACGACAGGGCCCGCCGGGCCAGCCGCCACTGCACGTCGCCGGACAGGTAGGAGAAGCCGTGACAGCCGCCCGCCTGCCAGGCCGCGGGGGTGGCCCGGCCGCCGGGGAAGTTCTGGCCGCCCTGGGCCAGCGCGCCGCGGCGGCCCAGCGAGTCAGCCTCGTCGAAGAACACGATCACGCCGCCGTACCGGAGCGCGAGCCGGCGCAGCTTGCGGAACAGGGACTTGACCTTGAGGATGCCAACGCCCATGAACATGTTGATGAACGCGCCCGGGTCCACGAACACGTAGGGGCGGCCGGTCTCGCCCGCGACCGCCTCCGCCATCAGCGTCTTGCCGGTGCCAGGCGGCCCCCAGAGCAGGATGCCGCCGGGCACGTAGCCGCCCCGGGACTCGATCTGCTCCGGGTCCTCCAGGTAGAGGATGTTCTCTTTCACCCGCTCCAGCACGTGGTCCTGGCCCCAGACGTCGGTGAACCGGGTCTTGATGTCGTCCGGGTAGTACACGTCCACGCCGCCCCGGGACAGGAACCAGAAGATCGCGGCGAACTGGAGCACCACGAAGAGCAGGATGACGACCAGCTGCGCCAGGAACGGCAGCGCGCTCCAGATGTAGCTCGGAAGCTTGATCAGGGCGTCCACCGGGGATTCGTGCTTCACCCGGCCGAGCACCACCGCGAGCACGGCGATCCAGAACACCCAGGTGATCAGCCGCCAGAGTCGGAACCGGGTCCAGTCGGACAGCCTCCGGTGGGTGAGCCGCTCGGTACCGCCGAACACCCGGTAGGTCCAGAAGTAGTGATAGCCAGCCCAGTGCTCGCTGATCAGGAAGTGGATCTGGCGCAGCACCTCCAGGCCGATCAGGACGAGGACCCAGGCACCGGCCCGGGCCTCGATCCGGAACGCGTCGGACCAGGAGATCAGCGGGTTGCCCGACTTCGTCGACCAGAGCAGGATGAACCAGAACGCGGTCAGCAGGAGCAGGAACTTCACCCGGTCCCAGAACGCGAGCGGTTTGCGGGTCCGCCGGTCCTCGTCACGCAGGCGGCCGTCCGGTGGCCGCAGCCCTTCCGGGGAATCCGTGGGGGCCATCGTCATCATGGGCTCCTGACCGTGAAGGAGTTCATCACCGTGTCGATCTGGCTCTGGTGCTTGCTGTAACAGGAAGCCAGGCAGTGCACGAGCAGCAGGTAGACCTCGGTGTCATCCGCGTTCGTCAGGGCGACCTGGTCGAAGGTGTTGGCGCCGATGCCCGGGTAGGTGTACTGGAACGTGACCCGGACGCCGTGCACGCCCTGTCCCAGCGTCACCGTGGCGTTGCGCAGCAGGCGAAAGTCGGTCAGCGGGAAGCCGCTCTTGGCGTCGGCGGCCCGGGCGGCCGCGGTCACCGGCAGGAAGAAGTCCCGTAGCTGGTTGTAGGACAGGGTGTTCGTGGTGGTCTGGTTGAGCGCTGCGACCACCGAGTACACGAACGGTGCCGCATCCGTCGCCCCGAGCACGTGATTCGCCGCGGGCCTGAGGTCGGCGTCGTAGCCGACCGACCATACGTTGCTGCTCGGGGTGGTCTTGGTCGCGGCGGAGAGCGCTGAGCTCCTGATCTGGCTCCAGCCGTCCGGCACCTTGAAGTAGGTGTGCTGACTCGAGTTCGTCACGTAGGTGAACTGCGGCGCGGCACACCCGGTCACCAGGAGCGCGAGCAGCACCATCCCCAGCCCGATCGAGCGGCCCCGGCTCATGAGCCCTCTCTCAAGGCGCCCCCTGCCCATGCACTTCTCCTACCGCCGGAAAACGCAGGCCATATCCGTTATGCGTTCGTGTCCTACAGGGAGTATCACCTCCCGATACGCCGCCTGGGTAGACACGATTTCGATTAGCCACACGCACGCAACACGTGGAGACTTGGCCTGCCGGCTCACGAGCGGGCGCGGCGGGTTCCCTGGAGGTATGAGTGAACGGTGCCCAGGCGCTGATCCGCACCCTGGCCGGCAGCGGGGTGGGGGTCTGCTTCGCCAACCCCGGCACCTCGGAGATGCACTTCGTGGCCAGCCTGGACGCGGTTCCGGAACTGCACGCGGTGCTCTGCCTCTTCGAGGGCGTGGCGACCGGGGCGGCGGACGGCTACGGCCGGATGGCGGGGCGCCCCGCGGCCACCCTCCTGCATCTGGGGCCGGGCCTGGCCAACGGCCTAGCCAACCTCCATAACGCCCGCCGGGCGCGCACCCCTCTGCTCAACGTGGTCGGCGACCATGCGCTGAGCCACAAACGGTTCGACGCGCCGCTGGAGTCCGACATCGACTCGCTGGCCCGGTCAGTGTCGGGCTGGGTCCGCCGCTCCGCCCGGAGCGCCGACGTGGCGCCCGACGCCGCGGAGGGGGTGGCCGCGGCGCTGGGACCGCCCGGCGGGGTGGCCACGCTGATCCTGCCCGCCGACGTGTCCTGGTCCGGCGGCGCCGAGCCCGCGCCGCCGGTGCCAGCGCGGCCGCCGTCCGTGGTCCCCGGGCCGGTGATCGAGGACGCCGCGCGAGCAACCAGCACCGGGGCCTGCGTGATCCTGCTCGGCGGCGCGGCGCTGCGCCGTCCCGGGCTGGAGGCCGCGAGCCGGATCGCCGCAGCCAGCGGGGCGCGGCTGCTCGGCGAGACGTTCCCCGCCCGGCTGGAACGCGGCGCCGGCCTGCCGGGCCTGGAACGGCTGGCTTACCTGGCCGAGTTCGCGCAGTCGCAGCTGGCCGGTACTACCCAGCTGATCCTGGCGGGCGCACGCGCGCCGGTGTCCTTCTTCGCCTACCCGGGCCTGCCCAGTTCCCTGGTCCCGGACGGCTGCCAGGTGCACACGCTGGCCGCACCGGGCGAGGACGTCTGCGGGGCGCTGGCCGACCTCGCTGAGCGGGTCGCCCCGGGCGCCCGGGCGCAGCTCCAGCCGGCCGAGCGGCCCGCGCTGCCCGGCGGGGAGCTGACCGCCGAGAAGGCGGCCGCGGTCATCGGCGCGCTGCTGCCCGACGGGGCGATCGTGTCCGACGAAGCGAATACGTCCGGGCTGTGGCTGCCGGCCGCGACCGCGGGCGCGCCCCCGCATGACTGGCTCACCCTCACCGGCGGCGCGATCGGCCAGGGCCTGCCCGTGGCGACGGGAGCCGCCGTGGCCTGCCCGGACCGTAGCGTCCTGGCGCTCGGCTCGGACGGCAGCGCGATGTACACGATCTCGGCGCTGTGGACGCACGCCCGGGAGCAGCTGGACGTCACCACGGTAATCTTCAGTAACCGCCGCTACGCGATCCTCGACCTGGAGCTGCAGCGGGTGGGTGCGGCTGCGGGTGGCGCCGCCGCCCGCAGCCTGTTCGACCTGTCCCGGCCGGACCTGGACTTCACCGCCCTGGCCCGCGGGATGGGAGTGCCAGCGGCCCGGGCCGCCGACGCCGGGGAGTTCGGGGACGAGCTGCGCCGGGCGCTGGCCGAGCCAGGGCCGCACCTGATCGAGGCGCTCGTCGGCTAGCCGGGCTGACCGGAACGCACTGAGCCCCGGCCGGGAGTCGGTTCCCCGGGCCGGGGCTCGTGCGTGGCTCTCTCAGGCTCAGACGTTCGAGGGCGAGAGAAGAGCCGCTGTGATCAGAATCGGGTGGGACGATGGCCTGCTGAGATCAGAACGTGGTTCTGCTCAGCAGCCGTCGTAGGGAGCCCAGGGCGAGGTGCCGTCCTGGGCGTAAAGCTGCTGGAATGCCTGGTTCTGCTGGGCGACCGAGGCCGAGCCGGCGGTGCCGGAGTAGCCCAGGCTGGCCCAGGTGCTCGGCAGGATGCCGTACAGGCCCGACGAGGACGCGGTCGGGTTGTTGCCCGACTCACGCCAGGCCACGCACTGCTGGAACGACCCACCGGCACCGGTGCTGCTGCTCGCAGCCGACGTGCCCGTGGAGGTGGCGGTGCTGGCCGACGAGGTGTCCGAGCTCTCCGAGGAGGTACCCGTGCTCGCTGAGGTGCCGGTGCTGGCTGAGGTGCTGGCATTCGCCGTTGGCGTGCTGGACACCGCCGGGGCCTGATAGTAGGCCGGCGACATCCGGGTACTCCCGGAGCGCCCGTCCGGCACGTGCACGACCTGGCCCGCGTAGATCAGGTTGGGATTCTTGAGCCAGTGGTTGGCCGCCTCGACCTTGGTGAGTGAGACGCCCGAAGCGACGGCGATGCCGCTGAGCGTGTCACCCGGCCGCACGGTGTGCGTGCTGGCCAGAGCCGGCCCAGCCGCAAAGCCGGCCATGACGATGCCGGCGCCCGCTGCCGTGATTATCCTGGTTTGTACCTTCATGAAGCTCCTTGTCCAGATTTTGATCACAGCGGCCCAACGTACGCAAGGGTCGCCGGAGGATGCAAACTCGGCTGGAGCAGGCTTCACCTGGGTAAACGTCGAAAGCCCTGCCGCTACTGGGATTCCGGTTCTTCAAAAAAAGTTTGGGTCGGGGCAATTCCGGGTATTCGGCGGGCCCGCCCTCTGACCTGCGCTTCCCCGCCGCCCTAGGCGCGGACGGCCGGCCTGGGCTCCCCGCGCCGGCCGTCCCCGGGACTGCGTGCTTCCTGACGGCGCCCCTGCGGCCGGATCTGGCCGCGGGGACGCCGGCGCCCGATCTGCGGCGGGCGGCCGACCCCGTGCTCGCGCCTCGCGCGGCGCAGGTCGGCCGGGTGACGGGCGGCGAGCTCAGCCAGGGAGCTTTCACGGTTGGCGGCCAGCACCCGGCGCCGGCCTCCGTGGTGGTCCAGCACCCCCGCGTAGTCCAGCTCGGCCCCGTCGTCCAGCGCAGGCCCGTGGTCCAGCAGGGCCGGGTAGTCGAGCACAGTGAGCGGGTCGAGCAGGTCGCGGCCGTCCAGTACGCCGGGACGGTCCCCACCTGCAGCCTGGCCCGCCAGAACCGGCTCCGCCACCAGCACGGACCCTTCCGCGGCCTGGGCCGCGACCGCCGGGCGGGCCTGGCGGCGGCCGGGCCGCCGCACACTGCTCAGCGCGATACCGCCGAGGATGGCCGCGCCTCCGGCCATCTGCGCCGGGCCTGCCGGGTCACCGAAGACCACGACACCCGCCACCGCGCCGACGAGCGGCTCGATGTTGAGGAACGCCCCGGCGATCTCGGCCGGAAGCCGGCTCTGCCCGAAGGCGAACAGGGTGAACGGGAGCAAGGTCCCGCCCGCGATCAACGCGACGACGGCCAGCAGGCTGGCGGTGCCCGCGGGGGCGGGTGGCACGCCCTCGGTCAGCGCGCTGAACGGCGCCGTGACCAGGGCCGCGCCCAGGAACTGCACCGCGGTGACCGCGATCGGGTCGCGGCCGCGCAGCAGCCGGGTCTGGCCGACGGTGAAGACCGCCGAGAGCAGGACCGAGGCCAGCACCAGGCCGTCCCCACCCAGGTTCGCACCGCCACCGCCTCCGGCGGCGATCAGTCCGACCCCGCCGAGCGAGACGGCGAAGCCGGCCCACGCGACCGGCCGGACCACGCTGTGGTGCCACACGACGGCGATGATCGCGACCAGCACGGGGGCGGTGCCGATGAGGAGCGCCGCATGACTGACACTGGTCTCGGTGATACCCGTGTTCTGCAGCAGCACCGTCCCGCCGTACCCCGCCGCCCCCCAGGCCAGCACCGCCGGGCTGCACGCCGCACGTACCCGGGACCGGGTGACGGTGAGCAGCACGGCAGCGGCCACGGCGAACCGGATGGCGGTGAGCCACCCAGGCGGCAGCCAGCCCAGAGCGAGCTTGGACAGGGGCACCGTGCTGCCCCACAGCAGCCCGGCGACGGTGAGCGCCATGAGGGCGCGACGGCGGTCGAACGTTCATGCCTTCAGGATGCCTGCTCGCGAGCCAGAATTAGCCGTAGCACCCCTGTGGTGAAATATTATTCAGTTTCATGGCCGTAAACCTTGATGAAGTTGACATCAAACTGCTAACTGCACTGCAGGCCGACGCGGACCGGACCAACGTGGAACTGGCCCGGATGGTGGGCCTGTCCCCGGCCGCCACGCTGCACCGGGTGCGCGCGCTGAAGGAGTCCGGGGTGATCCGGATCATCCGGGCCCAGCTCGACCCGGAGGCGGCCGGGTTCCCCCTCCAGCTGTACGTGTTCGCCACCCTGGGCCGGCACGACCCCCGGGCCACCCGCATCTTCGAGGACCAGGTCCGCGCGCTGCCGCAGATCATCTCCGCGGACAACGTCGCGGGCGAGATGGACTACCTGCTCAGCGTGGTCGCCCGGGATATCTCCGAACTGCAGGAGGTACTGACCCGGCTGTCCACCCGGGGCGGCCAGCGGCTGGTCACTTACCTGCGGCTGGAGGAGGTCAAGCCGCCCTGCGGGCTCCCGCTCGACCCAGAGACGGCCGGCGGCCGCGCGGCGCGTCAGCGTCGGCGGCCACCAGTTGACCGGGGGGACCCGACCGGTTAGAGGTCAGGCCCCAGGAAGAGGGCTCCGGAGTCAGGACTTGAGCTGGTCGATCTTGTCGCGGAAGAGCGTGGTCGCGATCGTGGACTTGCGCGGCTGGCCGCGCAGGAACGCCTCGGCGAACTTCACCGCCTGCTTGTACTCGACCTTGCCCGGCAGTGGCGGCTCGTCCGGGTTCACGTTCACGTCGACCAGGGCCGGCCCGTCGTGGCCGAGCGCCTGGCTGATCGCGTCCCGGACCTCACCTGGGTGAGTCACCTTGAGGCCCAGCGCGCCGTTGGCCGTGGCGATCCCGGTGTAGTCCGTGAACGGCTCCGAATGCCGGACACCGAACTCCGGGTAGCCGAGCACCATCTGCTCCCAGAGAATCTGGCCGAGGGCGTTGTTGTTGTTGATCACGATCTTGACCGGCAGCTGATGCTTGATAGCGGTGATGAACTCAGCCATGAGCATCGAGAACCCGCCGTCACCGACGTAGCCGATCACCTGGCGGCCGGGGAAGGCATGCTGTATCCCGATCGCGTACGGCAGCCCGGGCGCCATCGTGGCCAGGTTCCCGGACAAGTAGAACTCACGGTCGGCCCGGATGTGCCAGTGGCGGGCGGCCCAGGTGGCGATAGTCCCGCTGTCGCAGGTCAGGATGGCGTCGTCGGCGGCCAGCTCGTCGAGAACGCTGACCAGGAACTCCGGCGCGATCGGGTCCCGCTTCTCGTCCTGGAGCGCGGCCATCTTCTCCCGCCACTTGCCCATCTGCTTCTGGTACTTCTCCAGGAACGAGGTGTCGGTGCGCTGCTTGAGCAGCGGCAGCAGGGCCTGCAGGCCCTCCCGGGCGTCTCCCACCACGGGCACCTCGGTGGCCACCCGGGCGCCGGCCCGGGCCGGGTCGGCCTCGATCTGCACGATCCGCGCCTTGCCCGGCTCCGGCATGTACTTGGTGTACGGGTAGTTCGTGCCCACCATGAACAGGGTGTCGAGGTCGTCCATCAGCTCCTCGGAGGGCGCGGTGCCGAGCAGGCCGATTCCGCCGGTGGTGTACGGCGAGTCGTCTGGCACGGTGCCCTTGCCGGACAGCGTCTTGATAATCGGCGCACCCAGCGTCTCCGCCACCGCGAGCAGCTGCTCCCGGGCGTGCAGGGCCCCGCGCCGGCCAGGATCGCGATCTTCTCGCCGGCATTCAGCACGTCGGCCAGCTGCTGCAGGTCCTCGTCGCGGGGCCTGCCGGGGGCGGCCAGCCGGATCGGCGACGTGGCCGGCGGCCGGGCCGGGCCGACTTCCGCCCAGGGATTCTGGCCGGCCGGGGCGACCTGGATGTCGTTCGGCACGGTCAGGTGGGCCACTCCGCGCCGGGCGTAGGCGGTACGAATCGCGATGTCAACCAGTGCGGGCAGCTGCGCCGGGTTGTAGATCATCTGGTCGTAGACCGCGACGTCCTCGTAGAGCCGGTCGAGGTTCACTTCCTGCTGGTAGCCGGTGCCCAGCACCGACGTCTCCTGCATGCCGGTGATGGCCAGCACCGGCATATGGTCGAGCTTGGCGTCGTAGAGCCCGTTCAGCAGGTGGATGCCACCCGGACCTGACGTGGCCAGGCAGACGCCGATCTGCCCGGTCGCCTTGGCGTGGGCGGTCGCCATGAACGCGGCCGCCTCCTCGTGATGGACCAGCACGAACTTGATCCGGTCCTGGTGCCGCCGGAAGCCCTCCATGATGCCGTTGATGCCGTCCCCCGGGAGGCCGAAGACGGTGTCCACGCCCCAGTCGGCGAGCCGCTCGATCAGAGCCTCGGATGCGATCTGTGCCACCTGCGGACCTCCAGCTGATCGTGAGTTACTCAGGCAGGTGAATCCGCCCACCCCCGGCTGTCCGTGGATGCGGCAGCCAAACATGCCGCTGCGCCAAACCTGCTTAAAGGATTGCTTCCGCAGCCCAGCCGAGGCCGCGACCGACGGCCCGGCGTTTGGCCGTCCGAGGTTTGGCCGTCCGGCCCGCAGGTAGCTGAGCACGGTGTTAGCAGCATGGTGCGGGCCAGTACGGCAGAACCAGCCCCGGAAGGATAGGCGTGATCATGGGCGGAGCGAGGACGACGGTGGCGCATTCCGCCGTGCAGGGCCCCGTGGTGGAGGGCCCACTGGTAGAAGGCCCCGTGGTCGAAGGTCTGGACGCCGCCGTCTACGTCGTACCGACCGACGCGCCGGAAGCCGACGGCACCCTGGCCTGGGACAAGACCACGCTCGTGCTCGTCACCGCCCGGGCCGGCGGCCAGCAGGGGATCGGCTGGAGCTACACGGCCGCAGCCGCCGCGCCGGTGGTGACTGGCATCCTCTCCGACGTGGTCGCGGGCCGGGGTGCGCTGGACGTGGCCGGCGCGAACGAGGCCATGACGCGGGCGCTGCGCAACGTGGGCCGGCCCGGTATCGGGGCGATGGCCCTGTCCGCCGCCGACATCGCGCTGTGGGATCTGAAGGCCCGGCTGCTTAGCTGCCCGGTCGCCGGCCTGCTCGGCCGGGCCCGCGACGACGTGCCGGTGTACGGCAGCGGCGGGTTCACCACCTACGACGACGCGCGGACCCGTGAGCAGCTGAGCGGATGGGTAGGCCAGGACCGGATTCCCCGGGTCAAGATCAAGATCGGCGAGTCCTGGGGCAGCAACGAATCGCGCGACCTGGCCCGGGTGGCTCTGGCCCGGGAGGTCATCGGCCCGGACACGGAGCTCTACGTGGACGCCAACGGCGGTTACTCCACCGGGCAGGCGGTCCGGATGGCAGACCAGATGGACCAGTTCGCGGTGACCTGGTTCGAGGAGCCGGTCTCCTCCCAGGACCTTGCGGGCCTGGCCACGGTCCGGCGCCAGGTCCGGCCCGACGTGACCGCGGGCGAGTACAGCTGGACCCTGGCTGACTCCGCGCGGCTGCTGGCCGCGGAGGCGGTGGACTGCCTGCAACTGGACGTGACCCGCTGTGGCGGCATCACCGAGTTCCTGCGCGGCGCGGCTCTGGCGGCCGCGCACAACGTGCAGGTCTCCGGGCACTGCGCGCCGAACCTGCACGCGCAGGTCGCCGTGGCCGTGCCCAACCTGCGGCACCTGGAGTACTTTCACGATCATCAGCGGATCGAGCGGATGCTGTTCGACGGGACCCTGGATCCGGCGGGGGGCGTGCTGACCCCGGATCCCGATCGCCCCGGCCTGGGCCTGGAACTGCGGTCCGCCGACGCGGAGCGCTACCGCGAGGGCTGATCACAGGCTGTACGAAGCGCCGGGGCGAATAAACCGCACCGTCATGTTTATCTCTTGTGCAGGGGGCATCCTCCGGAGGTACTGATTCCGCCCGCAGGATTCTGAGGTGATAGACGTGCAGGCTGCGGCCCCACTCGCGCCCACGCCACCGGCCACCGACCCAGCAGCGCAGGACGATGGCGAACTGCTAGAACTCGTTCACACCCTGCCGGCCGAATCCCGGCGGCGCTCGGCCGCCTGCGAGGCTCTGGTCCTTCGCTACCGTTCGCTGGTCCGCTCGTGTGCGCGCCGGTACCGGGACAGCCCGGAACCGGAAGAAGAGCTGATGCAGGTCGGTTACGTCGGGCTGCTCAAGGCGATCAACAACTTCGACCCGGCGTTCGGCGGCAACCTGGCCGCCTACGCGCAGCCGTGCATCTCCGGGGAGATCAAGCGCCATTTCCGGGATAAGCGCTGGCAGGTCCATGTCAAGCGGCCCGTGCAGGAACTGCTGCTGCGGGTGCGCAAAGCCCGTACCGCGCTGGTCCAGGATCTCGGGCACTCGCCCACGGACGAGGAAGTCGCCGAGCATCTGGGCGTCAGCCTGGACGAGATCCGGGACGCCAACCGGGCCGACATGGTCTTCCACCCGCACTCACTGGACGCGCCCATGTCTACCGACGACGACGCGGCCACCCTGGGTGACCTGCTGGGCGGCGAAGACCCCCAGGTGGAGCACGCCCTGGACATGCAGGCGGTGTCCACCCACTGGAACGAGCTGCCCGAGCGGGAACAGCACATCCTGACCATGCGCTTCTACGGCAACATGACCCAGGCTGAGATCGGCCAGCAGCTGGGCGTGTCGCAGATGCACGTGTCCCGTCTGCTGGCCCGGGCCCTTGACTACCTCCGCGAGTGCCTGCTTGGCACCGAGCAGGTCAGCTACCGATAGCGGCCGGCGTCGCAGTTCCCGGCCCGCCCGGTTGCGCCCCGAACAACGAGAGCGTGACCACCAGCGGGCCGGACTGGTGGACCAGCGTGGCCGGGCAGCGCACGCCCAGCACCGGGCTCCATCTCGCTGGCCCTGCGTAGCAGATCGCCGGCCGCGCACAGCAGGTCACCAGCGCGGCGCAGCAGGTCGCTGGCACCACGTAGCGGATCAGCAGCACCCGGCAGCACATCACCGGTACCGCGCAGCTCATCGCTAGCGTCGCTCAGCAGGTCCGGGCTGGGCATGGCTCTCTCCGGCCTTTTCCTGGTGGACGGCAGCGCCGGGAACCGGGTTACCCCGTCTCATCCTTCTACCATCATCGGCCCTGCGGGCATTCAGGCCCAGCCATAACTGCGGCTCGCCCGCGTGGCATCTCCGTTGAATGCCACACGGGCGAGCGGTCAAGCCCGGCCCGGGTGCTCAGCCGCTGGTACCCGGGCCGGACGCTCAGGTGTTCGCCGGATGCAGGAGGACCTTGGTGAAGCCGTCCACCCGCTGGTCGAACTTCTCGTAGGCGCCGGGCGCCTCGGTCAGGGGCAGCTCATGCGACACGAGCAGCGAGGGCGTGGCCCGGCCCGCCACGATCAGGTCGCGGAGCTGCTCGTTGTACCGCTTGACCGGGCACTGGCCGGTCCCCATGGCCTGCCCCTTCTGGAAGAACGTGCCGTAGTCGAAGCCGATCCGGCCCTGCTGCGCAGCTTCGCTGGCCGCTCCGGGGTCACTGGGCACGTAGACGCCCACCACGCCGATCCCGCCGGTCGTCCGTACCGACTTGACCAGGCCGTCCAGCACCATCTCGGGGTGCTCGTCCCCCGCCGGGTCATGGGCCTGGTAACCGACGGCCTCGATGCCGCGGTCCGCACCGAGCCCGTGGGTGGCGTCCATGATCTGCTCGGCAGGGTCGCCATCGCCGAGGCTGACCGGGGTGGCGTCGAACCGGGCGGCGAGGGCCAGCCGGTCCTTGTGCAGGTCCACCACGTACACCTGCGACGCGCCCCGCAGGTAGGAGCTGTGCGCCGCAAGCAGGCCGACCGGGCCCGCGCCGAAGACGACCACGGTGTCGCCTGGGCTGACGCCGGCCAGCGCCGCCCCGTGGTACCCGGTCGGGAAGATGTCCGAGAGCATGGTGAAGTCACGCTCGAACTCGGTGCCGGCGGGCAGCGGGAGCAGGTTGAAGTCGGCGAACGGCACCCGCAGGTACTCGGCCTGGCCGCCCTGGTAGGGGCCCATCTGCGCGTAGCCGTACGCGGCCCCGTCCACCCCCTCGGTGGGGTTCATCCGCAGGCAGAACGAGGTCCAGCCGTCGACGCAGTTGCGGCAGCTGCCGCAGGCGATGTTGAACGGCACGGACACCCGGTCGCCCGGCTTGATCCAGGTCACCCCCGGGCCGGTCTCTTCGACGATGCCCATGTTCTCGTGGCCGAGGACCTTGCCCTCTTCCACGTTCGTCCGGCCTTCGTACATGTGCAGGTCAGACCCGCAGATGTTGGTGGTGGTGATCCGCACCACCGCATCGTTGGGGGCTTCGATCCGCGCGTCGGGGACCTCCTCGACCGCGACTTTGAATGGTCCTTTGTAGACAACAGCCTTCAAAACACAACTCCTGGAGTGTGCGTCGTCTGGCGGCCCGGCCGCGCTTCCGGGCCAGGGAACATCCCAGTCCGCTGCCCTCGTCACCCGGGATGAAACAGAGAGGGCTCATCCGTTGCCGCGGGCCCGGCGGCCGTCCCGGGCCGCCGCTGTGCGCCGGTCGTTCTCCTTCTCGATCGCGGCGGCCAGTTCCTGCTTGGTCATCGTGGACCGCCCGGGTACGCCCAGCCGGCGGGCCAGCCGGAGCAGGTGTTCCTTGCTGGCGTTGGCGTCCACCCCGCCGTAGCTCTCGTCCGACTGGCCGCGAGGCTGGGCCGACTGCTCATCAGACGGGCCTTTGGCGCCGCCCGGCTTGGGCTCCCAGTGGTCACCAACCTTCTCGAAGCTGTGCTTGAGTGCCCCGAACGCGGTCCGGTGGGCGCGCTCGCCTTCGCCATACTCCTCGACCGCGCTGTCGTGCGCTTTGATCCACGTCTCCTGGGCCTTGGCCGGCGAGCGCTGCAGCGTTAACGGCAGTTCCTCACGTCCTGGCAAGGGTCCCCCTCAAGATGGGCCGCTGCGCGCGCCGGCCTGCAGCAGGCCTGCG